>NZ_CAKKMV010000015.1 GCF_918697865.1 Massilia sp. Bi118 | reverse complement strand
ACTTTGTTGGGGGGGGCGATTCGGGTGGAGAGCGGACAGGGGAAGGGGACCGCTTTTATTCTGGATTTGCCTCTGCGGGCTTTGCAGGAGAGCGCAAAGGCAGCCTGAACCCCTTACATACCGAGCACCCTGATCAGGTAAAAAGTGAAAAGTCCCAGGCCCAGCAGCGTCAGTACGAAGACTGCGGCCGCCTTGCCGCTCGCGCGCAGCACCGCGCGCATCTCCATCTTTGTGTCTTTGTCCTTCTGCCCTTGATCGTAATGCCACTTGATGGCGAAGAACATACCCGTGCCTAGCACGAGAGCCTTGATCGAACCGAAGACTATAGGAAACCAATCCATGATTTTGCGTATTTCCAGGCTGTTAGTTATGACGATTTATCGTGCATCCGCTTAGAAATTTTCATTGCGCCCATGCACGTTTGAATACATTCTACTGAAAAGCAGTTGCCATATCTCGGGACAAAATGTCCCAGTTGCAAACCATGCAAGCGCATGCGCGCGAGGGCAGATTCGGCTGGAACGTGGACGGTACAGGTCTCGCTCAACTAATGGGGGCTCGAGCGAGCGTGACAGTTGGTGAGCTTTCCCATCCAGCTGCCAAGCTAAAATGGGTAAATGAACCAAGCCGCCAGCCTGCACCAAACCGCCATGCCAAAAGGCCCCGATGCCCGCGGCCCCATGCTCGGTTGGAGTATCAGCCTGGTGGCCCACGCCATCGCCGCAGTGTGTTTGTGGCATGCCTGGCTTCCCCATCGGGCCGACCTGGACGCCGGCCCGGACAAGCGTATCGAGGTCAGGCTGGTGCCGGTCGCCCCTCAAGCGCCGCCCCCGGCGCCCTTGCCGGACAAGGTCATGCCGCGCCCCAGTCCTTTGCCGCTGCGTCCGTCGCGCGGACCGGCGCTACAACGGCAAGCGCTGCCCACGATCGAAGAATCTGAACCGCCGGCGGCTGCCACCCCTGCGACCCCGGCCGACGCCGTCGACCTTGCCGGCAGCGAAACCAATGCGCCCACCGTCGACCTGGCATCCGCACGCGCCACCGCGCGCCTGATCGCACGCGAAAGCGGCAAGGGCCTGGTGGCGCTCCCGGGCCGCAAGCCGGTGCTCAAAGCGCAGCCCGAGGCTCCCATCGTGGGCGCGCTCGAACGCGCCCGCCGTGTCGATTGCCAGAAGGCGCGTGCGGAAAGTGCCAACTTGTTGGCGAATGTGATCGGGCTTGCGGTGGACCTGGCGAAAAACGCCTATGACGACAGTGGCTGCAAGTGGTGAGCACGTAGTCGCCGCGCCGCCTGCACCGGCGGCGTATCCCCGAGCGGCAGCAAGGTCGCCCCACGCCCGAGCGCCCGTACCAGCGCTTCCTCCCCAAACCGCAGCCCCAGTCCACGCAACTGCGGCAAGGAACGCACCGGCTCCGGCGACATCTCCACCGCCGCCCGCACCAGCAAACGCTGAAGCGGCCGCATCGGCCCAGGCACAATCGCCGCCTCGGCCATGATCCGCAAGAACGCCGCCAGAACCTCCGACCCTTCCAGCCCGGGCGCAACAGCAGCCAGCATCGCTTCCCAAGCGGTCCACGATGCCGGCGCGCCGACCGCCCCATACAGCAGGGCAGAAGCCCGGCCCTCGGCAAACGCCGCATCCTTTTCAGCCGCCGACAAAGGCCGCACATAACGGTGATAGGCCTCGGTGAACCCGAAGCTCGCGGTCGCATGCACCCAATCCAGCAGCCGCGGATCGTCGGCCCGATACGGCAGGCCGTCAGGCGTCGTGCCGGATACGCGCCCATGCATCTGCACCACCTGCGCGATCATCTTCTCCGCGGCCGAGCGCGGCCCATACACCGTCATCATCGCTGCAAAGCCGGTACGCCGGAGGCGCCTCACCGGATCGTGCCGGAAGCCGCTGTGGTCCCAGACGCCGGAACGCACCGAGGGCTCGGCCAGCTCCAGCAGCACCGCCGCCACCTCGCCCACGAACAGGGACACCGGATTCGCAAACACGCGCCATGAAACGCCATCCGCCGGCGTCAGCGCCGGCTCGCCCGCCGGCTGGCTGAAGTCGAACTCCATGCCGGCGGGCGGCCGCATCAAATCGCGTATCGATGACAGCATCGACCGGCCGGGTCGACGGCAAGCTTGTTACGCGCTCTTGTGTTTCCGGCGTCCGGCGCCAAGCAGGCCGGCCATGGCGATTCCCAGCAGCGCCAGCGAACCTGGTTCTGGCACCGCGGACGCATTCACGGTCAGGTCGTCGAATACCACGGCATTTGGATCGTTGGTAAAACTGACGGAAGTGACATTGCCGAACAGGCTCTGGTTCAAATTGATCAGCGTGTAGTGCTGGTCGGTGATCTGGAAGGTTTGCGAGCCAAGAAGCGCGCCATTCAGGTAGGCCGAAATCACCAGCGGCGTGCCGCTGCCGTCGAATGAGGTGAAATAGCCGCTATTGAATGCAAAGCTGGTCGCCGAGCTGAACGAGGTGGTGCCGAAGGTCGGATTGAAGCCGACGTGGGTGCCCGACACCAGGCCCTGCGCGACGCCCTGGTAGCTAGGGTAGTCGCTGGCTACGATCGCGCCCGCATTGTTGAATGAAAAGCCCTGGTAGTTGTTGATGTTAGCGACATTTTCGAAATCGAGCACGGTCGCCTGAGCGCAGGACATGCCCACGACGCCGACAGCCGCGGCCAGTACTTTTGCAAGTTTGGTGTACATTTTTTCATCCCTGGTTATTAGTATGCTTTTACTTCAAGCAATTTACATGCCATGAGGAATCATGCTTTAAAAACAGGTATTCACAGCGCAAGCCGATTCTTCGATTGGCAGGATGTAAATTTTTCCGACAGGAATGAACATAAAGGCGGACAGGCCAGAGAGGCAGGGATTACGGAGGTCAGGGTGACAAACCTGCCGCCTGGCCGCCCTGATGCCCGGCAAAGCGCTCGAAGGACTGCGACAGGAATTCGATCAAGGTCCGGATCCGCGCCGACTGGTGCTGGTGCTGCGGGTAGATCGCGTAGATGTCGGCGTCCGGCGTGCGGTAGGCGGGCAGCACGCGCACCAGGCGTCCGCTCTCGAGATAGCGCTCGATGTCCCACTCCGCGCGCATCAGGATGCCGTGGCCGTCGAGCGCCCAGTTGACCGCGATCTCGCCGTCGTTAGTGGTCAGGTTGCCGCGCACCTTGACCGTCTCGCCGGGACCGGGGCCGCCATCGCGTTCGCGGTGCAGGCGCCAGGTGCCGTAGGCTTCGTCGCCCTGGCGGATGCAGATGCAATTGTGGCGCACCAGCTCCCCCGGCGTCGACGGCTCCCCGCGCGCGGCAAGGTACTTGGGCGAGGCGCAAAGGAGGCGTCGGTTCGAGGCCAGCTTCCTGGCGATCACGCGCGTGTCGCCGGGTTCGCCGAAGCGGATGCAGACGTCGAACTGGTCCTCGGTCAGCGGTGGCGGGTTCACCGACAGCTGCAGCTGCACGTCGACCTCCGGGTATTTGAGGACGTACTGCGAGATCGCGGGCGCGATGTGCAGGCGGCCGAAGCCGAGCGTGGCATTCACCCTCAATAAACCTTTCGGCTGGCTTTTCGAGCTGCTCAGCAGCTGG
Source organism: Massilia sp. Bi118 (assembly GCF_918697865.1). Taxonomy (GTDB): domain Bacteria; phylum Pseudomonadota; class Gammaproteobacteria; order Burkholderiales; family Burkholderiaceae_D; genus Telluria. Next base: position 151,617 of record NZ_CAKKMV010000015.1, on the reverse strand, counting down.
TCGAGGTCGCCGATCTCGCCCAGGATGCGGCGGGCGTGCTCGAACAGGACTTCGCCATCGGGCGTCAGGCTCATGCGCCGGGTGGTGCGGTTCACCAGCGGCACGCCCAGCCGCGCTTCCATCTGCGACAGGCGCTTGCTGACGGCCGCCGTGCTGATGCCGAGTTCGCGCGCGGCGCCGCTCAGGCTGCCGCAGGTGCCCAGCGATACAAAGAAGCCAAGTTCAGCCGGTTGGATGCCGCTACTCATGTTGATTGTTAACCTCGGGTTAAAGACGGATTAAGTCTAGCCAACATCTTTGCCCTCGTCCAGCGTCTAAAGTCGTTCCACGGATGCACTTTCATCGATCACCCAGACAGACCCAGACAGGAGACAGGAACATGAAGACCTACCAAATCGCAACGATCCCCGGCGACGGCATCGGCAAGGAAGTGGTGCCGGCAGGCCGCGAAGTGCTGGAGGCGCTGGCTTCAGCCAGCAACAAGTTCAAATTCGCTTTCGAAGATTTCGACTGGGGCGGCGATTACTACCGCAAGCACGGCGTAATGATGCCGGCCGACGGTCTCGATGCCCTGCGCAACAAGGACGCGATCCTGTTCGGCTCCGCCGGCGATCCGGATATCCCTGACCACATCACCCTGTGGGGCCTGCGCCTGAAGATCTGCCAGGGCTTCGACCAATACGCCAACGTGCGTCCGACCCGCATCCTGCCGGGTATCGACGGCCCTCTGAAGCGCTGCGCGCCGGAAGACCTGAACTGGGTCATCGTTCGCGAGAATTCGGAAGGCGAATACTCGGGCGTCGGCGGCCGCGTGCACCAGGGCCACCCGATCGAAGCCGCGACCGACGTCAGCATGATGACCCGCGTCGGCGTCGAGCGCATCCTGCGCTTCGCCTTCAAGCTGGCCCAGTCCCGTCCGCGCAAGCAGCTGACCGTCATCACCAAGAGCAACGCGCAGCGCCATGCGATGGTGATGTGGGATGAGGTGGCGGTGCAGGTTTCGAAGGATTTCCCGGACGTGAAGTGGGACAAGGAGCTGGTCGACGCCGCCACCGCGCGCATGGTCAACCGCCCGGCCACGCTGGACACCATCGTCGCCACCAACCTGCACGCCGACATCCTGAGCGACCTGGCGGCGGCGCTGGCCGGTAGCCTGGGCATCGCCCCGACCGGCAACATCGATCCGGAGCGCCGCTATCCGTCGATGTTCGAGCCGATCCACGGTTCGGCCTTCGACATCATGGGCAAGGGCCTGGCCAATCCGATCGGCACCTTCTGGTCGGTCGTGATGCTGCTCGAGCACCTGGGCGAGAACGAGGCCGCGCAACGGGTTATGGATGCGATCGAAAGCGTGACCGCGACGCCATCCCTGCACACCCGCGACCTGGGCGGCAGCGCCACCACCGCCGACGTCACCGCGGCCGTGTGCGGCATCCTCGACGGCAGCCAGGAGCGCGCCGCCGCCTGAATACAACATGCCCAGTCCCCCACCGGCCGCGAAGAGCCGGGGGGCGGAAGCAGAAGACCACATAAAGGAGACATCATGAACCGTCGTTTCTTTGGAAGGCTGTACGTCCAGGTGTTGATCGGCGTGATCGCAGGGGGCCTGCTCGGCTACCTGTATCCCAAGCTGGGCACCGACCTGAAGCCGCTGGGTGATTTGTTCATCCGGCTGATCAAGATGGTGTTCGCACCGGTGATCTTTGCGATGGTGGTGCTCGGCATCGCCAGGATGGAGAGCCTGAAGGAGCTGGGGCGCGTGGGTGCACGCGCCCTGATCTATTTCGAAGTCATGTCGACCTTCGCGCTGCTGCTTGGCCTGATCGTCGTGAACGTGGCCCAGCCTGGCGTCGGCATGAACGTCGATCCGACCCACCTCGACACCAAGAGCATCAGCAACTACACGGCGGCCGCCGCGAAATCGACCGGCTTCGTCGACTTCCTGCTGAACATGGTGCCGACCAGCGCGATCGACGCCCTGGCCAAGAACGACATCCTGCAGATCCTGGTGTTCGGCACCATGTTCGGCATCGCGCTGTCGCGCATGGGCCGCCACGCCAAGCCGGTGGTCGACATGCTCGAAGCCTTCAACACCGGCATGTTCATGGTGCTCGGCATGGTCATGCGGATCGCGCCGATCGCCGCCTTCGGCGCGATCGCTTTCACGGTCGGCAAATACGGACTGGGTTCGCTGCTGTCGCTCGGCCAGCTGATGGGTTCCATGTACCTGACCTGCATCGGCTTCGTGTTCATCGTGCTCGGCGCGGTGTCTCGGATCTGCGGCTTCAGCATCTGGAAATTCCTAAAATTCATCCGCGAAGAGATCTTCACCGTGCTCGGAACCAGCTCGTCCGAGTCGGTGGTCCCGCAGCTCATGAAGAAGCTGGAGTACCTGGGCGTGTCGAAGCCGGTGGTGGGCCTGGTGGTGCCGTCCGGCGTCACCTTCAACCCCGACGGCCAGTGCATCTACTACACCATGGCCGCGATCTTCATCGCACAGGCCACCAACACCCCGCTGTCGCTGATGGACCAGTTGGTGGTGATGGGCGTGCTGATGATCACCTCCAAGGGCTCGGCCGGCGTCACCGGTTCCGGCTTCATTACCCTGGCCGCGACGCTGGCGTCGATGGGCAAGATCCCGGTGTCGGGCATGGTGCTGCTGTTGGGCGTGGACCGCTTCATGTCGGAGGCGCGCGCCATCACCAACACCATCGGCAACGGCGTCGGCACCCTGGTGGTCGCACGCTGGGTTGGCGCGGTGGACCGCCAGCGCATGAACCGCATTCTGGACGGCGAGGAGATCGCGCAGGAAGGCTTGCCGGTGCCGCAGCCCAGCGAAGCGCGTGAAGACGTCGGCATCAATCTGGTGAAACCGCAGAACGCATCGGCCTGAGATCATGGAAGCGAAGGAACTCTTGAAGGCGATGTTCGACGCCGCTATCGCCGCGGCCCAGCCGGCGCTCTGCATTCCGCCGCACCTGTCGGCGCCGCGGCGCGGCCGGCTGGTCGTGATCGGGGCAGGGAAGGCGTCGGCGGCGATGGCGCGGGCGGTGGAGCGCCACTACCCTGGCAAGCTCGAAGGGCTGGTGGTCACGCGCTACGGCTATGCGGTCCCGTGCGAACGGATCGAGATCGTCGAGGCGGCGCACCCGGTGCCCGATGCTGCCGGGCTCCACGCGGCGGAACGCATGCTGGAGACGGTGCGTGGCTTGACGGCCGACGACACGGTGCTGTGCCTGATCTCCGGCGGCGGTTCCTCGCTGCTGCCGCTGCCCCTCGAAGGCATCACGCTCGAGGACAAGCAGGCGGTCAGCCGCGCGCTGCTGGCCTCGGGCGCCAGCATCGGCGAGATGAACTGCGTACGCCGCCACCTGTCCGCCATCAAGGGCGGCAGGCTGGCCGCGGCCTGCCACCCGGCGCATGTGGTGACGCTTTTGATCTCGGACGTGCCGGGCGACGAAGCCTGCGACATCGCTTCGGGGCCGACGGTGGCCGACGCCAGCACCTGCGCGGACGCCCTCGACATCGTGCGCCGCTACGGCATCGCGCTGCCCGGCAAGGTGAGGCAGGTGCTGGAGAGCGGGGCAGGGGAGTCGGTCAAACCGGGCGACCCGCGCCTGGCCGGGCACGAGGTGCGCTTCGTCGCCACCCCGCAGATGGCCCTGGAGGCGGCGGCGCGCGTGGCCGGGGAGGCCGGCGTTGCCGTGCACATCCTCGGCGACAGCCTGGAAGGCGAGGCGCGCGACGTCGGCAAGGTCATGGCCGGCATGGCGCTGCAGGTTGCCCGGCGCGGGCAGCCCTTCAAGGCACCCTGCATCCTGCTGTCCGGCGGTGAAACCACCGTCACCGTGCGCGGCGACGGGCGCGGCGGACGCAACGTCGAATTCCTGCTGTCGGCCGCCATCGCCCTGCGCGGCGAGCCCGGCGTCTACGGCCTGGCCGGCGATACCGACGGCGTCGACGGGCAGGAAGAAATCGCCGGCGCCTGGTTTGCGCCGGATACGCTGCAGCGCGCCTTCGACAAGGAGATCCGGCCCATGCAAAGCCTGGACCGCAACGATGGCCACGGCTTCTTCCAGGCCCTCGGCGATGCCATCGTCACCGGTCCCACGCTGACCAATGTGAACGACTTCCGGGCGCTGCTGATCACTGCAGGAGCGTAGTCAGACCTGGACCTGGATGTCGCCGAAGAAGCCCAGCTGCAGGCTGCTGGCGATGCGGTTCGCGACCACGATCGCGGGTTCGGCATGCTCGGGGCCGAAGACCTCGATCGCGGTCATCCTGAACAGGGTCAGCCAGTGCACGAAGTGCTCCTTGCCGATGCCGTTCAAGGCCATGTGCTTGCCGAAGACGTTGCCCTGGAATTCGCCGGCATCCAGCAGGACCTTGGTCCAGAAGGCATACATGCGCGGCATGTGCTCGTGCCAGTGGCCGGCGAGCTTTTCCTCGAACACGGGACCGAGCACGGCGTCTTCCCTGACGCGGGCATAGAAGGTGTCGACCAGCTGGACGATGCTCGCCGGGGTGATGGTGCTGGTGTCGCTCATACCAGGTTCCTGGGTGTGCCGGCCGCCCAGGCGTCGATGTTATCGACCAGCATGTCGGCCAGGGTTTGCATGGCGCCGCCGCTCGCCCAGGCCACGTGCGGGGTCAGGACGAAGTTCGGCAGATTCAGCTTCAAAAGGGGATTCTCGGGCACGGGCGGCTCCTTGCTCAATACGTCGAAGCCGGCGCCGGCGATCACGCCATTGCGTAGCGCCTCGGCCAGTGCGGCCTCGTCGACCAGGCCTCCGCGGGCAGTGTTGATCAGGATGGCGTTCTTCTTCATGGCCGCCAGTTCCGCCGCGCCTATCATGTGGCGGGTCTGCTCGGTGAGCGGCAGGTGCAGGCTGATCACGTCGGCGCTTGCCAGCAGTTCCGGCAGCGGCAGCTGCAGCACATCCGCGTCAGGTACCGGCGAGCGCGAGGCGACCGCGATCTCCATCCCGAACGCGCGCCCGATCTGCGCCACGCGCCGACCCAGCGCGCCATAGCCGACGATGCCGAGCCGGCTGCCGGCCAGGTCGCCGATCGGATGGTCGAGCAGGCAGAAGCGGGTCGACTGCTCCCAGCGCCCGGCCGCGACGTCGGCGGCATAGGCCAGCAGGTTGCGCCTTACCGCCAGCATCAGCGCGAAGCAGTGTTCCGGCACCGACACCACCGAATAATCGCGGATATTGCAGACCGCGATTCCCCGTTCGCGGCAGGCCGCCAGGTCGACGTTGTCGGTCCCGGTGGCGGCCACGGCCACCAGCTTCAGGTCCGGCAGCTGGGCAATCTCGGCGGCACGCAGCGGCACCTTGTTGGTGATCGCGACGGTGGCGCCGCGCAGGCGTTCTACCAGCTCGCGCGGGGCGGTGGCGGGGTAGTCCTGCCAGGCATGCTCGAAGGCGGGCGGACGGACGGTGGCGAGCAGGCTGTCGCGGTCGAGGAAGACGATCTTGTGCATGGCGGCTCTCAACAAGGAAGGCCACCATTGTAGAACGAGGGCGAAAAAAAGACAGGGTGCATGTCCCTGTCTTCTGGAAATGGAGGGGCTTGAGCCGCGTAGGCTTAGTGTGCTGCTGCCGCGTCGGCTTTCTGGTCTGCGTTGGCGGCGGCCTTGTCGGCAGCTGCGTCCGCTTTGGCCTTTGCGGCCTTCTTGTGTGCTTTTACCTTGGTCTTGGCGGCGTCGGCCTTGGCGACGGCGACGTCCGAGCTGGCTTCGGCTTCCTTCTTCTCTAGCTTGGCATCGGCCTTGGCTGCTTTTTTCGCTTCCTTGGCTTCGGCCTTGGCCATATCCTTGTCTGCTTTTACATCTGCCTTGGCGGCATGGGCCGTGGCCGGCGCCGGCGACGTGGCGGTCGACTGGGCGGCGAATGCCGAGGTGGCGAACAGACCGGCGATCAGGGTAGCGACGATTTTGCTCATGGCGATGTTTCCTTCAGTGTCGTTGATATGGTGGGACATTCCCGGGGTGTTACTGGTCCCTCAACGCGCCTGTTCGCCGGTCAGTTGACGCCTTTTTACATCCACTTACAAATAGCTATCAGGGTTCCTTCCGCGCGCCAGCAAGCTGGGCAATGGCCGCCAGCGTGGTCTGCGCCGCGTTCAAGCCCAGCAGGTAATCCTTGTCGCTGAAGGTCGATACCAGGTCGGTCGGCTGGTGCCAGTGCGGGTTCCAGCCGGCGCCGATCTGCTGGCCGCGCTCGTTTTCGCGCAGCGAGATCGAGGGCACGTGGTCCATGAACGGGGTCGAGTCCGTGTTGGTCATGTGCGGGCCGACCGAGGCCGGGTAGTCGGCCGCGTATTTGTCGTTCGCGGCGCGGAAGGCCCAGGCCAGCTTCTGCGCGCCTTCGGCATGCTTCGAATTCGCCTGGAACTCGATGTTGACGTCGGCTTCGCGGCGCTGCTCCAGCGGCGGGGCCGCCACCGTCTTGCCGCCGGCGCCCGTATGCGAAACGGGCATGCCGTGGTCGAACATCATCATGTCGTGCTGGATCATGCCCAGCCAGCGCGGTTCCGGGTAACGGCCCGATCCCTTCGGCGACTCGATGCCCTGCAGATCCTTGCGCTGGGCCACATAGGCCGAGGCGCCGTTCAGGCCGGTCTCCTCGTTGTTCCACAAGGCGAAGCGGATGCTGCGTTCGGTGCTGACGCCGGGCGCATTCAGGATCCGCGCCAGTTCCATGACGAGGGCGGTGCCGGAGGCGTCGTCGTTGGCCGCCTCGCCAAAGCCCAGGCCGTCCATGTGGGCGGCGACGATGTACATCTCTTCGGGATGGGTGCTGCCGACCTTGGTGCAATAGACCTCTTCGCGCGGACCGCCTTTCGGATCGGGCTGTTCGGCATTCAGCGCGCGCAGGCGCTCGTCCGGCTGGGCCATCGGATCCTGGTTGACGCCGGTCGGCGCGCGGGTGCCGAACAGGGTGCTGCCGCCCTGGCCGGACGGGCCGCCGCGGCCGCCGCCCGTCGCCGGCACACGCTCGCGCGGCGCGGCCACGTAGTCGTAATGGATGCGCTCGGTGGCGCAGCCGTAGGACTTCAGCTGCGCTTCGATCCAGGCGATCGCCTTGCGGTTGCGCTCCGTGCCCTGCTTGCGGTCGCCGAAGCGGGCCAGGCCGCGGATGGTCTCCTTGTAACGGCCGAGGTCGAGCTGGCCGACCAGCTGGGCGATCGGGGCGGCCGGTTTGGCTCCAGGTGTGGTCTGCGCCTGGGCGGCGGGTAGGGCCAGGCTGAGGACGAGGAACAAGGCGGAAGGGGCGAGCACGGTGGACGGTTTCACGAGACATCCTTGAAGAGTGCGGAATGGAAACGCCACTATAGGCGATGCGCACGATTGATGCATGTTTGACATTGGAATTTATAAACAGGATACTCATTCGGCATTTCCATCCACTAACAAAACCAAGAGACCGTGAAGACCACCACCTCCCTCGCCATCCTGTCCGCGGCCGCCCTGGCTGCGTCCGTGCAAGCTGCGCCGGCCGCCACGGCCGTCAAGCCCGCCGTGCCCGCATCGCAGGCCGTGCAGATCGAAGCTTCCCACCTGTCGCACGACGTGAAGGTACTGTCCTCTGACGAGTTCGAGGGCCGCGGCCCGAACACGCCGGGCGAAGCCAAGACCGTCGCCTACCTGATCAACCAGTTCGAAGCGGCCGGCCTGAAACCGGGCGGCGACCTGGTCAACGGCAAGCGCGGCTGGACCCAGGACGTGCCGCTGGGCCGTTTCGAGATCAAGGGGCCGGTCACGGTGAGCGTCAAGGGCGGCGGCAAGGAGGAGTCGCTGACCCAGGGCGAGCAGATCGCCGTGCGCGCGGCGATGAACGGCGCGAAGAGCGTCGAGTTCAAGGATGCGCCGCTGGTCTTCGTCGGCTACGGCGTTACCGCGCCGGAGCGCAAGTGGGACGATTTCAAGGGCCAGGACCTGAAGGGCAAGCTGGCAGTCGTCCTCATCAACGACCCCGACTTCGAGACGGTCAAGGGCGAGTTCGGCGGCAAGGCCATGACTTATTACGGCCGCTGGACCTACAAATTCGAAGAACTGGCCCGCCGCGGCGCGCTCGGCACCCTGATCGTCCACGAGACCGCGCCGGCTTCCTACGGCTGGGCGACCGTGAAAAATTCGAACACCAACGTCATGTACGACGTGGTGCGCACCCATCCGACCGCCTTCCACGCGCCGGTCGAGGGCTGGATCCAGCGCGACCTGGCCGTCGACCTGTTCAAACGCGCCGGCCTGGACTTCGACAAGCTGAAGAAATCGGCGCAGACGCGCAGCTTCAAGCCGGTCGCGCTGACGGGCGTCTCGATGTCGGGCAAGTACGCCGTCGACGCCCAGACCATCGTCTCGAAGAACGTGATCGCGCTGCGCGAGGGCAGCCAGCACCCGGACCAGTACGTGGTCTACAGCGGCCACTGGGACCACCTCGGCATCGGCCTGCCCGATGCGAAGGGCGACCGCATCTACAACGGCGCCGTCGACAATGCGACCGGCATCGCGGCCCTGCTGGAGCTGGCGCGCGTGTACGCGGCCGCGCGGGCGCCCCAGCGCAGCGTGGTCTTCCTGGCCGTGACCGCCGAGGAGAAGGGCCTGCTGGGCTCCGAATACTATGCCTCGAATCCGGTGTATCCGCTGGCGAAGACGGTCGGGGTGATCAACATGGACGCCCTCGACCCGCACGGCAAGGCCCGCGACTTCACGATCTCGGGCAGCGCCAAGCTGGAGCTGCTGGACCGCCTGGTGGCCAAGGCCAGGCTGGCGAAGCTGAGCTATTCGCCGGACCCGAAACCGGAAGCCGGCCACTTCTTCCGCTCCGACCACTTCCCCTTCGCCAAGCGCGGTGTGCCGGCGATTTCCTTCGGCTCGGGCGAGAACTGGGAGCAGGGCGGCGTCGCCGCCGGCAAGAAGGAATCGGACCGCTACACGCTTGAGAACTACCACCAGCCCTCCGACGAATGGAAAGCCGAATGGACCTTCGAAGGCATGGCGCGCGACCTCGGCATCCTGTACGCAGTGGGCCGCGAGTTGGCCGACTCGAACGCCTGGCCGAACTGGGCAAAGGATTCCGAGTTCCGGGCGGCGCGTGACCAGAGCTCATCCGAGCGAAAGTAATTGCTCAGTTGAGCAGAGTGCGAGCGGGACGCGCAACGGTTAGCTGCCGTACAGTCGCGCCCGCGCCTCACCGGTACATTGGCAATATTGCTGCTGATGTACAGGTGATACCATGCCCGACGCACTCAAGGAATACAAGGCCAAGCGGAATTTTTCGATCACGTCGGAACCCGCGGAAGGCGGCGACGCCAGCAAGGGCGCGCTGACCTTCGTGATCCAGAAGCACTGGGCCACCAGGCTGCACTACGATTTCCGTCTCGAACTCGACGGCACCATGAAGAGCTGGGCCGTGCCCAAAGGCCCCAGCTACGACAGCCACGACAGGCGCATGGCCGTGCACGTCGAAGACCACCCGATCTCCTACTCCGATTTCGAAGGCACGATTCCGCCCAAGCAGTACGGCGCGGGCGAGGTCATCGTCTGGGACAAAGGAACCTGGGAGCCGATCGGCGACCCGCGCAAGGGCTATGCGAAGGGCGAGATCAAGTTCGAGATCCATGGCCACAAAATGCACGGACGCTGGGTGCTGGTGCGCCTGCGCGGCCACGAGGACGACAAGCAGGAGCCCTGGCTGCTGATCAAGGAAAACGACGAGTACATGCGACCGGCGTCGGAGTTTTCGGTGGTCGACGAGTTCCCGGACAGCGTCAAGGACTTGCCGATGCCGGGTGCGCCCGAGGATCGCGCGGCGGCGCGGACCAAAGTGGCGAAGCTGAAGGCGGAGGCGAAGAAGCCGGCTGCAAAATCGGCTGCGAAGACTGCGGCTGCAAAGACCGCCGCCGCCAAGCCGGCGGCGAAGTCCGCCCGGCGCGGCGCCATGCCCGAAGGCGCCGTGAAAGCCGAGCTGCCCGAGACCATGAACGCCGAGCTGGCGACCCTGGTCGACGGCCCGCCAGAGCGTCCCGAGGAATGGATCTTCGAGATCAAGTTCGACGGCTACCGCATGCTCACCCGGGTTGCCGACAAGGGCAAGGACATCCGTCTGATCACCCGCAACGGCAACGACTGGACCGACAAACTGCGCCCGCTGCAGCAGGAGATCAAGCGCATGAAGCTGCCGGACGGCTGGTACGACGGCGAGATCGTGGTCCACGACGAGAACGGCAAGCCGAACTTCAACCTGCTGCAGCTGGCCTTCGACGGTTCGAATCGCGCCCAGATCGTCTACTTCATCTTCGACGCGCCCTGGATGAAGGGCTACGACCTGCGCGAGGTGCGCCTCGACCAGCGCCGTCCGCTGCTCGAGGAAGTGCTGGCGGCGAAGCCCTCCGACACCGTGCGCTTCTCCAGCGAATTCGGCACCGACCCCAGCCAGCTGGTGGTGGCGGCCTGCCAGATCGGCCTGGAAGGCGTGATCGGCAAGCGCCGCGATTCGCGCTACGTGAACCGCCGCTCGCCCGAATGGATCAAGCTGAAATGCGGGATGCGCCAGGAATTCGTCATCGGCGGCTGGACCGATCCCCATGGCGCGCGCACCGGCATCGGCTCGCTGCTGCTCGGCTACTACGACGAGAAGGGCGTGCTGCGCTATGCCGGCAACTGCGGCAGCGGCTTCAACGGCGCTTCGCTGCGCCACATGCGCGAAACGCTGGAAGCCATCGCGACCGACGAAAATCCCTTCCCGCCGCGCGCGGTGCCCGGCCGCGGCAACCACTGGGTCAAGCCGAACCTGGTGGCCGAGGTGAGTTTTTCGGAGTGGACCGCCACCAATTCGATCCGCCACCCCGTGTTCCAGGGCCTGCGCAAGGACAAGCCGGCGAAGAGTGTGGTGCGCGAGCAGGCCAAGCACGTTCAGGAGAAGTCAGACATGAAATCCGATGAGCAGGCGGCCAGACCGGCCACCAGGGCAGGGAGGGCAGGGCAGGCAGCCAAGGCAGCCAAGGCAGCCAGGCCAACCGAGGCCGGGCCGGACCTGAGCGGCGTGCCGGCAAAGTTCAAGGTCACGCACGGCGAGCGCGTGATGGACAAGGAAAGCGGCGTCACCAAGCTTGAACTGGTCGAGTACTACGCGCTGGTCGGCGAGCTGATGATGGCGCACCTGAAGGGCCGCCCGGTTTCGCTGGTGCGCGCGCCGGAGGGCGTGGGCGGCGAGCTGTTCTTCCAGAAGCATGTGGTCGATCCGCGCAAGATGCCGGGCGTCGGCCAGCTGGCCCAGGCCCTCGATCCGGACCACCCGCGCATGACCCGCATCGACAGCGTCGAGGGCATCCTGTCCTGCGCGCAGTGGAACGTGGTCGAGATCCACAGCCAGAACGCGGTCGAGAAGCGCTACGACACGCCGGACCGCTTCATCTTCGACCTCGACCCGGGCGAGGGCATCAGCTTCTCTCAAGTGCAGGAGGCAGCGGAGGTGATGCGCGTCTTCCTGCAGGAGCTGGGCCTGAATCCCTTCCTCAAGACCAGCGGCGGCAAGGGCCTGCACGTGGTGGTGCCGCTCAAGCCCAGGCTGGACTGGGACACCGTGAAGGACTTCTCGCACGCCATCGTGACCCACCTGGCCAAGACCCTGCCGGAGCGCTTCTCGGACAAGAGCGGCGCCAGGAACCGGGTCGGCCGCATCTTCATCGACTACCTGCGCAACGGCCGCGGCGCCACCACGGTCGCGGCCTGGTCGGCGCGCACGCGGCCCGGGCTGGGGATTTCGGTGCCGGTGCGCTGGGAGGAGTTGATGGATCTGACCTCGGGTGCGCACTGGACCGTGCGCACGGTGGGCGAGCGGCTGGCGATCGGGAATTCGCCCTGGGAGGATTACGAGGACAGCGCGGTCACGCTGACCAAGGCGATGAAGGCGCTCGGGTTCAAGCCGGCGAAGTAACACACCCCGGCGCCGAGGGCGCCGCTCACCGCTTCGGTGGCGGGACCGGGTTGATTTCCTGCGACCAGACCACGGACGCGATCTTCCAGCCGGAGTCAAGGCGCACCAGGTGCCAGCTCTGCTAGCGAGAATGTGCATAGAAGTGTGCACCGTTCTCTTCCTGCCCCGAGCCGTCCTGCTGACCGTGCTCGTCTCTGACAGGCGTCACTTTCCCGCCTCCCGCCGGCCCCGTGCCAGCGGCAGTGCCTGGCGTTACCGCCCGGCTCGCCTCGGGTAGCGCCGGTCGCGCCGCGAGGGCGCCGGTGGCGAGCCGTTGCAAGTTGATCGCCGCGTTGAGGTCGCGACCGTGGTGCGCACCGCAGGCGGCACAGGTCCAGGCGTGCTCGCCCAGGGAAAGGCTGGCGTTGCGCACGCCGCAATGTGAGCACAGTTTGCTTGAGGGGTACCAGCGGTCGGCCAGTACGATATCAGTGCCGTAGCGTGGCGCCTTATACAGCAACTGGCGACGGAACTCGTAAAAGCCGACATCCGCGATCGCGCGCGCCAGCCGGGCGTTGGCCAGCATCCCCTTGACGTTCAGGTCCTCGATCACCACCGCCTGGTTTTCGCGGCAGAGCCGGGTCGTGAGCTTGTGCGTGAAGTCGCGCCGGACTCGGGCGATCTTTGCCTGCAGGCGCGCGAGCGCCAACGCGCCCTTGGTCCGGTTTTTTGATACCGGCAAGCGCGTTCCCTTCGGTATCCGGCCCGTGATACCGGCCGCCGCCTTTGCGCTTTCCAGCTTGCGCGACAGGCGGCGCGATCGGATGCGCAACCTTCGCAATGCGCCTCGGAGTGGCCGTGGCGCGCCGATCTTTTCGCCGCTGGAGAGAGTTGCCGCGCTGCTCACGCCAAGGTCGACGCCGACGATGCCGTCGCCGGTGCGGCGCCGCCGCGCCACGTCGTGCGGCACCTCGACCTGGACCGACAAGAACCACCGGTCCGCTTCGCGCGACACGCTGGCACCCAGGATCCGGCCGGGCCAGCGCAATGCCTCGCGCAGCGCCACGCGGCCGACCTTGGGCAGGATCGCAATCTTATCCTCGAGCCTGAATTTATCGTTTGCCAGATAAAAACTGTCGGTGCAGCGTCCCTTCTTCTTGAAGCGTGGCGGACGAGCCTTCCCTCCGGCGCGGCGCTGCTCGAAATAACGACTCCACGCCCTGGCAAGATTGGCGAAGGGCTGCGCGTGGGCGTCACGATGGATGAGGCGTAACCAGGGCTGGCCGTTGGCATCGAGCCAGGCCGGATCAAGGTACTTGATGGCGTTGAACTGTCTTTTGAGCGCCATCGCATTGGGCTTGCAGCCGCTGGCCACCTGGCGAAGCGACTCGGCCAGCCCCCAGTTCCAGACCCGGCGTGCGGTGCCGGCCGCGCGCGCGAAATAGTCTCGCTGCTCGGGCGTCGGGTCGATCCTGATCCGGTGCGCCAGCAGCATGATCGCCGCGTCTAAGCCCATCGTGTTTTCCATTATCACGATTCGACACTTCTACGCACGCTTGGTTCGACTAGAGGCAAGCTCCTCGATGGCAATAGATAGGCAAGCCCAAGATAGGGATGCGGCTTCTTCTTGTCCAATGAAATGCGCCGAGTCGTGTATCGGGTGCGGCAAAGCGGTGGACACGGCGTGCCCACCCTATGCAGTCTGCGTCTCTTCGCGGCTCTCCGACTCCGCTTCTTTATGGTTGCGGAAAATCGCGCGCACGTTCATGGCCAGCAGGCCGACCTGCAGCGCGATCAAGGCCCAGGCCTCGTCATGCACGCCCCAGACGATCCACAGGATGTTGGAGGCAATGAAGGTATAGAACCCGAAGATCCGGCGCCGCGCATGGCGGGCGCCGACCAGGAAGGCTGCGGCCAGCGTCACCGCCATCGCCGGCCATTGCAGGAAGTCGATCAGCGTATCCAGATCCACTCAGGCCGCCTTCCTGCGCTTGGCGGTGGTCTTGGCGGCGGTGGCGGTCTTGGCGACAGCCTTTTTAGCCGGGGCTTTCGCGGCAGCTTTCCTGGCCGCCGGCTTCTTGGCCGCAGCAGTGTGCGCGTGCACGGTCGCGCGCGAGGAAGACTTGCGCGCACGCGGCGGCGGCGTATCCGACGCATCGTCGTCTTCATCGGCGGCCGGCTTGCGCGACTTTCGCGGCGGCGGATCGTCGTCGTCGTCATCGTCGTCCGCCGCAGCGCGCGCCGGCTTCTTGCCCAGGCTGGCCTGCAGCAGCGAGACCAGGTCGATGACCTTGGCCTTGGCCGGCTTCTTGGCCTCGTCCGGGTCGGGCATGGTGATGGTCTTGGTCTGCTTGGCCGCGATCTTCTTCTTGATCAGGGCCATGACGTCTTCGCGGTAGGTGTCGTGGTACTGGTTCGGCTTCCAGCGCTCGCTCATGCCTTCGACCAGCGCCCTGGCCATCTGCAGCTCCTTGGGCGTCACCTGGGCCGCCTTCGCATTCTCGTCGGGGATCTTGAGTTCGTCGGTCGGGCGGATCTCGTCCGGGTAGCGCAGCGTGATCAGGACGATGGTGTCGCCGACGCAGACCAGCGCCGCCAGGTGCTGCTTGACGCGGATGACGACGTTGGCGATGCCGATCTTGCCGACGTCGCGCAGGGTCTCGCGCAGCAGCGCATAGACCTTGTCGCCGCCCTTGCCCGGAGCGAGGTAGTAGGGCTGCTCGTAGTAGATCAGCGGCACCTGGCCGGCGTCGACGAAGGCCAGGATGTCGATGGTCTGGGTCGCTTCCGGATTGGCGCGGCGCAGGTCCTCGTCGGACAGCACCACGTATTCGTCGTCGGCGTATTCATAGCCCTTGATGATGTCGTCCCAGGAGACTTCCTTGCCGGTGTTCTTGTTGTAGCGCTTGAAGCCGATCGGCGCGAAATCACGGCGGTCGAGCATGTGCAGGTCCAGCGAGTGTTCGCTGGTTGCCGGATACAGTTCGACCGGGATGTGCACCAGCCCGAAGCTGATCGCGCCCTTCCACATGCTGCGAGCCATCGCAATCTCCTCGAAAGTTTATTCGCCCACCGAGCCGGTAATCGGCAGCACCACGCCCGTCACATAGCCCGAGCACACGCTCGACGCCAGGTACACATAGGCCGGCGACAGCTCTTCCGGCTGGGCCGGGCGGCCGAAGGTGGTCTGCTGGCCGAACTTGGTGATGTCTTCCGGCGACTGGTCGGCCGGGTTCAGCGGCGTCCACACCGGGCCCGGGGCCACACAGTTCACGCGGATGCCCTTGTCGAGCAGGTTGGCCGCCAGCGACATCGTGAAGGCGTGGATCGCGCCCTTGGTGGTCGAATAGTCGAGCAGCTTCTTCGAGCCCTTCAGGCCCGTCACCGAGCCGGTGTTGACGATGGCGGCGCCGCGCTTCATGTAGGGCAGGCAGGCCTTCGCCATGTGGAAGTAGCCGTAGATGTTGGTGCGCATGGTCTCGTCGAAGCGGTCTTCGGTCAGGTCCAGCAGCGATTCCGCGTGTTCCTGGAAGGCGGCGTTGTTGACCAGGACGTCCAGGCGGCCGAATTTGGCGACGATCTGGTCGACGGCCTGCTGGCAGAACGCCATGTCCTTGACGTCGCCGGCCACGGTCACGCACTGGCGGCCTTCGGCTTCGATGTAGCGCTGGGTCTCGGCGGCGTCCTCGTGTTCGTTCAGGTAGAGGATGGCGACGTCGGCGCCTTCGCGCGCGAACAGGATCGCGACCGCACGGCCGATGCCGGAATCGCCGCCGGTGACGATGGCGACCTGGCCTTCCAGCTTGCCGCTGCCCTTGTAGCCCTCGGCCATGAACTTCGGCTTCAGCTCCATCTGCGCTTCCAGGCCCGGCTTGGCCAGGTGCTGGGCCGGGAAGTCGCCGGAGGGCTGCCTGACGCCGGTCTGGGCGGCGCTGTCACCGCCGCCGCCGCCCTGATCGCCCTTCTGCATGCTGGCGTCGTGCTGGTCCTGGCGGTTCTGGATTGCCTTCTGCTTGTTCGCTACATCGTCCTGATTGGCCATGCTCATTCTCCTTGTCCGAAGCGTGTTTCCCGATTCCGCAGTATTCACGCCGCAGCGCGCTTGCTACCGTGCGCTTCCACACACAGCGCCGCATTTGCTGGCCGCACCAGGTGCTTTGTGGCAAACTTCGGCCTGTAACAGGCTTCATTGACCGGCTATACCAGGAGCGCAGATGTCGCAGCAGGACCAGCAGCACGCAGGATCGACGGGGATCTACCTCAGCCCGATGGCGCAGCGGCGCGCGGATTTCGACCAGGCTTGCGCCCCGCTGTTCGCGCAGCTGCACCTGGCCGACAGCGTCGATGGCGCCACCAGCCTGCTGGCCGGGGCGCCCGCCGGCCTGCTGGTGATCGACCTCGAACGCTTCGAACCGAGCATCGACCTGGACGCGCTGGCCGGCTTGCTGGCGCGCCGCGGCGACGGTCCGGTCCTGCTGCTGTGCCCCTACACCTACGCGCGCTGGCTGCCGCTGCTGAACCGCGTCAGGCCGGCGGCGTATGTCATCACGCCGATCGAACCGGCGCGGCTGCGGACAGCCGTCCAGCAGTGCCTGGACAACGCCGGCGGCGCAGTTCCTGCCGCCGATGCGGATGCTCTGCGCGCGCTGCTCGACTTGCGCGCCCATGTGCAGGCCGCGCTCGAGGCGCCGATGGAAGCGCCCGACCTGGGCGAACGCCTGAGCCAGGCCCTGCTGGCATGGCCGGGCGTGCTGCACGCCGCCATGTTCCGCCTGCGGCCGGACGGCGACCTGCAGCTCGAGGCCGAACAGGGAAGAGACAGCGCAGCCGGGCTGCGCCTGGGCGTCCTCCTGCAGCGCAGCGAGCGCCTGCTGCAGGCGCCGCTGCGCCACGCCTTCCCCGGCCTGCTGGCTGCCGCCACCGGCGAGCCGGCGCTGCTGGACACCCTTGACCAGGCCGCCGAACCGGCCCTGGCGCAGGAGCTGCGCGCGCATGGTGTGGTGCAGGCGCTGGGCCTGCCGATTCCGGCCGACGGCCCGGGCGCTCCGCGCGGCGCGCTGTCGCTGCTGCTGGCTAGCCCCGCCGCGCTGGCGCCGGAAGCCTGGTCCACGCTGGGCGATTGCGCCGCCATGGCCGCGCTGGGCCTGCGCCTGGCAGACATGAATCTTGAAGCCGAGCAGCTGCTGGCGCGCCTGACCTACGTGTCGACCACCGACGCCCTGACCGCCGTCGCCAACCGCCGCCACGGCGAGGAGCTGCTGGAGCGCGAAGTAAAGCGCGCGCGCCGCTACCGTGCGCCGCTGGCGCTGCTGTCCTTCGACATCGACCGCTTCAAGGCGATCAACGACAACTATGGCCACCCGGTCGGCGACGTCGCACTGCGCACGGTGGCCGATTGCGTGCGCGCGCTGCTGCGCTCCAGCGACGTGCTGGTGCGCTCGGGGGGCGAGGAATTCCACGTGATCGCGCCGCATACCAGCGCGATCGACGGCCTCAAGATGGCCGAGAAGATCCGCCACGCGGTCGAGCAGGCGGCGATTCCCGGCTGCGACCACGTCACGGTCAGCCTTGGCGTGGCCCAGCTGGGCGAGCAGGAGAGCGCCGACTCGCTGGTGCAGCGGGTCGAGGCCGCGATGGCGCGCGCCAAGCGGGCAGGGCGCAACTGCGTCGAACTGGCGATGCAATGATGCTGGCCTGGGTGAAAAACTACCGCCGCGCGTGGCTGGCGGGAGATTTGGCCGCGGGCGCGGTGGTTGCCATGATGATGATCCCGCAGGGGATGGCCTATGCGCTGGTGGCCGGCCTGCCGCCGGTCGCGGGCATCTACGCCAGCATCCTGCCGCTGCTGCTGTACGCGCTGTTCGGCACCAGCAGCAGCCAGTCGGTGGGGCCGATGGCGATCATTTCGCTGATGACGGCGTCCGCACTGGCGCCGCTGGCGGCGCCGGGCACCGTCGTCTACGCCACGCTGGCCGGCCAGCTGGCCCTGCTGTCCGGCGTGGTGCTGCTGGCCTGTGGCCTGCTGCGCCTGGGTTTCCTCGCCAATTTCTTCTCGCGCCCTGTCATGAATGGCTTCACGATCGGCTCCTCGATCCTGATCGCCTGGGACCAGCTGGGCACCCTGCTGGGCGCCGCGCCGCCGCACTGGCATGGGCCGAGCGCCGCGCTGGGCCTGGGCGCGCTGGCGCTGCTGGTGCTGGCGCGCCGCCACGGGTCCGCGCTGCTGCGGCGCTGCGGCCTGCCGCCGTCCGCCGCCGACATCGGCGCGCGCCTGGCGCCGATGCTGGTGGTGCTGGGCGCGATCGCGGCGGTGGCCCTGCTGGGCCTGGACCGGATGGGCGTACGCGTCATCGGCCAGGTGCCGGCGGGGCTGCCGCACCTGAACCTGGCCACCTCGGGCGCGCACTGGCAGCTGCTGCTCAAGCCGGCCCTGCTGATCGGCTTCATGTGCTTCCTGCTGTCGATGTCCGGTGCCCAGGCGCTGGCCGCCAAGAAGGGCGAGAAGCTGCTGACGAACGCCGAGCTGGTGGGCCTGGGCGCCGCCAACATCGGCAGCTTCCTGAGCGGCGCGTTTCCCGTCACCGCCAGCCTGTCGCGCTCCGCCGTGAATTTCTCGGCCGGCGCCAACTCCCAGCTGGCCGGGGTCGTGACCGCGCTGCTGCTGGGCGCGGCCCTGGTGCTGCCGACCGGCTGGCTGGCGCTGCTGCCGCTGCCGGTGCTGTCGGCCACCATCATCGTCGCGGTGCTGGGGATGCTGGAGTCAGGCACCCTGCGCACCGCCTGGCGCTACGACCGCGCCGATGCGCTGGCGCTGCTGGCCACCGCCGGCGGGGTGCTGCTGATGGGCGTCGAGGCAGGGGTCGTGGTCGGCCTGCTGCTGTCGATGGGAGCGATGATCTGGCGCGAGAGCCGGCCGCACATCGCGGTGCTGGGACGCATCGCCGGCACCGAGCATTTCCGCAACGTCGACCGCTACGATACCGAGACCCGCAGCGGGGTCTTGCTGCTGCGCGTCGATGCCGGCCTCTTTTTCGGCAACGTCGAGGCGGTCAGCGCCCGTGCCGAGGAAGAGCTGGGGCAGCACGAAGGCGTGCGCGAACTGGTGCTGGTGCTGTCGGCGGTGAACGCGATCGACACCTCGGCGCTGTTCGGCCTGCTGGAGCTGAACGCCACGCTCGCGCAGCGCGGCGTGCGCCTGCATCTTGCCGAGGTCAAGGGGCCGGTGATGGACCGCCTCAAGCAGTCGACCCTGCTGGAGCGCCTGAGCGGTCAGGTCTTCCTCAGCACGGCAAATGCGTGGCATGCACTTAGCAGCAAGGGAGATGATTGCCAAGATTCTGTCGGTATGGCAATATGATTTGTGTCAATACTTCCGGGGGGGGAGTCATGTCGAGTCGAAACAGCCTTTCCTTGTTGTTGTCTGCAATCTTCCTCTACCTGCTTGTCAGCCGGGCCACGCCCATGCAGGCGTTTGCCGCGCTCATCGTGGCCCTGGGTTTCGAACTCACCCTGAACAGGCGCCACCGCGACCGGCTGGAGAATGCCCGGATCCGGGTCCGCGTGCGGCGCCAGCGCGACCTGCGCTGAGTTCCCCCATGCTGCCCCGCACATCGCCCACGTCCGGGCTCACCTCCGGCGCGCTGGCGCTGGCCATGCTTGCTGCCTCCCCGATCGAGGCAAGCGAAGGCCTGAGCCTGTCCGGCCGCATCGCCTTCGGCGGCGTCACCCGCCTGGAAGCGCCCGATCCGCTCCTGCTCACCGCCGGCAACGCGGCTGCGATCGGCCTGGTCGGCCACGGCATGGGCGCCAACGCCGACGACGCCAACCTGAATTATGCGCGCCACGACTGGGTGTCGCGCGCCTGGCTCGGCAACCTCGACCTGCGCTACGAGGGCGCGGGCGTAACAGGGCTGGCGCGCATCAAGGCCTGGTACGACGACGGCCAGCGCCATGACGCCCGGCCCTGGGGCAACTCGATCAGCCGCTATGCCGCCGGACAGCCGCTCGGCGATGCCGGCATGGGCAGCTTGAACCGCTTTTCCGGCGTCGCGCTGGGCGAAGCCTGGCTCGAGCGCAGCATGGCGCTGGGCGGGGGCAGCCTGCTGGTGCGCGCCGGCCGCCAGCTGACGCCGTGGAGCGAGCGCGGGCCGGCGCTGGACGCCATGGGACCGCGCGATTTTCCGGCCTTGCGGCGCGCCGGCAGCCTGCCCCAGGAGACACGGATCGCGGCGCCGATGCTGTTCGCGCGCGCCGGCCTGGCGCCCGGCTGGGCGCTGGAAGGCTTCGTGCAGGGCTTCCGTCCTGGTGTGAGCGATACCTGCGGCACTTTCTGGGCGATCAGCGACTACGCGGCCGAGGGCTGCGACACCGTGATGGGCGGCCCGCCGCTTGGCCTGAACGACCGTGCGCGAGTGGCCCAGGGCGCGGTCATACAGCGCCTGCCGAGCGTGCAGCCCGGGGCGCCGAACCGCGGCCTGGCGCTGTTCTGGCAGGCCGGGGCGGATACCGAATTCGGCCTCTACCATGCGCGCTACGGCTGGCGCATGCCGGTGCCGAGCATGCGGCGTTCCGCGCGCGTCGGCGCGCCCCTGATTCCAGGCGATCCCGACGGCCTCAACATGCGTTTTCTTACCGAGTTCGTCGGTAACGCGGGCCTGTCCGCCTTGACTGCGCGGCGCCGGACCGGCGCCACGACCTTCGGCGCCGAGCTGTCCTGGCGTGAAAGGATTCCTTTCATGCTGTCGCCGGCGGACGCGCTGCCGGCTTTCCTCAGCCCCAACGCGCCGTCGCTTCTGCGCGCCAGTATCGATGCCATGCCGCCGGGCGCCATCTTCCACGGCTACGACCTGTATTCGATGGCCCAGCTGCAGCTGAGCGTGCAGCACCGCTGGAATGTCTTCGGCCTCCCGCTGACCGGGCTGGTGGAACTGCTGGGCAAGCACACGCCCGGCTTGCCGCACCAGGCCGTGCGCCGCTATGGCCGCGCCGACGTCTTCGGTCCGGGGCCGGTGAACGGCGTCTGCACGGTAATGACGGGCGATGCGGCGCGCCAGTGCAGCCTGCGCGGCTACCACACGGCCAATGCCTGGAGCTACCGCCTGCGCCTGGACACGCGGCTCCCCGAGCTGGGGGCCGGCCTGGAGATGAAGCTGACGGCCGGCTTCGGCCATGAGGTAAAGGGCTGGTCCGGCGATTTCGCGATCAACGAAGGCCGGCACATGCTGTCGGCCGGCTGCCAGTTCGAGTACCGCAAGCGCTATTTCGCCGACCTGCACTACGTCGGCATCTGGGGCGGCGACTACAACCCGACGACGGACCGCGACACGCTGGCGCTGTCCGCCGGAGTACGCTTCTAGCTGGTCAGGCCGGCTTGCGGGCCTCGTCCGAACCCGGCTCGGCCAGGCGGATCGGCGCCGCATCCTTCGGGTACCTGGCCTGCACGCCTTCGTAGACGGCGGCGATGGCCGCCATGTCGGCGGCTTCGTCGTCGCTCAGGGTGATGGATTTGGTGACGTCGACGATCTTCCTGCCGTAGTCGATCGACACCAGCAGCACCGGCACCCTGGCGGCCAGCGCGATGCGGTAGAAACCGCTCTTCCAGTAGGGACGGTAGCTGCGCGTGCCTTCCGGCGTGATCGCCAGCCAGAACCATTTCGATTCCAGCATGTCCTCGGCCAGGCGGCGGATCGCGCCCTGCGGCGCGCTGCGGTCGACCGCCACGCCGCCCCAGTAGCGCATGACGATGCCCATTACGCCGCGGAACAGCGAGTCCTTGGCCAGCCAGCGGAAGTGCAGGCCGACCGCCCACTTGGCGAGCAGGCCGACGAAGAAGTCGATGTTCGAGGTGTGCGGATAGACGACGGCGATGCCATGCGGGCCGGGAAGGGGTTGGAAATAGACGTTCCAGCCAACCAGGTTCAGCAGGCGCAGGGCGGTGCGTTGACCCCAGGTCGGCAGGGCTGCCGGGCGCATCAGGTGTTCTTGCATTGTCTGTCTTTCAACCGGGTTTGTTCCGTTGCGTCCCGGAAAATAAAGCGGGGATTCTATAGCGGGAAAAAACGCCGGACAAGCAAAAAGACTGGAAGCGTTGTAGCGGCGTCGGTATGATCCCTTGCCCAAGCAGCAAGTCGGCAGCTTATTTGAAGAGGAATTTAACGATGGACATCAAGATTTTTCACAATTCGCGCTGCGGCACCTCGCGCACCACGCTGGACGCGATCCGCGACGCCGGCCATGAACCGGAGGTGGTCGACTACCTGGCCAATCCGCCGGCACGCGAACAGCTGAAGAAGATGATCGCGGACGCCGGCCTGTCGGTGCGCGAGGCGGTGCGCAGCAAGGAAGCGCGCTACGGGGAACTGGGGCTGGACGGCGCCGATGACGAGGCGCTGCTGGACGCCATGGTCGCCAACCCGATCCTGATCAACCGGCCCTTCGTGGTCACGCCCAAGGGTGTGCGCCTGTGCCGGCCGTCGGAACTGGTGAACGAAATCCTCTAGAGCGTTCAACAACGGCCCCAGGGCGAGACGCTGCAACGCCGCCATGGGGCCGTTGTTGGACGCTCTCAGTGCTGGCAGGCGCCGATGTCGACCGACTCTTTTTGCCCGCGTGACTTGCCGTAGAAGTCGGGCCCGTCGGCGCCGTGCTCCAGGCCTTTGCCGATGGCCGGCGAATCCGCCGCGAGGCGGAAGTCCGGCGTGCCGCTGCGCGAGTAGCTGAGGAAGCCCGGTGCGGCGGCGACCGTGCCGGCATGCCGCATGCCCTCGGCCAGCCGCCAGTCCGCTTCCTTGTTGCCGAACACCAGGTTGTTGCGGTAGCTGTTGTGTTTGCCCGTGGCGCCCTGTTCGGAGATGCCGTAGCGGTTGTCGTACACGATGTTGTTGAACACGTGGGTGTTATCGTTCGGCCCCTTGGTGTGATAGAAGTCGCCGCCGCCCACTAGGATGCCGGTGTTCGAGGCCGTGATCGTGTTGTTGACCACGATGACCTTGTGCGCGTCGTGCCACAGGTGGACGCCGGCCTCGGCGACCCGGTAGACGATGTTGTTGCGCACCGTGCCCGGCGTGTTCACGTAGATGCCCTGCACGTAGCGGCAGCCCGGCGGGCCGATGTCGTGCACGCTGTTGCCGATGACCTCCGAATACATGCCCTTGTAATAGCTGTCGACCCCGATGCCGGAGCCGCCCTTGCTGGTGCAGGGCAGCGTGGTGGCGATGTGGTGCACGTGGTTGGAGGCGATGCGGTTATAGGAGCCGCCGCTGTAGATGCCGGTGGTCCAGGGCTGGCCCTCGGTACGCGGCGAGCCGTCGACCTCGAAGCCCTGGATGTCGACATAGCTGGCGCGGTTGTCCCAGGCCATGTCGGTGCCGGAGACGGGCGGCGGCACCAGCCGCGCCTGCCAGCGTTCCGTCGAGCGGAACACGATGCGGGCATTCGCCATGCCGTTGATGCTGGTGCGGAAGCCGCCCTGATAGGTGCCCGGCAGCACGTTGACGGTGGTGCCGGGCGTGACCAGCTGGGCCGCCCGCGCGAGCGAGCGCAGCGGCGCGGCGCGGGTGCCGGGATTGCTGTCCAGGCCATCCTGCGCCACCCACAGCTCGGTCGGCACCACCTGGGGCGTGACTGCCACCGGGTGGCTGTCCTTGACGGTGCAGCCGACCGCCGCAAGCGCCGCACAGGCGCACAAGGTGGTGATCATGGTCGATGCGCACCGCGCCAAGCGGTGCCTTAAAGAAACGATGTGTGTCGGTGTCATGGTCGCGCTACATGCGGGAACTAACCGGTCCAGTGTGCGCCTCCCATCTGGCACGCAAAGCCGTCTGGCTCAATCTCGCCCTTGAGCGCGCACAAACCCTGAGTTATCGTTGCCCTTCACGCAAAGGAGGGCACATTGAACAGTTTGCTATTACCATCGGGCAGCCGGATTCCCGTGCTCGGCCAGGGCACCTGGAACATGGGCGAGGACCCGTCCGCGCGCCGGGACGAAGTCGCGGCCCTGCGCCTCGGCATGGACCTGGGCGTGACGCTGATCGACACGGCCGAGATGTACGGCGAGGGCGGCGCCGAGGAAGTGGTCGGCGAGGCGATCGCCGGCCGCCGCGAGGAAGTCTTCCTGGTGAGTAAAGTCTATCCGCACAATGCCGACCGCCGCGGCGTGCAGGCCGCCTGCGAGCGCAGCCTGCGGCGCCTGAACACCGAACGCATCGACCTCTACCTGCTGCACTGGCGCGGCAATGTGCCGGTCGGGGAGACCCTGGAAGCCTTCATGCGCCTGCGCGAACAGGGCAAGATCGGCGACTTCGGGGTGAGCAACTTCGACCTCGACGACATGCTGGAAGCAGCCGCGCTGCCCGGCGGCGAACTGCTGGCCGCCGACCAGGTCCTGTACAACCTGTCACAGCGCGGCGTCGAATGGGAGCTGCTGCCCTGGTGCCGCGAACGGCGGATCCCGGTAATGGCGTATTCGCCGCTGGAATCGGAGCCGGCCTCGCAGGCCGCGATGCTCGGCAATCCCCAGCTGGCGGCGGTGGCGCGCCGCCACGGCGTTACGCCTGCCCAGGTGGCGCTGGCCTGGCTGCTGCGCCAGGAGGACGTGGTGGTGATTCCGAAGGCAGTGCGGCCGCAGCACGTGCGCGAAAACCGCGCCGCGCTGGACCTGAACCTGACGGCGGAAGACCTGGCCCAGCTCGATGCCGGCTTCCCGGCCCCGAGCAGGCGCCGGCCGCTGGCGATGCGCTAAATAACTAGCGCCTGAGAAAGCTCTCAGGGCAAGGCGCATCGTCGAAGACGGTACGCGAGTACGGCGAGACGATGCAACGCCGCCATGGGGGCTTTATCAGGCGCTAAGCCGCCGCAGGCAAGGCTGCGCGCAGCCAGTCCAGCAAGGCCGGTGAGGTGAGAGGACGGCTGAACAGATAGCCTTGTCCCTTGGCGCACTGCTGGTCGCGGACGGCGGCCGCCTGCGCCTCGGTCTCGATGCCCTCGGCCACGGTGTTCATGCCCAGGCTCTGGGCGACCTTGACGGTGGCTTCGATCAGCACGCGGTGGTGCTGGCTGGTGTCGGCCTGGCAGACGAAAGAGCGGTCGATCTTGACCGTGTCCACCGGCAGCTGGTGCAGGCTGGACAGCGAGGAATAGCCGGTGCCGAAGTCGTCCAGCGCCAGCGTGATGCCGATCGCCTTCAGCTCGTGCAGGCGGTCCTGCACCTGCTGGTCCTGGGCCGCCAGGCTTTCCGTCACCTCCAGCTGCAGCTGGGACGGATGCATGCCCTCGAGCTCGAGGATCTGCTGTACGGTGGCCGGCCAGTCCGGCTGGCCCAGCTGGGCGCGCGACAGGTTCACCGCCAGCAGGCGCGGCGCGCCGGACCCGAGCTCGCGCTGCCAGGCCATGAAGTCGCGGCAGGCGCGGCGCAGCACGAAGTCGCCCAGCGCCCCGATCAGGCCCGATTCCTCGGCCACCTGGATGAATTCGAAAGGCGGCACCACGCCGCGCGCCGGATGCTGCCAGCGCACCAGGGCCTCGACCCCGGCCGAAAAGTCGGTGCCGCCGTCCGCTCGCAGTCCCACCACCGGCTGGTAGACCACGAACAGCTGCTCTTCCACCAAAGCCAGGCGCAGGTCCGCTTCGATGTCGGCGCGGCGCGCGGCGCGCTCGCGCATGGCCGGCTCGAACACCGTGCAATGGTTGCCGCCGGTGTGCTTGGCTTCGACCATGGCGATGCTGGCGTCGCGCAGCATCTCGCCCGCGAAATCGCCGGCGTCCGCGCCCCAGACCAGGCCCATCGACAGCTTGCAGGTGATCTCCTGGCCGCTGGGCAGCTGGTGCGGGCGTGCCAGCGCTTCGAGCAGGCGCAGTGCGATCTTCAGCGCGTCCTCGCGCGAACGCAGGCCGTCCAGCAGCACGGCGAATTCGTCGGCGCCGACCCGCGCCGCCATCTGGCCGCTGCCGGCATTCGGGTCGATCCGGTCGCTGGGCGGGCGCAGGGTAGCGCGGACCCGCTCGCCGATCTGCACCAGCAGGCGGTCGCCGGCGCTCTGGCCGAGGGCGTCGTTGATCTGGCGGAAGCGGTCGCAATTCATGAACAGCAGCGCGAAGCCGGTGCTGCTCGCAGGCCGCCCCAGCATCTGCTGCGCCTGTTCCAGCAGCGCTTCGCGGTTCGGCATGCGGGTCAGGGCGTCGGTGCGGGCCGCCGTCTTGAGGCGTTTGGCCAGCCTTTCCTGCTCGCGCAGCACCTCGTGGCTGGCGTCGGTGACCACGGCCATCAGGCGGCTCGGGTCGAGCTTCAGCACCGACAGCGACAGCCATTGCGGCGCGCCCGGCGTGGCGGCGTCGCCCAGTTGCAGGCGCAGGCCTTCGCAGACGGCGCCGGAGGGCTCGCCGAAGCTGTCCGCCAGTTCGCGCAGCTGCGGCGCCACGCCCTGCAGCACGGTGAACAGGTTGTCCATGCTGCCGTCGCGCACCAGTGGCATCAGGAGGCTGGAGGACATCGGGTTGAGCATGTCGACCGTGCCGTCCAGGCTGCACTGCACCAGGCCGATCGGGGCGCGGTACAGGAATTGCACCAGGGCTTCGTAGGCGTCGAGGGTATTCGGCTGGTTGTCAGGCTGCATCGAGGTCTCCGTTCCAGCATTCGACGCGGTTGCGGCCCTTCGCCTTGGCGGCGTACAGGGCCCGGTCGGCGCGTTTGATCAGGGTGTCGAGGTCGATGGTCTCGCCGGCGCGGATCGCGGCGATGCCGGCGCTGACCGTGTAGGCAATCGAGGCGCCCTCGAAGCCGACCGGCTGGCCTTCGACCAGCTGGCGCAGGCGCTCGGCAACGGCGGCGGCGCCGGCCAGGGTCGAGGAGGGCAGCAGCACGGCAAACTCTTCGCCGCCCACGCGCGCCACCACGTCGACCTGACGGAAGGTGAGCGCCAGCGCGGCGCCGAGCTGACGCAGCACGCGGTCGCCGGCGGGGTGGCCATGGCGGTCGTTGATCTGCTTGAAGTGATCGGCGTCGAACAGGATCAGGGCGGTCGGGCGCGGCGTGCGGCGGTTGCGCGTCAGCTCGAGTTCCGCCGCTTCGAAAAAGGCGCGGCGGTTGGCGACGCCGGTCAGGTGGTCGCAGAACACCGACCTGCGGCGCTTGTCGATGGCGTCGCGCTTGTCGCTGATGTCGCGCAGGACCAGGCAATAGGCCGGCTCGCCCTCGGCGACGTCGCTCGGCTCGCGGTCCGGCATCGGCGAGATCATGCTGCTGCCGAAGAACTGGCTGCCGTCGGCCCGCAGGCGCGGGCCTTCGTCCAGGCTCCAGCCGTTGGCATCGGCTTCGCGCAGGCGGTCGCCGACCAGGTCCGGGGTCGTCGCGCCCTCCGGATAGAACACGGAATAGGGCTGCCCGACCACTGCCGGCGTGAAACCGGTGACGCGGGCGATGGTCTCGTTCCAGCCGCTCACCCGGCCTTCGCGGTCCAGCCCCACCAGCGCGTAATCGCTGATGCTGGTGAGGAGGGCGTTCAGCCAGGCGTCGCTCTGGCGCAGCTGGCGTTCGCGGCGCACCTGCTCGCTGACGTCCGACAGCACGGCCATCAGGCGCGCGCCGTCCAGCTTCAGGAGGCTCAGCGACAGCACCTGCGGTACGCGCATGCGCTTGTCCGCCACACCGCTGTTCAGGTGGATGTGCAGGCCGTCGCAGATCATGCCGTTCGGAGGCGTGAAGGTCTCGCACAGGTGGCGCAGTTCGGGCGCCACGTCTTCCAGCGCGGCAAACAGATTGGTCAGGCAGCCGTCGCGCGACAGCGGCATCAGCAGCTGGGCGGAGATCGGATTGATCATCGCGATCTCGCCGTCGATGCCGGTCTGCACCAGGCCCACCGGGGCCAGGTACAGGAACTGGATCAGCGCTTCGTGCTCGGCCGCCAGCTGGGCGTGCGCATCCAGGCCCACAGCCACGCTCACAGCTTGCGCTGCACCAGCACGTAGCGCTGCGCGCTGCCCGGTTCGGCCAGCAGGCGCAGTTTCACCTTGATTGGACGCATGCGCAGGGTCAGCACGTAGTCGATGGTGTCGTCGAGCGGGCTGCCCTCATCCTGTGCGTCTTCGAAGCGCTGGGCCACCATGAAATTGTTCATGCAGGGCGCGACGTTGGTGAACAGCGGTTGGCCGAGCACGCGCGAGGTGCTCAGGCCGGCGGCTTCGGATTCGGTCTGGTTGTACTGACTGACCACGGTCTCGCCATCGAAGCCGATCACGCCGAAGTCCAGGCGGTCGAGTTGTTCTGCGCTCAGTTGCGCCAGTTGGCCGTGCAGGGCGGGTGCAGTGAAAGACAGGTCGGTGACGGCGTTCATGGCGTTCTCTTGTGAAGAGGGGATTGTTGCAACTAAGAAAGGAATGATGTCATGTCAGATAGGACATGTCAAATCGAATCGTATGAACTGTGACATTGGCGCAAGCAGGCGGTCCGGCTAGCCGACGATGGCCGGCATATAGGCTTCGAGGAACGCGGGCGGCATGCGGCGCGGCTTGCCGGCGGCGATGTCGATGCAGACCAGGTCCCAGCGCCCGCGCAGCACGGTGGCGCCGTCGCTGTCGCGCACCAGCTGGAAGCGGCGCTCCATCGTCAGCTTGCCGTCGCCGCCCACCAGCCAGGTGGCCAGCGTCAGCGCCTCGCCTTCGAAGGTCGGCAGGAGGTAGTCGTACTCGCCGCGCCGGATCGCCATCGCGCGGTCCAGGCGCCGGTAATCCTCCAGGCTGAGCCCCAGGGCCTCGGAATGGGCCCAGCCGATCTGCTCGCACCAGCGGACGTAGACGGCATTGTTGGTATGGTTCAGTCCATCGATGTCGGCGGCTACGGGCACGCGCGGCAGCGTGAAAGGGGCGGCGTAATCCCAGTTCAAGATGCTTCCTTCCTGGCAGTTGCGGTCGGGCCGGCCATTCTACAGGCCGTCCATGCGACACGCCAGGACACGATTTGCGATAATGGCAACGGCGATGGCGCCGGCGCCGCTGCCGGCTAGCCGAGTTCGAGCAGCAGCGGCTGGTGATCCGAGCCGCTTTCAAGCTCGCCTACGCGCATGTCGCAAACCTGCAGCCCGCGCACGCGCGGGGCCAGGTCGGCGCTGACGAAGGCATAGTCGAACGTGAGGGGCGCGCCGCCGGGGTCGTGCAGGCCGACCGTGGGCGCGTGCGGCCGGCCCGGATGCGCCAGTGCCCAGGCGTCGCGCCAGGGAGGGGCATGGTCGCGGCTACCGTCCTCGAAGGGCGCCAGCAGGGCCTGGTGCGAGCCCGAGCCCGGCAGCATGTTGAAGTCGCCGACTAGCAGCGCCGGCGCGGGCCGCGGCACGAAGGCGAAGGGCGAGTCCGGATCGCCGCCGGGGCCGGCATCGCTGCGCGGCTGGCGCGCGTGCGACCAGGCTTCGCGCTGCAGGGCGCGCAGTGCCTCGACCTGGGCCAGGCGCTGGCGCTCGGAAAAAACTTCGAGGTGGGCGTTCAGCAGGCGCAGCCGTCCCAGCGGCGTGTCCAGCGTGGCCTCCAGCACGACGTGCGGCATGCTGGGGACGGCATCCGCCGGCCACGGCAGGCTGTGGCGCAGCACCTGGATGATGGGACACCGTGAGAACACCATGCTGCCCAGCCTGCGGCGGCCGCCGTTCGGCGCCAGCGTATCGACCGTCCAGGCGCTCGCGCAAGGCCAGTCCGGCAGGCGCCGCGCCAGACCGGCGAACTGGTCGCCGCACGGGCTGCCGTCGCGCGCCCTGAAGCCGCAGGCCACTTCCTGCAGGCAGAGCACATCGGCGTCCGGGGCGAAGCGGTCGATGCAGGCGAGCACGCCGTCGAGATCGGCGCCGCCGGCCGGGGAACGTGCGGACTGGATGTTCCAGGTAAGGACGCTGAACATGGCTGTGCTTTGAAGACCGTCGAAGCACTCAGGCTAAAACAGGGCGGGCGAACGGGGCTGATCCGCCTCAGGCGTGCGCCGGGGAACATCGCGGCGGATCTGTGGTCAAGCATCCGTCCATTGCAGGAGTAACGATGTACACGATGATTTTGTTGTTGTATCTGCAGTCGGGCCTGGACGTGACCCTGGACCAGGCCAATCTGCGCGGCGAGTTCAGGAACAAGGCGTCCTGCGAGGCCGCGGCGGACAAGCTGCGCGGACCGATCCCGATTCCGCGCAACGTCCAGGCCGCGTGGCAGGACGTCATGTGCATCAAGCTGAACCCGAACGTGAGCGTCAACCAGATGAAGCCGGTCGAGCTGGGCCGGCTGCTGCAGCAGAACCCGCCGCTGGGCTGCCAGGCCGAGGGGGCGTGGGCGCGGGTGGCCGAGATGTGCGCGGCGCCGGCCAGGTCTCAGCCGCCGGCGGCTGCGCCCGAGCGTGGCGGCAGGCGCTAGCGCGGGAGGCGGCCGCTTCAGTCCTTCTTCCAGTCCACACCGCTTGGGCAGGGGACGTTCTCCTTCACCTGATTCCCCATCGCCATGCCGTTCATTCCGAGCGGGTTGATGCTGCCGCTGCGCCGGCAGATGGCGCCCTTGCCGATGCGCTTGCGGTAGATGATCGTGCCGTCCGGCGAGGTATAGCTGTCTTCGAAGACGGCGTTCGAGCGGTCGACGTGGGCCGCCTCCAGGCCGCGCCGGAAGCGGCCCATGGGCGTGTCGGGCTCGTCCGGGATGCCGGATTTGCCCTTGCGCAGTTCGCGGTCGATGCGGCCGGCCTGGCGTTTGGACAGGTTGAGGCCGAAGCCGCCTTCGGCTTGCTTTTGTTCGCGGATGGCGTCCTGGACGGTGGCAGGTGCGCGCGCGTCGTCCAGGGACGGTGTGGGGTCAGGTGTGGGCGGGGCGGGTGTGACGGGTGCCACAGCGGTGGCTGCGGCGGATTCGGCGCCGGGTTTTGCCGGCGCCGGGGCTGGGAAGTCGAAGAAATCCTGTATCGGCGGCAGATGCGTGCGCCGCGGCCGCGGATAGCCCGATTCCACAGGTTCAGGCGGCTTTGGCCTGGCCTGCGGCACGGCAGGCCGCAGCAAAATCGACACCACATGCGGCGCGTCCGGCAAGGGAAGCGGCCGCTGGCGCATCCACACGAACAGCGCCAGCATATGCATGCCGAAAATCAGCGCCAGCGCAGCCCGGTTCCTGTTCGGGAAACCTGCGGCGCCGGCGCTTTCGACCATCGGCTTACTTCACCGTCATGGCCTGCTTGATGGCCACGCAGCGCTGGTCGTCTTCCAGCGTGCCGAGCAGGGCGCGGCGGGTGCCGGCCGACAGATCCTTCATCTTCTCGCTGGCCGCCTGCAGGCGCTTGACGCTGGCCGGGGTGCAGCTGGCCGGGATCATGCTCGGGCCGTAGGCGCGCATGTAGACCGGGCCGGCGCTCTTGTCCAGTTCCTGCAGCTTGGCCAGGCGCTGGTCGGCGGTCTGCTCGGCCAGGGCTTTCTGCTCGGACGGATACAGGCTGCCCATCGCCGTGCGCACCTTCGAGAACGGCAGCTTGGTCCTGGTGTCCTGGATCGTGCCCAGCCACTCGGCTTTCACCGCCGGGTCAGGACGGATCACGGTCGCCGCCAGGGCCGCGGACTGGCCGCTGTCCGACTTGTCGCGTTCCTGCTCGGCCTTCACCAGCTCCATCGCGCCCGGATAGTCGAAGCGGTTCAGGCGCGCGATGATGGCCCAGCGCAGGTCCTGGTTGACGGTCAGGCCGTCCAGCGTCTGCTTGCCTTCCAGCAGCGCCGCCAGGCGGTCGAGGGCCGGGCGCGAGCTGGCCATGCCGATATAGGTGCCGAACCAGCGGCGCTGGAAGTCGTCGTTGCCCTTTGCGGCGACGGCGGCGTTCCAGGCCATCTCTTCGAGCTGGCGGCCGGCCTGCTGCGCGTAGGCGCTGTTCGGGTCCATCGCGGACAGGTAGTACTTGGCCGCGCCGACCTTGCCCAGCACGTCGCCCAGCAAGGTGTAGTCCTTCTCGTGCGGCGCGTTGTTCAGCGCGGTGGTGATGAAGTCGTTCAGCGGCAGCTTGGCGTCGCGCACGCCGTCCCACAGGCTTTGCCACAGCATCGCGCGCAGCAGCGGATCGTCGACGCCGGCCAGGCTGGCGCGCGCGGTGTCGAAGGAGCGCTTGTCCAACTGGACCTTCACGAAACCCCAGTCCTCGAAGTTCGGGTAGACCAGGTCCGGGCAGGCGGCGCCCACCATGCCCGGCACGGCGGTCTTCGCGCCCTTGTAGATGATGGCGACGTTCTTGTCGAGCTTGAGCTGCTTGCCGTCCATGCGGAAGCTGGCGACCTGCACGCGCTGCTCGCGCAGGGTCGGGAACTGCTTGGTGGCCGACTGCTCGAGATTGAACGCAGCGATCTTCCCGTTCTTGCAGCTGAAGTTGGCGGCGATGGTGTTCACGCCCGGCTGGTACAGCCACTCCTTCGTCCAGCCCTTCAGGTCGCGGCCGGCGGCTTCGCCCAGGCTGCCGATGAAGTCGTCCAGGGTGGCGTTGCGGTACTGGTATTTGACGAGGTAGTTGTGCACGCCCTTGCGGAACACGTCCGCGCCCAGCAGGTGCCGCAGCTGCATCAGGGTCGAGGCGCCCTTCGAATAGGTGATCGCGTCGATGTTGTCGAAGGCGTTCTGGGTCGACGGCACCGGCACTTCGATCGGGTGCGTGGTCGAGCTCTGGTCCTGGACGTAGGCGCCCTGCTTGCCGTGCGAGTAGAAGGAGCGCCAGGCGTCCTTGAACTCGGTGCTTTCGGCGGTCGCCAGGGTGCCCATGAAGGAGGCGAAGCTCTCGTTCAGCCACAGGCCGTTCCACCACTTCATGGTCACCAGGTCGCCGAACCACTGGTGGGCCATCTCGTGCATGATCACCGACGCCAGGTTCTGGCGCTGGTCCGACGTCATGTCGGCCTTGTACATGAAGCCGCGCTCGGCGAAGGTGATGGCGCCGGCGTTTTCCATCGCGCCGTACAGGAAGTCCGGGACCAGGATCTGGTCATACTTCTCGAACTGGTAGGGGATGCCGAAGTAGTCGTCGAAGAAGGCCAGGCCCGACTTGGTGTACTTGAACCACTCGGCCGGCTTGATCTGTTCCGCCACCGACTGGCGCGCGAACAGGCGCATCGGGTACTTGCCGCTGTTGTCTTCCCATTTTTTATACGGGCCGGCGTGCATCGAGAAGTTGTACGGGCTCAGCTTCTTGGTCTTCGGGAAGGTCCAGCGGCGGCTGTCGCCAGCCGCTTCGATCTTGCTCTCGCGCGTGGTCGAGATCACTTCCCAATCGGCCGGGACGCTGACGTTGACCTGGTAGGTGCCCTTCAGGTCCGGCTGGTCGAACACCGCGAACATCTGGTGCGCGGCGGCCGGCTCGAAGTGCGAGTAGGTGTAGACGCGCTTGTCGACCGGGTCGACCATGCGGTGCAGGCCTTCGCCATTGGTGCTGTGCGGGCGCTCGTAGACGATGGCGACGGTGTTGCGGCCCTTGACCAGGTCCTGCGCGGCCAGGGTGACGAACCAGCCGTTGTACTGCGGGGTGACGCTCTTGCCGTTGACGGTGACCGACTTGACGGTGGCCTTGTCGAGGTCGACGGTCAGCGGGGTCGATGCGTCGTTGAGGTCGAAGCTCAGGGTCGTGGTGCCGCCGAAGTTTTCCTTGCCGGTCAGGGTGAAGTCGAGCACGTAGTCGACGTTCGAGACGCGGGCGGCGCGGGCGGCGGCGTCGGCCTGCGACAGGAAGGCGTTCTCGGCGCGGGCGGCCATCGTGGTGGCGTTGGCGGCGGGGGTGAAGGCCAGCGCGGTGGCGATGGCGAGCGGCAGCAGGCGAAGAGCGGAGGTGTTCACGGTGGTCCTTGCGCGGATTGACGGAAATGGATCGCGCAAGAATAGCATGTCAGCAACATTATTCGTATCGGTGTGCGGCTTGAAACGGTGAATTTTTGCTGCCGGGATGCCCAGGAGGGAAAAGAAACTGCCCTTCGATATATGCATGCATACGTCGAAGGGCAGGGAGCGCTTAAGCGGCGCCCAGCGCCGGATAGTCGATATAGCCTTCCGGACCCGGCGCGTAGAACTTCTCCGGGCGGGCCGGGTTCAGCGGCGCGTTCTGCTGGAGGCGCGCCGGCAGGTCCGGATTGGCGATGAACCATTGGCCCCAGGCGACGGCATCGGCGTCGCCGCTGGTGAGCAGCTGCTCGGCGGCTTCCTTGGTCATTTTCTCATTGGCGATGTAGACGCCGCCGAAGGCCTTCTTGAGTTCCGGGCCGAGGGAATCGCCGCCGACCGCTTCGCGGGCGCAGATGAAGGCGATGCCGCGCTTGCCCAGCTCGCGGGCGACGTAGCCGAAGGTTTCCAGCGGGGTCGAATCGCCCATGTCGTGCGAATCGCGGCGCGGCGCCAGGTGCATGCCGACGCGGTCGGCGCCCCAGACTTCGATGCAGGCGTCGGTGACTTCCAGCATCAGGCGCGCGCGGTTCTCGATCGAGCCGCCGTAGGCATCGGTGCGCCGGTTGGTTTTATCTTGCAGGAACTGGTCGAGCAGATAGCCGTTGGCGCCGTGGATCTCGACGCCGTCGAAGCCGGCCTTCTTCGCGTTCTCGGCGCCCTTGCGGTAGGCGGCGACGATGCCCGGGATCTCTTCCAGGTCCAGCGCGCGCGGCGTCTCGTAATCCTTGATCGGACGCACCAGGCTGACGTGGCCGGCCGGCTTGATGGCCGAGGGAGCCACCGGGGTGTCGCCGTTCAGGAAGATAGGATCCGAGATGCGGCCCACGTGCCACAGCTGCAGGACGATGCGGCCGCCGGCCTTGTGCACGGCTTCGGTCACCAGCTTCCAGCCTTCGACCTGCTCGTCGGACCAGATGCCCGGGGTGTCGGCGTAACCGACGCCCATCGGGGTCACCGAGGTCGCTTCCGACAGGATCAGGCCGGCCGAGGCGCGCTGCTCGTAATATTCCGCCATCATGGCGTTCGGGAC
Organism: Massilia sp. Bi118; assembly: GCF_918697865.1. Lineage (GTDB taxonomy): Bacteria > Pseudomonadota > Gammaproteobacteria > Burkholderiales > Burkholderiaceae_D > Telluria. The sequence continues at coordinate 116,763 of NZ_CAKKMV010000015.1, read as the reverse complement.
GCGGCCTTCGCCGGCGGCGCGCGAGCGGGTCAGCGGCGCCATCACGATGCGGTTCGGCAGTTCCAGGGCGCCGACTTTCAAGGGATCAAACAACGTAGTCATCAGTACTCCTGTTCTTGTTGACTGAGAATTCAGTAAGGCCTCGGCATCTTACGCCAGACGTAAAAATCCTGCCGAGACCGCCCCATTTTTGACTGCGCGTCACAAATCCCCGGCAGGCGGCCAGTGCTATACTTGCCGCCTTTTGTGTGTCGATGAGCGGAGAAGACGATGAGCTGGGTGTATTTGGTGATTGCCGGACTGCTGGAAGTGGGCTGGGCCGTGGGCCTGAAGTACACGGCCGGCTTCACGCGGCTGTGGCCGTCCGTGCTGACCCTGGGGACCATGGCCGGCAGCGTCGGCATGCTCGGCCTGGCGCTGCGTGCGCTTCCGCTCGGCACGGCTTATGCGGTCTGGACCGGCATTGGCACCGTCGGCACCGCCGTGTTCGGCATGGTCATGCTGGGCGAGCCGGCCGGCGCGCTGCGCCTGCTATCGATCGCGCTGATCGTGGCGGGGATCGTCGGCCTGAAGCTGCTGAGCCCCGCGTAAGCCGCTTCACCAGCCATCACGGCGTGGCGGACCAGTGCGCGTAGATCCGGTCCAGCTCGCCGTCCGCCCTGAGTTTGTCGATGGCGGCGCCGAGCATGCCGGGGAGGGCGGGATCGGCCTTGCGGCTGACCCAGAAATAGGCAGGCTCCGCACCCAGCACCACCGGTAGCACGCGCGCGCGCGCCGCCAGCTTGTCGCTGCGTAAATAATGCTTCAGGCTGAGCTCGTTGAGATAGGCAAAGCGCCCATGCCCGCCCAGCATCTTGTGGAGGTTGAGGCCATTGTCGTCGCTGGCGTCGTCGACGAGCACGCCGGCCGCTTTCAGCGCCTCCGTAAACACGGAGCCGCGCTGGCTGGTGACCAGGGCGCCCATGCGCACCAGGTCCTGCAAATCGCGCACGACGGCCGGATCGCCGGCGCGCACCGCCAGCATGTGGCGGGTGATGTACACATATTTTCCTGCCGGGACGGCGATCGCATGCCGGCGCTTCGATGGGACCAGCGCGCAGGCGGCGTCCAGGCTGCCCGTTTCCAGGCCGGCCTCGATGCCCGGCAGCGAGCGGCTGCGGCGGTAGCCCGTGAAGTGCAGGCGCGGCTCGACCCGTTCGATCGCGGCGATGATGTCCGGGCAGATGCCGGCCGCGCGATGCGGCAGCTGGAACCATTTCGGGGCGATCGCCTCCTGGGCCGCGACCCGTACGTCCATGCCCGCTGCGGCGCCCGCCGCCGTCAGGCCGAGGGCGAGGGCAAGCAGGCGCCAAGCCGCTATATTGGTGTTCTCCATTGTTATCGTTCTTATTCTTTGCAAGCCGCGGGATTGTCGCACGAAGCGCGCACCTGCAGCGCGCCGATCAATGCGCGCACATTTGATCCGTTCGGCATAAACACAGCAGCAGCTCCCTAAACTCGGTGGCGAAGCGGGGCCGTGGCGCCCCCATCCGAGGAGAGATTCGATGATCCTGTTGACCGGCGTGGCCGGCTTCATCGGCATGCACCTGGCGCGGCGCCTGCTCGCCGAGGGCCATGAGGTGGTGGGCGTCGACCATCTCGGTCCCTGCGCCGCGCCGGGCCTGAAAGAGCGCCGGCTGGCCGCGCTCGATGGCCTTGCCGGCTTCCGCTTCCGCCGCCTCGACCTCAGCGATGCCGCGGCGCTGGAGGCGCTGTTCCGCGCACAACGCTTCGAGCGGGTCATCCACCTGGCCGCGCAGACCGGCGTGCGCTATTCGACCGAGCATCCGCAGGAATCCGTGCTGCACAACGTGGTGGCCTTCGCCAACGTGCTCGAATGCAGCCGGCGCTACGGCGTGGGGCACCTGGTCTATGCCAGCAGCTCCAGCACTTACGGCGCCAACCGCCGCCTGCCTTTCAGCGAGCACGACCCGGCCGGCCATCCGCTCAGCGTGTACGCCGCCACCAAGCGCAGCGGCGAACTGCTGGCGCACAGCTACAGCCACCTGTACGGCCTGCCGACCACCGGGCTGCGCTTCTTCACGGTCTACGGGCCCTGGGGCAGGCCGGACATGGCGCCGATGCTGTTCGCGAACGCGATTGCCGCCGGCCGGCCGATCGAGGTCTACAACGGCGGCCACATGCTGCGCGACTTCACCTATGTCGATGACGTGGTCGAAGCGGTGCTGCGGCTCGCCGCGCAGCCGGCCGAAGCCTGTTCCGACTTCGATCCGCTGCACCCGGATCCGGCCGCCAGCCATGCGCCCTTCCGCATCTACAACGTCGGCAACCAGCAGCCCGTGCGCCTGTCCGACTTCATCGGCGCGCTCGAGGAGGCGCTCGGACGCCGTGCCGAAAGGCTGGCGCGGCCGATGCCGGGCGCCGACATGGCCGCCACCTGCGCCGACACCCAGGCTCTGCGCGAGGCGATCGGCTGGGTCCCCGCCACGCCGCTGCGCATCGGCATCGCGCGCTTCGCGGCCTGGTTCCGGCAGCATGGGGCCTGCCATGCATAGCCTGTCGCTGGTGGTGCCCCTGCACGACGAGGAAGACAACGTGCTGCCGCTGACCACCCAGGTACAGGCGGCGATGGCGGCCTCGCCCTGGCCCTGGCAGCTGATCCTGGTCGACGACGGCAGCCGCGACCGCACGCTGGACCGCATCCGCGAAGCCGTGGCCAGCAGTCCGCGCCATGTGCGGGCGGTCATCCTGCGCCGCAACTTCGGCCAGACCGCCGCCATGCAGGCCGGCATCGACGCCGCGCGCGGCAGCGTCATCGCCACCATGGACGGCGACCTGCAGAACAACCCGCACGACATCGTGCGCATGGTGCGGCGCCTGTTGGACGAGGATCTCGACCTGCTGGTCGGCTGGCGCCGCGAGCGCAAGGACGGCTTCTGGCTGCGCCGGCTGCCATCGATGCTGGCGAACCGCCTGATCGCCACCGTCACCGGCGTGCGCCTGCACGATTACGGCTGCTCGCTCAAGGTCTACCGCAGTGCGGTCCTGCGCCAGGTCCGGCTGTACGGGGAGATGCACCGTTTCATTCCGACCTGGATGGCGACCGTGACGGCCCCGGAGCGCATCTGCGAGGAGGAAGTGCGCCACTTCCCGCGCCTCCACGGGCGCTCCAAATACGGCCTGTCGCGCACCTTCAAGGTGCTGCTCGACCTGCTGTCCATGTATTTTTTCGTGCGCTTCCGCGCCAGCCCCGGCCACTTCTTCGGGCGCATCGGCCTGGCCTGCGGCTTCGCCGGCATGGCGGCGCTGGGCTGGCTGGCCTGGCTGAAGCTGGGGGAGGGCGAAGCCATCGCCAGCCGTCCCTTGCTGCTGCTGGCGGTGCTGCTGGTGGTGATCGGGGTGCAGTTCGTGTGCACGGGCATCGTGACCGAAATGCTGGCGCGGACCTATTTCGAAGCCGGCGCCGCGCGGACCTACCTGGTGCGCGAGACCTTGGGCGGCCCGGGCGGCAGCGGCGGCGCCGGGAGTGCCGACCAGCGGCTGCCGGGCAGTGTGGAGCGGCGATGAGGGGCGTCCGCGGCGGGGCCTCCCTCCTGCGCGCCCAGGGAACGCGCGAACGCCGGCTGGCGCGGCGCGCCGGCTTGCGCGAGGCGGCCTTGCCGCTGCTGCTCGCGGCCACCGTGTTGCTCGGGCTGTTCCTGAACCTGGGGGCGATGCCGCTGTTCGATGTCGACGAAGGCGCCTTCGGCGAAGCCACGCGCGAGATGCTGGAACGCGGCGACTACGTCTCCACCTGGCTGAACGGCCAGCCACGCTACGACAAGCCCATCCTCATCTACTGGCTGCAGGCAGCGTCGGTGGCGATGTTCGGGCTGGACGAATTCGCGCTGCGCCTGCCGTCGGCACTGGCGGCCAGCGCCTGGATCGCGGCAATTTTCGCGTTCGGGCGCCGCCACCTGGACCGCGACACCGGCTACGCCGCCGCCTTCATCGCCGCCAGCACGGCCGGCCTCACCGTGATCGGGCGCGGCGCGATCGCCGATGCGCTGCTCAACCTGTTCCTGGCGCTGGCCATGTTCGACATTGTCCGCTATGCCTTTGAACCGCGTCCGGCCCGGCGGCGCCGCGCCTTCCTCTGGATCGGTCTCGGCCTGCTGACCAAGGGGCCGGTGGCGCTGCTGGTGCCGGGCGGCGCCAGTCTGCTGGCCTTCGCGCTGCAGGGCAGGACGCGCGACTGGTGGCGCGCCGTGCGCGACCCGGCAGGCTGGGCGATCCTGCTGGCGGTGGCCTTGCCCTGGTATCTGCTGGAGTACGGGCAGTGCGGCGACGCCTTCCTGGCCGGCTTCTTCATGCGCCACAACGTCGAGCGTTTTCTGGCGCCGCTGCAGGGGCATGGCGGCGGGCCGCTGTACTACCTACCGGCCATCCTGGTGCTGCTCCTGCCCTATACCGGCTTGTTCCTGCGCGCGCTGCCCGGCCTGCGCCGCCTGCGGGCTTCAGCGCTCGACAGCTTCCTGTGGAGCTGGTTCCTGTTCGTGTTCGTGTTCTTTTCGCTGGCCGGGACCAAGCTGCCGCACTACCTGCTGTACGGCGCCACGCCCTTGTTCCTGCTGATGGCGCAGCGGCGCGGGGTCCTACGCTCGAGGCTGCTGGCCTTCGGGCCGCCGCTGCTTTTCCTCGGCCTGGTGGCCGCGCTGCCCCAACTGCTGCAGCGCTTCGCGCCGGGCATCGCCAACCCCTACCTGCGCGAGGCGCTGGGGCAGGACGGGGTGTTCGGCCCGCTGTGGCAGGCGGGGGCGGCGCTGCTGCTCGTGGCCGTGCTTGGTCCGGCCTTGTGGCGTGAGCCGCCGCTGTGGCGGCGCCTGGCCGCGTCCGGATTGCTGTGCTCGCTGGCGCTGGTCGGCCTGTTGCTGCCGGCGGCGGCCGCGATCCAGCAGGGGCCGGTCAAGGAAGCGGCGCTGCTGGCGCGGCGCGCGGGCTGGGAAGTCCACAGCTGGCGCATCAACGTGCCCAGCTTTTCCATCTATCGCGGCGCCGTCACGCCGGCCACGGCGGCGCCGCGCGCCGGGCAGGTGATCCTGACCCGCAGCGACGCCCTGGGCGCGCTCGGCCGCGTGCAACTGCTGTACCGCAAGGGCGGTATCGTGCTGGCCCGCATGCCGGGAGCAAACGGATGAGGCCGCCGCTGCGTTCGCCCTGGGTCTGGCTGCCGCCCGCCACCACGCTGGCGCTGCTGGCGCTGCTGCTGGCCACCGGCGGCAACCAGCCGGTCTTCCTGGCGCTCAACCACGCCGGCCATGCCGTGCCGCCGCTGTTGTGGCTGCACCTGACCATGTTCGGCGACGGCGCGGTGGCGCTCGCCCTGGTGCTGCCCTGCATCCGGCGCCTGCCGCACTGCTTCTGGGCGGCGCTGGCCGCGGCCATTTTCGCCGCCCTCTGGACCCAGCTCACCAAGCAGTTCATCGACCTGCCGCGACCGCTGGCGGCGCTGCCGGTGGACCAGTTTTATCAGGCAGGGCCAGCGTACCGGCGCGTGTCCTTCCCCTCTGGTCACGCGGCGGCGGCCTTCGCCATAGCCGGCATCTGGGTAATGGGGGTGGAGAACAAGCGGCTGCTGCGCGCGCTGGCCCTGGTCCTGGCCACCCTGGTCGGCCTGTCGCGCATCATGGTGGGCGTGCACTGGCCTGTCGACGTGCTGTGGGGCATGCTCGGCGGCTGGCTGGGCGCCGGGGTGGGGCTGGCGCTGCATGGGCGCTGGGGCTGGCGCAGCTCGGGCGTGGCCGGCTTGCTGGCGGGCCTGGTGCTGGCCGCAGTGGCAGCCTCGTTGCTGGTCAGCAGGCATATCGGCATTCCGGACGTGCTGCCGGCGCAGCGTCTGGTCGGCTGCGTCTGCCTGCTCTGGGGCGGCCGGGAGATGGCGCGCATGTGGCCGCAGCTGCGCCGGCGCCGGCGCAGCGCCCGCTCGCCGCCGCAGGCCAGGGAGCCGCAGGTCAAGGAGGGTATCGATGGCTGAGGACGGCTGGTGGTTGCTGGTCGGCTTCGGCGGCCAGGCCTTGTTCATTGGCCGCTTCGTGATCCAGTGGCTGGCCAGCGAGCGCCGGGGCCGCAGCGTGATCCCGGTGGCCTTCTGGTACCTGAGCATCCTGGGCGCGCTGGTGCTGCTCGCCTATGCGCTGCACCGGCGCGACCCCGTGTTCGTCGCCGGCCAGGGGCTGGGGGTGGCGATTTATTTGCGCAACCTGCACCTGATAAAGGTGGAGCAAGCGCAGGCTGGCGAGACCTCGTCGTAAAGCTTATTCGCGGCCGAACTGTGGATTCGGGCGGGTCAGGTAATACCACTCCTGGTTCGGACCGGCGTTCGTGTCCGGGAACAGGATGCGGCCCGAGAACTCGGCCGTGACCGGGGTGCCGTCGGCGCGTACGCCGATCTGGTCGCCTTCCTGCACCGGATCGAAGCTGGCCCAGGTGCGGGTGAAGCTGTCGCCGGCGTCCAGCTTGTCGTGGACGACGACCATCTGCAGCGCTTCCATCTCCTCGAAGGGGACCGGTTCCGGCGCCGGCGCCTCGATCAGCTTCAGGTGAGCGAGGGTGTTCAGGATGGCGCGGTAGGCGACTTCCGGCGCCTGCGGGTCGAGGTGCTGGCCGCACTCCAGGGTCAGGGCGTAGCCGCCGGTGCTGCGCATGTATTCGGTGGTGCCCATGCCGTAGCGCAGGACCGTTTTCAGTTCGGCGGCATCGCCGCGCGAACGGCGCTGTACGCCGCCGCCATAGGCCGCCATCCAGCCGGTCACGAAGCGGCGCACGCCCAGGCGGCGCGCCAGTGCGCGTTCCTCGCGCATGTGCTTGAAAGGCTCGATATCCCCCTCATTGTCGAGCGGGCCGACCATCACGAAAGGCTCGCCGTGGGCGGCGTTGAAGGAGTGCAGGTCGAGCAGCACGTCATGCCGGGCCAGCAGCGGGCACAGCCAGTTGGCGACGCGGTCCTCGAAATCCTGCGGATTCTCTTTCGGCGACAGGTCGCGGTTCAGGTTGCGGTCGCCCGAGCGCGTGTTCCTGGCGTAGGCCAGCGGGTTGACGATGGGGACGAAGGTGACGCTGCCGTTGGCGACGCGCAGCGCGCCGCTGTCGAGCTCCGCCATGACGCGGGTAATGGCCTGGGTGCCGCAGATCTCGTTACCGTGGGTCGCGCCCATGATGATGACGCGCGGGCCGGCGCCCTGGCCGGTGTAGTTGACGGATTTGAAATGCGACAGGCTTGCTGCGGAGCTCATGCTGGTGTTCCAAAGAAATATCGATCCAGCCATTTTATCGGGAATTCCTGGCACGAGGGCGAAGCGCGTGGCATCATCCGGCGTTTTCGTCGACGATCTTCCACATGAGCCCTGTATCACAGCGTATCGATGGCCTCGACACCCTGCGTGCGCTCGCCGTCACGCTGGTGGTGCTGCATCACTACGTGCTGTTCGTCAGCTTCGATGCCAGCTTCGGCTGGGTCGGCGAGATTGGCTGGGTCGGCGTCGACCTGTTCTTTGCCCTGTCCGGCTATCTGATCGGCAACCAGATCTTCCAGGCCCTGCGCCGCCCGGAAGGCCTGTCCTTGCCCCGCTTCTACGCGCGCCGTCTGCTGCGCACCCTGCCGAATTTCTACGTGGTGCTGGCGCTGTATGCGCTGTGGCCGGCCTTTCGCGGCAATACGCCCATGTTGCCGCTGTGGGCTTACCTCAGCTTCACCCAGAACATCGGACTTGAGCCGGGTACCGCGTTTTCGCACGCCTGGTCGCTGTGCATCGAGGAGCAGTTCTACATGCTTCTGCCGGCCTGCGCGCTGCTGGCCGCGGCGCTGGGCCGGCGCGGCGCCGGCGTGCGCCTGGCCTGGTTCGCGGTCGCGCTGGCCTTCGCGGCCGGGATGGCGATCCGCGCCGGCACCTGGCTGGAAGGACAGGAGGCGCGCAACTGGATGCACTTCTATTACAAGTACCTCTATTACTCGAGCCTGTGCCGCTTCGACGAATTGCTGGCCGGGGTCGCGCTGGCGCTGCTGAAGCATGCGCACCCCGGGCTGTGGACGCGGCTGATGGGGCAGGGCAGGCTGCTGCTGGCCGCGGGCCTGCTTGCGTCCGCGCTGGCGCTGCGCTGGTTTTTGGTCGACCACTACGGCCTGTGGACCAGCGTGTTCGGCTTCCCGCTGCTGGCGCTGGGCTGCGCGCTGCTGATCCTGGCGGCGCTGGCGCCGGCCTCGCCGCTGCACCGCTTGCGCGTGCCGGGGGCGTCCAGCCTGGCTTTGTGGTCCTATGCGATCTACCTGATCCACAAGCAGGTCAGCATCCTGGCCGGCCAGGCCATGGGCGGAGCCGGCTATGGCCCGCAACACCCGCTGACCATCGCCGTGGCGCTGGGGGCTTCGGTGCTGGCCGGCTGGCTGCTGTATCGCCTGGTGGAGACGCCCTTCATGTGGCTGCGCGAGCGCTACGTGCCGGGGAATGCCGTGGGGTCGCACGCGGCGGCCGCGACGCGGTGAGAATCCGTGCATTTCGGCGGTATGGCGGTCTGATAAGCTCGCTCTGCCCAAACCCGGGCGGCCCGTTTTCGAGACCGACGATGAAAAACCGTTTATTCCCCTTGCTGGCAATTTGCGCCGTGCTGGCAAGCAGCCTTGCGTGTGCCGAGCCCGCGGCCCTCGCCACCACCACGACCAGGCTGGGCATCTCCGCCACCACGTTTTCCTGCAGCGGAACGGGCAGCTGCCACTATCTGCTCCTGAATTCCCTCTGCCAGGAAAGAATGCTGGACGGTGCGACCAAGGAACGAAGCTGCCGCTATACGGAGGCTGCGCGCTTCAGGCTGTTGCCAGGCCAGAAGAAGACGGTCGCAAACCTGCCTGCCGACTACCTGTACGGGATGAAGATGAACGGGGATCCGAGCGCCCAGGACGTCCTGAACGCGCCGGTGCCGCACTAAGAACCTATCCCAGTAGGCCGGAGTCGCTGCTGGCGCGCCTGACCAGCGAGTGCAGCGTTGCTCGTCGTTGCATGGCTCGCCATGCGGCCTCCTCGCGCCTTGCCCTCGCTTGCCAGTCATCGCCATCAGCTTCCCCCTGTCTACTGGGATAGGTTCTAAGCCGAGGCTCAGCCGGCCTCGATGACGTCGAAAGCGGCCGGCATATCGGCCAGCCAGGCCGCCAGGTGGGCGACCCGCATCGAGGGATCGTAGCCGTCGGTACTGGCGATTGCAGCACGCAGGCCGGGCATGGCGTCCGGCGTGCGCGGACTGGCATAGGCCTCGATCAGCATCGCCAGCAAATCGTTGGGCGGCGTGCCGCCGCGGCGCAGGCGCGCATGGATCACGGCGAGGAGGGCGCGCTGCATGCGCGGGGTCGGATGGGCGATATACGCGAACACGCTGGGAGTATTCGTGATGGCCTCCGCGATGGCCTGCTCGATGCGCTCGGGCTTCCAGTCGGAGGGAATGTCGAAATAGGCCTTGTCCCAGCGTGTGTGGGCGTAGCGGTGGCCCGGCGGGAACGCGTCGACGGTTTCCAGCCCGAGCGCGCGGCTGGCGCGCCCGAGCAGGATTGAGATGGTATCTAGCAGCGGCATGCCGCTAGTCTAACTGAAGATCGTCCGGGCGATCAGGCGAAGCGCCCGGCGCGGAAATCCTCTACCGCCTGGAACACCTCGGCGTTGGTGTTCATCACGAAGGGCCCATACTGCGCGATCGGCTCGTTCAGCGGCCGCCCCGCGATCAGGATGAATCGCGCATCGGCGCTGGCCTTGATGCGCACGCCGTCCGCTTCTTTCGCATTGTCGAGGATGGCCATGCGCGCCTGCGGCACCGCCTTGCCGTCCACCACGACTTCGCCGCGATAGACATAGAAGAAGGCATTGTGCCCGGCCGGCAGCGGCTGCTCGAATTCCACGCCCTGCGGCAGGTGGATGTCGAGGTAGAGCGGCTGGGTCGCTTCGCGCTGCACGGCGCCATCGACGCCATGCGAGCTGCCGGCGATCACCTGCACGGACGCACCCGACGGCAGCGTGAAGCGCGGCACTTCCTCGTTCGGGATGTCGCGGTACCAGGGCGCGCACATCTTGTCCTTCGCCGGCAGGTTGAGCCACAGCTGGAAGCCTTCCATCAGGCCCTCGTTCTGCTCGGGCATCTCGGAGTGCGCCACGCCGCGGCCGGCGGTCATCCATTGCACGCCGCCGTCGCTGACCACGCCTTCGTTGCCGGCGCTGTCGCGGTGGCGCATGCGGCCGGCCAGCATGTAGGTGACGGTCTCGAAGCCGCGGTGCGGGTGCTCGGGGAAGCCGGCGATGTAGTCGCCCGCCTTGTCGCTGCCGAAGGCATCCAGCATCAGGAAGGGATCGAGGCGGCGCTGCAGCGGCTGGGTCAGCACGCGGTTGATCTTCACGCCCGCGCCATCCATCACGAACTGGCCGCCGAGCACGCGCTCGATGCGGCGGCTTTGTGCAACATGCTCCGGTGCGATGTCGACAGCAGTCTGGTTTTCCATCTCGATCTCCTGTTGAAATAACAAGCGGCCCGAAGGCCGCCGGATTTAGGCGATGGCGGCGACGACCGCGTCGGCCTCGGCCTGGCCCTTGCCAGCGGCATCCGGGCCCATCGACTGGCCGTTCGAGTACACGAAAGTCGAGTCGGTCATGCCCAGGAAGTTCAGCAGCATGCGGATGTGCGGCACTTGCGGATCCGCGTCTTCCGGGTAGATGCCGCCGCGCGCGGTGGCCACGAAGACCTTTTTATTCTTCAGCAGGCCTTCCGGACCCGATTCGGTATAGCGGAAGGTGACGCCGGCGCGAGCGATCGCGTCGAACCAGGCCTTCAGCTGGATCGGCATGCCGAAGTTGTACATCGGGGCGCCGATCACGACCACGTCGGCGGCCTGCACTTCGGCGATCAGCGCGTCGTCCAGGGCCACGCGGGCGGCCTGCTCGGGGGTACGCTGGTCGGCCGGAGTGAACAGGGCGCCCAGGGCGGCTTCGTCCAGCACCGGGTGCGATTTCGCGCCGACGTCACGCACGGTCACGATGGCGCCCGGGTTGGCGGCGCTGAGCCTGGCGACGATGTTGCTGGCCACGCGGTTCGATTCGGAGTTGGCGCCGCGCAGGCTGGAATTGATTTGCAGGATGTTCATTTGGTGTCCCTTCGTGTCGGTTGGTGTGTCGATGGAGACACTTTAACGGTTCCATCTATCGTGCGGAAGGCGCTAGAATGGATAACATTATTCAACCAGTGGAACAATTATGCACCTCGAACCGAACGACATGCTGCTCTTCGCCCGCATCGTGGAGGCCGGCAGTTTCAGCATGGCCGCGCAGCGCCTCGACTTGCCGAAATCGACGGTTTCGCGCCGTATCGCCCTGCTGGAAGCCAGCCTGGGCGAGCGCCTCCTGCAGCGCACCACGCGCCGGCTGGTGCTGACGGAATTCGGCGAAAGCCTGCTCGAGCACGCGCGCAAGGTGGCCGAAGAGGTGGAGGCGGCCGGTGCGCTGGCCCAGCACCGCCAGGCCGAGCCGAGCGGCAAGCTGCGGATCTCGATGCCGGGCGACTTCGCCAACCTCGGCATGACGGAGATGATGTCGCGCTTCCTGGCGCGCTATCCGGCGGTGTCGCTGGAACTGGATCTGTCGCCGCGCCGGGTCGACCTGGTGGCCGAGGGTTTCGACATCGCGATCCGCATGGGCGACCTGCCCGAGGATTCGACCCTCAACGCGCGCCGGGTCTCGCTGGAGCGCTTCGGCTTGTACGCGGCGCCCTCGTACATTGCGCAGCATGGCCTGCCGGAGCATCCCGACGACCTGCTGAAGCACGACTTGCTGTGCATCCTGAGCCGCAGCGGCGGCGCCGCGCAATGGATGCTGGAACGCGGCAAGACCCGCTGGGAGCGCCCGGTGCAGGCGCGCCTGACCGCGAACTCGCCGGAGCTGCTGGCGAAGATCGCCTGCGGCGGCGCGGGCATTGCGGCGAGCTCGGATCTTTTCGCCGGGCCGATGCTCAAAAAGGGAGAGCTGGTGCGGGTGCTGCCGGACTGGGACTTGCCGGCGGCGACCGGGTGGGCCGTGTTCCCTGGCCGGCGGCTGATGCCGGCCAAGACCCGGGCTTTCCTGGACATGCTGGACGAGGCTTGCTGTGCGCGGGCGCGGCAGCAGGCAGAGAGCAGGGCGGCTTGATCCACCGCCTACCTCTTCATATGACTAGGTCGACCCGGGCCGGCGATTGCGGCATGCTTCTGAACAGGTCTCTTGAGTACAGGTAGTAAAACACCAACAAAGAGAGGTTCATCATGACGGTGAATGCATTGCTTGAAGAGCTGCCCGGCGAGCCGGCGCAATTCGGTCTTTTTGACGATGTCCGTCACCTGGCTCACGGCCGGACAAAGCTACTCCTTGAAGGATACAAGTTCGATCCCGAACGCAAGCTTCCACTGTATCTGTTCAATCTGCAGGCGTCCGACGGCAGCTATGTCGGGCAATATCATTTCACGCCGGGTACGCCGGACCTGGTAGGGGATACCGGAAACTCCGGCGGCCATGTCGATCCGCCGTATCGAAATCGCGGCCACAGCAAGGCAGCGGTCAAGGCGCTGGCTGCGCTGGCCAGGCGGCATGGGATGAAAAACTTCATCATCACCTGCGGCATGGATAACGACGCGGCCAGGCATGCCCTTGCGCAAGTTGGCAAGGAATTGGCGCTGCCGCATCCCACTCTGCACTTCTTCGAAATACCGGCAGAATAAGTCGGGCTTCAGCCGCCGCTGAAGTCGCCCATCAGCTCACCCAGGCGCACTGAACGCTCCGGCGCCCAGTCCTGGTTGAAGCTGATGGTATTCGCCTTGAACAGCATGACGATGGTCGACCCCAGCAGGAAGCGCCCCATCTCCTCACCCTTCTTCAGGACGATGTTCTGGTCGAGATAAGACCACTCGCTGATCTTCTGCGGGCGCTTCGGGTTCACCACGCCGTGCCACACCGTCGCCATGCTACCGACGATGGTCGCGCCGACCAGCACCATCACGAAAGGCCCGTACTGCTCCGACTCGAACACGCAGACCACGCGCTCGTTGCGCGCGAACAGGTTGGGCACGCCGCGCGCCGTGGTCGGGTTCACCGAGAACAGGGCGCCCGGCACGTAGATCATGCGGGTCAGGCGGCCGTCGCAGGGCATGTGCAGGCGGTGGTAATCCTTCGGCGACAAATACAGGTTGGCGAAGCTGCCGTGCTGGAACTGCTTGGCCAGTTCGGCGTCGCCGCCCACCAGTTCGGTGGTGGTGAAACGGTGGCCCTTGGCCTGCAGGATGTGGTGGTCGTCGATCGAACCGAACTGGCTGATGGCGCCGTCGACCGGGCAGACGAAGGCGGCGTCCGCCAGCGGCCGCGCGCCGGCTTTCAGGGGGCGGGTGAAGAAGTCGTTGAAGCTGGTGTAGCTGGCGATGTCCGAATTCTCGGCTTCTTCCATGTTGACCCCGTACTTGCCGACGAACCAGCGGATCAGCCTGGTCGTCATCGAGCCGCCCTTGGCGCCGGCGACGCGGCCGGCAAAGGTCGTCAGGCGCTGCTTGGGCAGCAGATATTGCGGCAGGACTTTGATGCGATCGGACACGGTAAAACCTCGAATAGAAGATGTCTGATTATAACGGGCAGGCCGGACAAAGGGGCAGCGTTGCATTCTGACATCGTTTTCAGTATGCATACATATTAATTGATGCATGCATATCAAAAATATTTACGTATTGGCAACTGAATGGCGTAAAGATGACGGAAAATGGCGGTCCATTTCAACTTTGAACAGATTGACATGCCAGCCTTTCCATTCCGTTTGACCATCGTGGCCGCCGCCGTTGCGGCCGCCATGGTCCCCGTCCACGCCCAGCAGGCGCCTGTTTCGAAAGAGCAGGCGCCGGCCGCGGACTCCCAAAAAATCCAGCAGGTCGAAGTGAAGGGCGCCGCCGCTTCCTACGACCCGCGCCGCGACGACACCGCCAGCAAGATCGTCGTCAATAACGAGGAAATCGTCAAATACGGCGACACCAACGTGCTCGACGTCCTCAAGCGCGTGCCCGGCGTGACCGTCAGCAGCAGCGGTCGCGGCGGCGAGATCCGCATGCGCGGCCTCGGCAACGGCTACACGCAGATCCTGCTGAACGGCGAACGCGCACCGGCCGGCTTCGACATCAGCTCGCTGTCGCCGGAAGTCATCGAGCGCATCGAGGTGCTGCGCGCCGCCAGCGCCGAGTTCTCGACCCAGTCGATCGCCGGCACCATCAACGTGGTGTTGAAGAAGTCCGTCAAGGCGGCACAGCGCGAACTGAAGCTGGGCTATGGCCATGGCGCCGCGCAGAACAGCCCGACCGCCAGCCTGCAGCTGTCGGACAAGCTCGGCAAACTGTCCTATTCGTTTGCGATGAACGTGTTCCAGAACCGCTTCACCAACGAGCCGGAGACGATCGAAACCTTCTTCAATCCCGCCGGCGTCATGACCGGCCTGCGCCAGAGCAAAACCCCGCAGGACGCCCGCATCAGCGCGGTCAACCTGACCCCGCGCATCAACTACACCTTCGGGAACGGCGACACGCTGACTTCGCAAACTTTTGCCAACTGGGCAAACTTCAGCCAGGTCGAAGCCGGCCGCATCGAGACGCTCCTCGGTCCTATCCCCGCCTATCCGCGGCTCGACCAGAGCATGACCAACCATAACCACGTCTTCCGCGAAGAGCTGAACTGGGTCCACAAGTTCGAATCCGGCGCCAAGCTGGATGCGAAGCTGAGCGGCCTGTATGTCGGCGCCGGCAACTCGATGTACCGCTTCGGCGGCGGCAATCCGGCCGCCAGTCCGCTGAGCGCCTTCATCGAGTCCGATGCCGCCGTGCGCGGCCTGACCTCGACCGGCAAGTACACCAGCAGCCGCTTCGAGGGCCACGCGCTGGCCTTCGGCTGGGACGGCGGCTACCAGAGCGGTGACGACCGGCGTCTCGAACGCGACGCCGCCGCGCCGACGGTCTCGCTGCCGGGCGGCGACGAGTTCTACGAATCCGCCGTGTCGCGCCTGGCCGTGTATGGCCAGGACGAGTGGAACGTGACGCCGGCCTGGTCGGTGTACCTGGGCGCGCGCTGGGAAGGCATCCGCACCTCGACGGAAGGGAATACCTACGCCCAGGTGAAGAACAATTCCTCGGTCCTGAGCCCGATCGCGCAAACCCTGTACAAGATTCCCGGCACCAAGGGCGACCAGCTGCGCCTGGCCGTGACGCGCACCTACAAGGCGCCGAACCAGCAGCAGATCATCCCGCACCGCTTCACCTCGGTGAACAACAGCCAGACCGAACCCGATTCGATCGGCAACCCGAACCTGAAGCCGGAGCTGGCGCTGGGCATCGACGCCTCCTGGGAGCATTACTGGGCCGAAGGCGCACTGCTGTCGGCCAGCGTGTCGAGCCGCCGCATCACCGACTACACGCGCAGCCTGGTGGTATTCGACGGCGCGCGCTGGGTCTCGACCCCGACCAACAGCGGCAATGCGAAAACCTACGGCGTCGAACTGGAAGCCAAGTTCCCGTTGAAGGCGGTGATGGAAACGACGACCAACCTCGACCTGCGCGCCAGCCTGTCGCGCAACTGGTCGACGGTGGACTCGGTGCCGGGCCCGGACAACCGCCTGGACGGCCAGACTCCGCTGTCCGCGACCCTGGGCGCCGACTACAAGACCGGCGCGCTGACCCTGGGCGGCAGCTATGTCTTCAAGAACGGCGGCTTCGTGCGCGTCTCGGGCAACCAGATCAGCTACCAGTCAGTGCGCCGCGACCTGGATCTGTACGCGCTGTGGAAGTTCACGCCGAAGCTGCAGCTGCGCGTGGCGACCTCGAACCTGCTGGCCCAGGACGTCATCAGCCAGAGCAGCTACACGACGGCGGCCGGGACCCAGACCAGCCGTACCTTGAATCCTGTGCATCGCAGTGTTCGCGCAACCGTCGAAATGAAATTCTAAGTCTGCATGCAACCGTGGGCACGGTGTGCCCACCCTACCGGTTGCGCCAGCTCGAGAATAAGCTTGTCTTGAATTTGCTTTAGGCTTAAAGTATCTGCCGGTACGCACCGACCGATCCTTTCTCCGGAGCGCTTCAATGACAAGCTTTTCCGCAGCAGAATTCACGCCCACGGCCCACGTCGACAGCTTCGCGCGGGACCACCTTCCGCCACGCGAGCAGTGGCCGGACCTCGTCTTCGATCTTCCCGAACTCCAGTACCCGGCGCGCCTGAACTGCGTGGCCGAGCTGCTGGACGCCCACGTGGCTGCGGGCCGTGGCGAACGCACGGCCGTCATCGGCGATCAGCTGCGCTGGACCTATGCCGAGCTGCAGCGCCAGGTCGACCGCATCGCCCACGTGCTGCGCGCCGACCTGGGCCTGGTGCCCGGCAACCGCGTGCTGCTGCGCGGTGCGAACTGCCCGATGATGGCGGCGTCGATTCTTGCGGTGCTCAAGGCAGGGCTGGTGGCCGTGCCGACCATGCCGCTGCTGCGCGCCCGCGAGCTCGGCGTCATCGTCGAGAAGGCGCAGGTGAACGCGGTGCTGTGCGCGCGTTCCCTTGCCGGCGAGCTGGAACAGGTGGCGGCGCATCCGCCAGTCGTCTGGTTCGACGATCCCGACAACGCGGACGGCCTCGAAGCGCGCATGGCCCGGCACGAGGCCCCGTTTGCGGCGCTCGACACGGCAGCCGACGACGTCTGCCTGATCAGCTTCACCTCGGGCACCACGGGCGTCCCGAAGGGCACCATGCACTTCCACCGCGACATCCTCGCGATCTGCGACTGCTTCCCGCGCCATACCTTGAAAGCCGGCTCGGACGACATCTTCATCGGCACGCCGCCGCTGGCCTTCACCTTCGGCCTGGGCGGGCTGCTGCTGTTCCCGCTGCGCTTCGGCGCGGCCGGGGTGCTGATCGAGAAGCTGACGCCCGAGGGACTGCTGGCGGCCATCGCGCGCTTCCGCGCCACCGTGTGCTTCACGGCGCCGACCTTTTACCGGCAGATGGCGCCATTGGTGCCGAAGTTCGACCTTGGTTCGCTCGAAAAATGCGTCTCGGCCGGCGAAGCGCTGCCGCTGGCCACCCGCGAGGCGTGGCAGGCCGCCACCGGCATCGCCATGATCGATGGGATCGGCGCCACCGAAATCCTGCACATCTTCATTTCCGCCAGCGGCGACGACATCCGGCCCGGCGCGACGGGCAAGCCGGTGCCGGGCTACCGTGCCTGCATCGTCGACAAGGACGGCCAGCCCGTCGGCCCGGGCACGATAGGGCGCCTGGCCGTCAAGGGGCCGACCGGCTGCCGCTACCTGGCGGACGAGCGCCAGCGCAACTACGTGCTGAACGGCTGGAACCTGACCGGCGACGCCTACGAGATGGACGGCGATGGCTATTTCCACTACCGCTCGCGCACCGACGACATGATCATCTCGGCCGGCTACAACATCGCCGGCGCCGAGGTCGAGGACGTGCTGCTCACCCATCCGGCGGTGCTCGAGTGCGGCGTGGTCGGCCGCGCCGACGAGGAGCGCGGCCAGATCGTCGAAGCCCATGTCGTGCTCAAGCCGGGGTTCGAAGGAACGGCCGGGATGGTGCGCGCGCTGCAGGACTACGCCAAGCAGCACATCGCGCCCTACAAATACCCGCGCGCCGTGCGCTTTACCGACAAGCTGCCGCGCACGGAAACGGGCAAGCTGCAGCGCTTCAAATTACGTGAGTCCTGAACATCGTATGAATATCGTTTGCATAGGCGGCGGACCGGCCGGCCTGTATTTCGCGCTGCTGATGAAGAAGCAGCAGCCCGGGCACCGCATCGTGGTGGTCGAGCGCAACCGGCCCTACGACACCTTCGGCTGGGGCGTGGTGTTCTCGGACCAGACCCTGGGCAATCTGGTGGCCAGCGACGAGCCGACCGCGCGCTCGATCCTGCAGGCTTTCAACCACTGGGACGACATCGACGTCTTCTACAAGGGCGCGCGTGTGACCTCAGGCGGGCATGGCTTCTGCGGCATCGGCCGCAAGCGCCTGCTGAACATCCTGCAGCAGCGTTGCGAGGAGCTGGGCGTCGAGCTGGTGTTCGAGACCGACGTGCAGGACGACCAGGCGATCGCGGCGCACTACGCGGCGGACCTGGTGATTGCCGCCGATGGTCTCAACAGCCGTATCCGCACGCGTTACGCCGAAGATTACCAACCCTTCGTCGAGACGCGGCGCTGCCGCTTCGTCTGGCTGGGCACGAAGAAGAAATTCGACGCCTTCACCTTCGTGTTCAAGGAGACGGCATTCGGCTGGTTCCAGGCCCACATCTACCAGTTCGACGGCGACACCTCGACCTTCATCGTCGAGACGCCGGAAGACGTGTGGCGCAAGGCCGGCCTGGCCGACATGTCGCAGGAGGAGGGCATCGCCTTCTGCGAGCGCCTGTTCGCCGAGCACCTGGACGGCCACCCGCTGATGTCCAACGCCGGCCACCAGCGCGGCGCCGCGATCTGGATCGCCTTCCCGCGCATCGTCTGCGAGCAGTGGGTGCACTGGAACGGCGGCGTGCCCGTGGTGCTGATGGGCGACGCCGCGCATACGGCCCACTTCTCGATCGGCTCCGGCACCAAGCTGGCGCTGGAGGATGCGATCGAGCTGGCGCGCTGTTTCTCCGCCCACGCCGATGATGTGAAAGCCGCACTGGCCGCCTACCAGGCCAGCCGCTCGGTGGAAGTGCTGAAGATCCAGTCCGCGGCGCGCAATTCGATGGAATGGTTCGAGAACGTCGAACGCTACAGCGCGCTGGAAGCCGAGCAGCTCGCCTACTCGATGCTGACCCGCAGCCAGCGCATCTCGCACGAGAACCTGCGCCTGCGCGACCCCGGCTATGTGGCGCGCTTCGAGGACTGGTTCGCGCAGCGGGCGTGCGAGCAGGCCGGCGTTCCCCTGCCCGCGGGCGCGCATGTGCCGCCGATGCTGACGCCCTACCGGGTGCGCGAGCTGCTGCTGAAGAACCGCATCGTGGTCTCGCCGATGGCGCAGTATTCGGCCGTCGATGGCGTCCCCGGCGACTACCACCTGGTCCACCTGGGCGCACGCGCCATGGGCGGCGCGGCGATGGTGTTCGCGGAGATGACCTGCGTGTCGGCCGACGCCCGCATCACGCCGGACTGCCCCGGCATGTACACGCCGGAACACACGGCCGCATGGAAGCGCATCGCCGGTTTCGTGCATGGCCACACCGATGCGAAGATCGCCATCCAGCTCGGCCACGCCGGCGCCAAGGGCTCGACGCGGGCGATGTGGGACGGGATCGACCAGCCGCTCGCCGCCGGCAACTGGCCGCTGATCTCTGCATCCGAGCAGCAGTACCTGCCCGGGATTTCGCAGATGGCGCGCGCGGCGACGCTCGAGGACCTGGCAAGGGTCGAAGCCGATTTCGTGCGCGCCACGCTGGCGTCCGACGAAGCCGGCTTCGACTGGCTGGAACTGCACTGCGCCCACGGCTACCTGCTGTCCTCCTTCATCTCGCCGCTGACCAACCGCCGCACGGACGCATACGGCGGCAGTCTGGAAAACCGCTGCCGTTATCCCTTGCGCGTGTTCCGCGCCATGCGCGCCGCCTGGCCGGCGCACAAGCCGATGAGCGTGCGCATCTCGGCCCACGACTGGGTCGAGGGCGGCATCATGCCGGAGGACGCGGTGCAGATCGCGCGTCTGTTCAAGGAAGCTGGCGCCGACATGATCGACTGCTCGTCGGGGCAGGTGAGCAAGCAGGAAAAGCCGGTGTTCGGGCGCATGTACCAGACCCCGTTCGCGGACCGCATCCGCAACGAGGCCGGCATTCCCACCATCGCCGTGGGCGCGATCTTCGAGGCCGACCACGCCAACAGCATCATCGCCGCCGGGCGCGCCGACCTGTGCGCGGTCGGGCGTCCGCACCTGGCGGATCCGGCCTGGACCCTGCACGAAGCGGCGAAGATCGGCTTTACGGCCATCGCCTGGCCGAAGCAATACCTGGCCGGCAAGGCGCAGCTGGAGCGCAACCTGGAGCGCGAACGCCAGCTGGCCGCGGCGAATACCGGACTTTCGCCGCAGCAGATCGCGGCGCGGCTGCTGGAGGGTTGATGGAAACGCTCGAGGGAAAACATGCCGTGGTGACGGGCGCCAGCCGCGGGATCGGGCTGGCGATCGCGCGCGGCTTGCTGGAACAGGGCGCGCGCGTGACCCTGATGGCACGCTCCGCCGAAGCACTGGATGCCGCGGCGCGCGGCCTGGGAGGAGGCGTGGCCTGGCAGACAGTGGACGTGAGCGATCCGTCCAGCGTCGAGCAGGCCTTCGCGCTCGCGGGCGCGGTCGACATCCTGGTCAACAATGCCGGCCAGGCGGTGGCCGGCCCCTTCCTGCGCACCGATACGGAAACATGGCAGCAGATGCTGGACGTGAACCTGAACGGCGCCTTCCACTGCATCCAGGCCGCGCTGCCGGGCATGCTGGATGCAGGCTGGGGGCGCATCGTCAACCTTGCCTCGACGGCCGGGCTGACCGGCTACCGCTACGTCGCCGCCTACTGCGCGGCCAAGCACGGGCTGGTCGGCCTGACGCGCGCACTGGCGCTGGAGCTGGCGACGAAAGGCGTCACCGTGAACGCGGTCTGCCCCGGCTATACGGACACCGATATCGTGCAGGATGCCGTCGCCAACATCGTGCGCAAGACCGGCCGCACCGAGGAACAGGCGCGCGCCGAGCTGGCGTCCGCCAATCCGCAGGGACGGCTGGTGGCGCCAGGCGAGGTGGCGCATGCAGTGACGATGCTGTGCTTCCCCGCGGCTGCCGCCATGAACGGCCAGGCGATCGCCGTGGCCGGCGGGGAGGTGATGTGAAGCCACAGGGGGAGGCCGCGCCGGACATGACCGCGCGCCTGACCGGCGAGCACCACCAGGCCCTCAAGCTGTGGCTGCGCATGCTGTCCTGCACGGTGCGGGTAGAGGACGCGATCCGCAGCCGCCTGCGCACCACCTTCGGCATCACGCTGCCGCGCTTCGACCTGATGGCGCAGCTGGAGCGCGAACCGGAAGGCCTGCGCATGGGCGAGCTGTCGAAGCGCATGATGGTCACCGGCGGCAACGTCACCGGCATCGTCGACCAGCTCGAACGCGAGCAGCTGGTGGCGCGGGTGCCGGACCCGCTCGACAAGCGCGCGTCGATGGTGACGCTGACGCCGGCCGGGCGCGGCGCCTTTGCCGAGATGGCCGCGGTCCACGAAGGCTGGGTCGCCGAGCTTTTCGCCGACATACCGCCTGCGGACAAGAAAAAGATGATATCGCTGCTCGACACCATGAAGCAGCACCTGAACGACAACAAGGAGTAAGACCATGCGACACTTAGCCGGAGAGCCGCATACGCTGCCGCGCAACCGCAACAACCTGGCCGGCTATCGCGCCGAGCATTTCCTGTACGAGGTCGCTGACGGCGTCGCCACCATCACCCTCGACCGCCCGGAACGCAAGAACCCGCTGACCTTCGAGTCCTACGCGGAACTGCGCGACCTGTTCCGCGCGCTGGCCTACGCGGACGATGTGAAAGCCGT
Organism: Massilia sp. Bi118; assembly: GCF_918697865.1. GTDB lineage: Bacteria > Pseudomonadota > Gammaproteobacteria > Burkholderiales > Burkholderiaceae_D > Telluria. Next base: position 95,160 of record NZ_CAKKMV010000015.1, on the reverse strand, counting down.
GGTCATCGCCGGTTCGGGCGGCAATTTCTGCTCGGGCGGCGACGTCCACGAGATCATCGGCCCGCTGACCAGGCTGGACATGCCCGGCCTGCTGGCCTTCACCCGCATGACCGGCGATACCGTCAAGGCCATGCGCGCCTGTCCGCAGCCGATTATCGCGGCAGTGGATGGCGTGTGCGCCGGCGCCGGCGCCATCCTGGCGATGGCCTCCGACCTGCGCCTCGGCAGCACGCGCAGCAAAACCGCCTTCCTGTTCGCGCGCGTCGGCCTGGCCGGCTGCGACATGGGCGCCTGCTCGATCCTGCCGCGCCTGATCGGCCAGGGACGGGCGGCGGAGCTGCTGTACACCGGCCGTTCGATGACGGCCGAGGAGGGCGAGCGCTGGGGCTTCTTCAACCGCCTGTGCGCGCCGGATGCGGTGCTGGCGGAAGCGCAGGCGCTGGCGCGCGGCCTCGCCGGCGGCCCGACCTTCGCCCACGGCATGACCAAGAAGATGCTGCAGCAGGAGTGGAACATGGGCGTCGACGAAGCGATCGAAGCCGAGGCCCAGGCCCAGGCCATCTGCATGGCGACCAACGACTTCCACCGCGCTTACCACGCCTTCGTGGCCAGGCAGACACCCCTGTTCGAAGGAGACTGAGATGGCTGACAAGTCCTACCTGCAGTGGCCCTTCTTCGACGGCCGCCACGCCGACCTTGAAGCGGCGCTCGACGGCTGGGCCGGCGATCACGTGCGCGGCGTGCATGGGCATGACGTCGACGCCGATTGCCGCCAGCTGGTGCGCCTGCTGGGCGAAGGCGGCTGGCTGCGCCATGCGATCGCCGGCGATGGAGAGGCGATCGACACCCGCGCCATCTGCCTGATCCGCGAAACGCTGGCGCGGCACAACGGGCTGGCGGATTTCGCCTTCGCCATGCAGGGCCTCGGCTCCGGTGCGATCAGCCTGTTCGGCACCGCGGACCAGCGCGAACATTATCTGCCGCGCGTCGCCCGCGGCGAGGCCATCGCGGCCTTTGCGCTGTCCGAGCCGGGTGCCGGCTCCGACGTCGCCGCGATGCAGTGCGCGGCCCGGCTGGACGGCGATGCCTATGTGCTGGACGGTGAGAAGACCTGGATCTCGAACGGCGACATCGCCGACTTCTACGTGGTCTTCGCCCGCACCGGCGAGGCGCCCGGCGCGCGCGGCATCAGCGCCTTCATCGTCGATGCCGGAACAAAGGGTTTCGAGATCGCCGAGCGCATCGACGTGATCGCGCCGCATCCGCTGGCGCGCCTGCGCTTCGACGGCTGCCGCATTCCGGCATCGCAGCGCATCGGCGAGGCCGGGCAGGGCTTCAAGGTGGCGATGGCGACCCTGGACGTGTTCCGCACCTCGGTGGCGGCGGCCGCACTCGGCTTCGCGCGCCGCGCCCTGGACGAAGCGATGGCGCACGCGACCTCGCGCCAGATGTTCGGCGGCGTGCTGTCGGACTTCCAGCTGACGCAGGCAAAACTGGCGCAGATGGCGACGCAGATCGACGCCAGCGCGCTGCTGACCTACCGCGCCGCCTGGCAGCGCGACCGCGGCGGCAAGGTGACCAGGGAAGCGGCGATGGCCAAGATGACGGCGACCGAATCGGCCCAGCAGGTCATCGACGCCGCGGTACAGATGTTCGGCGGCCTGGGCGTCACCAGCGGGCACCCGGCCGAACAGCTCTACCGCGAGATCCGCGCCCTGCGCATCTACGAGGGCGCGACCGAAGTGCAACAACTGATCATCGCGCGCGAACTGCTGCGCGAGGCAAAGGAATCGACGTGATGGACATACTCCAACCCCCGGGCTGGCCGCGGCCGCGCGGTTATTCGAACGGCGTCGCGGCGAGCGGCCGCCAGGTGTTCGTGAGCGGGATGATCGGCTGGAATGCCGAGGGCCGCTTCGAGAGCGACGATTTTGCGATGCAGGCGCGCCAGGCTTTAATGAACGTGGTCGCCGTGCTGCGCGAGGCCGGGGCGGGGCCGGAGCATATCGTCCGGATGACCTGGTATGTGGTGGACAAGCGCGAGTACCTGGCGGCATCAAGCGAGCTGGGGGCGGCTTACCGCGAGATCATCGGCAAGCATTATCCGGCGATGACGGCGGTGGAAGTCCGGGCCCTGATCGAGGATCGGGCCCGGATGGAGATCGAAGTCACGGCGGTGATGCCGGCCTAGAGCCTGGCGGCCGGGCCACCGCCTGCCGCGACGGCTGAGGTCAGCTGCGGCGTGCCTTGCGGCGGGCGCCGGCGACGCCTGCCAAGCCAAGCCCAAGCAGTGCGAGACTGGCCGGCTCCGGTACATCGGACGCGGCCTCCTGCACGACGAAATCCCTGCCGACGATATAGGCTTCGCTCAGGGTGAACCTGCTGATGTCGGCAGTGTCGCGGACGAAACCGTAGAATGCGCCGCCATTGGTCGCATTCGGTGTCGAAATATTCAGGTCGAAGCTTTCAAGCAGGACATCGGATGCATCGTAAATGGCGATCCTGGCCTGGCCGTAACCCGGAGCATAGTTCAACAGGCCGCCGAAACCCTTGACCGCGCTGCTGAACATGAAGCTCATGCTGTCGTTACCGCCATTCGTGCCGACCATGGGGGCACCGTTCCAGACACCGTTACTGGCCAGGCCATAGCCTCCTGTATAGCCGAACAGAGCGTCGGGATTGCTGGCGCCCCAGTCGATCGTACTGGTTACGACTTCCGGGCCTGGCCCTTGAGCGTTCACGCCCGGCAGTGGCACGGCGGTGCCGGTCATGGAAGTGACCACGGCGGCGCCTGCGCTTGCAGAGAAAACCAGTGCCGTCAGCAAACCGCCGGCGCTCGCCAATTTCAGGAGTTTGTTCATTGTTATATCCCTCGTGTTTTGATGCACTCGGTTAAGCAATAATTGTGCCTGAAATCAATTTCCTATGAGAATCAACGATTTGCCGGCGAGGCAGAGGGTGGCGCCGGATGTTCCGTAAAAAATTCCGACACCAATAGCGCCCGACTGGCATCAACGGATCGAACTACCCAGCACCGCACCGCCCGAAGCACCGTAGTAATACGGCCCGTTCAAGGACGATCCATCCGCATAGGTCTGCACCAGCTGCGAAGCCCAGTTCGACGTATTGAAAGAAGCATTCGCCTTGAAGCTGTACTGCGGCGCCGACGGGTAAGGCGAAGGCTTGCCCGGCTGCCCGCTCAGGCGGTACACCTGGATCCCGCTATTGGAAACCAGGGGCTGTTTCGCCGCGCATTGCGAAGGCGCCGCGGTATATTTGACGAAATAAGCCGAATTCTGCGCGGTATACAGCGAAGTCGTGTTCTCGGCGTTATACGGATTCACCGCCAGTTCCGCCTTGGCCGCGCCGGGTGCGCCGGAAATCAACACCGCCGTTTCCTCGTCGATACCGATCCCCGCCACATCGCCGTAATTCGTCACGCCGCCGGTGCAGCCATTGCCGATCCGCGCCACGAAGGAAAACAGCCGTCCCAGTCGGTCGCGCGTATTGAAATGCGAGTCGGTGATCATCTTGCCCAGCGTCGGCACGCTCACGAAAGGTCCCGTCTGCACGAACTTTTTCGAGGAGGTATTCAGCGGATCGATCGTCACGGCCCTGTCGAAGGGATTGCTCAGCGCCCCGGGCGTCTCGATCGAACCATTCAACGCGGCGAAGGCATACTGCCCCAGCATGGCAGTGCCGGCGCTGGTGCCCCCCACCGGAATGCCCGCGTTCACCGCCTTCTGGATCAAATTGGCCAGCGAGGTGCTTTGCCAGTAATTGTAGTAATCCGCCTGGTCGCCGCCGGCGATGAAGATGGCATTCGCCCGCCCGACCACCTTCAGCACCTGGGGATCTTCGGCCATGGCGCGGCTGGAAATCACCAGTGTTTCGACGGAACTGAGGCCGAGATCGATGCCGCCGACCATTTCGTAGCCGCGCGGCGAGCTCGTGTCGACCTGTCCGAGGCGGCTGTAGATGTAGGGGTTGTAGGCATCGGTGCCGGTCGCGCGGATGATCACGAAACGGCCGCCGGTCGCCGGCGTGATACCGGCGCGGGCGATCATCCAGCGGAAGGCTTCGCCGACGTCGTAGCCGCCGCCCACCAGCGCAATCGACGGACTGCAGGCTCCCTGGGCGCAGGACACCGGTTTGGCGGTGACATTCGCGGTTTCCGGATTGCCGAGATAGGAATAGGTCACCGCCTTGGCCGCCGTAGCGGTATTGGACGCCAGCAGGAAAGCCACGATGCACAGGGATGGATTACGGAATTTCATTGAACCTCCGTCGAAAGGAAAGGGCGTCACTGGGATTGCCGATGCAGGCCTGGAAACCTTAACAAATCCGGCTCATCCAAAATACACACATTTCCACAATCCGGGTGCGCTTAGGCCAGGCGCATGGCAATCGCGCCACAGGCGATCAGCCCGGCCGCCAGCAGGCGACCGCGGCCCACGTGCTCGCGCAGGACCAGCGCCGCGATTGCGGTGGCGAACAGGATCGAGCTTTCCCGCAGCGCGGCGATGGCCGCCACCGGCGCCAGTGTCATCGCCCACAGCGCAATGCCGTAGGAGCCGAGGGTGCTGACGCCGCCCACCGGCAGCAGCAGCGGCCGGGTTCTAGCCAGCGCCGCCAGCGCCTGCGTACGTCCGCGTGCGGCCCAGGCGAGGACCGCGACGCCCGTCAGCAGGAAGATCCACATCGTGTAGGCGGCCGGCGCACCCGAGCGGCGCACGCCGGCCCCGTCGATGAGGGTGTACAGTGTGATCACGCAGGCCGTCATCAGCGCGAAGACGGTGGCGCGCCGCTGGTTCCGCTTCGGCTGGGCGTGGTCCGTACGCGCCGCAAGGAGCATCGCGAGCACGCCGCCGCAGATCAGGCAGACCGCCAGCCACTGCGCGCCGCTCAGGTGCTCGCCAGTCAGCAGGCCGTTCGACAGCGCCACCAGCAGCGGTGCGCTGCCGCGCATCAGGGGGTAGGCGTGGCTCATGTCGCCGTGCTGGTAGGTTTCGATCAGCAGCAGGTAGTAGACGGTCTGGAGGAGGCTCGAGGCGGCGATGAAGGGCCAGCTGGCCGGCGCGGGCGCCGTCAACAAGGGTAGCAGCAGGCCGCTCGCCAGCGCGCCGCCGGCCACCACCAGCACCGTGGACAGCAGCGGATCGCCCTGGCCGGCGCGGCCCTTGACCAGCGCGTTCCAGGTGGCGTGCAGCAGCGCGGCGCCCAGCACCGCGGCGATCACATAGGGCGGTATGCCGGTGCTCACGCGTGGGCGTGGCTGCGGAAGTAGCGCCGCGCGACGACGATCGCCGCCGCCTGCATCGCCGCGCACAGGAAGAAGGGGCCGCCCAGGCGCCAGTCCTGCGGCGGCAGGTGGCTGGCGGCGCCCAGCAGCCAGGTGCCGAGCAGCGGCATCAGGATCACGCCCAGGCTGCCGACCGACTGCAGGGAACCCATCAGCTCACCCTGTTCGGCGCTGCCGCTGGTCTTCGAGATGATGCCCTGCAGGGCCGGTCCGGCGGCGAAGGCCAGCAGGTTACACAGGATGAAGACGTACATCATCCAGCCCTGGGTGGCGAGGGCGTACAGCATGTAGGTGATGGCGCCCGAGGCGAGACCCAGCAAGGACAGCCGGACTTCGCCGAAGCGCCGGATCAGCGCGGACAGCAGGCCGGCCTGCACCACGATGCTGGCGATGCCGACGCAGAACATGGCGATGCCGTTGTCGCGCGGCGTCCAGTCGAAGCGGAAGGTGGTGTACAGCACCCAGATCGACTGCAGCATCATCTGGGCAAAGGTGACCAGCGTGTAGGTGACGACCAGGCCGCGGATCTCGCGCCGGCGTACCAGCCGCGCCAGCCCGCCGAATGGGTGAATATCGGATAAGCGGAACGGCTTGCGCTGGCCGGGCGCCAGCGATTCCGGCACCGCGATCCAGCCGTAGACGAAGTTGGCGGCCGACAGGGCGGCGGCCACGTAGAAGGGCAGGTGCAGCGAGACGTTGCCGAGTAGGCCGCCCAGCACCGGGCCGCAAACAAAACCCATGCCGAAGGCGGCGCCGATCTTGCCGAAGCTTTTGGCACGGTCTTCTGGGCGCGTCACGTCCGAAGCATAGGCCGAGGCCACCGACATGCTGGCCGAGGAGGCGCCGCCGATCACGCGGCCGATGAACAGGCAGGCGAGGTTGGGCGCCCAGGCCGTGGCCAGGAAGTTGATGCACATGCCGCCCATCGAGTACAGCAGGATGGGACGGCGTCCGAGGCGGTCGCTGGCCGCGCCCACCATCGGCATGAACAGGAACTGCATCAGGCCGAACACCGCCGCCATCAGGCCGTACCACAGCGACTGCTGCTCGTTACCGTGGACGAATTCGCCGACCAGCGCCGGCAGCACCGGCACGATCAGGCCGATGCCCAGCATGTCGATGAACACGCAGATCAGGACGAAGTTCAGGTTGCCGGCAGAGGGCTTGGTGAGGGTCGCGCTATTGGCCATTCCCTAATGGTAGCACTGTGCGTGACAGATCCTGTCAGGAGTCAGCCGCCGCACCACTCGGCGGCAAAATCGTCGCGGAAGTCCATCAGCACTGCCAGGCGCCGCTCGCCCAGTCGCCGTCCGGCTTCGGTCTGCATCATGCCGGGCAGGCGCGCCAGCTTGACCATGATATGGTCGAGCGAATACGCCTGGTCGTCGAGCGGGCGGTCGAGGGCCAAGGGGTCGCTGCCGTGCGCAAGACCGCGCCCCATTTTTCCTGAGATGTAAAACATGCGCGCCAGCCCGACCAGGCCAAGCCCGTCGAGGCGGTCGGCGTCCTGCACGATCTGCGCTTCCAGCGTGCGTGCCGTGATCGCAGCGGAAAAACTGTGCGCTTCGATCGCATGGGCCAGCGCGTCCATTTTTTCAGCCGGGAAGCCGAGCGCCGGCAGGCGTTCGCGCGCCAGTTCGGCCGACAGGCGTGAGGCGGTGGCGCGGGCCGGGTCGTTCTTCGGCAGGTTGACCAGGTCGTGCAGGTAGCAGGCGGCCAGCACCACCAGCACGTCGGCCTCGGGATGGTCGCTCAGCAGGGATTGCGCATTGCGCCAGACCCGGTCCAGGTGGCTGGCGTCGTGGGCGCCGTCAAGGTCGCCGGCGGCGCATTCGAGGGCGAGGGCGGCCAGGCGGGTGCGCCAGGCTTCGAGTTCAGGGGTGTTCAGCTGCATCGATGTCAAGTGTGGGTGAATCGTCGAAGGCGCGCTGCGACAGCGCGTCCGCCTGGGTGTTCTTGTGGCGCGGGATCCAGCGCAGCGTGAGGCCGTCGATGCGGGCCATCAGGGCGCGCGCCGTATCGCGGTAGGCCTGCAGGGCCGGCGCGGCTTCGGCGTCCGGACCGGCGGCGTCGCCGATCACGACCTGGCTGTCGCCATACACGGTGAGGCTGGACACGCCGCGCGCGACTGCCGCTTCGAGCAGGGCGATGAGGGCGCGGTACTCCGCTTCGCTGCTGTTGCCGTAGCCGGCAGGCTGCGAGATCTCGACGCTGCCCTCCGGGCCTTCCAGGCGCGCGCCGATGCCGCAGCGGCCCGGATTCGGGCGTGCCGAACCGTCGAACCAGGCGCGCCAGGTGCTGGCCTTCCCCTCGTGGCGGCGGGCCTGGCGCAGGCGGGCCTGCTCGCGCAGGGCGTCGCGCGCGGCGCTGCGGCTGGCCTGGGCTTGCTGCTCGGCGGTGCGGGACTCGACCAGGGCGGCGAGCCCGGCCAGGCCGGCCTTGAGTTCGAGGGTGCGGCGCAGCGCCTGCTCGTCGCTGAGGCCCTGGGTGGCGGCCAGGCGCCGGCTGGCCGCGCGTTCGCCCTTGTAGGCGATCTGTTGAAGACGGTAATGCTCAATCATGCCGGCAGGATACCCGAAAATGCAGAAAGCGCCGGCAAAGCGGCGCTTTCGAGGGGGAGGGACTTGCCGGTCAAGACTTAACGGCGCCAGCCGTTGTCCGGACGACGGTCGTAGCGGTTGGGCACGCCGTCGCCGTCGCGGTCGCGGTCATAGCGGTTCGGGACGCCATCGCGGTCCTGGTCGCCGCGTCCGCCGCGGCGGCCGTGCTCGTAGCGGTCGGGGATGCCGTCGCGGTCGCGGTCGTGGCCGCGGCGCGCTTCGTAGCGGTCCGGGACGCCGTCGCGGTCACGGTCGCGGTAGCCGCGGTCGTAGCCGCCATAGGCGCTCCAGGCTGCCGGCCGCATGGCCCAGCCGCCGCGGTCCTGGTACCAGGTCGGCGCGTTGTAGACATAGCCCGGGCGTTCGGCAATCCAGTAGCCCGGCGCCCATACGTGGCGGTGGCCGTTCCAGTTCCAGTAACCCGGCGCCCACACATAGCCGTGGCGCGGGGCAGGGACGCGTTCGTACAGGGGCGCCGGCGGCGCGCTGCCGATGTAGAGGCTCACGTTGCTCGCGGCAAGCGAAGGCAGGGGAGCGGCGGCTGCGCCGGCGAGAATCAGTGCTGCGAGGGTAAGGGTGCGTTTCATGTTCGGTCTCCAGTCCAGTGCGGATCAAGATGCGTTTGCGACGATTCCACTATAGCCCGCTGTGCGGCGACTGTGCGTGCCTGAAAGACTCGCTTACATCTGAAACAGAATTCAGCCGTTCTGCGATGCCTGGGAACCACATGCATGTGGAAATGGTCGTACGGAATCCTGCGCGGCCGAGCGGGCGCTGGAAGAGGGACTGCGAGGGAGGTCAGACGGAGGAGGTAAGGCGGCGGAGCGGAGGCGGCAGTTCAAACGGCCGCGGGCAGGGTCCGGCAGGGGTGCCGGTGCCGCCCGCGGACGCCGGCGTTCAAATCCTGCTCCCGGCGCGCTCGGCTTGCAGCGAGGCGCGTTTTTCGGCGTCGGTCATGCGCTTGGCGGACACGTGCACGATCGGCATGTTCGGCTGGACGGCGACTTCGACCCGGGCTGGCACGCTGGCCTGTGCGGGCGGGATCGCATCGACAGCCACGCTGGCCACGCCGGCAACGCTGAGCGAAAACAGGAAGGCGGCTTCCATGTGTTTGAGGACGTTCATGATGTATCTCCTTTCGGTTGGGGTGGTAATTCGTGTTTCGATGTGAGCACTGTATCCAAGTGGACCTTTAGTCTCCAGCAGCTTGCGACAGGCCGTCAAAAAAGCGGCATGAAATGCGAAAAAGCGCGGCCGAAGCCATGCCTTTTCCGGCGCCCCCCGCTAGGGACGCTCGACAATGACGAGTGGGAGAGCGGGCATGATGGGGACGGTGTTCGAGGCCCTGGCGGCTGGACAGGCGCGCTGGCGGCGCGCGCGCAACCTGCGGGCGGGACAGGCAGGCGCAAGGCCGCGCACGCAGGCGCCGGCGCGCGCGATGCCGGCCGGCCCAAGCGCGCTGCGCTGGCTGGGCGCGGCCTGCTGCCTGCTGGCCTTGGCCGGCGCCGCTGCGATTGCCGTGCATGCCCGCTGGATCGCGGCCTCGGGCGAAGCGGCGGCTGCCGGCCCGGCCGGGCTGGCGGCGCTGCAGCCTGTGCTGGCGGGCGCCGCGTTCACGGTGCCGTCCGGGCCGGCGGCCGTGCTCGAGCCCCACGGCGATGCCGCGCTGCTGATCCTGTCCGGCCTGCGTCCCGAGCCGGCCCAGCGCATCGACCTGTGCAGCCAGATGCTGGAGCCGGCGCGCGGCCACCTGCTGCCGCTGCGGATCGGCTACCGCTTCGATGAGGTCGCGGCGCTGGCCGCCCGCAACGCCACTGCCGCCAGCCCGGTCGCGCTGCGCAACGTCGTGCTGGCGGATGAGGCCATGCCGCGCGTGCTGGTCAGCGGCAGCGCCGCGGCGCCCGCGCTGCGCTGGGAGGGCTATCCGGCGCGCTGGGCCGGCGATGCGGGCGCTTCTTTCTTCGCGGCCACGGCCGCCGGCCAGGCGCGGCTTGGCCGCCAGGGCTGGCTGCTGTGGGACCGGAAAGCCATGCGCATCCTGCGGCGCTCGAGCAGCGCCTGCGCGGTGGGCGAACTGGTGCTGCAGCTCTTCCGTCCATCGCCCACGTCCGGCACGCGCGCGCTGGTGCTGGCATTCCCGGTTGCGGGCGCGCCGGTGGAGGCCTGGCTGGCGCCGGGCGCTTACCGTGTGCCCCGGCAAGCTGCGCCGGCCATGGAAGACCAGCGGCTGTTCGACGCTTTGCTCGAGCATGGCCTGGTGCGTATGAAAGCGGACGGCCTGGCCGAGCTGGCCCCGCCCGACCTGGCGGCCTGGCGCACGCAGGGCCGCACCGGCTGGGATCAGGTGGACATGGGCGCCGATACCCAACGCCTGCTCGAGCGCCTCTACCGCCACGCCGATGGCGATTTCGTCCGCGAGCAGGTCCGCATCTTCAACAGCGAGCGCCGTCTGCTGGCCTGGCGCCTGCGTCCCTCGCCGGGCTTCGATGCGCTCAGCTGGCGGATCGAAGCCGCCGGTGCGCCGGCGCCGCTGGCCCGCGACCTGCCGGCGGCCGCGACCCGCCTGTTCGCGCGCCTTCCGCAGGGCTGGGGCGGCTGGCAGCGCGTGGCCGCCTGGCCGCTTGGCGGTGAGCGTGCCCGCCTGCGCCTGTCCCTGCCGGCGCCGGCGCGGGAGGGCGAGGCGCTGCAGCTGATGCTGGTCGGCCGCCTTGCCGGCGTCACGGGAGCACATCTGCGTTCCGCCACGCCGGCCTGCGGCGGCCGTGCCTGCACCGGCGCCGACGAAGTGCAAATACTCGACCTGGCGCTGGAGCAGGGCGCGCGCGAACTGGTCCTGGACGCCGCGCCGCTGGGCATGGATGCGCTGGCGGCGCCGGGCGATGCGCGCTACCGCCACCTGGTGCTCAAGGATGGCGCGCTCGCCTGGCAGCGGCTGCCGGCGGCGCAGGGACGGCGCGGCGGCGCGCAGGCCGAGGTCGCACTGGCGGATCGGCGCGGGCGCAACCTGTGGGTCGACGGCGCCCCCAGCGAGCCCGCGCGCCTGGCCGGGCTGGCGCCGCTGCTGGGCGTGCACGCCGGGCATGCCAACAGTGTGGCGGGCATGCTGGCGCGCCTACCGGGTGCCGGCAGCCACCGGGCCGCGCTGACGCTCGACCTCGAACTGCAGGCGCAGGCGAAGGGGGCGCTGGACTGCATCGCCATGCGCCGCGGCGCCTGGGATGGCCGGCGCTGCAGCGGCGGCGCCGCGGTCCCGGCCGGGCGCCAGGCCGGCATGGTGGTGCTGGATGCCTCCACCGGCGACATCCTTGCCGCGGCCGGCGCGGGCGCGGGCCAGGTCGATGCCGCCAACTGGGCGGAAGCGCGCGATTTCGACCGCATCGATCCGGCTGCCAGCCCGCTGCGTCTGCCGGCCTTCCAGCACGACGGCGGCGCCGAACGCAGTCCCGGCTCGACCTTCAAGATCGTCAGCGCCCTCGGGCTGGAGCTGGCGGCGCGCCAGGATCCACGCCTGGAAAGCCTGCTGGCGGGCGCGCCGCTGGCCGCCATCAACGCCGCCGCGGCCTCGCGCGGCTACGCCTTCCGCACCGATGCGCCCACCTATCCCTTCGACGGCCGCGCGCGCATCACGAATTTCCGCGACCAGGGCCTGGACCGGCGCGCCCAGGACGGCCGTCTCGGCCTTCAGCAGGCCCTGACCTACAGCCTGAACACCTGGTTCGCCTGGACCGGAGAACTTTCCGACCGCAGCCTGCTGGGTCGGTCCGAGGGCGGCGCGCCCGACCTGCAGCCCCTGAGCCCCGACGCGCTGGACCAGGTGCGGCCCATCGTCGCGATGGCGCGCCGGCTGGGCTTCGGCCAGGCGCTGCGGCTGGACGGCGGGCTGCTGCCGGCGGACTACGCCTGGTCCACCTGGGATGCGCTGCAGGCCAGCCCCAGCGGTATCGACCCCGTCCACACCCGCCACGAGCTGCGCCAGATGACGATCGGACTGCGCATGCAGGCCACGCCGCTGCAGATGGCGCTGGTGGCGGCCTCGGTGGGCGAGGGCAGGATCGTCACACCGCGCCTGCTGGCCAGCCTGGACGGGCGCGCGGCGCAGGCGTCGAAGGGGCCGGCACTGGACGTCCGGCTGGACCGTATCCGCGCCGGCATGAAGGGCGTGATCGATACCGGCACCGCCGCCGGCGCATTCCGTGGCGCCGAGCTGGCGGCGCTGCGCCCCGGCCTGTACGGCAAGACCGGCACCGCCCCGGTCGGCGACGGCGACCTGGCCACGGTCTGGTTCACCGGCTGGCTGGAGCCCGGCAGCCTGCCCGGCCAGACCCGGCGCCTGGCCTTCGCCGTGTTCGTCAGCCGCTCGGAAGAGACGGGCGGCGCCCATGCCGCGCCGGTGGCCGCCGCCGTGCTGCGCGCCATGCAAGGAAGCAAATGGACGCCGTAGCCCGAATAGAAGGGTGATTACCGTCCTTCAGCGCGCCTCGCTTTTGTGTTTGTATGGCATCATTTGCTGAACACACGAAAGAGGAAGGTATGCGTCTGCCGGGAACCCGGTACCAGGAGCCAGGTTGGGAAGAAGTGCGCAAGCTGTTGGGGCAATGCTCGCTGGCGGCCTTGCGCACCTGCGATCCCGTGCGCCTGTTCGATCCCGCCGCGCGTGAGGAACTCCTGGCCGACTACGTCGAGCTGACCGGCGAGCGCCTGCGCCAGGCCCGCCACAGCCCGCGCGCCCAGGCATCCGGCAACAGCTATGGCGACACCGTGCTGGAACTGGCGCTCGGCCTGCTCTACGAATTGCAGGCGCGCCGCGCCGACTGGGAAGCCTTTTGTACGGCCGCCGCGGCCGAGCATGCGCGCATCGAAGCCTTCTGGCGTGAGGCCGGCGGCGAAGCCCTGCTGCGCAAGAAGCTGAACGACATGTACGCGGTCCTGCGCGACAAGGTCGACGCCGACAATTACCAGGCCGCCTGCGGCCGGCCCTGCAGCCCGAACCGCATCTACGCCTACCGCATGCTTGACACGGCCTATGGCGACATCGCGCGCCTGTTCGCGGACTGGGAGCAGCACCGCGCCCAGGTCGGCGCCATCCTCGGGCGCGAGCTGCAGGGCACGCCGATCGAGGTCCGCCAGCTGCGCACGATCGCCGACTGCCGCCCCGAGTGGGTGATGCGCTGGAGCGGGACGCTCGAATCCTTTACGGGCAGCCCGGGCCCGCTGCACACCCGTTCCAAGCGCTTCGCCAGCCTGAAGGCAGCGCCGGACAAGATTTGTGAGATGCTGCGTGAGATCGGCGAGTACGAAGCGCTGTCCTCGAACCAGGACCGCGACTGGCTCCAGGACCGCGACGATGCAGCGCTGTGGATGGACGACTACTGGCGCGTGCTGCAGGAATCGGAAGAGGCGTCGACGCCCGGACCCGACCGCATCCTCGAAGCGCGCGAAGATGCGCTGGACGCCGGCGGCATGGCGGAACCCGAACGGGACTCAATTGAAGCGCCGGTCCACGACCCGCAACTGGAAGTGCTGGCCGCGGCCGTTTCACTCCCCCCCGGCTACATGCAGGCAGCGGGCGAGGCCGAGCAGCGCGCCGGCTGGGTGGCGCGCGAACTGGCCGGGGATGGCCTGATCGTCAGGCTGGCCGTGTATGCGAAGCTGCTGGGACCGGGCGACGAATCCTACCCGGACGCCTGGCGCGACTCGGCCAGCGGCCAGCTGCCGACCATGCAGCAGCTGGCCGGCCTGGCCCAGGTATCGCTGCCGACGCTGCGCAAGCGGCGCGACGCGGCGATCGCCCGCCTGGAGGCGGCAACCATGAGGAGAACGGGATGAACACGAAGACCGCAGCGCAATCCTCGCTGGCGCAGCGCGTGCAGGAAAGCCTGCTGCTGGGCCGGCGCGTCGAGGGCGACCGCCTGGTGCTGGCTGACGCCACCCTGCTGGCGGCGTTGGACGGCACGCGGCCGCTGACGGCGAACGAACGTGCGGCCCTGCAGGCCTCGCCGCTGACCGCAAGGCGCTTGCGCCAACTGGCGATCGAGCGCAGCGCGGCGCAGGCGGGCGAGGTGGCGATGCAAGGATGGCGCGGCAGCCAGGGCCGCCTGCGCGCGGCGAGCAGCGGCGAGATCGACGCCCTGCGCACCGACGACGGCTGGTTCACCCTGCACCTGGTCGCGGAAGGCAGCGGCTGGCGCACCATCCTGCAGATGGCCGCCGATGCGCCTTTCGCGCCGGCGCTGCTGGCCGCCCGCGCGCCGCTGCGTGTGCGGGACGGCGCCGGCCGCACGATCCTGGAAGGCCGGCTGGACGCGGATGGCGAATGCGAAGCGGCCTGGCCCTTCGCCGCCTCGCCGGCCAGCCATTTGCAGGCGCACGACGCGGCCTTCAGCGTCGAAGCGCTGCCTGGATGAGGACAGGATGAGAACATGAGGCTGGGTTTCTTCAAGCGCGCCGCACCTGCCGTTGACGCCTGTGAGCTGGGCAGGACCGTGGTCGCGCTGACGTTGCCGGCGGGGAGCGCGCCGCCGTCCGGCTGCCAGGCGGTCGTCGTCGGTGTCGATGGGCGCACGCGGCGCCTGCAGGCCGCGCGCCGGATCGAGGCGCGCGAGGGCGAGACGGTTTTCGCCTTCCACCCCGGCCCGTACACGGCCGACCTGCAGCCTTTCGAGACGGCGCCGGAAATCGGCCTGCGCACCAGTTTCGCCATCGACGCGCCGGACCCCCAGGCTTCCCAGCAGCGCTTCGACCTTTACCTGTCGTCCGAGGTGCCGGGCCGGCTCGAACTGGCGGCCCTGGTGGCGGGCATCGAGGCCGCGCTGCGCCACGAACTCGCCGGCGGCGGCCTCGAACTGCCGCCCTGCACGACCCTGGACGAGTGGAACGCCTTCCGCCAGGGCCTGAACCAGCTGCTCTACATGCGCTTCGGCGTGACTGTCGACGACTGCGTGCCGGTCGACCTGGGGAACACCCGCGACTATGCGCGCGAGCTGGGGCAGCGTGCGCTGGCGGCGGCCGGGCCGGCGCCGGCGAAGGTGGAAGCCAGGCCCCCCGCGGCCGAGCGCTTCGACCCGGCGCTCGAAGATGCCAGAGCGCTGCGCCGCCTGTTCCTGGAACTGCCTTGCCTGATGTGCGGCCTGCGCCTGGCGGCGATGCCCGCCGCCCAGGAGCAGTTCCACCGCCAGCAGGCCCTGCTGCAGCGCCTGGACCTGGTGTCGGTGGGCGTCAACGCCATGCCGGCGCTGGCGCTGGCGGCGCCCGGACAGGCCTTGCCGGCCGGGGAACAGCTGCGCCGTGCACGCCACAGCCGCCGCGCCTGCGTCTCGCTGGACGAGGCCTGGGCCCTGCTGGCGCGCCTGCGCCAGGCCGGCGAGGCGGCGCTGCCGCAGCTGTACGGCGAAGCCGAACGCATCGTGTCCAACCTGGAGGCGGATTGCGCCGGCCGGCGTACCGTATCCGACGATGAGGAGATGCCATGACGCCGGACACCGTGCAATGCCGCTGCCCGCTGGCCGACGGATCCAGCCTGACGCTGACCGCCACGCGCCGTCCGCGTATGAACCGCGCCGACGTCAAATGCAGCGTGCCGGACGACGCGCGCCAGGCCGAGCGGATGCAGCAGGTGCTGCGCCTGGCGCGCCTGACCGAAGCCAGTTTCGACAGCCGCGACCAGGTCGTGCTCAGCATGGACCGTCGCCCGCCCGAGGGTGAGCGCGGCTGGGAGCTGGCGGCGGTGCTGGCCGACCGCATGGTGCGCGGCCTTCTGCGTGCGGATGCGGCGGCGGCGGCGAACGGCTGGTCGGATGTATGGGAGCGCGGTTGTATCGACGGGCATACGCTGGGCGCGGCGCTGGCCGGCAGTGTCCTGCTCGGCGGCCCGGACGGCCTGCCGCATCTGGGCCTGCTGAGCGGTCATGCGGATCCGTCGGCGGCGGTATCGAGCGCGCGCGCCTGGTTCCCGCTGCACAGCGGCGCGGAAGGCGGCATGGGCTGGGTCGAGGTCAGCGTGCATCCGCTGGCGCGCGTCAGCGGCGAGGACGCGGTCGAGGAAGAGCAGACCATCGCGGCGCCGGACCAGGATGCGGCGCGCCAGCTGGCCGTGCGCCAGGTTTTGAGCAGCGCGCGCCACTTCGACGGCCGCGCGCTGGGACGCTGGCGCAGCGTGGTGCGCTTCAGCACCGGGGAATTCGCCGGCCGCTCCTGGGAGCTGGCGCTGGTGATGGCCGACCGGCTGGCGCGGGGAAGGGAATTCGTGCCGCGCGGGCGCCTGATCGCCAGCGGCTGCTCGAGCGCCTGGCATGCGGGACGGGTCGACACGGTCGAGGGCGTGAACCCCAAGTGCGCGCTGCTGCTGCGTGAAGCCGGCCCCGGCGACCGTATCCTGCTGCCGCGCGCCTGGCAGGAGCAGCTGCCGGACGGCTTTGCGGAACAGCTGCGCATGCAGGGAGCGAGTATCGCCTGCGTGGAGCGGATCGGGATCATTTGAAGGCGTCGCACGATAGGTGTGCGCAAAACGGACTGGTCTGGCGGCTGCTAGAATCGTCGGGCTGCTGAGTGGGTAGAAGAAGGAGTAGGGTATGTTCAAGATGTTCGGTATCGGCGGAAGCGCCTGCCCCCGTTGCGAGCACGGGAACCGCGGCGAAGCGGCTTACTGCGAAAGCTGCGGCCTGCTGCTGGGCGCGCCGCGCCACAAGCCGGTGCTGGTCGATAACCGCTGGGCGCCGGGGCCGGACGAACTGGCCGTGTTCTTCGGCGTGCGCGAGCTGTCCGGCATCTTCGTCAAGACCCTGCACGTGCCGGCCACCGCCCGCGCCTACATCCTGCAGGGCGAGCAGGCCACCGAAGTGCCGCAGGGCGAATACGAGATCGAAGGCTTCTTCACGCGCCTGAACAACCTGCTGCGCAACCAGCATGCCGAGATCCTGGTCACGCGCAGCGGCGCACTGCCGGTCGCATTCAGCCTGCAAGGCCTGGCCACCTGCGAACACCTGCAGGTCGACGCCACGCTGACCCTGTCCATCAGGATCGAGAACGTGCCGGCCTTCGCGCGCCACTTCATGACCATGCCGGGCACGATCAAGGACGTGCAGCTGCGCGAGCTGATCGAGCCCCAGGTCGCCCAGCTGGCGCGCGAATTCATCGCCGCGCGCTCGCTGCGCGACATGGCTGGAAGGCAGGCGCTGCGCCTGGAGCTCGACCAGCACCTGCAGGGCGGGCTGGCGCTGCTGCTGTCCCAGTACGGCCTGGCGGTGACGCGGGTCGACACCATCGCGCTGCGCCACGATAAATTCGACGCCAACCGCGCCCGCATCGGCACCCTGTGGCTGGCCGCCGACGAGCAGCGGGTACGCATCGAACATGCCAGGCACCTGGATGAGCTGTACAACGAACAGGAATGGAACCGCGTCCGCCGCGAGGAGCAGGAAGGCCGGCTGCGCCACCGCCGTGCCGAGCTGGCCCAGGACGCGAGCCTGGAACGCGCCGGCCTGTCGCTGAAGAATGCCGAGCGCGCGCAGGCGATCCGCGGCCGCCAGATCGAACTATATGGCCGCATCGTCGAATCGCGCACGCGCAAGCAGGCCATCGAACGCGGCGCCGTCGACACGGTGGCGGCGCTGGAACACGAACTGGCCGGCAAGCGCGGCGCGCGCCTGGACGAGGCCGCGCAATGGCAGCAGCTGCGCGAACTGGCCGGTATCCGCATGCGCACCGAACTCGAAGTGGCCAGGCAGGATGCGGCGCAGGCGCGCGCCATTGCGCAGCAGCGCTTTGCCCACCAGCTGCTGCAGCAGCAGATCCGCAACAAGATCGAGCAGGCGCGTGGCATCGAGGATGCCAGCCGCCAGCGCACGGAACTCGCCCGCCTGCACGAAGCGGAGCAGGCCGCTGCGCGGCGCGCGAAAGAAATCGAGGACGAGGAACACGCGGCCCGCCTGAAACTGCTGCAGGTCGAGAACGAGGCGCACCGCCGCGAAGCCGAGCGCGTGCTCGAATGGCAGGAAGCCCAGGCGGCGGGCCGCCTGTCGGTGGACGGCGAGCAGGTGCGCCAGCAAGTGGAAAGCCTGCGTCGCGAAGGCGCCTCGCAGGACGCCCTGGCGCAGCACGAAAAGCTGCTGCGCACCATCGAGGCCGATGCGCTGGCCGGCAGCTACGAGCGCGAAGGCCTGCGCGAAGAGCGCGCCCACGAACTGGACCTGGCGCGCGCCGAGATCGAACGCGCGCAGGCGCTGGGCGCGCTCGACGACAGCGCGAAGCTGGCGCTGGTGAACCCGGCCAACGCGGCCCTGCTGGCGGACGTGATGAAGACGCGCGAGCATGTCAACATGAGCCCCGAGCAGCTCGCGGCCCTGGCCGGGGTGGTCGCCGCCGCGAATACCGATGCCTGGCGCCTGGCCCAGGAGCAGGTGGAGCAGGAACGCGCCCGCCGCAACGCCGAAGCGGAACGCGAGCGCCGCCACCAGCTCGAACTGCTGGCGCTGCAGAACGACGTCAACAAGACGGCGCTGGCGACCCAGGCCCAACTGGGCGCCGGGGTCGCGGGTGCGCTGGCGGGCGCCGTGAAAGCCTGCCAGCACACCGCAGCCCACCAGGGCGACCGCTACTGCGCGGCCTGCGGCGCCGCGCTGCCGGCACGGGGATGATGCAGACCGCGATCGACAAACTGCGCGAGCTGCGCGCCTTGCACGAAGACGGCCTGCTGAGCCGCCAGGAGTTCGACAGCCGCAAGAACGCCATCCTCGACGCCGCCTATGCGCCGCCGCTGGCGGACGGCCCGCCTGCGTCCGGGCCGGCGCTCGCATCGGCGCCCATGCGCGGCACCGAGATCGGCCTGATGGCCGGCCAGGAAGTCGGTCCCTTCGAACGCCGCTACCGGCTCGAGCGCCTGATCGCCCACGGCGGCATGGGCCAGGTGTGGCAGGCCACCGACCTCGCCACCCAGGCGGAACTGGGCCACAGCGCCCAGGTCGCACTGAAGATCCTGCCGCCCCAGCTGACCCAGCACACGGCCCATGCGCGCCTGCTGATCGAAGAAGCGGCGCGGGCGCGCCAGCTGGCGCATGAGCACATCGTGCGGGTCTACGACTGGGCCCAGGACCCGGCCACGTCCAGCTACTTCATCATCATGGAATGCCTGGAGGGCGAGGACCTCGACAGCCTGCTGGCGCGCGAAGGCAGGCTGGGACTGGCGCGCACGCTGGCGCTGCTGCGGCCGGTCGCCGCGGCCCTCGACCATGCCTGGGAGCGCCATCACCTGGTCCACCGCGACATCAAGCCGGCGAATGTCTTCCTGACCCGTGACGGCGACGTCAAGCTGCTCGACTTCGGCATCGCCGCGCGCGCCCGCGGCAGCGGTGGGGCAGTTGGCAATGGCGCACTGGAGGCGCCGGCCAGCTCCGGCACCGCCGGCTACCGCGCGCCCGAGGCGGGACAGGGCCAGGAGGCGCCGGCGCGGGGGCTGGACGTGCACGCGGTGGCGGCCATGGTCTACCGGATGCTGAGCGGACGCCTGCCTTTCGATCCCGGCCAGGCGGAACGCGGGTCGCCGGCGCGGCCGGAAGGCCTGAACGACGGCCAGTGGGCAGCATTGCAGGCCGGCTTCGCGGCCAGCGCCGCCGAACGGCCCGGCAGCGTCAGCGAGTTGCTCGACCGCCTGGAACACGCGGCGGGACCGAGCGAGGACGAGTTGCGCGCCCAAAGCGAAGCGGAGCAGGCCGCGCGCCAACAGGCCGAACAGGCCGAACAAGCCGCGCGCGCAGCCAGCGAGGCGGAAGCCCAGCGCCGCGCCCAGGAAGCCGCCGCCCGCAAGCGCATCGAAGTGGAAGCGAAGGCCGCCGCCCAGGCCGCAGTCGACCGCCAGCGCCGCGAACAGGAAAAACTGGCGCGCCTGGCGGCCGAGGAAGCCCGCCGCGTGCGCAAGGAAGAACTGCGGCGCCAACTGGCCGAGCGCCGCGCCGAAGAGGCGGAAAAGGCGCGGCTGGAAGCCGAGCAGACCCAGCGCAAGCTGGCCCAGGCCAAGGCCGCGGCAGCCTATCTCGCCCAGCAGCAGCGCGCCCGCGCCGAGCAGGCGGCGCGCAACCAGGCCGAGCTCGAGGTCATGATGCCGACCCCGGCCAGCCCGGTGGCCGACCTCGAAGGCATCCTGCGCGACCGCTTCCTGGATGGCGAGGGCAAGGGGCCGGAACTGGTGCTGCTGCCGACCGGACGCTTCCAGATGGGCTCACCGGACCATGAGCGCAAGATCGCGATGGATGCCGGCTCGCAGAAGGGCTGGCTGGCGCGCGAGCTGCCGCAGCACTGGGTCGGCATCGACAGGCCGATCGCCATGGGCCGCTATCCGGTAACGGTGGGCGAATGGCGGGTCTTCGTGCGCGCCACCGGCTGGCGCCAGAGCGGTGAAGTGAACTGGGAAGCGCCGGGCTTCCCGCAGACCGATGCCCACCCGGTGGTCGGCGTCAACTGGTACGACGCGCTGGAGTACGTGCGCTGGCTGTCGGAAGCCACCGGGCGCAGCTACCGCCTGCCGAGCGAGGCCGAGTGGGAATACGCCTGCCGCGCCGGCACCAGGACGGCCTTCAGCTTCGGCGACACCATCTCGACGGAGCAGGCCAACTACGACGGCAACTTCACCTACAACGGCGGCGTGCGCGGCGAATACCGGCGCGGAACGACCCCGGCCGGCATGTTCCCGCCGAATCCCTGGGGCCTGTTCGACATGCACGGCAATGTGTGGGAGTGGGTGCAGGACGTGGTGCACGACAGCTACGAGGGCGCCCCCCTCGACGGCAGCGCCTGGGAAGAGGGCGGCGACCAGGCCCGCCGCATCCTGCGCGGCGGTTCCTGGCTCTACAACCCGCGCTACCTGCGCTCGGCGCTGCGCAACGGATTTTCGAGCGCCTTGTCGAACGACATCGTCGGCTTCCGTGTCGTGCGCGAGCTGATGGTGGGATAATCGGTCACGTAACATCAGTGACTGGAGGTTGCCGTGCGCATCCCCGACGATATCCGTATTCCCATCATTGTCTTTTCGCTGCAGGCCGTGTTGTTGACGGGTGCAGCCCTGATCTTCCTGGTGCTGCGGCCGGGCTGAGTCAGGCGCCCGACAGCTGGAGCGCCGCGCGGCGGTCGGCGCCGCGGGCGGCCCGGTAGTCGGGATAGGGACTTGCCGTAAAACGTACCCGGCCGTGGAAACCGGCCAGGCGCTCGAGTGCGGCCGTGGGGCCGAGCGGGGTGTCCGCGCCGGTGGCCGGATCGCGGTGCCAGAAGCCGCCGTCGCGGTGGAAGAGTTGCGGCAGCACGGCGGCACGCGGCAACGCGGCGCCTGGGTTCGCCGAGGGTGCGGTGTCCGGTGCGACCAGCATGATGCATTCGGCGGCGCCGCCGGCGTCGATGCGGTGCAGGACCACGGCATGCGGCAGCAGGGCCGTCACCACCAGCGCCGCGACGCCCTTGATGCTGGCGGTCAGTTCGATGCGCATGCCGACCCGCAGCGCCACCGGGCTGTGCTTGCCGGGCCAGACGCCGTCCAGCAGGACGCCGTAGCGCGACACATCCTCGATTTCGAATCCCTGCCGGCCCTGGCGGATCACGGCATGGCGGCCCGAGATGCGCCGGGTCAGGCCGTCGTGCTCCGGACCATGCTCGCCGTAGTGGCACAGCAGGACGTCGGCCTCGGCTTCGAGCAGGCTACCGTTCGGACCCGCTTCCATCCGGCCGACTACCCACTCGTCCAGCGCGAACAGGCGCAAATGGCGCTGCATGCCCGCATCCGGCTCGGCATAGACCAGGCAGGCGCGCGAGGCCGGGCAGGGGTGGGCCGGGCGCGTGGCCGGGAGGTCGATCTCGATCAGGTCCTCGTCCCAGGCGATGGTCGGCAGGGCCATGTCGATCTTGCCTTGCCGGGCGCCGAACTGCAGCTGGGCGATGGAAGCGTTGCGGGCGTCGATCGCGATGTCGAGCGGGCCGGCGGCGTCGAGGCCGTGCAGGCGTGCGATCGAGGCGTCGTCCGCATGGATGCGCACGTTCTTGCGCGCCGCCAGGTAGGTC
This sequence comes from Massilia sp. Bi118, assembly GCF_918697865.1. GTDB lineage: Bacteria > Pseudomonadota > Gammaproteobacteria > Burkholderiales > Burkholderiaceae_D > Telluria. The sequence continues at coordinate 73,224 of NZ_CAKKMV010000015.1, read as the reverse complement.
TGGTGGATCTCGGCCAGAGAGGCGTCCGCGCGCGGGACCAGCAGCACCATGGTGGCGACCCAGGTGCGGGCGCTGCCGCTGTGCTGCTCATCGCGCGCGTGCAGCTCGACGTCGACGCGGTACTGGCCGTGTTCGCGGCCGCGCGAGGAAAACTCGACCACCAGCGGACGCCAGCCGCCGCGCAGGCTGCGCGTGAAGGTCTGCCGGCCGCCGCCCTGGGGCAGCAGGGCCGATTGCAGCAGCAGGGTCAGTTCGGCCGGGGTGTCGTCCGGCATGCCGCGCAGTTCCAGCTTGATGGCCTGGCGGCCGCCGGCGGCGCGCGGATCGAAGCCGCTGATGTGCAGGTGCGGGCGCATTTCCGGACGCGCGGCGGGCGCCGTGTTTGGACGGATGGCGTCGGGGGCGTCGCGCCGGGCGCGCACCGATTGCAGCATGTCGAAGCTGGAGCCGAGGGCATCCGCCGCCGTAGGAGACGCCAAAGCGGGCTGGCCGTGACCATGCGCGCAGGCCTGCTCGCCGGGCATGACCCAGGCGGTACAGTGCGGATGGTCGGGACTGCTGCAGCGTTTCATGGGCGGCGGGTTGAACGGTTGACGGTCGGGTCGAGCTTACGTGATTTTAAGCTGAGGCGGCGCGCCGTATTCATCATTCGGCAAGATTTTTTGCTAAAAAGCATTTTTTGCCACACTGAAGCGGAGCGCCTCAGGCGCCCGGCAGCACGGTCTCCTCGCGCGCACCCGTGCCCGGCGTGCGCAGCAGGATGGCGCTCACGTTATCCGGGTAGAAGAAGGCCGGCGGATGCGATTCGTAGGCGCGCAGCAGGGTGGCCAGCATGCCGGCCGCATCCAGCCGCCCGCCCAGCAACTGCGGCCACTGGCCCACCCAGCCATAGGGATCCGAACAGGACCACAGGCCGTCGGTGGCCAGCAGGTAGCTGGCGTCCGGTCGCAGGCGGAGCGCGCGGCGGTCCGGCAGCGCGCACAGCCAGGACGGCAGGTTCAGCGGCGTCAGTTCGAATAAGGGGTCGTTCAGCTGGGCCGGATTGGCGAAGGCATTCCCGAGGATGAAGGCTTGCGACACCTGCGGCCGGTGCTCGCCGTGCACCTGCTGCCACCATTCCTGCTCGCCCAGCAGGCCGCCCATCGCGAAGGCGGTGGCCGGCACGTGGTCGACGGTGAGCGGGGCCACGCGTTCGCGCGTGATCTCGTACAGGCGCGAGTCGCCCACGTGGTAGAGGATGGGCTCAAGGCCTTCCGGCAGCTCGAGCATGGTGAGCGTGGTGCCGGGACGCGGCCCCGGCCCGGCCAGCTGGGCGAAATGGCGCTGCAGCTCGGCGTGCAGGGCATCGAGGCGGCGCGCCAGCTCGGCCGCGGAGTCCATCGGCGGGATCGCCAGCAGTCCGGCCACCACCGCTTCCGCCGCTTCCCGGCCGTGGCCATGCCCGCCCATCCCGTCCAGTACGGCGATACGCGCATGGCCCTGGCGCCAGCGCGCCAGCTGGCGGCGCTGCGGCTGCTGGTTCTGCAGCCAGACGGCCTGGCCGCCGCTGTCGATCAGCAGCAGATTGTCCTGGTTTTCTTCGCGCAGGCGCGGCCCGGCGCCCAGCCGCGAGGCGGCGGCGACGTCGAGGGCGCCGAAGCGCAGGGAGGAAGCGAGCGAAACTTCTGGTGCATGCATCCCCTTACTGTAACCGCAAATAGCAAAAAGCCAAGCGACGATTAGCGCTACTTTTCCCTTACACTTGCCGGATCATGAAGATCCGATCCCTGACCCCCGACGACATTCCGGCCGCCGCCGCACTGCTGCGCCGCGCCGCCGAAGACTTCATCCTGCACGAATCCACGCCTGAAGGCGCCGCCGCCTTCCTGGCCCAGCAGGGAGAGGAAGCCATGCGCGGATTCCTGGCGCAAGGCTTCGTCTATCACGTGGCCGAGATCGACGGCGAACTGGCCGGCTTCGTCGCCATGCGCCAGCGCAGCCACCTCTACAGCCTCTATGTCGACAGCCGCTTCCACCGCCGCGGCATCGCGCGCAAGCTGTGGGAGACGGCGCGCGAGGCCGCCCTCGGTCCCGGCCACCCGGGCGCCTTCACCGTCAACTCGTCGAACCACGCCTTGCCCTTCTATGCGTCGCTGGGCTTCGTGCCGACCGCGCCCACTCAGGACGGCATCGTGCGCTACAACCCGATGCGTCTAGTGCTGGCCGATCCGGCCCTCGTCGACCCGGCGTAGCCACAGGCTGCTGACCCAGCCTTCGACCGGCCGTCCCTCGAGGCGGGCGCGCACCTGCAGCCAGTCGCCATCGAGGGCGCCGGTCGGCGTGACCAGGGTCCCGGCCGGCAGCACCGCCACGCGGGGGGCGCCGGTAGCCTTGGCTGCGCGCAGGTTCAGGTCGTCGATGACGCGGTAGCGCGCTGCAGGCAGCGTGCGTGCCGGGGGCGGCGGGAATCTTTCCGCGAATGGCAGCGGCTCCGCCGGCCTTGCGGGCCGCGCCGGCATCAAGGCGGCGAACATCAGGCAGAACAAGACACCGAAGGCCAGCGTGCCGCCGCCCGCCAGCGCGAGGTTGCCGGCGGTCGGGCGCCGCCACCATCGACGCGGCGTCAGGCAGCCGGCCAGCGCCAGGGTCAGCGCCAGTCCGAGGACGTAGGCGGCCGCCGTTGCGGCCTGGGTCGGTGCGGCTATCGTCATGGCGCGTCAGGCGTCGAAGCGCAGGACGTAATGGCCGGCGACCAGGTGGTGGCCGGGCGGCAGCAGGTAAGGCTGCTCCGGCGTGGCCTCGCCGATCGCGGCCACGAAACCCAGCTGCTCGTCGAGGTGGTACAAGGCCTGGGTCGCGCTGGCGCGGGCAATGCGGTAGCCGTCCGGCGCCGCCTCGAAGCTGAAGGCATTGCGCGACAGGCCGAGGCGGTCGGCGCTGGACGGCGCGGCGCCGCTTGCCGCGCGCAGGAAACGCGGCGAATCGAGTACGCGTAGCGCGGCCAGCATCGGCGCGCTGCGGCCGAACAGGAAGCGCGCGCCCGGCGCTACCGGCAGCGCGGGCGCCTGCGGCAGGCGCAGCAGGGCCAGGTAGCGTTCGGCCATCTCGGGTGCGATCGCCAGCAGGTCGACCCGGGCGCCGTCGAGCGGGCTGAATGAGGCAGGCGCCGCCACCGGCTCGCGGCCGGCGCCGGTCACCGCGTGCATGGTGTCGGCATCGTCGATGGCGAAGCCCAGCACCGATTCGTGACCGGGCGCGGACGGCGCCAGCGCGCGGTTCAGGCCGATCTCCAGCGCCTGGGCGCCGGTTTCGCGGTAGCGCGACAGGCGCGGCAGGGCCAGCGCCGCCAGCGCGACCCGCTGGCGTGCGACCGGTGCGTAGGTGGCGTCGGCTTCCGTGGCGGCCAGCGCTGGCGCCGGCGATGCCTGCGCGGCCAGCGGCACCGCGGTCATGTCGGCGTTCAGGGCCTGGCGCGGCTTCCAGACGGCGGGGCGAGCCGATGGTGCGGGCGGGGTGCGCACCGGCGCAGGAATCGGCGCGGCGGCGCGCTGTGCCGCGGATTGCGCGGGAACGCTGCGGATGCCCGGCGCCGGCGTGACGCGCAGCAGCAGGCGCAACGGCGCACCCGTGGCATCGACGCCACCGCGTCGCGAGCGGATCGCGTAGTAGCCGCCGGCCTGGTCCCAGCTGCGTTCGAAGGCGTCCTTGGGCCGCACCTGGATTTCGAGCGGCGATTCCGGTCCGTCGTTGATCAAGAGGATCGCGCCTTCCGCGCCGAAGGGCCAGCCGGGCGCCACGTGGGTGGTCTCGTGTTCGTCGTGGCCGATCAGGGTCAGGCGCTGGTTCGGGTAGATCGGGCAGACGGTTTTCCAGACCGCGCTGTCGCGCGAGACGCTGACCGTGTACTGGACCTTTTCGCCCGGCGCCGGCAGGTAGACCGCATGGCCGAAGCGCACCCCGACTTCGCCCGGGGCCAGTTCTTCGTCGCCGACCACGTGGTAGCGCACCTCGTCGCCTTTCAACAGGTCGCCGAAGTCCTTCTGGTGCAGCGCCGCCAGGCCCTCGGCCAGGTCGCGCACGCGGGCGCCGCGCGTGAGATGGCGGTCGTCGTCGACTTCTTCCTGCGGCAGCGCCAGCGTCACGTGCGAGAAGCAGCGGGTGGCGGCGCGGCCGCGCTGCTCGCGCGGGGCGCGTTCGAGCAGGTCGCGCAGCAGCGGACGGCGCGAGAACAGGGCCAGCCCCGGCGCCTGCCAGATCGCCTCGGGGCTGAACACATCGTTGATCCGGGCTAGGGTTTCGTGCTGCACATAGACTGGCATGATTCGTTCTCCTTCATTGATGTTCGGGTTCGCTGGCGACACCCGCAACTAGCAGGGGGCAGATGAAAAACAGCAGGTGCGAGCCGCCCGCCGACAGGAAGCTCATCGGCTGGCCCATCACCGGGAAGATCGCGAGGTTGGTGCCCCACGACAGCAGGAAGTGGCCGGCGACGAAGGCCGCGCCGCCGCACAGCAGGAAGCAGCGGAAGCGGGCGTACCAGGCCAGGCGGAAGTCGCGCGCGCCGGCGCCCGAGAGCCAGCAGCGCACGGCCGTGTGCAGCAGCCCGGCCAGGAACAGTGCCTGCAGCATCCACAGCAGCAAGGCCGCGATCAGGCCGTGCCGGTTCAGGAAGAAGGAGGGCGCAAAGTCGTCCTGCACGGCCGGGATGCGTAGCGCGGCGCCGGCGTCCTGGCCCAGCGCCAACAGGCCGAAGGCGTGGTCGGCGCCGAACCAGCCGCCGCCGGCGATGGCCTGCGCGCCCAGCAGCAACTGCTGGCCGGTGTGCGGGTGCGAGCCTGGATCGAGCCAGACCATGAAGCGGTCGGCGTAAAAATTCCAGCGCGCGAACTCGCCCGGACCGGCGGCGCGCAGCAGCACCACGCCCGCCACCGCGGCCAGCGCGGCGGCAAGGACGGCGCCCAGCAGCAGATACTTGCGGCTGGCCAGCGCATAGGCCAGCGCCATCGCGCAGCCCCAGACCGTCAGCAGGATCAGCGGCGAATAGTCGTCGACCTGCACGAGCGCCACCGCCAGCAGCACCAGGAACAGCAGGGCCGGCGCGCCCAGGCGCAGCGCGCGCAAGAGAACGCCGCCTGGCGCGGGCTGGCCACCGGTCGCGAGCGCCAGGCAGTGGGCGCTGAGGGCGGTCAGCGCGAGCTTGGCGAATTCCACCGGCTGCAAATCGAAGACGCCGGTCTCGTCGCCGAAGGCCACCTGCAGCAGCAGGAACAGCAGCGCGGCGCCGCTCATGCACAGCAGGGCCAGTTCCACGCGGGCTTGCGGCAGCGGACGCGCGTCCGGGCCCGGACGCAGGGCACGCAAGAGGCCGAAGGCGCCCGCGCCGATCGCCAGCAGGGCGCCTGTCTTGCCGGCGTGGCGCAGCCAGGAGGATTCCGGCGCGCCCAGTCCCAGCTCGAGTTGCGAGAGCAGGCCGGCGGCCAGCAGCAGCACGGCGGCGCCGGCGGCGAGCGAGCGTCCGCCGGCCAGCCAAAGGCAGCAGAAGGCGGCCCAGGCCACCAGCAGGCCGATACCGGCGCCGGCCGGCGCACCGCTCTTTTGCAAATACAGCAGGGTCAGGCCGGCGCCGCACAGCAGCAGGGCGCCCACCGCAGCCAGCGCGCGCACGCTGCCCAGGCGGCGTGTGGCGCCGCTCAGGAGCATGGTCGCGGCGACGGCCGCCGCGATACCGAAGGCGAGGCCCAGCGGCAGCAGCGCCTGTTCCGGCAGGCGCCAGTCCGCGCGCCGGGCCCAGGTCCAGCTGACGCCTTCGGGCAGGCGCTGTTCGGCTTCGCGGTAGAGGGCGACGTGCGATACCGGCTGCAGGTGCAGCAGGTCGCCGTTGCGTTCGAGGAGCAGGCGGGTGCGGCCCAGCTGCAGCGCGCCCGCCTTGTCCAGGCTTTCCTCGCGTTCCGCCAGCAGGACGGCATCGTGCGCGTTGGCGGCGGTTTGCAGCAGCAGGGGCGCCTGCTGGGCGCCGGCGCCGCCGGCCAGCAGCATGCCCTCCGGCGTCGATTTGATGGTGGCGGCCGGCGCCGGCACCCCGGCGATGGCGATGCGGTTGCCGCAATCCAGGTTGCCGCCGAAGACCAGCGGACGCGCCATGCCCAGTACCGAAGGCAGCCAGCGGTTCCAGGCGCCGACCATGCGCGCGGCCAGCCGGGCGTCCGGGCAGCTGGGCCGGGCCACGCCGTTCTGGTACAAGGTGGCGCCGTCGTACTGCCAGCGCGTAGCGTCGCGCGTGAAGGCGACGCTGCCGGCGTCGACGGCATCCACGCTGAAGCTCGACGCCCCCAGCTGGAAGCGTTGGCCTTGCGCCAGCAGCACGCTGCCGGCGCGGCGCCGGCTGTCGCCGTGCTGGACCTGCAGCGGCGCCTGGCCGGCGGCCGCGGCCCACCAACTGCCCGCGGCATCGCGGCGCAGCCGGAGCCGTGCGCCCTCCGCCGGCGGCAAGCCGAGTGCGGCGCCGTCCAGCACCATGTCCTTGCCCGCATCCAGCGCCACCGCGACCCGGGCCGGCATCCACGCGGCCGGCGCGCGCAGCAGGCAAAGCAGCTGCAGGGCGCACAGCAGCAGGAGCAGGGTGGCGACGCTCATCCGCACGCTGTCGATCCGGATGCGCGGCCCGGCAGCCGCCCTGGCACCGCGTGCGGCGCCGCGCAACACCGCCGCGCCGCTCATGCCGCGCTCCGCATCGTGTCGTTGGCGCAGGCGCTGCGTGCGCGTTCGATCAGGCGACTGATCTCGAGGGCGTGGCGGGGCCGCTGTTCCGGGCGCGGCGCCAGCAGGGCGCGCAGCAGGCCGAGTGCGGCGTTCGCGGCAGCGGCGCCGGCGAGGCCGGCATGACGCAGGAAGAGCGCAGCCTCGTCGGACGCGAGGATGGCGGGCAGGCCGCCGCCGTGCCGCGCGCGCAGGTAGGCCGCGGCGCCGGGGCCATGCTCGCGCCAGGCGCCGCCGCAGGCGCTGCAGAAGCGCAGCATGGTGCCGGTGACCACATGGTAGAGCAGGGCGCCGAGGGCGAAGTAGTCGCTGCGCGCGTCCGTCACGTAACGGCCGTCGGCGTTGGGGAAGAATTGTTCGGGCGCCTGCCAGTTGGCGGTGCCTGCGTAGGAATGGGCGTTGCGGTCTTGTAGCGGACGGTTGGTGCCGAAGTCGGCCAGCTTGAGGGCGCCGTGGCGGTCCACCAGCAGGTTGGCGGGCTTCAGGTCGAGGTGGCGCCAGCCGTACTGGTGCACTTTCGCCAGCGCCTGGTTGGCCTGGGCGGTCCAGTCCAGCGCCTGCGGGAAGGAGGGGGCGTCGCCGCGGCTGCGCAGCGCATCCAGGTGGCGCGCGAGGTCGGTGTCGAGCAGTTCGAGGACCATCGCCGGCTGGCCCAGGTGCTCGCCGCTGTCGAGCAGGCGCACGATGTGGCGCTGGTCCCAGGGACGCAGGGCGCGCAGGAAGGCGATTTCGGCATGCAGGCAGGCCGACCAGCGGACGCGCTGCGGCGGCAGGGCCAGCGCCATCTGTTCGGTGTTGACCAGCTTGAGCACGGCCGGTGCGCCGCCGCCCGCGGGCTCGGCATGCCACAGGAGGCCATAGCTGGAACTGGCCAGCGGTTCGCGCAGGCGCCAGGCGCCGGCCGTCAGGGTGATGATGTCGCCCGCTTCGAGCATGTGTCCTCCCGTCAAGGCGGCACAGGCGCCGCCGTGCCCGGCTAGCGGGGGGACATGGAAAAGGCAGGCAATAAAAAACCGCGCCGAAGCGCGGTTTTTGTCAGCGGGAGCCGATCAGCGGTGATGGCCCCAGCCGCCACGGTCGTGGTGACGGTCGCCGCGGTCGCGGTCGTAGTAGCGGCCACGATCGTAGTAACGGCCACGGTCGTAGTACGGACGCGATTCGACATACACCGGACGCGGTTCGTAGTAGTAGCGCGGACGCGATTCCACGTACACGGCGGCCGGCGCCGGCTGGTAGTAGCTGCCCGAGTAGTAATTGTTCGCGTAGCCGTAGTTTCCGCGGTCGCGATAATAGTAGTCGTCGTTCGTGCGCACCGAGTTACCCACGGCCGCGCCGATCGCTGCGCCGACCAGGGCGCCATCGCGTCCCCCAGCGCTGCCACCGATGGCCGCGCCTGCCAGCGCGCCGATGACAGTGTTCGCTCCCCGATCCTGAGCCATTGCCGTGGAGGACACGGCGGCCGCGGCCAGGAGTACCGCACCAAAGCATTTTTTGTTCAACATGGCTTTTTCCTTAGCCTCAACGGGGGATCAGGATGATCTCAACGACGCCAGGCATGAACGTACTATAGTCCCCACCGGCGAGGCTGCCACGCGTTAATACAGATTCTTACACCTGCATCAGAGGACGTAACATTTCGAACGTGCAGCACTTGCACTCGGTCTCGCTTGCCCCATCTAGCAGGTGTCACTCTTTTACTCCTCAGGTTTATGGCGCGCCGACGTTCTTCCATTTCTGTTCTTGCAATCCTGGTGCTGGTGCACCTGTATATCGGTCTCCGCTTGCTGCCAGGCATGGATATCGGCGTGCCCGGCATGCTGGTGGGCATCGTTTTACTCGCGGCCTCGGCTGTGCTGGTGCGTCTCGGCCTGGTCGCGCCCAGCCTGCGCCGCAGCCGCTGGTCCGGACCGCTGTCCTGGGCCGGCCTGCTGGCGATGGGCTTCTTTTCCTCGCTGCTGGTGCTGACCCTCTTGCGCGACGTGATCCTGCTGGTGCTCACGCTTGCAGGCGCCGGCAGCCCGGCCATCATCCACGACAGCGCCGTGGCAGTGCCCCTGCTTGCGCTGCTGGTGTCCGTCATCGGCTTCGTCAACGCGCGCCGTCTCGCGCGCGTGGTCACGGTGGACGTGCCTATCGTCAACCTGCCAGAGGAACTGGCCGGCTATGCGATCGCCCAGATTTCCGATATCCACGTCGGCCCCACCATCAAGCGCGCCTATCTGAATGCCATCGTCAACAAGGTCAACGGGCTCAAGCCCGACGCCATTGCCGTCACCGGCGACCTGGTCGACGGCAGCGTGCAGCGCCTGGCCCTGCACACGGCGCCGCTGGCCCGCCTTGCGGCGCCGGACGGCGTGTTCTTTGTGACCGGCAACCACGAATATTATTCCGGCGCCGAGCAATGGATCGCCGAGGTGCGCCGCCTGGGCCTGCGCGTGCTGCTCAACGAGCACGTGATCCGCCGCCGTGGCGCGGCTTCGCTGATGATCGCCGGCGTGACCGACTACACGGCCCAGCATTTCAATCCGGCCCACAGGAGCGATCCGCAGCAGGCGGCGGCCGGGGCGCCGGCCGACGTTGCCGTCAAGGTGCTGCTCGCCCACCAGCCGCGCAGTGCGCCGGCAGCCGCCGACGCCGGCTTCGACCTGCAGTTGTCCGGCCACACCCATGGCGGCCAGTTCTTCCCCTGGAATTTCTTCGTGCCGCTGCAGCAGCCCTTCGTTGCCGGCCTGAACCGGGTGCGCTCGCTGTGGGTGTACACCAGCCGCGGCACCGGCTATTGGGGACCGCCGAAGCGCTTCGGGGCGCCGTCCGAAATCACATTAGTGCGACTGGTCCCGGCTTGAGCGTCCATCAACAATGTATTTACCGCAATAAATTTCCTAAAACTGCGGCGGTTGCGCTATTGTTTCAGTCATTTCGACCCGAACCAAAGGACAAACGCATGAAACGCCGCATCTGCCTTCCCGCCCTGACCTTGATCGCCGCCAGCCTGGCCGCCAGCAGCGTCAGCGCTGCCACTCCGGGCAACGACCCGGCCGCGCTCGCCAAGGTGCGCGACACGGCGATGCAGAGCGACTATGCCTACCAGCGCCTCGAAGACCTGACCGACCTGGTCGGCCCACGCCTGTCCGGTTCCGCCGGCGCCGCCGCCGCCGTCACCCAGGTGGCCGACGAGCTGCGCAAGCTGGGCGCCAGGGTCACCCTGCAGCCGGTCAAGGTGCCGCACTGGGTGCGCGGCGCCGAGACCTGCGAAGTGGTGGACTACAAGGGCCGACCGGCCGGCGTGACCCAGAAAGTCGTGCTGACCGCCCTCGGCGGCTCGGGCGCGACCCCGGCGGCCGGCATCACGGCCGAGGTGATCGTGGTCCGCAGCTTCGAGGAACTGAAAGCACGCGCGGCCGAGGTGAAGGGCCGCATCGTGCTGTTCGACGTGCCTTTCGACCAGAACATGGCCGACCGCGGCCTGGCCGGCAACGCCTACGGACAGGCCGTTGCCTTCCGCGGCGCCGGTCCGCGCATGGCCGCCGAGATGGGCGCGCAAGCCGCCCTGGTGCGCGCCGTCGGCGGCGCCGCTTATCGCATCGTCCACACCGGCGCCACGAACCTGCCGGAAGGCAAGCGTATTCCGGCAGCCGCGATCACGATCGAGGACTCGATGCTGATCGCCCGCCTGTCCAAACGCGGCCCGGTGCGCCTGCACCTGACCCTGACCCCGCAGATCCTGCCCGACGCCGACAGCTACAACGTGATCGCCGACTGGCCCGGCACCGACAAGGCGGACGAGATCGTGCTGGTGTCCGGTCACCTCGATTCCTGGGACCTCGCCACGGGCGCCAATGACGACGCCTCGGGTGTGGTCAGCGCCATGGGCGTGATCGATACCCTGCGCAAGCTCGACTACCGTCCGCGTCGCACCATCCGCGTGGTAGCGTGGATGAACGAAGAAAACGGCGGCCGCGGGGGCAGGGGCTATAACGACGCCTACAAGTCGACGGCCGAGAAGCATTTCGCCGCCTACGAAGACGACAGCGGCTCCGGCCGCCCCTTCGGTCTGCGCGCCGGCGTCGGCCTGCAGTCCGCCAAGCTGATGGCCCCGCTGCAGGCGGCGCTGTACCCGATCGGCGCAGGCGCCTTCCGCCGCGAAGACGTGATTGCGTCGGGCGACCTGCACGAGCTGGAAACCTCGGGCGTGCCGAGCTTCGAGCCGTGGATCGACTCGGCCAACTACTTCAATTACCACCATACGCCGGCCGACACCTTCGACAAGGTCGATCCCGACAACCTGCGCCGCCACACGGCCGTCATGGCAACGACAGCTTGGTTCCTGGCGAACATGGACCAACAGATCGGCCGTTCGAACGTCGCTGTGCCCGTGACGGCAGCACCGGCAGCCGCCGCTAAATAAAGCGGGTCCTGCCGGTGCGCCCGGTGCGGCGGGTAGCCTGGCGGCTCAGGCGCCGACGATCCGCCGCACCGCGCGCGCATGGCCGCGGAAAGGCCGGCCATACACGGTCTGGATGCCGCTGGCGAAGTTCTGCCCCCAGACCAGTTGCGGCCGCGTGTCGTGCTGTTCGCTCGACCAGTACCACACCCGGTCGAAGCGTTCGCGCAGGTTGGCGAACAGGAGGGCAAGCTCCCGCCGCGTGGGCAGGTCGCCTTCCTGCGAGCCCGCCCACTCGCGCGCGGTCGGCCAGCTGACGTCCGATACGTCGTCCGGCAGCAGCACCAGGTGGTAATCCGCTTCCCCGTCCTTGCCCAGGATCAGTCCGGCATAATCCTCGCCTTCCTTGAGCATTTCTTGAATTCTTAGGTATTCGCCCATCGCGTCATCCTCGCATGTGGTCTACGGTCTCTGTACTAAGACCATGTTCACTGCGAGTCAGTTGCCGCGCGCAATACGATGTAGCTCATAACCTTGTTCGCACAAGCTGATCCGTTTTGCGCCATACGGTTTACAGAAATATTTTCTGTAAATATTTAATTACAACGAGAAAATTTTCTTTAAAAAAGATTGAACTAAGGAAGTTTCCTTCGCTCAAAGGGGTACATTCTCTTTTTGCTGCTAGGAACTTTCTCATGAAAAAACTCGTTACTTTTGCTTCGGATATCCGTGTCAACGCCCTGCTGTGCGCCAGCGTCACCGTCCTCCTGACCGCCTGCGGCGGCGGCATGACCGACGCCGGCCAGCAAGCGCAGACTGCCGCTGCCGTCACCTCCAGCACCGACACCACCGTCGCAAACAGTGCCGCCACCACGCCGAACGCTGCCGACGCAGCCGGCGCCCAGGCGACCGAAGCCGCTGCAGCCGGCAGCTTCGAACTGAGCGGTTACGATGGCAGCCTGGCCTCGACCGGCGCCGCCTCGACTGAAGCGGCAGCCCCGGCCGATGGCGCGCCGCGCCTGCTGGCGTCGATCTCGGCATCGAGCCCGACCGTGAGCGCCGCGACCACCACCCCGGCCACCACCTATAACTATTATGTGTCGCCGACCGGCTCCGACACCGCCGCAGGCACCAAGGCAGCCCCGTTCAAGACCTTGGCCCGCGCAGCAAAAGCCGCCACCAAGGCCGGCACCACCGTCTGGGTTGCTCCGGGCACCTACGCCGGCGGCATCAAGACCACCGCCAACGGCACCGCCGCAGCACGCATCTACTGGGTCTCGACCACCAAGTGGGGCGCGAAAGTCGTGCCGCCGTCGAGCTCCTCGAACAACAATGCCTGGGATAACCGCGGCAACTACGTCAGCATCATCGGCTTCGACGTCGACGGCACCAACTCGGGCTCGGGCACCAAGTGGACCCACGGCATCTACACCGGCGGTTCCTACGGCATGATCCAGGATAACCACATCCACCACCTGGCCCGCAGCGTCGCCTGCACCAGCGCCGGCGGCTCGGCCATCGGCGTGGACAGCTACTACCACGGCGTCAAGACCGACATCGTCAGCAACGTCGTCAACGACATCGGCCCGGCAGGCTGCACCTACGTCCAGGGTATCTATGTCAGCACCTCGGGCACGATCAAGAACAACCTGGTCTATCGCGTGGGCGCGGTCGGCATCCACCTGTGGCACGACGCCACCGACGTGGTCATCACCAACAACACCGTGACCAGCTCGAACTTCGGCATGGTGGTGGGCGGCGGCGACTTCTATTACACGACGGCCGGCGCAAACAATGTCTACGTGGCGAACAACATCATTTACGACAACAAGTACGGCATTTCGGAGCAGGGCAAGACTGGCACCGCCAACAAGTATGTCAACAACCTGGTGTTCCAGAACCCGACTTACGACATCTCGCTGCGCAACGGCCTGAAGGCCACCGGCACCGTCAGCTCGAACCCGCTGTTCAAGGCCTACTCGCGCACTGCGGCAACGCCGGACTATCACCTGACGACCAGCTCGCCGGCCATCGGCCGCGGCACCGCGACCAATGCCTACGCAACCGACCTGGACGGCAAGCCGCGTAACGCTTCGACCGGCTACGACATCGGCGCCTATCAGCATTAAACCCGAGCACTAAGCGTCTCAGTTTTGCTCCCCGGACAAGCCCCTGGCTGTCCGGGTTCAGCCCGCATACCGTAAGGTGTGCGGGCTTTTTTGATTGTTACATCCGGCCGTGCATCGGCCATTCGAACTGATCGACATTTAACAATTGTCTGTTCATAAGTACCTGATTCTACTCAGCAATATCCGTTTGCATTCGATTACTGTAGGAAATTTATTTTAAAAAAGATTGAACTAAGGAAGTTTCCTTGCGTCAAAGGGTTACATTCACTTTTTGCCGCAAGGTACTTTCAGATGAAAAAACTCGTTACTTTTGCTTCGGATATCCGTGTCAACGCAATGCTGTGCTGCAGCGCTGCCGTCCTCCTGACGGCTTGCGGTGGCGGCATGACCGATACCGGCAACGGCCAGCAATCGCAGACCGCCGCCGTGGTCACCAGCAGTGCAGACCAGACCGCAGCAAACAGTGCCGCGACCACGCCCAATGCTGCCGATGCAGCCGCGGCGCAAGCGACCGAAGCCGCCGCAAGCAGCTTCGAACTGAGTGGTTACGATGGCGTCCCGGCATCCAGCGGTGCAGCACCGGCGGACGGCGCACCGCGCCTGCTGGCCTCGATCTCGGCATCGAGCCCGACCGTGAGCGCCGCGACCACCGCGACCCCGGCCACCACCTATAACTACTACGTCTCGCCGACCGGTTCGGACACCGCGGCCGGCACCAAGGCGGCACCGTTCAAGACCCTGGCCCGCGCCGTGAAAGCTGCGACCAAGGCCAGCACCACCGTCTGGGTGGCGCCGGGCACCTACGCCGGCGGCATCAAGACCACCGCCAGCGGCACCGCAACCGGCCGCATCTACTGGGTCTCGACCACCAAGTGGGGCGCCAAGATCGTTCCGCCGGCAAGCTCGAGCAACAACAACGCCTGGGACAACCGCGGCAACTACGTCAGCATCATCGGCTTCGACGTCGACGGTACGAAATCCGGCAGCGGCACCAAGTGGACCCACGGTATCTACACCGGCGGCTCCTACGGCATGATCCAGAACAACCACATCCACCACATCGCCAAGAGCGTGGCCTGCACCAGCGCCGGCGGCTCGGCCATCGGCGTGGACAGCTACTACCACGGCGTGAAGTCGGACATCGTCAGCAACGTCGTCAACGACATCGGCCCGGCCGGTTGCACCTACGTCCAGGGCATCTACGTCAGCACCTCGGGCACGATCAAGAACAACCTGGTGTATCGCGTTGGCGCGGTCGGTATTCACCTGTGGCACGACGCCACCAATGTGATCATCACCAACAACACCGTGACCAGCTCGAACTTCGGCATGGTGGTGGGCGGCGGCGACTTCTACTACACGACGGCCGGCGCGAACAACGTCTACGTTGCGAACAACATCATCTTCGACAACAAGTACGGCATTTCGGAGCAGGGCAAGACCGGCACCGCGAACAAGTACGTCAACAACCTGGTGTTCCAGAACCCGACCTACAACATCTCGCTGCGCAACGGCCTGAAGGCCACCGGCACCATCAGCTCGAACCCGCTGTTCAAGGCCTACTCGCGCACCGCGGTCACCCCGGATTTCCACCTGACCAGCAGCTCGCCGGCCATCGGCCGCGGTACCGCGACCAATGCCTACCCGACCGACCTGGACGGCAAGGCGCGTAACGCTTCGACCGGCTACGACGTCGGCGCTTACCAGCATTAATAGCAAGCACTGCGCTTTACCCAAGCGTCCGCGGCGCTGCGTCGCGGACTCCCTCTTGCCCCCGCATCCATACGGCCCTTTCTAGTTGCCGCAGGGGCACTTTGCACCTAAGGAATGTAGAATGAAAAAGCAAGCTTCGTTTTCCCCGGCTCTCCGCATCAACGCACTGCTGTGCTGCAGCGCCGCTGTCCTCCTGAGCGCCTGCGGCGGTAACGCCGACATGGGCGCCGCCGCCAGCCAGACCGCTGCCGCCATCACCAGCAGCGCCGATGCCACCGCCAGCGCCGTGGAACCGAATACGACCGACGCAGCAGCAGCGAGCGCCTCGACCGCGCCTGCCAGTTTCGCACTGAGCGGCTACGACGGCCACCCGCTGGCCGCCGAAGCCCAGGCGACCTCGACCCAGCCGCGCCTCCTGGCCAGCATCACCTCGTCGGCCACCGCCGGCACCCCGACCCAGCAGGTGACGAACCTGTACCGCACCCTGCTCAAGCGCGAGCCGGACTCGGGCGGCCTGGCGTATTGGAGCAACCTGGTCGCTGCCGGCGTGCCGATCAGCTTCGTCGAAGCGCAGTTCAAGGCCAGCCAGGAATACGTCAACCTGCAAGCCGCCACCGGCGGCGGCAGCGGCGCCACGACCACGACCCCGACGACGACCTACAACTATTATGTCTCGCCGACCGGCAACGACAGCGCCGCCGGCACCAAGGCAGCGCCGTTCAAGACCCTGGCGAAGGCAGCGAAAATGGCAACCAAGGCGAGCACAACCGTCTGGGTCGCTCCGGGCACCTACGCCGGCGGCATCAAGACCACCGCCAACGGCACCTCCAGCGGCCGCATCTACTGGGTTTCGACCACCAAGTGGGGCGCCAAGATCGTTCCGCCGTCGAGCTCGTCCAATAACAACGCCTGGGACAACCGCGGCAACTACGTCAGCATCATCGGCTTCGACGTCGACGGCACCAACTCGGGTTCGGGCACCAAGTGGACCCACGGCATCTACACCGGCGGCTCCTACGGCATGATCCAGGATAACCATATCCACCACATCGCCCGCAGCGTCGCCTGCACCAGCGCCGGCGGCTCGGCCATCGGCGTGGACAGCTACTACCACGGCGTGAAGTCGGACATCGTCAGCAACGTCGTCAACGACATCGGCCCGGCAGGCTGCACCTACGTCCAGGGTATCTATGTGAGCACCTCGGGCACGATCAAGAACAACCTGGTCTATCGCGTGGGCGCGGTCGGTATCCACTTGTGGCACGACGCCACCGACGTGGTCATCACCAACAACACCGTGACCAGCTCGAACTTCGGCATGGTGGTGGGCGGCGGCGACTTCTATTACACGACGGCCGGCGCGAACAATGTCTATGTCGCCAACAACATCATTTACGACAACAAGTATGGTATCTCGGAGCAGGGCAAGACCGGTACCGGCAACAAGTATGTCAACAACCTGGTGTTCCAGAACCCGACCTACAACATCTCGCTGCGCAATGGCCTGAAAGACACCGGCACCATCAGCTCGAATCCGCTGTTCAAGGCCTACTCGCGCACTGCCGCGACCCCGGACTACCACCTGACCAGCAGCTCGCCGGCCATCGGCCGTGGCACCGCGACCAATGCCTACCCGACCGACCTGGACGGCAAAGCGCGTAACGCCTCGACCGGTTACGACATCGGCGCGTATCAGCACTAAGCTGTAACGGGGGTAATTCCTGTTCGAGCCCGCATGCCGCAAGGTGTGCGGGCTTTTTCAGTCCTCGTCCTCACCGGCGATGGGCTGGGCGATCTGCGGGCCGCCGGCGCTGGCGTTGTTGACCCTGGTGCTGACCTTGTACCAGTCGAAGTCCTCGGGCGGCACGGCGGCGTGGCGCGCCAGTTCGAGCGCCTGTTGCGGCGTCAGGTTGGGCGACATCCACAGTTCGGCATCTTCCTTGGCCAGCACGACGGGCCGGCGGTCGTGGATATCGAGCATGCCGCCGTGGGCATCGTCGGTGACCAGCACGAAGCCGGCTTCGGCGCGGTTTTCCTCGAAGGGACCGAAGTTGGCCAGCGCCAGCAGGAAGAGGGGAGCGTGGTCCTTGCGGTGGATGTGCCAGGGCTGCTTGTGGCCTTTTTCGCCTGTCCATTCGTACCAGCCCTCGGCGGGCACGATGCCGCGTCCGTTCTTGAGCAGGCGCGACCAGTAGCTGCCGCTCAGCTTTTCGAGGCGCGCATTGATGGCGATCGGGATCTTGCCCTCGGCCCAACGGGGGCGATAGCTCCAGAACACGTCGTCGACGTGGTGCTCGCCGTCCTCCATATGCAGCACAGGGCGATAGGTGCCCGGCGCGGCGTTGGTCGTCGGCGCGGATTCGCTGTCGAACACCGCGTCCGCCCAGCCGAAGGCATTGGCGTAATGGCGCGCGGTCTGGCTTTGGTCAAATCGTCCACACATGGCCCGATCCTACCGCAGTCGCGGCAAACCGGTCGTCCGTTAGCCGGGCAGTATGGCGGTCCACCGGGATTGCAAAGTGGCTGTGCGATTTCGCTGACGTCACGACAGGAATTTGCTAACCCGTCCCGGGCCTTGTGAAGGCCAAAGGCGTCCCAACTTCCTGTCATGTTTCGTCAGGTAGTCTCTCTGCTTCTTTGTGTCTCCACCTCAGTGATCCTCTGAGTGTTTGCCGCTGTCGACATGCGCGACAGCGGCATTTTTTATGCGCCGCCCGCGGGCTTGGCCGGGATGCTGCAGGTGCGCGTGCAGCGCAGGTATTTGTCTTCGCACACCCCGTAGCGTTCCGACTGCCGTTTGTGGAAACTGGCCTGGTCG
This sequence comes from Massilia sp. Bi118, assembly GCF_918697865.1. Taxonomy (GTDB): domain Bacteria; phylum Pseudomonadota; class Gammaproteobacteria; order Burkholderiales; family Burkholderiaceae_D; genus Telluria. The sequence continues at coordinate 55,445 of NZ_CAKKMV010000015.1, read as the reverse complement.
GCCGCACGCATCTGCTCCGACTGGCCCTGGGCGTGGCTGGCCGTGTTTGCAAACGGATTCTTTTCCACTGTGCCGCGCTCGAGCAGGTCGTCGTTGCCGGTGGCCTTGCGCGCCGTCGCGCGGCACTCCTGGCGCTCGCTGCCGCACATCGACTTGCAGAAGCCGGCGTCTTCGGCGGCCCAGGCGGAAGGAAGGGCGGCAGCACACAGTGCGGCAAGGACAAAGGCACGGATCATGGCAAGTCTCCTGATGTTGGTTGGGTAAAGTATAAACTTTCCTGCAAGAAGGACAAGATGACGTCCCGCTCGTGCATTTGCAGGCGGGCCGATGCAGGCGTATGCTGTACTCACAACATTGCTACAAATGGAGACAACCATGAAGCTTCGTTTCGCACATGTACATCTGCCGGCGAGTTTGCACCGTCCGCTGCGCTTCGGCAGCCGCTGGCGCGGCCATGAGCTGGCGCTGCGTGTCTGCCAGATACTCGCGTTTGCAGTGCTGGCGGTGTTTGGCGGGCAGCTGATTGCCCAGCTGATCAGGTTTGTCGTGCGGACGTTTGCCGCGACCTGAGTCTTACAGGCGTATCGTTATTTCGATCTTCTCGGCGGCTATGCCCAGGGACTCGGCCAGCTTGCGCTTGGCCTCCGCGATTGCATCGGTAAAGTTGCCGCCTCTGCCTTCACTGGCGTCGGCCGCCGCGTAAGTGGCCGCTTTTTCCGCGACCTGCAGCGGCAGGGCGGGGCCCAGTAGCTGTTGCCAGTTCAGCGCGTCCGGATCCAGGTCCAGGCGGCGGAACAGTTCCGCCGTCTCCAGGTAAGCCACCGGAAAGCGCTGGCTGTTGGCGAGCAATTGCCAGGCGCCGGGAATATGGACCATCGCATAGGTCTCGAATTCAATCGTGATCCTTGCCGCATGCGGCGACGGTTTCGTTCGCTTGATCCGCGCGATCAGGAACGCGACGCCGTGCTCGAAATCCATCGCGGCCCACTGCTCGCGGCGGTTCCTGACGCAGACGAGGTACTGGGCCGCCTCCACGCGGATCGGGCTGGCGGTCCAATGGCCGCATCCGCCTTCCTCGCGCATCCGCCGCAAATCCTTGCCAGTGTAGACGATTACACTTTCCATGAGCATTCCGGTAATGACTGACTCGACATTACTGGTTTGCATCATCGGCAGGTTTGATGGTGCTCACCTGCTCGCGCATGCTCTCCGTTCTATCCGAAGCTATCTGGCGCCTATACCCTTGCTTATAGTTGATTAGGGTCAGGGATCAAGGTTCCATCGGCAACTTCATCCAGGCTCGACACTCCAATCGAGTGCAAGGCAAGCCGGGCGCGGCTTTCCAGGCAAAGCAGCCCTCAGCGGGCTTTATTCTGGATGAAGTTGAAAGGATAGTTATGGATAAGCTTCAGATAGTTACCCAATTCCTGGCGATGTTGGAGGACCACCCCCAGGCGGCCCTGGTGCTGATCGCACTGGCGGCCATCATCAAGCAATGGCCGCCCAAGGGGTGACGCGCAGCTGCTTACACCCCGACCATCGACACCGCCTTGGTGTTCAGGTAGGCCTCGAGCGCCTCGGGGCCGCCTTCGGAGCCGTAACCGGAATCCTTGATGCCGCCGAAGGGCAGTTCGGCGCTCGGCGTGGCAGGCTGGTTAATCCACAGCATGCCGACTTCCACGCGGTTCATCAGCAGTTGCGCGTTCTTGATCGAGCGGGTGAAGGCATAGCCGGCCAGGCCGTAGGGCAGGCGGTTGGCTTCATTGATCGCATCGACCAGACTGTCGAAACCGCGGATCGCGGCGACCGGGCCGAAGGGCTCGTCGTTGAACACGCTGGCTTCGAGCGGCACGTCGGCCAGGATGGTTGGCGCAAAGAAGTTGCCGGCTTCGCCCACGCGCTTGCCGCCGGTCGCCAGCACGGCGCCCTTGGCCTGCGCATCTTCGACGACCTTGGCCATCGCCGTCACGCGGCGCGCGTTGGCCAGCGGGCCCAGCGTGATCCCTTCCTGCAGGCCGTCGCCCAGCTTCAGGCCTTCGGCATGCGCCACCAGCGCGCGCGTGAACTCCTCCTTGACCGCGTTGTGGACCAGGAAGCGGGTCGGCGAGATGCAGACCTGGCCGGCATTGCGGAACTTGGCGGCGCCGGCTGCCTTGACTGCCAGCGCCACGTCCGCATCTTCGGCGATGATGACCGGGGCATGGCCGCCCAGCTCCATGGTCGCCCGCTTCATGTGGGCGCCGGCGAGGGCGGCCAGCTGCTTGCCGACCGGGGTCGAGCCGGTGAAGGTGACCTTGCGGATGATGGGATGCGGAATAAGGTAGCCCGAGATTTCGGCCGGGTCGCCGAACACCAGGCCGACCACGCCGGGCGGCACGCCGGCATCGACGAAGCATTGCAGCAGGGCGGCCGGCGAAGCGGGCGTCTCTTCCGGCGCCTTGCACAGGAAGGAGCAGCCGGTGGCCAGCGCTGCCGACAGCTTGCGGACGATCTGGTTGATCGGGAAGTTCCAGGGCGTGAAGGCGGCGACCGGGCCGACCGGCTCCTTCAGCACCAGCTGCTGGGCCGCCGGATTGCGCGCCGGGACGATGCGCCCGTACACGCGCATGCCCTCGGCCGCGAACCAGTCGATGATCTCGGCGCCGGCCATGGCTTCCATCTTCGCTTCCGCCAGCGGCTTGCCCTGTTCCTGGGTCAGCAGGCGGGCGATGTCGCCGGCGCGCTCGCGCAGCAGGTTGGCGGCGCGGCGCATGGTCGCGGCGCGCTCATAGGCGGGGACGGCGCGCCAGGTTTCGAAGCCCTTCTGCGCAGCGGCAAGGGCGCGGTCCAGGTCGGCGATGGCGGCATGGGCCACGGTGCCGATGGCCAGTCCGGTGGCCGGATTGACGACCGGGATGGTCTTGCCGCCGGTGGCTTCGATCCATTCGTTGGCGATCAGGAGTCGGGTATCGGGATAGCTGCTTGTCGTCGTCATGGGTGTCGGTTCCTTGTTGATTTGTTCTGTGAAATGAGACTGCGCCCTCTATGATCGCATTCTCCGGGCTTGCCTGCATGGCTACAAGGGCAAGGCGGTCTCGTACTTCACCTCGCGCAGCGCCACGCTGGTGTTCACCTGCGAGACCCCGTTCAGCTTCACCAGCACGTTGTGCAGGAAGTCGTGGTAGGCGTCCATGTCGGCCACCACCACCTTGACCAGGTAATCCGAGCTGCCGGTGGTCTCGTAGCATTCGACGACTTCCGGCCGCAGCCGCATGGCCTGCTCGAACTGCTCGACCACGCCTTCCGCGTGCCGCAGCAGCGAGACGTGCAGCAGGCACACCACCGCCAGCCCCAGCTTGCGGCGGTCGACCAGGGCGGTATAGCGCACGATGTAGCCGTTGTCCTCCAGCTCCTTCTGGCGCCGCCAGCACGGACTGGCGGACATGCCGATCTTTTCCGCCAGCTCGTTCGAGGAGATCCTGCCGTCCTTCTGCAGCTCGGCGAGAATTTTCATGGATGCTGCATCAATCGAATGATTTTTCATCATTTTGGCCGGAAGTAGACAAGTTCTTGCAATTCTACCGCCGTAAATTGCAAAGATAGAAAAAATCTTTCGCGCCCGGCGTCCTATCCTGTCTCATCATTTACCCAAAACCATAAAAACATGAACGACATGACGAATCCCGCGCAGCTCGGGCTGGCAGACCCCGACTACGCACTCGACGACAACCTGACCCGCACGCGCGGCCGGGTGTTCCTGACCGGCACCCAGGCCCTGGTGCGCCTGCTGTGCATGCAGAAGCAGCTGGACGAAGCGCAGGGGCTGGACACGGCCGGCTTCGTCAGCGGCTACCGCGGTTCGCCGCTGGGCGCCGTCGACCAGGAGCTGTGGCGCGCCAAGAAGCTGCTGGCCGAGCGCCGCATCGAATTCCTCCCCGCGATCAATGAGGAGCTGGGCGCGACCGCCGTGATGGGCTCGCAGCAGGTCGAAGCCAACCCGACCCGCAAGGTCGCCGGCGTGTTCGCCATGTGGTACGGCAAAGGACCGGGCGTGGACCGCGCCGGCGACGCCCTCAAGCACGGCCACGTCTACGGTTCCTCGCCGCATGGCGGCGTGCTGGCCATCCTCGGCGACGACCATGGCTGCGTGTCCTCCTCGATGCCGCACCAGAGCGAGCAGGCACTGATCGCCTGGGGCATGCCGGTGATTAATCCGGCCAACATTCAGGAATATCTGGAATTCGGCCTCTACGGCTGGGCGCTGTCGCGCTTCACGGGCGCCTGGTGCGGCTTCAAGGCGATCTCGGAAACGGTGGAGGGCGGCGCGGTGGTCGAACTGCCGGCCATGCCCAGCTTTGCGGCGCCCACCGATTACACGCCGCCGGCGGACGGCCTGCACAACCGCTGGCCGGACTTGCCCGGCCTGGCGCTGGAGCAGCGCGTGGCCGCCAAGCTGGAAGCGGTGCAGGCCTTTGCGCGCGCGAACTCGATCGACCGCCTGGTGGTCGCGGCGCCCGGCGCCCGCATCGGCATCATCGGCGCCGGCAAGGCCTACCTCGACCTGATCGAAGCGCTGGAGCGCATGGCCATTTCCGTCGAGCGCCTGCAGGAACTAGGCGTGCGCCTGTACAAGCCGGGGCTGACTTACCCGCTGGAAGCGAGCCGGCTGTCGGACTTCGCCCAAGGCCTGGAAGAGATCCTGGTGGTCGAAGAAAAGGGGCCGGTGATCGAGCAGCAGGTCAAGAACCTGTTCTACAACGTGGCGCCCGGGCAGCGCCCCGCCGTGATCGGCAAGACGGACCGCGATGGCGCGCCGCTGCTGTCCGCGCTGGGCGAGTTGCGGCCCTCGCGCATTGCGCCAGTGCTTGTGCAGTGGCTTGGCGCGCGTTTCCCGGCGCTGGACCTGCACCGGTACCTGCCGGATTTCTGCGCCGCCGAACTGCCTTTCAGTGCCGCGGAAGGCGTGCGCCGCACACCTTACTTCTGCTCCGGCTGCCCGCACAATACCTCGACCCGCGTACCCGAAGGCAGCCGTGCGCTGGCCGGCATCGGCTGCCACTTCATGGCCACCTGGATGCAGCGCGACACCTATTACCTGTCGCAGATGGGCGGGGAGGGCGTCAGCTGGGCCGGCACCTCGCCTTTCGTGAATGAACCGCACATCTTCCAGAACCTGGGCGACGGCACCTTCTACCATTCCGGCTCGCTGGCGATCCGCCAGAGCGTGGCCGCCGGCACCAACATCACCTATAAGGTCTTGTACAACGACGCGGTGGCGATGACCGGCGGCCAGCCGGTGGACGGCACCTTGTCGGTGCCGCAGATCCTGCAGCAGGTGATCAGCGAAGGCGTCAGGAAGGCCGTGGTGGTCACCGACTACCCGGACAACTACGAAGGCGTGACCCTGCCGGAAGGCGTGACGGTCCATCACCGCGGCGAACTGGATGCGATCCAGCGCCAGCTGCGCGAGATTCCCGGCGTCACGGTGCTGGTGTACGACCAGACCTGCGCCGCCGAAAAGCGCCGCCGCCGCAAGAAAAACAAGCCCGATAACATCGTGTTCCCGGACCCGGCGCGGCGCATGCTGATCAACCCGGCCGTCTGCGAAGGCTGCGGCGATTGCGGCGTGCAGTCCAACTGCCTGTCCATCCTGCCGCTGGAGACGGAGCTGGGCCGCAAGCGCCAGATCGAGCAGTCGTCCTGCAACAAGGATTACTCCTGCGTCGAAGGCTTCTGCCCGAGCTTTGTCTCGGTGCTGGGCGGTACGCTGCGCAAGCCGGCTGGCGTCAGGATGTCCCTGGCCGACCTGGAACGCGCGCTGGAAAGCTATCCGGTTCCACGGCTGCCGGCGCTGGCAACGCCCTTCGAGATCCTGGTGGCCGGCGTCGGCGGCACCGGGGTCGTCACGGTGGGCGCACTGATCACGATGGCGGCCCACCTGGAAGGCAAGGGCGCGTCCACGCTGGACTTCATGGGCTTTGCGCAGAAGGGCGGCGCGGTGCTCTCGCACGTGCGGGTGGCGAGCTCGCCGGAGCGCCTGCACCAGGTCCGCATCGACCTGCGCCAGGCCGACGCCGTCTTCGCCTGCGACCTGGTGGTGGCCGGCATGCCGGACGGCCTGGCCGTCATCCGCCACGATCACACGAAGGTGGTCGCCAACGAACACGAGATCCCGACTGCCGACTTCACGCGCGACCGCGACGCCCAGGTCGACCGCGAAGGCCTGCTGGGCAGGCTGGGCGCCGCGACGGGCGAGGCGAACCTGCTGCGCCTGAACGCACAGGCGACGGCCGCGCGCTTCCTCGGCGACCCGATCGGCAGCAACATCCTGCTGATGGGCTATGCCTGGCAGCAGGGGCTGGTGCCGGTCGGCCTGCCGGCCCTGATGCGGGCGATCGAACTGAATGGCGTGGCGGTCGACATGAACAAGCGCGCCTTCACGCTGGGCCGCCTGCTGGCCGCCGACCGCGCGAAGCTCGACGGCATGGCCCAGCCGGCCCAGGTGATCCAGTTCGCGGCGCCGAAATCGCTGGAAGAGATGGTCGCCTTCCGCGTCGACTGGCTGACGCGCTACCAGGACGCGTCCTACGCGCAGCAGTACGCGCAGGCGGTGGCTGCCGTCGCGCAGCGCGAGCTTGCGCTCGAAGGCAGCGGCTCGCGCAAGCAGGTGGCCAAGGCGGTGGCGCGCAACCTGTTCAAGGTCATGGCCTACAAGGACGAGTACGAAGTCGCGCGCCTGCATGCCGACCCGGCCTTCCGTGAACAGATCGCCGCCCAGTTCGAAGGCGACTACAAGCTGGGCTTCCACCTGGCGCCGCCGCTGTTCGCGCGCAAGAAGCCGGGTTCCGGGGTGCCGGCCAAAATCGCCTTGGGCGGCTGGATGATGCCGGTGTTCGGCGTGCTGGCCCGCTTCAAGGGCTTGCGCGGCACCATGCTGGACCCCTTCGGCTGGACCCACGAGCGCAAGGACGAGCGCGCGCTGCGCGACCGCTACCTTGCCTTCGCGCGCGGCCTGGCGACCGGCCTGCGCGTGGACAACAAGGAGGCGGCGCTGAAGCTGGCGCAGCTGCCGGAGCAGGTGCGCGGCTACGGCCACATCAAGCAGGCGGCCATGGACAAGGCGCAGCGAGAATGGGCGACGCTGGAAGCGCGTTACCGCGACGGGGTGGTGGTGGAGCTGAAGCGTCGGGCCTGAATGGTGCGACTGTGAAGCGATGCGAAACTAACACCATGGCCGCCGACCGTAGTACAATCCCGGCCGGCGCGGGCATGGCGGAACTGGTAGACGCATCAGACTTAAAATCTGCCGCCGCGAGGCGTGCCGGTTCGATTCCGGCTGCCCGCACCACCATCTTCATTCTTCAGTTGGGTCCCTGCATGGTGTAGCATGCGCAAAGCAAACGCTACACACAGCAATCGAAGTGCAAGGACCCGAATTGAACATCACGATTAACGACGAACTCCGTACTTACGTCGACCCCCTCACGCCCGCCGAACACGAAGCCCTGGAACGCAGCCTGCTCACGGAAGGGTGCCGCGAGGCCCTGATCCTGTGGCGCGACGTCCTGATCGACGGCCATAACCGCTACGCCATCTGCAGCCAGCACGCTATCCCTTTCCGGACCGTCCAGAACGACAGTTTCGACTCGATCGAAGACGTCAAGCTGTGGATGATCGATAACCAGCTGGCGCGCCGCAGCGTCACCGATTTCCAGCGCGGCCTGATGGCCCTGCGCAAGAAGGAAATCCTGGCCGCGCGCGTGGTCCAGAAGACCGACGACGAGCTGCAGACCGAAGCCGACCAGGCCGTCCCATTCGCCCCGCCCTGGAACACGCGCCAGGAAGTGGCGCGCGCCGCCCGCGTCTCGGCGAATACCATCAGCCAGATCGAGCGCATCCAGAAGACGGCGGCGCCGGAGCTGGTGGATGCGGTGCGCAGCGGCGCCATCTCGATCAGTTCCGCCGCCAACGTCGCTTCGCTGCCGAAGGACGCGCAGGTGGCCGCGGTCGCCGGCGGCAAGAAGGAGCTGCAGCAGGCCGCGCGCCAGGTGCGCGAGCAGAAAAGCGCGGCCAAGCCGAAGAAGGAAGCCGGGTTCGAGACGCCCGAAGACCACATCAAGGCCCTCAAGGCCCAGGTGGCCGAGCTGAAGGACCGCGTCGCCACCCTGATCGGCGAGAACGATGTGCTGAAGCAGAAGCTGGTCCTGCTCGGCGCGGAATAAAAAACGACTATAAAAATCCAGGAGACCCCATGCCGACTTCCCGCCTGATCGCCTCGACCGTCTTGAGCCTGGCCGTGCTGGCCGCGCTGCCGCCTGCGATGGCCGGCGCGGCACCCAAGGCCACCCCCCAGGCTGCGGGCGCGTTCTCGAACGCCGAACTGGCGCGCCTGAAGAAAGCCGCGCAGCGCGTGACGATCCTGCGCGACAAGTGGGGCATCCCGCACGTGTTCGGGAAAACGGACGCGGACGCGGTGTTCGGCATGGTGTTCGCGCAGGCGGAGGACGATTTCAATCGTGTCGAACGCAATTACATCAATGCCATGGGGCGCCTGGCCGAGGTCGAGGGCGAGAAGGAGATCTGGCGCGACCTGCGCATGAAGCTCTACATCGACCCGGCCGACATGAAGGCCAAGTACACGGCCAGCCCGGCCTGGTTGCAGAAGCTGATGAACGCCTGGGCCGACGGCATGAACTGGTACCTGGCCAGCCATCCGCAGGTGAAGCCGAAGCTGCTGACCCGCTTCGAGCCCTGGATGGCCCTCAGTTTCAGCGAGGGCAGCATCGGCGGCGACATCGAGTCGATCAACCTGAAGCAGCTGGAAGCCTTCTACGGCAAGCGTCCGGCGCCGGCACTTGCCATGGCCGACCCGGGCAAGGGCTTCGACAAGGAGCCGCAAGGCTCCAACGGCTTCGCCATCGCGCCCCGGCGCACGGCGGGCAAGCACGCACTGCTGATGATCAATCCGCATACCTCCTTCTACTTCCGGCCCGAAGTCCACATGGTCAGCGAGGAGGGTCTGAACGCCTATGGCGCCGTGACCTGGGGTCAATTCTTCATCTACCAGGGCTTCAACGAGCGTCTCGGCTGGATGCATACCTCGGGCGGCGGCGACGTCATCGACGAATACCTGGAAACGGTAAATGAGCGCGAGGGCAAGTTTTTCTACAAGTACGGCAACGAGGAACGCGCGATGCGCAGCAAGACCATCGTGCTGCCCTACCGGACCGCGGACGGCATGGCCAGCCGCAGCGTCACTGCGTACTTCACGCACCACGGCCCGGTGATCCGGGAAGAGGGCGGCAAGTGGGTGTCCGTGAAAATGATGGACGACCCGGTGCACGCGCTCGAGCAGTCCTATGGGCGCACCAAGGCGCGCGACTACGCGGCCTTCCTGAAGGTGATGGACCTGCGCACCAACTCCTCGAACAACACCGTGTACGCGGATGCCGACGGCAATATTGCCTACTTCCACGGCAATTTCGTGCCGCGCCGCGACCCGCGCTTCGACTGGACCCATCCGGTCGACGGCAGCGACCCGGCCACCGAGTGGAAGGGCCTGCACGAAGTGAAAGAGACGATCACCGTCTTCAACCCGAAGAGCGGCTATATCTCGAACACCAACAACTGGCCCTGCACCGGCTTCGGCGCCAGCAGCCCGGATTGCGCGGCCTACCCGAAATACATGTGGTCGCTGCCGCAGAACGCGCGCGGCATCCATGCGGAGCGGGTGCTGCACGATGCGCAGAACCTGAGTCTCGAGGGGCTGATCGGCAAGGCCTACGACCCTTACCTGACTGCCTTCGAGCCGCTGCTGCCGGCCCTGCTGAAGGATTGGGACGCGCTGCCGCAGGGCGATGCGCTGAAGACGCGCCTTGCCGAGCAGGTCGCGCTGCTCCGTGCCTGGGACCTGCGCTGGGCCGTGGATTCGGTGCCGACTTCGCTGGCCGTCTACTGGGGCCAGGAAATGGTGAAGGAGGCGGCAACCCGCGCCCGCGCCCAGCAAGTGCCGGTGGTCGATTTCATCCAGACCCGGCTGGGCGCCGCGGAGCGCCTGGACGCCCTGTCGCGGGCCTCGGACAAGCTGCAGGCCGACTTCGGCAGCTGGAAGACGCCTTGGGGCGAGATCAACCGCTTCCAGCGTCCCAGCGGCGAGGTCGAGCTGCACTACGACGACAGCAAGGCCAGCATCCCGGTCGCCTTCACCTCGGCCAACTGGGGCTCGCTGGCTTCCTTCGGCATGACGGCGAAGCAGACCACCAAACGCATCTACGGCGACCGCGGCAACAGCTTCGTGGCTGCGGTGGAGTTCGGACCGCGCGTGCGCGCCAGGAGCATCCTGGCCGGCGGCGAGAGCGGAGATCCGAAATCGCCGCACTTCATGGACCAGGCCGAGATGTACAGCCGCGGCCAGTTCAAGGACGTGCTCTTCTATAAAGAGGACATCGAGAAACAACTCGAGCGCAAATACCATCCTGGACAGTGACGCGGTCTGAGCCGTCCCTGCACGCACTTTTATGCATCGCAAAGTGCGCGCAAAACACGTGTTAGCTCGATTGCAACAATTGCATTCCTGATATCTACTGGTCCTCCGATCGATCTTATCAGGAGTGCAATCATGGCCAGCAAAGCCCCACTCAGCAAGCTCTTCTGCGCCGCGGCGCTGCTCTGCGCAACCGCCGCCGCCCAGGCCGACATCACCGTCTACACCAGCCAGGCCGACTGGCTGGCCGCCGTGCAGGCGCCGGGCACCGACACCTTCGACGACCTGACCCTCACGAACCACGGCGAATCCTTGACCCGCAACGCCGGCGCCTACACCTACAATCTGTATTCCGCCACCGGCCTGTACGGTGCCGGCGGCACGGGCGGCGATTACTGGCTGTCGAACAACACCGCGATCGCGCCCATCGTGTTCTCGGGCTTCGGCAGCGGGGTGACCGCATTCGGCGGCAATTTCTTCGCGTCCGATGTGCTGGGCCAGTACACCACCGGCAACCTGATCCTGACCGCGATCGACGGCACCGCCCTGAGCTATGGCCTGGGCGGCGCGGCCACCACCGATTTCCTCGGCTTCGTCTCGACTTCGCCGCTGGTGGCGGTCACGCTGGCCACCGATGGCGGCGCCGGCTACTGGCCGACCGCCAACAACGTCGTGCTGGCCGTGCCGGAACCGGCCACCTACGGCATGCTGCTGGCCGGGCTGGGCTTCGTCGGCCTGATGAGCCGCCGCCGCGGCTAGGCCGCAAGCGTGGCAAGGCCGCCCGGACGCCGATTATCGGCCCGGGCGGTTTTCCGTTGCGGGTCCGCTTGCTATAATTTTGCAAGTTAACAAGTCCAGCGGACTCAGGCGGAAGGCGCAGTGGCAAAACTCTATTTCAGGTATTCGGCGATGAACGCCGGCAAATCCACCTCGCTGCTGCAGGTGGCCCACAATTATGAAGAGCAGGGCCAGAAGGTCCAGCTCTACACCGCCGCGATCGACAACCGCTACGGCGTCGGGCTGATCACCTCGCGCCTGGGGCCGCAGCGCGAAGTCGGCCTGTTCGACGGCGACACCGATTTCCTGGAAAGCGCGCCGGAAGTGGCCTGCGTGCTGGTCGACGAAGCGCAGTTCCTGACGAAAGAACAGGTCGTGCAGCTGCACCGCCTGGCCCAGGTGCGCGGCGTGCCGGTGATCTGCTACGGCCTGCGCAGCGATTTCCGCGGCGACCCTTTCCCGGGCTCGGCCTACCTGCTGGCGCTGGCCGACGACATCGAGGAAATCAAGAACATCTGCACCTGCGGCAAGAAGGCGACCATGAACATCCGCGTCGACGCGGAAGGCCGCCGCATCCGCGAAGGCGAGCAGGTCAGCATCGGCGGCAACGAAAGCTACCGCCAGGCCTGCGGCCGCTGCTTCTACAAGGGCTGAAGGGCAGCACCGGGATGGGCGACATCCTGCTCTACCTGGTGCCATCGCTGGCGCTGGCCTTCCTGATCTGGCTGGTGACCTCGCTGCACCCGCTGTTCTTCCTGTTCAGTGCGGCCGGCACCCTTTGCCACGAGCTGGCGCATTTCTCGGTCGGCCTGCTGCTGGGCGCGGAACCAACCGGCTTCTCGCTCATTCCAAGACGTACCGGGCGTACCTGGGAACTCGGCTCCGTCACCTTTGCCAACCTGCGCTGGTATAACGCCGCGCCGGCGGCGCTGGCGCCGCTGCTGGTGCTGCTGGTGCCGCTGGCGGTGGCCTGGTGGCGCACCCGCGGCGCATGGCATTTCGGCCCGGCCGACCTGGCCCTGACGCTGCTGCTGGCGCCGCAGTTCCTGTCTTTCTGGCCGTCGCCGGTGGACTGGCGGCTGGCGGTGCGCAGCTGGCCCTGGCTGGTAATTATCCTTGTGACAGCAGCCGCGGCCTATATTCTTAAGCTCGGCTGAAGAAGTGCGCAGGCCGACTCTACGTCGTCTGACTATCCTGTAGAATTGGTCGCACCAGAGATCCGCCCGGAGAAACGAACAATGAAGAAGCAGATGTTGATGCTTGCGGTGGCAGCGGCCATGTCGGTCCTGTCGGCCCACGTCGTCACCGCGCAGCCCGAAAAGGTCCAGCTGACCACGGCCCAGAATGCGGCCCAACCCGGCACCGGTCCGCTCAAGCCGTCCGCAGCCCAGACCCAGGCCGCGCTGTGGGCCTCGCGCGTGCTGGCGCGCTACCACTACAAGGCGCTGCCGCTGGACGACGCGATGTCGGCCAAGATTTACGACAACTACTTCAAGACGCTCGACAGCGAGAAGCTCTACTTCACCCAGGCCGACGTCGACCAGTTCGCACCGGCCCGCAGCAAATTCGACGACGCGATCAACAACGAGGACCTGACGCTCCCGTTCCAGATCTATAACGTCTACCAGCAGCGCTTCAACGACCGCATGGCGTATGCACGCGAACTGGTCCAGAAGGGCGGTTTCGACTTCAGCGCCAACGAAAGCCTGCAGATCGACCGCGAGAAGGCGCCCTGGGCGAGGAACGAGGACGAAGCCCGCGACCTGTGGCGCAAGCGCGTCAAGAACGACTGGCTGCGCCTGAAACTGGCCGGCAAGGACGAGAAGGGCATCAAGGAGACCCTCGACAAGCGCTACGAGGGCTACCAGAACCGCCTCAAGAAGCTGAACAACGAGGACGTGTTCCAGATGTTCATGAACGCGTATGCCACCGCGATCGAGCCGCACACCAACTACCTGGGCCCGCGCTCGGCCGAGAACTTCGACATCATGATGCGCCTGTCGCTGGACGGCATCGGCGCCGTGCTGCAGTCGCGCGAAGACTACACCGTGATCCGCGAGATCGTCCCCGGCGGCCCGGCCGACAAGTCCGGCAAGCTGAAGGTCGGCGACCGCATCGTCGGCGTGGCCCAGGGCAATGGCGCCTTCACCGACGTGATGGGCTGGCGCATCGACGACGTGGTCCAGCTGGTGCGCGGCGAGCGCAACTCGACCGTGCGCCTGGACGTGCTGCCGGCCGACGCCGGCCAGGACGGCAAGCACGTGACGATCCCGCTGGTGCGCCAGAAGATCAGCATGGAAGAGCAGTCGGCCAAGAAGCAGATCATCGAAGTCAAGGAAGGCGGCGTGAAGCGCCGTATCGGCATCGTCTCGCTGCCAACCTTCTACCAGGACTTCGAAGCGCGCCGCAAGGGCGACAAGGACTTCAAGAGCGCAACCCGCGACGTCCAGCGCATCCTCGGCGAGCTCAAGAAGGAGAAGGTCGACAATGTGCTGATCGACCTGCGCAACAACGGCGGCGGCTCGCTGATCGAGGCGGTCGAACTGACCGGCCTGTTCATCGACAAGGGCCCGGTGGTGCAGCAGCGCACCGCCGAAGGCCGCATCGACGTCGAGAGCGACACCCAGGCCGGCCTGGCCTGGGACGGTCCGATGGGCGTGCTGATCAACCGCGGCTCGGCCTCGGCTTCCGAGATCTTCGCCGCCGCGATCCAGGACTACGGCCGCGGCATCGTGATCGGCGAACCGAGCTTCGGCAAGGGTACGGTGCAGACCCTGATCAATCTCGACCGCTTCTCGCAGAGCGACAAGATGAAGTATGGCGAGCTGAAGATGACCATCGCCCAGTTCTTCCGCATCAACGGCGGCACCACCCAGCTGCGCGGCGTGACCCCGGACATCAAGCTGCCGGTGACCTCGGACGCCGAAAACTTCGGCGAGTCGTCCTACGACAACGCGTTGCCCTGGGTGCAGATCAAGCCGGCGACCTACCTGCCGTCCGGCGACCTGAAAGAACTGGTGACCCCGCTGCAGAAGCGCCACGATGCCCGCGTCGCCAAGGACAAGGAATTCCGCGACATCGAGCAGGACATCGCCGAAGCCCTGAAACTGCGCAAGGACAACCTGATCTCGCTGAACGAGGCGGTGCGCCGCAAGGAGCGCGAGAACCAGGAAGCCAAGGCCCGCCTGCGCGAATCGCGCCTGGCCGACGCCCAGGAACCGGGCAAGGCCGACGAGCCGGTTGCCGGCCCGGGCAGCAAGGAGCAGCGCGCCAAGGCGCCGAACCCGACCGCGCCGAAGAAGAGCAATGTTGCGCTGAAGGGTGCAGCGCGCTCCGACGACGGCCTGCAGGGCGACGAGCGCAGCCTGGCAGCGGAAATCGCCGCCGAGAAAGCGGCCAAGAACGCCAAGGACGTGTATCTGCAGGAAGCCGCCCACATCCTGGCCGACGAGGCCGGCATGCTGAAGGCCGATACGCGGATGGCTTCGCGCACCATGCCTTACTTGTCAATGATTAAACAAGCCGGCAACTAGGCGAATGTTAAATAGCTAACATAGCCGAAAGTACGGTTGTGCTCCAAAAGAGGGCTTTTCTGCGGAAAAGCCCTTTTTATTTATGCCGCACAATTGAAAATTGCTTTTTTTGCAGCTGTGGTACATTGACTCAGCAATTGCATAGAAAATAATTTTTAACATTGTACCAGGAGCGCATTATGACAATTCGTTATCTCATCGCTGCAGCCTTGATGGCCAGCGCATGCGCCGCACACGCCGATGTGATTCCGTCCTCGGGTGGGGCCGGCATCGTCAGCGGCAGCAATGTTGCTGGCGCAGTGGGTGACTCGAGCGTGATCGCCGGGGTCACCCGCGGCGCCAACAGCGATGCCCTCGTGCAGGCGCTGTTCGCCAAGGTCAGCGCCAGCGTCGGCCACGACATGAAAGTCACCCTGAAGCAAGGCGTCGACGGCGTCTATGTGACGGGCCTGAGCACCGCAAAAGCGGCTGCCCTGGCGGGCGATGGCATGTCGGTGGTCGTGACGCCGGACGGCTTCAAGATCGTCGACAACACCGGCGCCGGCAGCAACACCGCCACCTCGGGCGGCGGCGCCAGCAACACCGGTAGCGGCGGCCCCACCTTTACCCCGGCGATAACCCCTCCGGTCAGCCTGCCGGGCAATGCCGTGCTGCCCAGCGGTCCGGACATCAGCGTCGGCGTCGGCGGCAACCAGGGCCAGGATGCGACCGCGGTGCCGGAGCCGTCGTCCATCGCGTTGATGCTGGCAGGCATGCTGGGCGTGGCCGGTCTCAAGCGCCGCCGCGCACGCTGATCGCCGGTCAGCAAGGCATCACCCTTCGAGCGGGCTGCGGCCCGCTTTTTTACGTCTGTCGCTTTGGGCCGCAGTTCAGGTACAATCTTTGGAACGGTCGTGCTTTTTTGCGCCGGCCAGAAGAACAAGAGGAGACTTCAGATGGACCTGAACTATACAAGCGAGGACCTGGCCTTCCGCGACGAGGTGCGCGCCTTCCTGGAAGCCGAGCTGCCGTCCGACCTGCAGCACAAGGTGCTGAACCACTTGCGCCTGTCCAGGGAGGATTACGTGCGCTGGCACCGGATCCTGGCGCGGCAGGGCTGGGTGGCGCCGGGCTGGCCGCGCGAGTTCGGCGGCCCCGGCTGGACCGCGGCCCAGCGCCACATCTTCGAGGAAGAGTGCGCGCGCGCCGGCACGCCGCCCATCATGCCCTTCGGCGTCAACATGGTGGCGCCGGTCATCATGGCCTTCGGCAGCCAGGCCCAGAAAGAACACTACCTGCCGCGCATCATGTCCTGCGAGGACTGGTGGTGCCAGGGCTATTCCGAACCGGGCGCCGGCTCGGACCTGGCGTCGCTGAAAACGACTGCCGTCAGGGAGGGCGAGCACTACATCGTCAACGGCCAGAAAACCTGGACCACGCTGGCCCAGCACGCCGACATGATCTTTTGCCTGGTGCGCACCGATCCGAACGTTCGGAAGCAGGAGGGCATCTCCTTCCTGCTGATCGACATGAAGACCCCCGGCATCACGGTCCGTCCCATCATCATGCTGGACGAGGACCATGAGGTGAACGAGGTCTTCTTCGACAATGTGCGGGTCCCGGTGGCCAACCTGGTGGGCGAAGAAAACCGCGGCTGGACCTACGCCAAATACCTGCTGGGCCACGAGCGCACCGGCATCGCCGCCGTCGGCCGCTCCAAGCGCGAGCTGGCGCGTCTGAAGCGCCTGGCCGGGCGCGAGCAGAAGAACGGCCGCCCGCTGATCGAAGACCCGCTGTTCGGCGTAAAAGTCGCGGAGCTGGAGATCGAGCTGATGGCGCTCGAGACCACGGTCCTGCGCGTGCTTGCCCAGGCCCACCAGGCGCCGGGACCGGAAGCCTCGGTGCTGAAGGTGCGCGGCACCGAGATCCAGCAGCGCCTGACGGAATTGATGGTCGAAGCCGCCGGCCCGATGGCCTTGCCCTTCGATGCCGCCTACCTGGAAGGCGAGACGGAACACAGCGCGATGGACGACGACTTCGCCGCGCCGCTGCTGCCGCACTACTTCAATTACCGCAAGACCTCGATCTACGGCGGCTCGAACGAGATCCAACGCAATATCATCTCCCAGATGATCCTGGGCCTGTAAGGAAGAACACCAATGGACTTCGAATTCAAGGAAGAACAGCTGCAGCTGGCCGACGCCCTCAAGCGCTGGATCGCGCGCGACTACGGCTTCGAGACCCGCCGTGGCATCGTGCAGTCCGACGCCGGCGTGTCCGGCCAGGCCTGGGCCACGCTGGCCGAGCTGGGCCTGACCGCTCTGCCGGTGCCGGAAGAGCAGGGCGGCTTTGCCGGCGACGCCGTCGACATGTTCGTCGTGATGCAGGAGCTGGGCCGCGGCCTGGTGGTCGAACCCTATTTCGCCACCATGCTCGGCGCCGAGTTCCTGAAATTGGGCGGCGGCCACGGCGGCCTGCTCGAACAGGTGGCGGCGGGCGAACTGAAACTCGCCTGCGCGCTGGGCGAGCGCCAGTCGCGGTACGACATGCGCGACATTGCCACTAGCGCCAAACAGGATGGCGACGGTTGGCTGCTGGACGGTGAGAAGAAGGTGGTGCTGCATGGTGCACACGCCGGCATGCTGGTCGTCTCGAGCCGTAGCGGCGGCGCCCAGCGCGACGAGGACGGCATCACCCTGTTCGCGGTGCCTGCCGATGCGCCGGGCGTGCGCATCACCGGCTACCGCATGCTGGACGGCCAGCGCGCCGCCGACGTCCGCTTCGACGGCGTCAGGGTCGGCGCGGATGCCCTCATCGGCCAGCCGGGCGCGGGATGGAGCGTGCTGGAAGCGGCCCTCGATTACGGCGCCGGCCTGCTGTGCGCGGAAGCCGTCGGCGCGATGGATGCGCTGTTCGCCGCCACCCTCGACTATCTCAAGACGCGCCAGCAGTTCGGGGTCCCGATCGGTAAATTCCAGGCCCTGCAGCACCGCATGGCCGACATGTACATCCACCTCGAACAGGCGCGCTCGATGGCCCTGCTGGCGGCGGTACGCCTGCGCTCCGGGAGCGCTGCCGAGCGGCGCCAGGCGGTGTCTGCCGCCAAGTACCGGGTCGGGCAGGCCGCGCGCTTCGTCGGCCAGCAGGCGGTCCAGCTGCATGGGGGCATGGGCGTCACCGACGAGCTGCCCGCCGCCCACTACTTCAAGCGCCTCACCACCATCGAACTGACGCTCGGCGATGCGGACCACCACCTGGCGCGCTTCATGGCGCAGCCGGGCTTCACGGGGATGGCGGCATGAGCATGACGAAACCCGCCGAGTGGTATTTCGAGGACTTCTACCCCGGCCAGGAGATCGACCTCGGCACCCGCGGCGTGAGCGAGGAAGAAATCATCGCCTTTGCCAAGGCCTTCGACCCGCAGCCCTTCCACACCGACCGGGAAGCCGCGGCGCAGTCGATCTACGGCGGCGTGATCGCCAGCGGCTGGCACACCTGCAGCATGATGATGCGGATGGTGGTCGACGGGCTGATGGCGAAATCCTCGAGCATGGGTTCGCCGGGCCTGGACGGCGTGCGCTGGCTGGCGCCGGTGCGCGCCGGCGACACGCTCAACGTGCGTTACCAGACCACCCGCGTGAAAGCCTCGAACTCGAAGCCGGACCGCGGCGTGGTGTGGTCGAAGTGGGTGGCCATCAACCAGCACGGTGAGACCGTTTGTACGGTTGAAGGCATGGGCATGTTCGCCCGCCGTCCGGCTTAAGCTGTGCTGGTCCGGTACTGATTCCGCCCGCCGGCCTTGGCCTGGTAGAGCAGGGCGTCCGCCACCTGCACCAGGTCGGCAGGCAGGCTGTGCTCGCCCGGCACCATGGACGAGATGCCGATGCTGACCGTTAGGCGCTGGCTGGTGGGCGAGGCCGCGTGCGGCAGGTCCAGCATCTCCAGCTCGTGCATCAGGCGCCGCCCGACGCCGACCGCGCCCTGCTCGTCGAGCTGGGGCAGCAGGATCGCGAATTCCTCGCCGCCGTAGCGCGCCACCAGGTCCTGGCCGCGGCCGGCGGCGCGGCGCATTGCGCCGGCCACTTCCACCAGCGTGGCATCGCCGGCCGGATGGCCGTAATGGTCGTTGTACAGCTTGAAGTGGTCGATGTCGACCATCAGCAGCGACACCGGCAATTGCGCGCGGCCGCAGCGCCGCCATTCCATTTCCAGGCGCTCGTCGAAGGCGCGGCGGTTCGCGACGCCGGTGAGCGCGTCGGTCAGGATCAGGGCGCGCAGGGCGTCGCGCTGGCGCTTGACCGTCAACTGGGTCCGCACCCGCGCGCGCACCACGGCGGCGTTGACCGGCTTGCTGATGAAGTCGGCCGCGCCGGCGCCCAGTGCGCGGGTCTCGTCTTCCGGCGACTTCAACGCGGTGACGAAGATGACCGGGATGTCGCTGGTCTCGGGCGCGGCGAACAGCGCCTTGCACACGGCGTAACCGTCCATGCCCGGCATGACGGCGTCCAGCAGGATCAGGTCGGGATGCTGGCTGCGCGCGATCTCGAGCGCACGCGGGCCGTCCAGCGCGAACAGGACTTCGTGCTCGTCCTGCAGGGCAACATGCAGGATCTGGATGTTCTCCATGGCATCGTCCACCACGAGGATGCGGCCATTGACGGCCATATCGGTCCAGCTCATGCATCCTCCTCCTTGTCCAGTAAAGCGGCCGGCAAGGCCTCGACCAGGGCCGCCGCGGCGTCGAAGCGCAGCGTTGCCACCGCATCCGCCAGCTGCTGCACGGCCTCGGGCGACAGCCTTGCAAGGGCTGGGCGCAGCGCTTCGAACTGCGCCATCGCCTTCATGTTGTTATTTTGTAGCAAATCGCGTAAATGCGCCAACGCGTCCCGCAGGGGTGGTTGTTCAATGACTTTCCCGGCGCACCCCGGCGCCGGCGGACCGGCAGGGAGTTCGTCGGGCAGGCTGCGCGCCGCCTCCAGCACGGTTGCCAGCGCGGCCTCCAGCCTGGCCAGGCGCAGGGCGAGCGCAGCCTCGTCTTCCCCGCGCAGCGCGTGTTCCAGGTCCAGCGCCTGGCCGGCCAGCTCGGTGGCGCCGAGGTTGGCCGCGACCCCGCGCAGGCGGTGGATGGCCTGGCCGGCGCGCACCCGGTCGCCGGCCGCCAGCAGCGTGCGCACTTCGGCGATCACGCCGCCCTGCGAGGCTTCGAAGCGCCTGAACACCGCGGCGAAACCGGCAAAGCTGCCGCCGAAGCGCGGCAGCGTGGATTTCAGGTCGATGCCCGGCAGGAGCGCCGGCGGCATGGCCGGCGCCGGCGCCGCGGCGTCGGGACCGGCCGGGTCGCCCGCGAGCCGGCCGGTCAGGCGGCGCAGCGCGTTCACCAGTTCGTCGACGTCGATCGGCTTGGCCAGGTAGCCGTCCATCCCGGCCGCCAGCGCGCGCAAACGGTCCTCTTCCATCGCATTGGCGGTCATCGCCAGGATCGGCAGGGTGCCATAGCCCATCGCGCGGATCGCGCCGGCGGCTTCGAAGCCGTCCATGACCGGCATCTGCAAGTCCATCAGCACGGCGTCGTAATGCTGGCTGCGGTCGGCCAGCATGCTGACCGCCAGTTGGCCATTGCCGGCGAAGTCGACGCCGGCGCCGGCGTGCAGCAGCACGTAGTTCGCGACTTCCTGGTTCAGCAGGTTGTCCTCGACCACCAGCACGCGCATGCCGGCTAGCCGTCCGCCCAGCGGCGCCGCCGGGGCCGCCGGGGCGGGCAGCCCGCCATCCGCCAGCTCGGCCAGCGCCTCGTCCAGGGTGGCCGGCGTAAAGGGCTTGGCCAGCACGGCATCGACGCGCAGGTCGGCCGCCAGCGCGTCCAGGCGCTCGCGCTCCGGATCGGCCGCCAGCAGGGCGCAGCGCGGCATGGCGATGCCGCCGTCGGCGCGCGCGAAGGCCAGTACCGAGGCGCCGTCCAGGTCGGGCATGGCGCTGTCGATGAAGGCCAGGTCGTAGCGGCGCCCGCCGCGCAGCAGGGCCAGGGCCTCGGCGCCGGTGGCGGCGCGGTCCACGGCCCAGCCGCGGCCTTCGAGCGCCCGTGCCAGCGCCTCGCGGCTGCTGGTGTTGTCGTCGGCGACCAGCACGTGCTTGTTCTCATCCGGGGCAGCCAGTGCGGGCGGGGCGCCGGGCTCAAACCCGAACCAGGCCGAGAAACGGAAGCAGGCCCCTTCGCCGGGCCTGCTCTCGACGCGCAGGTCGCCGCCCATCAGCTCGACCAGGCGGCGGCTGATCGCCAGGCCCAGGCCGGTGCCGCCGTACTTGCGGCTGGTCGAGCTGTCGGCCTGCGAGAAGGCTTCGAACATGCGCTGCTGCTGGGCCAGGGCGATGCCGATGCCGGTGTCGCGCACCGCGAAGGCCAGCTCGACGCGGTCAGCAGCGAAGCCCACGGCCTCGATCGCCAGCACCACCTCGCCGCGCTCGGTGAACTTGATCGCATTGCCGACCAGGTTGAGCAGGACCTGCTGCAGGCGCATCGGGTCCCCGACCAGGCGCCGCGGGACCGCCGGGTCCACCGCGAACACCGGTTCGATACCCTTGTGCCAGGCGCCAGCCGTACCCAGCACCGCAATGCTGGCCAGGACGTCTTCGATGCGAAACAGCGTGCGTTCGAGCGCCAGTTGGCCGGCTTCGACCTTCGAGTAGTCCAGCACGTCGTTCAGCATGGACAGCAGCGAGCGCGCCGCCATCTGCATCCGCGTGACATAAGCGCGCTCGCGGCGCTCCAGCTTCGCTTCCTCGAGCAGGCGCGCCAGGCCGATGATGGCGTTCATCGGGGTGCGGATCTCGTGGCTCATGTTGGCCAGGAACTCGCCCTTGGCGCTGCTGGCCGCTTCGGCCGCGCGCAGGGCATCCTCGAGCCGCGACTGGGTCCGTTTCAGCTCGGTCACGTCGGCGTGCAGCATGTAGAAGCCGCGCACCCGGCCTTCCACGTCGAAGTCGGGGATATAGCTGCCCCAGGCGTGGATGACCTGCGTGCTGCCCTTGCGCTGCAACTGGCGCTCGAAGAACTGCGGTTCGCCGCGCAGCACGCCGTCCAGGTAGGGCTGGACCTGGGCCATCTGCACCTCGTCCAGCAGCTCCGCGGCAGTGTGGCCGATCACTTCGCCGGCCGGCCGTCCCAGCCACTCCAGATAGGGGCGGTTCGCGAACTGGCAGTGCAGCTCGGCGTCCCAATAGCCGACCAGGGCCGGCAGGTGGTCGGTCACTGTGCGGATCATGCGTTCGCTCTGTTCCAGGCGCTGGCTGGCGGCGCGCAGGGCGGCGTCGGTCTGGACCCGGACCGTGATGTCGCGGATGGTGCCGTGCAGGATGCCCTTGCCGCCGATATCGATACTGGTCAGCAGAACGTCGGCGTAGAACTGGGCGCCGTCGCGCCGCATGTGCATCCACTCGAACTGGTAGGTGCCGGTGTCGATCGCCCGCCGCATGTACTCATGTGCCAGTTGATCGGAGCGGCGGCCATTCGGCTGGAACTCGGGCGACACGCTGACCGGCGACAGCTGCAGCAGTTCGTCGGGATCGCGGCAGCCGAACAGCGTGGCCGCGGCCTGGTTGGCGCTGACGAAGCCGGCGCCGTAGGCGACCAGCACGTGGGCGTCGGCCGAGCCCTCGAACAGGGCGCGGAACAGGACTTCGTTGTCGCGGTTGCGCTCTTCCTGGGCGCGCCGCTCGGTGATGTCGAGCACCACCGCGTTGATGCCCGCCAGGTCGTTGTCCGGCCCGTACACCGGGTAGTAGCTGCACATCCAGTGGCGCATCACGCCCGGCTCGGCGGGTGAATCCCCGCTGTCCTCGATTTCGATCAGCGGCCGGCCGCTGGCCAGCACCCGGCGGTAGGGCTCCTCGACCGCCACGCCGCGCGCGCCCAGCAGTTCGGGCAGGGTGTGGCCGATGTGGGCCGCGGCCGGGATCGCATTCAACGCCGCCAGGTAGTCGTTGACCATGACGATGCGCAGCTCGCGGTCGAGGAAGGCCAGGCCGACCGGCGCGGTCGCGTACACGGTGGAGAGCAGGGCGTTCGAGCGCTGCAGCTCGTTGGTGCGCGCCGCCACCAGCGCTTCGAGGCGGGTCCGGTATTGCAGCAGGTCGCCCTCGACCTTGCGCAGCGCGCGCGCCACGGCGGCTGCCTCCTTGATGCGCAGTTCGGGAATCCGCAGCGGCTGGCCGCGCCCGAGATCGGCCGCGGGTTCGGTCAGGGCGCCGACGTCGCGCGCGATCGAACCGCCGATGCCCCAGGCCAGCAGCAGGCTGGTGCCGAGCAGGATGCCGATCCCGGCCAGGGTCGTGCCCGGGGCGCGGCCCAGCAGGTCGCGCTGGGCGTGGCGCGGAAAGCCGATGGTGACGGTCCAGTCGTGCGCCGGCGTGCTGGCATAGGCCGCATTGACGAGTTGGTGGCCGGGCCGGTCGAGGACCGCCCTGCCGCTCGGGCTGTGCGCCAGCGCCGCCTGCAGTTCCGGCGGGATCGGCGAGCCGATGCCGCGCACGGCTTCGCCGCTGCGCGCGACCAGGCGGCCGTGGTTGTCGTAGACCTGGGCGTCCCAGCGCTCGGGCAGCTGCTGGCCGGCCAGCAGTTCCGTGATCCGCCGCGGGCGCTGCTCGACCGAGAGGGCGTAGGCCACCTTGCCATCGCGCCAGACCGGCACCGCGATCGAGATCACCCAGGGCTGGGCCGCGTTCCCGCGATGCAGGCCGGAGGTGACCGAATCGCCGGTTTCGAAGACGCGCCGGATGTCGGACTCGTTGCCGCTGCTCGTGAGCGCGGTGCCCCAGGGGTGGCGGGTGTCGAGCAGGTCGCGGCCGTCGGCGGCGCTGAGGACGAAGGCATAGGCGGGGAATTCGGGACGCAGCACGCGGCGCGCGGCGGCGTAAAACCCGGCCAGGTCATCCTGCGCCAGGCTGGGCTGGCTGGCGAGCGCGCGCGCGGCGGTCTCGCCGTTGTCGAGATCGCGGTCGACGGCCGCCGCCAGGGCTCGCGCGATCATCTGCGCGTCCTGTGCCACGTGCAGTGCCTCGCGGCGGTCGGCGTCGCGTGCGAACGCGAAATAGCCGAGCAGGATAGGCAGGGCGCAGGCGAACACCAGGGTGATCAGCCGCGACCGGATCGAAGGATAAAAACGTCGTTGAAACAGCTGCACTGCGCGCTCCGCCACCATCGCGGTGCCCGTGCGCCGCGTTCAGGCGTATTTTGCCAGTTCCAGTTTGGCGATGGCGTTGCGGTGGACTTCGTCCGGCCCGTCGGCCAGGCGCAGCGTGCGGTTGCCGGCCCACTGGTAGGCCAGCGGGAAGTCGTCCGAAACGCCGGCCGCGCCGTGCGCCTGGATCGCCCAGTCCAGCACCTGCTGGGCGACGGTGGGCGCCAGCACCTTGATCATCGCGATCTCGGACTGGGCCTGCTTGTTGCCGACGGTGTCCATCAGCCACGCCGTCTTCAGGGTGAGCAGGCGCGCGGTGTCGATGCGGATGCGGCTCTCGGCGATGCGCTCGCGCCAGACGCCCTGTTCCGAGATCCTGCGGCCGAAGGCGACCCGGCTGTCGAGACGGCGGCACATCAGCTCCAGCGCGCGCTCCGCCACGCCGATCGCGCGCATGCAGTGGTGGATACGGCCCGGTCCCAGGCGGCCCTGGGCGATTTCGAAGCCGCGTCCTTCGCCGAGCAGGATGTTATTTGCAGGGACGCGCACGTTCTCGAACAGGATCTCGCAGTGGCCATGCGGGGCGTCGTCGTAGCCGAACACGGGCAGCGGGCGCTTGATCGTGATGCCGGGCTTGTCGTTGGGCACCAGGATCATGGTCTGCTGCCTGTGCCGGTCCGCGGAAGGGTCGGTCTTGCCCATCACGATGAACAGCTTGCAGCGCGGGTCGCCGGCGCCGGAGATCCACCATTTGTGGCCGTTGATGACATATTCGTCGCCTTGCCTCTCGATGCGCGTTGCGATATTGGTGGCGTCGGAGGAGGCGACGTCCGGTTCGGTCATCGCGAAGGCGCTGCGGATCTCGCCATTCAACAGGGGCTCGAGCCACCGCTGCTTGTGTTCCTCCTGTGCGTAGCGCTCGAGGGTTTCCATGTTGCCGGTATCGGGGGCAGAGCAGTTGAAGACTTCGGGCGCCCAGGCGACCCGGCCCATGATCTCGCACAGCGGGGCGTAGTCGAGGTTGGACAAGCCTTCGGGCGCGCGCTCGGAACGCGGCAGGAACAGGTTCCACAGGCCTTGCTGGCGGGCGAGGGGCTTCAGGCGTTCCACCAGTGCGGTCGGTTGCCAGCGGTTGCCGTTCGCGCCATTGCGGTCGACTTCTTCCTTGAAGGCTTTCTCGTTCGGGTAGATATGCTCGTCCATGAAGGCGAGCAGGCGGGTTTGCAGGTCGCGGCAAGCGTCGGAGTAAGCGAAATCCATGGGATGTTTCCTTCGTCTATATCGTCGTCCGCGCGAAGGCGGGGACCAAGTTCGGCCATCGGGCCGGCGGCGCGCCTAGCTGCTGCGGAGCGCAAACTGCCAGGCCATCTCCGCCATCGGCCGCGCGGCCTTGCCGTTTTCCAGCGCCTGGCTGCTCGCCGCGGTGCCGTCGACATAGCGCTTCATGATGCCCTGCATGATGCCGGCCAGACGGAACAGGTTGTAGGCCAGGTAGAAGTCGAAGTCCTCGCGGCGAATCGCGCGGCCGGTGCGGCGGGTGTAGGCGGCGATGTACGCGTCTTCGCTGGGGATGCCCAAGGCCGGCAGGTCGAGGCCGGCGATGCCGCGGAACTTGCCGGGCGGGATATGCCAGCTCAGGCAGTGGTAGGAGAAGTCGGCGGCCGGATGGCCCAGGGTCGACAGCTCCCAGTCCAGCACCGCCAGGATGCGCGGCTCGGTCGGGTGGAAGATCATGTTGTCAAGGCGGTAGTCGCCATGGACGATGGCGGTGTCGTCGCCCGGCGGGATGTTCTTCGGCAGCCATTCGATCAGCTTGTCCATCGCTTCGATTGTTTCGGTCCGGGAGGCCTGGTACTGCTTCGTCCAGCGCTCGATCTGGCGCGCGAAGTAGTTGCCCGGCTTGCCGTAGTCGGCCAGCTTGACATCCGTGTAATCGACCGTGTGCAGCTGGGCGATCACGCGATTCAGTTCATCGTAGATGGCGGCGCGCTCTTCCCGCGTCATGCCGGGCAGGGGCTGGTCCCACAGCACGCGGCCCTCGACGAACTCCATCACGAAGAAAGCGCGCCCGATCACGGCTTCGTCCAGGCACAGCGCGTACTGGCGCGCGACCGGGAAGCCGGCCTTGTGCAGGGCGTCCATCACACGGAATTCGCGGTCGATGGCGTGGGCGGAGGGGAGAAGCCTGGCGGCGGGGCCGGGCTTGGCTCTCAGTACGTAATGCTTGCCTTGGCTCGAGAGCTTGAAGGTCGGGTTGGATTGCCCGCCCTTGAACTGCTCCACGCCGGGCGCGCCACCCGGGTAGCCATCGACGTGCTGCTGCAGCCAGGCGCCGAGGGCTTCGGCGTCGAAGCGCTGGCGTTCGGATACGGGCTTGGTGCCCATCATTTCTTCAAACATTCCACCCCCCGTCGTTCCCGCGGAGGCGGGAACCCAAGTTGTTTTTATCGGAAAATCATACCCCGCGCACGAACGAGCGTGCTATTTTCAGCGCGACTTCCGGTACTGCTCGAACAGCAGCTCCATCGTGGTCGCCCGCGCCGCCGGTTGCAGCGGATCCGGCGGACTGTGATTCACGCAGCGCACGACCCAGTCCCGCTCCTCGTCGCCGACGTCGAGCGCATTGATGCAGCCCGGCGCCTGCGCGAGCCCGCCCAGGAACAGGCGTTGGCCAGTGAGGGCAAGCGACAGGATCGCGCAGTTGACGCCGCCGTGCAGGACCAGCAGCACCGTGTCCCAGCCGGCGTCGGCGCGCAGGCGGGCGATGGCGGGATGGACCCGGTCCATCAGCTCGCCGACCGATTCGCCGCCCAGGAAGCGCTGTTCGGCCGGCACCAGGCCCTCGAAAGCGCCGGTGAAGGCCCGCTTGAGCTCATCGGTAGGGATCGTCGAGAGCCGGCCGCCGCGAATCTCTTCCAGTTCCGGCCACACCTGGGGCGCGATGGCCTGCCCGGTCAAGGCTAGCACCCGCGCCGCCGTCTCCACCGTACGTGGCAGCCCCGACACAATCACCCGGTCGAAGCGCACGCCGGCCGCCGCAAAAGCATGCCCGGCCGCGTCCGCCTGCGCCCGCCCATCCTCGTTCAGCGGCACGGTCTCCGGCAGATACGGCTTACCCGCCCCATCGAAATAAGTGACGCTGCCATGGCGCATCAGAAAAATCCGCCGGCGTCCAGTTGTCATACCGTCTCCATTTGCGTTCTCTCAAACCGGGGGGCAGACCCCGAATTTTGGCAATTTCTCATCAGTTGTTTCCAAAAATTGGGGTCTGACCCCGATTTGATGTTGGTCATCTTACATGGCGATGGGGCTTGACGTTACGTATGGACGACAGAAACTAATTCCTTAGGTCAATTTCTCGACTTTCTGTTTTACAATTGAAGGACTAGTCCTACAAAACGTTAAAGGGTATCATGGCGAGGCCAGAAAAAGTCCGGCTCGGGGAAATCCTGGTGCAACAGAAGCTGCTGTCGGAAGAGCAGCTGAATGCCGCTCTGGCCGACCAGAAGCGCTCCGGGCGCAAGCTGGGCCGCGTGTTCGTCGAGAGCGGCTTCGTCACCGAGGAGCAGATTTCGGGCGCGCTGGCGCGCCAGCTCGGCATCCCTTACATCAACCTCAAGTTCTACAACATCAACCAGGACATGGTCCGGCTGCTGCCCGAGACCCAGGCGCGCCGCTTCCGCGCGCTGGTGCTGGAAGACCGCTCCGAGACGGTGCTGGTCGGCGTCTCCGATCCGACCGACCTGTTCGCCTACGATGAGATCGCGCGCCTGCTGAAGAAGGGCGTCGAGCTGGCCGTGGTCAACGAGACCGAGGTGCTGCAGGCGATCGACCGCATCTACCGCCGCACCGGCGAGATCACCGGCCTGGCGCGCGAGCTGGAGCAGGACCTGGGCGACTCGACCTCGGTCGACTTCGGTGCGCTGGCCTCCAGCTCCGGCCTCGAAGAAGCGCCGGTGGTCAAGCTGCTGCAGTCGGTGTTCGACGATGCCGCCCAGGTGCGCGCCTCCGACATCCACATCGAGCCGCAGGATGGGCGCCTGCAGATCCGCTTCCGCATCGACGGCGTGCTGCACCTGCAGACCGAAGCCGACATCAAGATCGCGACGCCGCTGGCGCTGCGCCTGAAGCTCATGGCCGATCTCGACATCTCGGAAAAGCGCCTGCCGCAGGACGGCCGCTTTGCCGTCAAGGTGAAGAACCAGCGCATCGACGTCCGTATCTCGACCATGCCGACCCAGTACGGCGAGTCGGTGGTCATGCGTCTGCTGAACCAGGTCGGGATGAACCTGCGACTGGATGCGATCGGTATGCATCCGCGCCTGGTCGAGCGTTTCCGCGCCATCGTCCAGCGCCCCAACGGCCTGGTACTGGTGACCGGGCCCACGGGTTCCGGCAAGACCACGACCTTGTATAGCGCGCTGGCCGAACTCAACTCGGTCGAGAAGAAGCTGATCACGGTCGAGGACCCGGTCGAGTACCGCCTGCCCGGCATCAACCAGGTGCAGGTGAACGACAAGATCGAACTGAATTTCGCGCGCGTGCTGCGCAGCGCGCTTCGCCAGGACCCGGACATCGTGCTGGTCGGCGAGATGCGCGACCAGGAGACCGCCCAGATCGGCCTGCGCGCCGCAATGACCGGCCACCTGGTGCTCTCGACCCTGCACACCAACGATGCGGCGTCGACCCCGCTGCGCCTGATGGACATGGGTGTGCCGCGCTACATGGTGGGCGGCTCGCTGCAGGCCGTGCTGGCCCAGCGGCTGGTGCGCGTGATCTGCGAAAGCTGCACCCAGCCGCATGCGGCGCCGGCGCCGGAACGCGCCTGGCTGCGCGCGGAACTGGGCGACAAGGCCGAGAGCGTGCCGCTGTTCCATGGCCGCGGATGCTCGCACTGCAACGGCACCGGCTACCGCGGCCGGACCGGGGTCTACGAGCTGCTGGAGATGACCCGCGCGGTGCACGAAGCGATCAACCATCCGGACCCGGGCCACTTCCTGAAGGCGGCCCACGCCGAGATGCGCGGCGAGACCCTGCGCCGCAGCGCGGTGCGCCTGGCGGTGCAGGGCAAGACCACGGTGGCCGAAGCCATGCGCGTCAGTAACCAGCTCGAGGACTAAAGCGTGCCCTTCTTCGCCTACAAAGGCCGCAACGGAAGCGGCGAACTGGTGGCCGGCGTGCTGGAAGGCGCGGACAGCGGCGCCATCGCCGACCAGCTGTTCGGCGGCGGCGTGACCCCGCTCGAGATCAGCCCGACCACGCGCAAGGCTTCGTCCACCAGCGCCGGCGGCGAGAAAGAAGGACTGTGGGAGCGCCTGACGGCGAAGAAGGTGACCTCGCTCGACGTCCAGCTGTTCAGCCGCCAGATCTACACCCTGCTGAAATCCGGCGTGCCGATCATGCGCGGCCTGGCAGGCCTGCAGGAGTCGGCCGTCAACAAGAGCTTCGGCATCGTGATCCGCGACCTGCGCGAATCGCTCGACGCCGGCCGCGAACTCTCGAACGCGATGCGCCGCCACCCCGACGTGTTCACGCCTTTCTACCTGGCGATGGTGCGCGTGGGCGAGATGACCGGCCGCCTGGAAGAAGTCTTCCTGCGGCTGTTCGACCACCTCGAATTCGACCGCGACATGCGCGAGCGCGTGAAGACCGCGCTGCGCTACCCGACCTTCGTGATGATCGCGATGGTGGCGGCCATGATCGTGGTGAACGTGTTCGTGATCCCGCAGTTCGAGAACGTATTCAAGAGCTTCCACGCCGAGCTGCCGCTGATGACGCGGATCCTGATCGGTACTTCGCGCTTTACGGTGGAATGGTGGCCCGCCTTCCTGGCAGGCGGCATTGGCGCCGTGGTCGCCTTCCGCAGCTGGACCGCATCGACCCCCGGCCGGCTGGCCTGGGACCGTTTCAAACTGCGCCTGCCGATCGCCGGCAAGATCATCCACAAAGCCACCATGGCCCGCTTCGCCCGCAGCTTCGCGCTGTCGATCCGCAGCGGCGTGCCGATCGTGCAGGCGCTGACCGTGGTGTCGCAGACCGCCGATAACGCTTATTTGTCCCTGCGCATCGAGCAGATGCGCGATGGCGTCGAGCGCGGCGAGAGCATCCTGCGCACCGCCACCAACGCCCAGGTCTTCACGCCCATCGTGCTGCAGATGATCGCGGTGGGCGAAGAGTCGGGCTCGCTCGACGACCTGATGGACGAAATCGCGATGATGTACGAGCGCGAAGTGGACTACGAACTGAAGACCCTGTCGAGCCAGATCGAGCCGATCCTGATCACCTTCCTCGGCGTGCTGGTGCTGGTGCTGGCGCTGGGTATCTTCCTGCCGATCTGGGACCTGGGCAAGGCTGCCCTGCACAACAAATGAAGACGCAATCGAATAACAACGGGCAGGGCGGCTTCACGCTGCTGGAATTCGCCCTGGTGGTGGTGGTGTCGAGCATCCTCAGCGCCATCGCGCTGAACCGCTACGAATTTTATCGCGAGCAGGCCGAGATCACGGCGGCGCGCCAGGTCGTGGCTGCGCTGCGCACATCGCTGCAGGCGCGCAGCGCCCAGCTGGCATCGGATGGCCGCCAGCAGGACCTGCAGAAGCTCGCCGTCGACAATCCGATCGAGCTGCTGTCCTGGAAACCGGCGAATTACCTGGGCGAGTACTACGCGCCGGACCCCAAACAGATCGGCCAGGCCGGCTGGGTGTTTGACCCACGCGACAAAACCCTTGTGTATTTACCCAAGAATACCGAAAGTTTTTCTTTCAGCACATCAAGATTGCTCAGATTCAAGGTAGAATTTATTCGCACAAGTAAAAGCCTGGCCCTGAATCAAGTCAGCGGATAGGCGGTCGTTAATACCCACAAGCGGCAACCAATCCGCAACCCACTTCACACATTCGGAGAAACTAATGAACAAGAACTTCAAGGTCCAGGCGCAGGGCGGTTTTACCCTGATCGAACTGATCGTCGTGATCGTTATCCTGGGCATCCTGGCGGCGACTGCGCTGCCGAAATTCGCCAACCTGGGCGGCGATGCGCGCCTGGCGAGCCTGAAAGCGGCCGGCGGTTCGCTTAACTCGGTGGCGGCAATGACCCATGGCCGTTACCTCGCCAACTCGACCGGCACCCCGCTGAGCTCGATCAGCCTGGAAGGCAACCCCGTGGCGATGAGCACTACCACCGGTTACCCGACCGCTGACGGAGCTCTCGCCACCGCCGCAGGCATCAACATTGCTGACTACACGATCCTGAGCGCGGCCGCCGCCGCTACCGCCACCACCCCGCGCGTGCCGGCCAATTCGATCGTGATCATTCCGAAAAGCGTTGCCGGCACCTCGACCGCCCGCACCTGCTACGTGACCTATACCGAAGGCCGTAACGCTACCAATCCGGCGCCGACCATCGCCGTCTTCCCAACGTCCGGCGACCAGTGCTGATCGCTTGATGGATGACCGTGGTTGCCGTTCGCTAACTCCTTCCAGGATGCGTGGCCGCCACGGCTCTTCCGTACGCGCCGCCGGCTTCACAATGGTCGAACTGATCGTCGTGCTGATCTTGGTTGGCATCCTCGGCGCCATTGGCGCCGCACGTTTTTTTGACCGCGCCGGTTTCGACGCCGCCGCCTTCGGCGATCAGAGCGCCGCCATGCTGCGCTATGCCCAGAAGCTGGCGATCGCCCAGAGACGCAAAGTGTACGTGCAGACCAGCACTTCCGGCCTGAGCCTGTGTTACGCCAGCGCCAGCCCTTGTGGCACCGCCGATCGCGTGCCGGCGCCGTCCGGTGCCAACAGCGGCAGCTCGGCCACGCGCGCTTTCTGCACCGGCGGCGGCGCCTACGACCCGGCCTGGGATTGCGAAGGCGTCCCCACCGGCGCCACCCTGAGCCTGAACCCGGGCGCGCCCGGCAACATGTATTTCGATGGCCTGGGCCGCCCCTACCTTGCCGGCGATAGCGGCGACAGCAGTTTCGTGGCCCTGACCCTGACCATCAAGGGCGACGACGTGACCCGCACCGTGTCCGTCGCGCAGGAAACCGGCTATGTATTCTGAGCGCCCGGCCTTGCGCCAGCGCGGCGTGACGATGATCGAACTCATTCTGTTCATCGTGATCGTCGGCATCGCCGTCGGCGGCATCATCACGGTAATGAACATGACCAGCCGCGGCAGCGTCGATCCGGTGCGGCGCAAACAGGCCCTGATCATCGCCGAAGGCCTGCTGGAAGAAGTCGAACTGGCCAGGTTCTCGTACTGCGACCCGGCCGATCCGGCGGCCGACGATGCCGACAACACCACGTCTACCGCCGCCTGCACGGCCGTCCCCGAACGCTGGGGCCAGCTGGCGCCGGAGCCCACGGCTTCCGGCCGGCCTTACGACAACATCAACGACTACGTGACGGCGCCGGACACCTGGACCACCTCGTTCAACAATGGCGCCGGCGACCTGGTCGACGCCAACGGCGTCAAGCTGGACGTGACAGGCTATAGCGCGCGCCTGAAAATCACGCCCGCGCTGCTGGGCGGGATCGGCAACGACCTGACTGCGCCGCCGAACGCCGCCAACACCGCCGACGCCAATGTCCTGCGCATCACTGTCGAAGTCAGCTACGACGGCGAATCCGTGACCCTGGACGGCTACCGCCTGCGCTACGCGCCCAATCATCTATGACGCGACTGCCGGTCCGGTTCCGCCGCAGCGGCGGCTTCACTCTTGTCGAGGCGGTCATGACGATCGCCATCATCGGCATCATCGGCGGCATCGTCGCCGTGTTCATCCGCGCGCCCATCCTCAGCTACCGCGACACGGTCGACCGCGCCGAGCTGACCGACCAGGCCGACCTGGCGCTGCGCCGCATGGCGCGCGACATCCGCCTGGCGCTGCCGAACAGCGTGCGCGTCAGGGAGACCACCGATGACCAGGGCGTGCATGCGGGCGCCCATCTGGAACTGCTGCTGACCCGTTCCGGCGCCCGCTACCTGACCCCCAGCGACGGCGTGGCCCTCGCCAAGACGCTCAGCTTCGAAGATGCCGGCAAGCGCGACTTCCTGGCGCTGGCGCCGCCCAGGACCTTCGACGAGGTGCGCGTCGGCGACTTCGTGGTCGTGTACAACCTCGGTCCGGATCTGGCGCCGGCCGACGCCTACAGCCTGGAAGCGACCGGCGAGATCGCCGGCAATGCCGGCAAGCCGGGGAACACCGCGGGCTGCCCGGCCACGTCTCCCGTGACGGCGGCCGGCAATATCGCCCGCATCTGCGCCTTGACGCCGCCTTCGACGGTCAACGACGCCGAGCTCGGCGCGCCGGTACGGACCATCACGCTGGCCGGCAATCCTTTTGCGCTGCAGCCGATGGCGATGGCCTCGCCGCTGCAGCGCTTCCAGGTCATCTCGGGCGCGGTCAGCTTCTACTGCGCGAAGGGCACGGATGGCCGCTGGGTCCTGTGGCGCGCCTGGGACTATCCGATTACGGCGATGCAGGCCGTACCGGCCGGCGGCAAGCGCGCCATGGTCGCTTCCGGCCTCGACACCTGCGACGACATCTTCGCCTACGGTTCCGCAGCCTCCCAGCGCACCGGTCTGGTACGCATCGCGCTGGCCCTGCGCGGCCGTAACGAGAACCCACCCGTCATCCGCCTGGTGCACCAGGTCCACGTGGACAACACGCCATGAACCGCATGCTCCGCCTGTCGCGCCAGGCCGGCGTCGGCATCGTCACCGCGATCTTCCTGCTGGTCGTGCTGGCCGGCCTGGGCGTCGCCATGGTCGGCATCTTTACCTCGCAGCAGGCCAGCGCCAACGTCGACCTGCTGGGCGCGCAGGGCTATCAGGCCGCGCGGGCAGGGCTGGAATGGGGGATTTTCCGGGCGCGCGCCGGCAGCTGCGCGGCCTCTACCTCGTTCAGGATGCCCGCCGGGACCTCGCTGTCCGCGTTCACGGTGGTCGTCGGCTGCACCGCTTACGGCGCCGATCCCATGGTCCGCCATGTGATCACAGCGGAGGCCTGCAACATGCCGGATGCGGCGGCCACCAGCTGCCCCGAGGTCAACAATGCCGAATCGGTGCGCCGCAAACTGGAGGCCGAACTCTGATGCGTTTCATCTCCACCCAGCTGCTGGCCTTCGTGGCCGGGCTTCTGCTGCTTGCCGCCGGCCTGCCGGCCCGCGCCGACACCCCGGTCTCGCTGCTCCTCAGCTTCCGCGGCAACGTCAACTTCGTCGGCACCGAGGAAGTCTTGCGCGTCAAGAACAACAACGATCCCTGCAGCCTGGTCAAGACCGGCACCGTCCTCTACGCCGCGCTGTCCGGCATTCCGAAGGGCGCCACCATCAAGAGCGCGCAGCTGTACTGGGCCGGTTCCGGCAACACGGGCGACTACAAGGTCACCTTCGACGGCACCGACGTGACGGCGCCGCTCAAGTCGGACACCACCGCCAACCGCCGCTACACGGCCAAGGTCTACGCCAACGGCACCTATTACAATTATTTCAGCGGCGCCGCCGATGTCACCACCATCGTCAGCAAGAAGGGCAACGGCACCTACAGCTTCAGCGGCCTGACGGTCGATAACGGCAGCCCCTGGTGCGCAGTACAGGGCGTGGTCGGCGGCTTTGCCCTCGTCGTGGTCTATTCGCACCCGGACGAACCCTTCCGCATGCTGAACCTCTACGAAGGCTTCCAGTCCTTCCAGAACACCAGCCTGAAGATCGACCTCGGCGATTTCAAGGTACCGGACCCGCTGCCGGCCAAGGTAACAGGCCGCGTCGGTCACATCACCTGGGAGGGCGACCAGACCCTGTCGCAGGGCGGCGAGCAACTGCTGTTCAACGACACCGAAATGGTGAGCACCTATCCCTACCCCTACCAGAATTACTGGTTCAACCCGCCGGGCAACCAGTTCAACTCGGCCAGCAACGTGACCGGCGATGCGACCTCGTACGGCATCGACTTCGACGTCTACACCCTCACGTCGCCGACCATCAAGCCGGGCCAGCGCACCGCCACCACGACCTACCGCTCAGGCCAGGATATGGTCATCCTCAGCGCCGAGATCGTGGCCATGCCCTACGTGGCCAACGCCGACCTGGCGCTGGCCATGACCCGTACCGGGGACCTGACGGTGGGCACCCAGTCCAGCTATACGCTGACCGTGACGAACGGCGGCGTCGACGACGAAGTGGGACCGGTGACGGTGGTGGACACCCTGCCGGCCGGCCTCACTCTGGATTCCGCCGGCGGCACCGGCTGGACCTGCACCAGCGTCAAGAGCAGCACCAAGACCGTGGTCACCTGTACCCAGGACGGGCCGGTGAAGGCGAACGCAAAGATGTCGCCGATCGTCATCAAGGTGACGCCCAGCGCCGCCGGCAACTACACGAATTCGGCGACGGTGTCCGGCAAGACCGGCGACGACAACAGCGCCAACGACACGGCGACGAACGCCGCTACCGCGGCCACTCCCGCCGCGGCGGCCGCTTACGTGCTGACCAGGGAGATATGCACGGTTGGCGCCACCATCGTCAGTAACGCGGAAGATGCCGGATGCCACAAATTCAGCGGCCCGGTCACGGCGGCGGACGGTACGACGCCGGTCTACGTCACCTCGGTCGCGACCGTCAACGGCCAATTGGTGGCCAGCAAGAAGAGTGACACCGATACCCTGGTGCCGCTCGAATTCAAGTTCGGCTGCACACCGGCGTCGACGGTCGGCATCGGTTACGCCAGGGGCGCGTTCAGCTGCAACAAGGCCGACTGGACCCCGATGCAGGTCAAGTTCCAGGCGGGGCGGGCCTCCGCCGTCGCCAGCGACGGTTCCGCGCCCCTGTTCAGTTTTGCCGACGTCGGGCGCCTGACGATGAGCATGCGTTCCGGCACCACCGAGAGCCCCACGGTCGGTTTCGTGTCCCGGCCCTCGTACATCGGTTTCGATTCGATCGAACGGACGAATGCAAACGGCGGCTATCGCGACCAGAAGGGCGACGCCGACAACGGCTGGCTCAAGCTGGACCGGGGTTTCGTGAAGGCCGGCGAGCCCTTCATCATGCGCATTTGCGCGCGCATGGCGGACAAAATATGCGCCCCGAGCTTCGGCCTGGAGGCGGAAGCCGCCGATTTCGACTTCCAGCTCGACGTCTTCGCTGTGAACGTGAAGGGCTTGCCCAAGCTGCCGATCACGACCAACGATACCGAGCGCCTGGTGCGCGAAGCCTTCGTGATCAACTCCAAATTCAGGCGCAACTCGCTGTATCCCAACATGTACACCGCGCAGGCGACGTGGTACGAGGCCGGCATGCTGGGCATCACGCCGCGCCTGACGGAATACCTGGGCACCGGCCAGGTCGGCGGCTCGTCCGCGGCGCCGGACAGCGCCGGGCGCCTGGTGGCGGGCACGCGCGTGGTCGGGCGTTTCTATCCCGATCACTTCGTGACCGATACCACCGCCAAACTCGACTGCCTGCCGCCGATGAACTGCCCGACCGCGGCCGGCTACGAGGTGGAGGGGGCGGTGTATTCGATGCAGCCTTTCGATTTCGGCATCCAGGCCTACGGCTTGCCAAAGGCGAATGGCGAAGCCACCTTGCTGAAGCTGTTCCAGAACCAGATCATCGACCCCGCCAGCCCGCGTCCCCTGACCCTGACGGCGGCCAAGGCGCCCAACCTGTCGCAGATACCCGACGTGGGCCGCTTCGACAGCGACCCGAGTGCGCAGCTGAAGCCGCCGGCCGCGGCCGACGATTACCCGGAGCAGAAGGGCATCGCGGTCTGGCGCCTGGGCGACAAATACGATCCGGCCAAGCGCACCGTCAACACCTGGGGCGCGCCGACCGCGATCTACCTGCGCGCCAGCATGAAGGAACTCAGGGGCGCGGACCCATCTCCCGGTTACACCGAAGAGAACATCACCTCGATGACGCCCGCCACCGCGGCAGCCGGCACGCGCTACGAGGACGGCCTGGTGGTGGTCGCCGGCCGCCTCGATGTGGCCAACGTATTCGGCTCGGACCTGCTGCGCCTGCCGGTGCCGCTGACCGCGCAGTACTGGAGCGGCAGCGCCTGGCTGCCGAGCATCAAGGATGACAACAGCGTCGCATCCAGCATCAAGCCGGTCAGCTGTATCCGGGCTTTCGCCCAGAACGGGGCGTCGGGCGCCTGCAAGGCCAGCCCGCTGACGGCCACCGGCGCCGTCCCGGTTCCCCTGAAGGCGGGCAAGGGCATCCTGACCCTGCAGGCGCCGGCGCGCGGCACGCAAGGCAGCGTCGACTACACGCTCGACAGCGCCGACGCACCCTGGTTGCCCAGCACCCAGGCGCGCGCGACCTTCGGCGTCTACAAGAGCCCCTTGATCTACCTGCGTGAGGTGTATTGACAACGCCGGCCGGTCGAAATGTGGTGGAAACCGGAAATATTTTTCCTGAGTGAAAAAATGGTATCGGCTTTTTACACAGGTTGAATATAATCAAGGGTCTAGCGAAGATTCCTCGAAACTCAAGAATATCCACGACCCGCCGAATGCGTTTTTTCAGGAAAGCACAACAGACACAGGCCTGGCTCGCGATGGTGCTGCAGCGCGACGGCATCGCCGCCGCCAGCGTTCGCCGTGCGCCCGAAGGCAAGCCGGCGGTGACGCTTGCTTCCTTTTTTCCGGGCGCGGCCAGCGTCGACGCACTCGAAAAGGCGGGCAAGGAGCTGCATAGCGCAAACTACCGCTGCACCACGGTGCTGGGCGGGGGCGACTACCAGTTCATGACGGCCGAGGCGCCCAACGTGCCGCGCGAGGAACTCAAGACCGCCATGCGCTGGCGCCTGAAGGACATCCTCGACTTCCCGGTCGACCAGGCCACCTACGACGTGCTCGACATCCCGCTCGACCCGAACGCCGCCGTGCGACCGCAACAGAGCGTGTTCGCGGTCGCCGCGCGCAACAGCGTGATCCAGGCGCGCCAGAAGCTGTTCATGCAATCGAAGATCCGCCTGCGCACCATCGACATTCCCGAGATGGCCCAGCGTAACCTCTCGGCCCTGCTGGAGCCGGAAGGCCGCGGCCTGGCCATGCTGTCCTTTAGCGAGGACGGCGGCCTGCTGACCGTGTCCTGGCGCGGCGAGCTGTATCTGTCGCGCCGCATCGACGTGACCCTGGCCCAGCTGCTGGATGCCGAGCCCGAGCGCCGTAACCAAAGCTTCGACAAGATCACCCTCGAGCTGCAGCG
Organism: Massilia sp. Bi118; assembly: GCF_918697865.1. GTDB lineage: Bacteria > Pseudomonadota > Gammaproteobacteria > Burkholderiales > Burkholderiaceae_D > Telluria. The sequence goes on along the minus strand of NZ_CAKKMV010000015.1, from coordinate 17,320 downwards.
CTCCCTCGACAACTTCGAGCGCCAGTTCTCCTTCATCAGCGTAGCCAAGCTGGTGCTGGCGCCGAGCGGCGCCGCCGGCCTGCAGGAATACCTGTCCAGCAATCTGTACACCCGTGTCGAGACCCTCGACCTGGGCCAGCTGCTGGACCTCGGCGGCATCCCCGAACTCGAAGGCGCGGCGCGCCAGCAGCGCTTCTTCGTCGCGATCGGCGCGGCGCTGCGCGTGGAGGAGGGGGCGGCATGAGCCAGCAGATCAACCTGTTCAACCCCGAGTTCCTGCAGAAGAAAAAGATCTTCACCGCGAACACGATGGCGATCGCCCTCGGCGTGCTGGTGTTCGGCCTGGTGGCGGTTGGCGTTGCGGCCCGCGTGCGCGTGGCCGGCCTGCAGGCCCAGGCCGACAGCGGCGCGGCCCAGCTGGAGAAGACCCAGAAGCGCCTGGCGAGCGTCACGGCCGAATTCACGCCGAAGAAGGAAGACCCGCGCCTCGCCGAGGAACTGGGCCTGGCCCAGGGCGAGCTGGCGGGCCTGAAGGAGGTCGCCGGCGTGATCGAACGGGGCGAGCTTGGCGACAAGCAGGGCTATGCCGAATACTTCCGCGCGCTGGCGCGCCAGAGCACCGAAGGGCTTTGGCTGACCGGCGTGCGCATCGAAGGCGCCGGCCTCGATATCGGTGTGCGCGGCCGCGCGATGGACCCGGCAATGGTGCCGGGCTTCCTGGGCCGCCTGCGCAACGAGCGCGTCATGCAGGGCAAGCCGGTCGGCAGCCTGCAGATCGGTGAGGCCGCCGCGTTGAAAACGGTCCGCGACGGCAAGGAGACCAGTGCGCCGGCGCCCTACGTCGAATTCAGCCTGCAGTCGGCGCCCCCGGCGCATGCGGGAGACAAACCATGAAGCAGCAGTGGCTGAAACTCGCCGCGCGCATCGACGCCCTGAGCCAGCGCGAACGCATCATGAGCTTCGTGGCCACCGCCGCGGCCCTGGCCTTCATCGCCCACTTCAGCGCGATCGGCCCGCTGCTGCGCAAGCAGGAACTGCTGCGCAGCCAGGTCGTGCAGCAGCAGAACAACATCGCCGGTATCAACGAACAGATCGCCCAGAAGCTGCAGGAAGCCGAAGCCGATCCGGACGCGCCGGTGCGTGCGCGCCTGGCCGCGGTGCGCGAGGAATCCGGCCGCCTGAGCGAGAGCCTGCGCGCGATGCAGCAGGGCCTGGTGGCGCCAGAGCGCGTGGCGCCGCTGCTGGAAACCATCCTGCGCGCGAATGGCCGCCTGAAGATGGTATCGGTGCGCACGCTGCCGGTGGAGCCGCTGAGCGGCATCGGCGCGAAACAGAACCCCGCCGACCCCGCGACCGCGGCGGCAGGCGCCGTGAAGACCGCCGGCAAGCGCGAGCTGCTGTTCCGCCACGGCGTCGAACTCACCGTGCGCGGCAGCTACCTCGACATGGTCGACTACATGACCGCGCTGGAGAGCCTGCCGACCCAGCTGTTCTGGGGCAAGGCCCAGCTCGACGTCGAAGAATACCCGAGCGTGCGCCTGACCCTGACCCTGTACACCCTGAGCCTGGACGAAAAATGGATGAAGCTGTGAACCTGCCCAAAGCTGCCGCGCTGGCCCTGCTGTTCGCCCTGCAGTTTGCCGTCCCGTGCGCGCAGGCGGAAACGCTGCAGGACCCGACCCGGCCGCCGGCTTTGGCCATCGCGGTGAACAATGCGCCTGCTGCCGCAAGCGCCGGTCCGCGCCTGCAGAGCATCCTGGTCGCGCGCGAACCGGGCGGCCGCCACCTGGCCGTGATCGACGGCGAGACCGTGCGCCTGGGCGAGCAGTTCCGCGGCGCGCGCCTGGTCCGCATCGGCGACAACGAGGTCGAGCTGGTGCGCGGCACGGAACGCCAGGTGCTGCGCCTGTACGAGGAGACCGCCGGCGTGACGCCGGCGCACGCGACCGCGCCGAAACAGGCGCGGCGCTGAGAGCCCGGGAAGAGGACGAACCCATGCGACACATATTTTCCATGACGGTGCTGGCGGCGGCGCTTGCGATGGCAGGCTGCCAGACCGCGCCGGCCACCGGCACCTACGACCAGATCAAGCGTGACGTCGCCACCGCGGCCAGCGGCCGGCCAGCTGCCGCGCCGGCGGTCGACGACGCCGTCGCCAACGCGCTGCTGCCGCCGGCCGCCAGCCTGGCGACCCAGCTGCCGAAGGCGCGCCCGGCGCTGGAAGAGCGCTTCAACGTCTCCTTCAACAACGTCCCGGCGCAGCAGTTCTTCCGCGCGATCGTCGCCGGCACCCGCTACAACATCCTGGTGCATCCTGACGTCGGCGGTTCCATCACGGCCAACCTGAAGGACGTGACCCTGCAGGAGACCCTGGACGCGGTGCGCGAGATGTACGGCTACGACTACAGGATCGACGGCACCCGCATCTCGATCAAGCCGCTGACCATGCAGACCAAGATGTTCCGCGTGAACTACCTGATCGGCAAGCGCGCCGGCGTATCGAACCTGCGCGTGTCCTCGACCTCGGTGTCGAACGCCGTGAATGGGCAGAACGGCCAGAATGGCCAGAACGGCAGCCAGGGTTCGAATCAGAACAACCAGAACAACCAGAACGGCGCCAACGGCCAGAACCAGAACCAGGTCGAGAGCACCGACGTCAGCACCACCTCGAGCACCGACTTCTGGGGCGACCTGAAGACCTCGATCGAAGCCATCGTCGGCTCGAAAGAGGGCGGACGCAGCGTGGTGGTCAGCCCGCAGTCGGGCGTGATCGTCATCCGCGCCATGCCGGACGAGCTGCGCAACGTCGACGCCTATTTGAAAGCGACCCAGCTGGCGGTCGACCGCCAGGTGATCCTGGAAGCGAAGATCCTCGAGGTCGAGCTGAACGACAGCTTCCAGAGCGGCGTGAACTGGGCATCCTTCGCCTCGATCAAGAGCGGACATGACAACCGCGTCTCCGGCGGCCTGGTGGCCCCCGGTTCGACCCTGACTCCGCTGCCCTTCGGTGGCGGCCAGCCGGCCACCATCAGCGATCCGAGCACCGGCCTGTCGGCCAGCTCCGGCTTCTCGTTGTCGAACGCCGCCGGCGCGGCCGGTTCGATGTTCGGCCTGGCGGTCCAGACCAGCAACTTCGCGGCCCTGATCTCCTTCCTCGAGACCCAGGGCACGGTGCACGTGCTGTCCAGCCCGCGCGTGGCGGCGGTGAACAACCAGAAGGCCGTGCTGAAGATCGGCACCGACGAATTCTTCGTCACCGGCGTGACCACCAACACCAACGCGACCGCGGCCGGCACCACCACCACGCCGAGCGTGACCCTGCAGGCCTTCTTCTCGGGCGTGGTGCTGGACGTGACCCCGCAGATCGACGAGAAGGGCAACATCCTGCTGCACGTGCACCCCTCGGTGAGCCAGGTCTCGACCGTGAACAAGGCCGTGAGCCTGGGCTCGGCCGGCAACCTGAACCTGCCGCTGGCGGCCTCCGCCACCTCGGAACTGGACAGCATCGTGCGCGGCTCGAACGGCCAGGTGGTGGCAATCGGCGGCCTGATGCGCCAGTCCTCGACGGCCGACAACTCGCAGGTGCCGGGCGCGGGCAGCGTGCCGGTGCTGGGCAACCTGTTCGGCGCCAAGAAGCGCGTGAACCAGAAGCGCGAGCTGGTGGTGCTGATCAAGCCGACCATCGTCGAAGGCATCAGCAACTGGAACGACGACCTGCTCGACGCCGGCCGCCGCATCGAACAGCTCGCGCCGCGGGGGATGCGCTGATGTACGGCGCCCATTTCGGCCTGCGCGAGGCGCCCTTCGGGATCACGCCGGACACCAGCTACTTCTTCGGCAGCCCGGGTTCCCAGGAAGCCTTGAACACGCTGCTGGTGGCGGCGCGCAACGGCGAAGGTTTCATCAAGATCACCGGCGAAGTCGGCACCGGCAAGACCCTGTTGTGCCGCAAGTTCATGGCGACCCTGGGCGACGGTTTCGTCACCGCCTACATCCCGAACCCCTTCCTCGAAGCGCGCACCCTGATGCTGGCGCTGGCCGATGAACTCGAGATCAAGCTCGAAAAGGACGTCGACCAGCACCGCCTGCTGAAGTCCATCACGGAGCGGCTGCTCGAACTGGCGGGGCAGGGCAAGCGCGTGCTGCTGTGCCTCGACGAGGCCCAGGCGATTCCGGTCGAGAGCCTGGAGGCCCTGCGCCTGCTGACCAACCTGGAAACCGAGAAGCGCAAGCTGCTGCAGATCGTCCTGTTCGGCCAGCCGGAGCTGAACCGCAAGCTGGAGCTGGAATCGATCCGCCAGCTGGCCCAGCGCATCACCTTCCACTATCACCTCGGGCCGCTGAGCCGCGACGACCTGGATTTCTACGTGGCGCACCGCCTGCGCGTGGCCGGCTTTGCCGGTGCGCGCCTGTTCTCGGGCGGCGCCATCGCCAAGCTGTACAAGGCCAGCAGCGGCGTGCCGCGCCTGGTCAACGTGCTGGCCCACAAGGCGCTGATGCTATGCTACGGCGAAGGCGGCCACTCGGTGACGCGCGCGCACGTGAACGCGGCCGCGCGCGACACCCTGGCCACCAGCGCCGGCGGCAAACGCGGCCGCCGGCTCCTGCCCTGGGCGGCGCTAGGCGCGCTGCTGGCCGGCGCGGCCGCCAGCGTCGGCTGGGTGATTACACGATGATGAGGCTGCGATGAGCCTGATTAACAAGATGCTCCAGGACCTGGACGCGCGTGGCACGCCGGGCACGGATGCTTTCCCGTCCCAGATACGGCCGGTGGCGCCTGCGCGCGAGCGTCTGGCGGACCGCTTCGAGCGGCGCACGGTAGTGCTGGCCGTCGGCGGCGCCTTCGCGGTCTGCGCGGCGGCGGCGCTGGCCTGGTACGGCTGGGGGCATTACCAGCAGGGCCGTGGCGCGGCCAGGCCTGCGGCCGTGGCCGCGCCGGCCGCCGTCCTTGCGCCCGCGGCGCCGAAGCCGGCGTCGGGCATGAGCAGCACCATCACCATGGGGCCGGCTGCCGATGCCGCACCGGCGGCGCCTGCGCCTGTGCCCGCGCCTGTTGCCGCAGCGCCGGCGCCGGTGCGTGAACAGGCCAGGGACAGCTTCGATGCGCCGCCGTTGAAGGAAGCGCCGGCGCGCAAGGAGCCGAAGAGCGTTGCCGGCTACGAGCCGGACAGCGAGGAAGCGCGCGCCGCGCGCCAGGCCATCATGGCAGAGCTGCAGTCGCGCATGAAGGCGCCAACTGCAAGGCCGGCTGCCGTCGCGCACGCGGCCAAGGAAACGAAGGAATCGAAGCGCGAGGCCAAGCGCCGCAAGCTGGCCGAGGAGCGCGAGCTGAAGGCTGCGCGCCGCGCGAGCACCGCCGCCGGGGCCCGCGCCGATGCCGCCGCTGCCGCCAAAGGCAAGCGCGGCGTCAGCACTGGCGGCGCCCAGGGCCGCCAGGAATCCGGCCCTCAGCGCGCCGAGGGCGAGTACCGCCACGCGCTGAATGCGCTGCAGGACGGCCGCATGACGGAAGCCATGGCCGCGCTGGAACAGGCCCTGAAGCTCGACCCGGCCCACGAAGCCGCGCGCCAGACCCTGGTCGGCCTGCTGATCGAAGCCAGGCGCAGCGACGAAGCAATCCGCCACCTGCAGACCGCGCTGGCCCTCGACGCGCGCCAGCCGGCGCTGGCGATGCTGCTGGCGCGCCTGCAGATCGAACGCGGCGCCTCCGGCGTCGACACCCTTACGCGCACGCTCCCGTACGCGGGCAACAACGCCGACTACCACGCCTTCCTGGCCGGCGCCCTGCAGCGCGAACAGCGCCACCGCGAAGCGACCGAGCAGTACCAGGCGGCGCTGCGGGCGTCGCCGGGCAATGGTGTGTGGTGGATGGGGCTGGGGATGTCGTTGCAGGCCGAGAAGCGCAATGCGGAGGCGCTGGAAGCTTTCCAGCGGGCGCGGGCTAGCGGGAGCTTGTCGGCGGAGTTGACGGCGTTTGTCGAGCGGCGTTTGCAGCAGTTGGGGCGCTAGTTTCGTCGTCCCCGCGAAGGCGGGGACCCGAGTTCTGCTAGAGCTGACGGAACGCATGCAAACTTGGATCCCCGCCTTCGCGGGGATGACGGGCCAGAACTACGTGTGCTAGACGTTCGCCAGCCGCTCCAAAGCCAGCTTCAAAGTCTCATCCCGCTTCGCAAAACAAAACCGCACAATCCCCGACTCCGTCCCCCGGCTGTAAAACGCCGACACCGGAATCGCCGCCACCTTCACCTCCCTCGTCAGCCACTGCGCGAACGCCGCTTCGCTCAGATCCGAAATCCCGTCATAGCGCACGCACTGGAAGTAGGTCCCGTCCGCCGGCAGCAAAGTGAAGCGCGATTGCGCCAGGCCTGCGCGGAACAGGTCGCGCTTGCGCTGGTAGAAGGCGGGCAGCTCGAGGTAGGGCGCGGGATCGCGCATGTAGCCGGCAAGGCCGTGCTGCATTGGCGTGTTCACGGTGAACACGTTGTACTGGTGGACCTTGCGGAACTCCGCCATCAGGCTCGCGGGGGCGGCCACGTAGCCGACCTTCCAGCCGGTCACGTGATAGGTCTTGCCGAAGCTCGAGACGACGAAGGCGCGCTCGGCCAGCCTCGGATCGCGGCTGACGGATTCGTGGCGCTGGCCGTCGTAGACCATGTGCTCGTAGACCTCGTCGGACAGGATCAGGATGTCGGTGCCCTCGACGATGGCGGCCAGTGCATCGAGGTCGCTGGTGCGCAGGATGGTGCCGGTCGGGTTGTGCGGGCTGTTGATGACGATCATCCGGGTGCACGGGCTCACGGCGGCCGCGATCTCGTCCCAAGGCACGCTGTAGCCGTTTTCGCCGACCCGCATGGACACCGTCACCGGCACGCCGCCGGCCAGCTGCACGGTCGGCAGGTAGCTGTCGTAGGCCGGTTCGACGATGATGACCTCGTCGCCGGGATGCACGGCGCACAGGATGGCGGTGGTCAGGGCCTGGGTGGCGCCTCCCGTCACCGTGATCTCGGTGTTGGCGTCGTAGGCGCGGCCGTACAGGGCATGTATCTTGGCGGAGATCGCTTCGCGCAGCGCGGGCACGCCGGCCATCGGCGGATACTGGTTCAGGCCGGCCTGCATGGCCTCGTCGACGAGTTCCAGCAGGCGCGGGTCGCAGCCGAAATCGGGAAAGCCCTGGCCCAGGTTGACCGCGCCGTGTTCGGCGGCGAGATTGGACATGAGGGTGAATACGGTGGTGCCGACGGCCGGCAGCCGCGACTTCAGAATGGGAGTTGGCATGGTGTTGAAGACGGCTTGTACAGGTGATTCATTCTAGCGCGGCGGGCGCCTCGCTCTTGACCCAGACCTCCGGCGTCATGATCCGGAACAGACCTTCCTTGACGGTCTTCCTGGCCAGCTTGAGCAGGGCCTTGTCCTTGGTCACGAGAATGGCGGCGCCGGCATCGCGCGCGATTTCCAGGAATTTCTGGTCGTCGCGGTCGGTGCAAACCGGCAGGCGGACGGCGCGGCTGTCGGGCGCCACCACGCGGATCAGGGCGTCGAAGCGGTCGGCGGCATCGGGCCGCGTGCTGTCGTCGAGCGGTAAATGGGGATAATGGAGGACGATCCGGTATTCGGCGCGGCAATCGGCGCGCGTTACCGCCTCGACCGTGCCGGACTCCAGGGCAGCCAGCAGGCTGGCCCAGCGTGGGTCGCGGAACACGAAGAGGTCGAGGCAAACATTGGTGTCGATGACGATGCGTTTCTCTGGAGCAGGTATCATGTCGGCAATTCTACCGGTTGTCTTCGTTTCTTACCTATGCTGATCGTCCTTTCGCCCGCCAAATCACTCGACCTCGACTCAAAACCCACCACCAAACTGCACACCAGCCCGCAATTCATCGACCGCGCCGCGGAACTGATCCGCGTGCTGAAGGACTATTCGCCGGCCCAGGTCGGCGAGCTGATGGATATTTCCGACCAGCTGGCGGTGCTCAATGTGACCCGCTACGCCAGCTGGCATCCGGACCACGCCGACGCCCGCCAGGCCGTGATGTCCTTCGACGGCGACGTCTACGGGGGGCTGGACGCGCGCAGCCTGAAGCCGAAGGCGCTGGCCTGGGTGCAGGACCACGTGCGCATCCTGTCCGGCCTGTACGGCCTGCTGCGCCCGCTGGACCAGATGCATCCTTACCGCCTGGAGATGGGTACGAAGCTGGCCAACCCGCGCGGCAAGGACTTGTACGCCTTCTGGGGCGAGACCGTGACGCAGGCGCTGAACGAGACGCTGGCGGCGCAGGGCGCGACGGCGCTGGTGAACCTGGCGTCGGAAGAGTATTTCCGCTCGGTGAAACCGAAGCTGCTGAACGTGCCGGTGATCACGCCGGTGTTCGAGGACTGGAAGAACGGCAAGTACAAGATCATCTCCTTCTTCGCCAAGCGGGCGCGGGGGATGATGGCGCGTTATGCGGCGGAGAAGGGCATTACCGATCCGGTCAAGCTGAAGAAGTTCGATGCGGATGGGTATGCGTTTGACAAGGCGGCTTCGACGGAGCGGGAGTGGGTGTTTCGTAGACGAGTCGAGGCTTGAACGCGTAGCGCCGCGTACGTTTGCACGTCGTTCCCGCGAAGGCGGGAATCCAAGTTTGCTAGCGTTTCGACCGCGCGTGCCACTTGGGTCCCCGCCTTCGCGGGGACGACGTCGAAAAAAACGCCCGCATCAAGCGGGCGTAATCTTTTACTGCACAACATCCTTCGGCGCCGGCTGCGGCCCCGATTTCGCCCAGAACTTCCACCAGGCTGCATCTCCCGAGCCTTTGCCACCCAGGAAATGGCTGTTCGGGTAGTTTTTCTGGAAAATGCGCTGGGTGTCGTCGCGCAGCTCGAGCATGCCCAGCTTGTCATAGGCGCGGATCATGATGAACAGCGCTTCCTCGCGCGCCGGCGCATCCGAGTAGTCGGTCACGGCGCCCTGGGCGCGATTCAGCGCAGCCAGGTAGGCGCCGCGGCGATAGTAATAATTCGCCACGTGGACTTCATAGGCCGCCATCGCGTTGATCAGGTAGCTCATGCGCTGGATCGAGTCCGGCGCGTATTTGCTGTTCGGGAACTTGTCGACCAGTTCCTTGAAGGCGGCGAAGGCTTCGCGCGTCGCTTTCGGGTCGCGCTCGGTCGGGTCCTGAGCGTAGATGAAGCTCATGAAGCCGATCTGGTCGTTAAAGTTGATCAGGCCGCGCAGGTAATACATATAATCGACGGCAGGGTGGTTCGGGTGCAGCTTGATGAAGCGCTCCACCGCGGCCAGCGCCTCGGCCTGGTCCTGGGCCTTGTAGTGGGCGTAGGCAATTTCCATCTGTGCCTGGGCCGCATAAGTGCCGAAGGGATAGTTCGATTCCAGCTTTTCGAACAGCTTGATGGCGGCTTCGTAGTGGGCGCCATCCATTTCTTCACGCGCCTCAGCGTATAATTTCGACGCTGACACGTTCTTGCTTTCGTCCGACTTTCCCGGTAACAAACCGCAAGCTGACAAACTGAGCAGGGCCGACGTCACAACCAATACAGACAATTTTTTTTGCATGAGCTTTTTGCAAGAAAGTTTTTACCGAGATTCAACGAACGGCTGATTATAGCCGATGGGAACAACGTGATATTAAATGCTGCGCCGAATTCGGCGGAAATCCTTTCCAATCCCGATTTGGACGACGATCTGGACGCCGAGTTCGCGCCCGAACCTGGCCTGGCGCCAAGCGCCGTCGACTTTTCGCCGATTACCCTGACCCTGGATCCGTCGCACTGCGGCCAGCGCCTCGACAAAGTCGTCGCCGGCCTGGTGCCGCAGTTCTCGCGCAGCCGCCTGCAGCAATGGTTCGACGAAGGCCACATCCTGGTGGACGGCAAGCCCGCCAAGGGCAAAGCCACGGCCTACGGCGACGAGACCATCAACGTGGTGCCGCAGCCGGCGCCCGAGGACACCGCCTTCACGCCGGAAGCGATGGAACTGAACATCGTCTACGAAGACGAATCCATCATGGTCATCAACAAGCCGGCCGGCCTGGTCGTGCACCCGGGTTCGGGCAACTGGTCCGGCACGCTGCTGAACGGCCTGCTGCATTATTGCCCGCAGCTGGTCTCGGTGCCGCGCGCCGGCATCGTGCACCGTCTCGACAAGGATACCAGCGGGCTGATGGTGGTCGGCAAGACCCTCGAAGCCCAGACCGACCTGGTGCGCCAGCTGGCGGCGCGCACCGTCAAGCGCGAGTACTTTGCGCTGGTGTGGGGCACGCCGCGCCTTTCCGGCACTGTCGATTCGCCGATCAGCCGCCACCCGACCGAGCGCACCAAGATGGCGGTGTCGAACGCGCCGATGGCCAAGCCGGCCATCACGCACTACGAGCTGCTGGCGAAGGGTGAGCTGGACCGCCGTCCGGTGAGCCTGGTGCAGTGCCGCCTCGAAACCGGCCGCACCCACCAGATCCGCGTGCACATGCAGTCGCTGGGCTACAGCCTGGTCGGCGACACCGTGTACGGCAAGCCGCACCTGCTGTCCTTCTTCCACCGCCAGGCCCTGCAGGCGCGCCGCCTGGGCCTGAGCCATCCGGCGACCGGCGAGCACATGGAATGGGTCGTGCCGCTGGCGGCCGACTTCGCCGAGCTGCTCGAACGTTCCGGCATCGAAGAGCCGGAAGCGGCTTGATGGCTGGACTCGATCCTGCACAGGTCCTTTGGCCGGACTGGCCGGACCTGCCGCCGAACATTGGCGCGCTGGCGACCACCCGCCTCGGCGGCGTCAGCCTTGCGCCCTTCGACGACCGCAAGGGCGGCGGCGGCCTGAACCTGGGCCTGCACGTGAAGGACGATCCGGAAGCCGTGCGCGAAAACCGTGCGCGCCTGCAGGCCCTGTTGCCTGGACGCCCGGCCTGGATCGCGCAGGTGCATGGCGCCGATGTGGTCGACGCCAGCCTGGTGCAGCCGGGCGCCCCGGTGCAGACCGGCGATGCCGGCACCGCGTCCGAACCCGGCGTGGTGTGTGCGATCCTGACCGCGGATTGCCTGCCGGTGCTGTTCGCCGATCTGGACGGGAAGGTGGTCGGCGCGGCCCACGCCGGCTGGCGCGGACTGGCGGCCGGCGTACTGGGCGCGACCGTGGCGCGAATGCGGGGGCAGGGCGCCGGCGAGATCACCGCCTGGCTGGGCCCGGCGATCGGCCCGCAAGCCTTCGAAGTCGGACCGGACGTGCTGGACGCTTTCCGCGCCGCGCTACCGGACGGCGAGGCGGAGCAGGGCTTCCGTCCCTATCCTGGCCGCGAAGGAAAATACCTGGCCGACATGCCGCTGCTGGCGCGGCGCATGCTGGCGCGCGACGGAGTCGTTCGGGTGCACGGCGGCAATCGCTGTACTTTCACCGAAGTCGAGCGCTTCTATTCCTACCGTCGCGACGGGGCAGGGAGCGGGCGTCAGGCGAGTTTGATCTGGATTAAACCTTAGGGCCCGCACCGCGCGTAGCCTGCTGTGCTTCGCGCTTGCGCGCCCGTCCGCGCCGCCATGCTCCCGTCAGGTAGAAAACAAGAGATAATGGCAACATCCCGTAAAACAGAAAGGTCATGAGGCCGGCCACGACGGAGGTTTCGGTGGCCGCCATCAGGGTTACGACATACATCCATCCGATGGCGACGATCCACATGGCTTTATCCCTGTTTTCATTGAATACCCGATTCTAAACAATGGATGCCGATATGAATACGCCCGAAGCACCTTCGCAGCCAGGCGCTGCATGGATGTCGCAGTTTTCCGATCCCTCTGTCTGGCAATCCTGGATGAAATTCGCCGACCCCTCGGCCATGGGCGGCGGCATGGCCCAGCAGGCGGCGCCGGTGATGCGCATGCTGGGCGATTTCGGCGCCGGCCTGCCGCAGGCCAAGCTGGAAGCGCTGCGTAACGATTACCTGCAGAAGGCAATGCGCCTGTGGCAGGACGTCATGAGTGGCAAGACGCCCGAGTTCAAGGACCGGCGCTTCTCGGCGCCGGAGTGGACCGCGAATCCGATGTCGGCCTTCAGCGCCGCATCCTATCTGTTGAATGCCGAATTCCTGATGGCGATGGCGGAAGCCGTCGACGCCCCGGCGCGTGACAAGCAGAAGATCCGCTTTGCCGTGCAGCAGATCGTCGACGCGCTGTCACCAGCCAACTTCCTGGCGACCAATCCGGAAGCCCAGCAGAAGATGATCGAGACCAAGGGCGAGAGCCTGACCAAGGGTCTGCAGAACATGCTGGCCGACATGCAGAAGGGCCGCATCTCGCAATCCGACGAGGCCGCCTTCGAAGTCGGCCGCAACGTCGGCATCACGCCGGGCACCGTGGTGTTCGAGAACGAACTGTTCCAGCTGATCCAGTACACGCCGGCATCGCCTACCGTGCACGAAGTGCCGCTGCTGATGGTGCCGCCCTGCATCAACAAGTTCTACATCCTCGACCTGCAGCCGGAAAACTCGCTGGTGCGCTACCTGGTCGAGCAGGGCAACACCGTGTTCATGATGTCCTGGCGCAATCCGGACCAGAGCATGGGCAACACGACCTGGGACGATTTCGTCGACCAGGGCGCGGTAACCGCCATCAATGTTGCGCGTGAAATCTCGGGCAAGGACAAGGTGAACGTGTTCGGCTTCTGCGTCGGCGGCACCATCGCCGCGTCCGCGCTGGCGGTCGAGGCGGCGCGCGGTCGCCAGCCGGCGGCCAGCCTGTCGCTGTTCACGACCCTGCTGGACTTTGCCGACAACGGCGTGCTGGACGTCTTCGTCGACGAAACCCAGGTGGCCATGCGCGAACAGCAGCTGGCCAAAGGCGGCCTGATGCCGGGACGCGACCTGGCGACGACCTTCTCATCGCTGCGCCCGAACGATCTGGTGTGGAACTATGTCCAGCAGAACTACCTGAAGGGCAAGACCCCGCCGGCCTTCGATCTGCTGTACTGGAATGCCGACAGCACCAACCTGCCGGGCCCGATGTTCTGCTGGTACTTGCGCAATACCTATCTGGAAAACAAGCTGAAGGTGCCGAATGCGCTGGCGGTGGCGGGCGTGAAGGTCGATCTCGGCAAGATCGACTGCCCGGTCTTCATCTATGGCTCGAAGGAAGACCACATCGTGCCCTGGGAAGCCGCCTTCGCCTCGATGAACCTGCTTAATCCGAAGAAGGCCAAGGCCAACCGCTTCGTGCTGGGCGCTTCCGGCCACATCGCCGGCGTGATCAACCCGGCATCGAAAGGCAAGCGCAGCCACTGGATCAATACGGCAAACGGCCGCAACCGTCCGAAGAATGCCGGCGAATGGTTTGCGGGCGCCACCGAAGTCAAGGGCAGCTGGTGGACCGAGTGGGCCAAGTTCCTGGCCGAGAACGGCGGCAAGGATGTGGCGCCGCCTGCCCAGCCGGGCAACGAGCGCTACCAGGCGATCGAGCCGGCCCCGGGGCGCTACGTAAAAGCACGCGCAGACTGATTTCTTGCTGGGAAGGCAACTTGCAAGATGAATAAATGAGTTGCCTACCGAATAATTGCTGCACCTGCGTTCGCAACGTGGTATTTTTATCGTCTATCCTCTTGGAATCGGAGACACCACGGACAGCTTCCCGTCCGTGGACCGCATAACAGAGCGCTGCGGCGCAATATTTGGAACCTGAGATGAGCAGTGGAAAAAAGAGTAGCGAACGCCTGATCAAGAAATACCCGAACCGCCGTCTGTACGACACCCAGACCAGCTCCTACATCACCCTCTCCGACGTCAAGCAGCTGGTGCTCGACGCCGATGAGTTCACGGTGGTCGACGCCAAGACCAGCGAAGACCTGACCCGCAGCATCCTCCTGCAGATCATTCTGGAAGAAGAAGCGCACGGCGCGCCGATGTTCTCGAGCGCCGTCCTGTCGCAGATCATCCGCTACTACGGCCATGCGATGCAGGGCATGATGGGCTCCTACCTGGAAAAGAACGTCCAGGCCTTCACCGACATCCAGAGCAAGTTTGTCGGCTCCGCCACCGGCGCCCTCGAAGGCAAGCCCTTCTCGAACGAGATGTGGACCCAGTTCATGAACATCCAGGGCCCGATGATGCAGGGCATGATGAACAACTACATCGACCAGAGCAAGAACCTGTTCCTGCAGATGCAGGAGCAGATGCAGAGCCAGAGCAAGGCGATGTTCGGGACTTTCCCGTTTGGGGTGCCGACGGATACGAAAAAGTAAGTTACCGGTGAAACCGTCATTCCCGCGCAGGCGGGAATCCAAGTTTGTTGAGCAGGCGATAAGCATGCAGAACTTGGGTCCCCGCCTTCGCGGGGACGACGTGGTAACTTTTCACCCCCCGGTTTTCCTGAACCCCCGCTTCCTGTACAATCGCGGATTGCCCAGAATTTTCCGCCGCAATCCACATGCCTGAACTCCGCCGCAATCCGCTTCCTGCCTCCCAAGATTCCGCCGTCGCCGTCGCCGAGGCTGCGCCGCCGGTCGTGATCCCGCCAGCCGCGGCCGGCGTCGCCGCGCCCAAGGTCGGTTTCGTCTCGCTCGGCTGCCCGAAGGCCCTGGTCGACTCCGAACAGATCCTGACCCAGCTGCGCGCGGAAGGTTACGAGACCGCCAACTCCTATGACGGCGCCGATCTCGTGATCGTCAACACCTGCGGCTTCATCGACGCCGCCGTGCAGGAGTCGCTGGACGCCATCGGCGAAGCCCTGGCCGAGAACGGCAAGGTGATCGTCACCGGCTGCCTGGGCGCCAAGAAGGATGCGGCGGGCGACGACATCATCACCAAGGTGCACCCGAAGGTGCTGGCCGTGACCGGCCCGCACGCCGTCACCGAGGTGATGGAGTCGGTCCACCTGCACCTGCCGAAGCCGCACGATCCCTTCGTCGACCTGGTGCCGGACCATGGCGTCAAGCTGACGCCGAAGCATTATGCGTATTTGAAGGTTTCGGAAGGCTGCAACCACCGCTGCAGCTTCTGCATCATCCCGTCGATGCGCGGCGACCTGGTCTCGCGCCCGATCCATGAGGTGCTGAAGGAAGCGGAAAACCTGTTCAAGTCGGGCGTGAAGGAACTGCTGGTGATCTCGCAGGACACCAGCGCCTACGGCGTGGACGTCAAGTTCCGCACCGGCTTCTGGAACGGCCGTCCGATCAAGACCCACATGACCCAGCTCGCCGAAGCGCTGGGCCAGATGGCCAGGCAGTACGACGCCTGGGTGCGCATGCACTATGTGTATCCGTACCCGCACGTCGACCAGGTGATCCCGCTGATGGGCGAGAACCTCGTGCCTTACCTGGACATCCCGCTGCAGCACGCGCACCCGGACGTCCTGAAGCGCATGAAGCGTCCGGCCAGCGGCGAGAAGAACCTGGACCGCATCCTCGCCTGGCGCAAAATGAACCCGGACCTGGTGATCCGCTCGACCTTCATCGCCGGCTTCCCGGGCGAGACCGAAGAGGAGTTCGAATACCTGCTGGACTTCCTGCGCGAGGCGCAGATCGACCGCCTGGGCTGCTTCGCCTACTCGCCGGTCGAAGGCGCCACCGCCAACGAGATCGCGAACCCGGTGCCGGAAGCCGTCCGCGAAGAACGCCGCGCGCGCGTGATGCTGCTGCAGGAAGAGATCTCGCTGAAGCGCATGCAGGCCAAGGTGGGCAAGAAGATCCGCGTGCTGGTCGACGAAGTCGGTCCGCGCGAAGCCATCGGCCGCACGGCTGCGGATGCGCCGGAGATCGATGGCGTGGTCCACATCAAGCGCGCGCTGACGCCGGGCAAGGCCAAGCCGGCGGTGGGCGAGTTCATCGAGGTGGTCGTTACGAAGGCCGATGCGCACGATTTGTGGGCGACTGTGGCCTAAGAGTTAACCCGTCGTTCCCGCGCAGGCGGGAACCCAAGTTTGCACGCGTTTCGACTGATTTACGAACTTGGATCCCCGCCTGCGCGGGGATGACGGTTTTAAGTTCAGCGGTGCATTTTTGAGTACGGAGCAAAAATAATGACCAAAAAATCCCTCCAGACGACCCTGATCCATACCGACTACGTCGCTCCCCAGGGCTTCGAAGCCTTCCCCAGCGCCATCCACCACGCCTCCACGGTCCTGTTCAAGGACGTCGCCAGCATGCGCAGCGGCGAGTGGAAGGACAAGAACGCCTACACCTACGGCCTGCACGGCACCCCGACCACTTTCACGCTCGAAGCCCGCCTGGCCGAGATCGAAGGCGGCAAGCACTGCCTGCTGGCGCCCTCCGGCCTGGCCGCGATCGCGATGGTCGACCTGGCCCTGCTGAAGTCCGGCGACGACGTCCTGCTGCCCGAAAACGTCTACAACCCGAATCGCGAACTGGGACGCTGGCTGAGCGCCGACTTCGGCATCACCGCGCGCTACTACGACCCGCTGGTCGGCGCCGGCATCGCGGAACTGATCCAGCCGAACACGAAGCTGGTCTGGGCCGAGGCGCCGGGCTCGGTGTCGATGGAAGTGCCGGACCTGCGCGCGATCTGCGCGGCGGCCAAACAGAAGGGCGTGCTGGTCGCGCTGGACAACACCTGGTCCGCCGGCATCGCGCTGCGCGCTTTCGATCTCGGCGTCGACATCGTCATGCAGGCGCTGACCAAGTACCAGTCGGGCGGCTCGGACGTGTTGATGGGCGCCGTCATCACGCGCGAGAAGGCGCTGATCGACCGCATCGCGCTGGCCCACATGCGCCTGGGGATGGGCGTGAGCGCCGACGATGCCTGGCTCGTGATGCGCGGCCTGCCGACCATGAAGCTGCGCTTCGACGCCCACGACGCGGCGGCGCGCAAGGTGGCGGCGTGGCTGAAGAATCGTCCGGAGATCGCGAAGGTGCTGCACCCGGCCTTCGAGGATTGTCCCGGCCACGAGCATTTCAAGCGCGACTTCACCGGCGCCGGCGGCCTGTTCTCGGTGCTGTTCGACGCCCGCTACACGGAAGCCCAGACCGACCGCTTCGTCGATGCGCTGGATTTCTTCGGCATCGGCTATAGCTGGGGCGGGGCGAACAGCCTGGTGATGCCGTACCGGATCCAGGGCATGCGGCGGAACTGGCCGGATGCCGGGATCCTGGTGCGTTTCAATATCGGTTTGGAAGATACCGATGACCTGATTGCGGACCTGGAGCAGGCGTTCGGCAAACTGTAATCGCTGCCTCGTCGTTCCCGGCATTGCCGGAAACGACTTCCCGCGAAGGCGCACTGCTGTCCAAGATAGTTCGTTACCTCTTCGTTAAAGTCTACGTCGCTGTCTCGGTTGTAGTGTCCGGGCCTTTTTTCGACACGTTCGAAAAGGCTCGGGGTCGACAACAGGTGGCTCGAAG
>NZ_CAKKMV010000014.1 GCF_918697865.1 Massilia sp. Bi118 | reverse complement strand
TGTCGGGCACCGCGCGCGTCACTTGCGGCGACAGCGTCAAGCTGCTGGCCGAGAACGAGTCGACCTACATCCCGATCGGCATGACCCACCGCCTGGAAAACCCGGGCAAGCTGCCGCTGCACCTGATTGAAGTGCAGTCGGGCAGTTACCTGGGGGAAGACGACATCGTGCGTTTCGAGGACGTCTATCAACGTGCCTGACCGGCGCGCCTGATTCTTGAAGCATCGTTCGCGTCATTTCACGCCGCCCGCGCACCAGCGCCGGCGGCGTTTCTCTTTTCCGCCGGCCGCCTAACGTGCGTTCATCATCATGCGAGGGGCATACAATGCTTCGTCGAGAACCGGTTCGGGAGAGACCATGAAGACGATCATTGCGGCGGGCGGCGTGCTGCTCGCGCTTGTTGGCGGGGTGGCCCGGGCCGGCGATATCACCGGCGGCTCCAGCCTGCTGGACGACGGCCGCCACGCCCAGCTCGAGCGCTGGCTCGGCGCCGGCGAGTTCAACCTGAACAACGTCTACACCCTGCGTCCGGGCGATACCTCGGTCAATTTCCACCAGGCGGCGGACGGGAAGGGCGCCACCTTCACCCTGATCGAAGTGACGAACACGGCCGGCCAGACTTTCCTGGTGGGCGGCTACAACCCGCAAAGCTGGTCGGCCACCGACGGCTGGCACGAGACCGAGCGCGACTTCCAGCGCACCGCCTTCATCTTCAATTTCACCACGCCGGCGGTCTACCGCCAGGTCCCGACCAGCTTCGAGCTGCCCAGCCAGGGGCAGCGCCAGACCTATAACGACATCCTGTTCGGTCCCGTGTTCGGTTCCGGCCCGGACCTGCTGGTCAACAACGACCTGACCCACGCATTGTCCTGGCAGCTGAGCTACGGCAACCCGGACAACGAGGGCGTCAGCATCATCGACGGCAGCCTGCTCGGCCAGACCGTGAACGTGAACGCGATGGAGATCTTCGCCATCGCGCCGGTGCCGGAACCCGCCTCGGGCGCGATGCTGCTGGCCGGGCTGGGAGTGGTCGGCGGCATGCTGCGCTGGCGCCAGCGCAAACGTGCGGAGCGTCTCGCGTAAATTGTCCGCATTACAATTGTGGCATCATGAAAGGGAGCAGCTGTGCTCCCTTTTTTTGACCTCCAGATTGCCGATGATATCGATCCGACGCCTGTTCCTGACTATCCTGCTGCTGGCCACCGCCGCCGGCGCCCGCGCCCAGTTCACCAGCGCGCCCAGCCTGCAGCCGGCCCAGCTGGCCATCGTGATCAACGACGCCGAGCCGAACAGCGTCAAGATCGGCGAGTACTACCGCAAGCGGCGCGGCATTCCGGCAGCGAACGTGGTGCACGTCAGCATTCCGGACAAGCCGCACGGCATCAGCGTCGAGCGCTTCCGGCTATTGAAGAAGGAGATCGACAGCCACCTCGGGCCGAATATCCAGGCCGTGCTGATGGTCTGGACCGCCCCCTACATGGTCGACTGCAATTCGATTACCGGCGCCTACACGCTGGGCTTCGACGCCTCCCAGTGCGCGAAGACCTGCGCCAGCGGACGTTCCAGTCCGTATTTCAACTCCAAGTCCACGCGGCCGTTTACCGACCTCCAGCTGCGCCTGTCCATGCTGCTGCCGACCGAGTCGGTGGCGGACGCCAGGGTCCTGATCGACCGCGGTGCCTCGGCCGGATTCCGCATCGTGCCGGCCACCGCCTATTACCTGGTGACCTCCGAGAAGGCGCGCAATTCGCGCGCCGGCTTCTTCCCGCCGCCCGGCCGCATCGAAGCCAGGAAACTCAGCACCAAGACCATCCATGGCGACGTGCTGGAAGGCGCGAAGGACGTCATGATCTACGAGACCGGCATGGCCCAGGTCGACAAGCTGGACACCCTGCATTTCGTTCCCGGCGCCCTGGCCGACCACCTGACCTCGCTCGGCGGCGATCTGCTGGGGGATGGGCAGATGAGCAGCCTGCGCTGGCTGGAAGCGGGCGCCACCGCCAGCTACGGCTCCGTCAGCGAACCCTGCAACTACTGGCAGAAATTCCCCAACCCGACCGTGTTGCTCAAGCACTATGTGCAAGGCAATAGCGCGATCGAAGCCTACTGGAAGAGCGTCGCCTGGCCCACGCAGGGGCTGTTCATTGGCGAGCCTTTGGCTGCGCCTTACCGCAAGCGGCTTCGTTAGAGGCGAGGGCAGGCGGCTTGTTTTGTATCCTTTTCGCCACCTTTCTCTGCAGTAACGCATCCTACCCAAAATGGGTGAAGCCCGCTTCCCTCTAGGGCTCCCGCCCTTTGGCGATTTATTCGTCAAACATATCAATTCTCAAAGCAAATCATATTGTTCAGTTGATCTTGCTTGGTGCATATTAAAATCCAGCCCAGTCCCGCAGATAGACCTATGCATACCTAGCCCATGGCTGCACATATTCTCGTGGTCGAACCCGATCCCGCCATCCGCCAGTTGCTCGAGCTGAACCTGACCAGCGCCGGGCACGAGGCCGACACCTGCCTCGACGCCGAGTCGGCGCTGGTGCTGATGGAATACAGCCTGCCCGAGATGCTGCTGCTGGAATGGGACTTGCCCGGACAAACCGGCGAGGCGCTGATCCGCCGCCTGCGCGCCCAGACCAAGACGCGCGATCTGCCCATCATCATGGTGTCGGGCCGGGCAGGGGAGCACGACAAGATCCTGGCGCTGGAGTCCGGCGCCGACGACTACCTCACCAAGCCCTTCAATCCGCGCGAACTGCTGGCGCGCATGGGCGCGGTATTGCGGCGGCGCGTGCCGCACGTGTCGAGCGAGACCGTGCAGATGGCCGGCCTGCGCCTCGATCCCTGCACCCAGCGCGTGATCGCCGGTTCGCGCCAGGTGGCGCTGGGAGCGGTCGAATTCCGCCTGCTGAACTTCCTGATGCACCATCCCGAGCGCGTGCACACCCGGTCGCAGCTGCTGGATAAAGTCTGGGGCCGCCACGCCGTGCTCGACGAACGCACCGTCGACACCCATGTCGGGCGCCTGCGCAGCGCGCTGCAGCCCAGCGGCCACCAGGAGCACATCGAAACCGTGCGCGGCACCGGCTACCGCTTCGTGGCCTGGAACGCGCGCGCCGACTGGTCCGGCGCCGCTTGAGCCCGTCCCTCGAACCGGTCGTCATCCTCAGCCGGCAAGAGCAGGAATACCTGCTGCGCACCATCGAATCCGGCCTTCGGGTCGTCAGCATGCGCCAGTTCTTCCTGTGGACCCAGGGCCAGCTGCAGACCCTGCTGCCGCACCAGGTGATGGTGGCGCTGCAGTTCGCGCCCTCGGGTGCGCTGCGGCGGCTGGAGTGCCTGCATGCGACCGTGCTGGCGCCGCAGCGCGAGTCCTTGCTGGCCGACCGTCGCGATGGCCTGGCCTTGCGCGTCGCCCGTCATTGCCTGCAGGGCGCGCGGCTGCCGGCCATGGCCGACGTCGCCGTGGACGGCGGGGATCGCCAAGCCGGCGTGCTGGGCGGCTTCGGCAAGGAGCTGCGCGAAGCGGGCTTCGAGAGCGTGCTGGTGCACGGGACCGGGACCACGGCCGAGGGCGCAAGCGTGTTCATGCTGTTCGGCCTGCCGATGCGGCCGGGACCGCGCCATGCCTATTTCCTGGAATTGTTGCTGGCGCATCTGCACCTGGCGCTGCTGCGCCTGCCGTCGCCGGAGAAGCGCGGCGCCGGCGCGCCGGCAAGACCGCTGAGCGCGCGCGAAGCCGAGATCGTCGGCTGGCTGCGCGAGGGGAAGAGTAACGAGGAGATGGCGCAGATACTGGGAATCAGCGCCCTGACCGTCAAGAACCACCTGCAGCGGATCTACCGCCTGCTGGGTGTCGGCAACCGCGCGCACGCACTGGCGCGCTGCCTGGAACTGCGTCTGCTGTAGGGTGGGGTAACTCAGTCCGGGGGACTGCGTTACGTGCCCACCATTGCATGCTGGAAAAGCCTAGATATTGGTGTTGCCTGCTGCCGCTTCCAGCTGGGCGCGGCGCATGGCGTCGTAGCGGTAGGCTTCGGCGTTGCCGTCGATAATGCGCAGGCTCTTGCAGCCCTCGGCGGCGCAATCCGGCTGCGGCATCGTGCTGCTGGCGACCTGGGCGGAGGCGCCGGACTGTCCGGACGCAATCACTGCGGCGGCGGTCTGGGTCGGCTGCTCGGCCTGGCCACCGCCGCAAGCGGCGAGAATCACGGCGATGCTGAGGGCGGAGACGGAACGGATGGCGTGAAGTTTCATGGTGCGGAAGAGGTCGCGTTCAACAGATGGGCTATTGTAGGCAGGAAATTTTCCGCAGCTCAACATTTTTTTAGTTGATTTAGTGCAAATATTGAAATATCGAAAGAGTTTTGTCTGGAAATAGGCGTAGTTCCGCGATGATCGCAGAAAATATCCTTGAGGAAATTTTCGATGCGTTGATGCAACGTCGTGTCGAAACGACGTCATCCATACAAATTCTTGAGAAATTTGATTGAACAATTTCCCATAAGTGGGAACTTGTGCTAGTGCATCAACTAGCCGAAGGGCGGAAGCCGGGGAGGGCGCCGGCGCAGGTCGCGGACGATTCCGCGGCCTGCGCCGGCAATCCTGCGGCGGGGTCTATCAGTGGCGGCGGCGCATGCGGGCGCCCAGGCCCAGCAGGCCGAAGGCCATCAGCGACAGGGTTGCCGGTTCGGGCACAGGATTAACCGGAGGCAGGTCCGACAGGGCGATGTTGTCGACGCCGATCTCGCCCGGACCGTTGTCCAGGCCGGTGCACTGGAAGTTGTCGTCGCAGCGGAAGCCGATGATGGCGATCTCAACGAAGTCGGTCATCGCGAACGTCGCGCCGTCGATCGTGCTTCGTAAGAGGTCGGCATCGGCGGCGTCATAAGTCTGGAAAGCGATAGCGTCCGGGATATTGAACTGGATCGTCTCCGTGGTTTGGTCTGCGCGCAGGCCGATGATCTGAAGTGCGGCGGGAATGGCAGGGTAAGTCACGCCCGGCGTGGCGATGAAGCTGGCATCCAGGCTGGCGAAGCGGAAGGTCGAACCCGTCGGCGCCGTGATGATGTCGATCAGGCCGCTGTTGAACAGGTCGAAGTAGGTGGTCGGGTTGTTCGTCGGGCAGATGCTGGGGGCGCAGGTGGCCGGATCGCTGCCGTCGATGAAGCGGCCGATCAGCACAGAGCCGGGCGAGGCCGTGCCGCCCGGGGCCTCGAAGGAGACCGTATAGCCGTCTTCCTGGAAGCTGCGTCCGTTATACGCCGGGCCGGTCTGACCCTCGAAAGTGATGACGGCCGCCTGGGCCGCGCTTACCGAGGCCAGGGTAAGTATGGCGGCGCCGAGCACGCGCCTGAGTACACCGCCGCGAAGTGTGGTCTTGTTCATATGCTTACCTTTTTCGTTGGAGTGAGCGCGGATGCGCGGCTTGCGGGACTGCTAATTCTGCTCAAAAGATTAGCACGAAGTATATCAATAAAGATAACTTTTGTTCGATGACGAACACACAAAAGAACGTTCGCCAATGGATGAGTTCGGCAAACCAATATTTGCAAAAAATGCAATGTTGCAAGGGGAAACGCTGGTGTTTTTCGATGCGGAGTGGATTTTCTAATAAGCATCAAGCGCACGGTTGACGCTGGCATGGCTTGAAGCGCATGATGGTCGGATGCGAACCTTGATCCTTTTACTACTGGCCGGCTGCGCCGCCTGCACCACCGCGGCGCCGCAAGCACCGCGAGCACCGCAAGCACCGCAAGCACCGCAAGCACCGCAAGCACCGCAAGCACCGCAAGCACCGCAAGCACAGCAGGCGCCGCAGAGCGACACCCTAGCCCGCATCCGCGTCCTGGCCGGCACGCCGGCCTGCTCCAGCGACGCCCAATGCCATTCGCTGCCCTTGGGCACACGCGCCTGCGGCGGACCGGAAAGCTACCTGGTCTGGTCGTCGGCAAGCACCTCCCAGGCCGAGATCGAGGCCCTCGGCGAGCGCTACAAGGAAGAGCGGCGCGCCGCCAATGCCGCGTCCCGCAGGGTCTCGACCTGCCAGTTCCTGATGGACCCGGGCGCGGTCTGCCGCGCCGGCACCTGCCAGCCGG
This sequence comes from Massilia sp. Bi118, assembly GCF_918697865.1. Taxonomy (GTDB): domain Bacteria; phylum Pseudomonadota; class Gammaproteobacteria; order Burkholderiales; family Burkholderiaceae_D; genus Telluria. The sequence goes on along the minus strand of NZ_CAKKMV010000014.1, from coordinate 156,742 downwards.
GCTCAGGAGGCTTGCCGGAAGTGCGTTGACCCCTTTGCTGGGGGAAGCCGCCTTATCTTGATTTAATTCATAAAAAGAAATTGTCTGTGCGTCTAGGCGCATGGTAGCCTTGCACGGCTAAGAGCGTCTAACAAAACCTTCAGGGCAAGGGATGCGGCCTACCGACGCAGCGTCGAAGACAGTACGCTAGTACGGCGAGACGCTGCAACGCCGCCATGGAGGTTTTGTTAGGCGCTCTATGGTTCTCAAAGGCACAAAGGAGTAGAAATGGTTTCAAAGCTGTACCGGCGCGCAGGTTTCACGCTGCTCGAACTGCTGGTGGTCATCGTCATCATCGGCCTGCTGGCCGCCTATGTCGGTCCCAAGTATTTCTCGCAGCTCGGCAAGTCCGAAGTCACCGTCGCGCGCGCCCAGATCGAAGCCTTCGAAAAATCCCTCGATACCTACCGTCTCGACGTCGGCCGCTACCCGACCACCGAGGAGGGCCTGAACGCCCTGATGACCGCGCCGCCCACCGCCGCCGGCAAATGGAATGGACCCTACCTGAAGAAAGGCGTGCCGGCCGACCCCTGGGGTCATGCCTACCAATACCGTGCGCCCGGCGCAAAGAGCGAGTACGAGATCGTCTCGCTGGGCAAGGACGGCCAGCCCGGCGGCGCCGGCGAAACGGCCGATATCAGCTCGCAATAAGCGTTTCCTCTTTTCTCTCTCCGGCTTCCATGCAGTTCGCGGTTCGCACCCTCGCTCCCGACATGACCATCGCCAGCGTGGTGGTCGATGCCTCGGATGAGGCGGACGCGCGCCGCCAGGTCGAGGCGCGCGGCCTGTATGTGAGCGCGGTTGAGCCGGCGCGCGCGGCGGGCTTCGCATTCCGGCGCGGTGGCGGCGGCAAACTGTCGCTGGTGCTGTTCAGCCAGGAGCTGCTGGCCTTGCTCACCGCCGGCCTGGGCATCGTCGAAGGCCTGGAGGCCCTGCTGGAAAAGGAAGCCAGTCCCGCTACCCGCGCGGTGCTGGAACGCCTGCTGGCCGGCCTGCGCGAGGGCAAGCGCTTCTCCGGCGTACTGGCCGAGCAGCCGGCCCTGTTCCCGCCGCTCTATGTCGGCATCGTGCGCGCCGCCGAAGGCACCAGCGACCTGCCGCGCGCGCTCGAACGCTATATCGAATACCAGCAGCGCATCGATACCGTGCGCGCCAAAATCGTCAGCGCCTCCATCTACCCGGCGATCCTGCTGGTGGTGGGCGGCGGCGTCTCGATCTTCCTGATGTCCTATGTGGTGCCGCGCTTCGCCGAGGTCTACCAGGGCGCCGGCCGCAACCTGCCGTGGATGTCGCGCCTGATGCTGGAGTGGGGCCAGTTCGCCGGCCGCCACGCCGGCGGCCTGCTGCTGTCCTTCGGCGCGCTGATCGCACTGGCCGGCTTCGGCATCCGCCGCGCGCTGCGTCAGGGCGGGGCGGCGCGTTTGCTTGCAAAGCTGCCCGGCATCGGCGAGCGTGCCCGCGTGTATGAACTGTCGCGCCTCTACCTGACCCTGGGCATGCTGAACGAAGGCGGCATCACGCTGGTGAGCGCGATCGAGACCGTGCAGGGCATGGTCTCGCCCGGCATCCGCGCCGGCCTGCGCGCGGCCAAGGGCGCGATCGAATCCGGGCGCCCGCTGTCGGACGCCTTCGAGGCCAATGGCCTGACCACGCCGATTTCGCTGCGCATGCTGCGGGTGGGCGAGCGCACCGGCGAGATGGGGCCGATGCTGACCCGCTCGGCCGCCTTCTACGACGGCGAGATCGGGCGCTGGATCGACCGCTTCACGCGCACCTTTGAGCCGCTGCTGATGGCCGCCATCGGCCTGGTGGTGGGCGCCATCGTGGTGCTGCTCTACATGCCGATTTTCGACCTTGCCGGAGACATGTCGTGAGCGTTTCAAGCGTCGATATGTTCGACCCCGGCCTGCTGGCGCGCGCGCGCTCGCAGAGCCGCCAGTCGCAGCGCTCGCTGGTCGAGGAGCTGCAGGCTTTATCGGGCCAGGAACCGCGCCAGATCGTGCGCCAGCTGGCCGAGCCCTTCGGCCTGACGGTCATGGAGACGCTCGAGATGTTCGGCCAGCAGCCGGCCTTCGACCTGCTGCCGCTGGCGCTCGCGCTGGCGCGCCATTGCGTGCTGCTGCGCGATGCGCAAGGCCTGCTGACCGGCGTGATCGCCGATCCGTTCGACCTGGATCTGCAAACCTGGCTGGCCGCGCAGGCCGGCTGCACGGCGGCGCGTCCGCTGCACCTGCGCCTGGCGCTGGCCGGCGACATCCAGGCCTACCTGGGCAAGCAGGAGGAATCGGCGCGCGCGGTCGATACGCTGGTCGGCGACAGTGGAGAAGGGCGGCGCGACGGCAAGACCGCGGCCGTGCTTTCTTTTGCTTCGGTGTCGGAAGGCGCCAGCCCGGCCGTCAAGCTCGTCAACTCCACCCTGTACGATGCGCTGAAGGCCGGCGCCTCCGACATCCACCTGGAGAGCACGGCCGGCGGCCTGGCCGTTAAATACCGCGTCGACGGCGTGCTCGATCATGCGGCCTCGGTCGGCGGCATCGAGCTGGCCGAGCACATCATCTCGCGCCTGAAGGTGCTGGCGGAACTCGACATCGCCGAACGCCGCATCCCGCAGGACGGCAGCTTCCGCGTCGAATCCGGCGGGCGCGAGATCGACCTGCGCGTCTCCATCATGCCCAGCATCCACGGCGAGGATGCGGTCATCCGTATCCTCGACAAGCGCGCCATGATCGAGTCCTACGGCGCCTTGACGCTGGAGGCGCTGGGCTTCGACGCGCCTTCGCTGGCGACCCTGCGCAGCCTGGCCCAGGAAGCCTACGGCATGCTGCTGGTGACGGGGCCGACCGGCTCGGGCAAGACCACGACTTTGTACGCGGCTCTGACCGAGATCCACAACGGGCGCGAGAAGATCATCACCATCGAGGACCCGGTGGAGTACCAGCTGCCCGGCATCCTGCAGATTCCGGTGAACGAAAAGAAGGGCCTGACCTTTGCGAAGGGCCTGCGCTCGATCCTGCGCCACGACCCGGACAAGATCATGGTCGGCGAGATCCGCGACCGCGAGACCGCGGAAATCGCGGTGCAGTCGGCGCTGACCGGGCACCTGGTTTTAACAACTGTCCACGCCAACAACGTGTTCGACGTGTTCGGCCGCTTCACCCACATGGGCATCGATCCGTATGCCTTCGTCTCGGCCCTGAACGGCATCTGGGCCCAGCGCCTGATCCGCATGAACTGCCCGCACTGCGCCACGCCCTACGAGCCGGACGGCGCCGAACTGGCGTCCGCGCACCTGCAGCCGGAAGAGGTGGGCGACTACCTGTTCATGCGCGGGAAGGGCTGCGGCGACTGCCGCGGCACCGGTTATAAAGGCCGCCGCTCGATCGCGGAGATCCTGACCCTGAACGACGAGATCCGCGAGCTGATCGTCGACAAGCAGCCGATCCGCCGCATCAAGGCCGCCGCCGCGGCGAACGGCACGCGCAGCCTGCGCCTGGCGGCGCTCGACCTGGTCAGGCGCGGCGCCACCACCATCGAAGAAATCAAACGGGTGACCCTGCATGCGTAAGTGGTTCGGACAGTCCTTGCGGCTGGGCCTCGCGCCCGACGGCCTGGCGCTGGTGCGCACCAGCATCTGGCCGCACGAGCGCGCCCAGTTGCTGGCGCAGGCGCGCTTCAAGGAAAACAATGTCGACGCCGTGCTGCGCGAAGCCGAACGCATCCTGGCGGACCACGAGCGCGAAGGCTGGGCCCTGCGCGTGGTGCTGTCCGACGAACTGGTGCGCCTGTGGCAGGTCGCGCCGCCACCCGGCGCCGCGCGCATGGCCGACCTCGAAGCCGCCTGCGCGCTGCGCTACCAGACCCTGTTCGGCGCCAGCCCGGCCGGCTGGCAGATCCGCGCCGACTGGAGCGCCACCCGGCCCTTCCTGGCGTCCGCCGTGCCGCAGGCCTTGCTGGCGCAGCTGCAGCAGGCCGCCGCCGGCCAGGGCTTCCGCCTGGTCGAGGTCGTGCCGCAATTCGTCGCCGCGCTGAACCAGCACCGTTCGATGCGCCGCCCCGGCGCCTGGTTCGGGGTGGTGCATGGCGGGGTGCTGAGCGTGGCCGCCTTCGACGGCGCGCTGCTGGCGGCGGTGCGCACCGCGCCGATCCCGGAAGGCGCCGACCGCGACTGGCTGGAAGGCCACGTCGCCCGCGAAGCGCTGCGGGTGGGCCTGGGCCGGCCGGAACGCCTGCAGGTCTGCGGCCCCGCGCCCAGGGGCTGGGCCAGCAGCGCCGGGCGCCTGAAGTTCGCCTGCACGCTGTTCGAGGACGAACTCGATCCGCTGTGGCCCGACAGCGCCCGGCTGGCGATGACGGGGAGCGCGCCATGAAGAAGGTGAACATCGATTTCGCGCCGCCCAGCCTGGCGCGCAGCGTCCTGCGCACGCCGCGCCATTCGTGGGCCATGTTGTGGATCGTGTTTTTCGTCGCCATGGCGCTGGCCGGCGCGCATGCCGGGCTGCGGCGCGAGCAGGGCGAAGTCGAGCTGTTGCGCGCGCAGGCGCAGGCACGGGTAGCCACCCAGGCGCAGGCGAGCAGGGCGCCGGTCGCTGTGCGTCCGCCGGTGCCCGAGGCCCAGGCGAATGCCGTGAACGCCGCCGTGCTGCAGTTGAACCTGCCCTGGCGCGCGCTGCACGACGCGGTGCAGGCCGGCACACCGGCCACGATCGCGCTGCTGGCGCTGGAGCCGGACGCGCGCCGCAGCACGGTGCGCATCACCGCCGAGGCCAAGAGCAGCGACGACATGATCGCCTACGTCGAGCAACTGCAGAACGGCGACTGGTTCAGCGCCGTCAGCCTGACCCGCCACGAGATCAACGAGCAGGATCCGAACCGTCCGATCCGCTTCCAGCTCGATGCCCGATGGAGGCCCGCGCAATGAAGCAGCCGGCCTTCGGTCCGCTCGCGCTGCGCCTGCAACTGGCGCTGCGTGCGAATCCGCTGCCGGCGGGCGCCGGCGTGCTCCTGCTGGCCTGCGCCGCAGGGCTGGCATGGACCCTGCATGCGAACGTCGAACTCGACGCCGAACGCGAGGCCCTGCTGGCCGCACGTGCTGCGCGCCAGGCAGCGTCTCCGGCCGCCGCCGCCTCCGCAACGCCGGCACTGCAGGCTGCGCCGGCGCCGGCGCCGCCCGCGGGCAGCCTGGAAGCCTTCTACGCCGCGCTGGGCCCGCGCCGCTACGCCGAGCAGCAGGTCAAGACCCTGTTCACGCTGGCGGCAAAAAGCGGCCTGTCGCTGAGCCAGGGCGAATACAAGACCGCCTACGACCGCAACGCGCGCGTGAGCACCTACCAGGTCAACCTGCCGGTCAAGGGCAGCTATGGCGCGATCTGGCAGTTCGCCTTCGGCGCGCTGCGCGCGATCCCCTTCGCCTCGCTGGACGACGTCAGCTTCCGCCGCGACAGCATCGGCGACCCGGCCGTGGAAGCGCGGCTGCGCCTGACCTTCTATTTGAAGGACGCGCCATGAAGCCGCGCCACCTCGTGCTGGGCGCGGCCCTGGCGGGCGCCGCGCTGCTGGTGCTGTTCGGCGACCGCACGCCGGATACGGACGTGGCCGAGGCGGTCGAACGCACACCCGCTGCGCGTACCGCCACGCTGGTTCCCGCGCCTGCTCCCGGACTTGTCTCCACCATGGCACCTGCCGCGCGTGCGCCCGCCGCCGAGGGCAGTGCCGCCGCCGGCGGCGCGCCCATCCTGGCCCTGGTCCCGCGCGAAATCCTGATCGGCGACAGCGACACCCAGTTCCGCCAGGCCGAAAATGGCGTCTTCGGGCGCCAGGACTGGACGCCGCCTCCGCCGCCGCCTCAACCTGCGCCGCCGCCTCCGCCGCCGAGCGCGCCGCCGCTGCCCTTCAACTTCATCGGCAAGTCGGTGGCCGACGGCGTCTGGGAGGTCTACCTGGCGCGCGGCGACCGCACCTACGTCGTGCGCGACAAGACCCTGATCGACGGCACTTACCGGGTCGACGCCATCGCGCCGCCGGTGCTGACCCTGACTTACCTGCCGCTGAACATCGTTCAGCAGCTCAATATTGGAGTGTTCGAGTGATGCCTCGTCCGTCGATGAATGTGGCCCTCTGCGTGGCGGTGGCCGTGCTGCTGTCGGGGTGTGCCGGCCAGATGGCCTACCGCGAAGGCAATGCGCTGCTGGCCCAGGACAAGGTCGAGGCCGGCCTGCTGAAGTACCAGGAAGCGGTGGCCGCCGATCCGACCAATGCCGCCTACAAGACGGCCTGGCTGCGTGCGCGCGACGGCGCCACCAACCGCCTGCTGACCCAGGCCGACCGCGAGATCGCCGACGGCAAGGTCCAGCCGGCGCTGGAGAACTACCAGCGCGTGCTGGCCATCGATCCGGTCAACGACCGCGCCCGCGCCGGCCTGCGCCAGGTCGAGGCCGACCGCCGCCATGCCGTGCTGTTCGAGGATGCGCGCGCCGCCATCGAGCGCAAGGACTATGAGGCCGCGCGCCAAAAGCTGGGCGCGATCCTGAGCGAGCGCCCGAGCCACGAGCCGGCGCGCCAGCTGCTGGCCGAGGTTAACGAAAAGAACGCCGCCGCGCCCGCCGAGGCGGCGCTGGCGGCGGCCTTCCGCACGCCGATCAGCCTGGAGTTCCGCGACGCTCCCATCAAGCAGATCTTCGAGGTCATCGCGCGCCACTCGGGCCTGAACTTCCTGTTCGACAAGGACGTCAAGACCGACCAGCGCGCCTCCATCTTCCTGAAGAACAGCACCGTCGAATCGGCCGTCTACTACCTCCTGATGACCAACCAGCTGGAGCGCCAGGTCATGGACGGCAACACCATCCTGATCTACCCGAACGTGGCGGCCAAGCAGAAGGAATACCAGGAGATGACGGTGAAGACCTTCTACCTGGCGAACGCGGAGGCGAAGAGCATCGCCAACACGCTCAAGACCATCCTGAAATCGCGCGACGTGGTGGTGGACGAGAAGCTGAACCTGGTGATCCTGCGCGACAGCCCGGAGGCGGTCAAGCTGGCCACCCAGCTGGTGCAGCTGCAGGACGTGCCGGAGCCCGAGGTCGTGCTCGACGTCGAGGTGCTGGAAGTGCAGCGCAACCGCCTGCTCGACCTCGGCGTCGACTGGCCGACCGCACTGTCGTTCGCACCCTTGAAAAATGTCGGCGACGTGCCGCTGACGATCGACCAGCTGCGCGGGCTGAACTCCGGGAACATCGGCGTGTCGGGCGTCTCGGCGGTGATCTCGGCGAAGAAGACCGACGGCGACGCCAACACCCTGGCCGCGCCGCGCATCCGCGTGCGCAACAAGGAAAAGGCCAAGGTCGTCATCGGCGACAAGCTGCCGACCATCACCACGACGATCTCCTCGGGCGTCGGCGGCTTCGCCTCCGAGTCGGTGAACTACGTCGACGTCGGCCTGACCCTGAACGTCGAGCCGACTATCTACCTGAACAACGAGATCGGCATCCGCATTTCGCTCGAGGCCAGCACCCTGGTCGACACCATCGAGACCAAGAGCGGCACCACCGCCTACCGCATCGGCACGCGCTCGGCCGCCACCATGCTGCAGCTGAAGGATGGCGAGAACCAGGTGCTGGCGGGCCTGATCAAGAACGACGAGCGCAGCAGCGCGTCCCACCTGCCGGGACTGGGCGACCTGCCGATCATCGGGCGCCTGTTCGGCAGCCGGCAGGATACCCGCGACAAGACCGAGGTGGTGCTGTCGATCACGCCTCACCTGGTGCGCAATATCCAGCGCCCGGCCGCCAACGCCGCCGAGTTCAACGCCGGCACCGAGGCCAGCTTCCGGCGCCGCCCGGACGGCACGGTGCGGCTGCCGGCCGCGCTGCCGGGACGTCCGCAGCCGCCTTTGCCGGCCGTGGCGCAGCCGGCGCCGGCGATGGTCCCGGCTACCAGCGTCAACATGGGTGGACAGCCCCCGAGCGCGCCGCCGTCGAACCCCGCGACAGCCTTGCCATCCACGCCGGGCGTGCAGGCAGTGCCGGTCCCGCAACCGGGCGTGACGCCGCTGCCGGCCAAACAATGATGCGTCGCGCGCGCGGCTTCACGCTGATCGAGCTGCTGGTCACGCTCGCCATCCTGGCATTGCTGGGGGCGATGGTGGCGCCTAGCGCCAGCATGGCCGTGCAGCGCCGCCACGAACAGGACCTGCGCCTGGCCCTGCGCGAGATCCGCCTGGCCATCGACGCCTATAAAAAGGCCAGCGACGAAGGCCGCATCCCCAAAACCGTTGGCGCGACGGGCTACCCGCCGAAGCTGCAACTGCTGGTGGACGGCGTGGTCGACCAGCGCAATCCGAAGAAGGCCAAGATTTATTTTTTGCGTCGCCTGCCGCGCGATCCCTTTGCCGGCGATGCGGCTTTGGACGACGCCCAGACCTGGGGCAAGCGCAGCTACGCCAGCGAGGCATCGGCGCCGCGCGAAGGCAACGACGTGTACGATGTGTATTCGCTCTCCGGCCGCGTGGGACTCAATGGCATCGCGTACAACAAGTGGTGAGCTCATGAAGCGCAATCGCGGATTCACCCTGATCGAACTGCTGATCGTGCTGGGCATCGTGGCCCTGCTGCTGACGCTGGCCGTGCCGCGTTTCTTCCCCAGCGTCGACAAGACGAAAGAGACCATCCTGGCCGAGAACCTGCGCACCACGCGCGCCGTGATCGACCAGTTCTATGCCGACACCGGGCGCTATCCGGAATCGCTGGAGCAGCTGGTCGAGAAAAAATACCTGCCCCACCTGCCGGCGGATCCGATTGCGGAGAGCGACGACAACTGGGTCATCGTGCCGCCCGAGGATCCGTCGCGCGGCAGCGTCTACGACCTGCACAGCAGCGCTGAGGGCAAGGGGCGCAACGGCAAGCCATATTCGGAATGGTAGCGGCGCAGCCTCCGTTCAGACCGGGCCGTGTGGGCGGCTTCACCTACGTCGGCCTGATCGTGCTGGTGGCGATCATCGGCCTGGTGGGCGCCGCCACCCTGAAGGCAGATGCGCTGCTGCGGCGCGCCGCCGCCGAGGAAGAACTGCTGGAGATCGGCGCGGCTTTTTCCGCCGCGTTGACCAGCTATGCGGAAGCGACCCCGCGCGGCCAGCCGACCCAGCCGCCATCGCTGGAAGAGCTGCTGAAGGACCCGCGCGTGCCGGGCGTGCGTCGCCATCTGCGCAAGATCTTCGTCGACCCGATCACCGGCAAGGCCGAGTGGGGCATCGTCTGGCTGAACAAGGGAACAGGCATCAATGGCAGTGGCGGCAGCGGCGTGCTGGCCGTGTACAGCCTGTCGCAGGCCAGGCCGCTGAAGCAGGCGAACTTCGATGCGCGCTTCCAGAACCTGGAGAACCGCGAGCACCTCGCGGACTGGAAATTTGCGGCGACCGGGAAGGGCGTGGCCCAGGGGCAGATCGGTCAGCCGGGGCAGGGACAGCCCGGTCAACCGGGTCTGTTCGGGCAGCCGGGCCAGCCCGCGACTGGCCAGCCGCCGGCGCCGGCGCCATCGGACCCGCCTTCGCTGTTCCCGGGGCGCGGCAATCCGGGCACGATGAAGCCCTCGCCGGCGGAGCCGCCGCCGCCCGAACCCGCTCAGGCGCCGCCCGAGAAGGCCGAGCAGCCGGAAGCGCCAGAGCCGCCGCAGCAATCCGAAGATTCGGGCTCCGGCGACGACGAGAAGGACGCCAGGGACGAGCGGGAGCGCAAGGACAAGGAAGCGCGCGACGCCAACCGGCGTTGACGCCCCCTCGCCGGGATCGGTCCGGGACTACTTGGCGCGGCGCATGAAGTCGCGCGGACGGAAGCCCAGCGCGAACAGCACCGCGAAATAGACGGCCGCACTGAGGCCGATGATCAGCAGCAGGGCGCCGATGCGCAGGATCGGATGCGCGCGCAGCGCGGCCCAGTCGAGCTGCCCCTGGCTGACCCAGGCCGCCGCGCCCATCAGCGCGGTCGCCAGGACCACTTTGACGAAGAAGGGCAGCCAGCCGGCGTGCGGGGTGTAGATCTGGCGGCGGCGCAGGCCCAGGTACAGGAAGAGGGCGTTGATGCAGGCGCCCATGCCGATCGACAGCGCCAGCCCGGCCACGCCCATGCCCAGCACCAGCACGAACAGCAGGTTCATCAGCTGCGTGGCGACCAGCACGCCGATCGCGATGCGCACCGGGGTGCGGATGTCCTGGCGCGCGTAGAAGGCCGGCGCCAGGATCTTGACCAGGATGATGCCCAGCAGGCCGACCGCATAGGCCATCAGCGGCGCGGTGGCGGCGGCCACGTGGGCGGCCTTGAACGCGCCATAGTTGAACAGGGTGGCGATCAGCGGCGTCGACAGCGCCGCCAGGCCGACCGCGGCGGGCAGTGCCAGCAGCAGGGTCAGGCGCAGGCCCCAGTCGAGCAGGGCCGAGTATTCGGTGATGTCGCCCTCGGTGTTGGCTTTGGACAGGCTGGGCAGCAGGATGGTGCCGAGCGCCACGCCCAGGATCCCGGTCGGGAATTCCATCAGGCGGTCTGCGTATTGCAGCACCGAGACGGCGCCGCCGCCCATGTTGGAGGCGTAGTTGGTATTGATGAGCAGGCTGATCTGGGCGGCGGAGACGGCGAACACGGCCGGCCCCATCTTCTTGAGGATGCGGCGCACGCCGGGGTCGCTGAGGCCGGCAAGCGGATTGAGGGAAAGGCGCGGCAGCATGCCGATGCGCTTCAGGGCCGGGATCTGGATCGCGATCTGGGCCACGCCGCCGACCATCACGGCCACCGCCATCGAATAGATCGGCACTTCGAAATACTTCACCAGGAAGAGCGAGAAGAAGATCGAGGACAGGTTCCACAACACCGGCGTGAAGGCCGGGATCTTGAATTCGCGCCAGGTGTTGAGCACGGCGCCCGACAGCACCACGAAGGACATGCAGGCGATGTAGGGGAACATCAGGCGCGTCATGACGACGCCCTTGTCGAAACCGTCACCGTCCAGGCCGCTGGCGATGCCCATCAGGATCAGCGGCGCGCCGACGATGCCGAGCACGCTGACCAGCACGGTCGCCCAGACCAGGGTGTTGGCGACGTGGTCGACCAGGCTCCTGGTGGCCGCCTCGCCCTTCTGCGTCTTGTACTCGGCCAGGATGGGCACGAAGGCTTGCGAAAAGGCGCCTTCGCCGAACAGCCGGCGCAGCAGGTTGGGCAGGCGGAAGGCTATATAAAAGGCATCGGTGTAGGGGTTGGCGCCGAAAGCGCGGGCGAACAGGGTGTCGCGCAGCAGGCCGGTGAGGCGGGAAACCATCGTCATGCTCGAGATGGCTGCCAGGGTTCGAAGTAGGTTCATAGCCCGCGATTATAGCTGGGCAATAGCCCACGGAAACCGCCGGACGTCGCTTTTTCCGGGCAAAAGCGGACTCGAGTATGAATTTGGAATTGCCCTGCGATGAAACCTTCGCTATAATCGAGGGCTGTATTGAATTCAGTTGGCAGACACTAATCGTTTGAGGTGTTTGCGGACGCAACTTACACCGATTAGGAAATTCCATGGCAAATACCGCACAGGCGCGTAAGCGCGCTCGTCAAGCAGTTAAGCAAAACGCTCACAACTCGGCTCAGCGCTCGACCCTGCGCACCGCGATCAAGGCTGTCAAGAAGGCCATCCAGGCTGGCGACAAGGCCGCTGCGACCACCATCTTCCAGCAGTCCGTGTCGACCATCGACAGCATCGCTGACAAGAAAATCATCCACAAGAACAAGGCCGCTCGCCACAAGAGCCGTCTGGCTGCCGCTATCAAGGCCCTGTCGGCCTAAGCGACACCCCCGCGCGGCCTCTGCCGTGCAGGTTCTGCAGGATGAAAAACCCGCCCGACCCCAGGTCCGGCGGGTTTTTTCGTTGCCTGTACCCGTAAATTCGGGGTCAGAGCACTTTTTGGCTGCAATTCGGGGTCAGAGCACTTTTTGAGGTAAGTGCCTGCGAGCATACTTGGGTGGTCTCATACGGGCACCGCTACCTCCTCGCCAAGTGACTCATGCTAGAAAGTGCAATCTGGACATTGCTCCAAAAGTGCTCTAACCCCGAATTTTCATTGCTCCAAAAAGTGCTCTGACCCCGAATTTTGGCTTACTTTTTAGGGCCTACCGCCTCGGCCGGCACTTCCATCCATTCACCGGGCATGAGCGGGTGGCTGGACAGCGAGAAGGGCCCGATGCTCATGCGTACCAGGCGCAGGGTCGGCAGGCCGACCGCGGCCGTCATGCGCCGCACCTGCCGGTTCTTTCCCTCTTCGAGCGTGATCGCGATCCAGCTGGTTGGCTTGTCCTGGCGTTGCCGGATCGGCGGGTTGCGCGGCCACAGCCAGTCGGGTTCGGCGATCTTCACAGCGCGGCAGGGCTTGGTCACGAAGTCGCCGAGGTCGAGCGGCGCCTGCAGGCGGGCGAGCAGGGCAGGCTCGGCCACGCCTTCCACCTGCACGATATAGGTCTTGGCTTCCTTCTGGTCCGGATGGGCGATGCGGTGCTGCAGTTTGCCGTCGTCGGTCAGCAGCATCAGGCCTTCGCTGTCGGCGTCCAGGCGGCCGGCCGGGTAGATGTTGGGGATATCTATATAGTCGGCGAGCGAGGCGCGGCCGTCTTCGGCGCTGAACTGGCAAAGGACCTGGAATGGCTTATTGAATAAGATAAGGGACATGGAAGAGGTTTTTAGAGCAAAATAGCAATCATCGATATTGTATTTCGGAGACCCCACGATGTACGAACATATTCAAGTGCCAGCCGAAGGCAGGAAAATCACCGTCAACCCGGATTGCTCGCTGAACGTGCCCGACCAGCCCATCATTCCGTACATCGAGGGCGACGGCACCGGCGTGGACATCAGCCCGGTGATGCTGAAAGTGGTCGACGCGGCGGTGGCGAAAGCCTACGGCGGCCAGCGCAAGATCAGCTGGATGGAGATTTTCGCCGGCGAGAAGTCGACCCGGGTCTACGGCCCCGACGTCTGGCTGCCGCCCGAGACCCTGGCCGCGGTAAAGGAATATGTGGTGTCGATCAAGGGGCCGCTGACGACCCCGGTCGGCGGCGGCATCCGTTCGCTGAACGTGGCGCTGCGGCAGGAGCTGGACCTGTACGTGTGTCTGCGCCCGGTGCGCTACTTCGCCGGCGTGCCTTCGCCGCTGAAGGAGCCGCAGAAGACCGACATGGTGATCTTCCGCGAGAACTCCGAAGACATCTATGCCGGCATCGAATGGGCCGCCGAATCCGAGGGCGCGAAGAAGATCATCGATTTCCTCGTGAACGAGATGGGCGTGAAAAAGATCCGCTTCCCGGAGACCTCCGGCATCGGCGTCAAGCCGGTCTCGCGCGAAGGCACCGAGCGCCTGGTGCGCAAGGCGATCCAGTATGCGATCGACAACGACAAGCCTTCGGTGACCCTGGTCCACAAGGGCAATATCATGAAGTACACGGAAGGCGGCTTCCGCGACTGGGGCTATGCGCTGGCGCAGAAGGAATTCGGCGCCGAGCTGATCGACGGCGGCCCGTGGTGCAAGTTCAAGAATCCGAAGACCGGCCGCGACATCACGGTCAAGGATTCGATCGCCGACGCCTTCCTGCAGCAGATCCTGCTGCGCCCGGCCGAGTACAGCGTGATCGCCACCCTGAACCTGAACGGCGACTATGTCTCGGATGCGCTGGCGGCCCAGGTCGGCGGCATCGGCATCGCGCCCGGCGCCAACATGTCGGACTCGGTGGCGATGTTCGAGGCCACCCACGGCACCGCGCCCAAGTATGCCGGCAAGGACTATGTGAACCCGGGCTCGCTGATCCTGTCGGCCGAGATGATGCTGCGCCACATGGGCTGGACGGAAGCGGCCGACCTCCTGATCAGCTCGATGGAAAAGGCGATCACCTCGAAGCGCGTGACCTACGACTTCGCCCGCCTGATGGAAGGCGCGACCCAGGTGTCGTGCTCGGGCTTCGGCGAGGTCATGATCGAGAACATGTGAGAGGAGGGCGCGGCGGGAGCAAGCCGCGCCGGCATAAAAAAGCCCCGCCGAAGCGGGGCTTTTTGCTTCCTGGCGAACGCTTACGCGCCGACGATGTTGGAAGCTTGCTTGCCTTTAGGGCCTTGCGTGACTTCGAATTGGACTTTTTGACCTTCTTTGAGGGTCTTAAAACCGTTCATGTTGATTGCGGAGAAGTGCGCGAACAAATCCTCGCCGCCGTCATCTGGGGTGATGAAGCCAAAACCTTTGGAATCATTGAACCACTTCACAGTACCTGTTGCCATAAAATAACCTTCGATTTTAAAAACGAATCACACGAGCCATAAAAGCAAGAAGCTTCTTGCCCCCTCCTCAGCCTGCTCACTTCTTATCAACTAGTACATAAGTACATGTCAATAACTGCATTGTTGTTGCAATAATCTTGTAAGTCAAGCGCTTTTGAGCACGTGTTGTAAAAACTTTCACTACTGCTTTAGAACAAGGTCTTGATTTTTGCAATCGGGGCGCCATCTGCGCGCAGCAGGGAAAACGCGTAAGATGGAAAGCACATGGGATCGCACAGGAAACTACCCTGATTGTCCCTGATTGTTAACGTACGCACGAACAGCGAAAGCATCTTAGAATACTCTTATGGCAACCAAGCACGATACCGAACAGCTGCTGGAGCGGCAGACCGTAAAGCCACCCCCCCTGTACCAGGTGGCGCTGCTGAATGACGACTACACACCCATGGAGTTCGTGGTCGCCATCATCCAGGAGTACTTCAATAAGGATCGCGAGACGGCGACGCAGATCATGCTTTCCGTACATCGCCATGGTAAAGGGGTGTGCGGCGTGTTTTCCAAAGATATAGCGTGTACCAAAGTGGAGTTTGTATTAACGCATGCGCGCAAGGCAGGGCATCCCCTGCAGTGCGTGATGGAGGAAGTATGATTGCGCAGGAATTGGAAGTCTCTTTACATATGGCCTTTGTCGAAGCCCGGCAGGCTCGGCACGAGTTCATCACGGTCGAACACCTGCTGCTGGCGCTACTCGACAACCCCTCGGCCGCTGAAGTCCTGCGTGCGTGCGCGGTCAACATCGAAGATCTGCGCAAGACCTTGACGAATTTCATCGGCGACAACACCCCGACCGTGCCCGGCACGGGCGAGGTCGACACCCAGCCGACCCTCGGTTTCCAGCGCGTGATCCAGCGTGCGATCATGCACGTGCAATCCGCCTCGAACGGCAAGAAGGAAGTCACCGGCGCCAACGTGCTGGTGGCGATCTTCGGCGAGAAGGATTCGCACGCGGTCTATTATCTGCACCAGCAGGGCGTGACCCGTCTCGACGTGGTCAATTTCATCTCGCACGGCGTGCGCAAGGACCAGCAGATCGACAGCCAGAAGGCGTCGGAAGGCGTGGAAGAAGCGCAGGTCGAAGGTGCGACGAAGGAAAGCCCGCTGGACCAGTTCACGCAGAACCTGAACAAGTCGGCTGCCGACGGCAAGATCGATCCGCTGATCGGCCGCGAGGAAGAAGTCGACCGCGTGATCCAGATCCTGTGCCGCCGCCGCAAGAACAATCCGCTGCTGGTGGGCGAGGCCGGCGTCGGCAAGACCGCGATCGCCGAAGGCCTGGCCTGGCGCATCGTCCAGGAAGACGTCCCGGAGATCCTGCAGAATGCCGTCGTGTATTCGCTTGACATGGGCGCGCTGCTGGCCGGCACCAAATACCGCGGCGACTTCGAGCAGCGCCTGAAGGCGGTGCTGAAGCAGCTGAAGGACACGCCGAACGGGATCCTGTTCATCGACGAGATCCACACGATCATCGGCGCCGGTTCGGCTTCGGGCGGCACGCTCGACGCCTCGAACCTGCTGAAGCCGGCCCTGGCGAACGGCCAGCTGAAGTGCATCGGCGCGACCACGTTCACGGAATTCCGCGGCGTGTTCGAGAAGGACCACGCACTGAGCCGCCGCTTCCAGAAGGTCGACGTCAACGAGCCTTCGGTCGAGCAGACCGTGCAGATCCTGCGCGGCCTGAAGTCGCGCTTCGAAGAGCACCACGGCGTGAAGTACTCGTCGTCGGCGCTCTCCACCGCGGCGGAACTGGCGGCGCGCTTCATCAACGACCGTCACCTGCCCGACAAGGCGATCGACGTGATCGACGAAGCCGGCGCGGCCCAGCGCATCCTGCCGAAGTCGAAGCAGAAGAAGACCATCGGCAAGACGGAGATCGAGGACATCATCGCGAAGATCGCGCGGATCCCCCCGCAAACCGTCAACCAGGACGACCGCAGCAAGCTGCAGACCATCGACCGCGACCTGCGCAACGTGGTGTTCGGGCAGGACCCGGCCATCGAAGCGCTGTCGGCCGCGATCAAGATGGCCCGTGCGGGCCTGGGCAAGCAGGACAAGCCGATCGGCTCCTTCCTGTTCTCCGGTCCGACCGGCGTCGGCAAGACCGAGGTGGCCAAGCAACTGGCCTTCATCCTCGGCATCGAGCTGGTGCGCTTCGACATGTCGGAGTACATGGAACGCCATGCGGTGTCGCGCCTGATCGGCGCCCCGCCGGGCTATGTCGGCTTCGACCAGGGCGGCCTGCTGACCGAGGCCATCACCAAGAAGCCGCACGCGGTGCTGCTGCTGGACGAAATTGAAAAAGCCCACCCGGACATTTTCAACATCCTGCTGCAGGTGATGGACCATGGCACGCTGACCGACAACAACGGCCGCAAGGCGGACTTCCGCAACGTGATCATCATCATGACCACGAACGCGGGCGCCGAAAGCCTGACCAAGCGCTCGGTGGGCTTCGTGGATTCGAAGGCGGCAGGCGACGAGATGGCCGACATCAAGCGCATGTTCACGCCGGAGTTCCGCAACCGCCTGGATGCGATCATCAGCTTCCGCGCGCTGGACGAGGAAATCATCCTGCGCGTCGTGGACAAGTTCCTGATGCAGCTGGAAGAGCAACTGCACGAGAAGAAGGTGGAGGCCGTCTTCAGCGAGAAGCTGCGCAAGTTCCTGGCCAAGAAGGGCTTCGATCCGCAGATGGGCGCCCGTCCGATGTCGCGCCTGATCCAGGACATGATCCGCAAGGCGCTGGCCGACGAGCTGCTGTTCGGCCGCCTGGTCAACGGTGGACGCGTGACCGTGGACCTGAACGAGAAGGACGACGTCTTCCTCGAGTTCCCGGAAGGCGACGTCCCGCCGCCGCCGGAGCCGGTCGAAACGGTCGAGATCGAGTAATCGCAGAACCCCGCCCCGGCGGGGTTTTTTTTCGCCTGTCATCCTGGCCCGGGGCGTGGTCATGAAGTTGTCATATGGCAATCCTATACTGCCGCCATCTTCGCTTCCGCCCACGCCACCATGCGCCTCTCCAGGATCCAGACCGGTACCAAGATCATCGGCGCCTTCGCCGCCGTTTCCGCCGCCATCGTCGTCATCTGCATCGTCGCCTTGTGGCGCATGCAGGCGGGCGACGCGCTGACGAAGGACCTCGTCGACAACAGGCTGGCCAGCCAGCAGCTCACCGCCGAATTGCTGGGCATGGCGCGCCTGAACGGGGTGCGCGCCGGCGCCATCGCGCGCAGCGACAGCCTGGAGGCGGGCGACTATTTCCAGGCCCAGCTGACCAGGGGCGACAAGGAGGAGGCCGCGCTCGAAGCGCGCCTGAAAGCCATGCCTTCAAGCCTGGAGGAGCGGCGCCTGGCGGAGCAGGCCGCACAGCGCAAGGCGGCCTGGCTGGCTGTGCGCAGGCAGGTGTTCCAGGCCAAGGACCTCGGCAAGACCCAGGAAGTCGAACAGCTGGCCTCGACCGTCATGGCCGCCAGCTTCGAGGCCTACACCAGGGCGCTCGATGCCCTACTGGCCTGGCAGACCCGCCATGCGCGCGAACTCGCGGCAACATCAAGCAGCGCCTCGCTGTTCAGCCGCATGCTGCTGCTGGCCGTGGGCGGCGCCGCGCTACTGCTGGGCGGTGCAGCCGGCTGGCTGCTCACGCGCAGCATCGTCGCGCCGCTGCAGGACGCGGTGCAGCTGGCCGAACGCGTCGCCCGGGGCGACCTCAGCGCCACCATCCGCCACGCGCGCGGCGATGAGATCGGCCGCCTGTTCGACGCCCTGAACCATATGACGGGCGGCGTCTCGGCCACCGTCGTGAAAGTTCTGTACAGCGCCCGCCTGATCGACGACGCCTCGGCCGACATTGCCGCCGGCAACCGCGACCTCTCGCAGCGCACCGAGCACCAGGCCAGCAGCCTGCACGCGACGGTCCAGGCGATGGCCGGGCTGCTTGAAACCGTCCAGCAGAACCACCTGAACGCCCACGACGCCAGCGAACTGGCGCTGGCGGCCTCCGGCGTCGCTAGGGAAGGGGCGGGCGCGGTCGAGCAGATGGTGGAGCGCATGGCCACGATCCGCCAGTCGGCCGCGAAGATCGGCGACATGACGGCGATGATCGACGGAATCGCCTTCCAGACCAATATCCTGGCCCTGAACGCGGCGGTGGAAGCGGCGCGGGCCGGCGCGGAGGGACGCGGCTTTGCCGTGGTCGCCAACGAGGTGCGCAGCCTGGCCCGGCACTCGGCCGCGGCGGCCAAGGAGATCAAGACCCTGATCGCGGCCTCGCTCGGCGCCATCGAATCCGGCGCGGGCATTGCGGGCAGCGCCGGCGCGACCATGCGCCAGATACTCGGCCGCGTGCAGCAGGTGGCCGACCTGATGAAAGCCATCGACGCCGCCAGCGCCGAGCAGGCCGAGGGCATTGCCCAGGTCCGCCGCACCGTCGCCGGAATGGATGAGGCGACCCGCCAGAATGCCGCGATGGTCGAGCAGGCCGCGGCGGCTGCCGAGACCATGCGCGCGCAGGCCGAACAGCTGACCGGCGTGGTGGCGACCTTCAAGGTGAGTGAGCAGGGGAGAGGAGCATTGCTGCTGCCGGCCTGAGGCTGGGCCTACTCTTTTTTGCACGTATGCACGCCAACTGGCCGTTTCACTATGGCAAACTCATGTTCTCTAGCAAACTTGTCTAAGTGAACATGAACGTCTCCCGCACCGTCCTTGCGCTGTCGCTCGCACTCATCGGCCAGCAGGCCGCCGCCGCCGATCCTTATTTCCGTTTTCCCGCCGTGCGCGGCGACACGGTCGTGTTCACCGCCGAGGGCGACCTCTGGCGCACGTCGATTCTAGGGGGCAAGGCCACGCGCCTGACCACCCACCCCTCAAGCGAAACCCATGCCGCCATTTCGCAGGACGGCAAGCTGGTCGCCTTCATCGCTTCCTACGAGGGCGCCCAGGAAGCCTATGTGATGCCGATCGAAGGCGGACTGCCCAAGCGCATCACCTTTGAAAACGGCGGCGTGAACGTGCTCGGCTGGACGGCGCAGGGCGAGGTCCTGGTCAGCCTCGAAAACCCGGTCGGGCCAGCCAAGCGCCGCGTGGTCGCCACGCTGGATCCGGTCAAGCTCACGCGCCGGGTGCTGCCGCTGGCCGACGCCAACGACGCCGTGCTGGACGACACCGGCCGCACGGTCTACTTCACGCGCATGGGTCTGTCGATGACCAACGATAACGTGAAGTCCTACCGCGGCGGCGCCTACGCGCAACTGTGGCGGTTCGACCTGAATTCGAAAAACGAGGCCGAGCCGCTGTTCAAGAGCGATGTCTCGAACAACCGCCGCGCCATGTGGTGGAAGGGCCGCCTCTACTTCATCAGCGATGCCGGCGGCGCCGACAATCTGTGGACGGCGCTCCCGGACGGCAGCGACCGCCGCGAGCTCACCCACCACAAGGCCTGGGACGTGCGCACCGCCTCGCTCGGCGACGGCCGCATCGCCTACCAGCTGGGCGCCGATCTGCATCTGTTCGACATCGCCAGCGGCAGCGATGCGACCTTGAGCGCCAGCCTGGTGTCGGACTTCGACCAGCAGCGCCTGCGCCGCGTGAAGTCGCCGCTCGACGCCCTGACCGGCATCGAGGTCGCCAGCAAGCTTGATCGTATCGTGCTGACCGCGCGCGGCCGCGTGACGATCGCCGGCACCGGCAGCCATCGCCGCGTCGAGATCGCGGTGCCGGAAGGCGCCCGCGCCCGCGGCGCCGTCTTCAGCCACGACGACAAATGGGTCTATGCGATCGCCGACAACAGCGGCGAAAACGAAATCTGGCGCTACGCCGCCGACGGTTCCGGCCACGGCGAACGCCTGACCACGGACGGCGCCAGCCACCGCTCGGCCCTCTACCCCTCGCCGGACGGCAAATGGCTGGCGCACACCGACAAGAAGGGCCGCACCTGGCTGCTCGACCTGGCCGCGCGCACCAATGTCATCATCGACGATGCCGGCCAGGCAGGCCTCGACCGTTCGGATCAGGTGGTGTGGTCGCCCGACAGCCGCAACCTGGCCTTCGTGCGCGCCGGCAGCAGCGAGCGGCGCGACCAGATCGGCATGTTCAACCTGGCGAGCCGCACGATCACTTTTGTGACCACCGACCGCTACGAGGCCAGCTCGCCGGCCTTCTCGCCGGACGGCAAATGGCTGTACTTCCTGTCGGCGCGCCACTTCAACGTGGACGGCAAGAACTCGGTCTGGGGCGACCGCAACATGGGACCGGTGTTCGACAAGCGCGTCGGCGTGTTCGCGCTGGCGCTGCAGCCGGACGTGCGCTTCCCCTTCAAGCCGGAAGACGAGCTGACCAGGCCGGAAGAGAAGTCGCCCGAGGCGGCGGCCAAGGCGGCCGTGAAGTCGCCGGGCGCGGAAGAGCCGGACAGCGCCAAGGGCGCGGCGGTCGCTGCGGCGGCTGCAGCAGCGAACGCGGCCGCCAAGACGAAACCGGAGCCGCCGACGCCGGCCATCGTCTACGCCGGCCTGCGCGAGCGCCTGTACGAAGTGCCTGTCGCGCCGGGCAACTACCGTGCGCTGGCGGTCGACGACAAGCGCCTCTACCTGCTCGAAGCCGGCGACGACGAAGCCGGCAAGGGCACTTTGAAGACCCTGGCGATCGCGCGCAGCAGCCCGCAGCCGGAGACCTTTGCCGCCAACGTGCGCGAATTCGGCCTCTCCACCGACCACAAGCACGTTTTCTACCGCACCTGGGCCAAGGGCACGCCGGGCGACATGCTGATCGTCGACGCCGCCGCCAAGGCGCCCGCGGATGTCAGCAAGGCCAAGGTCAAGATCGACGACTGGGCGGTGAGCTCGAACCCGCGCATGGAATGGAAGCAGATGTTCAACGACGCCTGGCGCATGCACCGCGACTTCCTGTACGACGCCAGGATGCGCGGCATCGACTGGAACGCCGTGCGCACCCGCTACGCGCCACTGGTCGAACGCGTGACCGATCGCGCGGAACTGGACGATGTGCTGGGCATGATGGTCGGCGAGGTCGGCGCGCTGCACTCGCAGATCCGTCCCGGCGACGTGCGCCGTGCGCCGGCCGAGGGCACGCCCGCCAGCCTGGGCGCCGTGCTGACCCGTGTAGCCGACGGCTACCGCGTCGACCATGTCTACCGCAGCGAACCGGAACTGCCGCTGGAGGCCGGCCCGCTGGCCGCGCCGGACGTCAAGGTGAAGGAGGGCGACATCATCACGGCCGTCAACGGCAAGTCGCTGACGGAAGCGCGCGACATCGCCGACCTGCTGCTGGACACCGCCGGCAAGCAGGTGCTGCTGAACGTGAAGAGCGACGCCAAAGCAGGCGCCAAACCACGCGCCCTCATCGTGACCCCGGTCTCGATGGCCACCCACGCCAGCCTGCGCTACGCCGACTGGGAACAGGGCAGGGCACAGCAGGTCGACACGAGCTCGAAAGGCAAGATCGGCTACCTGCACCTGCGCGCCATGGTGGCGCGCGACATCAACGCCTTTGCGCGCGACTTCTACGCCAACATCAACAAGGAAGGCCTGATCATCGACGTGCGCCGCAATAACGGCGGCAACATCGACAGCTGGATCATCGAAAAGCTGCTGCGCCGCTCCTGGGCCTTCTGGTCCTCGAACGGCAAGCAGCCCTACTCGAACATGCAGAACACCTTCCGCGGCCACCTGGTGGTGCTGACGGACGAGCTGACCTATTCCGACGGCGAGACCTTTGCCGCCGGCGTCAAGGCCCTGAAGCTGGGGCCCCTGGTCGGCAAGCGCACCGCCGGCGCCGGCGTCTGGCTCAGCGACGGCAACGGCCTGGCGGACAACGGCATGGCGCGCGTCGCCGAGAACGGCCAGTTCTCGAGCGATGGCGACTGGCTGATCGAAGGCGTGGGTGTGACCCCGGACGTCGAGGTCGACAACTTGCCGAACGAGACTTTCAACGGGCGCGACCGCCAGCTCGAAGCCGCCATCGAACTGCTGGAGAAGAAGCTGAAGGAGCAGCCGGTGAAGCCCTGGAAGCCGGCTGCGATTCCTGCCCTTAAACGCTAATCAAACGGCGGCCAGTGCCCGCGCCAGATCGGCGCGCTGGTCGTCGACATGCTCGATGCCGACCGACAGCCGGATCAGGCCATCGCCGATACCCAAAGCCGCCCGCTGCTCCGGCGGGATGGTCGCATGGGTCATGATGGCCGGGTGCTCGATCAGGCTTTCCACGCCGCCCAGGCTTTCGGCCAGGGTGAAGACTTCGCAATGCTCGAGGAAGCGGCGCGCACCTGCCAGGTCGGTGTCGAGGTCGATCGAGATGATGCCGCCGTAGCCGTGCATCTGGCGCCGCGCCAGCTCGTGCTGCGGATGCGAGGCCAGGCCCGGGTACCAGACGCGGCTGACCTTGCGCTGGTCTTCCAGCCAATGCGCCAGCTCCATCGCATTGGACGAGCTGCGCTCCACGCGCAGGGCCAGGGTCTTTATACCGCGCAGCACCAGGAAGCTGTCGAAGGGCCCCTGGATCGCGCCCACCGCATTCTGGATGAAGCCGAGGCGTTCACGCAGCGCCTGGTGGCGCGCTTCCGTGCCGACCACCGCCACCCCGCCGATGACATCTGAATGGCCGTTCATGTATTTGGTGGTCGAGTGCACCACGATGTCGATGCCTTGCTCCAGTGGGCGCTGCACAATGGGGCTGGCGAATGTGTTGTCGCACACGCTGAGGACGCCGCGCTCGCGACACAGCGCGCCGATGGCGTGCAGGTCGGCCAGCTTGAGCATCGGGTTGGTCGGCGTCTCGACCCACACCATCTTCGTCTCAGGGCGCAGCGCATTGGCCAGGGCCAGCGGGTCGGTCAGGTCGACGTAGCTGAATTCGTGGCCGGCGCTGTGGCGGCGCACGCGTTCGAACAGGCGGTAGGTGCCGCCATACATGTCGTCGCCGGCGACGATGTGCGAGCCGGCCGGCAGCAGCTCCAGCACCGCGGAGATGGCCGCCAGGCCGGACGCGAAGGCGAAGGCCGCGCCGCCGCTTTCGATGTCGGCCACGCAGCGCTCCAGCGCCCAGCGGGTCGGGTTGTGCGAGCGGCCGTAATCGAGGCCCTTGTGCACGCCCGGGCTCTCCTGGGCGAAGGTGGAGGTCGCGTAAATCGGCGGCATCACCGCGCCGGTGGAGGGGTCGGGCGCCTGGCCGCCGTGGATGACGCGGGTGGCGATGTGGCGCTTGTCTTTGCTTTCGCTCATTTCAGGGTCCTGCGCAGATGGTTGAGTAGGTCGAAGCGCGTGATCAGGCCGTAAAAACGGTCGCCTTCCGCGATCACCACGGTCAGGCCGCGGTCGAGGATTTCCCTCACCTGATGCATGCTGCCCGACGGTGGCAGGGTCTGCAGCGCGGAAGTCATGGTGCCGGACACCGGCGCCTGGAAATGCTCACGCTCGTCGGTCACGTGCATGAGGATATCGGATTCGTCCACCAGCCCGACCAGGCGGCCCCGGTCGATGACGGGCAGCTGGGCCAGGTCGGCGCTGCGCATGCGGTTGAAGGCGGTTAGCAGAGTGTCGCCCGGGGCCACGGTGACGACGTCGCCGTCGTCGAAGCGGCGCCCGATCAGGTCGCGCAAATCGCCCGTGCGCGGGCGCTGCAGCAGTCCCTGGTCGACCATCCAGCCGTCGCTGTAGACCTTGGTCAGGTAGCGCGTGCCGGTGTCGCACACGAAGGTGACCACGCGCTTGGGCGTGCTCTGCTCGCGGCAGTAGCGCAGGGCCGCGGCCAGCAGGGTGCCGGTGGAAGAGCCGGCCAGCAGGCCTTCCTGGCGCAGCAGGGCGCGCGCGGTGTTGAAGCTTTCCTCGTCGCCGATGGTATAGGCCCGGCGCACGCGCGACAGGTCGGCAATCGAAGGGATGAAATCCTCGCCGATGCCCTCGACCGCCCACGAGCCCGAGACTGTCGACACCTGCCCGATGCGCACGTACTCGGCCAGGATCGAGCCCTGCGGATCGGCCAGCACGAATTCCACGTCCGGCTGCACCTTCGCGAAATAGCGCGACAGGCCGGTCAGGGTGCCGGACGAGCCGACGCCGACCACGATCGCGTCCACCTCGTGCTTCATCTGCTCCCAGATCTCGGGGCCGGTGCCGGTTTCGTGGGCCAGCGGATTGGCAGGGTTGTTGAACTGGTCGGCGAACCAGGCGCCGGGAATTTCGCGCGCCAGCCGCGCCGCATAGTCCTGGTAGTACTCGGGATGGCCCTTGCCGACGTCCGAGCGGGTCAGGTGAATCTCGGCGCCGAGGGCCTTCAGGTGCAGCACCTTTTCGGCCGCCATCTTGTCCGGCACCACCAGCACCACGCGGTAGCCCTTGATGCGGGCCACCAGCGCCAGGCCCAGGCCGGTATTGCCGGCGGTCGCTTCGACCACGGTGCCGCCGGGCTGCAGGCGCCCGTCCAGCTCCGCCGCCTCGATCATGGCGCGGCCGATGCGGTCCTTGATGGAGCCGCCGGGATTCTGGGATTCGAGTTTGAGGAAGAGCTGGCAGGGACCGGTGTCCAACCGGGTGACCTCGACCAGCGGGGTATTGCCGATCAGGGAGAAGATTGCGGCGGAAGATGCGGGCTGTGGAGCAGGCTGCGAAGCTTTCATGATTGCCTCCGAATGCGGGTCGGACGCCGCTTCGTGCGGCGGCGCCATGCCGTATAAACAAAGCATGTTACGGCGGATTTCTATGGTCTGCTTTGTCGCGCGACATGGTTCCCGCGTCTCAAGTGAGCTAGCAGCGGGCTGATGCGGATCTCAGATCAGGCCCAGTCTCAGCGCCTTGACGACCCCGGCCGTCTTGTTCTTGACTTCCAATTTCATCAGTACATTATTGATGTGGAAATTGACTGTACGCTCAGTGATATGCACCTTGTCGCTGACCTGGGCGGAGGTTGCGCCATCGGCGGTCCAGCGCAGGATCTCGGCTTCGCGCCGGGTGAGCTGTATCGATGGCTGCGGGAGGAGGCGCTGCATCAGGCGGCCGGACAGCACCTCATGCGCTGCCTGGCCCAGCCATGACATCTGGTAAGCATTGTGCTGCAATTCCTGCGCCGAAAGCGGCTCGTGCGAGCGGGCCAGGGTCAACAGGCCGGCAACGCCGCGACCGTCGTGACAGGACTGCGACCACCCGACACGCAGTCCGTGGCCGCGCGCATCTTCCCAGAAAGGGCGGGCTTCCTGGAACACGGCTTCCGACCACACCAGCGGCATCACCGACCGGCTGCCATGGGCCACGGTCGGGTCGATCGACAGATAATCTTCCTGGGCGTAACGTTGCAGCCAATCCGGAGAGTAATTGCTCAGTATTGCCACCTGAGGCGCCGCGATGGGCAGCGGCAGCCGCATGCCATAGGAGCAAAAATCGAAGCCGAGGTCTTTGGCGGCACGCGCCAGGCAGTTGGAGAATGCCTCGTCGGACCGGGTCTCGAGCAATGCCTGGAGCTGATCTTCTCGCCAAGTGTTCATGAAAAAAGAATTACAAAGCCGGACTGATGCATTGTAGGTCGAAAAGAGACATCGGCAAGGAAAAAATCTGTCAAATTTTACAGTTACGATGCACTGTGGGTTGCGGCAAGATGTCTCTCGTCAACTACGTCAACTGTTACCGGAGATGTTCATGCGCACCCTGCTATCCCTGTTCTCGCTGTCTTCCTGCCTGCTGCTGGCCAACGCCCACGGCGCCGACATCACGCGTATCGACGCGCACACGCTGCTGCTCAAGGGGGCCATTGAAAGGGGCGACGATGCCAAGCTGGAAAAGATGTACACGCCGGGCACGACGCTGCTGAAGGTGCGCAGCGTCGGCGGTGACAGCGAAGCCGGCATCCTCATGGGCAGCTTCATCCATGACAAGAACCTCGACCTGGAAGTCGTCGGCGGTTGCGCATCCAGCTGCGCCAACTACCTGTTTCCCGCCGCCCGCCACAAGACCATTCCCGCTGGCGCCGTGCTCGGCTTCCACGGCACGCTGACGCTGACCGCACTGGCTGGCAAAGAGGAAATGCGCCGCCAATTCACCGCAAGCGGCATGCCGCCGGACGAAGTCGAGAAACAACTGCCGGTCATGGTCGAATACGTCAATCGCATCGCCAGGATGGAAAGCGAATTCGTGGCCAGGATCGGGGTCAATCCCCAGTTCTACCGCGACTTCAAAACCATCGCCGAAAACGCCGATGCAGTCGAGAAGCAATACGCCTCGAAGCAGGTCGAGCCCTTGTGGTGGCCCTCCAGCGAGCGCCTGGCCGCGTGCTACGGCGTACGTGGCGTGACCGACCTCGGCCGCCCGGCGGCGCTGGACAGCGTCGGCCACGCGCTCGATGAAACGCACGGTCAGTTGCATTTGCTGCTGCTCGGCGACCAGCCCTTGCCGCGCTGCGGAAAGTAAAGCCGCTGGCCGGCCGCTTCAGGTGCCGGCCTTCAGCCGCCGCCACAGCGTCGTGCGGCTGATGCCCAGGTGGCGTGCGGCGGCGTCGCGCTGGCCGTGGAAGCGCGCCAGCACCTCGGTCACGGTCTCCTGCGGGCGTGGCGCGGCCGAGGGCAGGGCGACCGGCGCGGCGGCTTGCGGCGCATTGCCCAGCTCCGGCGCCACCGCCAGCAGGAAGGCTGGGGTCAGGGCCTGCAGCGGCTCGGCCGCCAGGAATAGCGCCAGCCGCTCCATCAGGTTGCGCAGCTCGCGCACATTGCCGGGCCAGGCGTAGGCCTGCAGCACGGGCGCGCAGGCCGCGATCTCGGCGCCCAGGTTCGGATGCGGGCGCGCGCTCAGGGCCGCCATCGCGTTCTTCAGCGACCACTCGGCCAGCGCCGGGATGTCGGCGCGGCGCTCTGCTAGCCTCGGCAGCACCAGGCGCAGCACCGCCAGGCGGTAGTATAAATCGGCGCGGAAGCGGCCTTCGCGCACGCGGGCGTCGAGATCGCAATGGGTGGCGCTGATCACGCGCACCTCGATCGGCACCGGGCGCGTGCCGCCCACCCGCATCACCTCGCGCTCTTCCAGCACCCGCAGGAGCCGCGTCTGCAATGCGAGCGGCATCTCGCCGATCTCGTCGAGGAAGAGGGTGCCGCCATTCGCCGCTTCGAACAAGCCCGCATGGCCGCCGCGCCGCGCCCCGGTGAAGGCGCCTTCCTCGTGGCCGAACAGTTCCGATTCCAGCAGCGATTCAGCGATCGCGCCGCAATTCACCGCGACGAAGGGCCGGTTGGCACCGCGGTGCGGGCCCTCGCGGTGGATCGCCTGGGCCACCAGCTCCTTGCCGCTGCCGGTCTCGCCCTGGATCAGCACCGTGGCCTTGGAGCGCGCATACAGCACCACGGTCTGGCGCAGCTTTTCCATGGCCGCGGACTCGCCGCGCAGGTCGTTCAGACCGCGCCGCGCGCGCCGCGGGTCCGGGCTGCCGCGCCGTCCGCGGCCGGATTCGAGCCGGGTCAGGCGCGCCATTTCGAGCGCATCGTCGAAGGCCTGGCGGATCGAGGCCGCCGAGTACACGAACACCGCCTTCAGGCCCGCTTCCTCGGCCAGGTCGGTAATCAGGCCGGCGCCGACGATCACCTCGACTCCGTCCGCCTTCAGTTCCTCGATGGCGGCGCGCGCGTCTTCCTCCGTCACGTAGGTGCGTTGAAAGATGGCGAGGCCGAAGGTGGCGGTGAATTCGGCCAGTTCCGGCATCGGCTGCTGGTAGCTGATCACCGCGATCCGCGGCGACAGCCTGCGCGCGCGCGCCAGCGCCTGCATTACGTCGCTGCCGCTGGCCTTGGCCACGACCACCGGCACCGACACGCGGCCTTTCAGATAGGCCGCGTTCGAGCCGGCCGCGATCACGACGTCGCAATGGTCGCTCGCCATGCGTTCGCGGATGTGGCGCGCGGCTTCGTCGAAGCCCAGGTGCAGCGGCTCGATCTGGGCCAGGTGGTCGTATTCGAGGGTGATGTCGCGGAACAGGTCGGACAGGCGCGAGACCGAAACGGTCCAGATCACGGGCTTGTCGACGGCGTCGTGGGAAGCGTTTCCTGGGATGCGGGCGGGAGGACTCATGTTGCAAGTGTAGCGCAATGTGCACCTGGTGTTTCAGCGTGAAACACCGGCGCCGTCGCGAAATCCGGTTTATGCCGTAAGAATCGGGTAAGCACCAGCCCGTAGGATCGCACCCAGCCTGTACCAAAAAGGCATTAAAAACTATTGGAGACTAAAAGTGGACCAAGACGTTGTTCAACGGGTCAAAAGCGACCCCAATTACCAGAAGCTGGTCAGGACCCGCTCCCGCTACGGCTGGATGCTGACCTGGGCCGTGATGATCGTGTATTACGGCTTTACCTGCCTGAACGCCTTCGACAAGGAATTCATGGGTTCGCGCATCGGCGCGGGCGTGATGTCCTGGGGCGTGCCCCTGGGCCTGTTCGTGATCCTGTTCACGGTGGTCGTCACCGGCATCTACGTTCGCCGCGCCAACAGCGAATTCGACGCGCTGACCGACGCTATCCAGCGCAACGCCGCTGCCGGCGATTCCGGCACCGGCGCCGCTCCGACCAAACAAAAGGTCCGCGCATAATGAAGAATACGATCCGTAACGCTGCCGCACTGGCAGCCCTGGCCGCGACCAACGCCGCCATCGCCGCGCCCGACCTGGGCCAGGCTACCAAGCAGGCCACCAACTGGACCGCGATCACGATGTTCGCGGTGTTCGTCATCCTGACCCTGTTCATCACCAAGTGGGCCGCCAAGCGCACCCGCTCGGCCTCCGACTTCTACACCGCGGGCGGCGGCATCACCGGCTTCCAGAACGGCCTGGCCATCGCCGGCGACTTCATGTCGGCCGCCTCCTTCCTCGGCATCTCCGCCGCGGTGTTCGCCAACGGCTTCGATGGCCTGATCTACGCGATCGGCTTCCTGGTCGGCTGGCCCGTCATCACCTTCCTGATGGCCGAGCGCCTGCGCAACCTGGGCCGCTTTACCTTCGCCGACGTCGCTGCCTACCGCTTCGCGCAGAAGCCTGTGCGCATGTTCGCGGCCTCGGGCACCCTGGTCACCGTGCTGTTCTACCTGATTGCGCAGATGGTCGGCGCCGGCCAGCTGATCAAGCTGCTGTTCGGCCTGGACTACAGCATCGCCGTGGTGCTGGTCGGTATCCTGATGATGGTCTACGTGCTGTTCGGCGGCATGACCGCCACCACCTGGGTCCAGATCATCAAGGCCGTGATGCTGCTGGCGGGCGCCTCCTTCATGGCCTTCTCGGTGCTGGCCATGTACAACTTCAGCCCGGAGCAGCTGTTCGCCAAGGCCGTCGAAGTGCACAGCAAGAAGGACTCGATCATGGGTCCGGGTAACTTCATCAAGGACCCGATTTCCGGCATCTCCTTCGGCATGGCGCTGATGTTCGGCACCGCCGGCCTGCCGCACATCCTGATGCGCTTCTTCACCGTCCCGAGCGCCAAGGAGGCGCGCAAGTCGGTGCTGTGGGCCACCACCTGGATCGGCTACTTCTACATCCTGACCTTCATCATCGGCTTCGGCGCGATCGTGCTGGTCGGTACCAACCCGTCCTTCAAGGATGCAGCCGGCGCGCTGCTGGGTGGTAACAACATGGCGGCCGTGCACCTGGCCAGCGCCGTTGGCGGCGACGTCTTCCTCGGCTTCATTTCGGCCGTGGCCTTCGCGACCATCCTCGCGGTGGTGGCTGGCCTGACCCTGTCCGGCGCCTCGGCGGTCTCGCACGATATCTACGCGACCGTGATCAAGAAGGGCCAGCCGGCCCCGGGCAGCGAATTGCGCGTGTCGAAGATCACCACCATCGTCCTCGGCATCATCGCCGTCTTCCTCGGCTACGTGTTCGAGAAGGTCAACGTCGCCTTCATGGTGTCGCTGGCATTTGCGATTGCCGCCTCGGCCAACTTCCCGGTGCTGTTCATGTCCGTCCTGTGGAGCAAGTGCACCACCCGCGGCGCGACCATCGGCGGCTTCCTGGGCCTGATCACGGCTGTCGGCCTGACCGTGGTATCGAAGTCGGTGTGGGTCGACGTCTTCCACTACAAGGATGCGATCTTCCCGTACACCTCGCCGGCCCTGTTCTCGATGACCGTCGGCTTCGTCGGCGTGTGGCTGTTCTCGGTCACCGACAAGAGCCCGCGCGCGGCGATCGACAAGGCTGGTTTCGAGGCGCAGGAAGTGCGTTCGGAGACCGGTATCGGCGCGGCGGCTGCTTCGGCCCACTGATCCCTGAAGTAGTCGTACACTGAACCCGGAGACCGCTGGCGGGGAGGCCGCTGGCGGCCTCCGGTTTTTTTCATGTCTGGGGGGACGATGCTGATACCGATACTGGTGGTGCGCGACGTGCCGGAAGCGATCGCGTTCTACACGCGCGTGCTCGACTTCGCGCTCGATTTTACCTGGCCCGAAGACCAGCCCTTCTATGCAGGGCTGCGGCGCGGCGAAGATGAACTGCACCTGAACCTGACGCCGGGAGAAGGCCGCTACGGCCATTCCAGCACGATCGTCCTGTGCGAGGACGTGGATGCCGCGTTCGCAAGCTTCGTCGCGCGCGGCTTCAGGCCGCCCTTGCGGCCGGAATCGCCGGTGCACCAAGGTCCGCTGGAGCAGACCTGGGGCACCCGCGAAGTGTATATCGACGACCCCAGCGGCAACACGCTGGTGTTCCAGCAACGCCGCTAGGGCCTTCGTTCAGGCTTACTCCTTCGCCGGATCCCGGTAGTGGAAAGGATCCGTCGGCGTCGGCTGCTTCGGCAGCACGTTGCGCGGCATCGGCGTGTCGCTCTCCGCTGCCTGCAGCAGCACAGTGGCCATGATCACCGCGGCCTGGCGCAGATCTTCGGTGCGCAGGTGATCGAAGGTGTCGAGGTTCGAGTGGTGCACGCGCGAACCGTAGTCCAGCGGGTCCTGGATGAACTGGAAGGCAGGCAGGCCCATGCCGGCCATGATCTCGTGGTCGGTGCCGCCGGTCTTCTTGGCCACCACTTTATCCGCGCCCAGGCTGGAGAAGGGCGCGAGCCAGCTGCGCAGCACCGGCATCGCGGCGAAATTCCCTTCGGCGTAGATGCCGCGGATCTTGCCCGAGCCGTTGTCCAGGTTGAAGTAGGCGGCCATCTCGTTGTAGCCGGGCAGGGGCGTGATCGGGTAGGTGTCCCACATGAACTCGGGCAGCTTCGCATGCCCCGCGTCGCTCGGGCGCGGGCGGGTGGCGATGTGCTTCTGGATGTAGGCCAGGGAACCGAGCAGGCCTTGTTCCTCGCCGCTCCACAGCGCAAAGCGGATCGTGCGCTTGGGCTTCACGCCCAGCTGCGACAGGATGCGCGCCGCTTCCATCACCACCACCGAGCCGGCGCCGTTGTCGGCGGCGCCGTCGCCGGCCACCCAGCTGTCGAGGTGGGCGCCGGCCATCACGTAGCCGGCCTGCGGGTCGCTGCCCGGGATCTCGGCCAGCACGTTGTAGGCGTTCATGTCGCGGTCGTCGAAGTGGACATTGCTGTTCATCTCGAGCTTCACTTCGCCGACCTTGGCCAGGCGCGCCAGGCGGCGGTAGTCTTCGGCGGCCATCTCGACTTCCGGCAGCGACACCGTCTCGCCCTTGCGGTGGAAGTAGCCCTCGCCCTGCACCAGGCCGCCGCCGCGGTAGGACATCTTCACCAGCGCCAGCGCGCCTTCCGCCGCCATGAAGCGGTCGATCTCGCGCGCCTGCTCGAAGTATTTTTTGTACAGGTCGAACGACTGGTCCGGATCGTAGTGCGGCTGGTCGTAGGTCGACAGCTTGCCCAGTTCCGCTTCGTCGAAGCGCTTGAAGGTGGCGGCGGTGTCGTCCTTCGGGGCGTCCGGATAGCTGACCAGCACGATCTTCCCGCGCAGCTTGCCCTTGTACTGGGCCAGGTCGCGCACGTGGCGGATCGGCGCCACCGCGATCGGCGCGCTCACGGTCCCTTTGGTCGGCGGCGTCCACGCCACCGGGATCGCGGTCAGCGCCAGCGGGCGCGGCGCGGTCATGCGGACCGACGACGATTCGATCCACCAGCCGCGGCCGAAGTCGTAAGCTTCGAGGTGGACATTCTGCAGGCCCCAGCCGGTGAACATCTGCTGGGTCCATTTTTCCGCCTGGCGCATGGCAGGCGAGTTGGTCATGCGGCCGCCGATTCGGTCGGTCAGGTGAGCTGCGAGGCTCACGACCTGGCCGCGGTTGTAGCCCTCGTCGGCAATGCGGTTGATGGTGTTGGCATCGACGTCGGCGGCCTGGGCGCCGAAGCAGGCCGTAACCAGGGTCGCCAGCAGGCTGGCCTTGCGAATGTCTCCCATAAATCCTCTTGGTGGTTGTTGTTGTCAAAAGAGAACTGCGCAGGGGATTCTACGCTTACGAACTCAGCTATACCAGCGGAACAGGTGTGCCGAACGGTGCACGTTTCATCGTGAAACAATGTTGCAGAGTGAAACGCTGAGAAGACTTCCTCAGGGACGCAAGTCCTTGAAAACAGGGCAGGGCGGCGTAGCATGGGAGCTGGCACGGCGTTTGCATTGATGTGCCCGTACTCCGCTCAATGAATCAATCGAAAGGACAGCACCATGAGTCAACTCTCCGCAGGCGCCAAATTCCGCCTGGCCGTGCAGGAAGAACATCCGCTGCAGGTGATCGGCGCGATCAACGCCAACCACGCCCTGCTGGCCAAGCGCGCCGGCTACCGTGCGATCTACCTGTCGGGCGGCGGCGTGGCCGCGGGTTCGCTGGGCCTGCCTGACCTCGGCATCTCGGGCCTCGAAGACGTGCTGATCGACGTGCGCCGCATCACCGACGTCTGCGACCTGCCGCTGCTGGTCGACATCGACACCGGCTTCGGCTCCTCCGCCTTCAACGTCGCCCGCACCGTGCGCTCGCTGATCAAGGCCGGCGCCGGCGCCTGCCACATCGAAGACCAGGTCGGCGCCAAGCGTTGCGGCCACCGTCCGGGCAAGGAGATCGTCAGCCAGGGCGAAATGGTCGACCGCGTGAAGGCCGCCGTCGACGCCCGCACCGACGACAACTTCGTCGTCATGGCCCGCACCGACGCGCTGGCCGTCGAGGGCCTGGATAAAGCCGTGGAGCGCGCCGTCGCCTGCGTCGAAGCCGGCGCCGACATGATCTTCCCGGAAGCGATCACCAGCCTGGAGATGTACGCCCAGTTCAAGAAAGCGGTCAAGGTGCCGATCCTGGCCAACATCACCGAATTCGGTTCGACCCCGCTGTTCAGCGTCGAAGAGTTGAAGGGTGCCGACGTCGACATCGTGCTCTACCCGCTGTCGGCCTTCCGCGCCATGAACAAGGCGGCCGAGAACGTGTACGAAACCATCCGTCGCGAAGGCACGCAGAAGAGCGTGGTCGATACCATGCAGACCCGCGCCGAACTCTACGACCGCATCGATTACCATAGCTTCGAGCAGAAGCTGGATGCCCTGTTTGCCCAGAACAAAGCCAAATAATTGAGGAGACCCGAGATGACCGATCAGACCACCCAATCCGACACCCCGACCTTCAAGCCGAAGAAATCCGTCGCCCTGTCCGGCGTCGCCGCAGGTAACACCGCGCTGTGCTCGGTGGGCCGTTCCGGCAACGATCTGCACTATCGCGGCTACGACATCCTGGACGTGGCCGACACCTCCGAATTCGAAGAGATCGCCTACCTGCTGGTGCACGGCAAGCTGCCGAACGCCGCCGAACTGAAAGGCTACAAGGCCAAGCTGAAGATGCTGCGCGGCCTGCCGCAGGCGGTGAAGGGCGCACTGGAAGCGCTGCCGGCCGCCTCGCATCCGATGGACGTGATGCGCACCGGCGTCTCGGTGCTGGGCTGTACGCTGCCGGAAAAGGACGACCATAACATCCCGGGCGCGCGCGACATCGCCGACCGCCTGATGGCATCGCTGGGTTCGATGCTGCTGTACTGGTACCACTTCAGCCATAACGGCAAGCGCATCGAAGTCGAGACCGACGACGACTCGATCGGCGGCCACTTCCTGCACCTGCTGCACGGCGAAAAGCCGTCCGACGACTGGGTCAAGGCGATGCACACCTCGCTCATCTTGTACGCCGAGCACGAGTTCAACGCCTCGACCTTCACCGGCCGCGTGATCGCCGGCACCGGTTCCGACATCTACTCGGCCATCACCGGGGCCATCGGCGCGCTGCGCGGTCCGAAGCACGGCGGCGCCAACGAAGTCGCCTTCGAGATCCAGAAGCGCTACGAAAACGCGGACGAAGCCGAAGCCGACATCCGCAACCGCGTCGCCAACAAGGAAGTCGTGATCGGCTTCGGCCACCCGGTGTACACGATCTCGGACCCGCGCAACAAGGTGATCAAGGAAGTCGCGCGCAAGCTCTCAAGCGATGCCGGTTCGATGAAGATGTTCGACATCGCCGAGCGCCTGGAATCGGTCATGTGGGAAGTGAAGAAGATGTTCCCGAACCTGGACTGGTTCTCGGCCGTGTCCTACCACATGATGGGCGTGCCGACCGCGATGTTCACCCCGCTGTTCGTGATCGCGCGCACTTCGGGCTGGTCGGCGCACATCATCGAGCAGCGTATCGACAACAAGATCATCCGTCCGAGTGCGAACTATGTCGGTCCGGAGGATCTGAAGTTCGTGCCGCTGAGCGAACGTAAATAAGCCACCACGTCGTCCCCGCGCAGGCGGGGACCCAAGTTTGCGTGAGCTAACGATAACGCTACTAACTTGGGTTCCCGCCTTCGCGGGAACGACGGTAAATACCATGCCGACCATCCGCCAACTCACCCCCAGCGACACAGCCGCCTACCGCGAACTGCGCCTGGCCAGCCTGCGCGACTTCCAGTTTGCCCACGGCCCCGACCATGAAGAAGCGCTGGCCAAAGGCCTGGACTGGCATGCGCGGCGCCTGGCCAAACAGGATTATCATTGGTTCGGCGCCTTCGATGGCGCGCAGTCCGATGCACCGCTGGTCGGCGCCATCTGCCTGCGCATGCAGGAGGGCAGGCGCCTGCGGCACGCGGCCAGCCTGAACAGTCTGATGGTCGCGCGCAGCCACCAGCGCGCCGGCATCGGGCGCCTGCTGGTGGCGCACCTGATCGGCTTTGCCCGTTCGCTCGGCACGGTCCGCCAGCTCACCCTCGAGGTGAACGAATCGAACCTGCCGGCCCGGCGGCTGTACGACAGCTTCGGCTTCCGGCAATTCGGCCTCGAGCCGGATGCCATTCATCACGAAGGCAGGTACTGCGCCAAGCAGCACCTGGTTTTATCTCTCGTTTCGCAACATCCAAATGAACAGCCAATATCGTAAACCCCTGCGCGGGACCAATCTCCACTACTTCGACGCGAAAGCGGCGGTCGAAGAGATCCAGCCGGGCGCCTGGGACGGCCTGCCTTACACCTCGCGTGTGCTGGCCGAGAACCTGGTGCGCCGCTGCGAACCGCAAGCCCTTGTCCCGTCGCTGAAGCAGCTCATCGAGCGCAAGCGCGAGCTCGATTTCCCCTGGTTCCCGGCGCGCGTGGTCTGCCACGACATCCTCGGCCAGACCGCGCTGGTCGACCTGGCCGGCCTGCGCGACGCCATCGCCCTGCAGGGCGGGAACCCGGCCCTGGTCAACCCGGTGGTGCCGACCCAGCTGGTGGTCGACCACTCGCTGGCCGTCGAGTGCGGCGGCTTCGATCCGCAGGCCTTCGAAAAGAATCGCGCCATCGAAGACCGCCGCAACGAGGACCGCTTCCACTTCATCGAGTGGACCAAGAAGGCCTTCCAGAACGTCGACGTGATCCCGCCGGGGAACGGCATCCTGCACCAGATTAATCTCGAGCGCATGAGCCCCGTGGTCCAGGTGAGCGACGGCGTGGCCTACCCGGACACCCTGGTCGGCACCGACTCGCACACCCCGATGGTCGATGCGCTGGGCGTGATCGCGATCGGCGTCGGCGGCCTGGAAGCGGAAAGCGTCATGCTGGGCCGCGCCTCCTGGATGCGCCTGCCGGACATCGTCGGCGTCGAGCTGACCGGCAAACCGCAGCCGGGCATCACCGCCACCGACATCGTGCTGGCGCTGACCGAGTTCCTGCGCAAGTCGAAGGTCGTTTCCGCCTACCTGGAGTTCTTCGGTGAGGGTTCCTCGAATCTGACCCTGGGCGACCGCGCCACGATCTCGAACATGGCCCCGGAATACGGCGCCACCGCCGCCATGTTCGCCATCGACGAGCAGACCATCAAGTACCTGAAGCTGACCGGCCGCGACGACGAACTCGTGAAACTGGTCGAGACCTATGCGAAGGAAACCGGCCTGTGGGCCGACACCCTGGTCAAGGCCGAGTACGAGCGCACGCTGCAGTTCGACCTGTCGACGGTCGTCCGCAACATCGCCGGTCCGTCGAACCCGCACAAGCGCGTGCCGACCTCGGAACTGGCGGCCCAGGGCATCGCCATTCCGGCCGAAATGCGGGTCGAAAACGAGCCAGGCCTGATGCCGGACGGCGCCGTGATCATCGCCGCCATCACCAGCTGCACCAACACGAATAATCCGCGCAACATGATCGCGGCCGGCCTGATCGCCCGTAACGCCAACAAGCTGGGCCTGCTGCGCAAGCCCTGGGTGAAATCCTCGCTGGCGCCCGGCTCCAAGGCTGTCGCACTGTACCTGGACGAAGCCGGCCTGCTGCCGGAACTGGAAAAGCTGGGCTTCGGCATCGTCGCCTTTGCCTGCACCACCTGCAACGGCATGTCCGGCGCGCTCGATCCCGTCATCCAGAAGGAAGTGGTGGAGCGCGACCTGTACGCGACCGCCGTCCTGTCGGGCAACCGCAACTTCGACGGCCGCATCCACCCGTATGCCAAGCAGGCCTTCCTGGCTTCGCCGGCGCTGGTGGTGGCCTATGCGATCGCCGGCACGATCCGCTTCGACATCGAGAAGGACGTGCTGGGCGTCGACGCGAATGGCAAGGAAGTCCGCCTGGCCGACATCTGGCCGAGCGACGCCGAGATCGACGCCGTGGTCGAACAATCGGTCAAGCCGCAGCAGTTCCGCAACGTGTATGACGTGATGTTCGCACGCCAGGAATCGCTTGATGAAGCGGTGTCGCCGCTGTACGACTGGCGCGAGATGAGCACCTACATCCGCCGTCCGCCCTACTGGGAAGGCGCGCTGGCCGGCGAACGCAGCCTGAAGGGCATGCTGCCGCTGGCGGTCCTGGGCGACAACATCACCACCGACCACCTGTCGCCGTCGAATGCGATCATGATGAATTCCGCTGCGGGCGAGTACCTGCACAAGATGGGCCTGCCGGAAGAGGACTTCAACTCCTACGCGACCCACCGCGGCGACCACCTGACCGCGCAGCGCGCGACCTTCGCCAATCCGACCCTCAAGAACGAGATGGTACGCAACGCAGATGGCAGCGTGCGTGCGGGTTCGCTGGCCCGCATCGAGCCGGAAGGCCAGGTCACCCGCATGTGGGAAGCGATCGAAACCTATATGGAGCGCAAGCAGCCGCTGATCGTGGTCGCCGGCGCCGACTACGGCCAGGGTTCCTCGCGCGACTGGGCGGCGAAAGGCGTGCGCCTGGCGGGCGTGGAAGCCATCGTGGCCGAAGGCTTCGAACGCATCCACCGCACCAACCTGGTCGGCATGGGCGTGCTGCCGCTGGAGTTCATGCCGGGCACGACCCGCCTGACCCTGGGCCTGGACGGTACCGAGGGCTACGACGTGGTGGGCGAGCGCACGCCGCGCGCAACGCTCACGCTGGTGATCCACCGCAGGAATGGCGAGACGGTCGAGGTGCCGGTGACCTGCCGCCTCGATACCGCGGAAGAGGTGTCGATCTACGAGGCCGGCGGCGTGCTGCAGCGGTTTGCGCAGGACTTTTTGGCAACGACGAAGGTCGCTGCCTGAAACTCGTCGTTCCCGCGAAGGCGGGAACCCAAGTTTGTTGAGCGGTCGATAGGTCAAGCAGAACTTGGGTCCCCGCCTGCGCGGGGACGACGTATTACCGGATAACACATATGCCCCACGTACCACAAATCAAAATCCCCGCCACCTACATGCGCGGCGGCACCAGCAAAGGCGTCTTCTTCCGCCTGCAGGACCTGCCCGAAGCCGCGCAAGTGCCCGGCGAAGCGCGCGACAAGCTGCTGCTGCGCGTGATCGGCAGCCCGGACCCCTATGCCAAGCAGATCGACGGCATGGGTGGCGCCACCTCGAGCACCAGCAAGACCGTCATCGTCGCCGACAGCACGAAGCCCGGCCACGACGTCGACTACCTGTTCGGCCAGGTCTCGATCGACAAGCCCTTCGTCGACTGGAGCGGCAACTGCGGCAACCTGTCGGCGGCGATCGGCCCCTATGCGATCAGCAATGGTTTCATTCCCGCGGACCGCATCCCGGACAACGGCATCGTCACGGTGACGATCTGGCAGGCCAACATCGGCAAGACCATCATCGCCCACGTGCCGGTGACGAACGGCCAGGTCCAGGAAACCGGCGACTTCGAACTGGACGGCGTGACCTTCCCGGCGGCCGAAGTCCAGCTCGAGTTCATGGACCCGGCGGCCGAGGAGGGCGAGGGCGGCGGCGCTATGTTCCCGACCGGGCAACTGGTCGACGAACTCGAGGTGCCGGGCGTCGGCACGCTCAAGGCGACCATGATCAACGCCGGCATCCCGACCATCTTCGTCAACGCCGCCGACATCGGCTACAAAGGCAGCGAACTGCAGGACGACATCAACGGCGACCCGAAGGCGCTGGCGATGTTCGAACTGATCCGCGCCCACGGCGCCATGCGCATGGGCCTGATTGCGCACCTGGAAGAGGCGGCGCGCCGCCAGCACACGCCCAAGGTGGCCTTCGTGGCCCCGCCGGCAGACTATGTGGCGTCGAGCGGCAAGCGGGTAGCCGCCCAGGACATCGACCTGCTGGTGCGCGCGCTCTCGATGGGCAAGCTGCACCACGCGATGATGGGCACGGCGGCGGTGGCGATCGGCACCGCCGCGGCCATTCCCGGCACCCTGGTCAGCCTGGCCGCCGGCGGCCGCGCCCATGAAGCGGTGCGCTTCGGCCACCCGTCCGGCACCCTGCGCGTCGGCGCCCAGGCCGAGCAGGATGCGCAAAGCGGCGACTGGGCCGTGAAAAAGGCGGTGATGAGCCGTAGTGCCCGTGTGCTGATGGAAGGCTGGGTCCGCATCCCCGGCGACGCCGTCTAAATCATTGCAAGCCCCATGAGCCCGCCGTACAACACGGCGGGCTTTTTTTTGCTTGTTTGATATTTACTACCACTTGTTGGTTTATGATTCTCCCCGGAAAAAGAGGTCCAGAGGACGGACCCGCAAAATGGGACAGGGATGGATCGTGTAACGAGCAAACCGGCCATGGTGGCCGAGGCGCTGGCGCTGCTGGCGGCGCCGGCCTGCGCCTGCGATGCGCAGGGAATGATTTGGGCGGCCAACGAGGCCCTCGAGCGGCTGCTCGGCGCAGCGCTGGAGGGAAGGCGGCTGCCTGTGCTGTTCTGCGAGCGCAGCAGGCCGCAGGCCGGGCATGAGGCCGGGCTGGCCTTGGGGGGCGAGCGGCGCTGGAGCGGGCTGCTGGCCGCCGGCGGGCTCGAAGTGCCGGTCGAGGTCCGGGCGCGGCCGCTGCCGGCTGCAGCGGGCATTGCCGGCGCCACCTTTGTGTTCTGCGAGCTGCCCGGCGCCACGCATGCCGCCGGCGCGGAAGGCGCGCTGCGCAGCGTCCAGCTGGAGCAGGCCATGGTGCTCGAGCACGCGCCGGTTGGCATCGTCGTTACCCTGCCGCACCTGGTCAAGTCCTGCAATCCGCGCATGGCCCGCATGCTGGGCTACGAGCCCGCCGAGCTGGTGGGACGCGATCCCGCCGCCTTCTTCGTCTCGCGGCCGCAGTACGAGGGCTTCATGGAGCAGGCGATCCGCGTGCTCACCGCCGGCGAGCTGTTCGAGCGGGACGAGATCCAGCTGCGCCGCCGCGACGGCTCGCTGATCTGGTGCCGCATCCGCGCCAGGGCGGTCGACATGACCTCGCGCGAGGCCGGCACGATCTGGATCCTGGAAGACGTCAGCGAGGCGCGCCAGGCGCTGCGCGAAGTGCAGGCGATCATGATCAACGCCTCGATCGGCATCTTCTTCACGCGCAGCCGGGTGATCACGCGCGCAAACAGCAGCTTCGATCGCATGTTCGGCTATGCCGAAGGCGAAGCGATCGGCAGCCTGACCCGCATCCTGTACGCCGACGACCAGGCCTTCGACTATCTGGGCGCCGAGGCCTATGCGGTGCTCGGGCAGGGCAAGCCCTTCCAGGCCGAGAGCACCATGGTGCGCAAGGACGGCACCCCGATGTGGGTGCGCCTGATCGGTTACGCCATCAACAGCGAAGACCCGGCGCAGGGCACGATCTGGATGATCGAGGACCGCACGCGCCAGAAGTGCGACGAGGAGTCGCTGCGCAACGCGGTGCTGGAAAACCAGGCCATCCTCGACAACGCGGTGCTTGGCATCGCTGTGGTCGAGGATGGGCGTACGCTGCGCTGCAACCGCAAGATGGAGGAGCTGTTCGGCTGCCCGGCCGGCGCGATCGACGGCGCCAGCGTGCGCGAGCTGTATCCGGACACCGCCAGCTGGGAAGACGCGCGCCGCCAGACCCAGGCCGACTTCGCGTCCGGCCGGGTGCACATGGCGGAATACCACCTGATGCGGCGCGACGGCACGCGCTTCTGGGCGCGCCTGTCGGGCCGGCCCTTCGACATGGCCCAGCGCGGCGGCCGCAGCGTCTGGCTGATCGACGACGTCACCGCCCAGCACGAGGCGGCCGACGCGCTGCGCCGCGCGCGCGACGAACTCGAAGTGCGGGTGCAGGAACGTACCGCCGAACTGGCGGGCGCGAACCGCCTGCTGCAGGCCGAAATCGTCGAGCGCCGCCAGGCCGAGGCGCGGGTCCATCACATGGCCTACCACGACGCGCTGACCGGCCTGCCGAACCGCGCGCTGCTGTCCGAGCGCCTGGACCGGGCGATGCTGGCGGCGCGCCGCGACGGCCGCAAGCTGGCCGTGATGTTCATCGACCTGGACCGCTTCAAGACCATCAACGATTCGCTCGGCCACCTGACCGGCGACCACCTGTTGAAGGAAGTCGCGAACCGCCTGTGCCGCGTGGTGCGCGCGGTCGATACCGTGGCGCGCCTGGGCGGCGACGAATTCGTGGTGCTGGTGCCGGGCGTGCGCACGCTCGACGAGTGCGCGCTGGTCGGCGACAAAATCATCGGCGCCCTGGCCGAGCCGGTGCGCTTCGAGGGCCGCAGCCTGCACATCTCGCCTTCGATCGGCATCTGCCTGTGCCCGGACGACGGCGAGGACGTCGAAACCCTGATGCGCAAGGCCGACGCCGCGATGTACCACGCCAAGGCCTCGGGCCGCAACAACTACCAGTTCTTCGCCGAGCGCATGAACGTGGCGGCGGCACGCCATTTCGAGCTCGAGACCAGCCTGCGCGGCGCGCTCGAGCGCGAGGAGTTCACGCTGTTCTACCAACCCATCGTCGCCACCCGCGACGGCAAGGTAGAGGGCATGGAGGTGCTGCTGCGCTGGCGCCGCCCGGACCACGGCCTGGTGGCGCCGGACGACTTCATCCCCATGCTGGAGGAGAACGGCCTGATCGTGCCGGTCGGCGAGTGGGTGATCCGCGCCGCCTGCGAACAGGCGATCGCCTGGAGAAAGGCCGGGCTGGCGCCGGTGCCGCTGGCGGTCAATCTGTCGGCGCGCCAGTTCATGCACCGCGGCC
Source organism: Massilia sp. Bi118 (assembly GCF_918697865.1). Lineage (GTDB taxonomy): Bacteria > Pseudomonadota > Gammaproteobacteria > Burkholderiales > Burkholderiaceae_D > Telluria. The sequence goes on along the minus strand of NZ_CAKKMV010000014.1, from coordinate 114,594 downwards.
TGGTCGAGGCGATCCGGCGCACCCTGGAGGAAACCGGCATCGAGCCGGCCATGCTGGAATTCGAGATCACCGAGACCGCGCTGATGCAGCACGGCCGCCAGACCCTGGAGACGCTGGAACAGATCTCGGCGATGGGCATCCGCCTGTCGATCGACGACTTCGGCACCGGCTATTCGAGCCTGGCCTACCTGAAGCGCTTCCCGGTCCACAAGATCAAGATCGACCGCGCTTTTATCCGCGACCTCGCAGGCAGCGGCGAGGACCGCGCGATCGTCGCCGCGATCATGGCGCTGGCCGGCAGCCTGCAGCTGTCGGTGGTGGCGGAAGGGGTGGAGACCGAGGCCCAGCTGGCGCTGCTGCGCGAGCATGGCTGCGACCTGGCGCAGGGTTACCTGTTCGCCAGGCCGGCGGATGCGGCGGCGATGCCGCGGCTACTCAATCGATCGTAGCGATGACGGGAGTGTGATCCGAAGGCTGCTCCCACTTGCGCGGCTCGCGGTCGATGACGCAGGCGGTGCAGCGCTTCGCCAGGCTGGGCGAGAGCAGGATGTGGTCGATGCGCAGGCCGCGGTTGCGGCGGAAGGCCATCATGCGGTAGTCCCACCAGCTGTACAGCTTTTCCGGCTGCTCGAACAGGCGGAAGGCATCCGACAGGCCCAGGCCGAACAGCTCGCCCAGCGCGGCGCGCTCCGGTTCCGAGCAGTGGATCGCGCCGGCCCATTCGACCGGGTCGTAGACGTCGCGGTCGTCCGGGGCGATGTTGTAGTCGCCCAGGATCGCGAACTCCGGGTGCGCCGCCATCTCTTCCTTGACCCACTCGCGCAGCGCCGCCAGCCAGGCCATCTTGTAGGCGAACTTGTCGGAACCGACCGCCTGGCCGTTGACGACGTAGGCGCAGATGACGCGCACGCCCTGCACGGTGGCGGCGATCAGGCGCTGCTGCTCGTCCGGAAAGTGCGGGTTGTTGCGCACCACGTCCGTCAGCGGATGCCGCGACAGGATGGCGACGCCGTTATACGTCTTCTGGCCGGTGAAGGCGACCTCGTAGCCGGCCGCGTTGATTTCGGCGACCGGGAATTTGTCGTCGGTGAGCTTGGTCTCCTGGAGGCAGAGCACGTCGACCGGATTGGCGGCGAGCCATTGCAGCAGGTGCGGCAGGCGCACTTTCAGGGAGTTGACGTTCCAGGTAGCTAATTTCATGAATGCTTGAGGATGGAGATGGCAAGACTGCCATTATTACATGGCAGCCGGCTACCCTGTCCTCAGGGCTGCAGCATTGGCACGTCGTCCTCGTCGGGCGGGATCTCGATCTTCTGGGGCAGCACGCGGTTCAGCCAGATGCGCGCCGGATTCTCGACGAAGAACAGGCTGACGCCGATGGCGCCGAAGTTCAGGCCAGGGACAGGCAGGAAGTGCCCGATCAGGAGAAACACGATGGCAAGGCCGCGCCAGCCATCCAGGTAGGGAATATGTGTTTTCATGATCGGGCGGCTTATCGTAAATATGCAAGTGTACTGTCCGGCAATCTATTAGGCTCCCCCTCCCCCCGCGCGGCGCATGAAAGCCTTGCCAGCCTTCTGTCGGAATTGCTTACAATCTCTGCGATGGATTCTCGAATTTCAAAGTAAGTGATTGATTTATAAGAAAAATAAATAGGAGGAATGTATTTTGCTTAAATGCTGTTGCCGCATAGAGCATAGTGTTTCTCAGGGCTGATCGAGAAGCTGTTGTTTTTCTGAAATATTGCTATTTAAAACTATGCACAATTGCAACAATTTGTAGAAAAAGCAACGTTGATGTCGTAGAATTATTGCTTGATAAGAAAAATATATTTCCTCAGGTCTGGCAAACTCTGCCGAACTGTGACAAGATGTAACAATCGCGGCAAGAGAAGGGGCGATTACGTATCTTTTCCCTTCTGGAAGAAAAAGTTGCATTACGCCAATATAGCTTGTAGTATTTGCATATTTCTTTGAAGTCAAGTATCTCTTGGCAATTCATTGCTTTGATAGGGTTGCCGAAGCCGGCACGATTACCGGCCGCCGGCAGGTGTGTAACGATCGCGGATCCGCAAGCAGGATTTGCACACAGCTTTTATAAAGGACAGCAATGCGTCAAGCATTCGAAGCATGGGCCCAACGCGATGGCCACATTGTCCGGCGCCGTGAGGACAAGCCGGAAGAGTACCTGGTGTATGAAACCCAGCGCCGCTGGCTGATCTGGCAAGCCGCGCTCGCGCACGGCGCCAAGGCCGTCGACGCGCAGCAGGCCGCGCAGGCACAGAAGTTCGCACCCAGCGAGGACAAGGCGCCGGTCATGCTGGCCGACGAAGCCTCGGTGCGCAACCGTGTGCTGAACGAGGTGCTGGATGCCTTCAGCGAGCTCGACGAGAACGCCGGCATCGAGGGCATCGTCCGCGTCATCCAGAGCCTGAAGAAGAAAAGCCAGGCCCAAAGCCAGAGCCACAGCCAGAGCCGCCAGGTCGAAGAACAGACCTGATGCGCTACCGCCACTACAAGGGCGGGGTGTGCGAGCTGGTTTGCGAGGCCGTGCTCGAGGCGGACCATACCCCGGTCATGGTCTACCGGGGCGAGGACGGACGCGTGTGGGTCCGTCCGAAGGACGCTTTTTTCGAAACGGTCGAGCTGGACGGGGCGCAGGTGCCTCGCTTTGCGCTCATGTCCGCGCCGGCGCTGCCGTAAACAGCGTATGAATAGATTCTTCCTCCGCGCCGTCGCACCGGCGGCGATCGGCCTGTCCGGCTGCGTCTTCGGCAGCGGCGCCGATGTACTCGATGCGCCCACCCAGCAGGTGGAAGTGCATGCCATCCTCGAACACCGCGAAGTTGCCGGCGTCGGCTGCCTGCTGGCCAACGACATCGGGCGTTGGTTCGTGGTCGCGCCTGGACGCGTGACGATCACTCGCAGCAGCAAGCCGCTGGCTGTCTACTGCAAGCGCGACAAGCTTGGCAGTGCCGAGGAGTGGTGGGGGGCGAATTACCAGGCCAACCGCCTGGTCGGCAATATCCTCTATACCGCCGGCCTTCAGGATTACGTCAACGGCAACTACGCCTACCAGTCGGTCATCACGGTGTTCATGCACCCGGCCAAGCCTGGCGAAGGCGATACCAGTGCGGCGGATCCGGGCTCGCCAGTCTTTTGATTCTCAGTCACAAATCGCGTTGCGATAAAAAACGGGCGCTTCGAAAAGCGCCCGTTTTCGTTCGTGCTTCAGGTGCGGTTTATACGCGGTTCAACAGGAAGGTCGTCAGCAGTGGCACCGGACGCCCGGTCGCACCCTTGGCCGCACCCGATTTCCAGGCGGTGCCGGCGATGTCCAGGTGGGCCCAGGCGTAGTTGCGGGTGAAGTTTTCCAGGAAGGCCGCCGCAGTGCACGAAGCGCCGCCCGGGCTGCCGATGTTGGCCAGGTCGGCGAAGTTCGACTTCAGCTGCTCGTTGTACTGCTCGCCGATCGGCAGGCGCCAGGCGGTGTCGCCGGTCTGCTTGCCGGCGTCCATCAGCTCGTCGGCCAGGGCGTTGTGCTGGTCGTCGTGGCGGGTGAACAGGCCCGAATTATGGTGGCCCAGTGCGACGATGCAGGCGCCGGTCAGGGTCGCGATGTTGACCACGGCGGCCGGCTTGAAGCGCTCGGCGTAGGTGAGGGCGTCGGCCAGCACCAGACGGCCTTCGGCATCGGTATTCAGGATCTCGATGGTCGTGCCGTTCATCGCGGTGACGATGTCGCCCGGTTTGGTGGCGCGGCCCGAGGGCATGTTTTCGCAGGCGGCGACGATGCCGACCACGTTCAGCTTGATGTTCATCTCGCCGATCGCGCGGAAGGTGCCCAGCACCGAGCCGGCGCCGCACATGTCGTACTTCATTTCGTCCATGCCGGGACCCGGCTTGAGCGAGATGCCGCCGCTGTCGAAGGTGATGCCCTTGCCGACCAGGACCACCGGCGCTTCGTTCTTCTTGCCGCCGTTGTGCTTCAGGACGATGAACTTCGGCGGTTCTTCACTGCCGCGGGTGACCGACAGGAAGCTGCCCATCTTGAGGGCTTCGAGCTGCTTGCGCTCCAGGACTTCGATGTCGAAGCCGTAGTCGGCGCCCAGCTTCTTGGCGGTGTTGGCCAGGTAGGTCGGGGTGCAGACGTTCGGCGACAGGTTGCCCAGTTCCTTGGTCAGGGCCATGCCGTTGGCGATCGCCTGGGCCTGGGCCAGCACCGCCTTCACTTGCGGGGTCGCCTGCGGGACGGCGATGGCCAGCTTGCGCACGCCGCTCAAGGCCGGATCCTTCTTGCTCTTTTGTCCGTCGGTGCGGAATTCGGCTTCGCTGGCGGCGACCACGATGCTGCGCACGGACCAGGCGAGGTCGCGCTCTTTCACATTCTCGACCGGGAATGCGATAATGGCATCCTGCGCACCCAGGGTGGCGAAGGTCTTCAGGGCGCTGGTAACGGCGCTGGCGAAGCTCTTCTCGCTCACGGCTTCGTCGGCGCCCATGCCTACCAGCAGCACGCGGGCGGCGGAGACGCCGGCCACGCCGCGCAGCAGCAGTGTGGTGCCGGCCTTGCCGGAGATGTCACCCGACTTGACGGCGGCAGCGATCTCGCCGTTCAGGTCGAGGGCTTTGGCGGCCTCCGACAGTTTCTTGTTCTCGAACACAGCGACTGCGATGCAGCCCGATTTGGCTGCCGTCAGCGTGTTTTTTGTGTCGAATGCTTTTATGCTAAAGTCCATTGGGTTCTCCCTGTTAGTGCCTAACCTGCAATTATAACGATCGAATGATTTTCCGACGCGCCCTACAGCGTGAAATGGCCAGCGTGGCCGGCGCAACCTTCACCGTCCTGTTTTCCATCCTCGTCACCTGGACCCTGATCACCATTCTCGGCAAGGCCGCGGGCGGGAAGGTGGCGTCGGGCGACGTGCTTGCGCTCATCGCTTTTGCGGTGCTGAATTATCTGCCAACTATCCTGATCCTCACCAGCTTTATTTCGGTGCTGGTCGTGATCACGCGCAGCTACCGCGATTCCGAAATGGTCGTCTGGTTTGCCTCCGGCCAGTCGCTGACGCGCTGGATCTCGCCGGTGCTGGTGTTCAGCCTGCCGCTCGTGATCCTGGTGGCGGTGATCTCGCTGGTGGCCATCCCCTGGGCCCAGCTCAAGAGCAACGAGTTCACCGAGCGCTTCGAGAAGCGCGAAGACCTGCAGCGCGTGGCGCCCGGCCAGTTCCGCGAATCGGCCGCGGCCGACCGCGTGTTCTTCGTCGAGAGTTCGGCCGCGCGTTCGTCGACGGTGGTGCAGAACGTGTTCGTCAATACCGTCGACCAGGGCGTCACCACCACCGTGGTCGCCAAGGAAGGCCAGATCGAACCTGACGGCAAGGGCGGCCAGTACCTGGTGCTGAAAAACGGCCGCCGCTACCAGGGCACGCCGGGCAAGCCGGACTTCCAGGCCATGGAGTTCGAGCGCTACCGCATGCGGGTCGCGACCCAGGCGCCGGTGATGGGCGACCTGAAGGTGCAGGGCATGTCGACGGCGGCGCTGATCGCGATGCCGCGCAATCCCTACGCCGACGCCGAGCTCCAGTACCGCCTCACCTGGCCGATCATGTGCGTGGTGCTGATGCTGCTGGCGATCCCGCTCGGCTTCGTCAACCCGCGCGCTGGCGCCTCGGCCAACCTGATCCTGGCGCTGCTGATCTTCTTCACCTACCTGAACCTGACCAAGGCCGCCGAGCAGGCCGTCAAGCAGGCCAAGGTCGGCTTCGGCATGGCCTGGTGGCCGCTGCACCTGCTGGTGCTGCTGGCCGCCCTCGGCCTGTTCGCCTGGCGCCTGAATATCCACCACCGCTGGCACCCGCTGCTGCTGGCGAATGCCTGGAAGCGCCGCCGCCTGCTGCAAAGCGCCGCCGCGAAGGAGGGCGCGAAATGAAGATCCTCGAACGCTACTTCTTCGTCAACATCGCCCAGGCCGTGGCCTTCGTGCTGGTGGCCTTCCTGGCGCTGGCCGCCTTCATGGACCTGACCGGCGAGCTGCCGGCGGTGGGCAAGGGCGGCTACATGATCCAGCACGCGCTGCTGTATGTGCTGATGCTGGTGCCCGGTAACATGTACCGCGTGATGCCGATCGCCGCGCTGCTCGGCACCATCTACACGATGGCGCAGTTCGCCCAGACCTCCGAATTCACGATCATGCGCGCGTCCTCGATGTCGACCCGGATGGCGGGCGGCATCCTTTTCAAGATCGGCATCGTGTTCGTCGTCCTCACCTTCATCTTCGGCGAACTGATCACGCCACGCACGGCGCCGCTGGCCGAGCGCCTGCGCCTGTCGGCCAAGGGCGCAACCCTGTCTGCCGAATTCCGCTCCGGGATGTGGACCAAGGACACCATCCACGAGGGCGGCCAGAAAGGTCCCGTCACCGGTTCGCGCTTCTTCAACGCGCGCCAGATCAGCGCGGACGGCAAGCTGCTCGACGTGCGCCTGTACGAGTTCGACAACAGCATGCGCATGCGCAGCCTGATCACGGCCGCCAGCGCCGTCTTCAGCGGCAACCACACCTGGCGCCTGCAGGACGTGACCGAGACCCAGTTCACCAACAGCCGCACCCTGCCGGCGCCGGGCACGCCGCTGCCGAACGGCCAGGCCATCCAGAACCGCTTCGGCCAGGACACCGCCGCCGTCGGCACGCGCAAGCTGGCTTCGCTCGACCTCGAATCGGAGATCACGCCAAAGATCCTGTCGGTGTCGCGCTCGGACCCGGAACGCATGTCGGCCAACGAACTGGCGGTCTACACGCGCCACCTTGCCGAGAACCGCCAGGAGACGGAGCGCTTCAAGATCGCCTTCTGGCGCAAGCTGATCGGTCCGCTGTCGATTTTCGTGATGATGGCGCTGGCGCTGCCCTTCGGCTACCTGCAGGTGCGCAGCGGCGGCGTCAGCTTCAAGATCTTCATCGGCATCATGCTCGGCGTGAGCTTCATGTTGATCGATAATCTGTTCTCGCACATCGGCATGCTGTCGACCTGGCCGGCCTTCATGACGGCGGCGGCGCCAAGCCTGCTGTATCTGCTGCTCGGGCTCGGGGCCTTGCGCTGGGTCGAGCGGCATTAGGAATATGACCATGGAACGCGCGCTGATCCTGTTCGCACATGGCGCCCGCGCCGCATCCTGGGCGGCGCCCTTCGAACGCCTGCGCGAACTGACCGCGCAACAAAGGCCGGACCTGGCCGTCTCGCTGGCCTTCCTCGAGCTGATGACGCCCAGCCTGCCCGACGAAACAGACGCCCTGGTTGCGCAGGGCGTGCGCGAAATCGTCATCGTTCCCATCTTCCTGGGGCAGGGCGGGCACCTGCTGCGCGACCTCCCGCGCCTGGTCGACGAACTGCACGCGGCGCATCCCGGTATCGCGTTTTCGACCGTGCCCGCGGTCGGCGAAGACCCGGCCGTACTGGCAGCGATGGCGGCCTACTGCGTTTCGTCTTTGCCTAATTAACATCTTTTTTTGTTCGATAACTCTGTTGTTTCAGATGTAATTCTTTCTGCAAACTCCGTTGTTTCCAGACTAATCTTTTGTTGCTTCCAGGGGATATTTCCGTACGGGAAGTAATTTCCGCATTGCATTTCGAATTGCCGTAGGGAATCATACTCGTCATGAGCCGCGCGCGCCGCCGCACGGCAAACCTCTCGAAGACGACCATGACCACTCCCTCGACCACGATCTACGTCCGCCCCAGCTGGGGCATCTCCACCTGGACCTATGCCGGCGCCACCATGCCGTCGGGCGCCGCGTCGAGCGCGGTGACGGCGGTGTCCTTCGACCTCACGAGCAGCCTCGGGCAACAGCTGACGCGCGGCGAGCTGCAGTACAGCTTCGATAACGGCAGGACCTGGAACGCCTATGCAGTGGCGGCCGACAGCCAGGGCGCCTACGTCCCGGCGGCGGGCACGCTGTGGCGCTTCCTCGACCACAGCGCGGACACGGCGAGCCCGAACACCTTCAGCGCACACTACAAGCTGGCGGACGGCAGCGTGGTCAACGCCGATACCACGGTCATTCCCGATAACCCGCCGGCCAGCCTGAGCGGCGAGAACGACACCATGTTCTCGACCCTGCAGGCGGGCGCTGTGGTCGACCTGCTGTCCCCGGTCGACACCGGCTCCCTGACGGGCGGGCGCTGGGTCATCGACAGCCAGTCGGCGCCCGGCCTGTTCTCGATCGCCTATAACCCGGCCACCGACACGGCCGCGCGCCTGGTCATTGCCGACGCCAGCAAGCTGCCGATGACCGGCCTGTCGGCGGCGGTGACGGTCCATTACTACGACCGCGCCCAGCTCGACACCGACGGCAACCCGATCGCCGGCCAGGGCGTCACCCGCACCCTGGGCTACACGGTGCAGGACGGCGTCACCCACGAACTGCCGGGCTTCGGCGACGACATCAAGCTGGGCGCGGCCGGCAATGCCTGGACCGCCAATCCGGCGCTGGCCAAGCTGTCGAACGGCGGCTTCGTCGCCGTCTGGCAGGGCGTCGATACGGCAGCCGGTGGTCCAGGCGCCGGCCTGTGGGCGCAGCTGCGTGATGCCAACGGCGCCGCCAGTGGTGCGGCCTTCGCGCTGACCCCCAAGGGCGACGCCAGCATCGAAGGCGAGCCGGCGGTGGCGGCGCTCTCCGCCGGCCGCTTCGTGGTCGCCTACTCCATCAACGAGGGCGGCGCGAACCGCATCGCCTACCGCGTCGTCGAGGCCAACGGCAGCGCCGGCGCGGAACACGTGGTCGACAGCGGCGCCAGCGGCGATGCGGCGATGCCCACCGTCGCCACCCTGGCCGACGGCTCCTTCGCGCTCGGCTGGCGCAGCGGCGGCACGGTCCACGTGCAGCAGGCGGCGGCCGACGGCAACCTGACGGGCGGCCAGCAGGTCTACGGCGTGCTGTCCTCGGCCTTCAGCCCGAGCATCGCGGCGCTGAAGCAGGGTGGCTACATGGTGTCCTGGGGCGAGATCAACGACGGCAACGTCTACGCGGCCACCAGCGTTTCCAGCCAGGCCTTCGTCGTCAACGGCGACGGCTTTGCCGCCAGCCTGGCGACTGCGGCGCCGCTGCCGCACGCCACCACGCTCGCCAACGGCAACGTCGTCATCGCCTGGGACAGCTATGTCAACGCACCCTTCGGCTTCGCCGGCAGCGACGTCTTCTTCCAGGTCTACGACAGCACCGGCCACACGCTGGGCGCCCCGGTCCAGGCCAACCTGGCAGGCGGCAGCGGGCACTATGACGCCGCGGTGACGGCCTTGTCCGACGGCAGCTTCGTGGTGGCCTGGCAGGCGGAGACCGGCGACTACGACGGCGCCGGCATCTTCGGCCGCCGCTTCGGCTCTGATGGCAGCGCAATCGACCAGCAGGAATTCGCGATCAACCAGATGCGCGCCGGCGACCAGACCGGCCCCGACCTGGTGGCCCTGGCCAACGGCGGCTTTGCCGCGGCCTGGGTCGACAGCCAGGCCGGCAATGTGTCGGTCGAAGCGCGCGTGTACAGCGCGGCCGGGGCTCCGGTTGCGGGGACTGACACCAGCCCGGTCCAGGGCGGCACCGAGGTGTCGACCGCGGGCAGCGGCGCCGGCGAACCGGCGCCCGTCGTGACCCCGCCGGTGGTGACTGCCCCGGTAGTGACGGCGCCGGTAGTGACCCCGCCGGTGGTGACCGCGCCCAGCACACCGGTGGCGACTACCCCGGTGGTGACGGCGCCGGGCACGCCGGTGGCGACCTCGCCCAGCGTGCCGGCCCAGTCCAACGCGGTCGGAACGGCCGGCAACAACGTGATGGCGGCAAGCGGCGCCGGCGGCCTGCTGGATGGGAAGGAGGGGATCGACACGGTGCTCTTCGGCAGCCAGCGCAGCCTGTATTCGCTGTCGAACGATGGCGCCAACGTCTCGGTCTACGACTACAACAAGGGCAGTACGACCACGCTGGCCAATGTCGAGCGCCTGCAGTTCAGCGACCAGAATGTGGCGCTGGACATCCACGGCAACGCCGGCGAAGCCTATCGCCTGTACCAGGCCGCCTTCAACCGCACCCCGGACAAGGCCGGCCTGGGCTACTGGATCGAGGCGCTGGACAACGGCAACAGCCTGCAGAACGTGGCCCACAGCTTCGTCAACAGCGCGGAATTCGCCAGCATGTATGGCGCGAATGCAAGCGACACCCAATACGTCGCGGCGCTGTACGCGAACGTGCTGCACCGCGCGCCGGACGCATCGGGCTACGAATTCTGGCTGCACGCGCTGGAGATCGCGCCGCGCGCCGAGGTGCTGGTGAACTTCAGCGAAAGCGTGGAAAACCAGGCGCAGGTGATCGGCGCGATCGCGAACGGGATCGGCTATATGCCCTGGCACGGCTAAAACGTAGGGTGGGGTTTTGAGGCCGGGGGCCTCAAAACGAACGTGCCCGCCTTAATCGGGGCGCTGGTGCGCGCGGCGTTGTAAAGCTTCGCCGATCATGACCAGCACCGGGCCGTGGGCGGTCTCGAGGCCGTGGGCCAGGTCCGCTAGGGTCAGGCGCAGGATGCGCTGGTCGGGACGGCTGCAGTTTTCGATGACGACCACCGGCAGCTCGGGCCGGCGACCCAGCGCCAGCAGGCGCTCGGCGGTGGCGGCGGCTTCGCGCCCGCCCATGTACTGCACCATGGTGTCGGTTGCCGGCAAGGCCGCATGTTCAGGCTCGTCCGGCGCCGTGCTGGAAGTGAAGAAGGCGACGCTGCGCGCCACGCCGCGCTTGGTGAGCGGCTGCTTCGTCGCTGCTGCCGCGGCCACCGCGGTGGTGATGCCGGGGACGACTTCGACTTCGATGCCGGCTTCCTCGAGCGCGCGCAGTTCTTCGTCGGCGCGGCCGAACAGCATCGGGTCGCCGCCTTTCAGGCGTACCACCATTCCATAGCGCCGCGCGCAATCGACCAGCTGTTCGTTGATGTGGACCTGGGCGGTGGAGCGCTGGCCGGAGCGCTTGCCGACCGAGATCTTCTCGGCCTGGGCGCAGAGTTCCAGCATCTCGGGGGTGACCAGGGCGTCGTAGAGCACGACGTCGGCCTGCGCCAGCAGGCGCGCGCCGCGTACGGTGATGAGGTCAGCTGCGCCGGGACCGGCGCCGATTAGATAGACTTTTCCCAGCACCGGCATACTTTCCTTTCACGTACGTCGTCCCCGCGGAGGCGGGGACCCAAGTTCCGCGCGTTTCGTTAGCTCATGCAAACTTGGGTTCCCGCCTGCGCGGGAACGACGGTCAGATACGAATCATACCTGCTGCAACGGTCTGGTGCGTCACTTCATCGATCAGGATGAAGGCGCCCGTCGCCCGGATATCCTCATAAGCATCCGCCGCCAGCGGCTGCTGCACCGCCAGCTCGATACGCGCGATGTCGTTCAGCTTCAGGCCCTCGGCAGCATGGCGCTGCTGGGTATTCACGTCCAGGATGTTCTCGATCGCCTTCACCTTGGCCATGGTCTGGCGGGTGCCATGCTTGATCCAGTATTTGCGGCGCACGTCCAGCGGCTCGTCGGCCATCCAGCAGACGTCGGCCTTGACCTGCTTGAGCAGGGTGGCCGGCTGCGCGGCGCCGGCCAGCACGTCGCCGCGGGAGATGTCCACGTATTCGTTCAGCAGCAGGGTGATCGACTGGCCGGCCACCGCGGTTTGCAGGGGGCCGTCGAAGGTCTGGATTTCCCTGACCGTGGCTTCGACGCCGGACGGCTGCACCACCAGCTTGTCGCCGACGGACACCTTGCCCGACTCGATGCGGCCCATGTAGCCGCGGAAGTCGTTCGCTTCGTGGCCGTTGTGGCGAGCCACCAGCTGCACCGGGAAGCGGAAGGGCGCGTCGTGGGCTTCGTCGTAGACGCTGATGGATTCCAGCAGCTCGATCAGGGTCGGCCCTTCGTACCAGGCCATGTTGTCGCCGCGTTCGACCACGTTGTCGCCGGCCAGCGCCGACAGCGGGATCGCGGTGATGTCCTTCAGGCCCAGGCTGTTGGCAAATTCCGTGTAGGCGCCGACGATGCGGTCGTAGACGCCGCGGTCGTAATTCACCAGGTCCATCTTGTTGACGGCCACGATCACGTGCTCGATCTGCAGCAGCCTTGCGATGGTCGAGTGGCGTTTCGTTTGCGTCAGGAGCTCCACGGAGCCGTCATCGCCCAGCTTCACTTTCGAGACGTCGACCAGGATGATCACGGCGTCCGCGGTCGAGGCGCCGGTCACCATGTTGCGGGTGTACTGCTCGTGGCCCGGCGTGTCGGCGATGATGAACTTGCGCTTCGGCGTGGCGAAGTAGCGGTAGGCCACGTCGATGGTGATGCCCTGTTCGCGTTCCGCTTCCAGGCCGTCGGTCAGCAGCGACAGGTCGATGGTGTCGCCCACGGTGCGCTTGTGCCTGGAGCGTGAGACGGCGGCCAGCTGGTCCGCGAAGATGCCCTTGCTGTCGTACAGCAGGCGGCCGATCAGGGTGCTCTTGCCGTCGTCGACGGAGCCGGCGGTGATGAAGCGCAGCAGGGCCTTGCCGCCGGGGGCTGCAAGGCGGCCGGACTGGTCGGCGGCGTGGTTCAAGTTTTCAGAGACGGCGTTCATCAGAAATATCCTTGCTTCTTGCGTTTTTCCATCGACGCTTCCGAGGTCTGGTCGTCCATGCGGGTGGCGCCGCGCTCGGTGATCTGGGTGATCGCAGTTTCGGCGATGATGTCGAGCGGATTCGCGGCGGTCGAGGCCACCGGGCAGGTGCAGGAGATGTCGCCGACGGTACGGAAGCGGACCGTTTGCGTTTCGACCGTTTCGCCTTCGCGTGCCGGGGTAAGCGGGGTCAGCGGCACCAGCAGGCCGTTGCGCGGGATCACCTGGCGCTCGTGCGCGTAATAGATAGGCGGCAGCGCCAGCTTTTCGCGGGCAATGTACTGCCAGACGTCCAGTTCCGTCCAGTTAGAGATCGGGAACACGCGCATGTTCTCGCCGGCGTGGACGCGGGTGTTATACAGGTCCCACAGTTCAGGGCGCTGGGCTTTCGGATCCCACTGGCCGAATTCGTCGCGGAAGGAGAAGATGCGTTCCTTGGCGCGGGCCTTTTCCTCGTCGCGGCGGGCGCCGCCGATACAGGCGTCGAAGCCGTGTTCGGCGATGGTTTCCAGCAGGGTCACGGCCTGGGCCGCGTTGCGCGAGTCGGTGGCCGGATTGCGCAGGCGCACCGTGCCCTTCTTGATCGAGTCCTCGACCGAGCCGACGATCAGGCGCTCACCCAGTTCCGCCACGCGCGCATCGCGGAAGGCGATCACTTCGTCGAAGTTGTGGCCGGTGTCGATGTGGACCAGCGGGAAGGGGAATTTACCCGGGCGGAAGGCCTTTTCGGCCAGGCGCAGCAGCACCACGGAATCCTTGCCGCCCGAGAACAGCAGGGCAGGGTTGCTGCACTCGGCCGCCACTTCGCGCAGGATGTGGATCGCTTCCGATTCGAGGGCGTCGAGGTGGCGCGCGTTCACGTCGCCAAGCGTCCGAGGGGTATCAGTAAAAGTCGTCATGATGACTGTGCCTGTTTTACAGTGGAAGGCGCTCAGGCCGCCACGGATTTGATTCGAATTAACTTGCCGTCGACCAGGTGCAGGCCGCACTCCTTGGATTCCGGATTCTCCCACCACCAGCGGCCGGCGCGGACGTCCTCGCCCGGCTGGATCGCGCGGGTGCAGGGCTCGCAGCCGATCGACGGGTAACCGCGCTCGTGCAGGCTGTTGAAGGGCACATTGTTATCGCGGATATATTGCCACACATCCTGCTCGGACCAGTCGGCCAGCGGGTTGAATTTGGCCATGCCGTGGGCCGCGTCATCTTCCTGCACGGCCAGCTCGGCGCGGGTGCTCGACTGGGCGCGGCGCTGGCCGGTGATCCAGGCCTGCTTGCCGGCAAGGGCGCGCCCGAGCGGCTCGACCTTGCGCACGCGGCAGCATTCCTTGCGCATCTCGACGCTGTCGTAGAAGGCGTTCAGGCCGTTCTTCGCCACGTATTGCTCGACCAGCTCCGGCTGCGGACGGTAGAGTTCGATGTCGTGGCCGTAATGGGCTTTGACCTTGTCCAGCACTTCCAGGGTTTCCTTGTGCAGGCGGCCGGTCTCCAGCGAGAAGATGGCTATCGGCAGGCCGGCCTTCAGGATCAGGTCGGTCAGGACCATGTCCTCGGCAGCCAGGCTGGAGGCGAACACGGCCGGTGTAAAGTCGCGCGCAATGCGCTCGAGGATGCCGCGGGTTTCTTCCACGCGTGCGTGCAGGTCGCTCATCTTCTTTCCTTGACCTCAGATGCCCGCGCCGACGTCGCTGTGCTCCAGCGGCATATCGCGCTGCTGGCGGCGGAACAGGGGCAGTGCCTGGTCCACCGAGCCCTGGTAGGTTTCGGAGAACACGGTCAGGCCCTTCAGCGCGTCGTGGATACTGCGGTCCTGGCGCGTCGCGTAGGCATCGAAGCCGCAGCGCTGCATCTGGAACAATTGGTCGCGCAGCACGTCGCCGATCGCGCGCAGCTCGCCCGTATAGCCGAGGCGCTTGCGCAGGTTGAAGGCGATCGAGTAGCCGCGGCCGTCGCTGAACTTCGGGAAGTCGATGGCGAGCACGGCGAATTGGCCCAGCTCGTCCTTGACGGTGCTGGCCAGCTCGTCGGAGGCGAACCAGATGCCGATCTCGCCATTTGCGCCGGCGCGTTTCGACAGCGTCTCGCGCTGCGCCTGCCAGACCTTCAGCGGCACGATAAGCTTGCCGGCCGGGACCTCGACGGTTTCCGGCGCATCGCCCTCGTCGAGGCGCAGCACCCGCCAGTCGTCGGCGACGACCTCGCGGCCCTTGATGATCTGGGCGTGGTGTTGAATATTAGGCATATTGATCTTCTCCGACAGCCAGTTCACCGGCCGGAATCGGCGTGGCATACACATGTTCCTTGAATGGCGCAATGCCGAGACGCTGGGCGACGTCGACGAAGCGCTCGCCCTCGACGCGCTCGCGCAGGTAGACGTCGAGCAGGCGCTGCACGACTTCCGGCATCTGCGCGGCCGAGAACGAGGGGCCGATGATCTTGCCGAGCGCTGCCTGGTTGCCCTGGGCGCCGCCGATCGACACCTGGTACCACTCGGCGCCGTCCTTGTCGACGCCCAGCACGCCGATGTGGCCGACGTGGTGGTGGCCGCAGGCGTTGATGCAGCCCGAGATGTTCAGTTCGATGTCGCCGATGTCGTGCTGGTAATCGATGTCGTCGAAGCGCTGGGCGATGGCGGCCGCGATCGGGATCGATTTCGCATTCGCCAGCGAGCAGTAGTCGCCGCCCGGGCAGGAGATGATGTCGGTCAGCAGGCCGATGTTCGGCGTCGCCAGGCCTTTCGACTTGGCCAGCTGCCAGACGTCGAACAGCTTGCCCTGCTCGACGTCGGCCAGCACCAGGTTCTGCTCGTGGGTCACGCGCAGTTCGCCGAAGCTGTAGCGGTCGGCCAGGTCGGCCACGAAGTCCATCTGCTCGGCGGTGGCGTCGCCCGGCGGCACGCCGGTCTTCTTCAGCGACAGCACGACCGAAGCATAGCCCGGGATCTTGTGCGGCTTGACGTTGCGCTGGAGCCAGTTAGCGAAGGCCTTGTTGTCTTCATGGCCGGCGCGCGGATCGATGCTCTCGAGCTGCGCGTACTGCGGCGGGTTGAACCAGGCGGCGACGCGGTCGACTTCCTCGCGGGTCAGGGTCTCCGGGCCGTCCTTGAGGTCGGCGAATTCCTGTTCGACCAGGCGCGCGAACTCTTCCGGGCCGGTGGCTTTCACCAGGATCTTGATGCGGGCCTTGAATTTGTTGTCGCGGCGGCCGAACTGGTTGTACACGCGCATGACGGCCTGTGTGTAGGTCAGCAGGTGCTGCCAGGGCACGAATTCGTTGATGACGCTGCCGATGATGGGAGTACGGCCCAGGCCGCCGCCAACCATGAACTTGAAGCCGACTTCGCCGGCTTCGTTGCGCACCGCGGTCAGGCCGATATCGTGCACGGCAATGGCCGCGCGGTCGGCGACGGCGCCGTTGACGGCGATCTTGAACTTGCGGGGCAGGGCGATGAATTCGGGGTGGAAGGTGCTCCACTGGCGGATGATCTCGCAGAACGGACGTGGATCGATGATCTCGTCCGCCGCCACGCCGGCGAACTGGTCGGTGGTGGTGTTGCGGATGCAGTTGCCCGAGGTCTGGATCGAGTGCATTTCCACCGAAGCCAGGTCGGTCAAGATGTCCGGGGTCTGCTCCAGCTCGATCCAGTTGAACTGGATGTTCTGGCGGGTCGTGAAGTGGCCGTAGCCGCGGTCGTAGGTGCGGGCGATGTGGGCGAACATGCGCAGCTGCCTGGTCGACAGCAGGCCATAGGGCACCGCGATGCGCAGCATATAGGCATGGCGCTGCATGTACAGGCCGTTCTGCAGGCGCAGCGGCAGGAATTCTTCTTCGGTCAGCTCATCGTTGAGGCGGCGCTGGACCTGGTCGCGGTATTGGGCGATGCGTTCGCGGACGATGAGGTGGTCGTATTGGTCGTAACGGTACATGTTTGGGATCCGCAGGGTCGGTAGACTATGTGGAATCTTAATAAAATGGCGTCTTATTCCAAACTACTGAGAATTTATTTGCTTATATGAGCCTGAGGTATAAGCATCCTTGTAAAATGTCGCCAAGGCTTCTTCTAAGATAAAAAGGGCAATGAACCTACACCAATTACGCTTCGTTCGGGAAGCGGTCCGCCAGAACTTCAACCTGACCGACGCCGCCAAGGCGCTGTTCACCTCCCAGCCGGGCGTGTCCAAGGCCATCATCGAGCTCGAGGAAGAGCTCGGGGTCGACATCTTCACCCGCCATGGCAAGCGCATCCGCGGCCTGACCGAGCCGGGCCGCCTGGTGCTGGAATCCGTCGAGCTGATCATGCAGGAGATCGACAGCCTCAAGCGGATCGGCAAGGAATACGCGGCCCAGGACAGCGGCAGCTTCACCATTGCCACCACGCACACCCAGGCGCGCTACATGCTGCCGAAGGTGGTGCAGGCCTTCATGGTGAAGTTCCCGAAAGTCCGCCTGTCCCTGCTGCAGGGCAATCCGCGCCAGATCGCCGACATGGTCAAGAACGACCAGGCCGACCTGGCCATCGCCACCGAGTCGATCGCCGCCGTCGACGGCCTGATCACGCTGCCTTGCTACCAGTGGGAACACGTGCTGGTGGTGCCGCACGAACACGCACTGACGCGCTCGAAGGCAATTTCGCTGGAAGAGATTGCGGGTTACCCGCTGATCACCTACGATGCCGCCTTCGCCGGCCGCAGCAAGATCGACCACGCCTTCGAACTGCGCAACCTCAAGCCGGACGTGCTGCTGGAAGCGATCGACGCCGACGTCATCAAGACCTATGTCGAGCTGGGCATGGGCGTGGGCATCATCGCCGGCATGGCTTTCGATCCGGAACGCGACCGCAACCTGCGGGCGATTCCCGTCGGCCAGCTGTTCGGCATGAACGTCTCGCGCGTGGCGGTGAAGCAGGGCGCCTATTTGCGCAGCTATATTTATACTTTCATCGAGCTGCTCGCGCCTGTGCTCAACCGCAAGATGGTCGAGTCGGCAATGCGCGGGACCAGCGACAACTACGAGCTGTAACATGAATCACAACGAACACGACGATTACGAAGACTACGACGACGAAGATTACGAGGACGACGGCGAGGGCCTCTCGGACCGCGATGCCGACCTGGCGGACGTGCGCGAGCAGGTCGCGCAGCTGACCGACGGCCTCCAGACCCTGACCCTGACCGGCGATGAGGGTGTGGTGCCGGCCATCCCGGACGACGTCGCCGGCTGTGGCGCGGTGGTCGCGGAGTTCTGCTGGTCGCGCCTGAAGCGCGACGAGCAGGATGCTTTCCTGGCGAAGCTGAAGAAGGCGTCGGGCAAGGATGCGCTGCTGGTGCTGCTGGACGAGATCTATGTGGAAGGGACCAGCAATACGGTGGCGCGTACCGATTTGCAGGGGAATACCTACGAGATCGTGACGACCGAAGATGGCCAGCGCGTCGAGCGGCCGATGAGTTATCCGACCGATAGCGCGCTGCGCAAGCGTCTGGCGAATGCGGCGAAGGAGATCCGGGTGGCGCGCTGGGAGTATTTCTGGGTGGTGACTTGCAAGTTTAAATAATTGTAAATTCTATCAAAGGGCAGCAGGTTCAATCTCGCCGCCTCCGTCAGTACTTCCTTAGCCGTTGATTCGTCGACGGCTTTTTCACGTCTCGGGCACCGAACCTAGCTTTCTGTCTCAAACGACGACCCAAGCTGATCATAGGCAGCTGTCAGCGCATCCTGTCAATATATTGCAAAGATACGAAATCCTTTTACTTTCGGGTAGTAGGGCCGGTAGATCTGTAGTGCTAGTTCCGTTTTAAAGAATTTGTCACCGCCGCCAAGCTGTGGCCACCGCAGCGTCGATTTGATTCATCAAAGCGGTTTATTTAAAGATTAGCCAAGGCGGCAGCTCGCAAGGAATTGCTCAAAGATTTCTAGGGCGATGTTCACGCCGGCAAAGTTCAGTTAGTGCCGTCCGGCGCTTTAATAAATACGCCAGCTGTACAACCGGCACCTGCTCGTGGCTCGCCGGTGGTTGGGATAGAGCGCCTGCCTCACAGATAAAAAGCGCCGGTATCGCTGTAGGGGGCACTCGGAAAATCCTCTGAAGCGCTGCCATATAATCGACTGAAGTTGCTATTTCCTGATCGAATAAATCCAATGCTTTGAGGCAAAGTTCACGAATGCTTTGCAGATATTCGTCTATTAAAGGTACTAGTAAGAACTCATCAGATAGAGCTGCGATTTCTACGCGGAGATTTTTCCAATTGAAACCGCTATCTAAAAGCGGAGCGCGCTCTAAAGTAAGCCCTACGGAAAAACTCATTGGAGCGCCTTCCGCACCTCTTTCGCCGAAAAGCCCAAAGTTTGATATTGGCAAACTCAAGTGTTGTGAAAAATTTCGCAGTTCGTACATGAATCTGTATCCGAATTTACTTGCATGCTCCGACCGACGTGATTCGTTCCAGATCTTTGCTTGTTTCGAGTCCTTGCCAAATGTTCGACCGATACGTGTTTCGGTCTGCGCCAAAAATGCACTTGCAGAAGCGAGAAAATTTGTTACCGTTTGTACAGCATTTACAAGACCATGCATTGAAAGCTCAGAAATAGTAGCCACCTGCGATTTCGCTGTGTTTATTTGCTCTGTTAAAACTGCGCTCGAAGAAAAAATACTTTGGTAATTTTTCTCTACAACGTCTTCAGCGACCATAACGGGCTGCAAAACGAAGATCGTCGATGTTATTTTTTCAAATTCTTCAAGATTTTCGGGTGTCCAGACTTGTGAATAAACGTGAAAATCGAGCGATCTATTTGACCGCTCTTCATAGTAGCCAAACCTACGTACTTTTTCTTTTTCTTTCAAGTCAGTCTCCGTAATGGGAGGTCCCGAATAAAAACTCTTTTTTCTATTCTGCAGTACAATGGTTGTGATTTGGGTATTTTAGAGGCGACGTTGAGTAAGCACAAGATAACTTAAGTATTAATTTTAGGTGAATGAGCCTATCATCCTCAACTTAGAGGATTCTTTACAATGGCAGTCAGATTTGGCGTATCAGTGCTAGCATTGCAAGTGGTATTGAAAATGGGAAGCTTGCGCCGGTCAGATCAGGTGTAACGTTGAAGAATCAAAGACATAGGAACTTTTGCGGTCGAGGATCCGGTTCCCGTTACTTCCTTGAAGATAGCGTGAGCTATTTTTGACGAACGTTTCCTCTTGAGTATTACCTATTTTTCGCATCGACTTTCTGCCATCTACTTGATCTCCAGAAAAGCTTGAGTTGACTCCCGCTAAGCCCTCTCGATCAGCTTGACGCAACAATGCGCTCTTGGTCACGACACATCAACCCAAGGAGCAAAGCATGGCAATCGACGTTTACCTGCAAATCGATGGCATCAAGGGCGAGTCGCAAGACGACAAGCATAAGGACTGGATCGAGGTCACCGGCGTCCACTGGGGAATCCACCAGCCGCGGAGCGCAACGGCATCAACCGGTGGCGGTCACACTGCCGAGCGGGTCGAGATGTCCGACGTAGCCTTTTCCAAGTTGGCCGATCTGTCCAGCCCGATCCTGGCGCAGACCTGCGCAGCCGGGAAGACGATCCCCAAGGCCAAGTTCGAGTTCTTCCGTGCGGACGGTAACGGCGACCGTGTGAAGTACTTCGAAGTCGAACTGGACAACGTCCTGATTGGCATGGTCAAGCCGCATATGGGCGGGGAGGAGTCGTTTTTGACCGAGAACGTCAACCTCAAGTATTCCAAAATCAAGTGGAAGTACACCCAGCAGAAGATCGGCGGGGGTGGCGGCGGTAACACTGCCGGCGGCTGGGATCTGGCAACGAATAAGATCGCCTGAGGTCTGTCATGCCTGTCGATTTGGAGAAATTCGTCAAGCATCTACGCGATCACGCGGACAAGGGGCCTCCCGGCAAAGGCCGATGCGGCCATTACGTTCGGAAGGCGCTACAGGCTGGCGGAGCCGAGTTTTATGGTCAGTATCCTCCAACCGGGAAGGAGTACGGCCCAGCCTTGGAAATGTTGGGCTTCCATGAAATCACCGTTAAAGACCCCGACAAGTTCAACTTTGTCAAAGGCGATGTGATGGTCATGGACCCTTACAAAGGCAGCAAGAACAATGCGGGCCATGTCGCGGGCTACGATGGTAAAGACTGGATTTCAGACTTTGTTCAGAAGGATTTCTGGGCTGGGCAAGCTTACCGTACACAAAGGCCACACTATGCTGTCTACCGTTACTAAAAAACTGCTCGCGGTCCTGTTGTTCGCCGTGATCGGCAACAGTGCGGACGCTGCACCAAGTAACCGCCCGCCACGCTTCTTGCAGGAGCCAGTCCTTGGTTTGCGCCTGGAACTCACTGGACTGAAGCTCGATCCATTACCGGAGAATGTGCGCGCCATGTGCGGGCAGGTCGCAGATGACGACACATGGACGGGCCGGGTCTGGATCGTTGCAGAAGCGAAGGACGCGGCGGCAACCTACTATGTCCTAGCCGGCTACTTCAAGCGCCGTAATCCTGGGCCGGGAGAAAGTCTATATGACACCGATTCCCAAGGAGGGGTTTACACGATAAAAGGTAGCAAGTGTGGAGGCGATCCGGCGCGTGAGGTATTTGATACACGGGATTTTAACGAGACTCCACAGCCAGTCCTGCAGCAGCTGGCCAACGATCTCGCCATAAGACTTATAAAGGCAATGGGTGGTGCGGATCGGTTGCGAGCTGAACTCAAGGGCCAGCGCATTGATTTCAACCAGCTTTCTCCAGAATTGCAAGTGGCGTTCAAACCATACTTTGGGCAGATGAAGTAGTTTGATTGCGCTTGCTGCGACAACGAAAAACGCGGCGCAGGAATCAATTCCTGCGCCGCGGTCATTTCAGGCTACGCGATCAGAAGCTGTGCCGCAAACCCACCGAGAACACATCCGGATCCTTGCCCAGCAAAGTCGCGGCCGGCGCAATGGTCACCGACGAAGAGCTCAGCCCGAACACGCCGCTGCCATTGTTGTCCAGGGAAGCATAGCTGGCGTAGAGATTGGTGCGCTTCGACAGCGAGTAGCTGTAGGCCAGCGCCCAGCTGTTGCCGCGGGCGGCGCCCTGTTCTTGGCGCTGGTAGTTGGCGTACACGCGGTGCGGGCCGAAGGGCATCGAACCGCCCAGGTTGGTCTGCTTGTACTTGGCCGAACCTTCGCGGTCGGCGGCCAGGTAGTTGCCCTTGATCTCGAAGCCGCCCAGCTGGTCGAACTTGTAGCCGGCGCCGAAGGCGGTTTCCTTGTCTTCGTCGGCGGGGACGCGGTTGATGGTGTGATAGGCCGCGCCCAGGTAGAGGCCACCCAGCGTGTATTCGGCGCCGACGCCTTTCAGGTCGCCCGACGGGGTGTTGGCGGCGGTGACTTCGCCGGCGGCGTAGGCGGCCAGCAGCTTGAAGCCGTTCCAGGACGGCGATTTGTAGTTGACCGAGTTGGCCAGGCGGCGGGTCAGGCGGTTGCTGGTGAAGGCCGACAGGTTGCTGCCGTAGAAACCCTGGCCGAAGGCGTCGGTGGCGCCGGCGACGGCGGCGATCGGCGAGTATTCGCGGCCCAGGGTCAGGCTGCCGAAGCCGCCTTCGAGGCCGACCACGGCGCGGCGGCCGAACAGGGCGGAGTCGCCGGCGCCGGTGTCGATCGCGGTGCCCGCTTCCAGGTTGAACATGGCTTTCAGACCATTACCCAGGTCCTCGGTACCGCGGAAGCCGAAGCGGCTGCTCGACTGGTTGCCCGAGTTGACCACGGTGGTGCGGCCTTCCGGGCCGCCGGTGTCCTGGGACGAAATGGCGGCATCGAGGATACCGTAGATGGTCACGTTGGTCTGGGCGGCGGCGAACAGCGGGGTTGCGGCGGCGAAGGTAACCGCGATCGCGGCGGCCAGGCGTTTGGCTTGCATTCAGAACTCTCCAAGTAGATGACGAAACAGGTCGAAACGCGTCGCATCTTATCGAAGAGATATGTCGGTTTGATGACAGAACGAAAGATTGATTAAACGGTATGCCCGTGCACCGGTACAACGATGTCGATGCGCGTGCCGGGCGGCTCGTCGGAGGTGATACTGATTTCGCCATTCATGGCCCAGACCCGTTCGCGCATGCCGATCAGGCCCAGGGACTCGGCCTTTTCCATGTCCTCGGGGCGGATGCCGCGGCCGTCGTCGCGGATCGTGATCAGGAGCTCGCTGTTCGAGCGGAACAGATTCATGGTGACGGCGCTGGCCTCGGCGTGGCGCGCGATGTTGGTCAGCGCCTCCTGCACCATGCGGAAGATGGCCGTGCTGGCGCTGTCGTCGAGGCGCAGCTCGGCTTCGTCGGCGAGCAGGGTGGTGGGGATGTTGTAGCGCTCGACGAAATCGTCGCGCAGGCCTTTGAGGGCGAAATACAGTCCGCCTTCGTCGAGCGCGCGCGGGCGCAGGTTGGTGGCGATGCGGCGCAGCGAGGCGATCGCCGTCAGCAGGTTCTGCTCCATGCCGGCCATCAGGCGCAGGCTGTCCTCGGAGGTGCCGTCGGCCTGCTGCAGCAGGGTCAGGTCCATGCGCAGCGAGGCCAGGATCTGGCCGAGGTCGTCGTGCAGCTCGCGGGCGATATGGGTGCGCTCTTCTTCGCGGATGGTCTGGAGCGCGGCCGACAGCTGGCGCAGCTGGTCGTGCGAGCGCGTCAGCTTTTCCTGCACCCGCTTGCGTTCGGAGACGTCGCGCATGATCACGGTGTAGAAGGGCGCACCTTCGTTGGCGCGCGAGATCGAGCCTTCGATGGGGAAGCGCTGGCCGTCGGCGCGCAGGCCGGTGACGGCGTAATCGGTGGAACGGCGGCCGGCGCGGCCGCTGCCGGCGCGGAAGTATTCGAGCAGCTCTTCCGGCTCGGCCTTGGCCGACTCGACGAAGCGCGCCAGCGGGCTGCCGATCATGGCCTCGACCGTGGTGCCGAACAGCGCGGCGGCGGCCGGGTTGGCCATGACGATGGTATAGCTGCCGTCGGCGGAGACGATGGCATCGTTGGCGTCCTGGACGATCTGGCGGCTGGCCGGCACGGTGTCTGGGTCTCCGGAGGGTTCGCTGCCCAGCCGGCGGCCCGCCGCGAGCCCGATCAGGAAGCAGGTCGCGGCCCAGGCGGTCGAGCGAAGGCGCTGTCGATTCATGGGTGCCAGTAAAAAACAACCCGCGAGGCGGGTCCGGCATCTACCTTACTCGGCAGCGCTTCGCCAGGACTTGATTTACATCTGCTTGAACAAATGCAGGAAGCTGCGGCTGACTTCGAGCTTGTCCGGGCGGCCCTTGATAAGGACCAGGTGGCGGCCGCGGATGTCGCGGGTCACGCCTTCGATGGCGTTGACGTTGACCAGGGTCGCGCGGTGGATCTGCCAGAACAGCGAAGGGTCGAGTTCGTCGGCCAGGTCGCGCACCGGCTTCCTGATCAAGGCTTCGAATTTCTCGGTCTGCACGCAGGTGTACTTTTCGTCGGAGCGGAAGAACAGGATTTCCTCGACCGGGATCATGCGCAGGTCCTGGCCGATGCTGGCCTGGATCCATTGCAGGTATTTCGGCTTCGGCGCGGCGATTTTCTCGGCCAGTTGCGACAGCATGGCGGTGACGGTGTCGCTGACGTTGGCGGAGGCGCTTGCGCCGGCGCCGCTCGGCGCTGCCAGGCGCTCCTTCAGGCGCTCGACCGTGACCTGCAGGCGCTCCGGCTCCGGCGGTTTCAGCACGTAGTCGATGGCGCCGCGCTCGAAGGCCTCGACTGCGTACTGGTCGTAAGCGGTCACGAACACGATCTGGCTGGCGTCGCCGATGTCGCGCGCTGCTTCCATCCCGGTCTTGCCCGGCATGCGGATGTCGAGAAAGGTCAGGTCGGGTTTCAGCGCGGCGACCAGCTGCACGGCTTCATCGCCGTTCTTGGCCTCGCCGACGATTTCCAGTTCCGGCCACACCTGGGACAGGCGGGTACGGAGCAGGTCGCGCATCAGTCTTTCGTCGTCGGCAATGATTGCTGTAGGCATGGCTGGAAGAGGTAAAAGAAAGAGTGACGATTATTCAACGAAATCGGGTAGCAGGCAATAGGCTCGTCCTTACAACTTATTTCGAGGCCAGCTGGTAGGGGACTTCGATGGTGGCGATCACCCCGCTCGGGATGTTGGCGGCGATGTGCAGCTGGCCGGCGTCGCCGTGCAGCAGCTTGAGGCGTTCGCGGATGTTCGACAGGCCGAGCCCGGTACCTTTGCTGGGCACCACGCCGAAGCCGACGCCGTCGTCGGCCACCGTCACGCGCAGCTTGCTGTCGGCGATTTCCGCCGTCACCGCCAGATGGCCGCCGTCGGGCTTGGTTTCCAGGCCGTGCTTGATCGCATTCTCGACCATCGATTGCAGCATCATCGGCGGGAAGGCCGCGCCGCGCAGGGCGTCCGGGATCTGCAGTTCGACCGTCAGGCGCTCTTCCATGCGCATCTTGAGCAGGTCCAGATAAGAGGTGACCATGTCCACCTCGCGCCCGAGGCTGGTGGTCAGGTTGGCGTCGCGCATCTGCGGAATCACGGCGCGCAGGTACTGGATCAGGGTGCGCTGCATGGCCGAGGCGCGCGGCGGGTCGGTCTCGATCAGGTGCTCGACCGAGGCCAGGGTGTTGAACAGGAAGTGCGGCTCCACCTGGGCCTGCATGGCCGCCATCCGCGCCTCCGACAACTGGCGCTGCATGGATTCGCGCTCGGCCGCCTGGGTGGCGCTCTGCATCTCGGCTTCCGCGCGCTTCTTGCCGCTCATCAGGGCCTTGGTGCCGAACAGGGCCATCACCAGCAGCCAGACGAAGCTGGTGAACCAGGTCGACGCCTGCTTGTGGTAGCTCCTCGCCTTGGCTTCGGCGGCATCGTCGACTTCCGCCTCGATCGCGTCGGACAGCGCTTCACCGATCTGCGGCGGCAGGTCGATATGGACTTCGCCGCCGTTCGCACCGCGCACCAGCTTGGCGCCGATGGCCTTGCTGTTTACGGGCGGAACGGGCGTGGCGGGCGTTGCGGGCGGCGCTTCGTCGGCGTTGTTTGCCGCCTCGTTCGCCTTCTTTTCCGCTTCCGCCGCGGCCTTGCCCGCCTGCTCGGCCTGCTTCAGGGCGTCCGCGGAAACAGCGGCGGCCGCCGCTTCGGCGGCTTTCCGGGCATCGGCATCCTCCTCGTTGCCGCGCCGCTTGGCGCGCGGGCTGATGCGGATGCCGCTGTCGTCGATCGTGATGGCCGGCTCGGACTTGCGCGCGCTGCGCTCGATCACCGGATCTTCTTCGCCGCCCGAGAACAGCTCGTCCTGCAGGATCTGCCCGGCCACCAGCATCAGCGCGGCGAACAGAAAGAACTTCCACCATGACAGGCGCGTTACCCAGGTCGCGACCGCGTCGAACGCGTGGTAAAGCCACGACAGGGTGTTGGAAAAAGATTGCTGGGTCGAACGCCGGGTCTGCATGGAGCTCTTCGTTATTAAACGGTAATTTGCGAGTGTAACCGCTGAGGATCCATCTCAGCGGAAAACACCATCTGTGGTCCCAGCGTCACTGTTGGGATGTTGCAACTTTAATTCCTTGCCGCCGCCATAGCCAGAGGAATGCGACAGCCTGCAGGATCAGCGCCCTGGATTGCAGCCGGCGTGCAAATGCAGCTTTGAAAGATGCAAAATTGCAAGGTATGATGGACCACGCCCTGGTTGCGCCAGCCCATTATTCGTTCTTCATGAAATGAAAGGGTAAAGCACATGTCTGCCGTTCCCCAACGCTACCGCCTCGTCACCCGCAGCGACTTCGACGGCCTGGTCTGCGCCGTTTTGCTGAAGCACCTGGACCTGATCGATGACATCCTGTTCGTCCACCCGAAGGACATGCAGGACGGGAAGATCGCGATCAGCCAGCGCGATATCACCACCAATCTGCCCTACGTGGCCGGCGCCCACCTGGCCTTCGACCACCATCTCTCGGAAACCATCCGCATCGGCGGGCGCCGCGAGAACCACGTGATCGACCCCAGGGCGCCCTCTGCGGCCCGGGTGGTCTACGACTACTACGGCGGCACGCGCGCCTTCCCCTCGGCCTGGCGCGGCATGATGGACGCCGTCGACAAGGCCGATGCCGCACAATTCTCGCGCGAGGAGATCCTGGATCCGCAGGGCTGGAACCTGCTGAATTTCCTGATGGACGCGCGCACCGGCCTGGGCCGTTTCCACGATTTCCGCATCTCGAACTACCAGCTGATGATGGACCTGATCGGCCATTGCCGCACTCTCGGCATCGAGCAGATCATGCAGCTGCCCGACGTGCGTGAGCGCACCGCGCTGTACCTGGAGCACAACGAACTGTGCAGGCAGCAGATCCGCCGCTGCGCCCAGGTCCACAAGAACCTGGTGGTGCTCGATCTGCGCGAAGAAAAGACGATCTTCGCCGCCAACCGCTTCCTGATCTACGCGCTGTTCCCGGAGACGAACATCTCGATCCACGTGCTGTGGGGCCTGAAGAACCAGAACACCGTGTTCGCCACCGGCAAATCGATCCTGAACCGCAGCTCGAACACCAACATCGGCGCGCTGATGCTGGAGTATGGCGGAGGCGGGCATGAGAATGCGGGGACTTGCCAGGTGTCGAATGAGATGGCGGAGGATGTGCTGGGGGCACTGATCCAGCGGATTACTTCCGAAGGATGACGGGTCAGGCCGGTTGGTGAGACCTTAACATTTGTTGAGCCGCATCCGCATCCAGCGGCTCACTGAACCAGATCCCCTGAAACTGGTCGCAGCCATGCGACTTCAAAAAGTCCATCTGCGGCCGTGTTTCCACCGCTTCGCCCACCACCTCCATGTTCAGGTTGTGCCCGATGTCGATCAGGCTTTTCACCAGGGCGCTGGTGCCGTCGGCAATGCCGTGCACGGTGTGGCGCGACAGCTTGACCTGGCTGGCTTCGAGCTGCTGCAGGTAGGCGAGGTCGCACAGGCCGGCGCCGAAGCCGTCCACCGACAGGCAGACGCCGAGCGCGCGCAGCTGGCGGGCGACGTCGCGGCCGAGGGCGGGATTGCGCAGCAGGCCGTCGATAGGCAGGTCGAGCTGCAGGCTGTCGGCCGGGAGGGTGTAGCGCGCCAGCATGGCTGCCAGCTTGTCGACGAAGTCGCCCTGGCTGTATTCGCGGTAGGACACGTTGACCGTGACGGGCACGTCGTGCACCCCGCCCTGGCGCAGCCGGGCGGCGAAGGTGCAGGCATGGTCCAGCACGCGCCGGCCGATCGGCACGATGACGCCGTTTTCCTCGGCCTCGGCCAGGAAGCGGCTGGGCGGCAGCACGCCCTGTTCCGGGTGGCGCCAGCGCAGCAGGGCCTCGAAGCCCATCACCTTGCCGGTGCGTAGCGAGACGTGCGGCTGGTAGAGCAGGAACAGCTCGTCGTTCTCGAGCGCGTGCTTCAGGTCTTCCTCGAGCTTGCGCTTGGCGTCGTTACTCGATCGCATGTCGGCCGAGAAGAAATGCACGTCGTTGTGGCCATTGCCCTTGCCGTGGTACATGGCAACGTCGGCCGCGCGCACCAGCTCGGTGGCGGTGGTGCCGTCGTGCGGGTAGAGCGCAACGCCGACGCTGGCCCCGACCGCGATCTCGCGGCCGTTGAAGGACACCGGAATCGCAAAGCTCTGGCGCAGCCGCTCGACCATGCGCAGGGTGAAGCGCAGCGAGGGCTGGTTCGCCAGCACCAGCACGAATTCGTCGCCGGACATGCGCGCCACCGTGTCGCTGTCGCGCACCGAGGCCTGCAGGCGCCGCGCCACCACCTTCAGCACCACGTCGCCGGCCTCGTGTCCCAGGGTGTCGTTGATGGTCTTGAAGTTGTTCAGGTCGATCAGCACGGTGGCCACCAGCGATTTCTGGCGCTGCGCCATGTGCACCGCCTGGTCGAGCCGGTCCCACAGCAGGTTGCGGTTGGCCAGCCCGGTCAGCGGGTCGTGGTTGACCTCGTGTTCGAGGTGGGCGGTGCGCAGCATGGCCGCGGTGACGTCGTTGATGACGCCGATGAAGTGGGTGACCGTGCCGTGCTCGTCGTGGACCGGGGTGATGTTCAGGTCGTTCCAGAACAGCTCGCCGTTCTTGCGCAGGTTGCGCAGCACCACGTTGACCGAGCGTTGCGCCGAGATCGCCTCGTGCAGCTCGGCGCGCTCGCCCGTGTCCATGCCGGGCGCGGCCATGAAGCGCGGGTCGCGGCCCACCACTTCCGCGGCGGAATAGCCACTGATGCGCTCGAAGGCCGGGTTGACGTATTCGATCGGGTTGTCCGGGCCCTCGCTGCGGGCGATCACGATGCCGTTGCTGGCCGCGTGCAGGGCGCGTTCGCGCAGGTTCAGCTGCTCCTCGCGCTGGCGCCGTTCGCCGATGTCGATGCCGATCCCGAACACGTAATGGCCGCCGTTGCAGTGGACCCGGGTGCCGCACAGCAGCACTGGGATCTCCTTGCCGCTGCGCGCCACGTACTCGACTTCCAGCTTCACCTCTTTGCCTTCGTCGAGCACGCGGCGGATGGCGTCATTGAGCAGGGGGCGCTGTTCCAGGTCTAGCAGGTCGGGCGCGCGCGCGGCCGCCAGTTCTTCCGGCGCCATGCCGGTCAGGCGTTCCAGGTTACGGTTCCACAGCACGAAGCGGCCCTCGCGGTTGAGGGCATAGAAGGTGCCGGGGAAGAGGTCGACCACGGCCGACAGCGGGGTGCGGGCGACATGCTCGGATTCGGGCGCGCCGCGCTCGAATTCGGTGGTGACGGCGACGGCGCAGCCGAGCAGCCGGCCGGCAGCGTCGATTTGCGGCGCCAGCGCCAGCGTGGCGGAGAAGACGCGATTGTCGCAGCAGCGCAGGTCGGCGTTCAGCTGGGCGCCTTCGGGATGCTGGACCAGGGCGGCCCAGCCGGCGGTCCAGGCGTCGCGCGCGCTGGCGACGAACAGGCCGGTGACGGGACGGCCGAGAGCGCCATCGGCGGGCATGCCGAACAGGGCTTCGCAGCCCGCATTCCAGGTAATGATGTTGCCCGCATCGTCCGTCAGGAAGACGGCGTGCGCGGGCGGATCGGTGTCGAACATCGGGGTTCCCATGCAAGGCCAACCGCTGTTGGACAGCGGTTCACGGGAACCGTTCCGTGAAGAATATCAGGCGGCGGCTTCGGCGCGCGGGGGCAGGGCGAGCTGGTTGTCGACGCTGAACTGGTAGTCCTTGAACACGTGCTCGGCAGACAGGATCTGGTAGCTGCCGTCGGCCAGCTTGTGGGTCGTGTCCTTCAGGCGCCAGGTGGTCGAGCCGCAGGTCCAGCAGTTGAAGTTGCGCATATGGGTGCACAGGCAGGTCTTGTCGAAGACCTTGATGTCCTTCGAACCCGGATTCGCCTGCACCTCGCGGTTGTACGAGTTGATGTAGGCGCAGTTGCCGGTCGCGTCCAGCAGGTAGCCGTAGGACTCGCAGCCCGGGCGGATGCCGGAACCGATCGCCGGGGTCTGCTTCAGCATGCGCATCGGATAGCCGGTCGGCGAAACGCCGTTGACGATGATGTCTTCCTCGCTGGCGCGGTAGTATTCCTGCTTGACGTCGTCAGGCAGGCCGCACTCGCGGGTCACGGTGAAGCGGGTCGCCACCTGCACGCCGCCGGCGCCTTTTTCGAGGAAACTCACCGCATCGCTGCCGGTGAAGATGCCGCCCGCGGCGATCAGCGGGATGTCCAGGTTTTCCGCCTTCATGTACGCATGGATCTCGTCCATGATGGTGTGCAGGTCGTACTGCTGCCAGTCGTCGATGCCGAAGCCGAGGTGGCCGCCGGCCAGCGGGCCTTCGACGATGATGTAGTCGGGATTGCGGTTCAGGCGCGAGACCTTGCGCAGGAACAGCTGCAGCGCGCGCACCGAGGACACGATGATGCCCAGCTTGGCTTCGCGGAAGCGCGAGTGGTCCTTGATCAGATCGAACGAACCCAGGTGCAGGCCGGCCGACATGGTGATGCCGTCGATGCCGGCGTCGAGCGCGGCCGACAGGCGGGTGCGCAGGGTTTCCTTCGGCGCGTTCATGGTCAGCTTTTCCATGCAGTTCACGAAGATCAGGCCATCGCCTTTCTTCGCCTGCATGGTCGCGCCCACGTGCAGGCGGGTCGCCTCGGCCAGGCGCTCGAGGTCGAACTGGACCACCGACTTGTCCATGTTGTTGATGTTGAACTTGTAGAGCTTGGTCTTTTCCTTGACGAAGCTCGTATCGAACTTGCGGTCCGACACATCAGGCACCATCGCATCGGAAATGTGGCCAATCCCGCCGAGGCGCGCCGCCTCCAGCGCAAGTTCGGAGGTCGAGATATCGACTCCCATTCCGCCGATCATGATGGGCACATATTCCTTGCCACCCAAGCGCAGGCGGAAATCATCTACACGTTTCATTGCATTCCTTAACAGCCATAGACTTATCGCCCGCCATTTTACCGCAGGAGAGGGGCTTTACAGAGGGCCATTTACCGCACGGTCGTGCGCTAACGGCCCGGCTTTCCGGCTCAGTCGCGGAAGTTGTTGAAGGCGAGCGGCAGATCCTGGACATCCTTGCGCAACATGGCGATGGCTTCCTGCAGGGTATCGCGATCCTTGCCGGTGACGCGCACGGATTCGCCCTGGATCGAGGCCTGCACCTTCATCTTGCTTTCCTTGACCAGCTTGGTGATCTTCTTGGCGTCCTCGCTCTCGATGCCGTTACGCACCTTGATCACCTGCTTGACCTTGTCGCCGCCGATCTTCTCGATCTTGCCTTCGTCCAGGAAGCGGACGTCGACCTTGCGCTTGGTCATCTTGTTCAGCAGGACGTCCTTCACCTGGGAGATCTGGAAATCGGAATCGCCGAACAGGGTGATTTCCTTGTCCTTCTGCTCGACCTTGGCCGAGGTGCCCTTGAAATCGAAGCGGGTCTCGATTTCCTTGCTCGAGTTTTCGACCGCGTTCTTCACTTCGACCATGTCCGCTTCGCAGACGACGTCAAACGATGGCATCGTAATTCCTTCTTTTATATGGTGACAGATGGCGATATTGTAACGGACCGCTGCCGCGGTGGCGCGAGTTTCCCTCTATAATCAGCGGGCCAACTCCGGATCCAGCCACCCATGCAAGCACTGCCCATCGCACACGACATCTCCCTCCAGCAATTCAACACCTTCGGCATTCCAGCCCGCGCCAAGCGCTACCTGCGCGTCGAGGATCCCGCGCAACTGGCGCAGCTCGCCGCCGATCCGGAATTGGCCGCGCTGCCGCGCCTGGTGCTGGGCGGCGGCAGCAACCTGCTGATCACCCGCGACGAGGTCGACCTGCTGGTGCTGCACATGGCGCTGGCGGGCAAGGAGATCGTCGGCGAAACGCCGGACGCCATCCTGGTGCGCGCCCAGGCCGGCGAAAACTGGCACGGCTTCGTGCAGTGGACCCTGGACCAGGGCCTGGGCGGGCTGGAAAACCTGTCGCTGATTCCGGGCACGGTGGGCGCCTCGCCGATCCAGAACATCGGCGCCTACGGGGCCGAGATCAAGGACCTGTTCCACTCGCTCACGGCCTTCGACTTCGCCAGTGGGACCACGCGGACGATGGACGCCGCCGCCTGCCGCTTCGCCTACCGCGACAGCATTTTCAAGCACGAAGAGGGCCGCCAACTGGCCGTGCTGGACGTGACGTTCGCGCTGCCGCGCGCCTGGGCGCCCAACCTGCGCTATGCCGAGCTGGCGCGCGAACTCGAGGGCATCGCCGCGCCGAACCCGCGCCA
This sequence comes from Massilia sp. Bi118, assembly GCF_918697865.1. Lineage (GTDB taxonomy): Bacteria > Pseudomonadota > Gammaproteobacteria > Burkholderiales > Burkholderiaceae_D > Telluria. Next base: position 82,183 of record NZ_CAKKMV010000014.1, on the reverse strand, counting down.
GGTGGCCGACGCCGTCATCGCGATCCGCCGCCGCAAGCTGCCGGACCCGGCGGAGATCGGCAATGCCGGCAGCTTCTTCAAGAACCCGCTGGTCTCCGGCGAGCATTGCGCACAGCTGCTGGCGAGCTGGCGGAACCTGGTTCACCATCCTCAGCCCGACGGCAGCGAGAAGCTGGCGGCCGGCTGGCTGATCGACCAGTGCGGCTGGAAGGGGAGGGCGCTGGGCCGCGCCGGCGTCTATCCGAAGCAGGCGCTGGTGCTGGTGAACAATGGCGGCGCCAGCGGCGCGGAAGTGCTGGCGCTGGCGCGCGCGATCCAGGCGGATGTGCAAGGGCGCTTCGGGGTGCGGCTGGAGCCGGAACCGGTGATGGTCTGAGGGCGCCGGCTCCTTCGCGGTAGGCGCGTCGCCCGTCAGCGCGTGGAAGACGACCAGCGATGTCACCCCTTACGAAAAGCGAAGCAGAATTACGCTAAGACGGTGGCTCCAGGCCTTGGTTCCAGTCGGCCATGGCGAATCAGCGTGCCGCGTAATATTTCGCCAGGATATCTACCTCCTGCTCGCTCAACTGGTGCGCCGCATTCCGCATCTGCTGGTTGATGTCGTTCGCGCGGCGGCCCGACTTGAAGGCGTTCAACTGGTCGCGCAGGTAGGCTTCCGGCAGGCCGTCCAGGATCGGGGTGGCGGCGCGCGCCACGCCCGGGCTGTGGCAGGTCGCGCAGGCGCCGATATTGCGCATCGGCGAGCCGTTGCTGACCAGGCGCGGCACCTGCTCGCGCAGGCTCGCATGCTGGATCAGGGTCTCGCGCGTCTGCTGCGAGTAGAAAGCGGCGAGGTCGCGCATGTCCTGATCGCTGAGGTTGGTCGCCAGCGGCTGCATCACGGAACTCGGACGGTGGCCGGACTTGAAGTCGCGCAGCTGCTTGTAGGTGGAGGTGGGCGGCTGGCCCGCCAAGTGGGGCGCGTCGGTGCCGGCCGAGGCAGTGCCGCGGGCGCCATGGCACATGCTGCATTGCAGGGCCAGGGTGGCGCCGCGGCCGACCGAAGCGGTGTCAACGGCGCCCATCATCTGGCTGTTGACGATGACGCTGGTCGGGTACACCGCCTTTTCGTCGGGCAGGGCCGGGTTCTGGTAACGCGCCGGGGCGCCGGCCGCGCTGCAGATCGCATCCCACAGCGAGGCCGACGGGTCTTGCGCATGCACGCGCGGCAGCCAGACCAGCCCCACCAGCGCGGCCAGTACCGCAACCAGCACCACTGCGCCTACGCTGATCGTGAACCAGCGGTTCTTCATCGAAAACAGCGGCTCGTTCATGGCTTGCCTCCCACCGGCACCGCCGGCACCGAGGTCTGCTTCAGCGACGCCAACTGGGCGATCGGATAGCCGTAGTTGACGATCGACAGGCCGATCATCAGCGCCAGCCACAGCGCGTAGCTGTTCAGGGCGACGGGCAGGCGCCCGGTCGCATGCACCGGCTGGCTGAAGCGGAACTCAGGCAGCTCGATGACCCGGCTGCGGTGGCCGCGCAGCAGTACCAGCAGGAACAGCAGGCCGGAAATTACCAGTAACAGGCCACCGACCGAGCTGATCAGGACCGTCACCGCCTGCGGTGCGATTTCTGGATTGGTGTAGTCGAAATAGGCCATGCGGCGCGGCATGCCCATCACGCCCACCACGTGCCAGGGGAAGGTGAGGATGATCATGCCGACGAACCACAGCCACAGCTGGGCCTTGATCATGCCGTCCTGGACCAGGGCACGGCCGGTCAGGTGGGGCCACAGGTCGTAGGCGACAGCGAAATACATGATGACGATCGCGCCGGCGAAGATCAGGTGGAAGTGGCCGGTGATCCACTGCGTGTTATGGACGGCAAAGTCCAGCTGGTAGCTCATGTTGATCAGGCCGCCCGCGCCGCCAAAGCCTAGCAGGATGAAGGAAAAGGCCACCGCCAGCATCATCGGGTTACGCCAGGGCAGGGCCTTGACCCAGCCAAGCGCGCCGGTGCCGCCGCGCAGCCGACCGGCGATCTCGACCGAGGCCGCGATCGTGAACACCGTCAGCAGGGTCGGCACCGACACCATGGCCGTGAACACGGCGTGCAGGAACTTCATGCCGGAGCCGACCTGCGGATCCTGGAACAGGTGGTGCATCCCGATCGGCATCGAGAACACCAGGAACAGGATGAACGAGATCCGGCCCATGACGTCGCTGTACAGGCGCCCGCCAATGGCGCGCGGCACCAGGGTGTAGAAGGCGATGTAGGCCGGCATCAGCCAGAAGTAGACGATCGCGTGCAGGGTCCAGGAAAAGAACACGCGCGCCAGGCCGGCGTCGATGGTGTTCTTGAAGCCCAGCGCCACCGGCAGGATCAGGAACAGGATCTCGACCGCGGCGCCGACCGAGGTCCAGGCCCACAGGTAGGCGCCGGCCAGGTTGGCGAACATCGGCAGCGGCACCGCATCAAAGGGATGGGCCTTCTTCCAGACCCGCAGGTTCACCGACATCAGCGCCACCCAGATCCAGGAGCCGACCACCACCAGCACCACGCCGATGTAGTAGGCCGGGTGGCCGATCAGCGGCGGATAGAAGGTGTACAGCACGGTAGCCAGGCCCGCCGACACCGGCGCCATCGCGACCACGGTGCCGAGCACCACCAGCGCGAAGCCGGTCCAGGCCCAGCGCCGCCCGACCAGCGGCTGCTTCAGCGACAGCTCGACGATGGCGTAGCCGAAGCCCATCGCCACCAGGGTCGGGAACACATAACCCATCGCCGAACCGTGGGCCGTCACCGAGCGGTAGTAGAGCTCGGGGTTGCCGATCCAGTCGACCAGCGGGCTGCGGATGACCATCTGCCATTCTCCCAGCACGAGGGCGACGAAGAAGGCGGCAAAGGCCACCCAGAAATGGGACAGCACTAAACGCCTGGAATCCTTACTGAACACAGCTCATCCTCCTTCCCGCCGCGGCTGCGGCCGCAGCCTGCCGCATGAATTCGTCCCTGGCTATCACTTTCACGTGCGCCCACATGGCGGCGTGGCCGGTGCCGCAGTATTCGTGGCAGGGCATCACGTGCTCGCCGGTCTGTTCGAACTTCGTGCGAAAGTTCGAGATATAGCCGGGGATGAGCATCAGGTTGACGTTGCTCTTGCTGACCGAGAAGCCGTGCACGACGTCGGCCGCGGTGCCGCGGAAGTGCAACGGGGTGTTGGCCGGCACCACGATGCATTGGGGCGTGAACGAATATTGGTTGGCCAGTACCCGCACCGTGACGGTGCCATCCGGCTCGGCCACGGAACCCAGATTCGTCTCGACGAATTCGCCGGCGATGTGCAGGGTGGTTGGGTCGACGGTCTCGGTGCGCGTCGGCGGCATGGCGGCCCAGTGCAGGCTCATATAGGCCATCATCGCCACCAGGAACAGGATGATGGCGCCAACGATCCAGGCCCAGCGCGCTTCGGCCCTTGCTGCGACGTCCGTGCTCATTCAATCCCCTCCGCGCGCCACGAAGACAAGGAAATAGAAGGCGAGCCAGAGCGCCATCACGATCGCCACCGCGATGCCGGCCAGGGCGAAGGCGCCGCCCGGACCGCGGGCGACGATCTCGTCGACCCGGCGTTGCTCGGCCGCGCTGTCGGCGGCGCCGCCATTCGTCATGTCTGTCGGTTCCAGGAACACGTTGCCTCCGTTGTTATTCGACCGTGGCCGACCGCAGCTGGTTGACCTCGCGCGCATTTACCGGCGCCCCGCGGTTGCCCCAGGCGGTGCGGATGAAGGTCACCACCGCTGCGATCTCGTTGTCGTTCAGGTCCTGGGCAAAGGGCGGCATCCCGTAGGGCATGGGATTGCGCCGCGTGCCGGGCGGGTAGCCGCCGTTCAGCACCATCCGGATCGGATTGACGGCCGAGCTCATGCCGATCGACTGGTTGCGCGCCAGCGGCGGATAGTGAGGCAGCTTGCCGCGTCCCTCGGCGCCGTGGCAGCTGGCGCAGCGTGCCGCGTAGATGCGCTTTCCTTCGGAATAGGCCTGGTTGACGTCGGCCCGGGCCGGGGCTTCGGCCGGATCGGAGGCCGGCCCCTGGTCTGCCGGCAGACTTTTCAGGTAGACGGCCATGGCGCGCACGTCCTCATCGCTCATGAACTGCAGGCTGTTGAAGGTGACCTCCGCCATCGGCCCGTAGACGGTGCCGCGGTTCGACACGCCCTTCTGCAGCAGGTCGACGATGTCCTGCAGCGCCCAGTCGCCGAGACCGGCCTCGCGGTTCGAAGTGAGGGAAGGCGCATACCAGTTCTGCATCGGGATCAGGCCGCCCTGGAAGGCCCGTTCCTGCGACGAGCCGCCCAGGGCGTTGATCGGCGTGTGGCACATCGCGCAGTGGCCGAGGCCCTGAACCAGGTAGGCGCCGCGGTTCCATTCCACCGACTTGCGGCGGTCAGGCTGGTATTCGCCTTCCTTGAAATAGAGGGTGCGCCAGCCGATCAGCAGGGCGCGGTTGTTGTAGGGGAAGCGCAGCTCGTGCTCGCGTGTCTGCAGGCGCACCGCCGGGACCGAGCGCAGGTAGGCGAAGATGGCGTCGCTGTCGGCGCGCGTGACCTTGGTGTAGGACGCGAAGGGCATCGCCGGGTAGAGCAGGTAGCCCTTGGGCGAGCGGCCCGTGTGCATCATGTTGTAGAAGTCGTCGGCGCTCCACTTGCCGATGCCGGTCTCGCGGTCGGGCGTGATGTTGGGCGCGTACAGGGTGCCGAAGGGCGTCGGCATCGGGCGGTTGCCGGAAAAGATCTTAGCGCCCGGCACCGTGTGGCAGGCGATGCAATCTCCTGCCTGGGCCAGGTACTTGCCGCGCTCGACGACCGATTGCTGGCGCGCCGCCGGCGCAGCCTTGTTCTCGGATTTGTTCTGCGCCAGCGAGGGCGCGACCCAGGCGGCGCCTCCGGCCAGCATGGCCAGCAGGGCGGCCGGCAGCATCTTCCTGAAGATGTTCATCGGCTGGCCTCCGGTTTCTGCGGTTGGCTGCCGCACGCGATCGGCAGCCGCATGCCGGGCTGGCGTAGCGGACGCGAGGCCGTCACCGGCAGCGAGGACAAATAGGCCGATACGGCGGCCACTTCGGGTTCGCTGAGGCTGGAAGCGATGTATTGCATGCAGTCAGGCGCCAGTGCCGTGCGGACCCCGAAGCGCCAGGCGCCGAGCTGGGCGCTCACATAGTCGGCGCGCAGGCCCAGCAGGCCGGGGATGCCGGGCTCGCGGCCGCCCAGTTCCGCGCCATGGCAGGTGATGCAGGCCGGGATCTTCTTGCCCAGCAGGCCCTGAGTGACAATGCGCCGGCCCTCGGCCAGCAGCGAGGCCGGACGCGACACGGAGGGCTGCACCAGCGGCGGCGGATTCAGCGCCGCGAAATGCTCGGCCATACGCATCAGGTAGGCGTCGGGAAGGTAGGCCAGCAGGTAATTCATGGGGACGTACTTGCGGCGGCCGTCGCGGAAGGCCACCAGCTGGTTGTACAGGTAGCCGGCCGGCTTGCCGGCCAGGCGCGGGAAGTAGACGTTCTCGACCCCGCGTCCCTGGGCGCCGTGGCAGCCGGTGCAGGCCTGGACCCGCGCTTCCATGGTGTCCGGGATGCGGTCGGCGGCAGTGGCCTGGGCAAAGGCGGCGCCGGCCTGCGCGGCCAACAGGATAGCGATCGAAGCTGTGAGAATTTTCATCCGCAAGACTCCACCTGCCGGCCTGTGCAGGGCCGGTTCCTCATCGTCGTGATAACGAACGTATCACAGCATTTGCGTAGCCCCGCGCACGGATATGTATTTACCGAATGTGAGTGAAATTCAGTGGCGGAGGAGGCAAAATTTACCGATTTTGCCGCTCAGGCCGCGCCGCCGCCTTGGGCCGACAAGGCAGCCGCAATTTTGCCAATCGGCAAAACATACTGCGCCGCCCCCAGCTCGGCGGCCGCGCGCGGCATGCCGTACACCGCGCTGCTATCCTCGTCCTGCGCGATGGTCGCCTGGCCGGCAAGACGCATGGCCAGCAGGCCGGCGGCGCCGTCGCGGCCCATGCCGGTCAGCAAGACGCCGGTGGCCTTGCGGTCCCAATACCGCGCCACCGAGCGGAAGAACACGTCGATGGACGGACGGTGGATCTCGTCGCGTGGATGGGCGTCGTAGCGCAGGCGGTGGCCTGGGGCCAGGCGCAGGTGGTCGGACGTTGCGGCCACCTGCACCACGCCACCTTCCAGGTGGTCGCCGTCATCGATGGCGACGACTTTCACCGGGGTCTGCTCGCCCAGCCATTTCACCAGCTGGGTGGAGAAGCTGGCGTCGATGTGCTGGACCACCACCGCGGCGGTGTCCAGCGGCGGGCGCCAGTCGGCGAACAGGCGCGCCAGCGCTGCCGGGCCGCCAGTCGAGGCGCCGAGCGCGACCAGGCGCGCCACGCGCGGACTGCTGACCGGCACCGGTGCAGGGCGTCCTTTCACCAGCTTGCCGATGGTGCGGATCTTGGCCAGCAGCGCGCCGGCGCCGTCCTCGCGGCCGAGCAGCACCGGGGTGGCGACCACGTCGAGGGCGCCGGCGCCGAGCGCGCGGAAGACCTGGCCGACATTGTCCTGCGGGCGCGCGGTCACCACCAGGATCGCGCAGGGCGTGCTGGCCATGATGCGCCGGGTCGCTTCGACACCGTCGAGCAGGGGCATGTCGAGGTCCATCAGCACCAGGTCGGGGCGCAGGTCGGCGCACAGGCGCACGGCGTCGAGGCCGGTGCGCGCGACCCAGGTGAGCTCGTGTTCGCCGCTGGCCTTGAGCACGCGGCGCAGGGCCTCGGCGGCCATCGGGACGTCGTTGGCGATGCCGATCTTCATGGTGCCGTCTCCGGGTGGGCTTCGCCGATCAGGTCGCGCACGGCGTCGAGCAGGGTGGCGTCGTGGAAGGCGCCCTTGGCCAGGTACCAGTCGGCGCCGGCTTCGAGGCCGCGCGCGCGGTCTTCCGGCCTGTCCTTGTAGGACACGATCATCACCGGCAGGCGCTGCAGGCGCGGGTCCTGGCGGATGCGTTCGAGCAGCTGTATGCCGTCCAGGCGCGGCATGTCGATGTCGGTGATCAGCAGGTCGTAATCGTCGGCGCGCACGCTGTTCCAGCCGTCGGCGCCATCCAGTGCGACGTCGACCCGGTAGCCGCGCGCGGCCAGCAGCTTGCGCTGCATCTCGCGCACCGTCAGCGAATCGTCGACCACCAGGATGCGGCGCGCGGCCTGCTGCGCGGCGCGTGCCGCCGCCTGCGCCTGCGGCGCCGGCTGCAGCGATTCGCCCGCCTCCAGCAGGCGGGCGATCGACAGCAGCATGTCCGGCACGTCCAGGACCAGCACCGGGGCGCCGTCGTCGAGCAGGGCGCAGGAGGCGACGTCGCGCAGCTTGCCGAACATGGGCTCGAGCGGCTGCACCGTCAGGCTTTGCTCGCCGCGCACATCGTCGACGACCAGCCCGTAGCGCTCACGCGCGCTGCCGATGACGATCACCGCCAGCTCGCCGCCGGCATCCGATGCTGTCGCCTCGCCCAGTTCGAGCACCCTCGCGGCGGCCACCAGGCCGAGGTGGGCGCCCTCATGGTCCAGGTACTGCCGGCCCGACAGCGCCTGCACGCTGCTCGCCGGCACGCGCAGCACGCGCTCCACGCGCGCGATCGGCAGCGCATAGGCTTCGCCGCCGACGTCGGCCACCAGCGCGCGCACGATCGACTGGGTGACCGGCAGCACGATGGTGGTGCAAAAGCCCGCGCCGGGCGTCGACTCCACCCGCACCGTGCCATTCTGGCCCTGCACCATCTCGTGCACCACGTCGAGTCCGACGCCGCGGCCGGAGATGGCGTCGGCGTCCTCCTTCAGCGAAAAGCCGGGCAGGAACAGGAACTCCATCAGCTCCGCGGCGGACAGGGCCTGCGCAATGCCCGGCGGGACCAGGCGGCGCGCGAGGGCGGCGCGGCGGACCTGCCCGGTGTCGACGCCGCGGCCGTCGTCGCTGACTTCGATGGACAGCATTCCGCCACGGTGATGGGCAGACAAGCGGATCGTGCCGGCGCGCGGCTTGCCGGCGGCGGCGCGTTCGGATGGCGTCTCCATGCCGTGGTCGACCGCATTGCGCAGCAACTGGCTGAGGGGCGCTTCCAGGCGCACCAGCACGGCGCGGTCGACCAGGGTGTCGGCGCCGCTGAGGTCCAGGTGCACCTCCTTGCCCAGGCTGCGCGCCAGGTCGCGCACCATGCGCGGCAGGCCGTGCAGGCCGTCGCCGAAGCGGCACATGTGCAGTTCCAGCACTTCGTCGACCAGGCGCGTGGCCACGCCCGTGGCCTGGCGCTCGTAGTGCTCGGCGTCGAGGATGATGCGCTGCAGGGTCCCGGGCAGCGTGGCGGCGCGCTCGTCCAGCAGGCGCACCAGTTCCAGCAGGTGCGGATCGCCGTTCCTGGCGATCGCCTCCTTCAGCTGTTCGATCGCGCCGAAGGCACTGCGCTGCTGGCGCTTGTAGCGTTGCAGGGAATCGACCCAGGGCCGCAGCCGGCCTGCGTGCAGGCGCGCCTGGCCGGCCAGCGTGAGCAGTTCGTTGCGTGGGACTTGCACCGGCGCCGCCGGCGCCGCGGCTGGCATCATCACAGGGACCGGGACGGGCACGGGGGCAGAAGCGATGGGCTTCAGCGGCGCCACCGCCGGCGCTGCCCCGGCGCCGGCCTGCAGCGCAGACAGCGCCGCCAGCACAGCCTCCACCTGGTCCGCGTGCGGACCGGCGCCGGGCAGCGCGGCTTCGGGCAGGCCGGCCAGCGCGCGCATCAGGTCGACCGCGCCGAGCAGCACGTCGACGCCGCCGGCGCCCAAGGTCAGCCGGCCCTGCTGGGCGGCGATGAACACATCTTCCATCGCGTGCGCCAGGTCGACCATCGGGGCCAATCCGACGATGGCGGCGGCGCCCTTGGTCGAGTGGGCGGCGCGCATCATCGCTTCCAGCGTGGCGGCGTCCGGCGCGCGCTCGCTGCGCAGCAGGCCGTCGGTGAGCACGCGCGCCTGGGCCTGGGCCTCCATGCGGAACAGGTCCAGCATCGAGAAGCTGCTCAGGTCCTGGCCGAAATGGTCGACGCTCATCGCAGCACTCCCGCGATTGCCCGTTCGAGCAGGGCGGCGTCCAGCAGGCCGGCCTCGATGGCGGCGTCGGCGATCACGCCGGCCAGCAGCGGCGAGGGCTGGTGGCCGAGCGTGGCCGCAGGCGCACGCATGGCTTTCGACGCATGGCGCAGGATGCCGTGCATCTCCGCCACCGGCAGCGCGACGCAGTGGCTGGCCAGCGCCAGCACCAGCAGGCGTTCGAAGGCGTGGCGGCCGTCCGGCGCCGGCACGCCGGCGGTATCGATGCCGAGCAGCGCCGCCAGCGACACCGCCGGCAGCACCCGCCCGCCGACGTTCACCACGCCGAGCAGGGCGCCGTTTGCACGGTGCGGCAGGCGGTGCACGGGCGCCGGCGGCGCCACGCTCGACGCCAGCGCCACCGGCACCGCCAGCCATTCGGCGCCGATGCGGAACACCATGGCGGCGGCGTCGGTGGGCGTCGGGGCCGGTTCGGGCAGGGCCAGTTCGCGCGCCCAGGCGTCGCGGTAGTCCTGCTCGACCGGGCGTTGCAGGTTGCGCTGGGCCGCCGCCGCATACACGCCGCAGTTGCGGCAGTGGACCTGGCGTTCCAGCTCGGCGCAGCTGCGGTCGCCCGCCACGCCGATGCGGCGCCAGCAGTCGTCGCGGGCCAGGTCGAACACGGGCCGCTGTCCCATCGTGCGTTTCATCGCGTGGCTCCTTGCTTGCCATCGCGCGCGTGCACGCGTGCGGCGCGCCGGCGCAGCAGGTCCGCATCCGATGCGTCGCCGCGCTGTTCGCGCAGCAGGGCCAGGCTGCACAGCGCTTCGTAGTGCTCGGGCTGCAGGTAGAGGCAGCGGCGCAGGTGGCGCTCGGCCGCACGCGGCTCGCCGCCGGCTTCGCTGATCAGGCCGAGCAGGAACCAGGCCTCGGCCAGCCCGGGCTGCAGGGCCAGCGCCTGCTGGCAGGCCCGGTCGGCGTCAGGCAGGCGGCCGGCGTCGGCCAGTTGGCGGGCTTGCGCGATCAAGCCGCCGACCGTGGCGGCGGCCGGGGCTCGTGCGGTTTCTCGCGGCGCGCGCGCGGCTTGCGGCTTCACGGCCGGGCGCGCGCCCTCCGCTTTCGGCGCTGCCATGGGCGCGGGCCGCGGACGAAGCCGCACCGTGGCCAGGGCCTGCTTCTGCAGCGCGTAGGCAATGCCCGGCGACTGCGGCGCAAAGCCGCCGCGGCAGAAGGCGGGCGCCTCGGCGCAGCCGGACAGCAGCAGGCCATCGTCCAGCAGCAGTGCCTGGATGGCCGCCGCCGCCGCCGCGCGCCCGGGCTCGTCGAAATAGATCAGCAGGTTACGGCAGAACACCAGGTCGTAGCGGCCGGCGTTCTGCGCCAGCGCGGCCGGCTTCAGGAGGTTGCCCTGGCTGAAGCGCACGTAGCGGCGCGGCGCCTCGCCGATCAGGTACGCGTCGCCGTCATCGTTTCCGTCTTTCCGGAACCAGCGCTCGCGGAAGGCCAGGCCGGCGCCGCGGAAGGCATTGCGCGTGTAGCGGCCCAGGCGCGCGCGTTCGACGGCAGCCTGCGACAGGTCCACCGCGTCGATGCGGCACTGCGCCGGATCGATGCCGGCGTGCGCCAGCGCCATCGCCATCGAATACGGTTCCTCGCCGCCGGCGCAGGGCAGGGACAGGATCGCCAGCTGCCGTCCCGGATGGCTGAGCAGGCGGCGCTGGACGAAGCGCAGGGCGGTCTCGAACACCTCGGGGTCGCGGAACATCCAGGATTCGGGCACGGTCACGAGGTCGACCAGGGCCTCGAACTCCGGCGTGCCGGGCAGGGGCGCGTAGTCCTCGCGCGCGGACAGGCCAAGTTTCAGCATGCGTTCGCGCACGGCGCGTTCGACCGTCTCGCCCGGGAGCACCAGCCCGGTGCCGCTCTTGAGGAGCTGGTGCAGGTTCATGCCGCGGCTCCGCCGAACAGGAGCGCGGCCACCTCAGGCGCAAGCAGGCGCTCCGGCGCGATCAGCTGCAGCATGCCGCCGCCTTCAGCGCCGCCAGGCGCCACTGCGCCGAGCCAGGGCGCGGCCGCCACGCCGCCCTCGCGCAAGGCGGCGTCGATATCGGCCACGCCCGCCACATGCTCGGCCTTCAGGCCCAGGCGCCGCGGCTTGCCGAGGGCCGGCACGTCGAGCAGCAGGATGCGCGTGTCGTAGCGGATGGCATCCGGCGGACTGCCGGCCAGGCGCGAGAGGTCGATCACGGGCACCGGCTCGCCATGCAGGTCGAGCAGGCCGGGCACGTAATGCGGCGCCCCCGGCAGCGGCTTCAGGCGCGCCACCGGCAGCACCCGCAGCACCGCGGCCAGGGGCAGGGCATAGCGTTCGCGCCCGATGTGAAACACCAGCACCTTCATGCGCTTGTCTTAATCGTTCACGGAGAAAGTGGCGACCGACTGCTGCAGGTCGCCGGCCGCATACTGCAACTGGTGCACGGCTTCGCTGGTGGCCTTCAGCGAGTCCACCGTTTGCTGGGTCGCGTCGGACAGCTGCATCATGGTGCCCGAGATCTGCGAGGCGCCGACGGACTGCGACTGCATCCCCTGCAGGACCAGGTCGAAGCGCGGTCCCAGCTTGCGCACCTGGTCCATCATGCCGGACAGCTGCTCGGCCACGTGGCGCGCTTCGCCGACGTTGCGGCGGATCTCCTCGGCGAATTTATCCATGCCCATCACGCTGGCCGACACCGCCGACTGCATCTCCTTCAGCATCTGCTCGATGTCCCAGGTCGAGACCGAGGTCTGGTCGGCCAGGCGGCGGATCTCGGTGGCCACTACCGAGAAGCCGCGGCCCGCCTCGCCGGCCTTCTCGGCCTCGATCGCGGCGTTCAGCGACAGGATGTTGGTCTGGTCCGCAACCTTGGTGATGGTGGTCAGCACGCTGTTGATGTTGCTGGCTTTCTCGGACAGCGCGGCCAGCTTGGCGCCGATCGAGTCGGTGGCGTTGACCATCTGCTGCATGGTGTGGTCCATGTGCTTCAGCTTGTCCTGGGCGTCGGCGGTGGCGCTGGTGGTGTAGTCGGCCACCTCGGTCGCTTCTTCCATGGTGCGCAGCAGCTCGGCGGTATTCGCCGAGATCTCCCTGGTGGTGGCCAGCACCTCGACGCTGGTCTGGGCCTGCTCGATCCCGGTCGCTTCCTGCTGGCGCGCCGAGGCTGCGATCTGGGTCGCCGAGCTGGCCACCTGGATGCCGGCGCGCTGCACGTTGTTCAGCAGGCTGCGCAGGTTGCCCAGCATGGTCGCCAGGCCTTCGCCGAGGCGGCCGACGGCATCTTCGCCGCGGATCGTGACGGTGCCCGTGAGGTCGCCGCGCGCGGCCTTCGAGACCACTTCCAGCAGCGCGTCGACCTTGGCGCGCAGTTCGTTGGTGGCGGCCAGTTCCTTGGCCTGGCTGTCTTCGATGGCCTGGGCCATGCGGTTGAATTCGAGCGCCACCGCGCCCAGCTCGTCGTGCGAAATCACCTCGGCGCGCGCACCCTGGATGCCGGTGCCGAGCTTGCGCGCGGCTTCGCTCAGGCTGGCCAGCGGACGCGAGACGGCGCGCACCAGCAGGGTGCCGATCAGGATCGCCAGCAGCGCGCTCACCGCTGCGCCTATGCTCAGCAGCAGGTCCATCGAACGCCGCAGCATGCTCGACTCCTCGCTGCGCTGCGCCAGCAGGCGGTTCTCTTCCGCTTCGATCTCGCCCAGCACCTGGCGCATGGTGGCGACGTTGCCGGTGCCGGCCAGCACCGTCGTGTCGACCTGCGCCGTCACCGGGCCCAGGCCTCCCTTGCCGGCCTGTCGGCGCAGTTCGATCTGCGGGCCGACCGACTGTTCCATCCACGCCTCCAGTAGCGGCTCGACCTGCCTGAGGCGTTCCTGCTGGGACGGATTGTCGGCCGTCAGGACGATCGCACGCCGCAGGTGGGTGCGGGCGCTTTCGTGTTCATTGTGGACCGGCGCGATCAGCGTGTCGTTGCCGGTCAGGAGATAGGCGCGGGTCGAACTCTGGACCTGCAGCACGGAAGTGGAGACGTGGTTAATCTCCAGCAGCACTTCCAGGCTATGGCGGTCCCACTCGCGCGCTTCCGAGAGCCGCGCGAAGTTGTGATAGGCCAGGACCAGCAGGAGCAGGATGATCGCGACGACACCGCCGAAGCCGATCATCAGTTTGTTCTTGATGTTGAGATTGTGCATAGCCGCAGGGAGTCCGTAGGGGTCAGAGCCCGGTTTTATCGGGTGGGCTCTGACCCCGAAGTCGCCAGCCGCCGAGCTGCAGCATGCATCGAGGATAGAGCCTATCCCCAAATGTAACATCCCTGGCAACTAGCGGGGAAACAATGATGCGCTATCGCAACAACATTTGGTCACATTTCTCGCGACAGGCCATCCACCGGCAAAGCCGGCAAGCCATGCCGCGCCCGCGCCTGCAGGCACTTGTCGTCGCCGATCTGCACCTCGCGGCAGGGAGCCGGCCGCTGCTCGTACACCCGGCAGGCAAAGCCGCCGTCGCTCGAACGCAGCAGGGCCGCGCAATGCGGCCGCTTCGTATTCGTCCCCGCCATGCACGAGAGGAAAGGATTGACCTGTTCGGTCAGGAAGGCGGGCAGGCCGCGCTGCTCGGCCTCCGCCCAGTAGAAGGAGACCCGGTAGCTCTTGCAGCAGGCGCCGCAGGCCAGGCAGGGGTTGAGTTCGCTCGTATCGCTCATGTCGGTCGCGCCAGGAAGCGCACATGGTAGCGCGCTGCCGCATGGTTGAAAAGACATGTTTTCCAATGAATGTTAACGATAATGAGAATGATTCGCGTTTACTTATCTGTAAAGTTTTGTTAAAGTCGCTGGCGTTCGATTAACCCATTCATAACAACGCCAACCGATAAGACATGAAAAAGCCGATCACCAGCCGCAAACACCCCGTCCTCCGTCCAGCCGCGAGCGCCGCCCTGGCCATGCTGGTGCTGCCGCTCGCCGGCCACGCCGCGGACGGCGCCAGCGCCGACGCCGCCGAAGGCCGCTCGCCGCAGCGCATCCACGTCCACGGCGAACGCGAGCGCGAGAACGAGTACAAGGCGGACCAGGCCGGCTCGCCCAAGTACACCCAGCCGCTGCTGGACACCCCGCAAACCGTCATCGTCATCAAGAAGGAACTGTTCCAGCAGCAGGGCGCCGTGACCCTCACCGAAGCGCTGCGCAATACGCCCGGCGTGGGCACGTTCTTCCTGGGAGAGAATGGCAGCACCAACACCGGCGACGCCATCTACATGCGCGGCTTCGACAGCTCGGGCAGCCTGTTCGTGGACGGCATCCGCGATGTCGGCTCGGTCTCGCGCGACGTCTTCAACATCGAGCAGATCGACGTGCTGAAAGGCCCGGCCGGCACCGACACCGGGCGCGGCGCGCCGACCGGCTCGATCAACCTGAACACCAAGCAGCCGCAGCTCAAGAACTTCGGCGAGGCCAGCCTTGTCGCCGGCAGCGCCGACCGCCTGCGCGGCACCGCGGACGTCAACCGCGTGCTGGATGGCCGCCGCGGCATCGCCATGCGGGTCAACCTGCTCGACCAGGACAACGGCAACGCCGCGCGTGACGAGGTGAAGGACAAGCGCTGGGCCGTGGCGCCCTCGATCGCCTTCGGCCTGCGCGGTCCGACCCAGCTCTACCTCGACTACCTGCACGTCAAGCAGGACAACCGTCCGGACGGCGGCGTGCCCACCATCGGCCTGCCGGGTTACACCAGCCCGGATCCGAAGCGGCCCTACCTGAGCGATGCGGCGGCGGTCGATCCGAAGAATTTCTATGGCTCGGTGGGCGATTTCGACCGCGTCAAGGCCGACATGTTCACGGCCATCCTCGACCACGAGTTCAGCCCGCACATGCGCCTGCGGAACACCAGCCGCTACGGCAAGACCCGGCAGTTCTACCTGCTGAGCGCCTTCATGGGCAACACCGCCAACCTCCTCACGCCGAATCAGGCCGACCCCTCAGGCTGGGCCCTGGCACGCACAATCCGTACCATCAAGGACCAGCAGAACACCATCCTGGCCAACCAGACCGTGCTGACTTCGGAGTTCGGCACCGGCAGCCTGCGCCACACGCTGGTGAGCGGCCTGGACCTGAGTTCGGAAAAGCAGAACAACTGGAGCCATACCGGCACCGGCACGCTGCCGGCCGCGAATCTCTATCGTCCGGATCCAGGCAGCCTGGCCAGCGGCGTGAACCTGGTGCGCAGCGGGGCCCGCACCCAGGGCCAGGTCGACACCCAGTCGGCCTACCTGCTCGACACCATCAAGATCGGTGAACAATGGCAGTTCGGCGCCAGCGCGCGCATCGACCGCTTCGACGTCGACTACGACGCCGTCACGCTGTCGACCCTGGCCGCGAATCCGACCCTGCCGGTGAACACGCCGATCCCGGCCCACATCGGGCTGTCCGACCATGTCGTCAGCGGCAAAGTCTCGGCCCTGTACAAGCCGACCCGCAACAGCAGCGTGTACGCCCTGTGGGCCAATTCGAAGCAGCCGCCGGGCTCGAACCTGACCCTGAGCGGCAACGCCAACAGCGCCTCGAACCCGGTCTTCCAGCCGCAAGTCAGCACCACCACGGAACTGGGCGGCAAGCTCGATCTGCTGAAGCAGCGGCTGGCGCTGACCGCGGCCCTCTACCGCACCGAGGTGAAGAACGAGGTCGAACAGGACCCGGTCGACCTGAAGTACTACCAGACCGGCCGTAAACGCGTGCAGGGCGTGGAACTTGGCGTGACCGGCGAACTGGCGCGCCACTGGCTGGTCAGCGCCGGCTACACCTGGATGGACACCAGCGTCGAATCCGGCAAGCTGGTGACGGCGCTCGGCGAGAACGCGTTGTCGTACACACCCAAACAGGCCTTCACCAGCTGGACCACCTACACCTTCCCGTTCGGCCTGCAGGTAGGCGGCGGCGTGCGCTACCAGGGCCGCCTGCTGCGCGGCACCGACGGCGCCGTCGGCACCCCGGCCTTCGCCGACGATTACTGGGTGACGGATGCGACCGCGGGCTACACGGTGAACCGCTGGCTGGACCTGCGCCTGAACGTCTACAACCTGTTCGACAAGCGCTATATCGCGGCGATCAACAAGAGCGGCTACCGCTACACGCCGGGCGCGCCGCGCTGGGCCAGCGTGACGGCGAATTTCCACTTCTGACCACCGGCTATGAAACCGTCGTCCCCGCGAAGGCGGGGACCCAAGTTTGTTTGCGTTTCGATAGCCCATGCAGAACTTGGATCCCCGCCTGCGCGGGGACGACGTTTACGCGCTGCTGGACGAAAAAAAGCCGCCGATCCTTTCAGATCGGCGGCTTTCGCATTCCTACACGAGAAATTTACTGCCCGCGCTTGGCACGCGCCTTCGCAGCAATCCGCATACGCAGCGCATTCAGCTTGATGAAGCCGCCCGCATCCGCCTGGTTGTAGGCGCCGCCGTCTTCGTCGAAGGTCGCGATGTTCATGTCGAACAGCGAATCGGTCTTCGAATCGCGCGAGACCACGATCACGTTGCCCTTGTAGAGCTTGACGCGGACCCAGCCGTTCACCGATTGCTGCGTGTGGTCGATCAGGGTCTGCAGCGCGACGCGCTCCGGCGCCCACCAGTAGCCGTTATAGATCAGCGAAGCGTAGCGCGGCATCAGGTCATCCTTCAGGTGCGCCACTTCGCGGTCCAGGGTGATCGATTCGATCGCGCGGTGGGCGCGCAGCATGATGGTGCCGCCCGGGGTTTCGTAGCAGCCGCGCGACTTCATGCCGACGTAGCGGTTCTCCACCAGGTCGAGGCGGCCGATGCCGTGCTTGCCGCCGAGGCGGTTCAGCTCGGTCAGCACCTGGGCCGGGGTCATCTTGACGCCGTTCAGGCCGACGATGTCGCCGCGCTCGTATTCGATGTCGAGGTACTCGGCCTGGTCCGGCGCCGCTTCCGGCGACACGGTCCAGCGCCACATCGATTCCTCGGCTTCCGCGCTCGGGTTTTCCAGGTGGCGGCCTTCGAAGGAGATGTGCAGCAGGTTGGCGTCCATCGAGTAGGGCGCGCCGCCGTTCTTGTGCTTCATGTCGATTTCGATGCCGGCGTCTTCCGCGTACTTCAGCAGCTTCTCGCGCGACAGCAGGTCCCATTCGCGCCACGGGGCGATGATCTTGACGTCCGGCTTCAGCGCATAGGCGCCCAGCTCGAAGCGTACCTGGTCGTTGCCCTTGCCGGTCGCGCCGTGCGAGACGGCGTCGGCGCCGGTTTCGTTGGCGATCTCGATCAG
Organism: Massilia sp. Bi118; assembly: GCF_918697865.1. GTDB lineage: Bacteria > Pseudomonadota > Gammaproteobacteria > Burkholderiales > Burkholderiaceae_D > Telluria. Next base: position 64,787 of record NZ_CAKKMV010000014.1, on the reverse strand, counting down.
GCGCTTCGCGATCAGCGGACGCGCGATCGAGGTGCCCAGCAGGTATTCGCCTTCGTAGACGGTGTTCGCGCGGAACATCGGGAACACGAAGTCGCGCACGAATTCTTCGCGCACGTCGTCGATGTAGATGTTTTCCGGCTTGATGCCGAACTTGATGGCCTTGGCGCGCGCCGGTTCCAGCTCTTCACCTTGTCCCAGGTCGGCGGTGAAGGTAACGATTTCGCAGTTGTAGTGATCCTGCAGCCATTTGAGGATGACGGAGGTATCGAGGCCGCCGGAGTAGGCGAGGACTACTTTTTTAATGTCGCTCATGGGAGTTCCAGTGAATGAGAGAGGAGGGGGATTTATGGTCAGCCGGCCCATTGCTGGGCCGACGATCAAACTAGGGTTGTGGTGATGATGCGTTATTTATCTTCGATGCGGCCCAGCAGCAGGTACTCGATCAGCGCCTTCTGCACGTGCAGCCGGTTCTCGGCTTCGTCCCACACCACCGATTGCGGGCCGTCGATGACTTCGGCCGCCACTTCCTCACCGCGGTGTGCGGGCAGGCAGTGCATGAACAGCGCGTCGGGTGCTGCACGCGCCATCTTGGCGCCGTCCACCATGAAGCCATCGAAGGCTTTCAGGCGTTCGGCATTTTCTTTTTCGTAGCCCATGCTGGTCCACACGTCGGTGTTGACCAGGTGCGCGCCGGCGCAGGCATCCGAGGGGTTTTCGAAGAAGGTGTAGTTGTTCGTGTTAACCAGGGACGGGTCGATGTCGTAGCCCTTCGGGGTCGACACGTTCAGGTGGAAGCCGAACACCTCGGCCGCCTGCAGCCACGAGTACAGCATGTTGTTGGCGTCGCCGATCCAGGCGACGGTCTTGCCGACGATGGAACCGCGGTGCTCGAAATAGGTGAACACGTCGGCCAGCACCTGGCAGGGGTGGTGTTCGTTGGTCAGGCCGTTGATCACCGGGACCCGCGAATTCGCGGCGAAGCGCTCGATGATCTCCTGGCCGAAGGTGCGCACCATGATGATGTCGCACATGCGGCTCATGACCTGGCCGGCGTCTTCGACCGGCTCGCCGCGGCCCAGCTGGCTGTCGCGGGTGTTCAGGTAGATCGCCGCGCCGCCCAGCTGGTGCATGCCGGCTTCGAAGCTCAAACGGGTACGGGTCGAGCTCTTCTCGAACACCATCACCAGGGTGCGGTCGACCAGCGGGTGGTAGACCTCGTAGGCCTTGAACTTGCGCTTGATGACGGCCGCGCGCTCGATCACGTACTCGAACTCGTCGCGGGAAAAGTCGGAGAACTGCAGGAAGTGCTTGATGGGGGTCTGGACAGCCATGTTATGTCGGGAATGCGGGGATCTGCCTGATTATATTCGATCAATACAAGGTTTGGGCCGACTCGTGCAGAAGCTGCGCATACAGCTCGTGCCGGATCTTCGCGATCCTGCCTTCTTCGACCGCCGTCAGGATGGCGCACTGCGGCTCGGCCAGGTGGCGGCAATTGTAGTACTTGCAGCCGCCCAGGAAGGGCTTGAACTCGACGAAGGCGCGTTCCAGCATGCCTTCCGTCAGGTGGTACAGGCCGAATTCCTGGAAGCCCGGCGAGTCGATGATCTGGCCGCCGCCATTGCCCGGCAGCCGGTAGAGCCGGGTGAAGGTGGTGGTGTGCTTGCCGGTGTCCAGCGCCGCCGAGATCTCGCGCACGGCGATGTCGGCGTCCGGCACCAGCAGGTTGATCAGCGAGGACTTGCCCATGCCCGACTGGCCGATGAAGATCGAGGACTGGCCTTCGAGCAGCGGCATGAGGGTGGCGACCGCGCCTTCCGGATCGGTCCTGGCCGAGACTTCGTGCAGCGGATAGCCGAGGCTCGCGTACAGGCCGGCGCGCTCGCGGGCGCGGGCCAGCGGCGCTTCGACGTCGACCTTGTTGAGGATCAGGTGGGCCTCGACGCCGGCCGCCTCGCAGGCCACCAGGGCGCGCGAGACCAGGTCGTCGGCGAAGCTCGGCTCGGTGGCGATGACGATGAACAGGCGCGTGATGTTCGCCGCCAGCAGCTTCGACTTGTACTGGTCGGAGCGGTAGAGCAGGGTGGTCCGCTCGGCGATCTTCTCGATCACCGCCTGGTTGTCCGAGGTGCGCTTCAGGTGCACGATGTCGCCGACGGCGACGTTGGTCTTCTTGCCGCGCGTGACGCACTGGAGGAATTCGGAAGACTGCGCATCGCCGACGTCGGCCAGGTAGTGGCGGCCGTGGGCGGCGACGATGGTGCCTTTAAGATCCAGGTCTTTGCTCATGCGCCGGCCCGCCCCGCGTACAGCGCGCCAGCCTTGGCGGCGCAGATGAAATCGTTCTCGCTCAGTTGGTGCCCGGCCGAGTGCGTGGTCCACGAGGCCGTGCAGCGGCGGTAACTCACCTGCAGGTCCGGGTGGTGGTCTTCGCGGTGGACCATGAAGGCCAGCGCGTTCACGAACTCGATGGTCTCGTGATAGTCGCGGAACAGGAACTCGCGCACCAGGCGATTGCCGTCGGCGTGCCAGTCCGGCAGCTGCGCCAGCAGACTGGCGATGGCGGCGGCGTCCAGCGCCGGCGCGCCGTGCGTGCAGTGGCGCTCGATCAAAGGCAGGACCGTGTTCATGCGGGCTCCATGCCGGCCGTGCCGGCGCCGTTCAAGGCGCCCGCCTCGTGCAGGCGCCGGATGCGGATCGAGGCCGGCGGATGCGAATCGTAGAAGGCCGAATGCAGCGGGTCCGGGGTCAGGGTCGAGGCATTGTCCTCGTACATCTTGACCAGGGCCGAGACCAGCTCGCGCGCGTCGCTGTGGCTGGCGGCAAAGGCGTCGGCCTCGAATTCGTGCTTGCGCGAGGTGATCGAGGTGAGCGGCGCGAAGGGGAAGGTGAACACCGGAAGCACCAGCATGAAGAGCAGCAGCGCCATCGCGTCGTTGTTCTGGCCCAGCAGCGGCAGCACGCCCAGGCCGGTGTAGAACCACACCTGGTTCTTCAGCCAGCCCAGCAGCGCCAGGAACACCAGCGACAGCGCAAAGGCGACCACGATGCGCTTGACGATGTGCTTCAGCTTGAAGTGGCCCAGCTCGTGCGCCAGCACGGCTTCGATCTCGCTGGGCGCCAGGCGCTCGAGCAGGGTGTCGAAGAAGACGATGCGCTTGTTGGCGCCGAAGCCGGAAAAATAGGCGTTGCCGTGGCTCGAGCGCTTGCTGCCGTCCATCACGAACAGGCCTTTGGAGGCGAAGCCGACGCGCGCCATCAGGCCTTCGATGCGGCTTTTCAGGCTCTCGTCGCCGAGCGGCGTGAACTTGTTGAACATCGGCGCGATGACGGTCGGGTAGAGCACCATCATCAAGAGCTGGAAGCCGCTGAACACCAGCCAGGCATACAGCCACCACAGCGCGCCGGTGCGGTCCATCAGGGTCAGCACGACCCACAGCAGCGGCAGGCCGATGACCGCGCCCAGCAGCGTGCCCTTGACGGCATCGAGCAGCCACAGTTTCATCGTCATTTTGTTGAAGCCGAAGCGCTGCTCCAGCACGAACTGGAAGTAATACGAGAAGGGCAGGTCGAGCACGCCGGCGATGACGGCATAGGCCACGATCAGGCCGATCTGGTGCGCCATGCCCGGACCCGTCAGCTGCAGCAGCGCGATCGACAGCGCCTGCAGGCCGCCCAGCAGCGTGAAGCCGACCAGCACCAGGCCGCTCCACACCGCGTGCACCAGGCCGTAGCGGGTCTTGGCGACCGTGTAGTCGGCGGCCTTCTGGTGCGCGGCAAGCGGGATCTTGCCGGCGAATTCGGCCGGCACCCGATCACGGTGACGCAGGACGTGGCGGACGTGCCGGCTGGCCAGCCAGTACCGCAACACCAGGGTCAACATGAAAAAAATGACGAACAAAACCGAAAACGCGAATGAAAGCATCGTGTGCCTGTGAGAAAATGGCGGACTGACTATATACAGCCAAAGAACAGATTATGTCACAAGCCAACGAAACCCAAACCCCTACTGTCACCCCACGCCCCAACGACATGAACCTCGTCTGGCTCGACATGGAAATGACCGGCCTCGATCCGGACAACGATCGCATCATCGAAGTGGCCGTGGTCGTTACCGACGCCGAGCTGAACATCCTGGCCGAAGGCCCGGTGTTCGCCATCCACCAGAGTGACGAGACGCTCGACAAGATGGACAACTGGAACAAGGGCACCCACGGAAAATCGGGCCTGATCGACCGCGTGAAAGCCTCGACCGTGAACGAAGCCCAGGCCGAAGAGCAGCTGATCGCCTTCCTCAAGCAGTGGGTGCCGGCCAACAAATCGCCGATGTGCGGCAATTCGATCTGCCAGGACCGCCGCTTCATGGCGCGCGGCATGCCGAAGCTGGAAGCCTTCTTCCACTACCGCAACCTGGACGTGTCGACCCTGAAGGAACTGTGCCGCCGCTGGAAGCCGGAACTGGCTTCGGGCTTCAAGAAGGCCCAGAAACACACCGCGCTGGCCGACATCGTCGAGTCGATCGAAGAGCTGCGCTACTACCGCGAGCACTTCATCAAGCTGTAAAGCGCAAGCTGTAATTTCGCTGCCGCGCAGTGCAGCATGGAAATTGTGAATTATTCCACACGAAATGTGGAATAATTCCTCATGGCTGACATTCTGCGCATTACCGCCGGGCTCGGCGACAGCGGGACGCGGCGCCTGCTAGGCGCCCGCGACTGGCATTCCTCTCCGCTGGGTCCGCCCGGGTCCTGGCCCCCCGAACTGGCCACGGCCTTGTCCATGGTCCTCAGCTCGACCTTCCCGATGTTCGTCGTATGGGGCCCGCAGCAGGTTTTCCTGTACAACGACGCCTACGTCCCCATCCTCGGCGACAAGCACCCGGCTGCCTTCGGCGACCAGTTCTCGCGCGTCTGGGCCGAGATCTGGGCCGACCTCGGACCGATCGCCGGGCGCGCCATGGCCGACCAGTCCTCCTATTTCGAGGACATGCCGCTCACCATGGAGCGCAAGGGCTATCTGGAGCAAACTTATTTCACCTTCTCCTACTCGCCGCTGCACGACGGCGAGGGCAGGGTGATGGGGGTGTACTGCACCTGCATCGAGACCACCGCCCGCGTCGAGGCCGAGCGCCGCGCCGCCTTCGAGCTGGCCCTGGCCGACGCGCTGCGGCCGCTCACGTCCAGCGAAGAGGCGATCGCCACCGCCAGCGAGCTGCTCGGCCGCGAGCTGGGCGCCGGGCACGTGATGTACGGCGAAGTCGACGAGGCGCGCGGGACGTTTTACGTGCCGCGCGACTGGACCGGCAGCGGCAGCTCGACCCTGTCCGGCAAGACCTTCTCGATCGCCGCCTTCGGCGAGGACGTGGCGGCGCGCGGGCGTGCGGGCGAAGTCATCGCCATCACCGACGTCCGCATGGACCCGCGCACCATGCCCTACCAGCAGGCCTACCTGTCGGCGATGGGCGTGAGTTCCAGCCTGCTGGTGCCGCTGGTGAAATCCGGCCGCCTGCTGGCCTTCCTGGCGCTGGGCCACGAACAGCCGCACCGCTGGAGCGAGGCCGAGATCGCGCTGGCGCGCAGCATGGCCGAGCGCCTGTGGAGCGCGTTGGACCTGGCGCGCGCCCTCGAAGCCCTGCGCGAAGAACGCGACCGCAGCCGCAACATCCTCGACTCGATCGCCGAGGGCTTCGTGCTGATCGCCGCCGACTGGACCGTGCTGCAGATGAATGCCGAAGGACTGCGCATGTCGAATCGCACGGCCGCCCAGGTGATCGGCCACAATCACTGGGAGGTCTGGCCCGAGACCCTGGACACCGAGGCCGGCCGCCTGTACCACCAGGTGATGCGCACGCGCGTGCACGGCAGGACCGAGTTCCAGCACCTGGGCAACCGCGCCAGCGGCGCCTGGTTCGAGGTGCGCGCCTATCCGGCCGGCGACGGCGGCATCGTCGGCTTCTTCCTTGACATCACCGAGCGCAAGCAGGCGGAAGAAAAGCTGCGCGCGGCCGACCAGCGCAAGGATGAATTCCTGGCCATGCTGGCGCACGAACTGCGCAACCCGCTGGCGCCGATCAGCGCCGCGGCCGACCTGCTCAAAATCGGCCGCCTCGACGAGCAGCGCGTACGCCAGAGCAGCGCCATCATCGGCCGCCAGGTCAGGCACATGACCAGCCTGGTGGACGATTTGCTGGACGTCTCGCGCGTCACGCGCGGGCTGGTGACGCTGGCGCGCGCGCCGGTGTCGGCGCGTACCATCGTCGACGAAGCCATCGAGCAGGTGCGGCCGCTGTTCGAGACGCGCCGTCAGTCGCTGTCGGTCAGGCTGGTCGAGCCCGAGGCCACGGTCCTCGGCGACAAGGCGCGCCTGGTGCAGGTCATGGCCAACCTGCTCAACAACGCGGCGAAATACACCCCCGAGGAAAAACGCATCGAGATCGAAGCCCGCGCCGAAGCGGGCGCCGACAGCCTGGTGCTGTCGGTGCGCGACGAAGGCATCGGCATGGAGAAGGAATTGACGGAGCGCGTGTTCGAGCTGTTCGCCCAGGCCCAGCGCTCCTCCGACCGCTCGCAGGGCGGGCTCGGACTGGGCCTGGCCCTGGTCAAGAACCTGGTCGAGCTGCATGGCGGCACGGTGGCCTGCGACAGCCCGGGCCCGGGCCGGGGCAGCACCTTCACCGTCACGCTGCCGCTGATGCAGCAGCCCGCGCGCGGCGCCGACGAGCTCACGGCCAGCGTCCAGGAAGGGCAAGCGCGTCCGCTGCGGGTGCTGGTGGTGGACGACAACGTCGACGCCGCCGCCACGCTGTCCATGCTGCTGGAAGCCTGCGGCTACGAGGTGATGGTGGAGCACGATTCGCTGCGCGCGCTGGAGCTGGCGAAAAAGGAATGCCCGGACGTGGGCCTGCTGGACATCGGCCTGCCCGAGATGGACGGTAACGAGCTGGCGCGCAGGCTGCGTCTCGAGCCCTGCACGCGCGCGACGCTGCTGGTGGCGGTGACCGGCTACGGGCAGGAGCAGGACCGCCGCGCCGCCCTGGAAGCCGGCTTCGACCATCACATGGTCAAGCCGGTCGACCTGGACAAGCTGGCGGCGATCCTGGCCGCCGCCACGAACGCCTGAGTTAGCGCATCTGGGTGTAGTTGACGGGCACCCAGCGGTAGCCCTTGCCCTGGGTCTGCAGGTGGCCCAGGCCGGGGAATTGCAGGTGGGCGCCGCCGATCAGCCAGCCGTTCTTGGCGGCGTCGTCGAACACTTTCTTGCGGGAGGCAGCGGCGGCCTTTTCGTCGCTGTCGAAGCCGATCGTGACCTGCGGATTGTCCATCTGGACCGCCGCCACGTGGATCAGGTCGCCGATCAGCACCAGCTTCTGGCCCTTGCTTTCCACCACATAGGTCGTGTGGCCCGGGGTGTGGCCGTGTTCCGCCACCGCCGAGACGCCCGGCACCAGCTCGCCGTTGCCTTCGATGGCCTTGAACTTGCCGGCCTGGACGTAGGGGTTGATCGAAGCCATCGCGCCCTGGAAGAAGCCTTTCTTCTCTTTCGGCGCCTTGTCCATGTTCGCCTGGCTCAGCCAGAAATCGGCGTCCGCCTTGCCGGCGCGAACCACGGCGTTCGGGAAGGCGCGCTTGCCGTCGCGGGCCAGGCCGCCGACGTGATCGCCGTGCATGTGGGTGACGTAGATCTCGTCGATCTGCTCCGGCTGGTAGCCGGCGGCCTTCAGGTTCTGCACGAACTTGCCGAGGGTCGGGCCGAACAGGGCGCCGGCGCCGGTATCGACCAGCACCAGCTTGCTGCCTGTATTGATCAGGAAGGCGTTGTCCGAGGTTTCCAGCGGCAGCTTCAGGAAGTTCTTTTCCAGCGTCGACCTGGTCTGCTCGGGCTTCTGGCGCAGCAGCTGGTCGACCGGCAGGTCGACGGTGCCGTCGCTGATCGGGGTGACTTCGATGTCGCCCACCATCACGCGGAAGAAGCCGGGGGCCGGGCTCTTGACCATCGGCGCCGCGGCGTGGGCGGCGGAGGCCAGTGCCGCGGCGGCGGCGATGGCGGTGAGGGTGCGCTTGAGCGGTTTCATCATGTTCTTGTCCTCAAGTGAAAATAGGCAACCGCGCGGATGCGCGTGTTGCCTATCGTACATGATTGTTCAGCAAAAAGCTGGACCCGGCGCAGTGCTCAGCTCCGCTTTGTCAACGGCACGCGACGCAGCACGCGGCGCTCGTGCTCCTCGACATGCAGGCCGGCGGTCGCCTTGATCAGGTCGCTGCGGCTGACGATGCCCAGCAGCCGCGGTTCGGCTGCGCTGGCCACCACCGGCAGGCGCTCGATGCCGTGCACCGCCAGGCGGGTGGCGACGATGCGGCAGGTCTCGCCGGCCAGCGCATGCGGCGGCTTGTTGATGCCGAACAGCTGGCCGACTTTCGTGTCCATTGCCTGGCCGTCGAGGGCGTCGCGGTCCAGCATGCCGACCAGCAGGCCGCCGCGCGTGACCGGGAAGCCGCGGTGCTTCTGCTCCGCGCCGAAGTGCGAGGCCAACACGCTCGCCACGGTGGCGTCGGCGTCGACGCTCAGGACCTGGGCCGTCATGACTTCGGCCACGCTGTGGCGCTCGAGCGGGTCGATGCCGTATTCGCGGTAGATGTGGTGGCCGCGGCGGGCGATCTTCTCGGTCAGGATCGAGCGGCCCATCGCCAGCACCGTGAAGCCGTAGGCGCCGGCGGCGGCGGCCAGCAGCGGCAGCAGGGCGTTGGAATCGTGCGTGAGTTCGAAGGCGAACACCACCGCCATCACCGGCGCGCGCATCATGCCGCCCAGGGTTGCGGCCATGAACACCAGCGGCCACAGGGCCGGCTCGGCGCCGGGCAGGAAAGGAGCAAGCAGGGAGCCGAGGCCGGCGCCCAGCATCAGCAGCGGCGCCAGCACCCCGCCCGAGGTGCCGGAGGCCAGCGCGATCAGCCAGATCACGAACTTCACGGCCAGCAGGGCCAGCACCGCGCTCATCGCCAGGTGGTTATGCAGCAGGTCGCCGATCACGTCGTAGCCCACGCCCAGCGCGCGCGGCTGGAAATAGCCGCCGATGCCGACCGCCAGCGCGCCCAGCGCCGGCCACCACATCCAGTGGATCGGCAGTTTGTGGAACCAGTCTTCGGCGCGGTAGAGCATGGTCGACATGGTCCACGACAGCGCGCCGCACAGCACGCCGGCCACGACGCAGGACAGCAGGGCGATCGGCGCCACCGGCAGGGTCTGCAGCGGGAACAGCGGTCCCGCTTCCATCGCCAGCGGGCGCAGGAAACCGGCCACCGCGCAGGCCACGGCCACCGGCAGCAGGCTGCGCGGACGCAGTTCGAACAGCAGCAGCTCGACCGCCATCAGCACCGCCGCCACCGGGGTGCCGAACACCGCCGTCATGCCGGAGACGGCGCCGGCCACCAGCAGCGACTTGCGCTCGCCGCCGGTCAGGTGGAAGTGCTGGGCGATCAGCGAGCCGATCGCGCCGCCGGTCATGATGATCGGGCCTTCGGCGCCGAAGGGGCCGCCGCTGCCGATCGCGATGCCGGAGGCCAGCGGCTTCAGCACCGCGACCTTGGGCGACATCGCGCTGTTCTTGAACATGATCGCCTCGATCGCTTCCGGGATGCCGTGGCCGCGGATCTGCTCGGTGCCGTAGCGGGCGATCAGGCCGATGATGATGCCGCCGATCACGGGCACGGCGATCACCCAGGCGCCCAGCGTGTGGTTGGCGGGCGAGAGGTCGGCGATCGAGAAGCGCTGGTAGAAGAACAGGTCGGTGAAGAAGCGGATCAGGAGCAGCAGCACGTGGGCGGCCAGCACGGCAAGGCCGCCGATGACGGCGGCGATCGCAGCGATGAGCAGCAGCCGCAGGTCGCCGGAAAAGTCGCGGCGTTCGGGTAAATGGTGATGGGGTACGGACATTTTGGGTTTCGTGACTCAGTCAGGGCAGGTTGGGAATCGTGAATACGCCTTGCAGGGCGCGCAGTTCGGCGCGGTGGACTTCGGCCAGGCGCGTGAGGATGTCTTCGCCGGCAGGCAGCAGGTGCACTTCGACGCGGCGCCGGTCATCCAGGTTGGCGCGGCGCTCGACCAGGCCGGCTTCCTCGCAGCGTGTCACCAGCGCGACCACGCCGTGCTGCTTGGCCTGCAGGCGCTCGGCCAGCTCGCCGATGGTCGCCCACTCGCGGCCCTGGAAGCCCTTGATGTGCAGGAGCAGCAGGTATTGCAGGGGCGTGATGCCTTCCGCCTGCACGGCGTTTTCCGAGAAGTGCTCGTAGCGGCGCATCTGGTAGCGGAATTCGGAGAGGGCGGCGAAATCGGACTTGGCTAGGGGCTTCACAAAAGAGGGCACTGAGGCGGGTCGTGGCAGAGAGAAGCCGAATAATATATCATATCGTGATGTATTTTTTGAAGAAGTCTCATCTTGGATCACGCATTGAACTGGTTGCGCGCCTTCGTCCCGCAACGTAATACCGTCCCGCGTCACGAAAGAATGCGTTCCGTGGCAGGCGCCTTGATCGGCCTGCTCCTCACCGCCGGTCTCAGCATGCACTTGCTCGGCACGGCGACCCTGCCGCTGGCCCTGGTGGCGCCGATGGGCGCCTCGGCCGTGCTGCTGTTCTGCGTGCCGGCCAGCCCGCTGGCCCAGCCCTGGTCGGTCATCGGCGGCAATACCATCTCGGCCCTGGTCGGCATCGCCTGCGCCAAGGCGATCGGCAATCCGCTGCTGGCGGCGCCGCTGGCCGGTTCCCTGGCGATCCTGGTGATGTTCCTGCTGCGCTGCCTGCACCCGCCCAGCGGCGCGGTGGCGCTGACGACGGTGCTGGGCGGCCCGGCCGTGCACGCCGCCGGCTTCGGTTTCGCCTTCGTGCCGGTGTGCCTGAACTCGGCCCTGATCGTGCTGGTGGCGCTGGTCTTCAATAACCTGACCGGGCGCCGCTATCCGCACACCCAGCAGTCGATGCTGAAGAACGTGCACGCCACCCGCGACCCGGTGCCGACCGCGCGCATCGGCTTCACCAAGGAAGACCTGGACGCGGCGCTGGCGCGCTACGGCCAGGTGCTGGACATCAGCCGCGACGACCTGGAAGAGATCCTGCTGGAGACCGAAGCCCAGGCCTACGGGCGCCGCTTCGGGGTCATCACCTGCGGCGCCATCATGTCGAAGGATGCGGTGACGGTGCGTCCCGGCATGCCGCTGGCGGAAGCCTGGACCCTGCTGCGCCGCCACGCCCTGCACGCGCTGCCGGTGCTGGACAAGGCCGGCCATGTGGTCGGCGTGGTCGGCCAGAACGATTTCCTGCACCACCTGGGCCTGGACGACTACCAGACCCTGGGCGAACGCCTGCGCGGCGTGGTCGGCCACCTGTTCGGCCTGCGCGGCGACAGGCCTGCAAAAGTGGTCGACATCATGCACCGCCACGTCCAGACCGTGGCCGCCGACGACCCGATCGCGGAACTGGTGCCCCTGATGAGCAACCGCGGCCTGCACCACATCCCGGTGGTGGACGCCCGCGGCATCTTCGCCGGCGTGGTCAGCCACTCGGACCTGCTGGCGGCGCTGTTCGAGGGCAAACTGATGGAACCTGCGTAACATCAAACCGGGGTCAGACCCCGAATTTTGGCAATATCTCGAAAAATATTTCCAAAAATCGGGGTCTGACCCCGAATTTTGGAAACGTCCGGCGGGCAAGGTGCATCTAATTGGCTCGAACAATGAGGAGACCACCATGCAGGCTGCACTTGAGAACGAAACGGACGCCGCCCTCCGCCAGCGCGTGGTGGACGGCGAGCAGGCGGCTTTTGCCGATTTGATGCGGCGCTATAACCGCCGGCTCTACCGCGTGGCGCGCAGCATTTTGCGCGACGATGCCGAGGCCGAAGATGCGCTGCAGGAGGCTTATATCCAGGCCTACCGCGCCTTGCCGGGCTTTCGCGGCGAGTCCTCGCTGGCCACCTGGCTGACCCGTATCGTGATGAATGCCGCCCTGATGCGGCGCCGCAGCGCCGGCCGCATGGCCGAGGTCATCGAACTCGGCGCCGAGCCGCTGCTGGACGGCCTGGCGGCGATGCGCGAACCCGGACATGGCGATGCCGCGGACCAGCCGGAGCAGGCCTTCCAGCGCACCCAGGCGCGCGGCCTGATCGAAGCGAAGATCGACGGCCTGCCGGAAGTCTTTCGCACCGTGTTCATCCTGCGCGCCGTCGAGGAGCTCAGCGTCGAGGAAACCGCCAAGGTGCTGGGCATCCCCGACGCCACGGTGCGCAGCCGCTACTTCCGCGCGCGCGGCATGCTGCGCGAGGCGCTGGCGCGCGAGCTCGATGTCGCGCTCGAAGATGCTTTCGGCTTCGACGGCGAGCGTTGCAGCCGGATCGTCGCGAAAGTGATGGAGAGGCTCCGGGAACGCGAATAGGGTTTGCTGCATCGAATGGCACGCTTCACCTCTCAAACCGAATGGAGACTGCCATGAACAAGACCAAGATCCTGCTCGCCCTGCTGGCCGCGGCAAGCCTGAGCACCGCCCACGCCGCCAATCCCAACGATGCGCAGATCGCCGCCATCGTCGTCGCTGCCAACACGGTCGACATCGACGCCGGCAAGCTGGCCGAATCGAAGACCAAGAACAAGGAGGTGCGCGCCTTCGCCCAGCGCATGGTGACCGACCACTCGGCCGTCAACCAGCAGGCGGTGGCGCTGGTGACGAAGCTGCACGTGACGCCGGAAGAAAACGACACCAGCAAATCGCTGACCCAGGGCGGCGTGGCGGCCCGCGACAAGCTGAAAGGACTGTCCGGCGCCGCCTTCGACAAGGCCTACGTCGACAACGAGGTGAGCTACCACCAGGCCGTGCTGGATGCGATCGACAAGACCCTGATCCCGAGCGCCTCCAACGCCGAGCTGAAAGCCTTGCTGACGAAGGTAAGGCCGGCGATCGCGGCCCACCTCGAGCACGCGAAGCACATGCAGGCGCAGATGAAATGAGACTGCTGGCGCTAGGCGTATGCCTGATCGCCGCCGCGCAAAACGCCGGCGCGGCCGATCACCGCGTGATCATCCAGGACATGGCCTTCTCGCCGAAGGTGCTCATGGTAAAACCGGGCGACACCATCACCTGGGTGAACAAGGACATGTTCGTCCACAACGTCACCGCGGCCGCGGCGGGCATCAAGTCGGGCGAGCTGAAACCGGGACAGAGCTGGCGCCAGGTGCTGCGCCAGGGGGAGAGTTTCGACTACCTCTGCACCCTGCACCCGGTAATGATGGGCAGGGTGGAGGTCAAGGAAGATACCAAGGCAGAAATCAGGCCTGCTCGGCGCCGCAGCACTTCTTGAACTTCTTGCCGCTGCCGCAGGGGCAGTCGTCGTTGCGGCCGACCTTCGGCTGCTCGTGGCGCACGGTTTCGACCGCGGCCTTGCGGCGCGGCAGCCAGAAACGGTGGATGGCGGGCAGATTGGCTTCGATGTCCAGCGCCAGCTTGTGGGCCAGGCGCGGGTCCTCGACTTCAGGCAGCTCGCTTTCCTCGATCTCGTCGGCGCCCAGCAGGTAGATCGGGCGCATCATGGCGCCGGCTTCGGAGTCCCAGATTTCGTCCCAGGAGCCGGGACGCAGGTCCATGCCTTCCCAGAAGCCCCAGCACCAGGCTTCGGCGTCGATCAGGCTCTCGCCGTCGACTTCATGCTCGACGTAGAGCGGCTCGAATTCCTTGGGCGCGACCTCGAAGGTGATCAGCACTTCGTTCATGAAGCGCATGATCAGGTTGACGATGCGCTGCTCTTCCTTCGGGTTTTTCCACTTGGGCGCGGCGCCTTCTTCGCCCCAGACGCGCGGCAGCCACTCGGCCGGCATGATGGATTCCGGGCCGATCGCGATCGCAGTCAGGTAGCCGTGCAGGGTATCCATCGTCATCGCGCCTTCCGGGCTGCGTTCGGACAGCAGGAAGTTGTCGAGATCGTCGAATTCTTTGTCGCTGAGGGGCTGTTCGAGTTGCATGGTGGTTCAGGTGTTCCGTTCATTGAAGGCGCCAGTGTAACGCCTGCGCCCCCGATCCGGCATAAAAAAGCGCGCAGGCGGCCGGTCAGGGCCATCTGCGCGCAAACGGAAAACCTGTGAGTGTCGCTGCGTGCTTTTCTATCAATGCCCGGCGTCGAAGGCCTTCTTCAGGGCGTCGGCCGCATACTGCTCGGCATCCTTGGCCTTCGGCACCACCGCGCCCATGCCGAAGAATTCATGGGTCACGCCGCTGTATTCCTTGTAGTCGACTTTCACGCCGTCCTTCTTGAGCTTGTCGGCATAGGCCTTGCCTTCGCTGAGCAGCGGGTCGATCTCGGCGGCGACGATGGTGGCCGGCGGCAGGCCTTTCAGGGAAGACGCCTTCATCGGCAGCGCATACGGGCTCGAAGGATCGCCGCCGTAGTGCTTGAAGAACCAGGCCATCATCGCCTTGTTGAGCGGCTTGGCATTCGCGTTGCGCTGGTAGGAGGCGTTGTTCATGTCGTTGTCGACCACCGGATAGACCAGCAGCTGGTGCACCGGCATCTGCGCCTTTTTATCGCGCGCCATCATCGACACCACGGTGGCCAGGTTGCCGCCCGCCGATTCGCCGCCGACCGCCACGCGCGCCGGGTCGCCGTTGAATTCCTTCGCATGCCGAGTGGTCCAGATGTAGGCCGCGTAGGCGTCGTTCGGCGCGGTCGGGAACTTGTGCTCCGGCGCGCGGCGGTAGTCGACCGAGACCATGATCGCCTTGGCCATTTTCGCCAGCGCGCGGGGCGAGGCCTCGTAGACCTTGGTGTCGGCGATGACGAAGCCGCCGCCGTGGTAGTAGACCATCACCGGGAAGGGGCCCTTGCCCTCGGGCGTGAAGATGTGGACCGGCACGCTGCCGCCCTCGACCGGCACCGTCATGTCCTTGACCGTCACGCCCGGTTCCGGCGCCGTGCTCTTCTTCTCGTCCGCCAGCACCTTCCTGACCGCGTCGGCCGGCGTCGGCTGCTTGCGCGCTTCTTCGGGGCTCAGGGTCTCGATCGGCTTGCCGTTCAGCGATTCGAGGGCGTCCAGCACCTTCTGCATGTGGGCTTCGGCCTTGGGCGGCTGGGCGGCGTCCTGGGCCATGGCGGCGTTGCAGGCGAGGGCGGCGGCGAGCGCGGTCAGGGTGAGGGTGGTCCTGGTCATTGTTTTTCTCCGTATAAGTTGAGGCCTCAATGACACCCGGCGCCAGGCGATTTCTCGGTACGTCCACGCACATTGCGACCATAATCCTTGTCAAAATCGGCAAATTCATTTTCATATCGATTCCGTAGCGAAAAAATATGGCCTTTTGAAACAGGCTCATGCATAAATTCAGCAAAGTTGGACGGAGGGTGCGCCCGCCTGCCGCCGGCCTTACAATGGCGGCATGGAAGATCAAACGGCAACACATCCTTTTTCACGTCTCGATCCGCTGATGGTGCTGGACGCGGTCGACAGCGTGGGCCTGCGCGGCGACGGCCGCCTGCTGGCCCTGAACAGCTACGAAAACCGGGTCTACCGGGTCGGCCGCGAAGAGGGCCAGCCGGTGGTGGTCAAGTTCTACCGCCCCGCGCGCTGGAGCGACGCCGCCATCCTCGAGGAACACGCCTTTACCGAAGAGCTGGCGCGGGCCGAGGTGCCGGTGGTGCCGGCCGAGGTGCTGGACGGGCGCACGCTGCACGCATTCGGCGGCTTTCGCTTTGCTGTCTTCCCCAGCCGCGGCGGGCGCGCGCCCGAGCTGTCCGACCCGAAAGTGCTGGAGTGGACCGGGCGCTTCATAGGCCGCATCCACGCGGTCGGCGCTTTGCAGGCTTTCGAACAGCGTCCTGCGCTGAACCTCGATACCTTCGGCCGCGCGCCGCGCGCCTGGCTGCTGGGCCACGGGTTCATCCCGCACGAACTGCTGACCGCCTATGCCAGCGTGCTCGACCAGGCGCTGGATGGCGTCGCCCGCTGTTTCGACCGCGCCGGCGATGTGCCGCTGCTGCGCCTGCACGGCGATTGCCACGCGGGCAACGTGCTGTGGACTGGCGACGGCCCGCACTTCGTCGACTTCGACGACAGCCGCATGGGCCCGGCCGTGCAGGACCTGTGGATGCTGCTCTCGGGCGAGCGCCAGGAAATGGTGCGCCAGATGGGCGACGTGCTGGCCGGATACGAGGACTTCTGCGAATTCGACCCGCGCCAGCTCCATCTGGTCGAAGCATTAAGGACGCTGCGCCTGATCCACTATTCGGCCTGGCTGGCGATGCGCTGGGACGACCCGGCTTTTCCGGCGGCATTCCCCTGGTTCAATACCCAGCGTTACTGGCAGGACCGTATCCTGGAGCTCAGGGAACAAGTGGCCTTAATGGATGAGCCGCCCCTGTGGCCGGTTTGATCTCCTGAATTGGCAGGCAATCGCCGCTGTGTTCGGCGTGACAGGTTTTTCAGCTGTGACGCATAATCACGCTAAGCCCTAGTCCGCCCTCGAAAAGCCATGACCGACCATCCCGACCACAACGACGACGCCGATTTCACCATCGACCTGATGCCCGCCTCCCACGAGCACGCGGCGCCGGGCGTGGAGCCGCAGCGCGAGCACCTCGAGCAGCGTGCAATCAAGGAAGGCATCGCCCGGGTCGAGGCCGAGGCCAAGGCGGCGGTGGCGGCCGAGAACCGGGCCCATGCCGAGGCGCGCGCCCGCAGCCTGGCCGAGGAACGCGCGGCGATCGACGCCGAAGCCGCGGCCGCCGCGCTGGCGAATGCCCAGGCGTCGGAGGAGGCGATCGAGGCCAACCGCGACCGCATCGATACCCTGCGCGCCGCCGCCAGGGCCGCGGCCGAGCGCCTGGAAGCGATGCGCCAGGAAACCGCCGAGCTGCGCGCACGCGTGGAAGCCGACACCCACATCCGCCTGGCCGCCGAGTCGCGCGCGCGCGCCCAGGAAGAGGCGCGCCGCCGTGCCGAAGAGCAGGCCAGAGCCGATGCCCAACTGGCGGAACACGCCGCACGCCAGGCCGATGAGCTGGCGCAGCACTCCGAGCAGGCGCGCCTGCAGGCAGCCGAGCGGGTCGCCGCCGTGCACGCGGCGCGCGAGGAAGTCAGCCACAGCGCCAGCGCCGACGCAAGAGTTGCGATCCTGGCCCGCGAACGCGAGCGCGCCGAGAAGGCCGCGCGACTGACCGCCGAAAAGCTGGCCGAAGCCGAAGCCGAGGCGCTCGAACTGGCGCTGCAGCGCGAGCGCGCCGACCAGGTCGCGCTGGCCTCCAGCTTTGCGCGTGCCGCCGCCGAAGCCAGGGCACTGGAAGAGGCGCGGGCGCTGGCCCACATCGAGCAGGAACGCGAAGCGATCGCCCTGGCCCAGGCCGAGTACGAACGCACCGCCGCGCAATCGCTGCGCATGCGCCTGCAGACCGAGAAGGAATTGCGCGACGCCGCCGTCCACCGCGAGCGCGGGGAAGCGCGGGCCGCGGACGCGCTCGAGGCGCGGCGTGAAGCCGAAGCCCGGATCCTGGCCGCCACCGAAGCCCGCATCGAAGCCGACCGCAAGCTGCGCGAAGTGGCGCTGGCCCGCGCCCAGGCCGAGGAAGAGGAAGCCGCCCAGGCCCAGGCCCGCCTGGACGCGGAGCGCCTCGCCGCCGAGCAGGCGCGCCTGCGCCTGAATGCCGACCGCCAGGCGGCGGAAGCGGCGGCACTGGAAGCCGAGCAGCAGCAGCGCGAACGGGTATTGGCCGAAGAACGCGCGGCCCAGTCGGCCGCCGCGGCCCAGGCGAAAGCCGCCGAGAACGCCGCCGAGCAGGCGCGCCTCGCCCATGAGGCAGAACAGGCGGAACTGCAGCGCGAAGCCGCGCGTCTGGCCGAGCGCCGTGCCCAGGAAGCCGAAGCGCTGGCCGCCGCCGAGCGCGAGCGCATGCACGTGGAGCGCGAAGCGCTTGCCGCGCTGGAGCAGCGCCAGGAGGCCGAGCGCGCACTGGCCGCCGCCGCCGAGGCCAGGATCGCCGCCGAGCAGGAACAGGAAGCGCTGCTGCGCGCCCAGGCCGGACACGAACAGCGCAGCCTGGCCGCGCAGCAGGCGGCGGTCGAGGCCCAGCGCCAGGCCGTCATGGATGCGGCGCGCCAGGTCGAGCATGAGCAGGCGATCGCCGCCGCGCAGCAGCACGAGGCTCTTGATGCCGCCCAGCGCGCCGAAGCCGCCGCCGCGCAAGCCGCCGCACTGGCGCGCGCGCAGGCGGAACGCGCCGAACACGAAGCCCGCCGGCAGGCGCTGGCCGAAGAATTGCTGGCGGCCGAGCAGGCGGGCGCCGACGCCGCCCGCGAAGCCCTGCTTCTGCTCGAGCAGAAGCTGTCGGCCCAGCGCCAGCAGGCCGCGCTCGATGCCCGCGCCAGCGAGGCCGCCGCGGCGCGCATCGCCTCCGAGCACGCGGCCGTCGCCGCCGCCGAAGCGCGTGCCAAGGCCGAGGAAGAACGCGCCGAGCTGGCGAAGATGCGCGAACTGGCCGAGCAGGCCGCGGCCCAGACGGCCGTCGACAAGCGCGAAGCCCAGCGCGCGCTGCTGGAACACGCCCAGCAGGCCGCCGACATGCAACGCAAGTCCTTGCAGGCCACCCAGGAAATGATGGAAGCCAAGCGCCGCCTGGTGGAACTGGAAGCCGGCCGCCAGGAAGAGCAGGTGGCGGAACTGGGCGCGCTGCGCGAACAGGTCGACGCCCTGCAGGCCGAGGCCAAGCAGCGCGCCGAATCGGCCGACCTGGCGCGCGAAGTACTGGGACGCTTCTCGCAGCTGCCTTCGGCGCAGCAGGCGGCGGCGCGGCTGGCCGAAGCGGTGGCCAGGCAGCGCGGCGAAAGCTGAGCACCCTGTAGGATCTTCCAGTTGGGGCGCCCGCGCGGCGCGCCTAGAATGCGTTCATCGCATTCATGAGGAGCAGTCGGAAATGAAGGTCGCCATCGTCACGCTGCCGCCGGTGCGCATCGCCACCATGCGCAAGACCGGGCCCTACGGACCGGAGATCGGCCGCTTCTGGATGGAGACTTTCCGCCCCTGGCTGCGGGAACAGGGCCTGTTGGGCGAAGCCACCTATGGCATCGGCCACGACGACCCGTCCGTCACGCTGGCGCAGGACTGCCGCTACGATGCGGGCGTCGAGGTGGGTGCGGATTTCAGGGCGCCGGCCGGCGTCTTCGTGACCCTGCTGCCGGGCGGCGTCCATGCGGTGGCCGCTTTCTCGGGCCAGGCCTGGGAAGTGCCGGGGGCCTGGCAATGGCTGCTGCAGGCATGGCTGCCGGCCAGCGGCCAGTCCGCCGACTTCACGCGGCCCTGCACCGAATACTATCCCCGCAACTGGCGCGCCGAGGCCGACGGCAGCTTCGCCTGCGAATTGCGCTTGCCGCTGGCGTAAGCAAACGACTTAGCGCACGCCCGTCGTCCGCTTGTCCTTGAAGAAGTTCCAGGCCTCTTCGGCCGTGTCGACGTCGTGGTTCATGTTGCCGACCAGCTTGCGCAGGATCCACGGCAGTTCCTCGGCCTTGGAGGCGTGCGTGTGGCCGCCGCCGTCGATGCGCATGAACTCGACCTGCACACGGGCCGGGTCGCTGCCCCAGACATAGCGCGTGGCCGAGGTCGGGTCCGAGGATTGCAGGTGCGGCAGGCGGAAGCGCATCGGCGCTTCCGGCAGGCCGGCGGCGCGGCGCCATACGGCCACCGATTCGTCGGCGCTGACGCCGCTGCCGCGGTCGCGCAGCAGCCAGTGCCCGACCTTGCCGCCGTAATAGGGCGCGATCTCGTCGGCGGTGCCGTGCGAGACGAACACGGAGATCGGATACACCGGCGCCTTGCAGCGGCTCTGCATCGGCATCAGCGCGCTCTGCACGCCGATCGCTGCCAGCTTCGGCCCCAGTTCGATGCCCAGCCGGTAGACCATGCCGCCGCCGTTCGAGCTGCCGAACACGTAGATGCGCTCCGGATCGGCGCCCAGTTCGCTGACGGCGGTGTCGATCAGGGCGGCGAGGAAGCCGACGTCGTCGCTGGTGGCATTGCTGGCGGCGTCCGCACGGCAATCGTTCCAGGCCTGCTTGCCGTCGGCGCCCTTGATGCCGTCGGGCGCGATCAGCATCACGCGCTCGCGTTCGGCGAGGCGGATCCAGTCCTGGGATTTGTACAAGCCGAAGGATTCGAGGCCGACCATGAAGGCGGCCGAGGCGCCATGGCCATGCAGCAGGATCACGGTGGGACGGTTGCTGCGCGCCAGCCGGTCCGGTTCCACCACGAGGTAGTGGCGCCGGCCTTCGGGACGCAGCAGCGTGTAGTCGACGATGGTAGAGGCCTGGGCGGCGCTCATCGCACCGCACATCGCCAGCAGTAATCCCGCAGCCCGCCCTCTCATGGCATCACCTGATATGAAAAAGTATCGATAACCCGGCTATTGATTCTTTTTGCGTATCAAGTGCCCGGATTCGGCGCGACCGGGTTGTTGCCGCCGACCACGGCTTTCTCGACGAAATAGCTGGTCTCGCCAAAGCAGCTGGTCGGCAGGCCGATGTGCTGGGCGTAGCTGAGCTGTACGCGCTGGCCCATGGCGGCCTGCAGCTGCTTTACGACGGCTTCGTCACGGACAGTGAAGGCGAAGCGCTCGGGAATCGCGCCCGGCATGCTCGACAGCAGGATCTCGCCTTCCCAGGTCTTGCACAGCCAGCCCTTGCGCGACAGCTTCTGCAGGTAGCCGGCGCGTTCGCCCTCGGAATACGACCAGTGCAGCACGAGCGCCGTGTACAGCGCGAACAGCACGATCGCGGCGACGATGACGGAGGCAATCAGGACACTGGCGCGGCGTGGAATAGTCGAAGGCATGGGGTAGGGGCGTGAGTGAAGTCGCGCCCATTCTGCCGATGCGCGCGCGGATTGTCAAAACCTCATGAACGGCAGCGGTTCGCCGACTATACGTTGACGCCGAATGAGCGCGCCAGCGGACCCAGGCCGCCGTTGTAGCCCTGGCCGACGGCGCGGAACTTCCATTCGCTGCCGTAGCGGTAGAGTTCGCCGAAGATCATCGCCGTCTCGGTCGAGCTGTCCTCGGACAGGTCGTAGCGCGCGATCTCGCGCTCACCGTCCGCATTCAGGCAGCGGATGAAGGCGCGCGCCACCTGGCCGAAGTTCTGGCGGCGCTGGTCGGCTTCGTGGATGGTGACGGCGAAGGCAATCTTCTCGACGTCGGCCGGCACCCGCGACAGTTCGACCAGCAGGCGCTCGTCGTCGCCTTCGCCCTGGCCGGTGCGGTTGTCGCCGGTGTGCTTGAGCGAGCCGTCGCTCGACTGCAGGTTGTTGTAGAAGATGAAGTCGGCATCGCCGCGCACCTTGCCGTCGCCGCGCAGCATGAAGGCGCTGCCGTCGAGGTCGAAGGTGGCGCCGTCGCTGGCGCGTGGGTCCCAGCCCAGGCCGATGATGACCTTTTTCAGGCTCGGGTCTTCCTTGGACAGATTGACGTTGCCGCCTTTTTGCAGACTGATCGCCATGATGTTCCTTTCTTTTTGATTAGGTGCTGGTTTCGAGCTGTTCGCGGCGCTTGTGGCGCACCGAGGACCACAGCGACACCAGGATGAAGGCGATGCCGGACAGGCCCGTGAACCATTCCGGGATCTCGTATTCGACGCTGGCGAACATGATCAGGGCCAGGATGCCGATCGCGTAGTGGGCGCCATGCTCGAGATAGACGAACTCGTCCAGCGTGCCCTTGTGCACCAGGAACACCGTCAGCGAGCGCACGAACATCGCGCCGATGGCCAGCCCCAGCATGATGATGACGACGTCGTTGGTGATGGCGAAGGCGCCGATCACGCCGTCGAAGCTGAACGAGGCGTCCAGTATCTCGAGGTAGAGGAAGCCGCCGATGCTGCCCTGCGAGATCAGCTTGCCGACCGCCGGATCGTGTTCCTCCTCTTCGAGCAGGCCGCTGATCCAGTCCACGCCCACGTAGACGATCACGCCGACCACGCCGGCGATCAGCACCGGCAGCTTTTGCGGCTCGGGCATCAGGCTCATGCAGCCGAACACGGCGACCAGGGTCAGCAGGATCGCCAGGCCTTCGCTGCCCAACTCGCCGACCTTTTCTTCGATCCAGCCCAGCCAGTGGAGTTCCTTTTCCTCGTCGAAGAGGAAGTTGAGGAAGACCAGCAGCAGGAAGGCGCCGCCGAAAGCCGCCACCTCGGCGTGCTGGGCGGTCAGCTGGCGCGCGTACTCGTCCGGCGTGTTCACGGCCATGTGCCAGACGTCGACCAGGCCGAGCCCGGTCGCCACCGACACGATCAGCAGCGGGAACACCAGGCGCATGCCGAACACGGCCACCAGGATGCCCACCGTGAGGAAGAGCTTGCGCCAGAATTCGTTCCAGTTGCGCAGCACGGTCGCGTTGACCACCGCGTTGTCGAAGGACAGCGACACTTCAAGCACGCCGAGTACCGCCGCGATCCACAGGGCCTGTACCAGCCCGCCGGCGCCGCCGTGGCTGTAACCCCACCAGGCGGCCAGCGCCAGCAAGACCACCGTCACTGCGAAAGACAGCTTGAAATGTTGCATTGAATTCTCCTTATATTTTGCGTTGTCTTATAAACCACACTGATCGGGATAATACTTGTTTCCATGTATGGCAGGCGCATCGCTTCTGCGATAATGCTGCCCGGCATTACGTTTGTAATAACACACTGGAACTCTCATGGACTTCACTTACCTGCTGACCCCGCTGCTGACCTGGCTGGTGGTCGGCCCGATCAAATTCCTGATCAACAGTGCGCGCCAGCGCGCCTGGGCCTTCAACCTGGTCGGCAACGGCGGCTTCCCGAGCAACCACAGCGCCACCGTCACCAGCATGGCGACCCTGATCGCGCTGCGCGAGGGCATCAGCCATCCGGCCTTCGGTGTTGCAGTGACTTTGTGCTTCATCGTCATGATCGACGCCAACAGCCTGCGCCAGCACGTCGGCCGCCAGGCCGCCGCCATCAATCGCCTGTCGGAGGGCAGGGATGGCTTTCGCAAGCTGCGCGAGCGCATGGGGCATACCCTGGTCGAGATCGGCGGGGGCATCGTTACCGGTATTCTGATGGGTAACCTGGTCTACCATCTGTTCGTGAAGTAAGACTGCAATTCAACTTGGCGCAAGAGAGCCGGGGGCTCTCTTGCGCCTTCGCGGGGCGACGGTTGGGGCTCTGTCCGCACTGTCCGCACTGTCCGCCAACTGTCCGCATCCGGACGCGTTTCACCCCCGCTCAACTGCAGTTCATCGCCAAAAAACGCAGTTCATCCCTCGAAAACCACGCTCTGACTATCCTCGATTGACTGTCATGACTGGCTCACCGATACTGCGCGCTGGCTTTTTATATTCTTATATTTACAGGTAGCGAGTCCACTCGGGAGAACCACGAAATGCTGCGCAAAACCCTACTCGTCCTTGCCATTGCTTCGGCGCTTGCCGCCTGCGGCAAAAGTGACAAGGAACCCGCCAAGCCGGCCACTGCGACTGCGCAGGCTGATGCCAAGAAAGATGGCAAGCCCGTCCAGCTGCTGGTGCAGCCGGAAGACGTGCTGACGGTGCAGAGCAATGCGCTCGCTTCGGGTCCCGTGATCACCGGCTCGATCCAGCCGGAACGCAAGGCCGACCTGCGCGCCGAAGTCTCGGCCGTGGTCCTGCAGGTGCTGAAGGAGAACGGCGAGCCGGTCAAGCGCGGCGACGTGCTGGTCAAGCTCGACGAGACCTCGATCCGCGACAGCCTGATGTCGGCCGAAGCCTCGGCGCGCGCCGCCGAGCAGGCCCTCGACCAGTCGAACCGCGCCCTGGACCGCCTCAAGACCCTGCGCTCGTCCGGCATGGCCTCGGCCCAGGCCCTGGACGACGCCGAAGTGCGCCGCAATACCGCCCAGAGCGAAGTCTCGGCCGCGCGTGCGCGCCTGGTGGCCGCGCGCCAGCAGGTTGGCCGCACCGTGGTGCGCGCGCCCTTCGACGGCATCGTCTCCGACCGCAAGGTTTCGGCAGGCGACACCGCCGCCGTCGGCAAGGAGCTGCTGAAGGTCATCGATCCGACCTCGATGCGCTATGAAGGCCGCGTCTCGGCCGACAAGATCAGCACCGTCAAGGTGGGCCAGAAGGTCACCTATCACATCAACGGCTATGGCGACCGCCAGTTCACCGGCGTGGTCAAGCGCATCGACCCGGCCGCGAACGAAGTGACGCGCCAGGTCGAAGTACTGGTCGGCCTGACCGGCGAGCAGCCGCGCGTGTCCGGCCTGTACGCCGAAGGCCGCATCGACGCCGAGAGCTCCTCGGTCCTGATGGTGCCCGAGAGCGCGCTGGTGAAGTCCGGCGACCATACCTACGCCTGGAAAATCGGCGCCGGCGGCAAGTCGCTGGTCAAGGCCGACCTGGCGATCGGCGCGCGCGACCAGCGCAGCGGCGCCTACGAAGTCAAATCCGGCCTTGCCGCCGGCGACCTGGTGCTGCGCGCACCGAATTCGAGCCTGAAGGATGGCCAGGCGGTTGTCATGGCCGCACCCAAGGCCCAGGCCCAGGCCCAGTCGCTGGCCAGCGTCGGCAATCCTGGCGCCCAGGGTAAATAAGGAAATACGCCATGTTCCTTTCCAACTTTAGCGTCAAGAAGCCGATCGCCACGATCGTGCTGATCGTGATGATGATGTGCCTGGGCTTGCTCGCGCTCAAGAAGCTGCGGGTCAACGAGAGTCCCGACGTCGAGATGCCGGCGATCATGCTCATGATCCCGTATCCGGGCGCGTCGCCCGAGACGGTGGAGCGCGAAATCGTCAACCGCCTCGAGAAATCGATGCAGAGCATTCCCGGCGTGCACGAGATGAACGCCACCGCCAACGAGGGCTCGGCCCAGTTCTGGATCGAGTTCGAGTTCGACCGCAACATCATCGAAGCTTCGGACGACATCCGCAACGCGATCGCTGCGGTGCGCTACAAGCTGCCGATCGAGATGCGCGAGCCCATCCTGCGGCGCTTCGACCCCTCGGCCCAGCCCATCATGAACGTGGCGCTGTCGTCCAGCACCCAGAGCAAGGCCGAGATCTCGCGCCTGGCCGAGGACGTGCTGGCGGACCGCTTCCGCAGTATCGACGGCGTGTCCACCGTGACCGTCAACGGTTCGCTCAAGCGTGAACTGTCGGTCCTGCTGCGCGCCGACAAGCTGCGTGAATTCAATGTGTCGGTCGGCGACGTCACCAGCGCGCTGCAGCGCCAGAACACCAATGCCCCGGTCGGCAAGGTGCGCGGCGTGCTCGACGAAAAGAGCATCCGCCTGGTGGGCCGCATCGAGCATCCGGACGACTTCCAGCAGGTGGTGGTCAAGCGCAACGGCGAGCAGATCGTGCGCCTGAACCAGGTGGCCGAGATCAAGGACGGCTTCGCCGACATCGACGGCCTGTCCATCCGCAGCGGCAACGACAACGTCGGCATCCAGATCGCCCGCACCCGCGACGGCTCCACCGTGACGGTGGCGGAAAAGGTGCGCACGATGGTCGACGAGATCCAGAAAGACCTGCCGAAAGGCACCCGCATCGAAATCGTGCGCGACGGCGGCAAGAACGCACAGAACAGCCTGAACAACGTGATCGAATCGCTGGTGCTGGGCGCGGTGCTGACCATCTTCGTGGTGTACGCCTTCCTGAACTCCTGGCGTTCGACCCTGATCACCGCGCTGTCGCTGCCGACCTCGGTGCTGGCGGCCTTCATCGCGGTCTGGCTGTGCGGCTTCACGCTGAACTTCATGACCCTGCTCGGCCTGTCGCTGGCGATCGGCGTGCTGATCGACGATGCGATCGTGGTGCGCGAAAACATCGTGCGCCACATGGAAAACGGCCAGGACCGGCGCACCGCGGCGCTCGAAGGCACCGCCGAGATCGGCATGGCGGTGGCCTCGACCACCTTCTCGATCATGGCCGTGTTCATTCCGGTGGCCTTCATGCCGGGCATGTCCGGCGAATGGTTCCGTCCGTTCGCGCTGACCGTGACGGCCTCGGTGGCGGTGTCGCTGTTCATCTCCTTCACCCTCGACCCGATGCTGTCGGCCTTCTGGGGCGACCCGCCGGGCTACCACCACGCGCCGAAGAAAGGCCTGTCGAAGGCGCTGGCGAAGTTCAACGTCTGGTTCGACCACCAGGCCGACCGCTACGGCCGCGTGATCGCCTGGGCGCTGCACCACCGCAAGTCGATGGCCCTGATCGCGGTCGCCAGCTTCGTCGGCGCGATCGCCCTGCACATGAAATTCGGCGGCTCGTCCTTCCTGCCGAAATCGGACCAGCAGAACATCGCCATCGACGTGCGCACGCCGCCGTCCTCGTCGGTCGAGTATGCGCGCCTGAAGATGGAGAAAGCGGCCGAGATCGCCCGCGGCATCAAGGAAACCAAGGAAACCAACGACTACATCGGCGCCAGCGGCGGCCGCGTGTACGTCGACATCGGCAAGCGCACCGAGCGCACCCGCACCGCCGCCGAAATCGCGGCCGACCTGCGCGAGCGCCTCAAGCCCCTGGTCGGCGCCGAGTTCGTGGTCCAGGACGACCTGAACAACGGCGGCGGCAAGCCGGTGCGCGTCGAGTTCACCGGTCCGGATTCGCGCAAGCTGATGGAACTGACCACGGCCTACATGGAGAAGCTGCGCCAGGTGCCGGGCGCGGTCGACGTCGGCCTGTCGCAGCAGGATCCGAAGGACGAGCTGCAGATCGTGCTCGACCGCGGCCTGGCGAACTCGATGGGCATCTCGGTGGGCGACGCCGCCAGCGCGCTGCGCGTGGCCTTTGCCGGCATCGAAGTCGGCGACTGGGTCGACCCGACCGGCGAAACCCGCGACGTGGCCGTGCGCCTGCATCCGGACGACCGGGTGGCGACCGAGAACATCGAGCGCCTGCCGATCGCCGTCACCGGCAGCAACATGCTGGTGCCGCTGGACCAGATCGCGACGATCACCATGGGCAAGGGCCCGTCGACCATCGAGCACAAGGACGGCAAGCGCATCATCGCCGTGTCCGCCAACGTGCAGGGCCGCTCGAACGGTGAAGTCACCGCCGACGCCATGAAACTGGCCAAGAGCATGGACTTCCCGCCGGGCTATGGCCTGCAGCTGGGCGGCATGGGCCAGGACCAGCAGGAACTGTTCACCCAGATGGTGATCGCGCTGCTGTCCGGTATCGGCCTGATGTACCTGATCCTGGTGATGCAGTTCGGCTCCTTCACGGCGCCGGGCGGCGTGATGCTGTCGCTGCCGCTGTCGCTGATCGGCGTGGTCGTGGCCCTGTTGCTGAGCAACTCGACGATCAACCTGATGAGCCTGATCGGCATCATCATGCTGATGGGCCTGGTGGCGAAGAACGCGATCCTGCTGCTGGATGCGGCGCGTAGCCGTGAAGCCGAAGGCATGGACCGCGAGGAAGCGCTGATGGAAGCCGGCCGCGCCCGTCTGCGTCCGATCCTGATGACGACCTTCGCGCTGATCGCCGGCATGCTGCCGGTGGCGATGGGCCTGGGCGAGGGCGGCGAGTTCTACCGTCCGCTGGCGATCGCCATCATCGGCGGCACCATCACCTCGACCATGCTGACCCTGCTGGTCGTGCCGACCTTCTACGACAGCATCGAGATCGCGAAGGACCGCATGGGCGCCAAGTTCCGCCGCCGTGTGGTGCGCTTCACGGCGCTGCCGGCCTTCGTGATGACTTTCGTGGAAGCGATCCTGACCATCGTGATGGTGCGCTTCGTGTTCCGCCTGATCGTCAAGGCAGGCCGCTTCGCCATCGGCCGCCGCGAGGGAACTGCGGCCGCTTAGGGGTCAGAGTCCGGTGTTTCAGTTGGGGCTCTGACCCCGGTGGTCAGCCACAGTCCCAGCTGAATATGAAACTGCAAAAGGAAAGGCCTGCTCGCGCAGGCCTTTTTTTTTCGCCGTTGCAAAGGACCCGTTCCAGGCCCTTTGCGGAGGCGACGCTCAACTGCCAATCAATGGCCGGTGCCGGTGCCGGTGGCAGGCGTGGTGCCGGTGCCGGTGGTGCCGGTGCCGGTCGTGCCCGTACCAGTGGCGCCAGTGCCGGTGCCGGTGCTGTCGACCGGCGGCGTGGTGCCGGTACCGGTGGTACCGGTGCCGGTTGCGCCGGTGCCGGTATCGCCCATCGTGCCGGTTGCGCCCGTGGTGCCGGTGCCGGTGGTGCCGGTGGTGCCGGTACCGGTGGCGGTGTCACCCGCTGCGCCGGTGCTGCCGGTGCCGCTGGTGCCCGAGGTGCTGCTCGGCGCGGTGGCCGACGTGTCACCGGTGCCGGTCGTGCTGGTGGTGTCGTTTTTCTTGCAAGCCGCCAGGCTTGCCATCAGGGCTGCGGCAAACAGAATCTTCGATGCGTTGTTAAGAGCTTTCATTTGTTTTACTCCTCGTTCACGTCTACTTTTTTTGCCGCCGTCTCCAGGTGAGGCGCTGGAGGGTCGACGACGCCAGGTTAGTTCCAACAGGACCTTTCGGCCCATCAAGGAACCATCGGGGAGCCGACGCAGAACGCGGCCCCATTGTGGTGTACGAATTCGACTCCGGTAGACCTGACATGGTGCTTCCCAGTTCCCGAATTGCACACCTCTATAATTGAGAGCCGAACCATCAGCGTTCCACCCTCATTCCACCAGCGAAACTGCCGGATGGTCTAGTCGCCGCGTCGGCGGTATCGCCGGCGGCTTGTTCGAGCAGTGCGGGGACCTCGTCCGACAGTTCCCGCGCCAGGTAGCCGAGTTTGCCGAGCCGCGCCGCGAGGCGTTCGCCGGCGCGCGCATGCAGCACCACGCCCCAGCCCGCGGCCTGGGCCAGTCCGGCGCCGCGCGCCGCCAGCCCGGCGATGATGCCGGCCAGGACGTCGCCCGAGCCGGAGGTGGCCAGCCCGACGTTGCCGCCTTCGTGCTGCCAGCGTTCGCCGTCCGGGGTGGCGATCACGGTGCGCGCGCCCTTCAGCGCCACCACCGCGTTCCAGCGCTGCGCCATGTCCAGGGCCAGGCGGTCGTCGCCGGCGGAAATTTCTTCTTTCGCGATGCCGGTCAGGTGCGCCATCTCGCCCGCGTGCGGCGTCACCAGTACTGGAACGTCGAAGCGGAAGGGTGGGTTGACGCCGGCCGGCGGATGCAGGATCGCGCCCATCGCGTTGGCGTCGAGCATGATGCTGGTGTCGGTGCCGTGCAGGCGCGGCAGCAGCGCATGCACCAGGCGCGCCGTGGCTTCCTCGTCCTGCATGCCGGGGCCGATCAGGACCGCGTTGATGCGGTCGGCCAGCGGATCGAGCGCGGCCACCGCTTCGACCGTGAAGCCGCCGGCTTCGTTCTCGGCCAGGCCCAGCACGCGCGACTCGGGTATCGCCAGCGCAACCAGCTGGGCCACGCTGTTGCCGGTGGCGACCGTCAGCTTGCCGGCGCCGGCGCGCAGGGCGGCGACGGCGGCCAGGATGACGGCGCCCGGCATCTCGCGCGAGCCGCCGAGGATCAGCACGTGGCCGCGCTCTTCCTTGTCGGCATCGTTGGAGGGGATGGGCAGCGGCCAGCTGCGCAGCATGCTTGCATCGAGGTCACGCGGACGGGCGTTGGTTTGCAGCGTCATGAAGTGCGCCTCAAGCCTTCGCCGCCGCCGGCACATCCTTGCCGGTGGTGACGGGGGTGCCCGTTGCTTCGAGCGGCGCGACGAAATTGAGCAGCCGCGGCGCCAGCTTGCCGCGCTTGCCCAGCGAGGGGTCGAAGGCGTAGGAGGTGACCGAGCAGTTCGGCACGTCGCCCAGGCGGTCCTGTTCGAGGATCGTGGCTTCGTCCATGCGCTCGATCAGGTAGCGGAAGCAGTTGACGATGACCTGGTGGCCGACGATCAGCACGCGCTCGCGGCAGTATTCGCGGGTGAGCGTGTCCAGCACGCTGCGCAGGCGCAGGATGACGTCGCACCAGCTCTCGCCGCCGGGCGGGCGGAAATAGAACTTGCCGACGTGGCGGCGCTGTTCGTACAGGTCGGGAAACTGATCGGCGATGCCGCGCACGGTCAGGCGGTCGAGGATGCCGAATTCCTTTTCGCGCAGGCGCTCGTCGGCGTGCACCGCCAGCAGTTCTTCGCGGTCGAGGCGCTCCATCAGGAACCTGGCGGTCTGGACGGCGCGCACATAGGGCGAATACAGCACGACGTTCGGCCGGGTGTGCTCGGGCAGGGCGGCGAACCAGGCGCCCAGCGCCTGCGACTGCTGCATGCCGAGCTCGGACAGGGGTACGTCGACGTCGCGCTCGGCAATATCCACACGCAATCCGGCGGCAGCTTCGGCGGCATCGCGCGCAACATTGCCGGCACTTTGTCCGTGCCGGACCAGCCAGATTTCCTGAGGCCACTTTTGGTCCATCACCAACCTGTTTGTGATTTTGACATGACATGATCATAGACGGATTCGGCAAGACGTCTGCGCACGATTCCGGCTGAAAACGAAAGCGGGCAGCGAGCGAAAAAGGGCGTGTAGGAATGCGCCTCATCCGAAGCTTCGCTGAGCGGGCTCATGCCGCACGCATCGGCCCCAATCCATACTCCGCCATCCATTCACCAGGCGGAGGCCCCATGCGTCGTACCCGATTTCTACAGTCCCTGATTGCCGCCGCGGCGCTGGCGGCGCCCTTGCTGGCATCGGCCGATCCGCGCTATGCCGTCACCGTCGTCGCCGGCGCCGGCAGCCAGGCGAACGACCTGAACAACGCCGGCCAGGTGGTCGGCTGGCTGCAGGCGGGGGACGCCTACCACGGCTTCGTTTATTCCAGCGGCCTGCTGACCGACATCGGCACCCTCGGCGGGCGCGACAGCAACGCGATGGCGATCAACGACCTCGGCCAGGTGGTGGGCAATTCCAGCATCGACGCCAACGGCGGCAGCTACGGCTTCCTGTACAGCGGCGGCAGCATGAGCGCGCTTGGCGGCGGTACATATATGCAGGCCTACGGCATCAACAACGGCGGCGCCATCGTCGGCTCGATGTTCGTGAGCATGCCGGACGACGTCTACCGTCATGGCTATATGCTGTCCGGCGGCACGCTCACCGATCTCGGCACCTTGCCCTACAGCGACGGCAGCGTCGGCATCGCCATCAACAGCCATGGCGACATCGTCGGCGCCGCCGCCAGCACCATCCACGGCGCGCCCAACTATCCGGAAGATCCCTTCGTCTGGCACGAAGGCACGATGACCGGCCTGGGCAACCTGGGCGGGCCCTGGGGCGCGGCGGTGTCGATCAACGACCTCGGGCAGGTGGTGGGTTACCTGGGCGTCGATTCGCTGCCGGGCAATCCCGGCGAGCTGTATCCGAGAGCCGCATTCCTGTATGTGAACGGCGAGATGCACGTGATCGGCGAGCTGTTGCCGGGCGAGAGCAGCTTCGCCAGCGACATCAACAACCTCGGCCAGGTGGTCGGCAGCAGCCGCGGGGCCAGCTTCGATTCCTATGCCTTCCTGTTCGAAAACGGCGAAATGATCGACCTCAACACCCTGATCGATCCAGCATCGGGCTGGACCATCACGGGCGCGAACGCCATCAACGACGTGCAGCAGATCGCGGCGAACGCCTGCCGCGCGGGGGTGTGCCAGGCGGTGCGCCTGGACCTGGTGTCGGCCGTGCCCGAGCCGCCGGTGTTCGCCTTGCTGGCGGCCGGCCTGGCCCTGGGCCTGGCACGGGGGAAGGGGCTCAGGCTACCTGTTCGTCGCCGTCGAGGTTGAGGGCGGCGTCGCTGTTGAAGACGCGCATGTCGGTTTCGCCGAGCACGCGGCTGGTGAGGGTGCCGGCCGTGATGGAGCCGCTCACGTTGAGGGCGGTGCGGCCCATGTCGATCAGCGGTTCGATCGAGATCAGCAGGCCGGCCAGCGCCACCGGCAGGTTCATCGCCGACAGCACGATCAGGGCGGCGAAGGTGGCGCCGCCGCCGACCCCGGCCACGCCCACCGAGCCGATGGTGACGATGCCGATCAGCGGCAGCAGGAAAGCGCTGGTGAACGGGTCGATGCCGACGGTCGGGGCGATCATCACCGCCAGCATGGCCGGGTAGATGCCGGCGCAGCCGTTCTGGCCCATCATCGAGCCGAAGGAGGCGGCGAAGTTGGCGATGCCTTCCGGCGTGCCGAGGCGCGCGGTCTGGGTCTGCACGTTCATCGGGATGCTGCCGGCCGAGGTGCGCGAGGTGAAGGCGAAGGCCAGCACCGGGAAGATCTTTTTCACGTAGCGCACCGGATTCAGGCCGATGCCGGACACGATCAGCAGATGCACGCAGAACATCAGGATCAGCGCGCTGTACGAGGCCGCCACGAAGTTGATCAGCTTGAGGATGTCCTGCATGCTGGAGCTGTCCAGCACCTGGACGATCAGGGCGAACACGCCGATCGGCGTCAGGCGCAGCACCAGGGTCACCATGCGCATCACGATCACGTGGGCCACGTGCACGAAGCGGGCAAAGGATTCGAACACATCCGCGTGCTTGGCGGCGATGCCCGTTGCCGAGACCCCGATGAAGATCGAGAACAGCACCACGGCGATGGTCGAGGTCTTGCGCGCGCCCGTCATGTCGAGGAAGGGATTTTCCGGGATGAAGGACAGGATGGTGTTCGGCAGCGACAGCTGCTGGGCGGCCGCCAGCTTGCCTTCGAGGTAGGCGCCGCGCGCGACTTCGGCCGCGCTCGAGGTGAGGCCGACCGCGGTCAGGCCGTAGAGCTTGGCCATCAGGATGCCGATCGCGGCGGCGATCGCCGTGGTGACCATCAGGGTGCCGATCGTGAGCGCGCTGATCTTGCCCAGCGAAGAGGCGTCGCGCAGCTTGAGGATGGCCTGGATGATCGAAACCATGATCAGCGGGATGATGATCATCTGCAGCAGCTTGACGTAGCCGCTGCCGACCACGTCGAGCCAGGCATTGGTCTGGGCGATGACGGGAGAGTTGAGCCCGTAAGCCAACTGGATGCCGGCGCCGACCAGCACGCCGAGGCCGAGGCCGGTGAACACGCGCTTGGTGAAGGAAGCGTGGCGCTGCTGCATGACGAACAGCAGGGCGCAGACGGCGATGGCGATGGCCAGGTTCAGGATCAGTGGGAGGCTCATATGCGTACCGGAAATATAACTGACGCATTTTATAGTGATTCATGCATAGCGTGCATGGTCCGCCTGCTTTTGCCGACCCGATTGCTGTCCTCTTGTAAATGTTGTTGACAGTGCTATTCAATCTTGCAAGACTCGGCTGGCTTCGGACGGGAGAGACGAGATGCGTGGCATGAGCTTGCTGAAAGTGTTGGTCCTTGTATTGACGATGAGCTGCTGCACCGGCGCATTGGCGCAAAGCCCGCCGCCCGCGCGCACGGCCATCGAACTATTCACGCCCGAAGGCGCGGTCCGCGAGGTGCGCCAGGCCACCGCCCGCTTCAGCGCGGCGATGGTGCCCTTCGGCGACCTGCGCGCGCCCGCGCCGATCGAGGTCGATTGCCCGGTCCCCGGCGCCGGGCGCTGGGTCGACGAGCGCACCTGGGTCTACGACTTCGAGCGCGACCTCCCGGGCGCGGTGCGCTGCCGCTTCCAGCTGCGCAAGGACTTGCGCGACCTGGCCGGCCAGCCCATCGAGGGCAAGCGCGAATTCCTGCTGGCGACCGGCGGCCCCGCGGTGCTGCAGAGCCAGCCCTACGATGGCAGCGGCGCCATCGACGAGCGCCAGGCCTTCGTGCTGGCCTTGTCGGCGCCGGCCACGCCGGCCTCCGTCAGCGCGCATGCCTGGTGCCAGGCCGACGGCATCGCCGAAAAAATCGGAGTCCGCATCCTCGGCGGCGAAGCGCGCGAGCAGGCGCTGTTCGCCAGCCGCTGGATGCTGCAGCGGACCCTGCATGGCGACGACATGCGCGAACTCGGCAAACCCTACACGCTGGCGCATCTGCGGGCCGACGACAAGGCCGGCAAGCTGGACCGCTTCCTGGTGCTGCAATGCCAGCGCACGCTGCCCGCCGATACCAAGGTGGCGCTGGCCTGGGGCGCAGGCATTGCCGCCGCCAATGGCGCCGCCACCACCACCGACCAGATGCTCGGCTATAAGACGCGGCCCGATTTCAGCGCCAGGCTGAGCTGCGAGCGGGTCAGCGCGCGCGCCTCGTGCATTCCCTTCCTGCCGATGCGCGTGAACTTCAGCGCGCCCATCGCCGTGGCGGACGCGCGTGCGATCTATCTGGAAGAAGCGGGCGGCAAGCGCCATCCGGCCGCGCTGGGCAAGGAGGCGGACAGGACGAACACCGTCGGCACGGTCAGCCTGCCCGGGCCTTTCCCGCAACACGCGAGCCTGACCCTGCACCTGCCGGCCGGCCTGAAGGACGATGCCGGGCGTCCGCTGGTGAACGCCGCGCGTTTCCCGCTGCCGGTGCGCACCGGCGAGGCGCCGCCGCTGGTCAAGTTCGCGGCGCCCTTCGGCATCCTCGAAGCGCAGGGCGACCGCATGCTGCCGGTCACGGTGCGCAATGTCGAAGCGAAGCTGGCCGGCACCATGCGCAGCAGCGGCGCGGCGCTGCAGCTCAAGGCCGGACGCGAGAAGGACATCATCGAATGGCTGCACAAACTGTCCGGGCCCTGGGGCGGCTGGACGCCCTCGCAGCCGTCCGGCAAGCAGCTGGAAGCCTCCGTGTTCGCCGGCGCCGCTGCCAGGAAGGAGACGCTGCAGCGCTTCACCCTGCCCAAGCCGAACGGACGGCGCGCCTTCGAGGTCATCGGCATTCCGCTGCGCGAGCCCGGTTTCTATGTGGTGGAGCTGGAGAGCCCGCGCCTGGGCGCCGCGCTGAATCCGAAAGGGCGTACCGCCTGGGTGCGCAGCGCGGCCCTGGTGACCAACCTGGCGGCCCACTTCAAGCTGGGCGCGCAGTCCTCGCTGGTGTGGGTGACTTCGCTGGACAAGGGCAGGCCGGTGGCCGGCGCCCGGGTCGAAGTGCGCGATTGCGCGGCGCGGCTGCTGTGGAGCGGCGTCAGCGACGCCCAGGGCATCGCCCGCATCCGCAAGGAGCTGCCGCCCTCGCGCTGCAAGGGACAGGACAATTACTTCATCACGGCGCGCAGCGGCGATGACTTCACGTTTACCCTGTCCGACTGGCACGACGGCATCGAGAACTGGCGCTTCAACCTGCCGACCGGCGGGCGCTTCGAAGACAGCCGCATCGCCGCCACCGTGTTCGACCGCAGCCTGCTGCGCGCCGGCGAAACCGTCCATATGAAGCATTTCATGCGCCGCCAGACGATGGCCGGCTTTGCCATGGTGCAGGCCGGCGACAAGGCGCCGGACCCAGGCCAGGCATGGCGCAACCGCGCGGCGGATGGCGATGCGGGCGCCGAAAAATCCGCGCTGCCGGCCAAGGCCTTCCTGGTCCACCAGGGCAGCGGCGAGAAGACGGAGCTTGCCCTGGCCTGGGATGCGAACGGCGCCGCCCAGGGCGAGTGGAAGATCCCGCAGGATGCCAAGCTGGGCGTGTACGAGGTGCTGGTCGGCGGCCTGCTGTCCGGCTCCTTCCGCGTCGAGCAGTTCCGCGTGCCGACCATGAAGGCGGTATTGAAGGCGCCGCTCGATGCCCAGGTGGCGCCGGCCAGCGTCAGCTTCGATGCGCAGGTCGGCTATCTATCCGGCGGCCCGGCCGGCCGGGCCCCGGTCAAGCTGCGCAGCGTGGTGCAGGATACCGGCGTCCAGTTCCCCGGCTACGAAGAGTTCAGCCTCGGGCTGGGCGACGTCAAGGAAGGCGTGGTGGCGCAGGGCAGCGTGGGCGGCGATGAGGACGAGGGCGAAGGCGCCGCGCCGGAAAGCGGGGAAGAGGGTAACCAGCTGGAAGCCGCCCGTACCCAGTCCCTGAACCTGGACCGTGCCGGCGGCGCGCGCATCGCGGTCGACAGGCTGCCCGCGCTCGACAAGCCGAAAAGCCTGCTGGCCGAGCTCTCTTACCAGGATGCGAACGGCGAGACCTCGACGGTGGCGGCGCGTGTGGCGCTGTGGCCGTCCGCCTATGTGGTCGGGCTGAAGCCGGAGGGCTGGCTCTTGAAGAAGGACGCCGTGAAATTCCAGGCCCTCGTGCTGGACGTGGCCGGCAAGCCGGTGGCAGGCGTGCCGGTCGGCGTCGATTTCTTCGTGCGCCAGACCACCTCGCACCGGCGGCGCCTGGTCGGCGGCTTCTACGGCTATGAGCACAGCAGCGAGATCAAGCGCCTTGGCGAGGCTTGCAGCGGCGTCACCGATGCGCGCGGCCTGCTGCTGTGCGAGGTCAAGGCGCCGGCCGAGGGTGACCTGATCCTGCGCGCCCGCGCCAGCGACGTCCAGGGACGGGTCGCGGCGACCCAGCGCGAGGTCTGGATCGGCGGCGATCAGGAACAGTGGTTCGCGGCCGGCGACCATGACCGCATCGACCTGCTGCCGGCGCAAAAGCGCTACGAAGCCGGCGACACCGCGACCCTGCAGGTGCGCAGCCCCTTCCGCCATGCCACCGTGCTGGTGACGGTCGAGCGCGAGGGCATCCTCGACAGCTATGTGCGGCGCCTGTCCGGCCGCGAGCAGGTGGTGCGCATTCCGATCAAGGCCAGCTATGCGCCCAACGTGTTCGTGTCCGCCTTCGTCGTGCGCGGACGCGTGGCGGGCGTGCAGCCGACCGCGCTGGTCGACCTGGGCAAGCCGGCCTACAAGCTGGGGATCGCGCCGATCAAGGTCGGCTGGGCGCCGCACGAACTGAAGGTGCAGGTCAGCACGGAACGCCAAGTGTATACAGTCCGCGAGCAGGCCGCCGTGAAAATCAGGGTCGAAGGGCCGGGCGGCCGCAAGCTGCCGGCAGGGACCGAAGTGGCGCTGGCGGCGGTCGACGCCGGCCTGCTGGAGCTGATGCCCAACACCAGCTGGAACCTGCTGGAGACCATGATGCGCGAGCGGAACCTGCAGGTGCAGACCGCGACCGCGCAGATGCAGGTGATCGGCAAGCGCCACTTCGGCCGCAAGGCCTTCCCGCATGGCGGCGGCGGCGGGCGCAGCGCCACGCGCGAACTGTTCGAGACCCTGCTGCTGTGGAAGGGCAAGGTGACGCTGGACGCGAACGGCGAGGCCAGCGTGCAGGTGCCGCTCAACGACACCTTGGGCAGTTTCAGGATCGTCGCCGTGGCTGCCGGCGGCGCGGGCCTGTTCGGCACCGGCAGCGCCGACATCCGCACCACCCAGGACCTGATGCTGCTGTCCGGCCTTCCGGCCAGCGTGCGCGAGGGCGACGCTTTCCGCGCCGGCTTCACGGTCCGTAACGCCTCCCAGCGCGAACTGGCGGTGCGCCTGAGCGCCAGCATGGCCGCCGACGGCGCAAGGGGGCAGGCATTGGCGCCACTTAGCGTGACTTTGGCGCCAGGCGAGTCACGAGAGATCGGCTGGACGGTGCAGGCGCCGGTGGGCGTCAAGACCCTGCAGTGGGAAGTCGAGGGCGCAGCAGGCGAGGGCGCGCAGGACCGCATGCGCATCCGCCAGCAAGTCAGCCCCGCCGTGCCGGTGCGCACCCTGCAGGCCACGCTGATCCAGCTGGACGGCGAAAAGACCCTGCCTGTGCAGCGCCCGGGCGACGCGCTGCCGGGCCGCGGCGGCATCCAGACCACGCTCACGGCGCGCATC
The DNA here is from genome assembly GCF_918697865.1 of Massilia sp. Bi118. GTDB lineage: Bacteria > Pseudomonadota > Gammaproteobacteria > Burkholderiales > Burkholderiaceae_D > Telluria. The sequence continues at coordinate 27,143 of NZ_CAKKMV010000014.1, read as the reverse complement.
GGCGGCGACCTGCCCGGCGTGCGCGACTACATGCAGGCCTATCCCTACACCTGCTTCGAGCAGCGCACTTCGCGTTCGGTGGCCTTGCGCGACAAGGCGCTGTGGGAGTCCACCGTGGCGACCCTGCCGGCCCACCTCGACGCTGACGGCCTGGTCAAGTATTTCGCGACCATGGACCAGGGCAGCGATGTCCTGACCGCCTACGTGCTGTCGCTGACGAGCGAAGCGGGCTACGAAATCCCGGAAGACCTGAAGCAGCGCATGGAAGCCGGGCTCACCTCCTTCGTGCAGGGCAGGATCGCGCGTCCGCCGCTGCTGGCCAGCGGCGAACTCACGGTGCGCAAGCTGTCCGCGCTGGAGGCCTTGTCGCGCAGCGGGCAGGTGGCGCCGGCGATGCTGGAATCGATCACGGTCCAGCCGAATCTGTGGCCGACCTCCGCGGTCCTCGACTGGTACCAGATCCTGATGCGCGCCCAGGATTTACCGGAGCGCGAGCGGCAGCTCGCCCAGGCGCGCCAGGTGCTGCGTGCGCGCATGAACCTGCAGGGCACGACCATGGGCTTCTCGACCGAGCGCAGCGACGAATGGTGGTGGCTGATGGCGTCCACGGATGCGAATGCCAACCGCCTGCTGCTGGCGGCGATGGGCGACCCGTTCTGGCAGGCCGATATCGGCCGCCTGGCGCGCGGCGCGCTGGGGCGCCAGCAGCATGGGCGCTGGCAGACGACCACCGCCAACGCCTGGGGCGTGGTGGCGCTGGACGCCTTCTCGCGCAAGTACGAGGCCGAGAAGGTACAAGGCAAGGCGCAGCTGACGCTGGGCGGCGCTTCCTGGACCGGCACTGTGCCGGCTACGGTGCTGCAGGCCTGGCCGGAAGGGCAGGCGACCCTGAAGCTGCGTCAGCTGGGCAGCGGCAAGCCCTGGGCCACGGTGCGCAGCCTGGCGGCGATCCCTTTGAAGGCGCCGCTGTCCTCGGGCTACCGCATCACCCGCAGCATCACGCCGGTCGAGCAGAAGAGCAAGGGCCAGTGGTCGCGCGGCGACGTCTACCGCGTGCGTCTCGACATCGACGCCCAGGCCGACATGACCTGGGTCGTGGTCGACGATCCGATCCCGGCCGGCGCCAGCATCCTCGGCACGGGCCTCGGACGCGACAGCCAGATCGCCGCTTCGGGCGAGCGTGCGCGCGGCTGGGTGTGGCCGGCCTTCCAGGAACGCAGCCAGTCGGCTTTCCGTTCCTATTACGAGTTCGTCCCGAAGGGCAGCTTCAGCGTCGAGTACACGGTGCGCCTGAATAACGAAGGCCGCTTCAGCATGCCGGTGACGCGGGTCGAGGCGATGTACAACCCGGAGATGTTCGGCGAAGTGCCGAATGCGACTATCCTGGTGGGGCCTTGAAAACGCTGATTGCCCTGCTGTTTGCCGCGGTTCTCGCGGCGCCGGCGGTGGCCGCGGTGCCGACGCCGGCCCAGGTCAAAGCGGCCTGGCAGCCATCGGAGGCCCAGCTGCTCGACCGCCACGGCCAGCCGCTGGAGAGCGTGCGCATCGACATGGCGGCGCGGCGCCAGCCTTGGGTGGGCTTGGCCGACATGTCGCCCAGCCTGGGCCGCGCGGTGATGCAGGCCGAGGACCAGCGCTTCATGGAGCATGGCGGCATCGACCTGAAGGCGGTCGGGCAGGCGGCCTGGGACAACCTGTTCCGCGTGCGCGGCAGCCAGGCGCGCCTGCGCGGCGCCTCGACCATCACGATGCAGCTGGCCGGCCTGCTCGACCCGGCGCTGGCTTCGCGTGCGGCGGGCCGCAGCTGGCGCCAGAAGTGGGACCAGGCCCTGGCCGCGCGCGAGCTGGAGGCCGGCTGGAGCAAGCAGCAGATCCTGGAAGCCTACCTGAACCTGGCCAGCTTCCGCGGCGAGCTGCAGGGCGTGGGCGCGGCCTCGCGCGGCCTGTTCGGCAAGGCGCCGTCCAGCCTGGACCTCGGCGAATCGGCGATCCTGGCCAGCCTGCTGCGGGCGCCGGGCGCCCCCGTGCGTGAAGTCGCGCGGCGCGCCTGTGCGCTGGCGGCGGAGCTGAAGGCTGCATCGTCCTGCGCGACCATCGAATGGCAGGTCGAGGTGGCCTTGAGCCGCCAGGGCGCAGCCTTCCGGCAGCCCCCGGCCCAGGTCGCGCGCCTGCTGCTGGACGGCGGCAAAGGGCAGCGCGAGGTCCGCTCCACCATCGACGGCCAGCTGCAACGCTTCGCCGCCATGACCCTGCGCCGCCACCTGGCCGAGCTGGCCGGGCGCAATGTCGGCGATGGCGCTGTCGTCGTGCTGGACAACGACAGCGGCGAGATCCTGGCCTATGTCGCCAACACCGGCGCCGGCGAGGTCGATGGCGTAGCCGCGCTGCGCCAGGCCGGCTCGACCCTGAAACCCTTCCTGTACGAGCTGGCGATCGAGCGCGGCCTGCTGCACGCAGCCTCACTGCTGGACGATACTCCAGTCGATATCCCGACCGTCGGCGGCCTGTACGTCCCGCAGAACTACGACCGTCGCTACCACGAGGTGGCGAGCGTGCGCACCAGCCTGGCCGGCTCGCTGAACATCCCGGCGGTGCGGACCTTGATGCTGACGGGGCTGGAGCGCTTCCACGAACGCCTGCGCGAAGTCGGCCTGTCCAGCCTGACCGAGGCGGCGGACTTCTACGGCTACTCGCTGGCCCTCGGCTCGGCCGACGTCAGCCTGCTCGAACTGACCAACGCTTATCGGACGCTGGCGAATGGCGGTCTTCAAGGGAGCGTCACGCTGCGTGCGCGCGCACCGGAACGCAAGCGCCGGGTGCTCGATGAAAAGGGCGCCTTCATTGTCGGCGACATCCTGTCCGACCGCGGCGCCCGCAGCGTCACCTTCGGCCTGCGCAACGAACTGGCCACCAGCTTCTGGAGCGCGGTGAAGACCGGCACCAGCAAGGACATGCGCGACAACTGGTGCGTGGGCTGGTCGAACCGCTACACGGTCGGGGTCTGGGTCGGCAACTTCGACGGTGGGCCGATGTGGGACGTCTCCGGCGTCTCGGGCGCGGCGCCGGTGTGGCGCGACCTGATGGACTACCTGCACCGCGACAGTCCCAGCCGCGCGCCGTCCGCGCCGCCCGGCCTGGTGCGGCAGATGGTCGCCTTCACACCGGCCGTCGAAGCGCCGCGCAGCGAGTGGTTCGTGCGCGGCAGCGAGACCGCGTCGGTGGAACTGCTGGCGCCGTCCCAGCGCCAGCCGAAGATCGTTTACCCGGCCGACTCCAGCCTGATCGCGCTCGATCCCGACATCCCGGAACGGCTGCAGCGCGTGCGCTTCCTGGCCCAGGGCGGGCGCGAGCTGATGTGGGTGCTGGACGGCGAGGAAATGGGCGAGGCCGCGGTGGAGGGCGGCTGGGCGCCGGTGCCGGGCAAGCATGAACTGCAGCTGGTGGGACAGGACGGGCGCGCGGTGGCGAGCGCCCGTTTCGAGGTGCGCGGCGGCGCTCAGGTGGTCTCGACTTTTTCGACCAGCAGCGGCGGATCGTCGGCCAAATCGACGCCGGAAATCGGCGAGAACAGCGGCGAATCCGAGCGGTAGGGCACGCGGCCGGAAGGCACGTGCTTGGCGGCCGGATCGAGGTGCAGGTCCTGGTCGTCGAAGAAGATGTGGGCGCGGAAGGCCTTCACCACCTTCGACTTCGGCACCCCGCCCAGGAAGAAGATCTCGTTCACGTAGACGCCCCAGTGGCGCAGGGTATTGATGACCCGCATCTCGGCCGGCGCGCTGCGCGCGGTGACGATGGCGATGCGCACCGGCGAGGCATCCGCGCCGAAGGGCAGCCGCTCCTGTAGCTTGGCCAGCTTGCGCAGCAGGATGGCGTAGGGGCCGTCGTTCATCGGCTCGTTCTGCTTTTCGTCCTCGACGGTGTGGAAGCGGCCCAGGCCCTCGGTCTTGTAGACCAGCTCACTCGAATCGTCGAACAGCACGGCGTCGCCATCGAACGCGATCCTGACCTGGTCTTCGAGCGGCGCGTCGCCCGAATGCGGCGGCGGCTTCAGCACGGCGGCGGCGCAGGCCTGGGCGTCGATGATGCGCTGCGCGTCCTCGACGTTCGTGGTCAAGAACAGGTCGACCGCGAAGGCATCCAGGTAATCGACCACCGACTGCCCGCCAGTAAAGGCGTGGCGCGAGATCGGCAGCCCGCGCGAGCGGATGTTGTTGAAGACCCGGACCCCGGTCTCGGGACTGTTGCGCGACATGACCACGACCTCCACCAGCGGCTTCGATTCCGATGGCGCAAAGCGGTTCAGGCCGAGCAGGGCGCGCACCAGCGGCATGCCGGTGCCGTCGCGCAGCGGTTCGTTCTCGCGCTCCAGCATGTAGGCCCGGTACTCATCGAGGGCGTTCTGCGGGTTCTTCGCGTACTTGGCTTTGTAGACGGCATCCGCTTCGGCCAGGTCGAACAGGGCGGTGGCGGAAATACCGACGACGAGGGTGTCTGTGAGGTCGAGGGGCATGGCGGCTGTGTGGTTGAGTAAAGCGCTGATCGGATATTACCCGACAGGAAGGTCGGAAGCGGCTTGGCTCCATAAGAATATTCCAAGGAGAAACGAATGGAGGAGAATTCAGGGCTCTTTTGAGGGCGAGCAATGGACGAAGGGGTCTTGCTTTTTACCCATATCGCATGCCTTTGCGTCTACTCAAGCGTGCCCGGCGCCGGCGGCGCGACCATGACACTGCCGGGTTTGCAAGGAGCCGAACATGGACACGCGAAACGAGCAGGTGGCGCGCCTGCGGGCGATCCGCAAGCTGGTCGAGGAGAACAACCAGTCCTGCCTCAGCACCGAGCTGATCGTCTGCCAGATCTATATGGAGTCCCGTTTCGACAGCTGCGCACAGGCCGAGGGCAGCAGCGCGCGCGGCCTGATGCAGTTGCTGAAGGTGGCGAACCGCGAGCTGTGCCGCCTCGACAATCTGCGCAAGCACTGGGATGCGCGCCGGCCCGAAGCGGTGCTGTACCGGGACGCGGATGTCTTCCACGACAGCCCGGCCTTCGTCGACGAGGCGACGAATATCCGGCTCGGCACGCGCTATCTGCAGGCGCTGATCGACAAGGCCAGGCGGGAGGGGAGCGCGGACCCGGTCGCCGAAGCCTACAAGGATTATCGCGGCGTGAGGAATGGGGTCTATTACCAGAAGATCCGGGCGGCGGCGGAGAAGCTGAAACGCGACCCGGACAGCATCGAGGCTTTGAGGCTGCTCGAATCCTGAGCTGTCGCAAGAAATTGCTTGTTCCCTAATGTATCTTGGCAAGCTTGTCAGGACTGTCCTGACAACGCCGCGCAGACGATAGGGAGCATCATCGGCCATGATCCACGCCCTGACGGAACAGCTCAGCACCGCACTCGCGGCGTTTTCCAGCACCACCCGGCTGGTCGAGCTGACGATAGCGGACGCGGACAACAGCTTGCTGGTCGAAGCCTTCGCGGCCCGGGATGCGGTCGACGAGGTCGGTGCGCGCGACGTGATCGCGCTGTCTACGAATGCCTACGTCGATCCCGCAACCCTGCTGGGCCAGCCTGCCAGCCTCGCGCTCAGCCTGGCCGACGGCAGCCGCGCCAGCTTTTCTGGTGAAATCAGCGAGGCCGCCATGCTGGGCAGCGACGGCGGTTTCGCCCGCTACCGCATCCGCATCTCACCCTGGCTGTGGCGCCTGGGCCAGGTGCGCAACAGCCGCGTGTGGCAGGACAAGTCCGTCATCGACATTGTCGACGCCGTGTTCGAAGCCTGGCTGCCGCTCGCGCGCTGGCGCTGGAGCGATGACGTCCGGCCCTTCATGGCGGAGACCCTGCCGCGCAGCTACTGCTGCCAGTACCGCGAATCCGACCTCGATTTCGTGCGCCGGCTGCTGGCCGGGGAGGGCCTGAGCTGGCGCTTCGAGCAGACGGAAGACGGCCCGGTGCTGGTCCTGTTCGCCGACAGTACCCAGCCCTGCGCGGCGCCGGAGGACGCCAGCAGCGCGCGCAACGGCGGCACCCGCTTTCACGGCGTCAGCGCGGTCGAAGCCAGCGATACGGTGCAGGCATTGCGGGCGCACCGCAGTCTGCACGCCTCGCTGCTCACGGTGCTGAGCGGCGATTACAAGGCCAAACGGAGCATTGCCGAGAGCGCGCCGTCCTATCTGCGCTACGGACGCGGCCTGCCGGAGATCGAAGCCTACGAAGTGCCGGGACAGTATGCCTGGGCCAGCCGTGCGCTGGCCCGGCGAGACGCCGACTTGCGCATGCAGGCGCGGGAAGCGCGTGGGCAGCTGTGGCAAGGCCGTTCGACGGTCCGCACGCTGTGCGCGGGGACCTCGATGATAGTCACCGGCACGCCGCTGGGCACGCTCGGCGACGCGGCGGCGTTCACGGTGCTGCGCGTGACCAGCGTCGGCGTGAACAACCTGCCGCCCCCCGCGACCCATGCGCTGGCGGAGCTGTTCGGACCCATCCCCGAGCTGCTGGATGAACTCACGCGCGCGCAGGTGTCTGCCGACATGGCGCCGGTGATCGAGCGGGCCCTGAAGTCCGGTTACGCGAACGCCTTCGACGCGGTGCCGGCCGATGTGCCCTGGCGCCCGGCGCTGCTGCTCGAGGACGAAGAGACGGTCCGAAAGCCGAGCGCCTTCGGCGCGCAGAGCGCGATCGTGGTCGGCGCCGACGGCAGCGACACCCCGAACGGCGCCGACGAGTTGTATTGCGACCGGCTCGGCCGCGTCCGCATCCGCTTCCATTGGCAGGAGAGTGGCGACGCCACCTGCTGGGTGCGCGTTGCCCAGCGCCTGGCGGGCGGCGGCATGGGCACCCAGTTCCTGCCGCGTATCGGGCAGGAAGTGCTGGTGCAGTTCATCGAGAACGACATCGACCGCCCGCTCATCGTCGGGGCGCTGTACAACGGGCGCGGCGAGGGCGGCGTGGCGCCGACGCCCGGCGGTGTCGTGTCCTCATCGAGCGATCTGTCGTGCTTCGCTTTCGCACAGGACCGCAGGGCGTCCGGACAGGGCAATCTGGCCGGCGGCCACAGCCCGGTATGGCATGGCGCCTCCGTCGACAGCGCCGGCCATCGCAATGCGGCGGCGCAGTGGGGCATCCGCAGCAAGGAGTTTGGCGGCTATGGCTATAACCAGCTGCTATTCGACGACACGGACGGGCAGGGACGGGTGCAGCTGAGGTGTACGTCCGCTGCTTCCGAGCTGAGTCTGGGGCACCTGATCCATGCCGCGGACAATTATCGCGGCAGCTTTCGCGGGCTGGGGGCGGAGCTGCGTACCGATGATTACGGCGCGGTTCGCGCTGGGGGCGGCCTGCTCGTGTCCAGCTATGGGGTAGGGCATAGCGCGTCGGCGCGGGATCCGGCTGGGGAGAATGCTGCGGGTGTCGGCTTGTTGCAGCAGGCGGTGGCGCTGGCCGGTAGTTTCAATATGGCGGCGGTGACGCATCGGACCGTTGGTTTGGCTGCGCATCTTGGTTCGATGATGGCCAATGCCAGTGTGTTGGACGAGAAGGCGGGGCCGCTGGCAGCTATGTCGGAATCCGCGTCCGGGCAGGCGGATATTGCTGGCGCTGCCGGCAAGCTGCCTTATCCGCGCGATCCGGTCATCGCCATCTCGGCCAAGGACGGTTTTGGGGCAAATGCCGGGCAGAGTCTGCAACTGGCCAATGGCGAGACTGTCTCGGTGATGAGCGGGCAGGACAGCCAGTTCGTCACCGGCGGGGCGATGCGTGTGCATAGCGGTCAGGCGATCGGGGTGTTGGGTGGGGCGGTCAAGGCTGGGGAGAGTGGAGTTGGCTTGCAGATGATCGCTGCCCGGGAGGCGATCGATGTTCAGGCGCAGGGTGATGAACTCACGGTGCAGGCGCGGGATGCGGTCGATGTGATCAGCGCGAATGCGCATATTGACTGGGCTGCGGCCAGGCGGATCAGTTTATCGACGGCGGGTGGGGCGAATATCACGATTGAGGGTGGGGGTATTACGGTGCAGTGTCCGGGGAAAATCACAATAAATGCTGGAAAGAAGAATTTTAGCGCATCGGCGCAAATGAACTATAAATTGCCGATCTTTCCGCAGTCTGTCTGTGTCGAGTGTCTTGCAAAACGCGCCTTGCAGCGCTCGGCATTTATCAATAAAGGTGCCTAACATGACGCACCACCCTGCTTCAGAACTAGCTCAATTTGAGATGATGGTTGAACATAATCCATCCTTAAAATGGTACGCGGTTGCAGACGCTGCGCAACATAAGTTGCTTCCTGGTGTAGTTGTTCACGCGGGATGTAAAGTTGGTTGCTTATTTGGTGCGTCGCAAGGAAGTCAAATTTCACGATATACACCGCATTTGGTCGAAATGAAATCGCCGTCGAAAGACTCTATTGAGTGGAAATGGATATTGCGGAATGCGCAGTCGCATCCATGTGTTTTAGTGATTGCGACAGAGGTGAATTTTGAGACATTATTTTGCCACTTGATACGATGCACCGAAGTCGCATTGCCATGCGGCGAATTAATGTTTTTTGCCTTCTGGGACCCGGCTATTTTGGGTGCATTGGTTGGGCAGAGCGATGATCTCTCATTACATGTTAAAGGTCCGATATTGTCGGTTGAGCAGAGGGGCGCACTTATGCGTCACATGGCACAACTTTGGTATTGGGGTAGGAATGGGGATATACACGTGATCAAAGGCGAAAAGCTCGATACGTTTCGAACTGCCCTTCCTTTAAGGCTTGATCAGAGACAGGTAGATGAACTCGTTGAAGCAAGTGTTCCAGATCACATTTTATATTATCTCGAGCTCAACCAGCCTTTGCTGGTCGATAAGATCCCGCCGGCGGACCGGTATGAATTGGTTTCTAGATCCCTCCAAAGGGCTCGAGAGATTGGACTAATCGGGGTCGGCGATATGTTGAATTTCGTTTGCCTAGAAATCATTTACAAAGAACGAATGCAACAGGACAGCCAGATCTTAGATATCTTAGATAGGATAAAAAATGGGATAGTTGATTTTCGTGAGGCTATCAAAGAATTTCCATGAACATGAATGTACGTGCTGAGAGGTCGCTAAGCGATCAGGAGACCATCTTTGTTCGACGACGCGTATTCGTTGGTGCAGTGTTATCTTTTCTTTTGCCAGGATGCGAGGCGAAACCGATGCGTGTTTATCTGAATGTGTCTCTTTTCAATTATCTGGAGCGTCCAATTTTTGATGTTTCTATGAATGGAGCGGATTTTATGGGAGCGTCAGCACATGGATTTTACGGCGCGAACGGCGTAATAGCGATGCAGCCGGTCACTCTAGGTCCTCAAGTTGTGAACTGGAGGCTCGACGGTCCGGAAGGGATGGCAGGAAATGGCGAAAACGTTATCGCAAAGAATCACCCAATTTTGGATAATGTACCGCCGGGTATGAAATGGCTGGGACTTCATATCTACCCTGACGAGACTGTCGAAATAAGGCTTAGCAAAGGCAATCCTGACGACCTGCAGACGGAAAAGGGACTGGCTCTTATCGAAGCTTGGGAGAAGCAGCAGCATGAGCGCTGAACTTGTCAAATGCGCAGTAGCAGCAAACCGCGATGTGCCAGACTGCCCGCCGAGCCCATTTCAGGATTGTCGGGATGAAGTCCATATCTCGGTGTTTTTCGACGGTACAGGCAATAACAAGGATGCCGACGTACAAGAGAAAAAGTGGAGCAATGTCGCACGACTGTTTGAGTCGGCATATCGTGCAGCTCAGCTGAGTAAAGCCGGCAAAGTTCACGCGATCTACATAAGTGGAGTTGGAACTAAATTCAACGGCGATGCAGCCGGCTGGTTGGGAAGCGCCAATATCTGGGTGGAGGACAATATAGGTGGCGGCGGAGCCGGTTACGGCGGCGATCGCCGTATGGAACTTGGATCAGATTTGGTGAATGATTACTTGCGTTCGGTGATGATTTCGAATGCCAAGAGGTTAGACAGCACTCTTGCAAAGTATGCGTCGGATAATGGAGATAAAAGCTTTAATGATTTAAATTTTGTTTTGTCTAAATACAGGCTTATCAGGTCGATCAATATTTCTGTTTTCGGATTTTCTCGCGGAGCAGCGTTAGCGCGCGCGTTCGTAAATCGAATCCTCGCGAAGTGCACTGAGCGGGACGGAGCTCTTGCTTACAGCGGATATCCGCTGCGAGTGAGTTTCATGGGACTATTCGACACGGTCGCGTCGTTTGGTGTCCCTTCGCAAAACGCACGCACGCCTTTCACGGAGCGTGAACTTATTGTCTCGCCAATGGTTGAGAGATGTGTGCATTTTGTTGCGGCTCATGAATTGCGCTTTTCATTTCCAGTTGATCTCATCCGTAAGGATGGAAAGCTGGCAGGGAACTGGATTGAAAAGGTCTTTCCCGGGGTGCATTCCGACGTCGGAGGTGGATACGCCCCAATGGAGCAGGGGATTGATAGTAACTATGCTCGCATTCCGTTGCGCGAAATGTTGAAGGAGGCGTTATTTGCCGGAGTAAGGGTGATTGGTTACGAAGATTTGAAGCGGCGCCAGGCCCAGTTTTTCCGGGAGCGTTTTGAATGTCTGGAAGAGACGGAAGCGGCATACAGTCGTTATATGGCTGCATGTTCTGCCGTCGGTGGCACTGTTGAGCAGCAGATCAGGGCGCATATGAAAATGTACTATAGTGCCAATGGCACCATGTATCGAAAAAAAATCGAATCCGCCCGAGACCGTAGCTTGAAGACGAGTAGGATGAAATCCCTCCTTGGGCCGAGAGGGATGGCCGCAGAGGTGGCGGCGTGCCGCAACGTGTCAAAAAATATAAAACTCGTTCGTTTTGGCGGAACATCGAGTAAGTCATTCGCTCAATATGTGAACATTCGAGATTGGCAACTTGCAGCGTGGGATTTGACATCACCCGGCGGGGTCACGGAATTTGTTTCTCATTATATTCATGACTCGAAAGTAGATTTTCTTCTCAATGCGGAGCCCTTTAGTTATTTCAGTGCTCGCGGGGTTGGCGAGTCGAGCATAAGTGTTTGGCAGGAAAGCGGGAACTGGCTGCGAGCGAAGGGGCGAGCAATAGGTAATACAGTCGCGGCGGGACTGGAAAGCGGTGAGAAGAAACTGCGAGAAATTGGTGACGCGACAAGCAAGGCGGCGTCGGAAGCCGCGGACACGGTTCAGCAAAAAGTTGGCCAAGCGGCTGATTTCGCAAGCTCCAAGGCAAAGGAGTCTGCACAAGCAACATCCAGAGCTTACACCGCTGTTGTCGATGCCGCGCATCATACGATAGCTACCGGAAAGCAGACGATGGATGAGCTTGAAGATAACGGCGAAAGAATTTACGAAAGTGGAACGAACTGGATACGGCAGAAATTCGAGTGAATTTCGCTCCTATCCGTATTCCTACTATCGCGCTCGGAATTGCGTAAAGTCGCAGCTAGCCAAAAACAAAAAAGGCGTCACGAAAAAATCGCAACGCCTTCTATGCTTACAGCTAAATTCTGGTAGGCCGTGCTGGGCTCGAACCAGCGACCAACGGATTAAAAGTCCGCTGCTCTACCAACTGAGCTAACGACCCGAAAGAAGCAAGATTATAGGGGCTATCTGCCGGGCTGTCAAATGCTCATGAACGCCGTCACTTCAAGCTTGCCAAGCGGTCCTTGGCGGTAGCGGCGGCCGAGGTGTCCGGGTACTTCGACACCAGCTGCTGCAGGATCTTCTTGGCCTTCTTGCTGTCCTTCAGCTCGATGTAGTTGCTGGCGATGTTGAGCATCGCGTCCGGCACTTTGGGGCTGTTGCCGTAGTTGGAGACGACGGCTTCCTGCGCGGCGATCGCGTTCTTGTAATCGCGCTGGGCGTAATAGGTGTTGCCGAGCCAGTACTGGGCATTGGCGGCGTAGGCGGAGTCCGGGTAGCGGCGGACAAAATCCTGCAGCGCGTTGGCGGCGGACTTGTAATCGCCGGTTTTGAACAGGTCCATCGCGGTGTCGTAGGCCTGCTTCTCCGACGGCTTGACTTCGACGGTCTGGCCGTCGACGACTTCCTGGCGCGGCTCGAGCTTGCGGATGCGGGCGTCGAGGTCGGTGTACAGGTCTTTCTGGGTCTTCTGCGAGCCTGCGATCTGGTTCGCCAGCACTTCGAGCTGGCCGCGCAGGCGGGCGATTTCCTGCATCGTCTGCTCGTGCTGGTTCAGGATCTCGATGGTCGCGGTCTTGTCGGACTTGGTGTCGAGGCGGGCGTTGACGTCGCGGGACAGCGCGTCCACCTTGGCGCGCAGGTCGAGGATGGCGCGGCGCGCTTCATCGTCGTCGAGGATGCCGGCGCTCGCATGCAGGGGCAGCCAGGCGGCAAAGGCGAGGGCAAGGGCCGCAAGGCGGGACTGGGACGTTTTGATCATTTCTGACTCTTCCTAAGCAATACGGGGCGGGATGCAGTCTGCACTGCATCCCGCCCCGCTGTCAATCAGCCGGGAGTGCCGAGCTGTTTGAGACAGCGTCGACAGCGTTCCGATTATTGATAGACGATGTCGGCGCGGCGGTTTTCAGCCCAGGCGGCTTCGTTGCTGCCGGTTGCTTTCGGCTTTTCTTCGCCCAGCGAGACGGCTTCCATCTGGTTGTCCGACACGCCCAGGGCGGCCATCGACTTGCGCACGGCTTCGGCGCGCTTCTGGCCCAGGGCCAGGTTGTACTCGGTGCCGCCGCGCTCGTCGGTGTTACCCTGGATCAGGACTTTACGCTGCTTGTTCTTGGTCAGGTAAGCCGAGTGGTTCTCGACGACCGGCTTGCCGTCGTCACGGACGACGTAGCTGTCGTAGTCGAAGTAGACGCTGCGGTTGGCCAGAACGCCTTTCGGGTCGTTCAGCGGATCCACGGTGCCGGTCTCGACCGGACGGACGTCACGGCTGGTGTCGGCCGGCGGCGCGGTGTTGGCGACCGGGGCTTTTTCGACCACCGGTGGTTCTTGCAGTTTGGTCGACGAGCAAGCCGACAGCAGGGCTGCGGCCGAAGCGATGAAGGCTACGGTTTTAATGTTGCGCATGGGTTTTCTCCTGGTCAAAAAATATTTACTTCATAAAGGGGCCCCAGCTGGGCTCCTTGATGTTTCCCGCCTGCGTCGAAAGACGCTGCTTTACCCGACCATCGACGGATACCACAGCCAGCGAGGCACGCCCGCCGCCCTTATTGGCATACATGATGTATTTTCCGTTTGGCGAAAAACTCGGTTCGGTGGCCCCTTCGGCCAGGCGCTGTTCCTGGCCGCTGGCCAGGTCCATCGCGTAAAGGCAGTACACCCCATCGCGTTGCGAAATCCACGCCAGCGTCTTGCCGTCCGGGGAAATGCGAGGGGAAATATTTTCACGACCATTGAAGGTGACGCGGGTGGGCTGGCCACCGTTCACGCTCATCTTGTAAATCTGTGCGCCACCGCTGCGGTTGCTCACGAAATAAATGCTCTGACCGTCGCCCGAGAACTGGGCTTCGGTATCGATGTCGGCGCCGTTCGTCAGGCGGCGCAGGCCGCTGCCGTCGACATTCACGATGAAGATCTGGGTATTGCCGGTCTTCGACAGGGACAGCGCCAGCTTGGTGCCGTCCGGCGACCAGACCGGGGCCGAGTTGTTGCCCTTTTCGTTGGACAGGATCTGGCGCTGGCCGGTCACCAGGTTCTGCACGTAGACGATCGGCTTCTGCTTTTCCAGCGACACATAGGCGACCTTGGTGCCGTCCGGCGACCAGGACGGCGAGAAGATCGACTCGCGGCCGTAGGCGGCGACCTGTTCGTTTTCGCCGTCGGCGTCGGCCACCACCAGCTCGTAGCTATGGTTGCCCCTGCCGGGGTTGACCTTCACGTAGGAGATGCGGGTCGAGAAGATGCCGCGTACGCCGGTCAGCTTTTCATAGATGTCGTCGGCGATGCGGTGGGCTTCCAGGCGCGTGTTGCGCGCGCTGACCGCGTCCGACAGTTGCGAGAGCTGGGCCTGCTTGACCGTGTCCATCAGCTTGTAGCGGACCTGGAAGCGGCCGTCGGGCATGCGGCTGACCGAGCCCACCACCAGGGCGTCGGCGCCGCTGGCCTTGAAAGCGCCGAGGTCGACGCTGGCGGAGTCGGAGATGGCCTGGCGCGCATCGATCACCTTGAACACGCCGCTGCGCTCGAGGTCGGCGCGGATGATGCTTGAAATCTGGTCCGGCGCCACCGATTCGTCGGCAAAGGCCGCCACCGCGACCGGGATCTGGGTGCCGCTCACGCCGGCGATTTCGACGCGCACCTGGGCGTGTGCAGCCACGCCCATCAGCAGGGTGGCCGAAAACAGCAGGGAATGTAGTTTCTTCTTCATAATGTCTCAGCTAAGTTTGGGTTCGAGCCGATCAGTTCAGGTCTTTCAGTTTGAAGCTGACTGGAAGCGATCGCTCTACCGTACCATCTTTCTTCTTTGGTAGTGGTGACGATTTGTTAATACCTCGTTCCACGGCGTCGTCGAAGGCTGGAATGCCGCTGCTCTTGGTTTTGCGTACCGAAAGAATCTCACCAGTCGGCAATTGCTCCACCTGGAAAACGACTTCCGGATTACCCGGCATATCCGTGCTGCCCGGGTAGGTCGTATTGCCCTTGATCTTCGCTGCGATGCTGGCGATATAACCCTTGTCGATACGCGGCGCGGTCGACTTCGCAGCCGTGCCGCTGCTGCCCGGATTGCCGGCGCCGGAGGTCAGGCGCTTCATTTCCTCGTCGCGCAACTTCTGCAGCTTGGCGGCTTCCGCTTTCTCGGCCCTTGCCTTGGCGATTTTCTCGGCCTTTTCCTTTTCCGCCTTTTCCTTTTTCTTCTGGGCTTCTTCTTTCTTCGCCAGTTCCTGCTCTTTCTTTTTCTCGTCTTCGCGCGCTTTCTTCTCGGCCAGCGCCTTTTCCTTCTTCTCTTCCTCGCGCTTCTGCTTGGCCAGTTCCTGCTCGCGTTCGACCCGCTCTTCTTCCTTGCGTTTCAGTTCTTCCTTGCGCTTCTTTTCGCGTTCCAGGGCGATATCCGGCTGCTTCGGCGGCGCCGGCTCGGCGACGGGCGGCGGCTCGGTCACGCGCGGCGTCGGCGGCGGCGTTTCCGGCTGCGGTTCCGGCTCAGGTTCAGCTTGAGGCTGCGGCGCGGGCGGGGCGGCTTGCTGCACGCTGGTGTCCCACACTTCGGCTTCGACCGCGATCGGCTGGTTGTTGGTCCAGTTAATGCCGATCACCAGGAAAGCCAGCAGCAGGGCGTGCACGCCCACCGCCAGTCCGATCGAGGACATGCGGTTCGGTTCCGGCGGCACCTGGTAGGGCGAGCCGGCGGCGGCGCTGCTGTTGTGCTTCGTTGCCGACATTATTTGGTAGCCAGTCCGACGCGGTTGATGCCCATCTTCTTGGCTTCCGAAATCATCTGGATCACATCGTCATACTTGCTTTCGCGGTCGCCCGAGATCATCACCGGATAGTCGGGATGCTCGGCGTGCATCGCGCGCAGGCGCTCGATCACGGCAGTGCGGCTGGACATGTCCTCGGGCGCGCTGCTGTTCTTGCCGTTGATGCCGATCTGCAGCTGGGCATTGCTCTTCACCGAGATGTTGATGTAGTCGTCCGGCGGCTGGGTCGAGCGCTCGGCGCTGGGCAGCTTGATCTCGCTGGGGTTCTGCGCCGGCGGTACCGCCATGAAGATGATGAGCAGCACCAGCATCACGTCGATGTAGGGCACGACGTTGATTTCGGACTTCAGCTTGCGGCGTCCGTTGCGCAGGTTGCTGTTGAATGCCATGTTCTTACCTCGTTCCCGTTCAGCGCGACTGGCGCTGCAGGATGTTCGAGAATTCCTCGACGAAGCTTTCGAAGCGGATCGCGAGGCGGTCGATATCGTGGGTAAAGCGGTTGTAGGCGACCACGGCCGGGATCGCGGCGAACAGGCCGATCGCGGTGGCGATCAGCGCTTCGGCGATGCCGGGGGCGACCACGGCCAGGGTGGCCTGCTGCACGTTGGCCAGGCCGCGGAAGGCGTTCATGATGCCCCACACGGTGCCGAGCAGGCCGATGTACGGGGACACCGAGCCGACCGAGGCCAGGAAGTTCAGGTGGGTATCGAGGTGATCGAGCTCGCGGTGGAAGGCGGCGCGCATCGCGCGGCGGGCGCCATCCAGCACGGCGCCGACGTCGAGGGCGTCGCGGGCGGCCTGCTTGCCCTTGATGAATTCGCCCATGCCGGCTTCGAAGATGCGGGCCAGGGGGCCGCTCTGGTCGCGCTGGGTGCTGGCGCTCTGGTGCAGGGTGTGCAGGTTGCCGCCGGCCCAGAAGCTGCGTTCGAATTGCTCGGTCAGGCGGCGGGCGGCGCGGATCGCGAACACCTTACGGAAAATATAAGTCCAGCTGATCACGGAAATCGCGAACAGCAGCAACATGATCAGCTTGACGAGGAAGTGCGCGTGAAGGATCAGTTCAACGAAAGAGAGGTCTTGGACTGCGTTCATCAGTATATTTGTTCAAATGTGTCAGTCGGTCCGCATTTTAGCAGCGGTACTTGCTGGAAGGGAACGGGGGTGCATGGTTTGCGCATCGACGCAGCACACTTTCACGTTCGCGCTCGACAGCAGGGTTTCGCCGCGCCAGGCTTGCTGGACAAACTGGACCGAGACGCGGCCAAGCTTCTCCACGCTCAGTGTCAGGGTCACTTCATCGTCCAGGCGGGCGGGCGCCAGGTAATCGATGGCCGCGCTGCGCACTACGAAGATCGCGCTTTCCTCGTCGCGCAGCGTTTGCTGATCAAGGCCCAGCGAACGCAGCCATTCGGTGCGCGCGCGTTCAAAGAACTTCAGGTAATTGGCGTAGTACACGATACCGCCGGCGTCCGTATCTTCGTAGTAGACCCGTACCGTCCAGGTGAAAACTGAAGGCATTTCAGCTGCCATAAATGAAAATGGGAAACATTTTACGCGATTTTCGGAAGGCTTATGTACGTTGGCGTACATAAGCCTCGAATGTTTCGCGGCATGAGTAAACGATAAACATGCATACTCAGCCAACAACTGTAACACTTTCTAACAAGCTTCGTCGCCGGGCTTAGGTGCGCTTGATGTTGAACGGCGCGAAGCCCTGGCAGGTCGGCATCATTTCGATCAGGTTGATGTTGATGTGCGGGGGCAGGGTGGCGATCCAGTAGGCGGTCTCGGCGATGTCTTCGGCGGTCAGCGGCTGGGTGCCTTCGTAGACCTTGGCCGCCGCGGCGTCGTCGCCCTTCAGGCGGACGTTCGAGAACTCGGTGCCGCCGCACAGGCCGGGCGCGAGGTTGGTGGCGCGCACGCCGGTGCCGACCAGGTCGGCGCGCAGGTTCAGCGTGAACTGCTCGACGAAGGCCTTGGTGGCGCCGTACACATTGCCGCCCGGGTAGGGGTAGTGGCCGGCGACCGAGCCCAGGTTGATGACCAGGCCGCTTCCGCGCTCGACCATCGAAGGCAGCACGGCGTGGGTCATGGTGACCAGGCCCTTGACGTTGGTATCGATCATCGTGTTCCAGTCCTCCAGCGGGACTTCGTGCGCCGGCTTGGTGTTCAGCGCCAGGCCTGCGTTGTTGATCAGGACGTCGATCTGGCGCCAGGACTGCGGCAGCATCGACAGCGCTTCCTCGATCGAGGCCTTGTCGGTGACGTCCATCGCGACCGGCAGCGCGGATTCGCCCAGCTCGCGCGCCAGCGATTCCAGGCGTTCCTTGCGCCTTGCGGCCAGCACCACCTGGTGGCCGTTCTTGACGAAGGTGCGCGCCATCGCGGCGCCGAAGCCGGCCGATGCGCCGGTAATGAATACGATCATGATGGGATCCCGGATGATGGATGGTGAAGATTGAACTGCAAGATTGTAGCCGAAATGATCATTGCTTACCCCATGTGTCATCCCTTACAATCGGCAATTCCATTTACGTCTCACGTAACTGGCGAAAACCGCCGCCGGCGGCGAAGGTGGATATCCACCGGGGAGCGTGAGACGTCGTATGCCGTTCGCCTGGGCAGCCTCCGACTGGTACGGTTCGTATCGCGGCTGCCCGTGTCCACGGCTCCCGCCTTCGTCCTGCGCTGCCGGTTGCCTGGTTCTCTTATCGATTGGAGTTTTTTTCATGTTTGCAAAAGATCACACGCTCGCCAACGTCGACCCGGAACTGTGGGATGCCATTCAGAAGGAAAACACCCGCCAGCAAGACCACATCGAGCTGATCGCGTCCGAGAACTACACCTCGCCGGCAGTGATGCAGGCGCAGGGCTCCCAGCTGACCAACAAGTACGCCGAAGGCTACCCTGGCAAGCGCTACTACGGCGGTTGCGAATACGTCGACGTCGCCGAGCAGCTGGCAATCGACCGCGTCAAGCAACTGTTCGGCGCCGAAGCCGCCAACGTGCAGCCGAACTCGGGCTCGCAGGCCAACCAGGGCGTGTTCTTCGCCATGCTGAAGCCGGGCGACACCATCATGGGCATGTCGCTGGCCGAAGGCGGCCACCTGACCCACGGCATGGCGCTGAACATGTCGGGTAAATGGTTCAACGTCATCTCCTACGGCCTGACCGAGCAGGAAGACATCGACTACGAGCAGATGGAACGCCTGGCGCGCGAGCACAAGCCGAAGCTGATCATCGCCGGCGCCTCCGCCTTCTCGCTGCGCATCGACTTCGAGCGCTTCGCGAAAATTGCCAAGGAAATCGGCGCTTACTTCATGGTCGACATGGCCCACTACGCCGGCCTGATCGCCGCGGGCGAGTACCCGAACCCGGTGCCGTTCGCCGACTTCGTCACCTCGACCACCCACAAATCCCTGCGCGGCCCGCGCGGCGGCATCATCCTGATGAAAGCCGAGTTCGAAAAGCAGATCAACTCGGCGATCTTCCCTGGCATCCAGGGCGGTCCGCTGATGCACGTGATCGCCGGCAAGGCCGTCGCCTTCAAGGAAGCGCTGTCGCCGGAATTCAAGGCATACCAGCAGCAGGTCGTGAAGAACGCCAAGGCCCTGGCCGAAGCGCTGATCGCGCGCGGCCTGCGCATCGTCTCGGGCCGCACCGAGTCGCACGTGATGCTGGTCGACCTGCGTTCGAAGGGCCTGACCGGCAAGGAAGCGGAAGCGATCCTGGGCCAGGCGCACATGACCTGCAACAAGAACGGCATTCCGAACGACCCGCAGAAGCCTTTCGTGACCTCCGGCATCCGCCTCGGCAGCCCGGCCTTCACCACCCGCGGTTTCAAGGAAGAAGATGCGACCAAGGTGGGCAACCTGATCGCCGACGTGCTGGACAACCCGCACGACGCGGCGACCATCGAGCGCGTCAAGGCCGAAGTGAAGCAACTGACCGACAAGTACCCGGTCTACGCTTCGTAATCTCTCGATAGCACAGCGGCTCCGGCAACGATGAAGTGCCCTTTCTGTCAGCATGAAGACACCCAGGTCCTCGATACCCGCGTATCCGAGGAGGGCGATTCCATCCGCCGCCGGCGCCGCTGCGCCCAATGCGACAAACGTTTTACTACCTACGAGCGCGTCGAGCTCTCGATGCCGATCATCGTCAAGAAGAGCGGCAGCCGCACCGAATTCGAAGCCTCCAAACTGCGCGGCAGCCTGATGCTGGCCCTGCGCAAGCGTCCCGTCGCCGCCGGCGCGATCGACGCCGCCATTGCCTCGATCGAGGAAAAGCTGCTCACCAGCGGCCGCCGCGAAGTCGACAGCGTCTATGTCGGCGAACTCGT
The DNA here is from genome assembly GCF_918697865.1 of Massilia sp. Bi118. Classification (GTDB taxonomy): domain Bacteria; phylum Pseudomonadota; class Gammaproteobacteria; order Burkholderiales; family Burkholderiaceae_D; genus Telluria. Next base: position 7,396 of record NZ_CAKKMV010000014.1, on the reverse strand, counting down.
GATGCAGGAACTCAAGCGTCTCGACAAGATCGCTTATATCCGTTTCGCCTCCGTCTACAAGAACTTCGAAGACCTGGCCGAGTTCCAGGAAGCGATTGCGGAAGTCGGTCCCGGCGCCAAAACCAATCCTGGCTGAAGAAGTTCCATCTTTACGCTTGAGCGTCCGCCACGGCTGACCTGAGTCCGCCTGCTACCTTCTGGTCTCCCTGAACCGAGACCTGGAGGTGTGGCATGCGCGGCCGCTCACATGCTGGCGCTTTCCCCGGCGGCTTTACGCTGGTGGAAGTGCTGGTGGCTCTGTTCGTCGTCGCCCTTGGCGTCGCCGGGGCCGCGGCCGTGCAGGCGGTGGCCGTGCGCGCCGCGGGCGAGGCAGGGCGCCTGGCCGACGGCATGCGGCTGGCCTCTTCGCTGGCCGAGCGCATGCGTGCGAATCCTGCCGCGATGGCGCTGCCGGATGCCGACAATCCCTATCTCCAGTTCGATGCCGAAGCCGGCGCGCCGCCGGCTGCTTCTACCTCCTGCTATGGCGCGTCCGGCTGCGGTCCGGTCGAGCTGGCGAACGTCGACCTGATCGAGACCGCGGCCCAGCTAGGCAGCCGCTTTCCCGGAGGGCACATCCGCGTCTGCCGCGACGCCCAGGAGCCGGATGCGAGCGGCCTGCTGGCCTGGGACTGCAGCGGTGGGCCCGGCGCACCCGTCGCCATCAAGCTGGGCTGGCGCGACCGGCAGGCGGCGCCGGATGCCGCATCTGCGCCGGCCGTGTTCCTGATGCTCGGGGCGGGCGCGCCATGAGACTGCGTTTGCAGCAATCCGGCCTGACCCTGGTCGAGATGATGGTGGCCATGGCCATCGGCCTGGCGGTCGTGCTGGCCGCCGCGCGGCTGCTGGGCCTGGCCAATGGCGCCTACGCGGCGCAGATGGAAGCCGCAGCCCTCGACGATGCCGGCCGCTACGCCCTCGACATCGTCGGCCGCGCGGTGCGCCAGGCCGCCCATGCCGATCCGCTGCTGCTCGACCTGTCGGCGCCCGTCGACGTCCTGCCGGCCCGCCTGACGGGGCTGGATGCGCGCTCGCTCGGCAGCACCAGCGCCGGCATCGACATCCCCCTGGCCGCCGTGGCGAACGGCAGCGACGTGCTGGCCGTGCGCTTTCCCGGCGCCGGCGGCGGCGCAAACGGCGACGGCAGCGTGGTGAACTGCGCCGGCTTTTCCGTCGGCTCGGGCCAGGAAGGCTGGAGCATCTTCTACGTCGCGAACAACGGCGACGGCGAGCCCGAACTGCGCTGCAAGTACCGCGGCGCCGCCAACTGGAGCGCGGACGCGGTGGTAGCGGGCGTGGACAGCTTCCAGGTCCTGTACGGCCTCGATACCGACACCCCGCGCGACGGCGCCGCCAACCGCTACCTGAACGCCGAGGCGATCCGGACGCTGGACGCGGCCTATGCCGGCCTGCCGGCGCCGGAGCTGAACCGCCATACGTGGTGGAAGCGGGTGGTCAGCGTGCGTATCGGGCTGCTGCTGCACGGCACGCGCGCGACCCGGCCTGCGCGTGGCAATGGCGAGTTCCAGCTGTTCGGCCCGCTGCATGCGGCCGGCGGTGCGGAGGGCGACCACGGGACCGTGGTGCGCGAGGATGCGCTGCCGGACAGCCTGCAGCGGCGCGAGCGCAGGCTGTTCACGATGACGGTGGCTTTGCCGGCGGGGGCCTTATGAGCGCGCTCCGGCATTGCTGCGGCCTGCGGCTACGGCGTCAAAAAGGCGCGGCCCTGGTCTGCGCGCTGATGCTGATGATGGCGGCCATGCTGATCGGCGTGTCCGTGTGCAGCACCGTTTTCGCCTCGATTGCGTCGGCAGGGGCCGAGCGCGAGCGCAGCATTGCACACGAGGCCGCCGAAGCCGCTTTGCACGATGCCGAACGGGACATCGCCGCGGCACCGGGCATGGTTTCTCCCGCGCGGTCCACGCAGTTTACGGAAGCTGGCGCCGCCAGCTTCGTCGACGGCTGCGGCGGCGCCGGCTCGGCGCGCGGGCTATGCCTGGCGACCTCGCCGCCGGCATGGCAGCTACAGGACCTGGCCGACGCCGATAACCCCGCGCTGGTGCCCTATGGCCATTACACCGGCGCGAACCTGGCGACGGGCCGCGGCCTGCTGCCGGCCCGTCCGCCGGCCTACCTCATCGAGAAGATCGCGCCGCCGGGCGCCGGCGCCTCGCTCGGCAGCTTTTACAGGATCACGGCGATCGGCTTCGGTAGCCGGGAGGCGACACGCGTCGTGCTGCAATCGGTGGTGCGCAAGCCGCCGCCTGCGCCCGCGAGCGGAGCGGGGCCGCCGGGCCCTGGCGGCTCGGCAGGCGCCGGTAGCCCGAGTACGCCACCGGCCCAGCTCCCGGCCGGCCGCATCGGCTGGCGCGAAATCGCCAACTGGCCGCAGTTGCACGCCCAGGCGCTGGAGTAGGCAATGCCACCATACGAACGCGAACACGAACGAAGAAGCGAGGAAGGCATGAACATGAAGCGCGGCTTTACCCTGATCGAAATGCTGGTCGTACTGGCGATCCTGTCCATCCTGGCCGCGGTCGCCATTCCGAGCTACACCAGCCACGTCACGCGCACCAAGCGCACCGAGGGACAGATCGCCCTGATCGACGCGATGCAGCAGCAGGAGCGCTACCACCTGCAGCACAACACCTATGTCGCATTTTCCGCGGACGGCGGCGACGCCGCGCCGGCGGGCTTTCCCTGGTGGTCGGGCGTGAGCGCCGCCGTCAGCCGCTACGAACTGGAGGCGCACGCCTGCCCGGGCCGCGACATCGCCGATTGCGTGGAGGTGCGCGCCATCCCCGGCACGGCGAAGGTCGACGGGCGCTTTCGCGACCAGGACTGCGGCGCGCTGACCCTCAACAGCCTGGGCGTGCACGGCTCGGAGCGGGCGGGCCGCTGCTGGCCATGAAGCGCGCGCGTGTCAAGCAGCCGCGGGCCGGCTTCACGCTGATCGAACTTCTCGCGGTGCTGGCAATTGCCGCCATCCTGCTTGCCGCCGGCGCGCCCGACCTGCGCCAGTTCATCCGCAACCAGCAGCTGAAAGCCGCCGCAGCCGATCTGTTCGCGGCCATCGGCCAGGCGCGTGCGCAGGCGCTGGCGCGCGGGGAGCTCGTGACCGTACTGCCGAAGGGCACGGGCGGCGCCGACTGGCGCCAGGGCTGGACCGTCTTCCTCGACCGCGACGGCGACCGCCAGCCCGGCCCCGGCGACACCATCCTGGCCGAGCACGGCCCGCTGGCGCAGGGGATGGCGGTCGGCTTTTCCTTCACGACCCCGGCGCCGCCTTTCTATATCGCCTACAATGGCGCCGGGCGCAGCTGCCGCGACAGCAACCCGGCGGCGGCGCGCTATGGCACGCTGTCGCTGTTCCACGGCAGCGGCATCCGCCGTATTAAAATCAATATGCTGGGCCGGGCCCGCAGCTGCGATCCGGCGCGCGACGCGTCCTGCGACGGTCCCGCCGCGCCGCCATGAACTTGAGCGAATGAAAAAGTGCTGATACTGAGCGATACCGAAGGCATGGCCCTGGCCCTGGAATGGGCGGCCAGGGGCATGTACATCACGGCGCCGAACCCGCGCATCGGCTGCGTGATCGTGCGCGACGGCGAAGTGATCGGCGCCGGCCATACCCAGCCGGCCGGCCAGGCGCATGCCGAGGTCCAGGCCCTGCGCGACGCCCAGGCGCGCGGCAAGGATGTCCGCGGCGCCACCGCCTACGTGACGCTGGAGCCCTGCAGCCATTACGGCCGCACGCCGCCCTGTTCGAACGCGCTGATCCAGGCGGGCCTGGGCCGCGTGGTGGCGTCGATGATGGATCCGAATCCGCTGGTGGCCGGGCGCGGGCTGGCCCAGCTGGAAGCGGCCGGCATTGCGGTCGCCTCCGGCCTGATGGCGGATGAGGCCTGTGAACTGAATATCGGCTTCTTCAACCGCATGCGTTTCAGGAAGCCCTGGGTGCGTCTGAAGACGGCCGCCAGCCTGGACGGCGCCACGGCGCTGGACAGCGGCGAGAGCCAGTGGATCACCAGCCCCGAAGCGCGCGCCGACGGCCACGCCTGGCGTGCCCGCGCACAGGCGATCCTGACCGGCATCGGCACCGTCAAGGCCGACGATCCGCAACTCACGGTACGCGGGATCGACACTCCGATGCAGCCGCGCCGTGTGATCGTCGACAGCCGCCTCGAGATCGATACCGGCTCCCGCATCCTGCAGGGTGAGCCGTGCTGGATCGTGGCGGCGCAGTCCAACACGGAAAAGGAAGCGGCCTTGCGTACGGCCGGCCACGAGGTGATCATGCTGCCGAACAGCGCCGGCAAGGTCGACCTGCCGGACCTGATGCTGGAACTGGGACGCCGCGAAATCAACGAGCTGCATGTCGAGGCGGGCGGCAAGCTGAACGCCTCGCTGGTGCGCGAAGGCTGTGTCGACGAGCTGCTGGTCTACCTGGCGCCCAGCCTGATCGGGCCGGGGCAGGGCATGTTCGCGCTGCCGCCGCTGGCGCAATTGCAGGACAAGCTGGCGCTGCGCTTCCACGGCGTGCAGCAGGTCGGCCCCGACCTGCGCATCCTGGCGCGCTTTAATCAATCGAAAGGATAAGGATGTTTACTGGAATCGTCGCTGCCGTCGGCAGCATCCAATCGGTCAAGCCGCTCGAAGGCGGTTCGTTCGCGGGCGTGCGCCTGCAGATCGAGGCCGGCGGGCTGGGCCTGGACGACGTCGCGCTGGGCGACTCGATCGCCATCAACGGCGCCTGCATGACCGTGGTCGAGAAGACCGGGACCGCCTTCGCGGTGGACGTCTCGCGCGAAAGCCTGAACCGCACCGCGGGCCTGGACCAGCCGGGCGAAGTGAACCTGGAAAAGGCGCTGACCCTGGCCGAGCGCCTGGGCGGCCACCTGGTATCGGGCCACGTCGATGGCCTGGGCATCGTGCACAGCTTCGAGCCGGTCGGCGAATCCTATAAGCTGGTGATCGATGCGCCCGTGGAGCTGGGCAAGTACCTGGCCTATAAAGGCTCGATCGTGGTGAACGGCGTCTCGCTGACCGTGAACAGCGTCGAGGACCTGGAGGCGAATGGCGCGAAGGTCTGCCGCTTCTCGATCAACCTGATCCCGCACACGATCGCCGTCACCACCCTCAAGCACCTGCATGCGGGCGCGAAGGTGAACCTGGAGATCGACCTGATCGCACGTTACGTGGAGCGGATGCTGTCAGCGTCCAATGCTGTCAAGTGATTCATAAAAAGCTATAAATTTTAAAAGCGTATATTTTAGTCGGACAGCTTTGGACATGTTGATCCAATGAAAGCTTGACGGAATTGGACGATAGCTTGTCGTACACGGGAGACTATGAGCCGGCTGACGAGTATGTTAGGTCGTCATTTTGCCGTGCAAACGGGGATTCGTTGCGCGAATGCATGTACTCACTTTACGAGATCGCGATAGCTCGTGCCGTGTTGAACTGCAAGCCCTTGTAATGTAGTGCAGAACGCTATTTTTAGTCGTGTTCTGCAGCTTTGGCCTGTGCACGTTCATCCAGTAACGCCATTTGGATTTCGCGCGAGTGCAGCGCTTCCAACTTCTCGATTAGACCAATCTTAGTATCTGCCTTTAACCGCGCCGGTTGAGACATCAATGAGAGTAGGTTTTCCAAATCTTGCGCCTGCTTGACTGCGTGAAAAGCTTTCTCTTTATTAACAAAGACCCAACTGTATTTCTTCCGATGCAGAAGTTCAATGACGTTGCTAAGCGTGCCGGTACTTTTGGCGTCCCAAATCATGAACCCGGTGTCAGCCGCTTCGGCCAAGGCTATATCTTTGGCCGTAAAAAAAGCGCGGGAGCCCGGCTTGTGATACGTAGTTACCGGGTGAACCGGCCAATTCCCGACGTTATTGCGGGGTGTCTCGCCGGTACAGAACACCGTGACACGCTCATATTCCTCGTCCAACAGAAAGCGTTGGATTGACGTATCGACGCCATCGGCATCGCCTACGACAACATCATGCTTCATGTGCATGATGTTCATGAGCCGCTCTTGCACCATGAAGTCCAAGTTTTTGATGGTGATAGAGCCCGCAATAAAAACGGTAGCCATTCTGTTACCTCCACGTCAACGTCGCTACATATACATTCCCTATTTTCTCATACGTTCGCAGTACGTCACAGGCCGCATCTATTGAGGCACCGCTGTGGTAAAGGTCATCGATGAGCAGGGCGTCCCACTTGCCGTTGTTCGTAATGGCACGGTTAAGGCTAATAGCGCCGACCAGTGCCTGATCTTTCTCTTCACGAGTATTCAGGTTTTTCAGTTTCGCACCGCCTGTTGCCTTACTCAACAGTTCGAAAACAGGTTTACCTGTAAGAGCGCCCAATTCCTTAGCTACTAAAGTCACAGGTTGTACTTGGCGTTGATTGCTCGCCGGCATCGGCACAATTAATCCAAACTTGGGCAGGGACGGCAAGATGTAGTCAACGACGGCCTGTGCCAACTCCTTAGCGCGCCCATGGTCATCGCGGTATTTGAGCTGGAATACGGCTTCCCCCGCATCCGTGCGGACTGTGTCGAACTGCATGTGACCATACTCGTTTTCTCCAATGGGCGTGCTGTATTTGGAGTGCTTGTCGAGCGCGTACCCACTGTGAAAACGACCTTGAAGTTGACGAAGATTTACCTGCATATGCCCTCCCTAGTTATTGAACGAGCAACGGAGATGGGGTGCAGTCGGATGTGTTCAAGAGGTGTTAACGAAAAATAATGAGTGCTATGAATACCGGATATGTTTTGCGCATAAATATCCTATTTGGATAAATCTGCGCTTACTTTTAAGATTTTTTAAGACATGCAGTGCGATGATTTCGCCGCCGGGTGCTACTTGCGCGACGGCAATTCGGCCATCAGTCATCGGTGCTCTCAATAGAGATCGTTGCCCGTATCGCTGCTGCCTCAAGATCTAGTCGTCAACCGTTTGGTGCGATCGAGATGCGCTCTCGTAGTCGGAAGGAATTGCCGTATCCAATAGGAAATTGTTATACAATCAATAGTACATTTGGCAAGGAAAAGCTATGGGCAGCATACCTTTCAAAGACTATGACTTTTGGACAATCACGCAGGAAAGCTTCGTCGCATATACGTACCGAAAGGCCCGCCACTTAGGCTTTACGTTCGTGGGAGCTCCCGCATGAGCGAGACGGTGCCTCAACTTGTTAAGCATGCCGCTGCCGGACCGTATTGAACCGCCCCGGGTTTTGTAGAGGCTCCATTGTTTGAGAAAATGGAGTCATGAAGAAGCAACCGAAGTATTCCCCCGAAGTCATCGAGCGCGCCGTGCGCATGGTCAGCGAAGCTGCCAGCGAGT
>NZ_CAKKMV010000013.1 GCF_918697865.1 Massilia sp. Bi118 | reverse complement strand
GTCCCACCCTGCCCCATCCGCGTCGTGAAGAAAGGATCGAAAATCCGCGACAGGTGTTCAGAAGGAATCCCCCGCCCGTTATCCCGAAACTCGATCCGCACCCGCTCCGCTCCCGACAGGGAGGCCGACAGCACCATCGTCCCGCCCTGCCCTTCGAAAGCGTGCAGCAGCGCGTTATTGACGAAGTTGATCACCACCTGCCCCAGCGGCCCCGGATAACTGTCCATCACAATGCCCGGCGCGACCTGCAGCTCCAATGAATGCCCGCCGCGCCGCACCTGGTTCATGATGGTCGCCGCAATCTCCTGGCAAACCTGCGCCAGGTCGAAGCGCCGGCGCTGCGTGCTGGCCTGATCGACCGACACCTGCTTGAAGCTGTTCACCAGCTCGGCCGCCGCATGCAGGCTACGCTGGATCAGCGCGCTGGCTTCGCCCGCCGCCCCGATCCACCCCTCAAGGTCCGACTTTTTCAGGTTGGCCGAAGTGAAACGCGCCGCCAGCTGCTCGGTCTTTTCCTGCAGGGTGCTGGCCATCAGCAGGCTGTTGCCGATCGGCGTATTCAGTTCGTGGGCGACGCCGGCCACCAGCGAGCCGAGCGAGGCCAGGCGCTCGTGGGCCGCGAGCTGGGCCTGGGTGTCCTTCAGCTGGCGGTAGGCGTCGGCGTTGTCCAGCGCCACGCCGACGTAGGCGGCCAGGGTGCTAAGCATGTCCAGCTGCAGGTGCTGGTAGGCATGGTGCTCGCGGCTCTGCACGCACAGCACGCCCAGCGCGCGGGCGCCGAGCAGCACCGGCACCAGGATCAGCGAGGCCGGCGGGCGCGCGCCTGCTTCGTCCTTCAGGTCGCCGACCCAGCGTGACGCGTCACGCTCGAAATCGTCGACCAGGATCTCCTCGCCGTTCTCGGCGCAGCGGTGCGCCATCGCCATCACGCGGGCACCGCACTGCTCGGCGCCGTCGACGCGCTTGCCGTCTTCGATCACGAAGGGGCAGTCCAGGCGGTCGCCGCGCAGCACGCCGATCGCGAACACGTTCACGTCCATCAGCTGGCGCACCTGGCCGTAGACGTTTTTCATGATCGCTTCGCTGTCCAGGTTGGACGTGAGTTCGCGGCCGATGTCGGACAGCAGCGCGATGTTGCGGCGCGCCTGCAGCGCGGCTTCCTTCTGCTGCTCGGCAGCTTCCTTCTGCAGGACCAGTTCGGCGGTGCGGGCGCCGACGGTGCGCTCCAGCCTTTCGGTCTGCTGCACCAGCACGCGAATGCGCAGGCGGTAGACGGCGACGCCGGCGCCGATGACGGCCAGCGCGCCCAGCAGGCGGAACCACCAGGTCATCCAGAACGGCGGCGCGATGTCGATGGCGAGGCGTGCCGGGGTGTCGCTCCACAGCCCGTCCTTGTTGGCGGCGCGGACCTCGAACACGTAATGACCCGGGTCCAGGTTGGTATAAGTAGCGAAGCGCTTGCTGGCGTCGGTTTCGGTCCAGTCGCGGTCGAAGCCCTGCAGGCGGTAGGCGAAGCGGTTGCTTTGCGGGTCGGCGAAGTGCAGGGCCGCGAACTCCAGCGTGAACACGGAATCGCGGTAAGGCAGCTCGACCCGGTTCGACACGCCCGGGCCGTGCGGCAGGCGCGAACGGTTCTGCACCAGGAAGTCGGTGATGACCGGCTGCGCGGGATAGGGATTGTCGCGCACCGCGTCCGGCATGAAGGAGGTCATGCCGTTGGCGCCGCCGAAGTGCAGCTCGCCGTCGGCGCCCTTCGCGGCCGAGCCGACGAAATACGTACCGTCCAGCAGGCCGTCCTTCGCGCTGTAGCTCTTGAATTCGCCGGTGGCCGGGTCGATACGGGTCAGGCCCACGGTGGTGCTGACCCAGAGTTCGCCGCGGCTGTCTTCGAGGATGCCGCCGATCGGCACCGGCTCGTGCGTGTTCGTCACCGGGAAATAGCGGAACATGGTGGCGCCGCCTGCGTCGCGCTCCATCCGGTGCAGGCCGGCGGCGGTGCCGACCCAGATCTCGCCGCGGCTCGACTCGTACAGATAATAGACGCGGTTGTGGCGCAGCGTGGCCGGGTCCTTGTCGTTGTGGCGGAAATGCGTGAAGGTGCCGCTGGCGCGGTCGAGGCGGTCCAGGCCGTTGTCGGTGCCGAGCCAGATATTCCCGGCGCGGTCCTCGAGCAGCGCGAAGCCGTAGTTCTCGCCCAGGCTCCTGGGGTCGAGCGGGTCGTGGCGCCAGGCGCTCAAGGTGCGGCCATCCGGGTCGAGCAGGAACAGGCCGCCGCGCGTCGCCACCCACAGGTTGCCGGCGCGGTCGAGCAGCAGGTCCTGGACGTAGTTCGACGCTGAGTCCTTCCCCAGCGGCACCGCCATGAACAGGCCGCTGGACGCGTCGCGCCAGGACAGCCCGGTGGCCGAGCCGACCCACAGGCGCCCGCGCCCGGGCAGCACGGCGGTGATGGTGTCGTCCGGCAGGCTGCCTTTACGCGCGGGATCGTGGCGAATGCGCTCGGCGCGGCCACTGATCGGCTCCAGGTGAAGCAGCCCTGAGCCGGTCGTGCCCAGCCACAGGCGGCCGTCGGCGCCGGCCGCGATCGTGCGGATCTTGCGGCTCAGGGTGGCGGTGCGGTCGCCCGCCTCCCCTGGCAGCAGGGTGAAACTGCCGAAGCCGCCGCTGGCGAGGTCGGCGCGGTTGACGCCGCTGAACAGGGTGCCGACCCAGAGCGTGCCGGTGCGGTCGACGCGGACCGCGCTGACCTGGTTGTCCGACAGGCTGTGACGGTCGAGCGGCACATTGGTATAGCCGACGAAGCGCTGGCTGGCGGGATCCAGCCATTTCAGGCCGTCGAGGTCGGTGCCGACCCACAGGTTGTTGCCGGCGTCGTGGTAGAGGGTCAGGATGCCGGTCTCGCCGATGCCTTCCTCGGCGCCGATGTGACGGCGCTGCGGCTGGCCCTCGCCGGTGCGCCAGGCATCGAGGCCGGCGGCGGTGCCGACCCACAGCGTCCCGTTCTGCGACATCGACAGCGACAGCACCGTGTTGCGCTTGGCGCCGCCGTGTGGGTCGATATCGTAGTGGTCGAAGCTGGTGGCGCCGGCCGGCAGGTGGTCGATGCCGACGCCGGTGCCGACCCACAGCCCGCCGCGCCCATCCAGCGCCAGCGCGCTGACGCGGTCGTCGCGCAGGCTGCCGGCGTCGTTGCCGTTATGGCGGAATACGCGGAAGCGTCCGCTGACGGAGTCGAGGTGGACCAGGCCCTCGCCGGTGCCGATCCATAGTCCGCCGGTCCCGTCGCCGACGATGGCGGTCACGGCGCGGTTGCGCGCCACTGGTTCGCTGCCGGAGACGAAGGGATAGCGCACGAACTTCTGGCGCGCGTCGTCGAAGCGGACCAGGCCGCCACGGGTGCCGAACCACAGCCGCCCTTCTCCGTCTTCGTACGAAGCCAGGACATAGTTGTCGGGCAGGCTGGAGGGATCGGCCGGATCGCTGCGGAAGGCGCGGATGCGGTAGCCGTCGTAGCGGTTCAGTCCGCTTTGGGTACCGAACCACATGAAGCCGGCCCGGTCCTGCAGGATGGTCTTCACAGTTTCCTGCGACAGGCCCTGCTCCAGGCTCAGGTGCTCGAAGCGCAGGCTCCGCGGCGCGCCGGCCTGGGCCGGCAGACTGGCGAACGAGATCAGGACGGTGGCTGCGGCGGCGAAGAGAAAGCGGAACATAGACGGTTTTCCGGAGACAGCCTTCAATCTACCAGAAGCCCTTGTCCTGTTGAAAAAAATTAACTCTTCCCCCTCCGGGATGTCGCTGCTATAATAGCGTCTTGGGCGGCTGTAGCTCAGCTGGATAGAGTACTTGGCTACGAACCAAGGGGTCGTGGGTTCGATTCCTGCCAGCCGCACCAACTTATACCTGAGAGATGGCCTGGAAAGTTCTGCTTTCCAGGCCATTTTTCTTTGTAGCTCGCCCTTCCATTCTTGCCCTGCGCAGTAGGCACTTTACCAAAGTTGGAAGGCCCGCTATAATGCGTGCCTCGGGCGGCTGTAGCTCAGCTGGATAGAGTACTTGGCTACGAACCAAGGGGTCGTGGGTTCGATTCCTGCCAGCCGCACCACTTATGCATCAGAGATGGCTCAGAAAGTTCTGCTTTCTGGGCCATTTTTGTTTGTTTCTCGATCCGGCCACATCTGTGGCTTGCGAGCACCCAATTCCGGCGCCGGTTTTCCGAATCCAGGCACTTACCCGATCAAGGCCGGCAAATATCGCGGCCGCATGATCGAAACCGGCCAGCGGCGCCTGAGCAACTGGTTAGTCCGTCACCTCGGTGTTCCCGAAAAATTCAAGAGTGGACAGGCGGCCGAGCAAGCGATCAGGACGCGCAAGGGAATCGTTTCGTTTTTTAGTACGGCACGGCCACCGGATGCGATTGGACCTCCAGGGAAGTATGGTTCTGGTCTTTGAAGTAGCGAGGACTTGGCCAATCGCCAACCCGCTGTTATAATGCGTGCCTCGGGCGGCTGTAGCTCAGCTGGATAGAGTACTTGGCTACGAACCAAGGGGTCGTGGGTTCGATTCCTGCCAGCCGCACCAACTTTTTCAGGACGAATGGCTCAGAAAGAAATTTCTGGGCCATTTTTCTTTTCTGCACGCGATATCCCCGCGTCTTCCCGGCCATACTGTCAGCCAAATCTGACCGCCCTCTTTTCCACGATGTTTGCCTTATTTGCCTACTTTGCCAATTGGCAAAACTTCGCTATAATACGGCCTCGGGCGGCTGTAGCTCAGCTGGATAGAGTACTTGGCTACGAACCAAGGGGTCGTGGGTTCGATTCCTGCCAGCCGCACCAACTTTTTCAAAAAGAACGGCTCAGATAGCGATATCTGAGCCGTTTTTATTTGACTCTTCCATACGCTCAGGCATACGAGCAGTCCCAGTCGGCAAGCTATTTGCCGAGCGTTCAATAAAAGTTCGCCAACGGAAATGAACTCTACCGAGGAGATTCTCGCGTCTCCGGGTAGGACCGATCCTACAAATACTTGGCAACCCTGATAAGTTTTTCTACTCGTTAATGCAATTTGACCCGTCTCCTCTATGAGAATCGGGTAGAAGCCGAGTCCTGCTGGAAAATATTGAGCAGATGCATTTTTCTTCGCAGAAGCGCACACATAAAGCGTTTTTCACGCGCTTTACCGACGTTTTGCTACGATGAAGTTCCCCGATTCTTGAAAAACCAAGCTGCAGGACGCGGCTGTTTCTTTGCGAGGTAAGAAATGAATAAATCTTTGATCGCTGGTATCGTGTTTGCTACCGCAACGTTCGGTTCTTCGGCCGTCATGGCCCAGACGACTCCGCCTGCCACCACCATTGGCACCACCCCGCAGGTCCTGGACCTGACCAACGGTAGCGGCTTCTTCGGTGACACCTTCGCCATGAACAACAATGGCGCCACCTTTGCCGATCACTTCACCTTCTCGGTGACCGGCACCACCAGCATGAACTTCGATGCCATCGTTTCGTCGATCAGCCGCACTGCAGACACCGGCCTCGATTTCAGCGGCCTGTCGCTGTACCGCGTGGGTGGCGGGACCGGCACTGGCGATACGGGTGCAGACACCCTGGTCACCAACGGCACCTCGCTGCACTCCGGTGAAATGGATGTCTGGACCCTGTCCAGCGACAACCTGGCTGCCGGCGACTACTACGTCCTGGTGAGCGGTAACCTCGTGTCGGATACCTCGGCCTCGTTCGGCGGCGCCGTGATGCTGGCGCCGGTTCCGGAACCTGAAACCTACGGCATGATGCTGGCTGGCCTGGGCGTCCTGGGCTTCCTGGCTCGCCGCCGCAAGCAGGCTGCCAACCAGGCTACTGCTTAAGTTCCAGCGTCCGTCTACACGGCATTGGAGCGGAGGCGCGAAAGCGCTTCCGCTTTTTTTATGTCCGCTTTGTTCATGTGCGCAGTTTCTTGATCAGGCTGCGGTTGCCAAGGATTTCCTCGATCTGCTCGAAGCGGACCGGCTTGACCATGTGGTGGTCGAAACCCGCCTCGAAGGCCAGCTGGCGGTCCTTTTCCTGGCCCCAGCCGGTCACGGCGATCATCACCGTCATCGCGCCGCAGGACAGGTTGCGGATCCCGCGCGCCAGGTCGTAGCCGGACATCTGCGGCAGGCCGATGTCGAGGAAGGCGTAGTCCGGACAAAAGCGCTTGGCGGCAGCCAGCGCGTCCGGGCCGGTGTGGGTGATGACCACGCTGTGGCCCATCGCCGTCAGCAGCGCGCCGATGCTGTTGACGAAGTCGACGTTGTCGTCCGCCAGCAGGATGCGGTAGGTCTCGGCGCTGATGAAGGATGCCGGGGTCGGTTTCGCCGGCAGTTCCGGATCGACCACGATGGGCAGGCGTACCACGAACTGGCTGCCGTGGCCCAGGCCGGCGCTGTGCGCCTCGATGCTGCCGTTGTGCAGTTCCACCAGCTTGCGCGCCAGCGACAGGCCGACGCCCAGGCCGGCAGTCGAGCGTTCCAGCGTCGAATCGACCTGCACGAACATTTCGAACACGGTGTCGAGCATGTCCGGCGCGAGGCCGATGCCGGTATCGGCAACCACCACGACCAGGGTCCGGTCCTCGACCGTCGCCTTCAGGCTCACGCGGCCGCCGCGGTTGGTGTACTTGGCGGCGTTGTTCAGCAGGTTGGACAGGATCTGCGCCAGGCGGGTGGCGTCGCCGTTCAGGAACACGGGGCGGTCCGGCAGGTCGATCTGCAGTTCGTGGCCGTGCAGGTCGATGTAGGGACGGACCACCTCCAGCGCATCGTTGACCACGGCCTTCAGCTCGACGCGGCCGGACTTGATCGTGAACTTCCCGGTATTGATGCGCGAGACGTCCAGCAGGTCGTCCACCAGGCGCACCATCTGGCGCAGCTGGCGTTCCATGATGTCGGTGGCGCGCTGGGTGGCCTGGGCGTCGCCGCTGCGCAGGCGCAGGATGTCGAGGCCGGTGCGGATCGGCGCCAGCGGATTGCGCAATTCGTGCGCCAGGGTCGCCAGGAATTCGTCCTTGCGGCGGTCGGCCAGGATCAGCGCCTGTTCCGCACGCTGGCGCACCTGCATCTCGTGTTCCAGCGTGGCGTTGGCTTCCTGCAGCGCGTCCGAACGGCGCCCGATCTCGGCCAGCATCTCGTTGAAGGCGTCGATCAGCACGCCGATCTCGCCGCTCTCCTTGCCCGGCACGCGCAGGCCGTAGTCGCGCCGCTGCATCACCTGGCGGGCGACGCTTGTTACCGATCCGAGCGGCCGCGTGATCGCTTCCTGCAGGCGCGAGGCCACCAGCCAGGCGATCGCCAGCGCGCCCAGCATCACCGCGCCGAGGATGGCGCCATAGCTGAGCAGGCGGTCGAACAGGCCGTAGCGCGCGCGCAGGTAGACGGTGCCGACCATGTCGCCGTTCTCGACGATGTTGCGGAATACGACGATCTCGCTGCCCTCGATGCGGTAGCCGGAAGCCTGCGGACGCGGCGGCAGCTGGGTGGCGCTGCCCGCCGTGCCCGGCGCCACGTAGCCGGCGAAGCGCGTGCCGTTGCTGGTATAGATGGCGGCCGCGAGGATCTGCGGACGCACCCGCAGCACCGCCAGGTTCTGGCGCGCCGTCTCTTCATCGTTGAAGGCCAGCGCCGGCGCGGTCACGCGCGCCATGATGTCGGCCTGGGTCATCAGGTCGTCGGTCCAGTAGCGCTGGAAAGCGCGCAGGTCGACCAGCAGCATCGCCACCGAGGCCGCGACCAGGGCCGCCAGCGTGGTCGACACCGCCATCAGGATGAGTTTGCGGCGCACGGAGCTGTCGCGCACCTTGGCGATCGCGCCTGTCATTGCAGCGCTCCTTTCTGCACCCGGTTCGCCACCGTCAACAGGCGCGAACTCAGCTTGATGCCATTGCGTTCCGCCGCGTCCAGCGCGACGTCGAAGCGCACGCGTTCGTCGACGATACGGAAATTGATGGCGCTGCCCTGCTGCAGGCCGCCGTCGCATTCGGTCACGACCAGCAGCGCGTTGCCCGCCGCGCGCACCATGCGCCCGACCCGGCCGGCGTCGAACCCGCCGATGAACAACAGATGCACCGGCGCGCCCAGCTCGGATTCGCGCAGCACGCGCACCACGATGGCCCGGTTGTTCACGGTGCGCCCGCTGACGATGCGCGCCAGTTCGGCGGCCAGGTCGTCGGCGCCGACCACGCCGATGGTGACCGGGCTGGCGGCGTCGGCAAAGGCGCCGGTGGGAAATTCGGCATAACCGAGGAATTTATACAGGAAGGCCGCCTTCACGCGCCGCTCGAGGGCCGGGCTGGTGGCCGCGTTCTCGGCGTGCGCCGGCGGCACCAGGCCAGGCGCGCCGCATAGCGCAGCGGCGCACAACAGCGCCCAGCCGGCCAGCTTGCGGCGCATGCCGCGGTTCCGTGAAGAGCGCATTGGACGGTGCATCGGCCGGGTCAGGAAACGAGGACTTCGGTTAACGTGGCGGTCCGCAACGCGGCGGGACGCGACTCGGCCGGCTCCCGGATGCGCAGCGCCACTTGTACATACGGCGCTCCGGAGAATGCAAAAGACTGCGAGTAACTCTTCATCATCTTGCTATCGTAGAGCATTTTCCCGAGTGCACCAAGCGTGCGCGGGGAGAAGCACACTCAAGCGGCCTCTGCTGTGCCATTTAAACCATTAATAACTGTCATTACGAATATCAATTGGATTTCTTTTTTGCGATGCAGCATGATGCTCATGTCTCCTCTATTCTCCTCCAAGGATAGATTCAGCCCGCTTCCTTAGCGGGCTTTTTTTTTGCCCGCGTGCGCGCCGCCCCCGCTTGCGGATTTGGTGTAGGATTTCGTTCTTTTCGTTTAGATAACAATGCACATCCTGCCATGACCCAACCCGGACAACCCGCCCGCTCCTCCAGCACCTACGACTGGTCTGCCACCCGGCTCGGCGATCCCGGAGAA
Source organism: Massilia sp. Bi118 (assembly GCF_918697865.1). Taxonomy (GTDB): domain Bacteria; phylum Pseudomonadota; class Gammaproteobacteria; order Burkholderiales; family Burkholderiaceae_D; genus Telluria. Next base: position 178,998 of record NZ_CAKKMV010000013.1, on the reverse strand, counting down.
TGGCCATGGCCCTTGCGCATGGCGGCCGACCTGCTGTTCAACCTGCCGCTACCGGCGCTGCTGGTGTGGGGCCGCGACATGACAGTGGTCTTCAACGAGCCCTACGCCGTGCTGGCCGGTCCCGGCTACGGCAAGCTCCCGGGCGGTAATGTCCCGCCGGTGCTGCCGCCGCCGCTCGCCGTGGCGGCTCAGGAACTCGAGCGCGCCTGGAATGGGGAAGCCGGCATCGCCGCGGCGCGCAGCTTCGGCTTTGCCGGCGCCGCCGGCGGAACGGAGCTCACGCAGAACCTGCACTTCACGCCGCTGCGCGCGGCCGACGGCAGCGTCGCCGGCGTGCTGTGCGTGCTGGCCCCGGCCACCGGCGCCGCCGGATCGGCCGAGGAAGCGGCGGCCGGTCCGCTGCGCATCCTGGTGGTCGAGGACAATGTCGACTCCCAATACCTGGTCTGCGAGATGCTGCGCGCCTTCGGCCACCACGCCGATGGCGTCGGCCACCCGGACGACGCGCTGAGCCGCCTGGCCGCCGGCCCCTACGACGTGCTGTTCACCGACGTCAGCCTGCCCGGCATGTCGGGCGTCGAACTGGCGCGCAAGGCGGTGGGCGAGGCCCCGGCCATGCAGGTGATCTTCGCCTCCGGCTACGGCGATACGCTGCTGCGCCACGTCGAATTCCCCTACCTGTCGCTGCAAAAGCCCTACGAACTCGACCAGCTGCAGGCGGCACTCGACAAGGTGGCCGGCCAGAAGCTGGCGCGCGGCTGAAGCGGGCAACGGTGTGTATCAAACCGGCTGCGCTGGGCTAGAATCCATGTACGGCTTGCCAAGTACGCAGGGCGGGACCGTCCGCGCCTCCCGCGCGGCAGGCCCTTGCGCACGACCACAGCCACGAAACATGATTCAAACCGCTCCTACCTGCAGCACCCCCCGACCCTCCGCGCCAGCCTGGCCCGGCGGCGCGACGGCACAGGAGCGGCGATGAGCGACGAGCTGAGCCAGGCCAGGGAAGCGCTGCGCCGCGCCAACGAGCGCATGGAAAACATGCTCGAGAGCCTGACCGACGGTTTCTGCGCCGTCGACCAGGAATGGCGTATCACCTACATCAACGGGCGCGCGCTCGAGATGCTGTCGCCGCTGCAGAAGGTACGCAGCGACCTGATCGGCCGCGACCTGTGGGACGCCTTCCCGGAACTGCGCGGCAGCGCGCTCGAAACCATCTATCGCAATGCCATGGAGCGCCATGCATCGGCGATCCAGGAATTCTTCTATCCGGCGCTGCGCCACTGGTTCGAGGTGCGCGCCCTGCCCTCGGCCGAGGGCCTGACCCTGTACTTCCAGGACATCGACCGCCGCAAGGCCGACCAGCAGGCCCTCCTGCTCGGCAACAGCCGCCTGCAGGTGGCGCTGGCCGCCGGCGGCCTGGGCGACTGGCGCTGGGATGCCGCCAGCGACCGCCTGGTGCTGGGCGAACGCGCCGCCGCGATCTTCGGCCTGCCTGCCGAGACCCCGCTGGCCTGGACCGAGCTGCGCGCCCGGCTCGACCCCAACGACCGCGAAGCCGTGCGGCGCGCGGTGTTGCAGGCCTTTGCCGGCCAGAGCGAAGTCGAACTCGAATGCCGCCTGCTGGGCGACGGCGGCGAAACCCGCTGGGTGACCCTGGTCGGACGCGCGGACTATGCCGAACCGAACCGCCGCGGCGGCGTGCTGGGCATGACCGGCGTGGTGCAGGACATCAGCGCCCGCAAGAGCGCCGAGGATACCCTGCGCCAGAGCGAGGAAGTGCTGCGCGCGCTGGCCAACACGATCCCGCAGCTGGCCTGGATGGCCCAGGCCGACGGCGCCATCGTCTGGTTCAACGAGCGCTGGTTCGACTACACCGGCACCACGCCCGACCAGGTGGTCGGCTGGGGCTGGCAATCGACCTGCGAGCCGACCGTGCTGCCGCTGGTGCTGGAACGCTGGCAGGCCAGCGTACGCAGCGGCGACCCCTTCGAAATGGAATACCCGATCCGCGGCGCGGACGGCAAGTACCGCTGGTTCCTGACCCGCGTGAACCCGGTGCGCGACCGCCACGGGCGGGTGGTGCGCTGGTTCGGCACGAATACCGACGTCGACGAGGTCAAGCGCGCCGAGCAGGCGCTGCGCGACGAGTCGCACGTGCTGGAACTGCTGAACAGCACCGGCAGCGCCCTGGCCTCCACGCGTGAACTGCATTCGCTGCTGCAGGCCGCCACCGACGCCGCCACCGGCATCGCCGGCGCGCGCCATGGCGCTTTCCTGTATCACGGACGCGATGGCGCGGACGGCAAGATGTTTTCGTTGTACACCGTGTCCGGCGCCAGCACCGCCGAATTCGAACCCTTCGGCGAGACCGGGCCGAACGCCCTGTTCGGGCCGGGCGTGGCGGCGCCGGGGCAGGCGCTGCAGGACGTCCTGCGTGCCGACGACATTGCCCAGGATCCGCGCTTTGCGGGCCACTCGCTGTTCGGCGTGCGCGCCGGCACGCCCGCCGGCCACCCGCCAGTGCGCAGCTACCTGGCGGTGCCGGTGATCGCGCACTCGGGCGAGGTGCTGGGCACCATGTTCTTCGGCCACCCGGAGCCGGGCGTGTTCACCGAGCGAACCGAGCGCATCGTGCGCGGCATCGCCGCCCAGGCCGCGGTCGCGATCGACAATGCACGCCTGTACGAAGCGGCCCAGCGCGCCGCCGAGGAGCGCAAGGTGCTGCTCGAAAACGAAAGGCTGGCGCGCCTGGACGCCGAGCGCACCAGCCAGATGAAGGACGAGTTCCTGGCCACCCTGTCGCACGAGCTGCGCACCCCCTTGTCCGCGATTCTCGGCTGGGCTCAGGTGCTGCGCCGCGGCGGCCGCGACCAGAACGACCTGGCCAAGGGCCTGCAGACGATCGAGCGCAACGCCCGCGCCCAGGCCCAGTTGATCGAAGACCTGCTGGACATGAGCCGCATCACCTCAGGCAAGGTGCTGCTCGACATGCAGGTGGTGGGACCGACCGGCTTCATCGACGCCGCCGTCGAGACCGTGCGCCCGGCGGCCGACGCCAAGAACATCCGCATCGAGAAGCATTTCGCCGCCGATCCCGGCATGATCGCCGGCGATCCGGCGCGCCTGCAGCAGGTGGTGTGGAACCTGCTGTCGAACGCCATCAAGTTCACGCCGCGCGACGGCCTGGTCGAAGTGCTGCTGACGCGCAACGACGCCAACGTGGTCATCACCGTGCGCGACAACGGCGCCGGCATCAAGCCCGAGTTCATCACCCACGTGTTCGAGCGCTTCCGCCAGGCCGACGCCTCGATGACGCGCCGCCACGGCGGCCTGGGCCTGGGCCTGTCCATCGTCAAGCAGCTGATCGAGCAGCATGGCGGCACGGTGCGCGCGGAAAGCGCTGGCGAAGGCCGCGGCGCCAGCTTCACCATTGAATTGCCGCTGGCCAAACAGCAGCCGGCGCCGGCCCGTTCTGCGCGCGCGGCCATGATCCTGCCGAACCCGAACCCGAACACGCCGGACATGACGGTGCGCAACCTCAACGGGGTGGATGCGCTGGTGGTCGACGACGACCGCGACAACCGCGAGCTGATCAATCGCATCCTGACCGATTGCGGCGCCACCGTGTATATCGCCGCCAGCGCGCGCGAAGCCTTCGCGCGTTTCAAGGAATCGGCGCCAAACCTCCTGATCAGCGATCTCGGCATGCCCGAGGTCGACGGTTTCGAGCTGCTCGACTGGGTGCGCCACCTGCCCAGGGAGCAAGGCGGCCAGGTCCCCGCCATTGCGCTGACCGCGTTTGCCCGCTCGGAAGACCGGCTGCGCGCCCTCGAAGCGGGTTTTTCCGCGCACATCTCGAAACCCGTCGAACCGAGCGAATTGATCGCCACCGTGGCCTCGGTAGTGGGGCCGACGGCGCCCTTGGTGCACCGTGTTGCAGCCCCTGCCATAGGGCAAAATGGCCTCCGCTAATGTGCGGTTGTTGTTCCTACCCACGCACGCGGCGCTGTCCTACAAGAAATTCTGCAGCCTTTGCTAGACTAGAAAAAGTTGCACTAGAGGTGGGTTCGGAGTAGTGTTGTCCGGGCCGTCAGCCTTGATTTGACGAGATTACGCATGCCAAGCCGCCAAGACATCCTGAACGCAAAGATTCTGGTCGTAGACGATTCGCCCGACAATATCGAACTGATGGAAGAGATATTGAAGGAGGAAGGCTACACCGATGTCAGCTCCACGATGCTGCCGGAGCAGGTATGCCCATTGCATCGCGAACACAACTACGATCTGATCCTCCTTGACCTGCAGATGCCTGGTTTGAATGGTTTCCAGGTGATGAAGGGTCTGAAAGAAATTGAACAAGGCGGTTATCTGCCGGTATTGGCGCTGACCGCCCAGCCCAGCTTCAAGATCGCGGCCCTCGAAGCCGGCGCCCGCGACTTCATCAGCAAGCCTTTCGATTTGCTCGAAGTGCACAAGCGCATCCACAACATGCTTGAAGTGCGCCTGCTCTACAAGGAGCTGGCCCAGTACAGCCGTGCCCAGCAGGAACTGGCGCTGCACGACGCCCTCACTGGCCTGCCGAACCGCCGCCTGCTCGAAGACCGTATCGAAACCGCCCTCCAGCACGCCAACCGCAACCACCACAAGGCGGCGGTGATGTACCTGGACCTTGACGGCTTCAAGGCGATCAACGACACCTATGGCCACGCCTACGGCGACGAGATCCTGAAAATGGTGTCGCAGCGCCTGCTGTCGAACTCGCGCAAGGAAGACACGGTGGCCCGCCTGGGCGGCGACGAATTCATCGTCCTGCTCGGCGACATCCATTGCCTGGCCGACGCCCAGGGGCCGGCCGCCAAGCTGGTCGAAGCCCTGTCCGAACCCTTCTTCATCAACGACCTGACCCTGCAGCTGTCGACCAGTATCGGCATCAGCATGTACCCGGACGACGCCGAGAATGTCACCGACCTGATCAGCATCGCCGACTACGCCCTCTACGAAGCCAAGCGCGGCGGCAAGAACCGCTTCTGCGCCAACGGCAGCGCCGCGCGCCAGGCGGCCCAGGCCGTGAAGCCGCAAGTGCCGGCGGTGACGCCGTCGGCGGCGCCTGAATTGGCGCAGCATCGCTGAGTACCTCCCGAGCACGGCAAACGCTCGAAAATAACCGCGAACCCGTCAACGTCGTCCCCGCGCAGGCGGGGACCCAAGTTTGCATGCGTATCGTTTGTTCGAGCAGAACTTGGAGGGAATAAAAAAACAGGCGCAGCCGTCACCAGCTGCGCCCGCTTCATTCAACAAATGAACAATCAGGCCGCGCCGGCCGTCTTGTCCCCGCCCGGTCCCAGTGCATTGGAACCGATGGCTTGCTGGTTGCTCGCCTCGATGGCGGCAGCTCCCTGGTGGTCCGAACTGGCGTCGACCTTCTCCGGCGGCACTTCGATGCGGGTGATGCTGGATTGGATGGACACCGGGTCGCTGGCCGGGAAGGTCATCTCGACGGCGTCGTCGATCAGGGCCTCCTTGGCCACATTGCCGCTCGGCTCGGCTTCGGCGAAGGCCATGGTGCGGATGGCACGGGCCCATTTGACGGCCTTGAGTTCAGCCAGTTCGCCGATGGTATTGATGCCGAATGCATCGCGCAGGGCGTTGGCCTGCTGCTCGGTCATGCCGCGAAGCGCCGTGACCGGCTGGTCGACCAGTTCGCGGAAGCATTTATCATGATGGGTATCATTTACGATGATTTGAATATTCATGTCTGTCCTTTCAAGTTGGCGCCCGTCTTCTTCACTATCTCATACCCTCTTGCGCCTCGTATGTGCGGCACCGAACCATGAATCAGGGACGCACGATTGGTTTTTTCGTCTTTATTCGCCCGTGTTATCATGATTAATTGCAACACTTTTTCTAGAATTATTTTGCAATGGAACACGCTCTGCTATCCTTTGCAAAGTTTGTGAATACAATGTATTGACCCCTCTGGTAAGAGCCGTGCCGAACACCGATAAACCGAAAATCCTCGTCGTCAACGACGATGCCGCCAGCCTGCTGGCGCTCACCAGCCTGCTCGATCAGTGGGCCGAGGAAAGCAATTACGACGTTTTGTCGGCCCGTTCGGGGCAGGACGCGCTGCGCCAGGTGCTGCGCCACGATTTCGCCGTCATCCTGCTGGACGTGAACATGCCGGGCATGGACGGCTTCGAGACCGCGGAGGCGATCCACCAGCGCCCGCGCTCGGCGGACATCCCGATCATTTTCGTGACGGCCTTCCTGGCCGATGAGATCGACCGCCTGAAGGCCTACCAGCGCGGCGCCGCCGACTTCCTGTTCACCCCGGTCATCCCGCAGGTGCTGCGCGCCAAGGTGCAGGTGTTCGTGGCGCTCGCCACCAAGAACGAGCAGCTCAAGCGCCAGGCGGAAAAGCTGTCCCAGCGCACCACCGAGCTGACCGCCACCAACAAGCGCCTCGTGCGCGAAATGGAAGAGCGGCGCGCGGCCGAGCGCAAGAGCAGCGCCAAGGACGAATTCCTGGCAATGCTGGGCCATGAGCTGCGCAATCCGCTGTCGGCCATCAGCAGCGCCTCTTCCCTGCTCGGCATGCCGGGCGCCGGCGCCGAGTCGGTCGGGCGCGCGCGCCTGATCATCCAGCGCCAGACCCAGCACCTGTCGCGCATCGTCGACGACCTGCTCGACCTGTCGCGTGCGATGTCGGGCAAGATCCTGCTGTCGAAAAAACGCATCGATATCGGGCCGCTGGTGTCGAGCTGCCTGGACACCTTCCGCGCCACCGGGCGCACCGCCGGCTACCAGCTGAGCAGCCGGATGAACGCCGGTTGGGTCGACGGCGACCCGACCCGTCTGGAGCAGATCGCCACCAACCTGATCGACAACGCGCTGAAATACACCCCCAGCGGCGGCGACATCGAGATCGCCGTCGACACCGTCGCCGAGGAAGTGGTGCTGACCGTGCGCGATTCCGGCGTCGGCATTTCGTCCGAGCTATTGCCGCACGTGTTCGACGTCTTCGTGCAGGGTTCGATCTCGATCGACCGCTCGCAGGGCGGCCTGGGCATCGGCCTGTCGCTGGTGCGGCGCCTGGTCGAGCTGCACGGTGGCAGCGTCAGCGCCACCAGCGCCGGCAGCGGCGGCGGTTCGACTTTCGAGATCCGCCTGCCGCGTACCGAGCCGGCCGTGGCGCAGGAAACGCCGGACGGCGCCGTTACTGCGTCCGCCAAACCGACCGTGCTGCTGATCGAAGACAATGACGATGGCCGCGAGATGATGGCGACCATGCTGGCTTCCTATGGGTATCCGGTGATCCAGGCGCGCGATGGCCTGGAGGGCGTGAAGCTGGCCACCGCCGAGCTGCCCGCGGTGGCCTTGGTCGACATCGGCCTGCCCGGCATCGACGGCTACGAAGTCGTACGCCGGCTGCGCCAGCATCCAGGCACCGCCGACATCCGCCTGATCGCCCTGACCGGCTACGGCCTGGCCGAAGACCAGCGCCGCGTGCTGGACGCAGGCTTCGACCTGCACCTGGTCAAACCGGTCGACCTGGCGACCTTGCTGGCGCGCCTCGCCGAACCGGCCACAAAGGCAGCCAGCCCGGCCAACGCCTGATTGAAACCCTGATTACAGGGTCGAGAGGATTTCCTGCTTGCGCTGCGCCATTTCCTGGCCCAGGGCTTTCATGTCCAGGCCGCTCTTCTTGGCCTGCTTGAACATTTCCTCTTCCTCTTCCTTGACGTGGTGCTCGATTTCTTCGCCGAGCACCTTGACCTTGGCGTCATACAGGTCTTCATCCGGGTCCATTTCCTGCAGCTGCTGGATCAGGTCCTTCGCGGCCTGGTGCTCGACCACGGCCTCGTCGACCATGTCGTCGGCATCCTTGACGTCCTCGCGCACGGCCGGATAGAAGATTTCTTCCTCGATCTGCGTGTGGGCGATCAGCGACTTGCAGATCTTTTCGACCAGCTTCTGCTTGCTGGCCTTGGCGCGGTCGCCCAGTTCCTCGAACTGCTTGAACATGTCCGAGACTTCGCGGTGGTCGGCGGTCAGCAGGGCGATCGCGTCCTGGCCGCTGATGTTTGCAGCGTGGATGGCGGCGTTTTTCGCGGCGTTAGCGGAAGTTGCATTCGACTTGGTGCTCATGGTATTCCCCCTCGTGATTGGATGGCTGCGCTTGTAGCAGTGGCACCAGCTTCGCCCAAGCGCGTCCTGCCGACTGTACGGAAACACACATTTCCATTTCCTGCGCGCCGCCTAGAGCCAAGCTGTTGTATCATTTTGGGAAACATTATTTGGTTGCTTTCATGAAAGCCTCGCTACCTCAAGCACCTTCACCCAATCAGGATGGCGACCCGGCCGCGCGCGTCGCGGAACTCACCGAACTGCTCGGCCACCTCACCACCTGCTGGGACGAGGAGCGGCGCCTGCTGGCGCGGCGCCTGCACGACAGCCTGGGCTCGTCGATGACGGCGCTGACCATGCACCTGGGCCTGCTGTCCTCGCATCTGAAGGAGCAGCCGCAGCGCGACCGCGCCGCGCAGATGAAGCAGCTGCTGAACAACATCATCGAAACCAACCGCAAGATGCAGCTGGCGCTGTGGAACGACAAGCTCGAATTCCTGGGCCCGAAGGCCGCGATCGCCGAGCTGGTCGTGGAATGGGGCCAGGAGCACGGCATCAAGGCGCGCGCCAGCCTGCCGGACGAAGAACCGGAATACTCGCGTGCCCAGGGCGTGGCCCTGCTGCGCGCCGCCGAGGAGGGCCTGCGCAACGTGGCCGCCCATGCGCAGGCCAGCGAGGTCGAGGTGATCCTGGACGACGATGGCGACCAGGCGATGCTGACCGTGCGCGACAATGGCGTCGGTGCGGCGGCGGATGCGGGGAGCTCGCTGAGCTGCCATGGGCTGCGGCTGCTGCGGGAGCGGGCCGGGCTGCTGGGTGGATCGATTAAGATCGGGCCGGGGCCGGAGGGTGGGACGGCGTTGACTCTGATACTGCCGAAGCAGTAAGGCCGTCATTCCCGCGAATTAACCACCGTCATTCCCGCGAAAGCGGGAATAGTGCCCCCGGCACTATTCCCTCCATGCGTCGCGTGCGTGCTAGCTCAGTATGGATTCCCGCTTTCGCGGGAAGTCGGGTCGGGCAATGCCCGGCACGACGGGCTAATGCAGCTTCACCAAAGGCGTAGTCCGCCGAATCAGGAAGCGCGCCACCGCCAGCACCCCGGTCCGCATCGACCCCAGAATCGCCTGGTGGTGCATCAGGTGCAGGCTCAAGTACATGATCCGCGCCAGGAAGCCCTCGACGAACCAGCTGGCGCGTAGCGAGCCCATCAGGTTGCCGACCGTGGTCTGGTGTCCGATCGACACCAGCGAGCCGTAATCCTTGTAGACATACGGGTCTTTCGGCGGCGCATGTCCCGCATTCACATTCATGAAGGTCTTCAGCAGGTAATCGGCCTGCTGGTGCGCGGCCTGGGCGCGCGGCGGGACCGGCTTGCCGCCGCCGTCGATGCAGGCGGCGCAGTCGCCCAGCGCATACACGCCATCCACGCCTTTTACACGCAGGCGGTCGTCGACTTCGATCGCCCCGCCCTTGTTGGTCGGCAAGCCGAGCGAGGCCAGGAATTCCGGCGCGCGGATGCCTGCGGCCCACACGCAGATATCGGACGGATAGACATTGCCTTCCTTGTCGATCACCTGGTGGGCGTCGATCTGCGTGACGCGGCAATCGGTGACGACGCGGATCGCGCGCTCGTCGAGCAGGCGCGCGGCCGAGGCAGACACCTTCTCCGGCAGCGGGGCCAGGATGCGCGGCGCGCCTTCCAGCAGGGTGATGCGCACGTCGCGCTGGACCTGCAGGCGATTGAAGCCGTAGGCGGCATAGGCGCCCGATGCTTCGCGCAACTCGGCGGCCAGTTCGACGCCGGTCGCGCCGCCGCCGATGATCACGATGTCCAGGCCGGTGGCGGGACTGTTTGGCTTCATGCCCGCATCGGTCACCGCGGCCGGGTTCGCCGTCAGGGTCGCTTCCGCGGTGGCGGCCCTTGCGCCCGCCCCCGCAGCATCGGCCGCGACGACGCCGGACTCGAAGCTGCCGGAACCGACCGCCTTGGCCACCGCCACGCCGGGATTCGACGCGCCCTCGCCCTTGGCTTCGGCCGCGCGCGCGAGCAGGCGCAACAGGCGCAGGCGGAAGCGTTCGGCGTCCTCGGTGGCGTTCAGGGATATCGTGTGTTCGCGCGCGCCGGGCACGCCGAAATAATTCGAGGTGCTGCCGACGGCAATCACCAGGGAACGGAAGGAAATCGTGCGCGCGGGAAAGATCTCTTCGCCATCGCTGGCGGCGTTCACCGCGCCCACGCTGATGGTCTTGCCGGCGTGATCGAGCGCCGTCATGGCGCCGTAGACGAAGGTGAAGCCGCGGTCGTGGGCCAGCATCTGATAGGACAGGCCCTCCTGGTGGATGTCCAGGGTGCCGGCCGCCACCTCGTGCAGCGAAGGCTTCCAGACATGGTAGAGCCGGCTATCCACCAGCATCACCTTGGACGGGCCCAGCTTGCGGCCCAGTTTGCAGGCGAGCTCCAGTCCGCCTGCCCCGCCTCCGACGATCACAATCTCGCTATGCAAAACTGCCTCCCTCGTAGCGCCCACCGAGCGTCTAACGAACCCATGGCCGCGTTGCGTTCGTCTCGCCGTACTTGCGTACTGTCTTCGACGAATGCGCCTTGCCCTGAGCTCGTTAGACGCCCGGACTGTCGGGCTAACAAGACCAGTTTACTACGAGGGCGGAATCGCCGCTGGCGCGGGCGTATTGACGGCCCGGGCGGCTTGGCCATCGCGGGCACGGTGTGCCCACGATTGCCAGGACAGGTTCTTAGTGGTGGCCGTGCCCGTTGCCATGGCCATTGCCGTGGCCTTCGCCATGACCGCGTCCGTGACCCTCGCCATGGCCGCGGCCATGATCTTCCCAGCGGCCGCCGTGATCGCGGCCGCGGTCGTGGCCACGATCATGGTCGCGGTACTCGACGCGCTCGACCACGCGCACCTCCGGACGGCGGTAGCCGCCGCCGTGGTAATGCTCGCGGTAGCGCGGCACATAGGTGTTGGTGTACCAGTCATCGCGCACGAACAGGACCCGGCGGCCGCAGGCGTCGTAACGGCCGCAGAACCTGGCCCAGTGCTTGCGATGGCCCGGCGGCACACGCAGGTAGACCGGCTCGGCCACGTAATACGGATCCTGGCGGATGATCACCGGCTGCGGCGCGTACAGCACCGGCCGCGGCGCGAAGTCGCCGATGTCGACACGGCCGTAGAAGCCGGGCTGGCCGACGCTGATGCTGACATTGGTCTGGGCCAGGGCCGGGAACGCTGCGCAGAGTGCGGCGCCGAAGATGATCGATTTCATGGCTTTCTCTCCATATAAGTATGTGGCGAGTTTACCAAAGGGAAAGTTGCATTCAGTTCGCTGCAACACATAATTACATCCGTTACCGATACAATGCCCGCTTTCCGTTTCTCAATCTTGAAGGCAGAACGATGTTCATGAAATATGTTCCCCTGGCAGCCGCCCTCCTCGCCGCCGGCGCCGCCCAGGCGCAGGTCGGCATTACCGCGGACCTCGGCACCACCGGCGCCGGCTTCCACGTCGTGGTCCCGATGGAGTCCAACCTGAACGGCCGCTTCGGCGCCAACTATTTCAAGCACGACTTCGACCGCAGCACCGGCCAGCTCGATTACACGCTCAAGGGCAAGCTGCAGACCTTCGACATCCTGTTCGACTGGTATGTCCGCGACGGCAGCCCCTTCCACCTGACCGGCGGCCTGGTCTACAACGGCAACCGCTTCGACGCCACCGCCAATCCCTTGCAAAACGGCCAGATCATCGTGAACGGCCACAGCTACACCGCCGCCGACATCGGCATCGTGAAGGGAAATATCGATTACCGCAAGGCCGCCCCCTATCTCGGCATCGGCTGGGGCAACGCCCTCGCTGCCACCAACAAGAACCACTGGAGTTTCAATGCCGACCTCGGCGCCTTCTTCCAGGGCAACCCGAACGTCAAGCTGGGCAGCTATGGCTGCACGGTCGCAAAGATCGTCTGCGACCTGCTGAACGAAGATATCGCCGCCGAGCGCCTGCGCCTGAAGGACGACATCGACAGTTTCAAGGTCTATCCGGTGCTGCGCGCCAGCCTGAACTACAGCTTTTGATTTATCCGGCATTCGGCGCTAGGATGTCTGCATGGAGGGGATCATGCACAATCATCCGCTGCGCTGGAGCCTGGTGCTCCTGGTCTGCCTGATGGCGGTGGCCTGCCAGGACCGGCGCGAGCCGGTCAAGCCGACCGTCGACCTGTCCGGCGGCGCCGTCACCGTATCCTGACACCGCGGGTCTCCGCGGTCTCGCCCGCCGCCTCTCATGGCGGCGCGGTACACTGTCGCCTTTTCACACTCTTTTCACCTCTTACAAGACCGCCTGCCCATGTCGTTCGCTTCGCTCGGCCTGATCGACCAGATCGTCCGCACCCTGTCCGCCCTTTCGTACAATTCGCCGACCCCGGTCCAGTCGCAGGCGATTCCCGCCGTGCTGGAAGGCCGCGACGTCATGGCCGCCGCCCAGACCGGTACCGGCAAGACCGCCGGCTTCGCCCTGCCGCTGCTGCAGCGCCTGGTCACGGACGGCATGCAGGTGAACAGCAACGCGGCGCGCGCCCTGGTGCTGGTGCCGACACGCGAACTCGCCGAGCAGGTCCACCAGAGCGTGCGCGCCTATGGCGAAGGCCTGCCGCTGCGCACGATGGTGGCCTACGGCGGCGTCAGCATCAACCCGCAGATGATGCGCCTGCGTAAAGGCGTCGACGTGCTGGTGGCCACGCCCGGCCGCCTGCTCGACCTGCAGCGCCAGAACGCGCTGCGCCTGAACCAGGTACAGACCCTGGTGCTGGACGAGGCCGACCGCATGCTGGATCTCGGCTTTTCGCGCGACATCGACCAGTTGCTGGCCCTGCTGCCGAAGCGCCGCCAGACCCTGCTGTTCTCGGCCACCTTCTCCGATCCGATCCGCGCGCTGGCGACGAAGCTGCTGCGCGACCCGGTCAGCATCGACGCCAGCCCGCGCAACACGACGGTGAAAGCGATCCGCCAGTGGATCGTCCCGGTCGACAAGAAGAGGAAGCCCGAGCTGTTCCTGCACCTGCTGAAGCGTCACGCCTGGCCGCAGGCACTGGCATTCGTCAAGACGCGCAAGGGCGTGGACCAGCTGGTCGAGCTCTTGGCGTCCAAAGGAATTTCGGCCGACTCGATCCACGGCGACAAGCCGCAGCCCGCACGCCTGCGCGCGCTCGACAGCTTCAAGGCCGGCGAAGTACGGATCCTGGTGGCGACCGACGTCGCCGCGCGCGGCCTCGATATCGACGAGCTGCCGGTGGTGGTGAACGTGGATTTGCCGATCGTGGCCGAGGATTACGTGCATCGCAGCGGCCGCACGGGCCGCGCCGGCGCCTCGGGCGAGGCGGTGTCGCTGGTCTGCGCCGACGAGGTGCAGCAACTGGCGGCGATCGAAGCCCTGACCGGCCAGACGCTCGAGCGCAAGGAAGAACCGGGCTTCTCGCCCGACCACCGCGTGCCGGAAACGAATGCCGGCGGCCAGATCGTCAAGAAGCCGAAAAAGCCGAAGAAGCCCAAACACGGGGCTTCTTCGGCCAAGGGCAATGCGCCGGTGTTACAGGAAGACGTGCGCTTCCGGCGTTGAGTTTCAAGCGCTTTACTGCGCCTTCATCTCCGCATCGATTTTCGACTGCTTGCTGGTATCGCGCATGAAAAAGCAGACGATCAGCGTGCAGGCGATCACCGCGGTCGCGTACCAGTAGAAGCCGCTCTCCATCTGCTCAGCCTTGAACCACAGCGCCAGGTACTCGGCGGTGCCGCCGAACACCGACACCGCGAAGGCGTAGGGCACGCCGACGCCGGTGGCGCGGATCGAGGCCGGGAACAGCTCGGCCTTCACCAGGGCGTTGATCGAGGTGTAGCCGGACACGATCATCCAGGCGCAGGCGATCAGGAGGAAGGCTTCCCACGGGCCGCTGGCGTGGCGGATGGCGGTCAGGAGCGGCACGGTGAACAAGGTGCCGAGCAGCGCGAAGCCCACCAGCAGCGGACGGCGGCCGATACGGTCGGACAGCGCGCCGTACAGCGGCTGCAGGCACATCGCGAACAGCAGCGAGGCAGCCGAGACGGCGGTGGTCTGGGCATCCGTCAGTCCGACCGACAGGCGCAGGAACTTCTGCATGTAGGTGGTGTAGACGTAGAAGGCCAGGGTGCCGCCCATGGTCAGGCCGACCACCAGCAGGACTTCCCGCGGATGCTGGGCCAGCTGCTTCAGGCCGCCCATCGATTTCGACTTTTTACGCGCGGCTTCGAAGGACTGGGTTTCCGGCATGTCGTGGCGCATGCGCAGGGCCAGCAACGCCAGGCAGGCGCCGGCAAAGAACGGGATGCGCCAGCCCCAGGCCTTCAGCTGGTCGGCGTCGAGCAGGAAGCGCTGCAGGACCAGCAGCAGGAGCAGCGCCATCAACTGGCCGCCGATCAGGGTCACGTACTGGAAGCTGGTGTAGAAGCCGCGGCGCTTCGAATCCGCCATCTCCGACAGGTAGGTGGCGCTGGCGCCGTACTCGCCGCCCAGGCTCAGGCCTTGCAGCAGGCGCGCCAGCAGCAGGATGCAGGGCGAGAGGATGCCGGCCGTCGCATAGGTCGGGGCGCAGGCGATCAGCAAAGAGCCGAAGCACATCAGCAGCACGGAAGTCATCAGCGCCTTCTTGCGGCCGAGGCGGTCGCCGATGTGGCCGAACAGGACGCCGCCGATCGGGCGCACGAAGAAGCCGAGGGCGAAGATGCCGGCCGTGGACATCATCTGCGCGGTCGGGTCCTGCTTCGGGAAGAAGGAACTCGCAAAATACAGAGCGAAGGCCGAATAGCAGTAGAAGTCGAACCACTCGACCAGATTGCCGGCGGAACCGACGAAGATCGCGCGCAGGCGCTTGCCGGAGATGCGCTCGCCGGCGTCGACATGGCCGTCGAGGGCCGGTTTTGTTGTGACAGTGTTCATTGTTGTCTCCTTTTCCAAGGGCTCCACTATCGCGGCCGTTTGGCCGGCGCGCATCCGCAATCTCGTCGCACCCTCCTCCGTAAAACTACGGAGAGCGGTTCTCAATCGACGCTGCAGCTGTTATCGTCTGCCGATGTTCATCACACATCATTGGCGCAAGCTCCTGGGCGCCGCGCTCGCGCTGGTCCTGATCGCGGTCGCCGGGAACCTGGCCGAGCAGCGCGAGCTGCAGTCCAGGACCGAGGCCCTGCGCCAGGCCGCCGCGGCGAACGCGCTCGGCCTGCGCGGCATCGTCGAGAAGCACAACTTCCTGCCGCACGCCGCCGCACGCCACCCGGACGTGCAGCAGCTGCTGCGCACGCCGCGCGACGCGCTTCTACAGGCGCGCGTCAACGACTACTTTGCCGACCTGCAGTCGACCACCGGCGCCGCCGCGCTCTACCTGGTCGACCGGCAGGGTTTGACCCTGGCCGCCAGCAACTGGAACCTGCCGTCCAGCTTCGTCGGCCAGTCCTACCGCCAGCGGCCCTATTTCGAAGACGCCCTGCAGGGCCGGCGCGGCCTGTTCTACGGGCTCGGGCTCACCACCGGCCAGTCCGGCCTGTTCATCGCGGAACCGGTGCGCGTGCAAGGCGCGATCATCGGCGTGATGGTGGTCAAGATCAGCCTGGAGCCCTTGCAGGCGGCCTGGATGCGCGGACCCGATCCGGTGCTGCTGCGGGACAGCCGTGGGATCGTGTTCCTGAGCGCCGTGCCGGCCTGGCTGTTCCGCGCGATCCGTCCCGTGCCCGCCGTGGATGCGCGCTGGGTGGCCGAGCACGGCCAGTATGGCAGCCGCAGCCGGTTCGAGGTCCTGCCATGGCAGATCGAGCCGCGCAGCGATACGCCGGGCTATGTCGTGCGCACCGAGGTGGATGGGCGCCGCATGAAGCTGCTGGCGCTCGACACGCCCTTGCCGGAGCTGGGCTGGACCCTGACCGTCACCACCGACATGAAGGAAGTGCTGCAGGCGCGCCAGGCCGCGCTCGCGCTCAGCGCGCTGGCGGTGGCGCTGCTGCTGCTCGGCGTGCTGTACTGGCGCCTGCGCGAAAAGCGTTTCGTCGAACAGCGCACGGCGCGCCTCGAACTCGAGCACCGGGTGGAAGAACGCACCCGCGACCTGCAGGAAGCCCACGCCTTCCGCAAGGCGATGGAAGACTCGCTACTGGTGGGCATGCGCGCCCGCGACCCGGAAGGCAAGATCATCTACGTGAACCCGGCCCTGTGCGCGATGGTCGGCTACAGCGCCGAGGAACTGCTGGGCCGCCGGCCTCCCTACCCCTACTGGCACCCGGACGACCTCGAAAAGCAGGCCCGTGAAAGCGACGACGCCCTGCAGGGACGGGCCGCGCCGCACGGCTTCGAATCGCGGATCCGCCACAAGGACGGACACGACGTGGTCACCATGGTCTACGCGGCGCCGCTGGTCGACGCCCAGGGCGTGCACCGCGGCTGGATGAGCTCCGTGGTCGACATCACCGCGCAGAAGCAGGCCGAGGCCCGGCAGCGCGACCAGGAACTACGGCTGCAGCGCAGCGCGCGCCTGGCGAGCGTCGGCGAGATGGCCTCCACGCTGGCGCACGAGCTGAACCAGCCGCTGATGGCGCTGTCGAACTTCGCCGTGGCGGCGCGGGCGCTGGCCGCGCGCGGATCCGCGGACATGCTGCCCGGGGCGCTGGACGAGATCGTCGAGCAGGCCAAGCGCGCCAGCGAAATCGTCAAGCGGGTGCGCGCCTTCATCAACCCGCAACGGGCCCATTACGAAAGCCTGACCATGGACAGCGTCGTCACCCATGTCGAGACCTTGCTGAAGCCGGAGCTGCAAGCGCACGGCGTCACGCTGCGCCTGATGCTGGAAGGCGCGGACGCGCCGCTGCGCGGCGACCGGGTGCTGCTCGAGCAGGTCCTCGTCAACCTGATCCACAATGCCATGCACGCGATGCAGGACCAGGCCGGGCGCCGCGTCATCGAGCTGGACACCCGGCGCGCCGAGGAGGGATTGCGCGTCACCGTCGCCGATCACGGCCCGGGCATTCCGCCCGAGCAGCTCGAGCAGGTGTTCGCGCCCTTCTTCACCACCCGGCCCGACGGCCTGGGCCTGGGACTCAACATCTGCCGCACCATCGTCGAAGCCCACGGCGGTTTCATGAGCGTCGAAAACCGCATCGGCCGCGGCGCCGCCTTTTCCTTCACGCTGCCTGCGCTACCATGAGCACAATGAAAGACCTGCCACTGACCCTGTACGTCGTCGACGACGATGAAGCCCTGCGCCGTTCGCTGCTCCTGCTGCTGTTTTCGCAGGGCCTGGCAGTGCAGGCCTTCGAGTCCGGCGAAGCCTTCCTCGACGCCGTCGACATGCGCCAGCCCGGCTGCGTGATCCTCGATTTGCGCATGGGAGGGATGAGCGGCCTGGCCGTGTTCGAACGCCTGCTGGCCGAGCACAGCCCGCTGGTGACCCTGTTCCTGTCCGCGCACGGCGACATCCCGACCGCGCTGGAAGCGGTGCGGCGCGGCGCCTGGGACTGGGTCGAAAAGCCGGACACCGAGCAGCTGCTCGACAAGCTGCCGGCCGCCATCGCCCAGGCCAGAGCCCGTGCCCAGGCGCTGCGCCTGTGGGCCGAGCTGACGCCGCGCGAGCGCGAAGTGGCGCGCCTGGTGGGACTCGGGCAGCCGAACAAGGAGATCGCGCGCATCCTGGTGCCGCCCTGCGGCCCGCGCTCGGTGGAAACCCACCGCGCCAACATCTTCAGCAAGCTGCAGTGCGCCAACGACAATGAACTGGGCCGCTGGCTGGCGGCCCATCCCTGGCTGGACTAGAGAGCGCCCACGAAATTCTGGATCAGACGGTTGAACGACGCAGGATGCGTGACGTTCATGCCGTGCGAGGCCCCGGCGATGGTCTGCTTTTCCGCCTGCGGGATCCACTCCGCCAGCCGGTCGACGTTGTTGCGGTACATGCGCGGGCTGCGTTCGCCCGCGATCAGCAGGGTCCTGCACTGGATTTCGGCCGCATCGCTGCGGGTATAGGCGGGCAAGGGATCGCGGAACTGCTTCGGCAGCGTGGCCGCGTTGTCGGCCGCCATCGTGCGGAACTGGGACGAGCTGCGGCGCCAGATGCCCGGCATGCTGACCGAGTCGACGAACATTTCCAGTCCGGCCTCGATGTCCCCCTGCGCAATGAGGTCCGCAACCTCCGCGCGCAGGCGTTCGGTGGCCGGTGGGAGCGCCGCCGGTGGCGTGCCCTCGATCTGCAGCGGGCCGCCCGGATCGGCGAGCGTCAGCGTCTTGACCAGCTGCGGATACTGGCGCGCCAGGTGGAAGGCGACGCAGCCGCCGCGCGAGTGACCCACCAGATGCACCGGGCCGAGATGCATCGCCGCGATGAAGCCGGCGAGTTCGTCGGCGTGCGCCTGCCAGCCGAATGCGCCCTGCGCGAACGCATCGGCGGCCGGCCAGTAGTGGCTGAGGCTGACCGAAATGCACTTGAACTGCTTGGCCAGAACGGCAGTCTGGCTGTTCCAGTAGCGGTAGTCGCATAGCGAACCGTGCACGAACAGCAGCGGTTCGCCGGCGCCGGTGGCGACATGGGGCATGTGGATGTTGACGCGTGCGTTCATGGTGTTGCTCCTTTGACGCTACTATGCCCGACACACGAGACTAAGAAAATCGCATAATATTGATCGTACCTATTCGATTATCTGATACCGCATGAAAGCACTCGACCTGGACGTGCTGGCCATGATCGTCGCCGTGGCCGACACCGGCAACATCAGCCGCGCGGCGGAAGTCGTGCATCGCTCGCAGTCGGCGGTGAGCATGCAGATCAAGACGCTCGAGACGGCGCTCGGCAAGCCGCTGTTCGTGCGCAAGCCGCGCAGCGTGACGCCGACCCAGGACGGCGAAGTCCTCCTGAGCTTCGCGCGGCGCATGCTGGCCCTGCGCGACGAGGCCTGGGCCGCGGTGGTGCGGCCTGACATCACCGGCCGCGTCGTCATCGGCGTGCCCGACGACTATGCCTCGTCGCTGCTGCCGGGGATCCTGAAGAAGTTTTCCGCGACCTACCCGAAGGTCGAGATCCAGGTGGTCGGCCTGCCCAGCGTGGCGCTGGCGCCGATGGTGAAGGACGGCTCGGTGGACCTGGTGTGCGCGACGCGCGTAAAAGGGCTGAGCGGGGAATTCGTCCGCTTCGAGCCGATGGTGTGGGCCTCGAATCCGAGCGCCCAGGCGATCTGGAAGGAGCGCCCGCTGCCGATCGCGGTCTTCCTGCCCGGAAGCGTGGCGCGCGAAAACGCGATCCGCAGCCTGGAACGGGCGAAGATCCCCTACCGGACCTCCTATGAGAGCCCCAGCCTCATGGGCCTGCTTAGCATGGTCGAGGCGGGACTGGCGGTGGCGCCGCTGGCGCGCTGCGCGGTGCCCGGCCATCTGAGCCTGCTCGGCCAGGCCCAGGGCTTGCCGGACATCGACCCGCTGGAAGTGATCCTGGCGCGCAGCAGCAAATCCAAAAGACCGCCATGCGATTTCCTGGCCGAGAAAATCATGTCCGAACTGCGGCGCTGAATCGGCTATGCTATCGAAATTGTCATCCAGCAAGTTATCGTCATGCAAATCTTCGGAATCGGCCTCCACATCCTCGTCGCCATCTTCTTCGCGATCCACGTCGTGCGTACCGGACGCGAAATGTACTGGCTGCTCGTGCTCTTCATCTTCCCGCTGCTGGGCAGCATCGTCTACTTCTTCGCCGTGTTCCTGCCCGCCTCGCGCTTCGACCAGTCGGCGGCCAAGGCCGGCCGTGCGCTGCAGGCCACCCTGGACCCGGGCCGCGAAGTGCGCGACGCGCAGCGCGCCTTCGAGCTGACGCCGACCGCGCACAACCAGATGCGCCTGGCGAAGGCCCTGCTGGAAACCGGCCAGGCCGCCAAGGCCGCCGAACAATACGAAGCCTGCCTGCAGGGGCCCTTCGCACGCGATGCCGAACTGCGCCTGGGTGCCGCCCGCGCGCGCCTGGCCAGCGGCAACACGGCGGGCACGATCGCGCTGCTGGAATCGCTGGCCGCCGAGCAGCCGGGCTTCCGCCCCGAGCAGGTCGGCATCCTGCTCGGCCAGGCCTACGCCGCGGCCGGCCGCCAGGACGAAGCCGGCTCGCAGTTCGCCGCCGCGGCCCAGCGCTCGGGCAGCCTGGAAGCGCGCGCCGAACTGGCCATCTGGGCGCTCGCCAACGGCAAGCCGCACATCGCCGAGCCGGAACTGCAGGAGATCGAGCGCACCCGCAAGCACATGCCGGGGCACTCGCGCAAGCTGAACGCGGATTTGTTCAGGCGCGTGGATGCGGCGCGGGCGCAGGCACGCTGAGTCCGGGCACCGCCGCGCTCAGCGCAAGCTCAGCCAGAACTTGCGCACGCCCTCATCTTCGTCCAGCGGCCCCACCGTAAAGCCCAGTTTCTTCACCAGTCCGATCACCGGCGCGTTTTGCGGCAGCGCCTCGCCGACGATCTCGCGGGTGCCGCGCGCGCGGCAGTAGGCGATCAGCTTGTCCATCAGCAGGCGGCCCAGGCCTTTGCCCTTCAGGTCCGAGCGCACCGTCACCGCGAACTCCGCGCTGATATTGTCCGGGTCCGCCACTACCCGGCCCACGCCCAGTGTTTCGTCATGGCCGTCCGGTCCGGGGCGGGTGGCGATGAAGGCCATCTCGCGGTCGTAGTCGATCTGCGTGAAGCGCGCCAGCTGGGCCGGCTGCAGCTCGCGCACGCGCACGAACATGCGGTAGCGGACGTCGTCCGGCGTGAGGGCATTGAAGAAGGCGACGTGGGCCGGGCCGTCCTCGGGGCGGATCGGGCGCAGCAGCACTGTGCCTTCGGCCCAGGGCAGCACCTCTTCCAGCTCGGCCGGATAGGGACGGATCGCCAGCCGGTCCAGCGTGGAGCCCGAGCGGTCGGCCATGGCGATGCGCATGCGCGCGTCCAGCACCACGGCGCCGCGGCTGTCGGCCAGCAGCGGGTTGATGTCCAGTTCGACGATCTCCGGCACGTCGGCGACGAGGCGCGAGACCTGCACCAGCACCGCCTCGATCGCGGCCATGTCCGCCTTCGGGTGATTGCGGTAGCCCTCGAGCAGGCGCGCAACACGGGTACGCGCTACCAGTTCCTGCGCCAGCACCGTGTTCAGCGGCGGCAGCGCCACCGCGTGGTCGGCCGCTGCTTCGACCGCGAGGCCGCCCTGGCCGAACAGGATCACCGGTCCGAACACGGGGTCGGTGGCGGCGCCCGCGATCAGCTCGTGGGCTTCGGGATTCCGCGCCATCGCCTGCACGATGAAGCCTTCCAGGCGCGCGCCCGGCTGCAGCTCGGCCAGGCGGCGGCGCATGCGCTCGGCCGCGGCCAGCACCGCTTCCGCGTTGTCGAGGTCAAGCGTGACGCCGCCGACGTCGCTCTTCTGCGCCACATCCGGCGACAGGATTTTCACCGCCACCGGATAGCCGATCTCGCCGGCCGCGCGCACCGCGTCCTCGGGCGTGGCGGCGGCGCGGGTCGGCACCACCGGGATGCCGTAGGCTTCGAGGATGGCCTTGGTGTCCGGGTCGGCCAGCATGTAGCGGCCCTTCGCCAGCGCCTCGCGCACCAGGCGCCGCGCCTTCTCCCTGTCAGGCTCGCCGTCGCCGACCGAGGCCGGCACCTGCATCAGCAGGCTCTGGCTCTCGCGATAATGCACGATCTGCAGGAAGCCATTCACGGCATCTTCGGGCGTGCGGTAGGCCGGCATGCCGGCATCCGCGGCAATGGTGCGCGCCTCCAGCACCGACTGCACGCCCAGCCAGCAGCCCAGCACATTGCGGGACGACGCCTTGGCCAGCGGCGCCACCGCGCGCGCCACGTCAGCCGGGTCCACCACCGCGTTCGGCGCGTGGATCATCAGCACGGCGTTGGCGCCGGAATCCTGCAGCAGGACTTCGATGACGTCGTGGTAGCGCTCGGGCGGGGCGTCGCCGCGCAGGTTGAGCGGACCGTCGCCGCGCCATTCCGGCACCATGTCGCGCAGTTTTCGCACGGTGTCCTCCTGCAGCACGGCCGCATGGCCGCCGCCGTACTGCAGCGCGTCCAGCGCCAGCACCACCGGCCCGGCGCCGTTGCCGAGGATGGCGAGGCGCTCGCCGTACAGGGGCTTGGCGCGCGCCAGGGTTTCGACCGCCGCGAACAACTGCTCGGTGGTGTACACGCGCAGCATGCCAGCGCGCCGGATCGCGGCGTCGTAGACGTCGTCCGGGGTCGCCAGCACGCCGGACAGGCAGGCGCCGGCGGTGGCAGCTTCCAGCGAACGGCCGGCCTTCAGCACCAGGGTCGGCTTGCTGCGCGCCGCCGCCCGCGCCGCGGACATGAACTTGCGCGCATAGCGCAGGCTCTCGACGTGCAGCAGGATGGCGCTGGTGCCGCCGTCGCTGGCCAGGTAGTCGAGCACATCGCCGAAGTCCACGTCGGCGGATTCGCCCAGCGAGACGAAGCTGGAAAAGCCGATGCCGCGCGTGCGCGCCCAGTCCAGCACCCCGGTCATCAGCGCACCCGATTCCGACACGAAGGCGATCCGCCCCGGCGTGGCCCCGCCCGCGGCAATGCTGGCGTTCAGCTTGACACCCGGCGCCAGCAGGCCCGCGCTGTTGGCGCCGAGGATGCGCAGCAAATAGGGATTGGCCGCATCCAGCATCGCCTGCTTCAGGCTGCGCCCGCGCGCGTCGCGGCCGGTGGCGACGCCGGCGCTCATCACGATGGCGGCGCGGGTGCCCAGTTCGCCGAGCGCGCGCACGATGCCGGGTACGGTGTGCGGCGGGGTACAGATGATCGCGAGTTCCGGCGCCGCCGGCAGGCTGGCGACGTCGGGCCAGGCGCGCAGGCCGCCGATGCTGTCGTACTTCGGGTTGACCGGATACACCTGGCCCTTGAAACCGCCTTCGCGCAGGTTGCGCAGCATGGTGGCGCCGACGCTGCCCGGGCGTTCGGTGGCGCCGACCAGGGCCACGGACCTGGGCGCGAACAGCTGGCGCAGGTTACGGACGCTCATGCCGGGCTCCCCCAGCCGTGCAAGCCGATGGTGTCGAATTGGCTACACTGGTCCCAACAGAAAACAAGGCACAGGACCAGGACATGACGACCGGGCAGGACCAGGAGGAAAAGAAAAGCGGCTCGCTGAAGGTGATCTATGCGGCCATCGTCGCCAATCTCGGCATCGCCGTCAGCAAATTCATCGTCGCCGCCATCACGGGCAGCGCCGCCATGATGGCCGAGGGCATCCACTCGGCGGTGGATACCGGCAACGAATTGCTGCTCCTGCTCGGAGAGCACAACAGCGCCAAGCCGGCCGACGCCAAGCATCCTTTCGGCTACGGCAAGGAAATGTATTTCTGGGCCCTGATCGTGGCAATGTCCGTCTTTTCGCTTGGCGGTGGCCTCTCGATCTACCATGGCTATGAAGCATTGCGACATCCCGAACCCCTGACCGACCCTAGGTGGAACTATGTCGTGCTGGGTGTTTCCGCCCTGTTCGAAGGCTATAGCTGGAACCTCTCCCGCAAAACGCTCAACGAACGACGAAAGCCGGGCGCCTCGCTCTGGCAGACCATGCGCGCCAGCAAGGATGCGTCGGTGTTTACCGTGTTCATCGAAGACTCGGCTGCGCTGATCGGCCTGCTCATCGCCGGACTCGGGATCGCCATCGGCCATGCACTCGACAACCCCTACATCGATCCGGTCGCGTCGATCTTGATCGGCCTGCTGCTGGTGGGCGCCGCCTTTACGCTGGCGCGGGAAACCGGCGACCTGCTGGTCGGCGAAAGCATCAGCCCCGAGGCCATTCGAAAAGTACGCAGCGTGTTCGAGCGCGACCCGGACATCCAGGAAGTCGGCAACCTGCAAAGCATGCAACTGGGCCCAGACGAGGTACTGTTGACGGCCGCCGTCAAGTTCCGTCGGGGCATGCGCATCGACGAGGTGGAGGACGTGATCGACCGGCTCGAGAAATCGGTGGCGGCGCTCTACCCCTCGATCAAGCAAATCTATTTCGAATCGGGCGCACTGCGCTCGGCGATGGCCTGACAAGGCCGCTGGACTCATCTTGTATGCCTCCGTGGACGATGGCGATGCTTGGAATAATGCTATCACGGCCATGGCCGCGTCACGCCAGCCGGCTTGTCACGCGTGCTAGAATGAAGCCGTGAAATCCATCCTCCGATCGCTCGTGGTCTGCTTCCTGATGCTGGCGCTGCCCTTCCAGGCATTCGCTTCGGCAAGCATGCTGCCGCGCGTCGTGAACGCATCGCTGGCTGCACACGCGGCGCCGGCTACGGAACTGCCGCCCTGCCACCAGCAGATGGCGAAGGATCACATTGCCAAGGCTTCTTCCATGCACGATGGTGACGCCGGCCAGCACGACAAGGGCAAGTGCGGCGCCTGCGCCGCCTGCTGCGTCGGCGCGGCGATGGCTTCCAGCCTGCCTGCTGGACTGGCGCTTGCGCCGCCTTCCACCACCCCGATTCCCTTCCGCGCCGGGCATCTGCCCAGCGTCGATCCCGTCCTGCCCGAACGGCCTCCCAGCACCCTCCTCGCCTGATACCGCGCGCCGTCGCCTTCCGGCTGACGGCTGACATCACGCTTGATTCAAAGAGGAATCCATGAAGATCCAATACCCATTGGCGCGCGCCGCCGCCTGCCTGCTGCTGGCCGTGTCCAGCGTTCACGTCCACGCCCAGCAAGCGGCCGATCCACAAGCATCCGTACCCGCCACCAGCTACCAGTCTCCCCTGGCCAAGCCTGCCGAGGCCGCGCCTGCGTCGACGCCCGACGCCAGCTGGGTCAAGAGCAACCAGACCGTCGCCGCCACCAACTCGATGGCGCTGACCATGAAACCGATGGCCAGCCAGGCCGCCGATCCGCATGCGGGCCACGCCATGCACGATCACGCGGCCATGCAGGGCATGAACATGGACAAGAAGGACAGCCCGGCCATGTGCGCGCCCGGCGGCGACAAGGACAAGGGGATGCAATGCATGTCCAGCGACAAGTCGGGCCAGGACAAGATGTCCTGCTGCGGCGCCGGTTGCGAGTCCTGCTGCTGCAAGGACAAGATGAAAAAGGCCAAGGAGGCGCCATGAAGCTGAAGACGCTGGGCGCGCCGCTGGCGCTGGCCGTGCTGGCCGGCTGCACGACGGCGGCGCCGGATGGCGGCTTCTCTTCTGTCGCCGCCAGCGCACGCGAACGCATCGGCGCCGAACCCCGCCTCGCACGCGACGATGCCGCCGCGGGCGAACTGGCGCGGCAGGTAGAAGCCACGCTGGCGCAGCCGCTGGGCATGGACGATGCCGTCAAGGTCGCGGTGCTGGCCAACCCTGGCCTGCAGGCCAGCTACTGGAAGGTAGGCATCGCCCGGGCCGACCTGGCCCAGGCCGGGCGGCTGCCGAATCCGGTGCTCGCCTACAAGCATTTATCGAACGCCGGCGACCTCGCCATCGAGCGCACCTTCACCATGAACCTGGTGCAGTTGCTGACACTGCCGCTGGCGTCCCGCCTCGAGGCCCGGCGCTTCGAGCAGGTCAAACTGGAAGTCGCGCGCGAGATCGAGCAGCATGCGCGCGACACCCGCCTGGCCTGGGTCGATGCGGTGGCGGCCGGACAGGCGCAGGACTACGCGCGCCAGGTGGACGCCGCCGCCGAGGCCAGCGCCGAACTGGCCGGACGCATGGCGAAGACCGGCAACATGAGCCAGCTCGACCTGTCGCGCGAACAGCTCTATCACCTTGAAACCCAGGCCGCGCTGGCCCGCGCCGGCAAGCAGGCCGTGGCCGCGCGCGAGAAGCTCACGCGCCTGCTCGGCCTGTGGGGCAAGGATGCGCAATACAGCCTGCCCGGGCACCTGCCCGAGCTGCCTGCCTCGCCGGCGCAATTGCGGGACATCGAACGCATCGCCATCGAACAGCGCCTCGACGTGCAGGCCGCGAAGCTGGATGCGCAAGCCACCGCCGCGAATCTGGGGCTGACGAAGACGACGCGCTTCGTCAACGTGCTCGATCTCGGCTACGTGAACGAGACCACGACCGGTGCGCCGAGCGCGCGCGGCTACGAGCTCACGCTGGAACTGCCCCTGTTCGACTGGGGCGGCGCGCGGGTCGCGCGGGCCGAGGGCGTCTACATGCAGGCCGTGCAGCGCGTGGCCCAGGCAGCCGTGACGGCGCGCAGCGAGGCGCGCGAAAGCTATCTCGATTACCGCTCGGCCTACGACCTGGCCGCCCACTACCGCGACCGCATCATCCCGCTGCGCAAGCGGATCTCGAAGGAGGTCCTGCTGCGCTATAACGGCATGCTGATGTCGACCCAGGAACTGCTCGCCGATTCGCGCGAGCAGGCCGGCGCGGTATCCGGCTACATCGAGGCATTGAAGGAATTCTGGACCGCGCATGCGCAGCTGGAGGCGGCGCTCGGCGTGCGCCTCGGCGCGCAACACGGCAGGCACCAGGACCAGGAACGCAAGGAACACAAGGAACACGCAGAATGACATCGCGCAGGAATTTCATCACCGGAGCCGGTGCGGGCGCCGCCATGCTTGGCGCCTCGCTGGTCGGCAAGGCGGCCGCCGCCGCCATCCCCGAAGCCCCGGTCCAGAGCTCGGCCGGCACCGCGCCGCCGCTGGTGCCGCCGAACGGCCGCCCCTACAACCCGGTCGTCACCTTGAACGGCTGGACCCTGCCCTGGCGCATGAAGGACGGCGTCAAGGAATTCCACCTGGTCGCCGAGCCCGTGGTGCGCGAGATCGCGCCCGGCATGAAGGCGAATTTGTGGGGCTACAACGGCCAGAGTCCAGGTCCGACCATCGAGGTGGTCGAGGGCGACCGCGTGCGCATCTTCGTCACGAATAAACTGCCGGAAGCGACCAGCGTCCACTGGCACGGCCAGTTGCTGCCGAACGGGATGGACGGCGTGGCGGGCCTGACGCAGCCGCGCATCGAACCTGGCAAGACTTATGTGTACGAGTTCGTCGCGCGCTACGCCGGCACCTTCATGTACCACCCGCACGCCGACGAGATGGCGCAGATCGGCATGGGCATGATGGGTTCCTGGGTGACCCACCCGAAGGACCCGCGCCAGCATGCGGTGGACCGCGACTTCGTGTTCCTGCTGAACGCCTACGACATCGATCCGGGCAGCTACACGCCGAACGTCAACACGATGCTGGAACAGAATATCTGGACCATCAACAGCCGCGCCTTCCCCGGCACGGACCCGATGGTGGTGAGGAAAGACGACCGCGTGCGCATCCGCATCGGCAACCTGTCGATGACCAACCACCCCTTCCACATCCACGGCCACCGCTTCGAGATCACGGGCACCGACGGCGGCTGGATCCCGCCCGCCGCGCGCTGGCCGGAAGTCACCGTCGACATCGGCGTGGGCCAGATGCGGGCCATCGAATTCATCGCCGACGCGCCGGGCGACTGGGCCTTCCATTGCCACAAATCCCACCACACGATGAATGCGATGGGCCACGGCGTGCCGAACCTGATCGGCGTCGACCACAGCGGCGTGGCCAGGAAGATCAACGACCTGGTGCCCGGCTACATGGTGATGGGCGAAAAAGGCGGCTCCATGGGCGGCATGCGCATGCCCCTGCCCGAAAACACCCTGCCAATGATGGACGGCAAAGGCCCCTTCGGCGAGATCGAAATGGGCGGCATGTTCACGATGATCAAGGTGCGCGAAGGCCTGGCGCGCGGCGATTTCCGCGATCCGGGCTGGTACAGGCACCCGCAGGGCACGGTGGCTCAGGCGTGGGCCGGCGCGACGCCGGAGCTGGTCCGCGCCCCGGCGACGGCGGCGGCGCCCGGGGAGCCGGTGGCCACGGTCAAGCGCGGCGGCGGCCACGGCGGGCATTAGCCTTCGGCATATCCGAAGGCTGGGGCCGGAATTGCCGGATTGCGGACAAGGCACCCGGCCCCTATGATCGGCACATGAATGCGATGATCATGACCTTTTCTGCAGGAATGGTGGCCGGGGCGATGAATGCGCTGGCCGGTGGCGGTTCCTTCGTCAGCCTGCCGGCGCTGATCGCGGCCGGCGTGCCTCCGGTACAGGCGAACACTTCCAGCACGGTGGCCCTGTTCCCGGGCGGGCTGGCCAGCGCCTGGGCCTACCGCGACGGCGCCAGCTCCGTCGGCGCCGTGCCGATGCGCGCCCTGCTGGCGGCCACCCTGTGCGGCGGCCTGGTGGGCGCCCTCCTGCTGCTGCGGACCTCGTCGGCGGCCTTTACCTTCGTGCTGCCCTGGCTGCTGCTGGTGGCCTCCCTGGCGCTCGCCTTCGGCCGGCGCATCGGCGAGGCGCTGCGCGCACGCTGGCACATCCACGCCCATGCGGTGCTGGCGGTGCAGTTCGGGCTTGGGATCTACGGCGGCTATTTCGGCGGCGCGGTCGGGATCATGATGATCGCGGTGTGGGGGCTGCTGGACAACAGCGATATAAAACGACTGAACGCGCCGCGCACCTTGCTGGTCAGCGCGGCGAACGCGGTGGCGGTGCTGGCCTTCATCGTGGCCGGCGCGGTGCGCTGGCCGGAAACCCTGGCCATGCTGGCGGGCGCCGTCATCGGCGGCTACGGCGGCGCGCACCTCGGCAAGCGCGCGCCGGCGAACGTGATCCGCGCGTTGACGCTATGCGCCACCGCCTGCATCACACTGGTATTCTTCCTGAAGACGTACGCGCCCACGCTATTGCAACACTGAGTCCATGCGAGGTAGCCATGCTCGAGGCACTGGCAGCAACGATAGGCACGCTGGCGATCCTGGCAAGCATCGCCGCGAAGTTCTTCCTGTACTCGGCCGACAGCGGCGAGACCGCGGCCGCCGGCGCCCGTGCGGCGCCTAGCGCTTGCGCAGGGCCGCGATCTGCTTGCGCAGGTCCGCGTTCTCGGCTTCCAGGCTGTCGCGCGCCGTCCTGGCGCCGACCAGTTCCATCTCGGCCGCCAGCCGCGCGTCCGACAGCGTCGCATTCTGCGTCACGCCTTTCTCGACCTGGGTCCGCAAGTCCGCCAGCTGGGCATCCTTGCCCTCGATCGCCAGCTGGTCCTTGGCCTTGCCGACCAGGGCATCCATCGCCACCTGCCTGGCGTTACGCAGCTCGGCGTTGAGGCGCTCGATCTCCTCGTCGCGCTCGGCCAGGCTGGCCAGCGCCTCGTCGCGCGCCGCACTGGCCTCGTCGAGCTGCGCCTGCACCGCATCGCGCTCGCCCTCCAGCGCATCGCCGGCTTCGCGCAGCGCTTCCAGCTCTTCCTCGTGCCGCGCCAGCGCCGCACGCGTGCCGGTGCCGGCTTCCTCGGCGAATTGCTGGGCCCAGCGCGCCAGCTCGGCGACCAGGTTCGGCGGCAGCTCGGCCTTTGGCGGCTCGGGCGGGGTCTCGTGTTCGGCGCGCCACTGCGCCAGATGGCGCGAAATGGCGGCGGCCGAACCGCCGCCGAGGGCGTCGCGCACCGAATCGATGCTTACCGGCGTACCGCCGTCCTGCAGCTTGCTGGCCGCCGCCGCTACGTCTTCGAAATTCATGGATGGGCTACCCGTTTGTCGAAGGCCGTATCATACGCCACGCACGCCTCACTCATATCCGGAAGTCGTCGAGCGACTTGCCTTTCGTGAGCCCCTCGGCGATCCACTTCGGCTGGCGCCCGCGGCCGGTCCAGGTCTGCGACTCGTCGGCCGGGTTGCGGAAACGCGCCTGGCCTGCCTGGCCCGTTTGGCCATTCGCGCCCTTCTTGGCGCCGCCCTTCCTGCCGCCGCCTTCGCCGGACAGCAGCGCCGACACCGGCACCCCCATGTCCTGGGCAATCGCGAGGATCTGCTCGCGCGCCTTCTTGACCTCGTCCTGCTGGCGGGACTTGATCTCCTTCTCGATATCGAATTGCAGGCCCTTGAGCTCGGCGAGGTTGTAGTTCGACAGGTCGGTCTTTGCCATGTGCGCGCCTTTCAAGTTTCGGATTGTTTATTTGGCATTCTTGGCGATTCTACATGAGTGGAGAATTGCTGCCGCACCGGTCAGGCGCGCGCACTGACCGGATAGCCGGCCGCGTCGATCGCCTTCGCGATCCTGTCCAGGTCGGCCGCACTGTCAATTTTGACCTTCCTGGTCGGCAGGTCGATATCGACTTTCGCCTGCTGGTCGATCTCCTGCACCGCCTTGGTCACGCGGCCCACGCAGTGTTTGCAAGTCATGTCTTCCACGGTCAATTCATACATCGTCCTTACTCCTTCGTTTGAAACAGGGGTTGAAAAAGAGGCCGGCGTCCAGCGCCGCAGCAGCAGCGCATTCGTCACCACGCTCACGGAACTGAGCGCCATCGCCGCGCCGGCCAGCACGGGATTGAGCAGGCCCAGCGCCGCGACCGGGATGCCGACCACGTTGTAGACGAAGGCCCAGCCCAGGTTCTGGCGGATCTTGCGGTAGGTCGCCGAAGATATCGCAATGGCGTCCGCCACCAGTTGCGGATCGCCGCGCATCAACGTGATGCCGGCCGTGTGCATGGCGACGTCGGTGCCGCCGGCCATGGCGATGCCGACGTCGGCCGCGGCCAGGGCCGGGGCGTCGTTGATGCCGTCGCCGACCATCGCCACCTTGCCCGCGCCGGCGTCCGCCATCCGTTCGCGCACGGCGGCGGCCTTGTCGGCCGGGAGGACCTCGGCCAGGTAGCGCTGCAGGCCCAGTTCGCGCGCCACCAGCGCCGCCGCGCCGGGGTTGTCGCCGGTCAGCATGACGGTTTCGACGCCCATCGCTTGCAGGCGCGCCACCGCCGCCGCGCTGGTCGGCTTCAGGCGGTCGCCGAAGGCCAGCAGGCCCTCGACGCGAAGTGCGCCGCCCTCTTCCACGGCCAGCCAGGACACGGTGCGTCCATCGCGTTCGTGCCGGCGCGCGGCGTCTTCCCAGGCGTCCGCCGTTGTGCCGATCTCCCGCATCAGGCGGCGGTTACCAAGATACACGTTCGCGGTTCCGACCCGCGCCCGCACGCCGCGGCCCGGCAAGGCGGCGGCATCGCGCGCGGCCGGCGGCTGTGACAGGCCGCGTTCCTGCGCCGCCTGCGCCACCGCCTTGGCCAGCGGGTGCTCGCTGTACTGCTGCACGGCCCAGGCCAGCGGCAACAGCGACTCGCCGCCCTCGTGCGCCACCACGCGCGGCTTGCCTTCGGTGAGCGTGCCGGTCTTGTCGAAGACGACTGTGCGCAGCGCGTGCGCCGTCTCCAGCGCTTCCGCGTCCTTGATTAGGATGCCGTGGCGCGCGGCGACGCCGGTGCCGACCATGATGCCGGTCGGCGTCGCCAGGCCCAGCGCGCAGGGACATGCGATCACCTGCACCGCCACCGCGTTCAGCAAGGCTTGCTGCCAGTCGCCGGTGGCCAGGCCCCAGCCGAGCAGCGTGATCACGGAGATCAGCAGCACCGCCGGCACGAACACGGCGCTCACGCGGTCGACCAGGCGCTGGATCGGCGCCTTGACCGCCTGCGCATCCTCGACCATGCGGATGATATGGGCCAGCATGGTGTCCGCGCCAACCTTGGTAGCTTCCACCAGCAACAGGCCCTCGCCATTCACCGCGCCGCCCAGCACAGGCTCGCCGGCGCCGCGCGCCACCGGCAGGCTTTCGCCGGTCAGCAGGGATTCGTCCAGGTGGCTGCTGCCTTCGAGGACACGACCATCGGCAGGTACGCGCTCGCCCGGCCGCACCACCATCAGGTCGCCGCTGCGCAGGTCGGCCAGCGCCAGCTCGATATCGCGGCCGTCGCGCCGCACCAGGGCGCTGTCGGGCCGCAGGGATTCGAGGGCGCGGATCGCTGCCACGGTCTGGTGCTTCGCGCGGCCTTCCAGCCACTTCCCGAGCAGGACCAGGGTGATGACCACTGCCGAGGATTCGAAATACAGGTGCGGCAGCCGGTGACCGGCCGGCGCGCTAAACAGCTGATATACCGACAGGGCGTAGGCCGCCGAGGTGCCGATCGCCACCAGCAGGTCCATGTTGCCCGAGCCGGCGCGCAGCGCCTTCCAGCCGGCGCGGTAGAAGCGCGCGCCCAGCCAGAACTGGACCGGGGTCGCCAGCAGCAGCTGGATCCAGCCCGGCAGCATCATGCCGTGGGCGGCATCCGTGCCGAACAGCTGGCCGAACATCGGCAGCACCAGCGGCAGGCTGAAGATGGCGGCGGTGGCCACCGGCCACCACGAAGGCAGCGCGGACGAGCGCGGCGCGGCGCGCGGCTCCCCTCGCTGCACCGGCGCCGCCTCGTAGCCGGCCTGCACCACCGCGGCGACGATGGCGGCCGCGTCCAGCGCCGGGCCGTGCACGGTCGCCTGCTCGGTGGCCAGGTTGACGCTGGCGTCGGTCACGCCTGGGACCTTCTTCAACGCCTTTTCGACGCGCGTCACGCAGGACGCGCAGGTCATGCCTTGTACCGCGAGCTGCAGCCCGGCGGCGGAATCCTTGGTATTCATCGATTACTCCTGTCAGTCAACGACAGGATAATCCTTCCCACGGTGGGAAGGTCAAGCGTCCGCTTCGAACGGTGCCGAGGGGGGCGCCAGCGGCGGCATGGGCCGCAGGTCGTAGACCATGTCGGCGCGGTCGCCGGCCGCCGCCGCGGTGATCAGGAAGCTGTCGCGGCCGAGCCGCTGCGGGCCGGCGGCCAGGCGCACGGGCCGCAGTTCGCTGCGCGCCAGCACCAGCACCACTTCGTAGCTGAGGGTTGGCGCGGCGAACAGGCCGAGCATGGTGCGCAGGGCGCGCGCCCCGTCCGCGTGCGGCAGGAAGCGCTCGAACTGGGCGCGGCGCAGCGGCCCGATGCGCACGCGCACGCGCAGGTCCGGACGCCAGCAGCGCTCGCCCAGCACCGCTGCCTGGCCGAGGATCGCGCCGGGATTCGCTGCCGCGCCGCCGAGCCGGGACTGCTCTTCCCGTGACAGCGCATCCCAGAAGCCGATCCCCTCTTCCAACGCAATCGGCACGCCGAAATGGTGCGACAGCACCCGCGCCAGCACCACGGCGGACGCCGGGCGCTGCCTGAGCACCCCGACATAGCGCGCCAGCGTGGCATCGTCGACCGCCTCATGCGGCGAGCCCGGACTGAAGCCGGCGAGCGCCAGCAGCAGCGGCAGAAAAGCGTCGCTGCCGTCGGCGCCCGTCACCGAATGCTCGACCCGGTACTTGCGCCAGGCGCCGTAGAACAGGGCCAGCATGCGCGTGGTGAAGATGTCGAGGAAGGCGCGCGGCGCGTCGGCCAGTTCATCGTCCGGCTGCCCCGCTTCCCAGGCGGCGATGCGCTCGGTCACGTGTCCGGGCAGCGCACCGTGGGCGCCCAGCAGACCCATGAAGGTGGGGGTCAGGTGGAATTGCGGCGGCAGCCCGTCGAGCGCGAGGGAGGGTGCGATCGCCTCGACCTGGCCGGCCGGGAAGCCCAGCGCCAGGCTGTTACGGAAGCGCAGGTGGCGTTCCAGCGCGCGCCGCGGCGGCACGCCCTGCTCGCCCAGCCACAGCAGCAGCAGCCGCACCGCCTGGAAGAATTCGAAGCGCTGCGGCTCGGCCAGCAGCCGGTCTATCAGCCCAGCGGCCGGCTGCTGTAGCGGGGTTCGCATGCAAGGAGTTCCTGGCCGGTCTGGCGCGACACGACCTGCAGCCGCGTAAAACAGTTGAGCTGTCCGTTCAGCGCAAAATAATGGTCGAGCACCCGCGCGAACACGAACAGGCTGCCGCCGGCAAAGGCTTCCTCGTCCACCGTCAGACGGATGGCTATGCCCGGCATCAGGGTCGAGACCGGCGCGGTCCGTACCCAGGCCCGCACCGCGCCGTGCTCCAGGCCCCGGATGCCGGCGATCAGGCGCTGCGCCGCCGGCGAGTGCGGCAGGTCGTACAGCGCCAGCATCTTGCGGAAGTCGTCGAGGCCGGCCATGGTCAGGCTGGTATGGCTGAGCGACAGATGGGTGATCAGGCGCCAGTGCGCGCCGCGCGCGCTGCCGAAGCGGTAGCTGGGGCTGGGTTTGCGCAGCATGCGGATCGGCGCCACGCCGGACAGCTCGTCGGTGCGCAGGTCGCCATGCGGGTCGCCGTAGCGCAGCTGGGCCGGCAGGTCGCGGTTGGTGCAGGTCAGCGTGGTCGACAAAGTCGCGCCGGCGCTGTCGGTGGTGCGGAAGTCGGCGTCGATCAGGGCGATGCGCATCTCGTGCCCAGGGCTGACGGCCGCCACCGCATGGTCGCGCCGCGTGATCCAGTAGTGATTGCCTTCCCGTGCTTCGCCGCCGTCCGCAGCGCCGTTCGCGGCATACAGGGGCACGAAGCGGGTGACGCTGCTCGATCCCTGCCCTTCACGCACCAGGCGCACGGCGTCGACGCTGTGGATCTCATAGTCTGCCGCGTGCGCGCCGTCGGCCAGCAGCGGATAGTCGGCGCTGGTATAGGACAGCTGCAGCGGCGCGCCGGCTTTCGGGAACAGGTTGATGACCGGAGTGCAGGACGTCAGCAGGTTGCCCGGCTTGAGCCCGCCCAGCAGGCGCGCCGGGTCCGAGTCGACGGGCAAGCCGTTCAGCACCACGTGCAGGGTGAAGCTGGTGCAGCGCGGCGGCAGCAGCGCGCGCAGGGCCGCCGTGTCGAGGTCGATGAAGTGGAATTTCTCGGGATAGCAGAAGTACTCGCTCAGCAGGCGCAAGGCCGGATGGGCGCGCGCCGGGAACGGGATCATCGCATCGTCTTCCCCGAAGCCGGCCAACGCCAGCGGAAAGTCTGGCAGCGGCAGCCAGGCCGCCTCGTCCCCGGCCTGGACGTAAGCACAGGCGCCGCGCAGGAAGATCGCGTCGATCAGGGCCGCGCGCATGGAGGCTTCGCCGTCGACGAACAGGCGCAGACGCGCCGGCAGCACCTCGGCCAGCGGCCGCGGGCCGGGCGTGTCGATGCTGATGCCGATGCTGCTCCCGGCGCCGCGCGGCAGGCGCAGCGAGCGCGGGCTACTCGCCAGCGCGGCGAACTGCAGCCCGGCCACGCGCAGCGGCGCCAGCAGCACGTCGTAGACGGTGCGGAACAGGATCACGCTGTCGTGGCGGGCGCTGGTCCGCAGCATGGTCCCGCGCGGCATCAGTACGGGGGCGTCCGGCAGTTCGGCGTCGCCGTGGCCGCCCACCTGCACGATGGTGTGCGAAGGCATGGGCCGCAGATAGTGCGGGTACAGGCTTTCCAGCAGCGATTCGGTGAACTTCGGGTAGTCGTCGTCTAGGCGCTTGCGGACCCTGGCGCTCATCAGGGCCACCGACTGGATCAGCCGCGCCACGCTCGGGTCTTCGTAGGTCTCGCCGGCCAGGTGCAGCTCGCTGGCCGGCTTCGGATAACGGGCGCGGAATTCGCGCGCGAACTGTCCGAACAGGCCCAACTCTTCCTCGTAGTAGCGCAGTAGCTCGTCCATCCAAAGATAGTCCCATCCACGCTGCAAACGTATCTTGAGTACAATCAACATGGACCATTTACCCAAGGGGGAACAAGCATGGCTGACCTGAGCAATTTTCCTATCACCCGCAAGTGGCCCGCGCAGCATCCCGAGCGCCTGCAACTGTATTCGCTGCCCACGCCGAACGGCGTCAAGGCCGCGATCATGCTGGAAGAAACCGGCCTGCCCTACGAGGTGCACCGCGTCGATTTCGGCACGAACGACCAGCTCTCGCCCGAGTTTCTGTCGCTGAACCCGAACAACAAGATCCCGGCCATCATCGACCCGGACGGCCCCGGCGGCCAGCCGCTGCCGCTGTGGGAATCGGGCGCGATCCTGCTCTACCTCGCCGAGAAGACCGGCAAGCTGCTCCCAAGCGACCCGGCGCTGCGCTACCAGACCATCCAGTGGCTGATGTTCCAGATGGGCGGCCTGGGGCCGATGTTCGGCCAACTCGGTTTCTTCCACAAGTTCGCCGGCAAGGACTACGAGGACAAGCGCCCGCGCGACCGCTACGTGGCCGAGTCGAAGCGCCTGCTGGCGGTGCTGGACAGGCACCTGGAAGGCCGCAGCTGGATCATGGGCGATGAGTACACGATCGCGGACATCGCTACCTTCCCCTGGGTGAACAACCTGGTCGGCTTCTATGGCGCGGGCGAGCTGGTGGGCTACCAGGATTTCAGGAACGTGACGCGCGTGGTGCAGGCCTTCGTGGCGCGGCCGGCTGTCGCGCGAGGATTGCAGATCCCCCCGGCCCCGGCGCCTTAAGCTCCCAGAGTCCGCAGGTCGGCCACCACCTCATCCCCGAAGGACTTGCCGAGCAGGTAGTCGACCAGCTGCTCGGCGCATTCGTCCGGGTCGACCAGGCTGCCGGTTTCCTTCAGGTCGACGAAGCGCTGGCGCAGCGGGAAATTCTCTTCCGGCGTGGCGCGGATCTCGGCCTGCATGCCGGTGTCGATGGTGCCCGGAGCCAGGCTGCAGATCTGCACGTCCTGGCCGCCGTCCAGCACCACGGCGCGCGCATGGTGGTCGAGTGCTGCCTTGGTGGCGCAATAGACGCTCCAGCCGGGGTACGGATGGCGCCCGGCGCCGCTGGAGATGTGCAGGATGCGCGTCAAGCCGCCGTCGCTGGCGCGTACCACGGCGGCCGCCAGCGCCATCGGCGCCGCCACGTTCAGGGTCACGGCGCGCAGCACCGCCCGCGGGTCCTGCTCCTCGAGGGGGCCGACCGGGGCCACCATGCCCGCATTGTTGAGCAGAAGAACGGCGCCGGTCCCGTCCAGGTAGTCGGTCAGGGCGTTCCCGCCTAGCCAGTCGATCAGCGCCGGACCGTCCGCCAGGTCCAGTTCGACCTCCTCGAACAGCTCGGGCCAGGATTGCGCCAGTCCGTCGGAACGGGTGCGGGCCAGGCCCAGCACCGGCACCCCGCGCGCCAGCAGGTTACGGGCCAGGGCAGCGCCCAGGCCCTTGGTATGGCCGGTTACGATCGCTTTCATGTCCTTCTCCATCCCATTGCCGCGCAGGGCATCGACATGCATGTTATCGCAAGCAGGCGCGCACGATAAAGTCAAACGTGCTGCCGTCGCACCCTTGCCTCTGCTCCAGTTCGCTCCGCCATGGCAGAATCGGTCATCGCACCGCCGGATTCACCGCAAGGAGGAGCATGAAAATTCCTGATATTCCCGTCGACGAAGCACGCCGCCTGACCGCCCTGCACGCCACCCGCCTGCTCGGTAGTCCTCCCGAGGAAGCCTTCGACCGCATCACGCGCATGGCCGCACGCCTGCTGAACGCGCCCACCGCCCTGGTCTCGCTGGTCGACAAGGATGTCCAGTGGTTCAAGTCGCGCTGCGGCCTGGAGGCCGCCGAGACTGCGCGCGACATCTCCTTTTGCGGCCACGCGATCCTCAAGCACGATCCGCTGGTGGTCGGCGACGCCACCCAGGATCCCCGTTTTCACGACAACCCCCTGGTGACCGGCGAGCCGCATATCCGCTTCTACGCCGGTGTTCCCCTGTACTCGGTCGACCGCATGGCGCTCGGCACCCTCTGCGTGCTCGATACCGAGCCGCGCCAGCTGGGCGCCGAGGAACTCGACCTGCTGCGCGACCTCGCGCGCATGGTCGAACAGCTGATCCACCACCGCCAGCTGGCCACCGCGGCCCAGGCCCTGTACTCGCACGTGCTGCTGGACGCCGCCAACCCGGAGCTGAGCGCGGCCGCCGGCCAGGTCGAGTTCCTGCTGAACCACGACCAGCTGACCGGGCTGTCGAACCGCCAGGCGCTGGTGCGCACCATCGGCGCCGGCATCGAGGAATGGCGCAGGCGGGACACGCCGACCCTCGTCGCCTCGATCAACCTCGACAAGTTCAAGCGCCTGAACGAAGCCCTCGGCCACCATGCCGGCGACCAGGCCCTGGTCTCGATCACCTGGAGCCTGCAGGGCGTGCTGCGGCCGGAAGACCTGCTGGCGCGGGCCGGCAACGACGAATTCGTGGTGCTGCTGCCCGGCCTCGGCGACGACAGCGTGGCGCGCGACCGCCTGCGCCAGATCATGCAGGCGGTGCACCGCGAGTTCAAGAACCCGGGCGGCGGCGCGATCCCGCTCACCTGCAGCATCGGCTATGCGATCTACCCGCAGGACGGCGACAACGCCGACGTCCTGATGAACAACGCCGCCATGGCCTCCCGCCGCGCCAAACTGATGGGCGGCGGCCAGATCCAGCACTTCTCCGAGGAGCTGAAGGCTGCCTTCAACCGCAAGCTGACCATGGAAAGCCAGCTGCGCGCCGCGCTCGACCACAAGGAGCTGTTCCTGATGTACCAGCCGAAGATCGCGCTGAAGGACGGCTCGGTGGCCGGGCTGGAAGTGCTGCTGCGCTGGCGCCACCCGCAGCATGGCGTGGTTTCGCCGGTGGAGTTCATTCCGGTGGCCGAGGAGGCCGGGCTGATCGTCGAGATCGGCGAATGGGTGCTGAAAAGCGCCGTCGACCAGTGCCGCGCCTGGCGCGCCGACGGCGTGCCGACGGTGCCGGTGGCCGTCAACCTGTCGGCCCGCCAGTTCCACCGCACCGACATCGTCGGCTGCGTGGCCGCCGTGGTGCGCGACGCCGGGCTGGCGCCGGGCGACCTCGAACTGGAGCTCACCGAAAGCATGTCGGTGCAATGCCCCGAGCGCAGCGCCGGCCTGATGGCAAGTCTGCGCGAACTCGGCTGCACCATCAGCATCGACGATTTCGGCACTGGCTACTCCAGCCTCAGCTACCTGAAGCGGCTGCCGGTCGACAAGCTCAAGATCGACCGCTCCTTCGTGCAGGACATGCACCAGAGCGCC
Source organism: Massilia sp. Bi118 (assembly GCF_918697865.1). GTDB lineage: Bacteria > Pseudomonadota > Gammaproteobacteria > Burkholderiales > Burkholderiaceae_D > Telluria. The sequence goes on along the minus strand of NZ_CAKKMV010000013.1, from coordinate 140,051 downwards.
GAATCGATGGCGATGGTGAAGGCCATCATCGCCATGGCCCACGGCCTGCGGCTAGAGGTGATCGCCGAGGGCGTCGAGTTGCAGGAGCAGCTGGAAGGCCTGCGCGCGGCCGGCTGCGACCAGATCCAGGGCTATTATTACAGCAAACCGCTGAGTCCCGAGGACTGCGCCGGCTACCTGCGCGAACATGCCGCGCCGCAGGCGCCCTCGGATCAGGGGTAGCGCACCGGCCGCCCCAGCGTATCCGGCAGCGGGATGAACTCGGTCTCGCCCGGCACTTTCGGGAAGCGCATCTCACGCCAGTCTTCCTTGGCCTGCTCGATGCGCTCGGCCGAGCTGGAGACGAAATTCCATGTCAGGTAACGCGGGCCGTCCATCGGCTCGCCGCCCAGCAGCATCACACGGGCGCCTTTTCCATTCGCGGCGGCCAGGGTGACGGCCGCGCCGGGCTTCAGCACCAGCAGCTGGCCGGGACCGAAGCTGCCGTCGCGGCCGAGGTCCAGCGTGCCTTCCACCACATAGATCGCCTGCTCGCCGTACTCGGCCGGCATGGGCAGGCGCGCGCCCGGCTGCAGCGCCAGGTCGACGTAGAACATCGGCGACTCGACCGGCACCGGGGCGCGCTTGCCGAAGTATTCGCCGGCGATGATGCGGGCCGTGGCGCCCTCGCCTTCGAGCACCGGCAACCGGTCGGCGGCGATGTGCGAGAAGCTCGGATCCTTTTCTTCCTTGGCCTTCGGCAGCGCCACCCAGCATTGCAGGCCGTGCAGGGTCGAGCCGTTGGCGCGCACCAGCGGACCGGTGCGTTCGGAGTGGACGATGCCCTTCCCTGCCGTCATCCAGTTGACGGCGCCGGGACGGATGTCCTGCACGGTGCCGAGGCTGTCGCGGTGCGAGATCTCGCCTTCCAGCAGATAGGTCACGGTGGACAGGCCGATGTGCGGGTGCGGACGGACGTCGATGCCGGTGCCGGCGTTGAACACGTGGGGCCCCATCTGGTCGAGGAAGACGAAGGGACCGACCATGCGGCGGTCCTTGTGCGGCAGCGCGCGCCGGACTTCGAAGCCGCCGCCCAGGTCATGGGTGCGCGGGACCACGATGGTTTCCAGCATGCTCTCTTCGTCGTGTTGGTCGAGTTCCATTTAAACTGCCTCCGTGGTGATCTGGATCTGCCCGGACAGGGTCTTGTGGACCGGGCACTTGTTGGCGATGTCCGTCAGGCGCTGCTTTTCTTCTTCGCTCAAGGCGCCGAGGTAGCGGATGCTGCGGTGCAGGGCGTAGGCCGCGCCTTCCTGGCCGTGCCTGATACTGACCTGCACCTCGTCAAGTAGCCAGCCCTTGCGTTTGGCGTACAGGTTGACCGTCAGCGTGGTGCAGGCCGCCAGCGCGGCCGCCAGCAGGTCGTGCGGTTCCGGGCCGCTGCCCTCGCCGCCGAATTCCGGCGCCACGTCGGTCAGGAGCCGGTGCGGCCCGATCTCGATTACCTGTTGCAGCGGTCCCTGGCCGCGGTGGGTCGTCACTTCCATGTCGGTCTCCCTGTTATTTGAACGATTGTACGTGATGGCTTGTTAAACCGTGCGTGGGCGCAGGATGGTGGTGCCGGCCTTGGCCTGCACGCGCTGGCGCTCGCGCTGTTGCTCGACCTCGAAGATCACCAGCATCGCGCCCAGGATCGCCACGTTTTTCAGGAAGTGGTTCAACTGGTTCTGGAACTCGGCCGCGCCGGCGCTCCAGAAGCCGTGGAAGATCAGGGTGACCGGCACCAGGAACAGGGCCAGGCCGAGGCTGGCCCAGCGCGCCTGGAAGCCGGTGATCAGGGCCAGGCCGCCGCCGACTTCCAGTAGGATGGTCGCGGCCAACAGCAGGCTGGCGAAAGGCAGGCCCATGCTGCCCATCCAGCCGGCCACATAAGAGAAGCCGAGGATCTTGTTGATGCCCGAGACGACGAACAGGGCGCCAAGCAGAGCGCGGCCGACGGGGTAGAGTTTGCTGGTGTTCATGATGTTCTCCTTCAGTTGGGTTGTCGATGGAGTTCATTATGTAGGCCCCGAGAACTGAAGAAAAACGAGTTATTTGACCGTCTATCATCGAAATTTTCGATCAGACGTAAGCCAGCAAACGTCCGCAGGCGATCACCGCTAGCCACAGCAGCAAGGAGAGCACGGCGTGGGCCCGCGCCCGTGGCGGCGCCCGTTCCTGCCAGCGGTCCGCCGCGCGGTAGGGTCCGCCATGAAAGGCCAGCGCATTCAGCCCGGCCACGGCGATCAGCACCAGTTTCAGCAGGAAGACGCGGTTGGCCGCCAGGTCAGGCGCCTCGGCGGCGAACAGCAGCAGGCCGGTGGGCAGCACCAGCAGCGTGCTGCCCGCCGACCAGGGCAGCAGGTGGCGCGCCAGCGCCCGTACCGGCAGCTCGCGCCCCAGGCCGAGCACGCGCAGGTCGAACATCGCTACCGCCCCGACCAGCACGGCAAAGCCGGCAATGTGGGCGATCTCCACGGCCGGATACAGCCAGGCGTTGGCGCGCATGGCCAGCGCCGGCGGCGTCGCGGCCAGCCAGTTCGCCCAGTCGGCCGCATTCGGCGCGCCGGCCGGGTGGCCAGGGACGAGCATCAGCGCAGCTCGGTGGTCTTGTTGGCGATGGTGATGCGTTCCGCGCGCATCTCATCGGGCTTGGTCCGGTGCGGATAACCGTAGACATTGGCCGTGCCGCCGACCGCCAGCATCTCCTTCGACAGCCCACGGCTTTCCATGCGGCCCGGCGGCGCCAGCACCACGGTCCAGGTCTTGCCGCCGCTCTTCAGGCGAACCCAGCCGTGGGGCTGGACATAGCCCGCTTCCTGGATGGTACCGCTGAGCTGCAGCGGCTTGTCGGCGTTGTATTCGCTCCAGCCGTGGTGGGCGGAAGCGGTGGCGGCCGCGGCGAAGGCGGCGAACAGGAACCAGCGTTTCATGTGGACTCCTTCGACATCGGATCGAGGCGATTCTACGCCGCCGGATGGGGGCGCACGACTGCCATCCTTTCGCCGCGATCAAGGCCCTTTCCTCGCGGCCGGTGTGGCGCTACCATGCACGGATGACACTGCCTGAAAATGCACCCTCGCCAGCCGCCCGCAACTTCGGCATCGACTGCCTGCGCGGCCTCGCCATCCTGCTGGTGGTCGTGCACCACCTGGCCCTGCCTTTCCGCCTGCCGCTGGGACCGAGCCTGCTGAAGGAGTGGCTGCCCAAGCGCCTGCTGAACGCGGTCAGCTTCAACGGCTACGAAGCGGTGTTCATCTTTTTCGTGATTTCCGGCTTCCTAATCGCGACCCGCATCGTCGAACGCGATGGCGGCCTCGAGCGCGTGAACCTGCGCCGCTTCTACCGCGCCCGCGCGCTGCGCATCCTGCCCCTGCTGCTGCTCACGCTGGCCGCATTGTCGGTGCTGGCCCTGGCCGGCGTAACAGGCTTTGCGCCCGACGGCGACAGGCAGAGCCTGGCCGGCCTGCTGGGTTCCGCCCTCAGCTTCACCTTCAACTGGTACGAGGGCCGCACCGGCTGGGCGCCCGCGGGCTGGGACGTCCTGTGGTCGCTGTCGATCGAGGAAGTGTTTTATCTCGGCTTCCCGCTGCTCTGCCTGTGGCTGCCGCGGCGGCTCTTGACCGGCGTGCTGATCGTGTGGGCGCTGGCCCTGATGCCCTTGCGCGGCCTGGTGCCCGCAGCAGACGAAGTCTGGTGGGAAAAAGCCTATCTGCCGGGAATGGCGGCGATCGCCTGGGGCGTGCTGGCCGCGCTGCTGGCCCAGCGCTGGCGCCCGGCGCGGCGCGACGCCCGCGCGATGGCGGTCTTTGGCGCCTTCTGCATCCTGATGGTGCTGGGCTGGCGCGAGCTGGTGCACCGCCACCTGTTCAAGTCCGGCATGTACGGACTGGTGCTGGGCGCAGCCTGCCTGCTGCTGGCCTTCCATGCGCATCCACCGGCGCCGCGCGCTGGTTTCGGCTGGCTGGCGCGCATGGGTAACCTGAGTTACGAGCTGTATCTGTCGCACATGTTCGTGGTGCTGGCTGCCGTGGGTCTCTACCGCGGCATGCTGGGCAAGGAGCAGGCCTGGACCTTCACCGTCTACCTGCCCGTGCTGCTGGTCTGCTTCGGCCTGGCGCTGTTGCTGGAAAAGTTCACGTCGCGCTTTGGGCGCCGGGGGTCTTGCGTTGAGACGGAAGCCAAGCGAGAATTGATAATCCAACAATAGGACCGCGCACATGGACCACTCGACTTCCGGCAGCCTCCAGCTCAGCAAGCACCGCATCGAAGCCCTGGTCGACGGCATCTTCGCCGTCGCCATGACCCTGCTGGTGATCGACCTGCGGCTGCCCGAGCACCTGCACATCAGCAGCGACGCCCAGTTGCGCGAGGCCCTCGCGGAACTGCTGCCCAACCTGTATTCCTGGCTGGTCAGCTTCATCGTGCTGGGGATTTTCTGGGTCGGCAACCACCGCGTGTACAGCCATGTGCGGCATGTCGACGGCGGCCTGGTGTGGCGCACCATCCTGATGCTGGGCGGTGCCAGCCTGCTGCCTTTCGCGTCGGCCGTCAACGGCCACTTCTTCTCGCAGCTGGCCCAGGGGGTGTACTCGATCGTGATGGTCCTGATCGCTCTCGGCTCGCTGCTGGTGGCGCGCTACATTCACCGCAATCCGCAGCTGTGCGCGCACCCGATGGATGACGCGACCTATGTCGCCATCTGCGCCCGGCTGGGCGGCCTGGGCGTGATCGCCCTGCTGGCGGTGGCGCTGGCCGGCCTGTTCCCGGGATCGGCCAACTGCGCCTTCATCCTCGGCTTCGGACTGCGCCCGCTGGGCAATGCGATGGCGCGCCGCTTTGCCGTTGCGCCTGCCCAGCAGCCGTCCTGATTTACTTCGACGCCTCGATCCAGCGGTTCACCTGGCTTTCCAGGATGGGCAGCGGCAGCGTGCCGTCGCCCAGCACCACCTCGTGGAATTTGGCATAGCTGAACTTCGGCCCCAGCGCCTGCTGGGCCTTGGCGCGCAGCTCGAGGATCTTCAGCGCGCCAGTCTTGTAGGCCAGGGCCTGGGCCGGCCACACCATGTAGCGCTCGATCTGGTTGGCGGCGCGCGCCTCGCTGTAGCCGAGGTTTTCCATTGCATAGGCGATCGCCTTCTCGCGCGACCAGCCCTGGGCGTGCATGCCGGTGTCGACCACCAGGCGCACGGCGCGCAGCAGCTCGTCGTTCAGGTGGCCGTAGTAATAGGCCGGGTCTTCGTAGAAGCCGAACTCGCGGCCCAGGGTCTCGCAGTATAGGGCCCAACCCTCGGTGTAGGCGGCGGCGCTCGGGTGCTCGGTGAAGAACTTGCGGAAGTCCGGCAGCGGCAGTTCCTTCAGCAGCGCCGCGTGGAAGTGGTGGCCGGGGACGCCCTCATGCAGCAGCAAGGTAGCCATGCCCACCGTCTCGTAGTCCTTGGGATCGTTGACCACGGCCCAGAACACGCCCGGATGCGAACCGTCCGCCGCCACCGGCGTGTAGTGGTCGGAAGCGGTGGCGCGGGTCAGTTCGGGTTCCAGCTGGATGTCCAGCTTCGCCTTCGGCAGCAGGCTGAAATACTGCGGCAGTTTCGCATCCACCTGGGCATAGATCTGGCGGTAGCGCTCCAGCACCTGCTGCTCCGTGGTGAAAGGCTTGAACTTCTGCTGGGCCGCGACCCACTGCGGGAAGCCTTTCAAGGGGCCGTCGTAGCCGAGCTTGGGCGCCAGCTTCGCCATCTCGGCCTGGATGCGCGCGACTTCCTTCAGGCCCAGTGCGTGGATCTGCGCGGGCGGCGTATCGAGATTGGTGTTGTTCCTGATGCGGGCCTGGTACCAGGCGGCGCCGTCGGGTAGCGCGCCGTAGCCGGCAGTGCTGCGGCCCGCAGGCAGATAATCCTTTTCCAGATAGGTGCACAGGCGGTCCAGGGCCTGGCCGATCTTCAGCGCGGCCTGGCGATAGCCGATTGCGAGCTCGCGCTTGTCCTTGTCGGAGAAAGCGGCGGGCAGGCGCTTCGCCGGCGAGTAGAACACGCTGGCCTGCGGATCGCTGCTGCGCAGCTGCTGGAACTGCGGCAACATGCGCATGGTGACGATCTTCGGTTGCACCACGCCCGTGCGCACGCCTTCCTTCATGTTGACGATGGCCTGGTCGATCCAGGCCGGCAGCTGCTGCAGGCGATGCAAGTAGGCGCGGTACTGGGCCGGCGTCTCCAGCGGCTGCGAGCCGGTGCCGCCGGCATAGTTGGCCAGGTTGCTCGGCACGTTGTCGAAGTGATTCAGCGGCAGCAGGTGCTCGGGGAAGCGCTCGAGGTCGAGCTGGGCCTGGATTTCGGCGGCCAGGATGTCGTAGTTCAGCCGGGCCTTGTCGGATAGATGCGCGCGGTCGACTGCCTTCAGCTGGTTCAGGAAAACGTGGTTCGCGGCCAGGTAGCGCTTGCGCACCTTGGGATCGATCGCCATGCCGATCTGGTCGTCGTAGCGGCTGTCGCCGTTGGCGGTGGCGTAGAGCAGCGGGTCGTATTTTGCGCGGGCGTCGTAGAACCTGGCGGCGATCTGGTCGATCTTTTTTCCGGAAGCCTGGGCAGCGGCGCTGACCGGCGCAGCGGCGGCGTGTACGGGCGTGAATGGGACGCTGGCAGCGAGAATCGCGGCAGCCAGGCTGGCTGCGCGCATGGACCGGACGGACGGGAGCATGCGTTTCCTTGTGAATGAAATTCCGACAAGGATAGCGCAGCTTCCCGCCCGTGGACAGGCCTTATACCTGGGCCATGCCGCCATCGACAAAGAGCTCGGCGCCGTTCACATAGCTGGCGTCGCTTGAGGCCAGGAACAGCACGGCTTTCGCCACTTCCTCCGCCTCGCCGACGCGGCCCAGCGGCACCTGCGAAGCCAGCGCATCGAGCAGGCCTTGCTGGGCGGCGGGATCGTCGCCGGCCAGTTCGACCAGGCCGGGGGTGCGGATCGGGCCCGGGCTGACGACGTTGACGCGGATGGCGCGCTCCTTCAAATCCAGGATCCAGCTGCGCGCCAGGTTGCGCACCGCGGCCTTGGTGGCGCTGTAGACGCTGAAGGCCGGCGTGCCCTGGATGCTCACCGCCGACGCGGTCAGCACGATCGAGGCGCCTTGCGACAGCAGCGGCAGCGCGGTCTGCACCGTGAACAGCAGGCCTTTCACGTTGCGGTCGAAGGCGTCGTCGTAATGCGCCTCGGTGATGCCGCCCAGCGGCGCCATCGAACCGCCGCCGGCATTCACGTACAGAACGTCGATGCGGCCGGCCTGGCCGCGGATGGTGTCGACCAGGCGCTGCAGGTCGGCGCTGCTGGACGAATCGGCCTGGATGCCGGTGGCGTTCGGGCCGATGGCGTCGACGGCGGCGTCGAGTTCGGCTTGGCGGCGGCCGGTGACGAAGACGCGCGCGCCTTCCTTCGCGAATAGTTTGGCGGTGGCGAGCCCGATGCCGCTGGTGCCGCCGGTGACGAGAGCGATTTTGTCTGTGAGTTTTTTCATGGTGTTCTCCTTGGTTTGGGTGGTGAGTCGATGGAGACCAGTGTAGATTGCGCAAACCCATGCGTAAATCCGGTAAATCTGGAATCACTATCCACCCACATGTACAATCGCCCGCATGGACCACCTCCTCGCCCTCCGCGCCTTCGTGCGCATCGCCGAAGCGGGAAGCTTCGGCAAGGCAGCCGACCAGCTCGGCGTGCCGCGCTCGACCGCCAGCAAACTGATCCAGGACCTCGAAGTGCACCTCGAAACCAGGCTGCTGCAGCGGACCACGCGCCGCATCACCGTCACGCCGGAAGGCGCGCAGTACTACGAGCGCGCGCTGCGCCTGATCACCGACCTGGAAGAGATGGATGCCCAGGCCCGCGGGTCGCGCGCCCAGCCCAAGGGCCGGCTGCGGGTCGGCATCGGCTCCTCGCTGGCCAACCTGGTGCTGCTGCCCGCCCTGCCCGATTTCCAGCGGCGCTACCCGGACATCGCGCTGCACCTGGGCGTGAGCGACCTGCCGGCCGACCTGGTCGGGGAAGGCATCGACTGCGTGATCCGCGGCGGCGCCCTCGACGACACCACGCTGGTCGCGCGCAAGCTGTGCGAGATGGATTTCGTCACCTGCGCGGCGCCGGGTTATTTGAAAGCCTTCGGGACGCCGGCGCATCCGCGCGAACTGGAGACGAAGCACCGCCTGTTCAGCTATGCCTCGACGCAGACCGGCAAGCCCTTTCCGCTGCGCTTCCTGCAAGGCGACGAGTCGATCGAGATCGATGCCGCGGTGGCGGCCGCCGTCAACGAAAGCACGGCCCACATCACGGGCCTGGCGGCGGGGCTGGGCATCGGCCAGACCTTCCGTTTCGCGGTGCGCGGCCACCTGGAGCGCGGGGAGTTGGTGCGGGTGCTGGAAGACTGGACCCAGCCGCGCTTCCCGCTGTATGCGATGTATCCGTCCAGCCGGCACCTGAACGCCAAGGTGCGCGTGTTCGTCGACTGGGCGGTGGAACTGTTTGCGGCGCTGGACGACCGCGCCTGAGCATGCAATGATGCGAACGTGGACAAACAACTCCTGCTGATCTGCTTCCTCACCTTCGTGATCCACTTGATCGGCACGCTCGCCTACTCGGTGCGGATCGCCGGCGTCAGGACGAAAAGGATCGCGGTGTCCCTCGCGCTATTCAGCATCCTGATGCTGGTGTCGCGCACCTCGAATTCCTTCCTCGGCCCCTTCCTCGCCAAGCGCGTGGAGACCAATCTCGACGCCCTGTCCAGCGGCGCCCTGCTCGGCGACTTCCGCTGGCTGCTGGTGTCGGCGAGCCTGGCGACGGTGGCGGGCGCCTTGCTGATACCGACCTTCCAGCGCGTGTTCTGCCGCGCCGTCCTGCATTTCCAGGTCCACCGCTCGATTCCCAAGCTGATCCTGCATGGCTTCTTCAAGGGCGGCCTGTCCTATGTGCGGGACGTGGCCAGCGTGCCGGCCGCGCGCAATGTCACCGACATCCGCACCGGCCATGGGGTGTCGGGCCGGATCACGCTGCTGAACGTCGGCGCCACCGCGCTGTGGACCGTCGGCGTCTTCGCCGCGCTGTATGCGGGCGTGCTCGATCCCTCGGTGCGGGTGACTTCGAGCACGCTGTCCTCGATCATCAATGGCGGCGCCACCATCCTGATGGCGGTGTTCATCGACCCGCACATGTCGGGCATGACGGACGACGTCGTCGAAGGCAAGGTGAGCGAAGGCCAGTTCAGGAAGGCCGTGGTCTGGCTGGTCGGCAGCCGCCTGGCCGGGACGCTTGCCGCGCAAGCCCTGCTGGTGCCCTCGGCGGTCCTGATCGCGTCGGTGGCCCGCGTGATCTAGGCGGCTAGGCGCCGAAGCGTCCGAAGGCGCGCGCCACGGCCGCATGCGCCTCATGCTCCACGATCGAGTTGTGCGCCGTGATCACCCGCGTGAACGGCCACTGCAGGATGACCCGCGCGCTGCCGGCCGCCAGCGCCCTGTCGCGCGTGATGAGGCGCACCGTGCGCGGCACGTCGAGGTGCGAGCGCACGCCGGTGAGTTTCGCATACAGCGAGATATTCCAGGGCAGCTTGCCGCACCAGCACTGCAGCACGTCGGTCATGATCAGGGTCTGCGACGCCTTGTGGAAGAACACCACCTCGTTCACGAAGGGCATGCCGCGGACGATCGCCTGGTCCAGCTCATGCTCCCATTCGGGCGGGACGCTGTCGCCCAGCTCGACCAGGCCTTCCAGGTCCGGGCGCTTGGCGGCAAGGCCGGGCGCCCCGTACAGCGCCGCCTGCGGGAACATGCGCAGCGCGTGTTTGGCGAACATGTGGTGGGCGCGGTTGGGGCACACGATCCAGCTGACCTTGCCGAGGCTGCGCAGCTGTTCCGCCACGGCCTCGCTGAAGCGCACCGGCGAATGGAGCCACAGCCGGCCGTCTTCGAAACGGACCACGGTCATGCGCGAAGAGACGGCCAGGCCGGCGGCCTTGAAGCCGCGTTCCATGTGCCAGAGATTGGGGGCGATTTGAATGAGCATGCCCCTATTGTAAAATAGTTACATGCTAAGAATCAGCCTCGATGCTCTCCTCACCGTCGACACCATCGCCCGCCGCGGCAGCTTCTCGGCCGCCGCCAAGGAACTGTTCCGGGTGCCGTCGACGATTTCCTATACCGTGTCCAAGCTCGAGGAAGACCTCGGCGTGCAGCTGTTCGAACGCTTCGGCCCGCGCGTGGTGCTCACCGCCGCCGGCGAGGAATTGCTGAAGGAAGGCCGCTACCTGCTGAAGGCGGCCGGCGACCTGGAAAGCCGCGTCCGCCGCGTCGCCTCCGGCTGGGAGACCGAATTCACCATCGGCGTCGACTCGGCCCTGTCACCGCTCGGCCTGCAGGACGACATCCGCGCCTTTTATGAAGTGGCGGACCAGACCCGCCTGCGCATCGTCAAGGAAGCCCTGTCCGGCACCTGGGAAAGCCTGCTCGACCGCCGCGTCGACTTCCTGGCCGGCGCTGCCGGCGAAGGCCCGTCCGGCGGCGGCTACACCGCCGAGCCGCTGGGGAAGATTTCCTTCGTGTTCGTGGTCGCCCCTTCGCATCCGCTCGCCAAGGTGGGGCACCGTCTCGGCAAGGCCGAGCTGAGCGAACACCGCGCCGTCACCGTGGCGGACTCGGTGCGCCTGCTGCAGGCGCGCACCGTGGGCCTGCTGTTCGGCCAGGACACGCTGACGGTTCCGGACATGCAGACCAAATACGACTTCCAGGTGGCCGGCCTCGGCTTCGGCTTCCTGCCCGAGCCCTGGGCCCGCCCGGCGATCGAAGCCGGGCGCCTGGTGGCGAAGGCAGTCGAGGAGCCGCGGCCGGACGAGAACCTGTACATGGCCTGGCGCACCGGCGAGGAAGGCGCGGCCCTCAAATGGTGGCGCGAGCGGCTGCGGACGGCGCCGCCGCTGGAGCGCATGCTGGCGATGAATTGTCCGGTGGAGCGGCTGCTATAAGCGACCAAGGGTCTTCGGGAAGAAGTGCTTGGGTCATGGCGTCATTACGTCTGTGGAGACGGCCGCGTTCTTAGTTCTTGAACTGAGCTCGTGCACGTCCGCTATCGACCGTACTCGGCCGCTTGCCCAGCTTAGCAGTTTGCTTCAGCGGAAAGGTCATGGACTGTCACGACCGGCCGCAACCGAGCCAGAGCGGACTGTCGATACGGCGCATTGTACCGGCTGTTGCGCGTAGCGTACTTAGAGGTTTTTGTTCGGTCTTCTGAACTTGACGAAATTTGCACACCATAATATTTTTGCCAATATTGAAACTACGACGGCAGCCTAAATAATGAAATTCGACCCAGCAGGGCGGTTACGCTCCCACATGGACTCCATAAAAAATAGGGGCGGGTTGACCTATGCGGAAATGGTAGACATCTTAAGGCGGGCACGCTTAGTCATTGAGTCACCACTCCTCAAGAAAAACTACCCAGTTCTCTCACTGTATTGCGATTGGGTAATGCACGGTGAACTAGGAAAAAACCCAGGTGGGCATGAGGTATTGCGAGCGATTGATAAGAGCATTGCCGATACCTGGCATAGCGACCCAGCAGGCGTTCATGATGCGGTCAATCAGGCACTTGACCTAGGCGGGCTTCGGAAGGAAATTATCAGGCTTTTCGAGGCTAACCGTATTGACTCGACTATTTTTTCCGTTAAGGGAAACTGGCTTGAGTTCCTAAGGGCTCTACTAATGGAAATTGCAGAGCGCCCTATTATTTTTCCTGACAATGTTGCTACCGACCAGCGAGCCAAGGGACGAAAAGCCTTTTTAGCTATGCAGAATTATCGCGCATCGAAGGGTGTCCCCTTAGATTTTAGTGTTACTCGGGTTGCCATTGCATACCGTGAAAAGGATGGAAGCGACCCGCCCGGCTATTACTGGCATGCGCGAATTAAGGAAGACAGCCCTGAACATTTTGTGCAGATTATTGGGCCGGTAGACTATAGCGATTAATGGCTACGCCTTGACGTATTTGGCGGGGGAAGTTCCGATACCGGACGGATTAAGTCCACTCTTCGACTTTCCGAACGAGCCACTCAAAGCGTCGCTATGACAACTGACGTGGCTTAGGGAAGTCTCCGTCGCGAACTGGGCGTTGGATAGTGGCAGCCGCCAGTGTAAATGGTCGCGGCTACCCCGCTTCGACTTTAAGATAATGGGCCCAGGTTAAGTTTCGCTGGGGAAGAACTGCAAATGCTTTTGCCCCAGCCACACAGCTGACGGTAGCGTTACGGACGCCGAGATATTCTGCTCCGGCGACTATCGTTGCTTCATAGTTGATTAGTATTTTCAGCGCATACATCTTCTCTTAGAAAATTACCTCAGCAGATGGCCGCTAGTGAGCGGACCCGCGCCACCATTCGCGCAGGCGCGCTATGATCCGAGCAGGACCCGGCCCCGGTGGCCGGGATGGTCATCATTCGCCTGGCACAGCCGTTTTCACGCGCCTGTCACATTCGGCCTTCATACTCTGTTGCCACGAGTGAAATATTCGAGCCCAATGGATATGAAGTCAAAACCGGACGCGGCACTGACCGCGCCCACCGGCGACAGCACGGCGCCCTTCCTCAACCGGGAAATCTCGCTGCTGGAATTTAACCGGCGGGTCCTGGCGCAAGCCGAAGACCCTTCCGTGCCGCTGCTGGAGCGCCTGCGCTTCCTGTGCATCGTCAGCAGCAACCTCGACGAATTCTTCGAGGTCCGCGTCGCCAGCCTGCTCGCCCAGCACCGCCACCAGAGCGGCGCCGACGACACCGCCAGCATCAACCTCGACGGCGCCAGCGAGGAATGCCGCCAGATCATCGCGCGCCAGTACGCCCAGCTGAACGACGAGATCCTGCCGCGCCTGTCCGAGAACGGCATTCACCTGCTGCGCCGCTCCGACCGCAACGCCGCCCAGAAGGCCTGGGTCAAGCAGTACTTCGACAAGGAAGTGCGGCCCCTGCTCACGCCGGTCGGCCTCGACCCGGCCCACCCCTTCCCGCGGGTGATCAACAAGAGCCTGAACTTCATCGTCGAGCTGTCCGGCAAGGACGCCTTCGGGCGCGGCACCGGCATCGCGATCATGAAGGCGCCGCGCGTGCTGCCGCGCGTGATCCGCCTGCCGGACGAATTATCAAGCAAGCCGGGGGCTTCCTACTGCCTGCTGTCCTCGGTGATCCAGGCCCACATGTCCGAGCTGTTCACCGGGCGCGAAGTGGTGTCCTACTCGCAGTTCCGCGTGACCCGCAACAGCGATCTCTGGGTCGACGAGGAAGAGGTCAAGAACCTGCGCCAGGCCCTGCAAAGCGAACTCCATAGCCGCAACTACGGCTTCGCGGTGCGCCTGGAAGTGGCGCGCGGCTGCCCGCGCCACCTGGCCGACTTCCTGCTCGACCAGTTCTCGGTCGACCGCTCGCGCCTGTTCAGCGTGGACGGTCCGGTCAACATGGGCCGCCTGCTGGAGCTGGTCAACAGCAATGCGCGGCCCGAGCTGAAGTTTTCGCCCTTCGTGCCGGGCTTCCCGGCCAAGCTGGTCAACCACCAGGACATCTTCGCTGTGCTGGGCCGCCAGGACGTGCTGCTGCACCATCCCTTCCAGTCCTTCGAGCCGGTCATCGACTTCATCCGCTGCGCCGCCGCCGATCCCAGCGTGCTGGCGATCAAGCAGACCATCTACCGCGCCGGCGCCGACTCCGAGCTGATGGAAGCGCTGATCGAGGCGGCCCTGCGCGGCAAGGAAGTGACGGTCATCGTCGAGCTGATGGCGCGCTTCGACGAGGAAGCCAACATCAACTGGGCCGAGCGCCTGGAAGAAGCCGGTGCCCAGGTCGTGTACGGCGTGGTCGGCCTGAAGACCCACGCCAAGCTGGCCCTGGTGCTGCGCCGCGAGCAGGACGGCCTGCGCCGCTACGCCCACCTCGGCACCGGCAACTACAACCCGACCACCGCCAAGCACTACACCGACTTCGGCCTGCTGACCTCGGACGAAGAGATCACCCTGGATGTCAACGAGGTCTTCATCCACCTCACCAGCATGACACGCCCGACCCAGCTCTCGAGCATCTGGCTGGCGCCCTTCTCGCTGCAGAAGGAAATCGTGAAGGCGATCCGCCAGGAAGCGGCGATCGCACGCGACGGCAAGCCGGGGCGCATCATCGCCAAGATGAATTCCTTGACCGACGAATCGGTGATCCGCGCACTGTACGATGCCTCGAACGATGGCGTGCGCATCGACCTGATCGTGCGCGGCGCCTGCTCGCTGCGGCCCGGCGTGCCGGGACTATCCGAGAATATCAAGGTGCGCTCCATCGTCGGCCGCTTCCTGGAACACAGCCGCATTTTCTACTTCCGCAACAAGCTGCAGCACGACGTCTACCTGAGCAGCGCCGACTGGATGAACCGCAACCTGTTCCGCCGCGTGGAGATCGCCTTCCCGGTCCGCTCGCCGGCGTTGAAGAAACGCGTGATCCGCGAAGGCCTGCAGGTCTACCTGAAGGACAACGTCAACGCCTGGGAGCTGGGCAGCGACGGCCACTACCGCCGCAAGAAACCGCGCGGCAGCCAGGCAGCCTACAGCGCCCAGCTGCACCTGATGGAATCGCTGGGCCTGGGCGCATCGGGCGATCAACACAACAAGGATAACGACAATGGAACTGATCCTGTGGCGCCACGCCGAGGCTGAAGCGCACAAGCCGGACGAAGCGGCCGACCAGCTGCGCGTGCTGACGCCGAAGGGTTCGCGCCACGCCTCGCGCGTCGGCGCCTGGCTCGACCGCCAGCTGCCCTCGCAGTGCCGCATCCTCACCAGCCCCGCCACGCGCTGCGTGCAGACCGCCGAGGCGCTGGGCCGCAAGTTCCATACCGTCGACGTCCTCAACACCGATTCGACGCCGCAGGCCATCCTCGAAGCGAGCGGCTGGCCGGACGCGCGCCAGGCAGTGGTCATCGTCGGCCATAACCCGCTGCTGGGCCAGGTGGCCTCGCTGATCTTCAGCGGCGAGCCGCACGAATGGAAGATCCGCAAGGCGAGCGTGTTCTGGATTTCGCACAAGGGCGGGGCCGATCCGGCGCCTTTCGTACGGCTGGCGGTGGGGCCGGATCTGGTGGGGAAGCTGCGCTGATCCTTGCTAGCGGTTTGCGGGGCCGGCCAGGCCCCGGTTTGCTGTATCTTCCCTTTTCCCAGTCGGTTAGTTGCAATTTTAAGAAAGGATGGCGCCCAGAACCCGGGACGCCGGTTCCCTATTTCAGACTGCGCAAGGCCTGCTCCAGCGTCGGATAGCGGAACGCAAAGCCTTCGCGTTCCAGCCGCGCCGGCGCCACCCGCTGCCCTTCCAGCAGCAGGTCGGCCTGCTCGCCCAGCGCCAGCCGCATCGGCCAGCCCGGGGTCGGCACGATTGCCGGACGATGCCAGACGCGCGCCGCGGTGCGGCTGAAGTCCGCCTGGCTGACGCATTCGGGGGCCGTGAAGTTGGTGGCGCTCCGCTCCCCCGCCCGCCCTTGATCCCTCAAAGCCATCTGCCAGCGGTGCGCCATCGCGCGCACCACATCGTCCACATGGATCCAGGACAGCCACTGCCGCCCGCTCCCCAGCCTGCCGCCCAGCCCGAGCCGGATCGGCAGCAGCATCATGGGCAGTGCCCCGCCCTTGCCGAGCACCAGGCCGAAACGCATGCACTCGACCTGCACGCCATAGGCCGCGGCCGCCCCCGCCGCTTCCTCCCACTCGCGGCACAAGTCGGACATGAACATCGACTGCGGCGGCGCGCTTTCGTCCAGCGGCCTCACGTCGCCGATCTTCTGGATGCCGTAGTAACCGATCGCGGACGCCGACAGGAACAGGAAGGGCTTGTGTTCCGCACGTGAGATCCAGTCGACCACCCGCTTGGTCAGCGCGATGCGGCTGCGGCGCAGCGCCTCCTTGCGCGCCTCCGTCCAGCGCGTGCCCAGGATGCGCGCACCGGCCAGGTTGACGACGACATCAACCCGCGCCGCGGCGTCCAGCTCGTCCATCGAAGCGATGCAGCGCACCTTGCCCTCGAATTCGGTCGAGGCCTGCCGCGGCTGGCGCGTCAAGGCGATCACTTCATGCCCATCCGCCAGCAGCGCAGCCACCAGATTGCGCCCGACGAAACCGGTGGCGCCCGTCACCAGCACGCTGCGTTTGACGGAATCGAAAACAGTCGATGCGTTCATGAGCTCTCCTTCCCGTTCGGCAGGAAGCGCGCCACCGCGCCGCCCATTTTCAGGATGCGCTGCAGGGTCTGCGGCGATAAATGCTTGTAGTCTTCGAAGCTCGCGCTCAGCAGCTCGAGGAAGTCGAGCGTGACCTGCATGCGCGCCAGGGCTGCGGCGCCGAGTTCCGGGTCCTGCGTGCCCTCGATCGCGCATTCGCGCAGCACGGTCAGGGTCGGATCGATTTCGCGGCGCTTGCGCTCCTCGACGATGACGCGGAAGATTTCCCACACATCCTGCAGCGCAGTGAAGTGGTCGCGGCGGTCGCCGAGCACATGGGTCACTTTCACCAGCTTCCAGCTCTGCAGCTCCTTCAGGCTGTTGCTGACGTTGGAGCGCGCCACGCCCAGGGTCTCGACGATGTCGTCGGCACTGAGCGGCCGTTCGGCCAGGAACAGCAACGCGTGGATCTGGGCGACGGTCCGGTTGACGCCCCAGCGGGTGCCCATCTCGCCCCAGTGGAGGATGAATTTCTGCGCGGTCGGACTGTTCAGCATGATCTTCTCTTCTTTCTGTTAATGCAGAAATTAAAGAACATACTGAAAACAATGTCAACGTAATTCGATAAATGTTTCCGCTGTGACATTTCGCGAGTCTTTTCGCCCCGGGGATTTTGTAAGATGTTCCGGATAGGAGACCCCATGCCAAGACACACTCTGCTTTCCACCGCCATCCTGGCCGGCGTACTGACCGCCTCCGCTTCCGCCCAGGCACAGTCGCAAACCGTGCGGGTCGGCTGGGCCTCGCACCTGCCGCGCGCGCACGACGTCGGCACCGTCTACGCCGCCAGCTGCGGCGAGGTGAACTACGAACTGAAGGTGTCGCGCGAACGAAAAACGGTCACCCTCGTCCGCAGCAACGGCCCGGACGTCGACCTGAGCGCGACCACGGTCGGCGCCCGGCTGCTCGACGAGGATGTGCTGGCCCATGTCGGCTTCAACTGCCCGATGAACGCGCTGAACATCTTCCTGAAGGGCGTGAAGCTGGTCGACCTGGGCGTGCCGCAGGGCTTCCGCGACGTCATTTCCGTCGGCGCGGACGGCCAGCCGGGCAAGAGCGAGCCGCGCGATGCACGGGTCGACGAACTGGCCGTGGCGCGCACCGGCACCGGCATCATCCCCTCGGCCGCGGAACGCGACCGCCGCGCCTGCGAGGGCGTGAAATGAGCGCCAGGCGCTACTGGTTTCCGGTGCGCCCGGCGCGCAATGGCTGGGGCTGGGGCCTGCCGGTGGTGTGGCAGGGCTGGGTCGTGCTGCTGGTGTTTTTCGTGGTGCTGATCGGCGGCGAAATCGCGCTGGCGCGTCACGGTCCGCTTGTGCTGAGTACCTGGGGCCTGCTGATGGGCGCACTGCTGCTCGGCGTCTTCTTCTGGAAGGGCGAACCGCAGAGCGCGCGCGACGAAAGTTCGCCCTGAACCGTTTTCCGTTTCTCACCCCGATAAAGGATGTACCCCGATGAGTAATCGCTTGACCGGACTCGCCGTACTGGCATTGATCGCCGGCGCCTCGCCTTCTTCGATGGCCGCAGCCGCCGCGCAGTGGGCGAGCGCCGACGCGTTCGCGAAGCCGCACCAGCTGGTCGATGTCGGCGGACGCAAGATGAACCTGTATTGCAGCGGCCAGGGCGCCACCACGGTGGTGTTCGATGCGCCTTCCGGCGACGCCGGCTGGACCTGGTTCCGGGTGCAGCCCGCCGTCGCACAGCACACGCGCGCCTGCGTGTTCGACCGCGCCGGTTTCGGCTTCAGCGACCCCGCAAAGCGCCCGAACACGGCGGAGAACGTGGCCGAGGATCTGCACAAGCTGCTGGCCGCCGCGGGCGTCAAGCCGCCCTATGTCATGGTCGGCAATTCGCTGGGCGGCGCCGATGTGCAGGTCTATGCCTATCGCTACTCGTCTGAGGTCAAGGGACTGGTGCTGCTGGAGCCGGCCCACGAGGATGGCTACAAGCGCCTGGACAAGGCCAGCCAGGGCATGTTCAAAAAAGTCGCCGAGATGGGCGAGCAGCAGACCGCCTACTGCCTGGCCGCCGCCGAAAAAGGCTTCAAGCCCGGCAGCGAAGAGCATATGAACTGCATCGGCAAGCCGGCCGACAATTACGGGCCCGTCCTGGGCGCGGCCGTGCAGTCTGCGACCAGCAACCCGGCCTACTGGCGCGCCGTCGCCGACGAAGGGAAGGCCATGGACCTCACGAACGAGCAGCTGCGCAAGCGGCGGCGCTCCTTCGGCGACATGCCGGTGCTGCTGCTGACGCGCGGCGTCAGCCCCTACGCCGTGCCGGGCAAGCCGCAGAGCGCCCTGAACAAGGCCTTCGAAGACGAGAACTTCGCCATCCAGAAGGAGACCGCGGCCCTGTCGACGCACGGCAAACAGCGCGTGGTGGCGGGAGCCGGCCATATCATTCAGGCCGACAAGCCGGAAGCCGTCGTCGAGGCCGTGCTGGAAGTACTGAAGCGCTAAACCTGGGTCACCTGGAAGCCGACGCCGACCTCGCCCCAGGCGGCGGCTTCCTTGTCGAACCATGCAGCCACGGTCGGGTGCTGCTTCAGCCAGCCGCGCGGGGTGTCGATCTCGATGCGGTTCTTCATGCGCAGGCGCAGGCCATCGAGGTCGCCGTCCACGCGCGCGTGCATGAACACGGTGGCCAGGCGGATCGCCAGCACGCTTCGCGCCAGGTCAGGCTCGCCCAGGGCTTCCCTCACCTTGCGCAGATTGCCCTTCTGCGCCAGCACCATGGTGCTCATCAGGCGCTGCTCGCGGTTGGTGAAGCCCGGCAGGTCGGCATGCTCGAGGATGTAGGCGGCGTGCTTGTGAGCGCCGGTATGCGAGACCGCCTGCCCTACTTCGTGGAGCATGCAGCTCCACTGCAGGTGGCGGCGCAGGCTGTCGTCGGTGGCCGCCAGGCGGTCGTAGAGCTGGCATGCGATGGCGGCGGTGCGTAGGGCGCGCCCCTCGTCGACGCCGAAGCGGCGCATGCAGTCCTGGATCGCGCTGTCGCGGCGGTCGCTGCGGCGCGCGCGCAGTTCGAGGTCGGACAGCACGCCCAGGCGCAGGCCGGCGTTGATCGCGCTCATCGCCCGCACCCCGAACTCCTGCATGGCGGCCAGCAGCACGCTCAGGCCGCCCGCCATCACGATCACGCGCTCGCGCTTGATGCCCGGCAGGTCGAAGGCATCGACGTGGCCGGCCGCGACCAACCGGTCGCGTAGCGCCAGCAGGCTGTCGACCGACATCGTGCCGTCGCCGAGGCGGTTGCGGGTGATGACTTCGTTGATCGCGCGGATGGTGCCCGAGGAGCCGTAGGCGGCCTGCCAGCCGTGCGCGCGGTAGCGGCCGGCGGCGTCCTCGAACAGCGCACGCGCGGCGTTGACGGCGGCATCGAAGGAGACCGCGCCGACATGCCCATCGGGGAACCAGGCGGCGCTCTGCGGACGGGTGCCGATGCTGAAGGACTCGACCAGCTGGATCTCGTCGCCGCGGCCGGCGATCACCTCGGTCGAGCCGCCGCCGACGTCGATCACCAGGCGCTGCTCGCCGGGGCGCGCCAGCGCGGCGGACACGCCCATGTAGATCAGGCGTCCTTCTTCTTCTCCGGAGATGATTTCGACTGGATACCCGATCGCCGCTTCCAGGCGCGGCAGCAGCAGCCCGGCATTGGTGGCCACGCGCATGGTGTTCGTGGCGACCACGCGCACCGCGTCCAGCCGGTGCTGGCGCAGGATGGCGCCCAGGTCGCGCATGCTGCGCACCGCCGTTTCCATGGCTTCCGGCGTCAGCGCCCCATCCGGGCCCAGCCCGGCGGCCAGGCGGATCGGGTCGCGCGCGGTGCGCACGATGTGCATCTGGCCGGCGATGGGTTCGCCGATGTGGAGGCGGAAGCTGTTGGAGCCTAAATCGACTGCTGCGTACATGAAATCTGTCCGGAATGGCGTTGTGTGCAGTATAGCCGCCACGCGGATGACCGCAACGCGCGGTTCAGGAAATGCGCCGCACCGACTCCCGCACCACGAGGCTGAGCTGGGGCACCTCCAGGTCCAGCGGCTCCTGCCCGATCATCCTGACGATCGCCGTGCCCAGGCAGCGGCCGACGTCGAACAGCGGCTGGCGCACCGTGGTCAGCGGCGGCGTCGTGTACATGGAGCTGTGCAGATCGTCGAAGCCGATCACGGAGATATCGTCGGGCACGCGGATGCCGCGCCGGTACAGGGCCAGGCGCGCGCCATAAGCAGTCAAGTCGTTCGCCGCGAAGATGGCGGAGAAGCGCTGCCCCGATTCCAGCAGGCGTTCGACCGCCAGCAGGCCGCCGGATTCCGAGAAGTCCCCGCCCACCAGCAGCGCGGCGCTTTCCTTGATCTTGTGCTTCTTCAGGGTGTCGCGGTAGCCGGCCAGGCGCGCCTGCGCATCCTGGTGGTCCGCGGGCCCGGCGATGAAGGCGATCTGGCGGTGGCCTTGCAGGATCAGGTGCTCGACCGCCTCGCAGGCGCCCCAATAATTGTCGAGGCTGAAGCCGTAGGCCTGCGGCCCCTCCAGCTTGCGGCCGAAGGCGACGATGGGCACCCGCTGCGACAGCTTCAGGATCTGCGCGTCCTTCAGTTTGCCGCTCAGGATGACCAGGCCGTCGACACGGCGCGCGATCAGCAGCTCGATGCGCTCGGCCTCCTCGTCCGCGTGCCAGTGGCCCGACACGATCAGCGGCGCGTAGCCGGTGCCCTGCAGGACGTCGTCGATGCCGGCCATGGCGTCGGCGAAGTAGCCCGACACCAGCGACTGGGTCAGCACGCCGATGGTGCGCGAGCTGCCGGTCTTGAGGTTCCGCGCCAGCACGTTCGGCTTGAAGTTCAGCTTGTCGATCACGCTTTCGATCGCCTTGCGCTTTTCGTCGGAGACCTTGGCGGTGCCGTTCAGGAAGCGCGAGACGGTGGCCGCCGACACGCCGGCGACGCGGGCGACCTCGTGGACCGTGGCGCCGCTGCTCGGGCCTGGGCTGGATGCTTTTCTCATCCGGCCAGTATAGCACCGAACAAGGCTTGCGAAACCGGTTTCAGAAACACGTTCAAATCGGCGCCGATGCAGGCTGCCGGAATGTGCGCCCGCCGGACGCCTTGCGCACCATCTGTTCAACCATCGCGCGGTGCTGCGGCAGGTCGGCCAGCGCCCTGCCCGACATCTGCGCGATCATGCCGAATTCGCGGCGCGCCTCGCCGATCCTGGCCAGGTCGACGGCGCCGGCACGCAGCTTCGTATCGAACTCCATCCCGTACAGCACGTACTGCCAGCTCGAGGGCGGATACATCTCGAGGTCGGTGACGAAATCGAGGCGGTGCGGCGGGCGGCTCTTCCACATCGCCAGTTTGTCGCGCAGAGTCTGCGGGATCGTCGCCGCGTCAACGTTATCCAGCCAGAAGCGCGCGTCGGTCCGCTGGCTCAGGCAGTAATGCAGCTTGATGAAGTCGACGATGCGCGCATAACGCTCGCGCATCAGCGCATTGAACAGGCGCGCGGTGGATTCGAGCACGCCATCATGCGGGAACAGGAAGCCGACCAGGTAGGCGGCGGTTTCGATCAGGCCGATGCCCGAGGATTCGAGCGGCTCGAGGAAGCCGCCGGACAGGCCGACCGCCACGCAGTTCCCGATCCACTGCGTTTCGCGGTAGCCCACTTTCAGTTCGAGCCGGCGCGGCTGCAAGCCTTCCGCCTGCCGGCCGATGTAGTCGCGCAGCACCTGCTCGGCGCGGGCGTCGTCCGTATGCCGGCTCGAATACACATAGCCGATCCCGCGCCGGTCCTGCAGGCCGATGTCCCAGGTCCAGCCGGCTTCGTGGGCCGTCGAAATCGTGCAGGAAGGGATGGGCGCATCCGGCGCTTCGTAGGGAACCTGCAGCGCCATCGCACGGTCGACGAACAGGACATCGCTGACGCTCTTGAAGGGCGAGCTGAGCGCTTCGCCGATCAGGAGCGCACGGAAGCCGGTGCAGTCAACATACAAGCCGGCCGACAAGGCGCCTTGCTCGCGGGTGTGCACAGCCGCGATCGCGCCCTCCCCATCCAGCTCGACCCGCTCGACGTTCGCCTGCACGTGGCGCACGCCCAGCGATTTCGCATGCGCCGCCAGCAGTGCGGCAAAGCGTCCGGCGTCGAAGTGGTAGGCGTAGTTCATCGGTCCCAGGAAGTCACCATCGTGCGGGCGCTTGGGCGCGTGCGCGGCATCGGCGACGCGCTGTTGCATCGTCACCGCCTGGGCGAAAGGCACGCCGGCGCCGGCGTCGCCGTTCAGCCAGTAAGGCAGCAGCTCGAAGCCGCCCGGGCGCTGGCTCGGCTGGCTGAAGGGGTGGAAGTAATGGTCGGCGCCGGGCGCGCCGGGTGCGCGCACCCAGTGGCGGAAGTGCACGCCCTGTTTGAAAGTAGCGTTGCACTCCTTGATGAAGCGCGCCTCGTCGATGCCGATCGCGGACAGTGTGCCGCGGATCGAGGGAAAGCTACCCTCGCCCACGCCGACGATGCCGATCTCCGGCGACTCCACCAGCGTGACGCGCACGCCCTGGGCCTCGCGCGCCGCCAGCGTCTTCGCGAGGAAGCAGGCGGTAAGCCAGCCGGCGGCGCCGCCGCCGACGATCAGGACTTCGTGGATGGGGGAAGCTGGGCGCATCGCGGTCTCCTTGTTCGATGTTGCTTTTTTGTTGATAAAGAGTTTGACATCCAATAATTCATGAATGTACTATGAAATCGATTTCACGAACAATGAAATCGATTGCAGATGCAAATCGCATTCGAAGCCTGATCGCAGCAAAAACGCAGCACAACGATAAAACTCAGGAGACAGTCATGAAGAACACCGCCTGCGCCGGACGGCGCACCCTTACGCCCATCCAGCTTGCCATCCTCACCTTCTGCGCCGGCTTCAATGCCGCCGCCCATGCACAGAGCGCCGAGCCGTCCGCGCCGGCCGCCCAGGCCAGCGACAGCGGCAAGATCGCCGAAGTGATCGTGACCGCGACCAAGCGTTCGACCTCGCTGCAGAAGACCCCGATCGCGATCACCGCCCTGAACGCCCAGACCCTCGAAGACAACCACGTGCAGACCCTGCTCGACGTGGTCAACCTCGTGCCTGGCTTCCAGGCCACCGGCCAGGGCGACCACGGCGTCACCACCATGACCCTGCGCGGCATCGGCAACGACAGCGCCAAGACCGAATACGCAGATCCGGAAGTCGCTACTTTTGTGGATGGCATCTACTCGCCGCGTCCGGAAGGCGCCACCGCCCTGCTGTTCGACCTCGACGCCATCGAAGTCCTGCGCGGTCCGCAAGGCACGCTGTGGGGCCGCAACTCCACCGTCGGCGCGGTGAACATGCAGACCGCCAAGCCTGTCCTCGGCAGCAAGAGCGGCAGCGTGGAAGCCGGCCTCGGCGACTACCGCCGCTACGGCGCGCGCGGCGCATTCAACATCCCGCTGGGCGAGACCGCCGCGCTGCGCATCGCCGCCGTCCACGAGCAGCACGACGGCTATGTCGACTACCAGGCCTTCAATGTCCCCTCGCTGGCCGATCAGCGCGCGGCCTGGAAGGCTTCCGGCGGCGCCGACGCCGCCTTCCAGCCGATCAATCCCAACCTGTTCGTGCGCACCGGCCCCAAATACAGCGCCCAGGACCAGACCGCGGCGCGCATCTCCTTCCTGTGGCAGCCGAGCAGCCAGCTGCGCTGGAACATCGCCTACGAGCGCTTCACGGACCGCGGCACGCCGTCGATGAACCTGATGCAGACGCCGCGCGCCGGCCAGGACTTCTGGTCGGCCCTGATCGACACCGCGCCCACCCTGAAGCGCGATTCGGATTCGGTCCGCTCGCGCCTGGAATACCAGCTGAATCCCGACATGCAGCTGACCTATATCGCCGGCTGGTCCAAGTTCGACGGCTCCTCGACCTTCGACCAGGACGCCGGCGCCGACCTGCCGACGAGCTTCTCGACCGGCGGCAACCACCAGGAAAACAACACCGTCTATTCGCACTACACCAACTACAGCCACGAAGTCGAGCTGCAGTCGCTGGGCAGCCGCGAGATCGACTGGCAGCTCGGCCTCTATTACGGCGCCGAGGACAACGGCATTCGCTTCGATATCCCGATCATGAACGGCACCCAGCAGGGCACCGTGGGCTGGCAGGGTTCCTTCATCCAGCCGAAGGAAACCGTCAAGTCCTCGGCCGCCTTCGGCCAGGCGACCTGGAACCTTGCGAACAACCTGCACCTGACCGGTGGCGCGCGCTACACCCACGACAAGCGCACCAACGAAGGCGGCAACGGCTATACCTGGGATTCGAAGGCGGTCGTGCCGCAGGTGCCGCTCTCGCCCAACATCGATCCGACCAAACCCGGCCAGGGCTACAACCCGAACGTGCCGTCCAATACCGGCGAATTCAATGGCCACAAGTGGACCGGCCTGCTGCGCCTGGGCTATGACATCGACCGCTACAACATGGTCTACGCCAGCCTGTCCACCGGCTACAAATCCGGCGGCCTGCAGGATGGCGGCCGCCCCTACTTTGATGAAACCCTGACCAACTACGAGGTGGGCAGCAAGAGCAGCTTCATGGGTGGCAAGCTGCTGGTGAATAACGCGATCTTCTTCGAGAAGTTCCGCGGCTTCCAGTTCAGCTCTCCGATCACGAATGCGGACGGCACCCGCGGCCTCGCTACCGAGAATGCGGACGGCGCAAAGATCTACGGCCTGGAGTCGGAGATCACCGCCAGGATCACCCCGGACGACCGCATGATGCTGGCCCTGACCTTCACCCCGCACGCCAAGCTGGGCAAGCTGACCGGCGGCTCGAACGACTACACGCTGCCGCCCTGCCCCGCCACCAACGGCACCACCACCTGCCTGGACGTGACCGGCCACAGCATGCCGCACACGCCGAAGTTCATGGCCCAGCTGCAGTACCAGCACGTGTTCCGCCTCGGCGAAGGCACGACCCTGGCCCCGCGCATCTCGGCCCACTACGAAACCGAGTCAACGCTGTCGGTGTTCGACCTCGGCGCGGAAGACCGGCAGAAGGCCTACGGCCGCGCCGACGTCGGCCTGCGCTACACCCGCGACAAGTGGTGGCTCGACCTGTTCGTGCGTAACGTCAGCGACGAGAAGATCAAGACCAGCGCCTTCAACCCGGGCCCGCACGCGATCTGGCTGGCCCAGTACCAGCCGCCGCGCACCATCGGCTTCAACACCGGCATCGACTTTTAAACGACCATGATTCAATCCATGCACTTCCCTGCCAACTTCACCTGGGGCGTCGCCACCAGCGCGTTCCAGATCGAAGGCGCCTCGCGCGCCGACGGCAAAGGCGTCTCGATCTGGGACAGCTTCTGCCGCACGCCCGGCACCATCGAGGACCGCAGCAACGGCGACGTCGCCTGCGACCACTACCATACCTACAGGGAGGACGTAGCGCTGATGGCCGCGCTGGGGGTGGACGCCTACCGCTTCTCGATGGCCTGGACGCGCGTGCAGCCGGACGGCAAAGGTGCATGGAACGAGCAAGGCTTCGACTTCTACAAGCGCCTGATGGATGCGCTGCAGGACAAGGGCATCGCGCCGCACCTGACCCTGTATCACTGGGACCTGCCGCAAGGCCTGCAGGACGATGGGGGCTGGCTGTCGCGCGACACCGCCCACCGTTTCGCCGACTATGCCGGGGAGGTGGCGCGCCGCTTCGGCGACCGCCTGGTGACGATCGCGACCCACAACGAGCCCTGGTGCACGGCCAATCTCGGCTACGGCAACGCCCAGTTCGCGCCCGGCGTGGCCGATAAAAAGCAGGCGGTCCAGGTCTCGCACCACCTGCTGCTCTCGCACGGGCTGGCGATGCAGGCGATGCGCGCGACCGGCACGAAAGCGGAGCTGGGCATCGTACTGAACCAGTGGACCGCCGATCCGGCCACCGATTCCGAAGCCGACCGCGCGCTGGCGAAGCTGGAATGGGCGCGCTCGGTCCAGTGGTTCATGGACCCGATCTTCAAGCGCCGCTATCCGGAGCTGGCTCTCACCCACCACGGCGCCGACGCGCCGGAGGTCCATGAGGGCGACTTCGACATCATCGCCCAGCCGCTCGATTTCCTGGGCGTGAACTACTACCGCCGCGAGGTCATGAGCGCCGAAGTCCCGCCGCGCAAACCGGAAGGCGGCCAGGGCTTTACCGACATGGGCTGGGAGATCTACCCGCAAGGCCTGACCGAGCTGCTGCTGCAGCTGAAGGCCGAGTACGGGCTGCCGCCCATCTACATCACCGAAAACGGCATGGCATCGAGCGACCATGTCGAGGCCGGCGAAGTGCAGGACCCGGTGCGCCTGGAGTACATCCGCAGCCACCTGACGGCCCTGAAGGCGGCGATGGACCAGGGCGTGGACGTGCGCGGCTACTTCCTCTGGAGCCTGCTCGACAACTTCGAGTGGAACTCGGGCTACACCAAGCGCTTCGGCATCGTCTACGTGGATTACGCGACCCAGGCCCGCATCCCCAAGGCCAGCGCGCTGTGGTACCGCGACTTCCTCGCTGGCCAGCGTCGTTCGCGGCACGCCGCCTGAACACCATGGAACGCGACGACTACCCTGACGGCCCGCGCCTGCTGGCCGACATCGGCGGCACCAACGCCCGCTTCGCCCTGGAGCGGGCGCCCGGCCACATCACCGACGGCGCGACCCTGGCCTGCGACGGCCACCCGCGCTTCATCGATGCGGTGCGCGCCTACCTGCGCCGGCATCGCCGCGTACGCGTCAGACACGCGGTGGTGGCGATCGCCAATCCGGTCGAGGGCGACTTCATCCGGATGACGAACCACCACTGGCAGTTCTCGATCGAGGAGGCGCGCGAAGACCTCGGCCTGGACACGCTGCTGGTGGTGAACGATTTCGCGGCGCTGGCGATGGCGGTGCCGGACCTGGCGGCCGCCGACCTGGTGCAGGTGGGCGGCGGCGCGACGCGTGCCGGCGCCGTGATCGGCGTGCTGGGCGCCGGCACGGGTCTGGGCGTGGCCGGCCTGGTGCCGGCCTGCCACGATCCGGTTGGCTGGACGGTGCTGCAGAGCGAAGGCGGCCATGTCGCTTTTTCGCCGGCCGACGAGCGCGAGCAGCGTATCCTGTCCTTCTGCTGGCAGCGCTATCCGCATCTCTCGGCCGAGCGCCTGATCTCCGGACCGGGCCTCAGCCTGATCCACGAAGCCCTCGGGTGCCGGCGCGGGGCGGCGCAGCAGGCCGTGAATCCTGCGCTGGTGGTCGAACGCGGCCTGGCCGGCGACCCGCTGTGCCGCGAGACCCTGGAGGTCTTCTGCGGCATGCTGGGCACCATGGCCGCCAACCTCGCGGTCACTCTGAGCGCGCGCGGCGGCATCTACATCGGCGGCGGCGTGGTGCCCCGCCTGGGCGCCTGGTTCGCGGACTCGCCCTTCCGTGCCCGTTTCGAGCACAAGGGCCGCTTCTCCAGCTTCACGGCGCAGATCCCCTGCTTCGTAATCCATGCGCCCACGCCTGCCTTGTCGGGCGCGGCCACCATGCTGGCCAAACAGCTAGGGGCGCGTCCCGCCCGCATGGAAGGAGGCCACCATGCCTACGCGTGAACCGGCAGGCGCGCGCCGCTCGCCCCTGCTGTGGGTCCCGACCGGCTACTTCACGATGGCGCTCGGCTACACCATGCTGTGCAGCGTCACCGCCATCATGTTCAAGAATCTGGGCATGGACAACGGCCGCGCCGCGGCCTACTCGAGCATGCTGATCCTGGCCTACACGATCAAGCCGCTGTTCGCGCCCATCGTCGAGATGTACCGGACCAAGAAGTTCTTCGTGCTGTGCGCGCAGCTGCTGATCGGCCTGGGCTTCGCCGGCGCCGGCCTGGCCATGGGCCTGCCCGACTACATGACAGTCCTGCTGCCCTTGTTCTGGCTGATGTCCTTCATCGGCGCCACCCAGGACATCGCCAGCGACGGCGTCTACGTGACCTCGCTCGACAGCCGTGCGCAATCGCTGTACTGCGGGGTGCAGAGTCTTTCATGGAACATCGGCCCCATCGTCGCTTCCGGCTTCCTGGTCTACCTGAGCGGGCGGCTTCACGCGGACGTGTTCCACCACGACCCGCGCGTGTTCGGCCAGGCCTGGATGGACGCCTGGCGCGTGATCTTCTTCATCGTGGCCGGCATCACCCTGGCGATGGCGCTGTGGCATACGCGCTTCATGCCCGAGGGCGCGCGCGCCGCGCACACGCCAGCCGACATGCAAGGCGCATGGCGCATCCTGCGCGATTCATTCGTCACCTTCTTCCGGAAGCCGGGCGTGTGGAAGATGGTGGCCTTCGCCTTCCTGTTCCGGCTCAGCATCGGCTTCCTCGAAAAGATCGGGCCCTTCTTCATGGTCGATGCGGCGGCGCGCGGCGGGCTCGGGCTGTCGAACGAGCAGTTGGGCATCGTCTACGGCACCTATGGGCTGGCGGCGGTGCTGGTGGGCTCCCTGCTGGGTGGCTGGTTCGTCGCGCGCCGCGGCTTGAAGCGCACGCTGTTCCTGCTGTGCTGCGCGGTGAACATCCCGAACGTGACCTTCCTGGCGATGAGCATGGTCCTGCCTTCCAGCCTGCTGGCCATCACGGCCGGCGTCGTGATCGAGAAGTTCTTCTTCGGCTTCGGCTCGGTGGGCTTCATGATCTACCTGATGCAGCAGCTGGCCCCCGGCCCCTACGCCACCACCCATTACGCCTTCGGCACCGGCCTGATGGGCCTGTGCGGCATGGTGACGGGCGTGCTGAGCGGCCACCTTCAGGAGATGATGGGCTATGTTTCCTATTTCGTGTTCGTGATGGTGGCGACCATCCCTTCTTTCCTGGCCTGCTGGTTCGCGCCCTTCCACCTCGACGACGGTTTCAACGGCAAGCAGGACGAGCTCAGATCGGATCCGTCGCCAGCTTCGAGCGCCGCACCGGCGCCTTGAGTCCGTAGCGCTGCGCCGACTGCCGCACCAGCTGCTCGAACCAGGGCGGCGCGTCCGGCGCGATCACGATGCTGCGCAGCAGGCGCGTGGCATCGATGGGAATCACGATTCCGGAGTGAACACCCTCCGGAATCGGACCGTGTCCGGTACGGTCGATGATCACGCGGACTTCCTTCTCGTACTCGTAGGCCTTGGTCTTGTAGGCGAAGATGCGCGCGTAGTCGGGCGAAACGTCCAGCTTGGGATCGCTCCAGTGCTTGACGTATTCGACCCGCGCGATCGTGATGTCGTGATCCGTCTCCACGCCTTTCAGGGTGCCGGCCAGCTGGCCCACGGTGGTCGTCAGCGCCACCGCGCACTCCGACTTGCCGTACAGCGCCCACATGGCGGCGCTGTCGTCCTGGCTGCGATGCCAGCAATTGATGAAAACGGACTCGCGCATGCGCCGCTTGAACTGTTCGTAGGTGTAGTCGATCTCACCCTTGGCATAGGCGTCGCTGATCTGTTGCCGCAGCGAGGGCGTGAACGCGCCTTCGAACTTGTCACTGAAGTGGTCGGCTCGGCAGAAGAACAGGGTCGAATTTTCGAAGAAATCGAAGAGCTTGGCTGCGTCCAGGTAGCGCCACAGAACGGTGTCCTGCCTCAACTGCTCGTTGATTTTTGGCTCAATGAAATTTCTTGCTTCGAGCTTGTCCATTTGTGCGATTGTAGTGCCGATGTCCCCGCCTCCGCATGCCGGGTGGCCCCCATGCGTGCGCTTGTAGGACCATGCCTTAAGAAGGGATAGGGATTGATGGCGCCACCCGCCGTATAGATGCCGTAATGCAGGTGCGGCGGCGTGGTCGCGGCGTTGCCGGTGTTGCCGACATAGCCGACGATCTTGCCGGCATCGATGCGCATGCCGGCGTGCACGTCGCCGTAGCTGTCGAGATGGGCGTAGTAGTGGCGCTGCCCGCCCGGACCCAGCACCCACACCACCTGGCCGCCCAGCCGGTTGGTGCCGACGCGCATCACGATGCCTTCGGTGGCCGCCAGCACCGGCGTGCCGCGTCTGGCGAAGATGTCGATGCCTTCGTGCTTGCGGCCCCCGCTGCGCGCCCCGCCCCAGGTGTCGGCCAGGAGCGAGGGCGTGACGCCGGCAACCGGCACCGGCAGCGCGAGCGGGGCCGGCATCGCGCCCAGCCGGATCGCGTAGACGAGGTTTTCCACCCACGGCCGCAGCAGGCCTTCGAGGGCAATCAGGGCGACGGCAAGCGCCAGGCAACGCAGCAAGGTTCGCATGCGCCGCAGATGGGGACATCTGTGCCAGAATCAAAGCATGGAAACCGTCGCCACCATCGGCCATTCGAACCGCAGCATCGAGGAATTCATTGCTCTGCTGAAGCAGAACGGGATCGCCTGCGTGCTCGATATCCGCACCGTGCCCAAGTCGCGCCACAATCCGCAGTTCGGCCAGGACCAGTTGCCCGCTTCGCTGAAGGCGGCCGGCATCGAGTACCGCTACCTGGCCGGCCTGGGCGGCCTGCGGCGTCCGCGCCCGGACTCGCCCAACGCCGGCTGGCGCAATACCTCTTTCCGCGGCTACGCCGACTACATGCAGACCGAGGAATTCGCGCAGAACGTCGACACCGTCGTCGAGCTGGCGGAGCACACCCGCTGCGCCCTGATGTGCGCCGAAGCCGTGCCCTGGCGCTGCCACCGCTCGCTGGTGGCGGACGCCCTGCTGGTGCGCGGCATCCCGGTCGAGGAAATCATCGGCCCGCAAAAGCCGAAGCCGCACAAGCTCACCAACTTCGCGCAGGTCGACGGCACCCGCATCACCTACCCGTCCGACACCCAGCGCCAGCAGGAGATGCAGGGCAGCCTGGGGTTTTGACGCTTGGAGCGCGCTCTCAGTCGGGCATGGCCTGCAGGTTGGCGCGCACCCGGGCCAGCAGGTCCAGCAGCGCGCCCTGCTCCTGTGCCGTGAAGCCCTGCAGGGCCGCTTCCTTCAGCCTGCCGTCATTGCTGTGCAGGGCGGCGTGCACGGCCCGTCCCTGTTCCGACAGGTACAGGTGCGCGCTGCGGCGGTCGGCCTCGTCGGCCCGGGCTTCGAGCAGGCCACGCTCGCGCAGGGCGCGGATCTGGCGCGCCACCTGCGCCTTGTCGCGGCCGGAGTGCGCCACCAGTTCGCTCTGCGTGGCGCCCGGATGGCGGGCGAAGAAGCCCAGCGCCTTGACTTCCATGTGGGCCAGGTCGTTGGGGCCGTCGCGCAGGCTGCGGTGCTGGGCCGAACGGTAGAGATGCATGATGGCATGCATGGTCTCGAGCACGTCGTCGACGGGCTTTTGGTTGACTTGATCAACTTGTTTCGGCATAATGGGTGATATTATCAACTAGTTTGGAGCAATGATGACGCACGAAGTACAAGCTGCCGCCGGCAGCGCCCCGCTGGTCCAGCGCGTCCGCCACGAACTCAAGCTGCGCGACCTCGAAGTGACTGCCGTCGACAGCCTCTCCCCCGGTTTCGTCGCCATCACCTTCAAGGGCGAGGCGCTGGCCGACTTCACTTCCCTCGGCTTCGACGACCACGTCAAGCTGATGTTCGGCGAGCCCGGCGAAGGACAGGCGCGGCGCGACTATACCCCACGGCGCTTCAGCCGGGAAGCGCGCGAGCTGGTGATCGAGTTTGCGCTGCATGGCACAGGCGCGGCGTCCGACTGGGCGCGCGCGGCGAAACCTGGCGACCGACTGCTGGTCGGCGGTCCGCGTGGATCGATGATCGTCCCTTTGGAACTGGGCTGGCATCTGCTGGTGGGCGATGACACTGCCTTGCCGGCGATTTCGCGCAGGCTGGAAGAGCTGCCGGCGGGGAGCCGGGCTTTCGTGCTGGTGCTGGCCGGCGAAGCGGACCGCCGCAGGTTTGCGGGGGCTGCGCAGGCGGAGCTGCGGTGGATGTCGTCCAATGACGAGTTATTGGCCGCGCTGCGGGCTTTGTCCTTGCCCGCAGCCGAAACAGGTTTCGCCTGGGGCGGCGGCGAGGCTGGCCTGATGGCGCAGGTGCGGCAGGTGCTGCTTGAAAAGGGGGTGCCGAAGCAGCATATGCGGGTATCGGCTTACTGGAAGCGGGGGGTCGCCGACCATCACGAGGATTTGTAAACGTCATTCTCGCGAAAGCGGGAACGACGGCTTGTAAGCAGCCCATCCCGATCCAGCTCGAAACGATCAAAATCCCGCGCCAAGAACAGCTCGCCTCCATACACCTCCCGCGCTTCCTCTTCGACCTCGCGAATCGACGGCGAACCCTCCCCGTCCTGGTAACGCGGACTGAAATGCGTCAGCACCAGGTTCGGCACCCCGGCCGCCGCCGCAGCCGATGCCGTCATGCGCGCGGAGCTGTGCTGCGGCCCCGGTCCCACTTTCTGCAGCACGGCCTCCGTGTAGGTCGCCTCGTGGATCAGCACTTCGGCGTCGCGCGCTTCCTCGATCAGCAGATCCGGGCGGTCGTTGTCGCCGCCGACGATCAGCTTCCTCGGCTTGCGCCCCGGGAGCAGCCAGTCCTGCGGCCGCAGCACGCGGCCGTCGGCCAGCACAACTTCGCGGCCGTGCTGCAATGCGCCCCAGGCTTCGCCGCGCGCCACGCCGCCCGCCTCCAGCCTGGCCGTATCGAGCTTGCGTTCCACCTGGCGCTCCGTAAAGCTGTAGGCCCAGCAAGGCATGCGGTGCGACAGCGCGGTCGCGCGCACGACCAGGTCCGGCAGCACCTCCACTCCCTCGAGCTCCGTTACGTTGACGAACTCGATGGGAAAAGGCAGACCCAGCTCCGTGGTCGCCATCACACCCTCGATGAAAGGCCGCAGCGGCGCCGGTCCGACCAGAGTCAGGGACGCAGTGCGGTTCATCATGCCGGCGCTGGCCAGCAGGCCGGGCAAGCCGTAGCAGTGGTCGCCGTGCATATGGGTGATGAAGATGGCGGCCAGGTCGTTCAGCGACCAGGGCGTGCGCAGGATGCGGTGCTGGGTGCCCTCGCCGCAATCGACCAGCGACCAGTGGCGCGCCGCACGCGAGGCGCCCAGCGAGCGCAGCGCCAGCGCCAGCGCCGTCACGTTGCGGGACCTGCTCGGGGTGCCGGATGAGGTGCCGAGGAACTGGAATTCCATGCTGGTGGTTCTCCTGCGCAGAAGTGGCGACGGCCTCATTATCCCGCATGCGCGGCCCGCGCCGGTTCCGGTTCGCGCCTTCGACGGCCGGTTTCGCGCCCTTCCAGCCCGGCTTCGTCGCATCCCGTCTTGCCGCCGGACGCGCGGCTGGGCACAATGCCCGCATGACAAGCCTCATCGATACCATGCCGCCGCGCCCGGCCCTGCCGCAGCGCCTGCACCGCTTCCTCAGGGACCTGCGCCTGGCCGCCTTCTACAGCGCGCTGACCGGGGTCCTGATCACGCTGGTCGAAGGCAACCCGCAGATCCTGTCCAGCCAGATGATCTACTCGACCTGCATCGGCAGCATCGCCGCCGTCATCGTCGACGGCGCCCGGCTGGCGTTATGGGACGATCCCTCGCGCCGCCGCCACATGTGGCCGCCCTTCATCGCCATCATCGTGCTGGCGGCGCCGGTGGCGCATTACTGCGGCATCGTGCTGGGTGCCCTGCTGCAGGGCGACACGCCGCCCAGCCTGGCCAACTACCCGAACCCGCGCCAGATCAGCATGATCCTGTTCTCGATGCTGTGCATCGCCGCCTTCTCGCTGGTGATCGTCAGCCGCGAGCGGCTCGAGCGCATCAAGCTGGAGCGCGGCGAAGCCCTGCTGCGCGCCGAAGCCGTCGAACGCCAGGCGCTGCAGGCCCAGCTGCGCCTGCTGCAGGCCCAGATCGAGCCGCACATGCTGTTCAATACCCTCGCCAACCTGCAGGGCCTGATCGCCATCGACCCGCAGCAGGCCAGCCGCATGCTGGACCAGTTGATTCAATACCTGCGCGCCACCCTGAGCGTCTCGCGCATGGAAACCACCACGCTGGACCACGAATTCGCCGCTCTGGAGGCGTATCTCGGCCTGATGGCGGTGCGCATGGGTGCGCGCCTGTCGTATCGCTGCAGCCTGCCGGAGGCCTTGCGCGGCGCACGCCTGCCGACCATGCTGCTGCAGCCGCTGGTCGAAAACGCCATCGTCCACGGGCTCGAGCCGAAGATCGACGGCGGCATGGTCAGGATCGAAGCCGCGCAACATGACGACAAGCTCGAAATCACGGTCTGCGACACCGGGCTCGGCCTGACAGGCGCCGGCGCGCGCGAGGGCGGCGGCGTCGGCCTGTCCACCACCCGCGAACGCCTGCAAGTGCTGTACGGCGAGCGTGCCGGCATCGACCTGCAGCCCTCCCCGCCGCAAGGCACCCTGGCCCGGCTCACCCTTCCCCTGGAGTTCGCATGAACGCTTCCCGCCCCATCCGCGCCTTGATCGCCGAGGACGAACCCATCCTCGCCGCCATCCTCGCCCAGTCGCTGCAGCGCCTGTGGCCCGGGCTCGAGATCGCCGCCACCGCGCCGAACGGCCTGGCCGCGGTCGAGCAGGCGCTGGCCCTGCGCCCCGAGGTCCTCTTCCTCGACATCAAGATGCCCGGCCAGAGCGGGCTGGAAGCGGCCGAGGAGCTGGCCGAGCGCTGGGACGGACCGCAGCCTTTTCCGGAAATCGTGTTCGTGACCGCCTACGACGACTATGCGCTGAAGGCCTTCGAGCAGGCCGCCGCCGACTACGTGCTGAAGCCGGTCAGCGACGAACGCCTGCGCCGCACCGTAGAGCGCCTGCAGCTGCGCCTCGATGTGCGCCAGGATGGCGGCGGGCTGGCCCGACTGGTCGAGCAGATGCGCGCCCTGCTGCCGCAGGCATCCGCGCCGGAACGCCTGAGCACGATCCGCGCGGCCGTCGGCAATGTGGTACGCGTGATCCCGGTGCAGGACGTGGTCTATTTCCAGGCGCTCGACAAATACGTCAACGTCGCCACCGCCGACAGCGACGCCCTGATCCGCCTGCCGCTGAAGGAACTGATGGCCCAGCTGGACCCGCTCCAGTTCTGCCAGGTCAGCCGCAGCAGCATCGTCAACATGCGGCAGGTGGCCAGCGCCAGCCGCGACGAGACCGGCAAGCTGAGCCTGGCGCTGCGCGGGCGTAGCGACCGGCTGAAGGTCAGCCCGCTGTTTGCGCATTTGTTCAAGCAGATGTAAAAATACTTAATACAAAGGCTATTGGTTTTGTTATCATTCCGCGCTTCACCCGCAATACTCTCGGTCGCGCATGAAGCTCCTCGTCAAAATCAATCTGGGCCTGGTCGCCGTCTTCGGCGTCGGCTTTCTCGCCACCGGCTTCTTCACCCGCCAGGTCCTGCAAAAGAACGCGGAAGAAGAAGTCATCGGCAGCGCGCGGCTGATGATGGAATCGGCGATGGCGGCGCGCAGCTATACCACCGGCGAGATCAAGCCCCTGCTCACGCCGCAGCTGCTGAAGACCTTCCTGCCCCAGACCGTACCTTCCTACGCGGCTACCCAGAGCTTCGCAGCCCTGCACAAGTCGAATCCCGACTACTCGTACAAGGAAGCGACCCTGAACCCGACCAACCCGCGCGACCGCGTGGTGGACTGGGAAGCGGACGTGGTGCAGCGCCTGCGCGACCATCCTGACACCAAGGAATTCATCGGCCAGCGCAACAGCGAATCCGGCCCCTCGCTCTACCTGGCGCGCCCGATCCGCATCAACGACGCGCAGTGCCTGAGCTGCCACAGCACACCGGCCGCAGCGCCGGCCAGCATGGTGGCCCTGTACGGCTCGAACAATGGCTTCGGCTGGAAGCTGGGCGAAGTGATCGGCAGCCAGATCGTCTCGGTGCCGCTGGACGTGGCGATGCGCAAGGCCGACCGCACGGTGAACATGATCATGACCGGCTTCGCCCTGTCCTTCGGCGCCCTGCTGCTGTTCGTGAACGCGGTGATGTACTGGCTAGTGCTGCGGCCGATGCGGCGCATCGCCCGCATCGCGGACGCGGTGAGCGAAGGCCGCCTTGACGTCGAACCCTTCCCGAAAGGCGGCAGCGACGAGCTGGCGGTGCTCAGTACCGCCTTCACGCGCATGCGCCGCAGCATGGAAAAAGCCCTCGCCCTTCTGGATTGAACACTGCTGGATTGAACCATGGCCTACGACGTCTTCCTCAGCCACTCCCATGTCGACAAGAGCCACGCCGACGCGATCTGCCACTGCCTCGAACGCGCCGGTGTGCGCTGCTGGGTGGCGCCGCGCGACATCCGGCCCAGCGAGGACTGGGCCGAAGCGATCATCAACGGCATGGACCAGTGCCGCATCCTGCTGCTGATCTTCTCGTCCAGCTCCAACAACTCGCCGCAGGTGCGCCGCGAAGTCGAGCGGGCGGTGAACAAGGGCCTGACCATCTTGCCCTTCCGCATCGAAGCGGTGGCGCCGTCCAAGAGCCTCGAATACTTCATCAGCACCCAGCACTGGCTGGACGCCTTCGGCCGCGACCTCGACGCCAGCCTGGCGGAGCTCAGGCATTCCGTGACCGCCGTGCTGGGCGCGCCCACGCGCGATGAGGCGGCGCCGGCGCCGTCCGCCCCCATCGTGGTGCCGGCCGCTGCCGCCCCGATCCACATCGCCGCGCGTTCGCTGCAGCCGGCCGAGCAGGAACCGGTGGCCCTCGAACTGGCCCGCATCCTCGGCCCGATCGCGCGCCAGCTGGTCAAGCGCGCGGCCCTGCCCGGCCGCAACCGCCAGGACGTGATCGCCGCGGTGGCGCTGGAGATCGACGACGCGGCCGAGCGCAAGCAGTTCCTGACCCGCTGCAGCGCTCAGTCCAATTAAGAACCTCACCCGCAGTCCATCCATGTCCGACACCGCCATCCGCTGCCGCAGCGCCGGCCGCATCCGCAATTTCTTCCGCAAACGCGTCCTGCTGGCCGGCTGGCAGGCGCACGAGCTGCCGGCCGCGCCGTCCCAGGACGCCAGCCAGGCGCTGCTCGGGCGCCTGATCGGACCGGGCCTGCTGCAGCGCCTGACCGGCGCCCTGATCGAGTCCGACACGCTGGCGCAGCGCATCGGCGGCTGCGCACGCGACGCCTACACCGTGCTGTACGGCTGCGCGGCGCTGGCGGTGCTGCTGGCGGCATGGGGTGTCGCTACCGAATCCGAAACCCTGCGCCTGCTAGTATCGGTGGCGGAACTGGGCACGCTGGTGGTGCTTTTCCTCACCTTCCGCAACGCCCACCGCGTCAACTGGCACGAGCACTGGCTGGGCCTGCGCTTTCATGCGGAATTCCTGCGCTGCCTGCCGGTGCTGGTGGCGCTCGACCAGGAACGCGCGCCGCTCTGGCTGCACGGCCGCGCCCAGCAGGCGCTCGATGCGGAGGATAAAGCCCTGCCGCCCCACCTGGCGGCCCTGTCCGGCCACCAGCACGCCAGCGTCGACGCGCGCGCCGCCGCGCACGAGCGCGAACGGCACCAGGTCCGCGCCGCCCTGCTGGCGCAGCTGGACCGCGTCTGCCGCGACGACGAGTGGACCTACACCACGACCGCGCTGGAATATGCGCGCCAGCTCGCGCGCCAGCAGCTGCGCTACCACTGCCGCCGCGCGCAGGAGGAGCAGGCGATCGTGCACCGCGTCCACAGGATTTCGCTGACCGGCTTCGCGGCCACCATCGCGGCGGTGATGGGCCATCTGGTGTGGCATGCGCCGGCGCTGACCATGATCTCGACCGGCGTGCCGGCCTTCGCCGCCTCGCTGCAGGGCTTCACGGCGCAGGAAGAATCGGAGCGCCTGAGCACGTCCTACGGCGCGATGGCGCACCGCCTGGACGCCTGGCTGAACATGCCGCTCGAGCGCGACGCCGGCATCGCCGAGGTGCAGGAACACCTCGCCGGCCTGATGGAACTGCTGATGTCCGAAGTCCATGAATGGCACCGCCTGTTCGGCGAAAAAGGCATGTACCACCTGGGCTGAACATGGCATCCCTGACACCATCGCCGCTCGTGATCGCGGTCAGCGGCCACCGCGCGCTGCACGCGGACGACTGCGCGCGGCTGCGCGCGCAGCTCTCAAGCGCGCTGGCCGAACTCGCGCAGGCGGCGCCGCTGGATTGCCTGTCGCCGCTGGCGGCCGGCGCCGACCAGCTGTTCGCGGAGCAGGTGCTGGACTTGCAGGCGCGGCTCGGCGCCGGACGCGTGCGGCTGCTGGCCCCGCTGCCGATGCCGGAAGCGGCGTATATCGCGAGCCAGGAACAGCCCGGGTCCACAAGCTTCCGGGACAGCTACCTCGCGCTGAGCGGCCGCGCGCAGGCGGTGTTCGAGCTGCCCGCGGATGGCGGCGCGCTCGAGGGCGCCGCCCCCTATGTGCGGCTCGGGGACTACCTCGCCGCGCAGGCGGACCTGCTGGTGGCCGTGTGGGACGGCGACACGAACGCCGGCAGGCAGCCCGGCGGCACCTTCGATGTGCTGATGCGTTACCTGGCGGCGCCCGGACGGACCGTGCTGCATCTGCCGGCACGCCGCGCGGACAGCCTGGTTGCCGCTGCGCGGGCCATGCCGGCCATGCTGGCGCTCGATGCCGCTGGCCGTCTGCAACGCGACGAGGATCCGGGCGCCCTGGCCCGCTGGTTGTCCCGGCCTGCGGCTAGTTGAAGCGCCCGTTACGGCCGCCAAGACTGTAGCGGCCCGCGCCAAGCAGCGCCACCGCCAGCGCACCCGCCAGGTACATGCCCTGCAGCTCGAGCGCCCAGCCGCCCTGCTCGTTCAGGGTGAAGAACTGCTTCGTGTGCACCAGCAGCAGGGCCACGATCATGTTGATCGCCACCACCAGCGCCGCGGGCCGCGTGAACAGGCCGGCCAGGATCAGGAGCGGCGCGACGACTTCGCCGATGTAGACCCCATAGCCGAAAATGCCCGGCAGGCCGGCCTTTTCCAGCATGCCGGTGATGAAGCCGATGCCGCCCGCGAGTTTCGAAAAGCCGTGGAACAGCAGCATGATGGCGAGGACGGCACGCAGCAGCAGCTTGCCGTAGTCCTCCGCCGCTTGCAGGATCGCCTGGGTTTCTTGGGTCGTTTGCATGACAACTCCTTGTGCTTGTTCGGGTTGATCGTCCGGATGGGTGCGTGGCCGTCGACGTTCTCGCGGTAGCTGAACGGTACACCCAGATTCTCGAGGACGGCACGCGGCTGCTGGATGGGCGCTGCATGGGATCGAAGGGCGCCGGTGGCGCCGGCGGATCGATAAGCGGCTTTATCTGAACATATCGCCGTAAGCCCGCGCCCTGGCTTCGGCGACGATATGGTCGACGAAGACCCTCAGCTTGGCGGGCAGGAGCTTGCGGCTCGAATAATAGATCGATAGCGGACGCGTTTCGGCATACCAGGCCGGCAGCACGCGCACGATCTCTCCGCTCCGCAGCAGGGGCAGCGCATGCGGCAGCGGCAGCATGGCGATACCCAGCCCGCAGGCCACGCCCCTGGCGAGCGCCTCGGGATCGTCCATCACGGCCACCGGCTTCGCGTTCGCGATGACCTCGCCGCCCTCCCCGTTCTTGAGTATCCACGGCACCAGCCGTCCGTCCGCGAGCGAACGCCGCAGCAGTCCGCGATGGCGCGCCAGGTCCGCCGGCTCGGCCGGCGCGCCATGCCTGGCCAGGTAGGCGGGCGCCGCGGCCAGCACGATCCTCACCTGCGCCAGCTCGCGCGCCACCAGCCCCTCGGTCAGCTCGATGCCGCCGCCGATGGCGACGTCGTAGCCTTCGGCGATCAGGTCCACCTGGCGGTTATCGAAATGCAGATCCGGCACGATGTCCGGATAGCGCTCCATGAAGCTTTCCAGCATCGGCACGAAATAGGTCCTGCCCACGGCCGGCGCCATCGCCACCTTCAGCGTACCGGCCGGCTTGCCAGCGCCCTGCTGCAATTCCGCCAGCGCGTCGCCGATCTCGATCCACGGCGTGCGCACCTGGCGGTACAGGCGCTCGCCCTCGGCCGTCAGGCTCAGGCTGCGCGTGCTGCGCTGGAACAGCCGCACGCCCAGGCCGGCTTCCAGCCGCGCGACGCTCTTGCTGACGGCGGGCGGCGTGATCCCCAGTCGTCGGGCGGCGGCCGAAAAGCTGCCCTCGTCGGCCGCGGCGACGAAAGCATCGAGGTGGGTGCTGAGCTCGTTCTGCATGCGCTCATTTTAAACCAATGGTTATAGCTGTAGTTGCCGACTGATGACTACCGCAACAATCTGCCGCGACAGATACTTCCCTTACCGATTCTTGGCCAACGAAAGGGAATACACCATGAACACCACTACCACTCTCAAGGGCAAAGTCGCCTTCATCAACGGCGGTTCGCGCGGCATCGGCGCCGCCACCGCGCGCCGCCTGGCGAGCGAAGGCGCGACCGTTGCCATCGGCTACGGCGCCTCGGCCATCGCCGCCGAAGCGCTGGTCGCGGAAATCGAAGCGCGCGGCGGCAAGGCCATCGCCCTCAAGGCCGATGCATCGGACGCGGCGGCGCTGACCCGCGCCATCGACAGCGTGGCCGGGCGTTTCGGCCGCCTCGACATCCTGGTCAACAGCGCCGGCGTGCTGCTGATGGGTCCCGTCGACCAGTTCTCGCTCGAGGACTTCGACAAGACCGTGGCCGTGAACGTGCGCGGCGTGTTCGTCGCAGCGCAGGCGGCAGCCGCGCACATGACTGAAGGCGGCCGCATCATCAACATCGGCAGCACCAATGCCCAACGCATGCCCTTTGCCGGCGGCGCCGTGTACGCGATGAGCAAATCGGCGCTGACCGGCCTGGTGAAGGGCCTGGCGCGCGACCTGGGCGGCCGCGGCATTACCGTCAACAACGTCAGCCCGGGGCCGGTGGACACCGACATGAATCCGGCGCAGGGGGATTTTGCTGCGTCCCTGCATGGCTTGATGGCGCTGCCGCGGCATGGCAAGGCCGAGGAAGTGGCGGGGATGGTGGCTTACCTGGCGAGTGCGGAAGCGGCTTTTGTGACCGGGGCCGACCTGCTGATCGACGGGGGCTTCGCGGCCTGATGGCAGGCGGCCCTGCTCGGCGAGCTCACGAATGCGGCGTGCAAGACTAGGCCGAGCCACGTAGCGTGCGGGTCCGCCTACTCATCTGGGCCTTGCGAAATACTTCGCCGGCGTCGCACCGAAGGTAGCCTTGAACATGGCGACGAAACTGCTCGGATTTTCGTAACCGACGGCAGAGGCGACCAGGCCGACGGGCTCGCCGTTGGCCAGGCGTTCGAGCGCAAGCAGCAGCCGCAGATTGCGGCGCCACGCGCCGAAGCCGACCCCGGCTTCCGCGGCGAACAGCCGGTCCAGTGTACGGTCGCTGGCGCCGACCCGGCGTGCGATGTCCTGCAAGGACAGCAGGTGGCCGGGATCGCCGCGTGCGATCGATGCCGCTTTCATGGCCCTGGCGTCGCGCGGTTCCGGCAAATAGAAGCTGTCCTCTTTCAGGAGGGTCAACTGGTCCAGCAAGACGCGCGCAAGGCGCTCCGCATGGCTGTGCCGTGCGTAATCCCAGGGCGCACAAACCACTGCCAGTATCAGTTCCCGGACCAGCGCCGAGACGTGCAACACCGTGCAACTGCGCCATGGCGGCATGGCGTCGACGTCTTCACGCACGTACACGGTCCGCAGCGAGACCGGCCGCGAATGCGAAAAGCTGTGCGGAATGCCTGGCGGGATCCACAATGCGCGCTGAGGTGGCAATACCCAGCAGCCGTGCGCCGAGCTGACCGTCATCGCACCGCGCACCGCATACATGATCTGTCCAAACCTCTCATGCACATGGACCGCTTCCGAACCTGGCGGATATTCGTGTGACAGGCCAATCACCGGCGCCGTGGCGGCTTCCAGCCTTTTCGGTTCCGACATCGGCATCCCCTGAAATCGCCAGTGTATCCCGACCCGGCCAATCAGGCGCCGGTGGTCTGGAAGTTGGCGGTATTTCGCTAATGAATGTCGAAAAAGCCTTATTCGGCTTCTGCGGATGGCGGCAATAATCGCCTTATCCAACAAGAACATGAATGCCATGGAATCTTCACGTATACAGATGGTCACGATCCTCGGCTCGACGGGATCGGTAGGAACGAGCACACTGCGGGTATTGCGCGAGCATACTGGGCGGTTCAAGGTTTTTGCGTTGACCGGCAACGCAAACATGGAGCGCATGATCGCCCAATGCGCCGAGTTCAGGCCGCGCTTTGCCGCAATGGCGGATAGCCGGGCTGCCGGTGAGGTGCGCGCCGCGCTGGCCGCGATGGGACTGGACACGGCTGTATGTGCCGGCAATGCTGTGATCGCGGAACTGGCGGCATGCGGGGAAGCCGATTTCGTCGTCGCCGGCATCGCCGGCGCCAGCGGCCTGCTGCCGACGGTCGCCGCTCTCAGGGCCGGCAAGCGGATCCTGCTCGCGAATAAGGAATCGCTGGTGATGTGCGGACAGCTGTTCATGGACGAGGCGCGCGCGCACCGCAGCAGGGTCATCCCGATCGACAGCGAACTGAGCGCGATCTTCCAGTGTGTGTCGCCCAGGCTGCAACGGGCGATGGGCCGCAGCGCATGGGACAGGCATGGCTTGACCGGCATCGTCCTGACCGGCTCCGGCGGTCCGCTCAGGACGATGCCACTGGCGGAGCTCGCGCAGGTCACGCCGGCGCAGGCTTGCGCCCATCCGGTATGGCCGATGGGACGAAAGATATCCGTGGACTCGGCCACCATGATGAACAAGGGGCTCGAGTATATCGAGGCGCGCTGGCTGTTCGATGCGCCTGCCGGCCGTATCGAGGTCATGATCCATCCTCAGGCCGTCGTGCATTCGATGGTCAGATTCGTCGATGGCAGCGTCATCTCGCAGATGGGCCTGCCCGACATGTGTTCGCCGATCGCATTCGGGCTCGCCTATCCGGAGCGAATCTCCGCCGGCGTGCCGCCACTGGACTTCGATGGACTGCGTCTGAGTTTTGCGCGGCCCGACCTCGTGCGCTATCCCTGCCTCGGCCTTGCGATCGACGCCTGCGCGACGGGACAGGCCGCA
Source organism: Massilia sp. Bi118 (assembly GCF_918697865.1). Lineage (GTDB taxonomy): Bacteria > Pseudomonadota > Gammaproteobacteria > Burkholderiales > Burkholderiaceae_D > Telluria. Next base: position 96,765 of record NZ_CAKKMV010000013.1, on the reverse strand, counting down.
ACGACCGCCCTCAATGGCGCCAACGAGACCGCGGTTGCCGCCTTCCTGCGCTCCGCGATCCGCTTCACATCGATCGCCGACGTCAACCGCCAGGTGCTGGACGAGCTCGCAGTGGGCGAGCCTCGCAGCTTCGATGACGTCATCGAAATCGACCTGCATGCGCAAAGGCTCGCATCGCGTGCGATTGCCCGCCTGACGGCATGAGCGATTCCAGCTATCGTATCAGCGCCCAGCCGCGCCGCCTTGGCGGTGGATGGAAGCTGGTCTTGTACGAGCAAGGCGCGGAGATCGGCGGCGCGGCGTTTACGGCGCCGCCGGTATCAACAGCCGAAGCGGGCGCGTGGTGGGAAGGCCTCGGCGAACGACAGCGCCAGGCCTTCATCTCGCGCTACGGTCCCGACCCGCGCATTCCCTACCGGATGCATCTGGAAATCCGCGCCTACCTCGCCGGCATCCAGTCGGCCGGGCTATGGCTGAACAGCGAGCGGGACCGCTCCTACGACATCCTGCCGCTGCCGGAGGCGGATGGAGAAGGCTGGCTGCTCCTGCTGCTCGAAGATGGGGCGGAGATCGACTGCCTTCGCTTTTGCAGCCAGCCAGGCGACCCTTCGGAGATCGACGCCTGGTGGACCGCACTGACGGCAGCGGAGCAGCTGCATTGGCTTGCGATCGCAGGCACGAAAGACCGCGCCGACGCGCACGCCATGTGCATGCTGACCAAAGCCTTCGCCAATGCGGGCGAAGCAGGCGCGGAATGGATCGAAAGGCGGACCTGAGGAAGGGAGCCGCCAGCGGTGCATTGGCTATCCATTGCCCGCTTGCTGCGCAGGGCTGCTCAGAAAAGCCATGATCGCGCCGCCCACGGCCGTTTCGATCTCCTTCGCGCCGAATGCGGCCGGCTTGTCGAGCACCGCGGCATGCACCAGCGCTTCGGTCATGCGCATCACCATCCACGCAGCGAGTTCGAGATTGGCTTGTGCGACTTCGCGCCTGTACTTGGTCAGCAAGGCCAGGACATGGCGATGCACGTCCTTTCCTACCAGTTCGCTGCTTTCCACAAAAAACGGCAGTTCCTTTTCGAGCACGCGATGCAGCGCCGGATCGAGTTCATGCGCGGCGACGGCTGCGCGCACGAATCTCGCAACCGCCGACGCCAGGCCGCCCGTGTCGGATTCAGCCAGCAGCGAACCGAGCGCGCCACTCATGTCCTGTGCATGGCGGGTCTGCAAGGCCACCAGCAATGCTTCCTTGCTCGGAAAGTACTGATAGAGCGAACCGATGCTGATGCCTGCGCGCTGCGCCACCGCATTGGTATTCAGGCCGGCATAGCCGCGCTCGACCAGAATGCGAGCACTGGCGTCCAGAATCGCGTCGACCATCGCGATTGCACGCTTCTGTACAGGGCGCTTGCGGGGCTTGAGGGTGCTGGATTCGTTCATGGGGAAAAGCGAGTTTTCGATGCGAGTAATAGCTCGCATTATACCTTCATCCGCTTGCAGCCAGAGCGCTACGGCGGAAGTGACGCAGACATCGCTTTGTCTTCCGACTGATTCCAACCAAGGATTTTTCATGAAGCACATTCTCATCATCGGCGCCGGGTTCGCCGGCTTGTGGAGCGCAATCGCAGCCGCCCGCCGCCTGCAGGAAACCGGGACCCGGGCGCAGATCACCGTCCTCAACCGCGATGCCTACCACGGCATCCGGGTCCGGTACTACGAGGAGGACCTCGGCAATACGCGCGTTCCGCTGCGCCAGGTATTGGACCCGGTGGGCGTGAAACTCGTCGTCGGCGAGGTAACCGGCATCGACCCCGGCAAGCGGCGGGTCGACGCCCTGGTAGAGGGGAGTCCGCGGGCGCTGTTCTACGACAAACTGGTGATTGCCAGCGGCAGCGCGCTCGCCTTGCCGGCCATTCCAGGACTCGCCGAACACGCATTCGACATCGACACCCACGCCTCCGCGATGCGCCTGCAAGCCCATGTCCGGCAGCTCGCCCATGCCGTGCGGCGGCCCGGCTGGCTGACGGCGGTGGTGGTGGGCGCCGGCGCCACCGGCGTCGAACTCGCCTGTGAACTGCCGGCCCGTCTGCGCGCGGCGGCGCAAGCCAGCGGCATTCCCGACGCCGAGGCGGAGGTGCGGGTGATCCTGGCCGATCGCGAAGCCACCGCATGCGCGCAGCTGGGAGGCGCGCGCCCTGTCATCGAGCGCGCTTGCGCGGAACTGGGCGTCGAGCTGCTTTCCAGCGTCGCAGTCAAAGCGATCTCGCCGGATGGCGTCACTTTCGACAATGGCAGCATCCTGCCTTCTTCCACGGTGGTCTGGTGTGCGGGCATGCGCGCCAGCCCTTTGAACGGCCAGGTATCGGCCAAGCTGGATGCCTCCTGGCGCCTGTATGTGGACGCGTGCCTGAAAGTGAAAGGATTCGACGATGTATTCGCGGCCGGCGACGCCGCCCACATGCTCATCGATGGCAAGATGCCGTCGGTGATGTCTTGCCAGCATGCCCGTCCGATGGGGCGCTTCGCGGGCCAGAACGTCGTCAACGACCTGATCGGCCCGCCGCTCGAACCCCTGCATATCGACTGGTACACGAACATCATCGACCTCGGTCCTTGGGGCGCCGTCTACGCCGAAGGCTGGGATCGCGCGGTGCGCTCCGAAGGCGAGATCGCAAAGCAAACAAAGACCGTCATCAATCGCGAAAGGATTTATCCGCCGCTGACGGGCGATAAAGCGGCGATTCTCGCGGCATCCGTTTTGCATATCCAGCGTCCGCCTTCGATTGGCCGCTGAGTTTCCCAGCCGGGGGAATCGTCACGTGCCCTTGGTGCAGTTCGGTGCCGGCCCGCATGCCGTGTTTATCGAGCAGCCGGTACATCGTGGTACGCGATACCCCCAGTTCACGGGCGGCGCGGCTGACGTTCTGGCCGTTGCGGTCCAGGCAATCGCGCAGCGCGCTGCGCTTTATGCCAGGGCATGGTTTGCGGCGTGATGAGGACAGCGAACTCGTTCTACAGCCAATTCGCCAATACAGCTGGCATTGAAACTATTCGACCCGTCCTTCCGGGTCTGGGTCATGTGAGTCGTGGATTTACTAACAATCGGATCGGCCTGGGTACAGCAAACGCGACAAGAAATCCGGAAAAGCGTGTTGGTCGCTATACTGCGAAGCTATGCAAATCCGCACGCGTCTGCTGCTTCTGTCTCTCTCCATTCTGGTTCCAGCCTGGCTGGCCGCTGTTTATTCCGTACATTTCATTTACTCGGAAGAGAAGCTGGACTACAACCGAAGCATGCTCGAATCGGCTCGATCACTTGCTTTACTGGTCGACAATGAGGTGCAGACGAAAGAAGCCGTATTACTCGCGTTGTCGAAGTCCCCAGCGCTCCGTAAGGGCGACCTGGAAACCTTCAGGAACTATGCGCGCGAGGTCGTACCGGAATCCGCGAAAGCCATCGTGCTGACATCGCTCGAAGGACAACAGCTGGTCAATACACGGGCAACGCCAGGCCGCCAACTGCCGGCGGTAAATCGCGACCTGCTGGCGCTGACACGCGCTACCCCTGGGCAGACAGTGGTGTCGAACCTGTTTGTTGGCGGCATCGCCAAACGCAAGGATGTCGCGGTCGACGTCCCGGTGTTCATCAAGGGCGAACTTCGCTATCGCCTGGCCATGGCTGTCGAGGCAGCCTCGTTCGAAAAATTGTTGCAGGCGCGGCGGAGCACAAGCTGGCTGATGACAGTCGTCGACAGGAACGGCATTGTCGTCGCGCGCAGTGTCGACTCGACGAATTTCGCAGGACGCCGCGCGACGGACAGCCTGTTTCGTCGTGTCGCCGCGCATGAGGAATCCGGTGCCCAGGAGGGTATAACGCTTGAGGGCATTCCTGTTACGACATTCCTGCATCGCGCACCAAAATCATCCTGGACCGTTTCCATTTCGGTGCCGACCGAAGAAATCCAGGAGCCGGCCAGGCGCGCGGCACTCGTGTTGACCGGAATGATCGTTGCCCTGCTAGGGATAGGCATCGCCGTGGCGAATTCCTATGGCAGGAAGACGGCCGGTACGATCGAGTCGCTTCGTTCAGCGGCCGAGCGTCTCGGCAGCGGGCAGCGCATCCAGGTGCCTGCCACCGGATTGAAAGAGGTCGATGTCGTGGGCGCAGCGCTCACCGAAGCCAGTGGGCAGGTACAGCGGCATCAGTCCGAGCTGGAACGGCGCGTAAGGGAGGCTGTCGCGGCTACCGAGCGAAGCCAGCGCTCGTTATTGCAGACCCAGAAGCTGGAAGCGCTGGGACGCCTTACAGGCGGCATCGCACACGACTTCAATAACATCTTGCAAACCCTTACCTCGGCACTCCAGCTGATTAACAGGAGCACCGATCTCTCGACCATCAAAAGACTGAGCGAAACCAGTCAGCGGGCAGTAGGTAAAGCCACTGCGCTTACCGCCCAGCTGAGGGCATTTGGCCGGGTACAGGATGTCCGGCTCGAGACTGTCAGCGTGCCGTACGTGCTGGCGACAGTGATGCCATTACTGAAGAACGCTCTTCCAGCAAACGTTGTTCTCAAATCGGATAGCTCAGAAGACGGATTACCGGTCACGATCGACCTTCTTCAGTTTGAGCTTGCCCTGCTTAATATCGTCATCAATGCAAGGGATGCCATGCCATCCGGCGGCGAAATTCGCTTGTCGGTCACTAGCGCCTTATTGGACTTACCGCCGTCAGGATTGAAACCCGGACCTTACATCGCCATCAAGATCAGCGACAACGGCAGCGGCATGTCGCCTGATGTGCTCAGCCATGCAATCGACCCCTTCTTTACGACCAAGGGCCTTGAAACGGGAAGCGGTCTCGGTCTTGCGCAAGCTTACGGATTTGCGACGCAGGCTGGCGGAACTCTTTTGCTGGACAGCGAGCTCGGCAAAGGGACACGTGTACTGATTTATCTCCCGGCAGCGCAAGATGCCTTTACGACGACCGGCGAACCGGTGGCCCCCGCAGAAATCAGCCATGGGTCGGGCACGGTCTTATTTGTCGAAGACGACCAGCTGATACGGGCGGCGGTCGCGCCGGGATTGGCGGAAGCGGGCTTTCGTGTCGTGGAAGCCGCGGACGCCGACGAGGCGCTGCGAACGGTCGCGTCCGGCCTGCAATTCGACGTGCTGTTTTCGGACGTAGTCATGCCCGGGCAAATCAACGGCGTGGAATTGGCGAGACTGATCCGGGCGCGTATCCCCCACATGCCGGTCGTACTCGCCAGCGGCCATACCGAGCTCAGGATCGATCTGCCCAAGGTGCGGCTGGTAGGCAAGCCCTACGACATCGACGAGGTGACCAGGTTCCTGAACGAAGAGATCGCCCAGGCCCGTAGCCTTAGTTGAGGAAAGCGCGGCCAACCTGCTTCAAAAGGTCACACACTCCCATCGGTGCAGTCGAAAGAGCGTATTGGCTGCCAGGCGCTGAACGCGAAGGAAACAGCAAGACCACGCAAGTGCCGATGAAGGGGCAAGTATAAAAGCCAATAATGGAACTCACAGGGTGCCAAGCAAGGGCTTGGCGATCGCTATTGAACCAGTGCGATGTTTCACAAGTTCGAGCGGAGTCCTGATAAAAACCACGGTGGACACGAATGCCGCGGTCGAAAGGATTGTTCCCGACGCCGCTCGAGGTTAAAGTCCAGGGTTCGATGCGCGGTATCAAACCGTTGGCGCCTCGCTTTGCGCTTACCGGGACCGCCCCAGTCCTTGAAGTATCGTGTCGATATCCCCAACCTGCACCGGTTTCGTAAGATGACAATCGAAACCCGCTTCCTTCGACTGGCTACGGTCGTCATCGGCGCCCCAACCGGTGAGGGCAATCAGGCGGGTATTTTTCAGCTCAGGAATCTGGCGGATGGCGCGCGCCGTCTCGAAACCATTCATGCGCGGCATGCCAATGTCGAGGAAGACCAGCTGTGGCGTGAAGCTCCGGAGTAGCTCCAAGGCGTCAACGCCGTCGTGCGCCATCCGCACCACATGCCCGTTGAGCTCGAGGAGCATCGCCAGCGTACTGGCTGCGTCGACGTTATCGTCGACGACGAGAATATCTATGCCTGCGGGCGTTGCCGGCGCCGCATCGACAGCGCCATCGGCGACAGGCGCCAGCGTTTCAGGTTCCAGCGGCAATAGCGGCAGGCGCAGGGTGAAGATACTGCCTGCGCCAGCGCCTTCGCTGGCCGCGGTAACGCTGCCGCCATGCATCTCGATCAGACGCCGCACCAGCGATAGTCCAATCCCGAGGCCGCCCTGGGACCGGTCCAGGTTCCGTCCCACCTGGCTGAACATGTCAAACACGCTCTCCAGAGCGTCAGCGGGTATGCCGACGCCATTGTCGCTCACCGAGACAAGCGCAGTGTCATCTTCGCGTCGCATGGCAAGCGAAATCGTGCCGCCTGGCGGCGTATATTTGGCCGCATTGTTGAGCAGGTTCGCCACGACCTGCGCTAGGCGCGTCGTGTCCACCTCCGCCAGGAGGGCTTCCCCAGGCAGATCGACCTGCAAGCGGTGCCTGCCGCTATCGATGATCGGCAGGCTGGTTTCCACTGCGCCTGACAGCACCTCTCTCAAATCCACTTGCGTTTTCTTGAGTTCCAGCTTGCCGCCGCTGATCCGCGCGACGTCGAGCAAGTCGTCGATCAGGTGCACCATATAGCCGACCTGGCGCTCCATCACGCCCCGCACCTTCGCTACCGCAGCCCTGTCGTCGCTGCCAAGCCGCATCACACTCAGGCCATTGCGTATCGGCGCCAGCGGATTGCGCAGCTCATGGGCAAGCGTGGCAAGGAACTCGGTCTTGCGGCGGTCTGCCTCCGAAAGATCGGCAGCCAGCTTCCGAAGCTGTTCGTCTGCCTGCTTGCGCGACGTGATATCCGAGAACAGCAGCGCCACGCGCAGGCTTCCAGGCTCGCCCACGCGAGTTGCATACACGTCGAACCAGCGCCCCATTGCCGCTGCCTCGCTTTCGAAGCGGGTCGCCACGCCCGTCAGGGCGACGTCGCCGTAGGTGTCGATCCAGAAACGGTCGAGTCCCGGCACGAGTTCGAGCGCCGTCTTGCCAACCGCATTGGACAAACCCGTGTTTCGCTCGAACATCGGGTTCATTTCAACGAAGCGGTAATCGGCCGGCGCCCCCGCGTCGTCAAGCAGCATTTCGACGATGCAGAAGCCCTGGTCCATCGAGTCGAACAGGGTCCTGTAGCGCTCCTCGCTGGCGCGCAGTTCGGCGGCGGCATGCTTGCTCTCCGTCGTATCGAGAACAATGGCGACGGCGCCATGGAATTCACCAGCCGGGCCCCGCAGCGCATTCAGGCTGCTGGTTGCCGGCATGATCGAGCCGTCCTGGCGCAGGTAATGCTTGTCGAGACTGGCCTCGATGCCGTCGACCATCAGCCTGCCCACGGTGTCCAGCGTCTTTTGCAGCGAATCGGGCGCGGTGACGTCGGCTACGCTCTTGCCCAACAGCTGTTCCGGCGTGTACCCCAGCATATCGCCGTACTTGCGATTGGCGAAGGTAATGCGCCCGCTGGTGTCCATCTCGACCACACCGGTTGCGGCCTGATTCACGATCTTCTGGAAGCGCTCCCGGCTATCATAGAGTTCGATCTCGGCCAGCTTGCGTTCCGTTTGATCGACACCATGCACCAGCAGGCCGGAAATCCTGCCGTCGGCATCGCGCAGGGCCATATAGACCAGGTCGACAAAGCGCCCTTCGAGCGGCATGCCCGGGCTGTGCTGCAACATGACCTTCAGGTCGCTGCCGTGGAAAGTCTCGCCGGTCCGGTACACATGATCGAGAAGTTCAAAATAACCCTGGCCTGCCACTTCCGGTACCGCGTCGCGGATCGACTGGCCGACCACATCCCGGTTGCCGACCAGCTGGAGATAGCGCTCGTTCACGAGCTCGATGACATGATCCGGACCGCCGAGGACGCACATGAATGCCGGCGCCTGCCGGAAGATGTCGTTCATGCGCTGGTTGCCGGCCTGGACTTCACGAAGCAGGCGTTCGCGTTCGGCTGCCACCGTGACCTCGTTGGTGATATCGCGCGATATCGCCAGGACGCTGCCGTTGACGCTGCCCGGAACGGCAGAGACCACGACATCCCACCATTTGGGCGCGCCTTTGGCAGTCGGACAACTTGCGCGAAAACTGCTCGTGCCGCCAGTCCGGACGGCGGCCAGGGCGCGGTCGATGTCGGCGTGGCTCTCGACAGGCCAGAACGATTTCCAGGGCAAGCCAGCGACCTTTGCAAAGTCGTCGACCTCCATGACGCACTGGCCGTTCTTGTTCATCGACACGAGGCGCCCGTCGGCGCTCAGCAGCTTCACACAGTCCAGGCTTAGCTCAAGAAGCTGCCAGCCGGGTGGCTGGGGCGCTTGGCAGGATGGCGTTTCCTGTTCAGGCAACATAGTTACTCAATTTCGTTAAATATTTTCGCGGAAGAGCGATAGAAGCCGTAAACATATGACGATTTTACCGCAAGCCAGGTATCGTTAGTCCGAAACCTGGAAGAGCTGTCTCCTTTCCGGCCAGGCGCAGTGCCCGGGCCGGTGCGGCGGCTGGCCCTACCGCCCTCCCGCCTGGGTGTTATACAGCGACATCGTGCGAGCGTAACAATACACAGCTATACTCCACGATTGCTTTTCTCTATGGCAAGATGACTATCCGTTCCCGCCTCGTGCTGCTCGTTCTTTCCGTGCTGCTGCCGGCCCTGATCGCGGGCGGCATCGCGGTCGCGTTCGTGTTCGACGAAGAACGCGACGCCCAGGAACGCGCCTTGTCGGAAGCGGCGCGCGTGCTGTCCCAGCTCGTCGACAGCGAACTGGCGAATAGCGAAACCTTCCTGCATGCGCTGTCGGCGTCCCCAGACCTCCTTGCAGGAAACCTGGAGCGTTTTTATTCCCAGGCCAAGGTCCTCTCGAACAATGGCAAGAACACGATCATCCTGAGCGGGCTCGACGGCATGCAGGTGATGAATACGCGCCTGCCATGGGGCGCGTCTCCACGCACGATCAACCCGCGCCTGCTGGCGCTGCGCCGCGCCGGCGATGCCGACGGTGCGATCGTCTCGGATCTGTTTTTTTCCCCACTCGGCCAGCGCTACGATTTCGCGGTCCAGGTCCCGGTGCGAATCGATGGCGAGCTCCGCTATTACATGTCGCGCGGTATGGAAGCCGCGGAGATTCAGGGCTTGATCAGCCGGCAGGGTTTTCCGGAGAACTGGATCGCCTCGGTGGTCGACCGCGATGGCCTGGTTATCGCTCGCAGCAGGAATTTCAAGGAAAACGTCGGCAAGAGCGCAAGCGGTGCGCTTCTCAAGGCGATTCGGGCTGGTGTCACGAGCGGCATCAACGACGGCAAGACGCTCGACGGCATGCGCGTCAAGGCGTTCTACCACCGCGCGCCAAAATCGCAATGGTCGGTCATCCTGAGCGTGCCTTCAGCCGAGCTGGAAGCTCCCGCAAGGCGCGTGTCGCTGCTGTTGACGGTGCTGATCGCTTTAATTCTCGTCAGTGCACTCATCCTCACACGCCGCTACCTCAGGCGCATCCTGGCGCCCGTATGGCGCTTGCGGGACGATGCCCAGCGTCTGGGACGCGGTGATCCCGTCGCCGGTTTTTCGTCCGGCCTCGCGGAGCTCGACACCGTGAGTGCGACCCTGGTCCAGGCCAGCGCGCAACTGCGCGGTGCCCAGGCCGACATGGAACGCCGGGTCGCGGAAGCGATCGAGGCCACCGAACGTGCGCAGCGAGCCCTGTTGAGGTCACAGAAGCTGGAAGCACTGGGACGCCTGACCGGCGGTGTGGCGCACGACTTCAACAACGTCCTCCAGACCCTCACCGCCGCATTGCAGCTGGTTGGCCTGGAGGCGAATCCGGAAAAGCTCCCGAGCCGGCTTGCCGTCTGCAAGCGGGCAATCGACCGTGCCACGGCGCTGGTGGCGCGGCTGCGGGCCTTTGGACAGACCCAGGATGCGTATTTCGAGGATACGCCCCTCGCGGAGGCGATCGCGGCTGTCCTGCCCATGCTCGAGAACGGATTGCCGGCGGACGTACGCCTTGAAACGGAGATTGCGCCTGCGCTCGGGCGTGTCCGGATCGACCTGACCCAGTTCGAGCTCGCCCTGCTGAACCTGGTGATGAATGCCCGCGACGCGCTGGCGGACAAGGGCACGATCATGCTGCGCGTCTTCCTGCAGGCCGACAGTGCGCAAGTCGCTTCCCTGCCCGCCGGGACCTACGTGCGCATCGACGTCGTCGATACCGGCGTCGGCATGACGCCGGAGGTCATGGCCAAAGCAACCGACCCCTTCTTCACGACCAAGGCCCAGGACAAAGGCACCGGGCTGGGGCTGCCGCAGGCCTATGGCTTTGCGATCCAGTCGCGCGGAACCTTGTTCCTGGCAAGCGAGCCGGGACAAGGAACGACGGTCAGCCTGCTGCTGCCGCAGCTCGCGCACCAAGCCGTCGACGTAGTGCCGGGGCCTGCCGCGAGCGTAGCCCCGACCGGCGCCCCACCTCAGCTGCGAGCCACTGTCCTGTTCGTCGAGGACGACCCCCTCGTGCGCGAGAGCGTCGTGCCGATCCTGGAACGCCATGGAGCGACCGTCCTGAGTGCGGAAAACGCGCAGGAGGCACTGCGCCTGCTGGAAGACGGAACCGACATCGACATCCTGTTCTCGGATGTCGTCATGCCTGGCGAGATGAATGGCGTCGCGTTGGCGCAGCTGGTCCGGCAACGCTATCCGGCGATCGCCATCGTCTTGGCAACCGGCTATTTCAACGAAACAATCGATCTGCCGGGGGTCAAGGTGCTGACCAAGCCTTACCTCACGAACGACGCCTTGAAAGCCCTGGCGGGCGCGTGTGCGTGAGCGCTAGCGATTGCGGGCTGAACGCTGCGCATGTACGTCATCATGCCGTCCCCACGAGAGCCGCCGAGCGTCGATGCGCGACGCTTGTCTTGCGCCACTCTTCCTTGAAGACAGGTATCTTTAGACAACAAAAAACATTTTCACAAATGTTTTAGTGATTTGCGTTTCGCTATCGTCTTTTTGGAGAGAACATGGAGTCGAGAGACAGCATCGCCGACATCTGGGGCGAACGCACGCCCTACGAGGGCGAGGACAAATGGCCGGTGCGCGTCGACCAGCGCACCAGCGCCGACCCGGACCACTGGGTGCAGTCGGCCTGCGTCCTGTGTTCGAACGGCTGTGGCTGCGATATCGGCGTGAAGGACGGCCGCATCGTCGGCGTGCGCGGACGCGCGCAGGACGTCGTCAACCGCGGCCGCCTCGGCCCCAAGGGCCTGCATGGCTGGGAAGCCAACAACAGCCCGGACCGGCTTACCCATCCCCTGGTACGCCGCAACGGCCGGCTCGAACGGGCCAGCTGGGACGAGGCGATGCTGCTGATCGTCGACAATGCCCAGAGGATCCGGCGCGCGTATTCGGCCGGCGGCATCGGTTTCTACACCAGCGGCCAGCTCTTCCTGGAGGAGTACTATACCCTGGGGGTGATCGGCAAGGCCGGCCTGGGTACGCCCCATATGGACGGCAACACCCGCCTGTGTACGGCCACATCCGCCGCGGCGCTGAAGGAAACCTTCGGCAGCGACGGCCAGCCCGGTTCCTACTTCGACGTCGACACCACCGACTGCGTCATGATGGTCGGGCACAACATGTCGAACACCGGCACCGTGCTGTGGATGCGCGTGCTGGACCGGCGCCGCCACGCGAATCCCCCCAAGCTGATCGTGATCGACCCGCGCAGCACGATGACGGCGCGCGAGGCCGACTTGCACCTGGCGCCAAAGATCGGCACCAACGTCGCGGTGTTGAACGGACTGCTGCACCTGCTGATCGAAGGCGGCTACGTGGATCATGCGTTCGTGGAGGACCGCACGGTCGGCTTCGAAGATCTGAAAAAACTGGTCGCCGAATATCCCCCCGAGCGCGTCGAGCAGATCTCGCGCGTGCCGGCAGCCGACCTGCGCCGCGCCGCCGACATGATCGGCACATCGAAGATGCTGCTGTCCAGCTGCCTGCAGGGCGTCTACCAGTCGAATCAGGCCACAGCCGCGGCCGTGCAGGTCAACAACGTCAACCTGATCCTGGGCCGGATCGGGCGCCCCGGCTGCGGCATCCTGCAAATGAATGGCCAGCCGACCGCGCAGAACACCCGGGAATGCGGCGCCGACGGCGACCTGCCAGCCTTCCGCAACTGGAACAACTTCGAGCACATCAAGGATCTGGCGCGGGTCTGGAACGTCGATCCGGCCATCATCCCGCACTGGACCCCGCCAACGCACGCGATGCAGATCTTCCGCTATTGCGAAACGGGTTCCATCCATCTGCTGTGGATCCAGGCCACCAACCCCGCGGTCTCGCTGCCGAACCTTCAGCGCATCCGCGACATCCTGCAAAAGCCGGACCTGTTCGTCGTGGTGCAGGACGCCTTCCTTACCGAGACCGCGCAATTCGCCGACGTGGTCCTGCCGGCTGCGCTATGGGGCGAAAAGACCGGCTGCTTCACCAACGTCGACCGCACCGTCAACATCAGCCACAAGGCGGTCGAGCCGCCGGGCGAGGCTCGTTCGGACCTCGACATCTTCGTCGATTTCGCCCGCCGCATGGATTTCAGGGACAAGGACGGCGCGCCGCTGATCAAGTGGAGCACGCCGGAAGGCGCCTTCAAAGCCTGGCAGGAATGCACGCGTGGCCAGTTCTGCGACTACACCGGCTTGTCCTACGAAAAGCTGAGCCAGGGCTCGGGCATCCCGTGGCCCTGCAATGCAGCGTATCCGGAAGGCGAGCACCGGCTGTACAAGGACCACGTGTTCCGTACCGATGCAGACGAATGCGAGAGCTTCGGCCACGACATCGTCACCGGTGCGCCGGTGCCGGCGGTCAAATACAAGGCCGCCAATCCTGCCGGCCGCGCCATCCTCAAGGGCGCCGAATACATGCCGCCGTTCGAGGAGCCCGACGATGCCTACCCCTACTTCCTCACCACCGGCCGCCTGGTCTACCATTTTCACACCCGCACCAAGACCGGCCGCGCGCCGGCGCTGGCGGCGGCGGCCCCCGACGACCATGTGCAGCTGGCACCGGAAGACGCGGCGCAGCTCGGCATCGCCGACGGCGACTGGGTCCGGGTGACTTCCCGCCGCGGCAGCATCGAGGCCAAGGCGCAAGTGGGCGGGATCGGCGCCGGCGAGGTATTCGTCTCCTTCCACTTCGGTTACTGGGACGAGCCGGAGCGCGCACGTGCGGCCAACGAGCTGACGATCTACGAATGGGACCCCGTCAGCAAGCAGCCCCATTACAAGTATTCGGCCGTGCGTCTGGAGAAAGTGGCGGTGCCGAGCTTGCGCCAGCCCGAACGGATGGACCCGGCTGCGCCTGGCGAGCCCGGCATCGAAGCGAAGGGAGGCATCGCCCACTCCATAAAACACGCCTTCGTCGAGGGCATGCAGCAGGCCAAGCCGAAGCGCGCCCACGTGGCCGACTACCTTGGCCTGCTGCAGGAAAGCTCGCGCCGCCTCGCCAAGGGCTTCGAGCAGCTGCGCAGCACCCATCCTGACGAACCCGACATCGGCCCGCTATCCCATGTGCAGGCCGAGTGGTCGCGCGCTTCGGCCGACGCGCTCGAGCCCTTCGTGCAGAAATACGGCGAGCGCAAGGAAGGCGAGCCCGAGCGGCTGGACGAGGCACTGCTGGTCAAGCGCAAACAGGGCGGCTTCGACATGCTGCGCGACCTGCACGACCTGTGGCTGGCGGTCAACGAAAGCATGATCTCGCTCGACGTCCTGGAACAGGGCGCGCGCTCGCTGCACGACAAGGCATTCGAAGCGGCGATCACGCAAATCCGCCATCAGAACACGCGCCAGCTGGAATGGCTGCATGGCCGCATACGGCAGGCCGCGCCGCAGACCCTGGTGGTGCCATCCTGAGAGGCCGCAGGCGGTGGAATCGCCACGTATTCCTTAGTGCAGTTCGGTGCCGGCCCGCATGCCGTGTTTATCGAGCAGCCGGTACATCGTGGTACGCGATACCCCCAGCTCACGGGCGGCGCGGCTGACATTCTGGCCGCTGCGGTCCAGGCAATCGCGCAGCGCGCTGCGCTCCGAACGCATGCGCGTGTCGTCCAGCGCCGCGGGCGGCTGGATCGCAATGCTATGCGCGAGCCCCATGTCTTCCGGGGCGATCAGGCGCCCGTCGGCCATCACCATTGCGCGCCGGACGCGGTTGATCAGCTCACGGACGTTGCCGGGCCAGTCGTGCTCGAGGATGGCGGCGAAAGCACGGTCCGAGAACCCGCGCAAGCCCGGCGCCTTCTCGGCCGCATACACGTCGAAGAAATGCTCGGCCAGCGCAATCAGGTCGTCGCGGCGTTCCCGCAGCGACGGCACGGTGAGGGGCAGGACCGCCAGGCGGTAATACAGATCTTCGCGGAACGTCCCCGTCACAACGGCATCCTGCAGCTGTACGTGCGAGGCAGCCACCACGCGCACGTCGACCCGGATCTGGCGCGTACTGCCCAGCCGGCAAATGGTCTGCTCCTGCAGGAAGCGCAGCAGGTTGGCTTGCAATTCCTTCGGCAGGTCGCCGATCTCGTCGAGGAACAGGGTGCCGCCGTCGGCGGACTCGATCAAGCCCGCCTTGCCCTGGGTAGCGCCGGTGAAGGCGCCGCGCTCGTAACCAAACAATTCCGAATGAATCAGCGTCGGCGAGATCGCGCCGCAGTTGACCGCCACGAACGGCCCCCCGCCACGCGGCGACCTGGTGTGGATGGATTGCGCCGTCAGTTCCTTGCCGCTGCCGCTCTCGCCCCAGATCAGCACCGGCGCCGGGACTTTCGAAACACGCTCGATCTGCGCATGCAGGCGCTGCATCGCCTCGCAACTCCCGACCAGCGGCGTCTCTGTATCGCCATCGCGCGCCGCGTGCTGGCGCTGTTGCAACAGCGCCCAACCGTGAGCATGGCCCAGGGCGTGCGAGAGGCGACCGGGATCGGCTGGCGCGGTGTGGTAATCATAAAAATGTTCGACGATCAGCTCGCGGCAGACGTCGCGCTCGAGGTCGCGCGCCTCGAAAATACCGAGCCATTGCAGGCCACTGTGATGGCGCAGGAATGCGCGAAGTTCCTCGATGTCGTGCTCCTGCCGGCGGTATTCCAGTAGACCCACAATATATTCGCGATGACGCAACTCACGAGCCGCATCCGCCAGGCTTCTTACAGGGCTGACATCCCACTCCGGCAAACAAGCAGCGGGATTGGTCGCCATACGCGCCAAATCAGGTGATATTACCAACAGCCTTTTTTGCGGCATCGTCATCCCGGTGTCAAAGCAATTAATTGCAAGCATAACGATTGTTTTTGAACACGGCTGCCCGTTACGTGCCGGAAAATATTCGGTGCGCGAATGCG
Organism: Massilia sp. Bi118; assembly: GCF_918697865.1. Classification (GTDB taxonomy): domain Bacteria; phylum Pseudomonadota; class Gammaproteobacteria; order Burkholderiales; family Burkholderiaceae_D; genus Telluria. Next base: position 81,289 of record NZ_CAKKMV010000013.1, on the reverse strand, counting down.
TTATCGGCGATTCCAACTCTCTCGTTCCAGCCGCCACCATTGTTTGTCTGACCTGATCGTCCGGACAAAACCTGCTGCATCGGCCAGACGCGCAACAGCCGCGTTGTCGAGGGCCGTGTCGACCACGATTGCGGAGAGCCGAAACTGCGTGAACGCCCAATCGATCAGGGCGTTTCCAAGCTCTTCCGCATAGCGGTACCTTCCCCAATAGGAATGGGCAAGTTCGATACCGAACTCCGCCTCCCCTTCCTGGCAGCCATGCATGCGGACGCCGCCACTGCCGATGATCTTTTCTATCGCATCCGTTTTGGTAATCGCGAACTGATAGTTTCGGCGCGGCGCTTCTTCTTGCCACCCAATGAACATCTCGAATACCTTGGCCGCCTGGTCGGCGCCAAGTTCATCCGGGTGATGAAATACGGTAAACGCGGGGTCGGTTTGGTAATCGATGAATTGCTGTTTGTCGTCCGGCGTATATTCACGCAGCACGAACCGATTGGTGGACAACACGACTTTGCGCCCTGGGTGCCAACTCATGTGCAAGTTCCTGGTTCAAAACACACAAACGTCCATCGGTCCGCTGCCGTTCAGAAGTCAGGCATGGGATGGACTGGCTGCGTGTGCTTTCCTGAAATGGTCGGGCGAGCACAAGACTCTCAGAGCGACGGGACGCGGCACGCCGGCCTGTTCCATGAAAAGCAATGCAGGATGCACGCCCTGGCGGCCACACAGCTTCAAGCCTTGTTCGACAAAATACGCCGTCGTGCGGTCGGTTCGTGCATCATCATGGATCTGCTCAGCCATGCCTTCCTCCCAATGAGCGAAAGATGCTATCAAAGCCGGGCCAGCCCTTAAAGTGATTTCTCAGGTTTGCGATCCAAGTCACTGTTTTTGTGTTTTATTTGCAAATTTGCAAATCTGACATTGCAGCAATTTGTCGGATCGTGTTCGTAAATCGCCATGCCAAGCGTCATGCATCCTTGTCTCAAGAGCAACAGCGGTCACGCATGTGCTTCGGTATCGGCACCTGCATTCGCCCGGCTGACGGCGTTGGAAACACGATACCTCTCACGACGGTCGCCCATCAGGAAGCGCAGGTCACGAATGCTCAGCTCGGTCACCTCGTGCATGCGGATCAGGACAGACGCGCTTACAGGCAAGCGCTGGTGACGGATCTTGCTGATGATCGGCGGTGCCAACTCGAGAATACGCGAGAGCGCGGCATCGTTCTTCAAGCGCATGTTCTGCAGCAGTGTGTCCAGCAGACGGTTCGGGTTATATGCTTCGTCCGTATTAATGTCTATCATGTGCGCCTCCGAGGAAAGATAACTTATTGACAGCAATTTCCGGACCAGAACATTAAGTCCTTGATTTGGAAGCTCGCCAAAATTTCATGCCATTCGTTGCGGCCTTCTGTGTAAAACATGTCGACATGCTCGTGTGAGATTCAGCCCGGCCCCAAAGTCCGCCACATTTGTTTTATTTCGTTAACGAACATTGCATTTCTACACGGTAGTTCTGCTAGAATCTCTGCAGTGCAATAAATTTATCGAATTCACCGATTTGCACGTCTCCCAGTTCGACCGGAAGCCCGTCGAGCTGTCGTCGGCCCAAAACCTGCCGGCAGCCCTTCCCACTTTCGTCACTTACTGGAGCCCACCCATGCGCACCAAGCGTATCCTGCTGTCCTGTTCTGTTGCCGTGACTTTCGGCGCCAGCTTCGCCAATGCCGTCCCGCTGATCGCCAACGGCACGTTCGAACTGAGCACCAACGGCACCAACCGGCAGCTGTCATCGAGCCCGATCGAGGCCGACAACCGCAGCACCCTGAGCGGCTGGACCAGCAGCAACGGCAATGATGGCGGCTACAACTTCGTGCTCGATACCAGCATCATCACGACCAGCGCATCGGCGATCGGGCTGAAAGCCTACACGGCAACAGCCGACCACGGCCAGGTGTTTGCGTCCGACGCCTTGTACTATCCGGGCGTGCTGTCGCAGACGGTAAATGGCCTGACGCCCGGCGCCAGCTACCTGCTCAGCTTCGACTATGCGATGGGCCAGCAGGCCGGCTTCAACGGCAAGAACCTCGACAATTACTGGCAGGTCGGCTTTGGCAACGCCAGCCTGAAATCGGGCAAGCTGAGCCTCGAGGATGGCGGGTTCACCGGCTGGCAGAGCGCCACCATGCAGTTCACGTCGACCAGCGCCAGCCAGGTGCTGTCCTTCCTGGCCGTCGGCAGCTCGCCGGGCGCGCCGCCGTTCATGCTGCTGGATAACGTGGCGATGGAGAGCGCCGTACCGGAACCATCGACCCTGAGCCTGCTCGGCGGCGCCGTGCTGGCGGGCCTGCTGGCACGCCGCCGCAGCCGTTCGAAGGCTTGAGCGGCCACATGCGCCACCCGCCCCGACCATGACCTCTTCCGTGCACGAGGCCGCCGTCCTCGCCATGCGCCTGTGCGCCTGGCTGGCGCTGCTGAGCGCGATTTTCGTTCCGCTCGAGCACTGGTGCGGCATCCATGGCCAGGGGGCCAGACCGGGTGAAGTGCGCCGCGACCTCGCCTATTACTTCCTCAGCAGCCTGGCGCCGGGCATCTTGCTGGCTGCGCCAACGGCACTGCTTGCCATTGCGGGGCGCCACATGATGCCGGAAGCCTGGCTCGCGGCGATGCGCGGTCTTCCTGGCGCGGCGCGGATGGGGCTTGCCTTCCTGGTCGCCGAAACGGGTTTCTACTGGGGCCACCGGCTCAGCCACATGCTGCCGTGGCTGTGGCGCTTCCATTCGCTGCACCATAGCAGCGAACGCATGCAGTTCCTGGCCAACACCCGCACGCATCCGGTCGACATGCTCGTCACGCGGCTGTTCGGCCTGGCGCCGCTGTATGTACTCGGTCTGGCCGGACCGACGGCGGCCGGCAGCAGCGCACCCGCCCTGCTCCTGGTGCTCGGCACGTTCTGGGGCTTCTTCATCCACGCCAACCTGCGCTGGCGCCTGGGACCGCTGGAGTGGCTGGTGACGACGCCAGCCTTCCACCATTGGCATCACAGCCGGCACGAGCACATCAACCGCAACTACGCGGCCAACCTGCCCTTCCTGGACCGTGTGTTCGGTACGCACTACCTGCCCCGCCACTGGCCAGGCGACTATGGTACCGATACGCCGCATGCGGACACACTGGCGGGCCAGTTGCTGGACCCGCTTGGGCCGAAACCCGGACGCCCTGATGAAGCGCACTCATGAAGCGCATTCGATTTTCCTGGACCGCCCCCGGCAGGGACAAGCGCGCCGTTGCGCTTTGTCCACGGAAGCCTTGCCAGCGGGCAATTTCCCGCTTTTCTACAGTAGAATTGCCGGTGCAGTATTGACGATTGCCACCCTGGCCATGCGTCCTCGGCCATAACGGCGCGTCCCTCTCTTTTCTCCTTCACTTCCATGTTCGACGTTCAACTACCAGATTCTTGTCCTGCGTTGCAGGAGCTTGTCGACTGCTGCGAATCGCTCATCTGGATGGACGACGAAGCGGGCCGCTGCATCTACTTGAACCCTGCCCTTGAACGGGGCCTGTCGACGGTACTGGAGACCTGGGCCGCGCGTATTCACGCGGAAGATTGGCCGATTGTCAGCAGCCAGGTCGACACCGCCAGGACCAGGCGCCAGGAATACCGGGTCGAATACCGGCTCATGAAGTTCGACGGCGGCACCCGATGGATACTCGAAAGCGCTGCCCCGCGCTTCGACGCGGAGGGCCAGTTCACCGGCTTCGTCGGCAGCATGGTCGACATCGATGCGCACAAGCACGCGATCACGTCCCTTGCCCGCAGCGAAGCCCAATACCAGCTGCTGGCGCAAAATGGCAGCGACCTGGTCGCCCATCTGGATGCCGAGGCGCGCTATCGCTACGCCTCTCCTTCATACGCGACAGTGCTCGGACATTCGCCGGCACAGCTGCAGGGCGCGCATGCCTACGACTTCGTGCATCCCGCAGACGTCGCTATCATCCATGCGGAGGCCGCGGCACAGATCCAGCAAGGCGCGGCCCCGCGCACGCTCAAGATCCGCAAGCGCAAGGCCGACGGAAGCTACGAATGGTTCTCGGTGAAGGTCAAGGTCATGCTGGACACGGACACCGGCGGCAAGCTTGGATCGGTGATCGTCTGCACCAGCATCCAGGCGCAGCAATCGGCGGAGGACGCCCTGCAGGCGCACATGCGGCGCCTGCAAAGCTGGGCGCAGGTCTCGACCGACCTGATCTGGGAAGTCGATCTCTTGACCGGGATGGTCTGGCGCAGCGGCAAGGCGCAAAGCGTCTACGGGCTGGCATCCGACGTGGCGCTGGCCGAGGACAGCAGTTGGGAAGACCGTATCCACCCCGCGGATAGCGCCTGGGTCGTCCCAGGCTTCAGGCGGATCCTCGACGGCGAATTGGATCGATGGGACGCCGAATATCGGCTGAGGCTGCCTGATGGAAGCTATACCCATGTGTTCGACAAGGGAACCGCGATTCGCGACGAAAGCGGCCGGATGGTCTCGATCGTCGGCAGCTTCATCGATCTCGCTGCGCAGAAGAAGACCGAGATCCAGCTGTCGCAGCAGAATCGCGCACTGAACCTGCGCAGTGCCTGCAGCCAGTTGCTGGTAAGGGTGACGGACAGCGACGCGCTCCTGAATGGTATCTGCCGGCTTGCGCGCGAGATCGGCGGATACGGGAACGCCTGGGTCGCCTTCGCCGACGACGGCCCCGACCAGCGCCTGCGTGTCGTCGCTACCGCCGCCGACGAAGCGCACAAGGCAGTCCTGCTTGGCATGCCCCTGAGCTGGGACGCCGATGCGCCGGGCGGCATCGGGCGCGGTCCCGCCGGCGAGGCGGTGCGGTCAGGTCGCGTCCAGGTCGTGGCCAACATCGAGCAGACGCCGGCATTCGCGCCATGGCGCAACATCGCCGCGCGCTTCGGCGCCGCTGCGGCGATCTACCTGCCGCTGCGCCACGAAGGCAGGACGACCGGCGTCCTGGCCCTGTACGCGCGCGCGCCGATCACGCCGTCGGACGACGAGCTCCAGCTCCTGCAGTCGCTGGCGGACGAGCTGAGTTTCGGGATTTCGCACTTGCAGGTCCAGGCCGAGCGAAGCCGCATGCGGTCCGCCGTGGCGAGCGTGGCGGCCGGGGTGTCGTCCAGCACCGAGCACCTCTTTTTCGAACAGATCGCGCTGCACATGGCGCAAGCCGTCCATGCGGACGCGGCCTTCATCTCCCTGTTTTCCAGACCCAGCGAGCGCGGCCGGATCCTCGCCGCCGCGGTACGGGGCCAACTCATCGAGCCCTTTCAATATGGCCTCGACGACACGCCTTGCGCGGCGATCTTTTCCGAGCCGCTGTATATCGTCGAAGACGGCCTGGCCGAGCGCTTTCCGAAAGCGGGCTTGCCGGGCCTGGACGGCATGCGCGCCTGCGTCGGTGCGCGGCTCGAAGATGGCGCCGGCGCCGTCATCGGCTCCGTGTTCGTCCTGTATGGAAGGAAAATAGCGGACATCGACCTGATCGGCTCGAGCATGCGCATTTTCAGCGCGCGCGTCGCCTCCGAACTCGAGCGCATGAAGCACGTGGCGACGATCCGTGAACAGGCTTCGCTGCTCGACAAGGCGAAGGACGCGATCATCGTGCATGCGCTCGACGGCAACATCGTTTTCTGGAACAAGGGAGCGGAGCGGCTGTACGGCTGGTCGGCGCAGGAGGCGGTCGGCGGCAACCTCTCCCTGCTGCGGCCAAAAGACGATGAACTGGCGGCCGCGCGCGCCATGCTCGACGCCCATGGGGAATGGAGCGGCGATCTGGAGCAGTCGACGAAGGACGGCCGGCTGCTGGCGATCCACAGCGAGTGGACCCTGATGCGGGATGCCAACGGCGCGCCGCAGTCGATCTTCTCGATCAGTACCGACGTTACCCAGACCAAGGCCGACCAGAGGAAAATCGCGTCGCTGGCCTATCACGACCAGCTGACCGGGCTGCCGAACCGGCAGGCCCTGCTCGACCGCCTCGCGGACGAGATCGGCAAGAGCAAGCGTGCGCCGGGCGCCCTGCTGTTCATCGACCTGGACAATTTTAAATCCCTCAACGATACACGCGGCCACCACGTGGGCGACAAGCTGCTCCAGCAAGTCGCCGCGCGCCTGCTCGAGAGCGTCCGGCAGGCCGACATGGTGGCGCGCCTGGGCGGCGACGAATTCGTCGTGCTGCAGACCGGCCTCGGGGCCGCCGTCGACGGCAGAATCAAATCCGTGCATTTCCTGGCCGAGAAGATCCGCATGCGCCTGAGCGAACCCTACCGCATCGGGACGCACGAGCACCACACGACGCCCAGCATCGGCATCGCCATGTACGCGGACGACGAGCTCGGCGTCAGCGAACTGCTCAAGCGCGCGGACATGGCGATGTACCGCGCCAAGGGTGCCGGGAAGGACCGCATCTGCCTGTTCGATCCTGCCATGCAGACCGAGATGAACGAGCGCGCCGACTTCGAGGCCGAGTTCAGGCAAGCCATCAAAGAGGAGCAATTCGTCCTCGAATACCAGCCGCAGGTGCACGCGGACCACGGCATCCGCGGACTCGAAGCGCTGGTCAGGTGGAAGCATCCTGTGCAGGGCATGGTGCCGCCGGTGAAATTCATCGGCTTCGCCGAGGAGTCCGGCCTGATCGTTCCACTCGGCCGATGGATCCTCGAGGCGGCCTGCCGGCAGATCGCACGATGGGAAGGGGACCCACGCCTCGGCAGTGTCCCGGTGGCGGTCAACATCTCGGCCCGGCAAATGCGCGACCCGGGGTTTGTCGAGGACGTGCTCGCCATCCTCGAACGCACTGGCGCGCCCGCGCGCCGGCTCAAGCTCGAGCTGACCGAGAGCATGCTCATCGAGAACATCGACGACACGATCGGCAAGATGCAAATGCTGTGCGCAGCCGGCATTGCCTTCGCTTTGGACGACTTCGGTACCGGCTTTTCTTCGCTGGCCTACCTCAAGCAGCTGCCGATCGACACCCTGAAGATCGACCGCTCATTCGTCGCCGACATCCTCACCGACAGCAACGACGCGGCGATCGCCCGTACCGTCGTCGCCCTGGCGCAGAGCCTGAACCTGAGCGTGATTGCCGAAGGCGTGGAGACTGCGGGTGCGCGCGACATGCTCGTGAGTTTTGGCTGCGACTGCCATCAGGGCTACCTGTACAGCAAGCCGGTCTCGGCGCAGGAGTTGTCTGCCTGGGCAGTTTGTGGACGATAAGCTGGCGGGGTGCACGGACCAGCTGCAACGGCAGCGAATAGTGGCACGATTGCAGTATCACTATTTCGCAATTCCCATACTGCATAAGTTGATAAGGTCGGGCGCCAAATAAGAATGACATTCCAAATTCCCTAACGTATATTTACATAAATTCATCATTGCCTAAGGAAGCGCGCTCTGCCGCCCCAACGTCACTATGTTGCACGAGTTGAACGAGGTAATCCTGGGCATCTACCGCATCGCTCAGGACACGCCAACGGAGGAGTTCCAAGCGTCTGCGCTCGAGCTGGTCAATACTGTGTTGCCTTTCGATTCGTGCCGGTGGGGTATGGCATTGAGGTACGACGGACAGCGTCTGGCTTTCGAGAGCGCCTATCAGCACAATGAGATGTCCGGCGTCCTGGACGCCTACCTCGAGGTGCTCGACCAGGATCTGGTGGGACTGGCAGCAGCCACGCATGCGGGCACGACGATCAACGTCAATGCTCGTCAGCTGTGCGGGGACAGCCCTGGGCAGGCAGCCTACCTCGACTACTTGTGCCGCTTCCGCCACGAGAACATGCTCGTGACGGGGCTGGTCTCCCCGTCGAACTCGGCCAAGTCGCTCTCGTATTATCGCTGGGGCAAGGACGATTCCTTCACCGAACGCGAACGGCAGCTCTGCCAATCACTGTTTCCACACATGATGGAAGCGTTGATGATTAACTTGCGTTTCGGGCTGGCGCAACTGCGCAGCATGGGGGGCGCCGTGAAATGGCCACTGGCGGTGTGCGACGATAACGGCGTCATCCTGTACGCCGAGCCCGATTTTCTCGATCTGCTGTCTGCGCAATGGCCGGCAAGGAAGGCATCGCATCTGCCGGCAGCGCTGGTCGATGCCCTGATCATCAGGCGCCGGCTTGAACATGCGGCGGACCAGGTAGTCGTGTGCGTCGGGCTGCGCCAGGATAGAACCATCTACCTCAAGGCGCGCGCGGCGCATGCCATCGATACGCTCACTCCGCGCGAATTGCAGGTAGCGAGGCTCGTGGCGAAAGGGATGAACCACAAGGAGATCGCCATTGTCCTGCGGCTGTCGCCGGCGACGGTACGCAACCACCTTCAGCGCATCCACGACCGGATCGGCGTAGGCTCCAACGCCGAGCTGTCCTCACAGCTCACGATGGTGCTGCCCTGACGACATAGCGTCACCCCCGACGCGTCGCCGGCCACCAATCCTCGGGATCGCATTCGAGCTGAATCATGTGGCCCGAACGCACGGTCCGGCTGCTTACATGTTTAAAAGCGCCCTGCCACATCGGTAGCGTCGCCGCGGCATCGACCAAGCCGTCCGCGTCGCCATAAACAACGTCGACCGGGCCTTCGAAAGGACTAGGGGCCGGTGGCCCGAGCTCGTTCCAGGCATCTTCCGCGATTGCAAAGAATGCGCCCGGGTCGAATACCGGCTGGGTTTGCATCAAGCCTGCATACGACGCCTGTTTGACCTTGGCCCATGGACTCCAGTAGGCATCCAGGAAAGCCGGCGTCGAGAAGATGATATCCAGCATATCGCGCGCGGCGCCAAAGTCGCGGCGGTCCGCCTTCAGGCGAGCGCTGGCCAAGGTCAGCGGCGCGGGATCTTCCACGAACCTCGTCACGAGACCCGCCAGGCGGATGAACACATCCGCCAGATCGGGCGCGGGCGCAAGCAGTGTCAACGACGCGATCCGCTCCGGCATGCACAGCGATAGTCGATAGGCCAGCACGGCGCCAAACGAATGCGCTACCAGATGCACCTGACCACCAGCCGCCACAGCGAGCGCCTGCTCTCTTGCAGCCTCTACCAGTGCGTGAAAGGGACGATGCGCCGCCGTGATCGACCGCGGCTGGTCCCACCACGAAATCGGCACGTCCCTGCCATAGGCAAGGCGCTCTGCGATCGCCGACAGCCCGGGGCCGCCATGCAGGAATAAACCACGAATATTTGATGACATTAAGTATTTAAAATTAATTAATAAAAATTTCTAATAGTCAATGATGCATTTGCATCATGGTCGGATTTACTCAGCAATAGTTACACTTGTAACCGATTGTGAACGGCGCTGGTCTGCATTATCGCCGCCGATCGCAAATGTAGCAAAAGGTCAATTAGACGCTTTTGGAATCTTGATCCTGAATTTCCGCCAGTATGGCCTTTACCAATCGACCAATTTTAAGTTGGCATTTCTGTCCATTTCATAACTAGAGAAAATAAATGAAAAAAATCGCTGCTATCACCCTGGCGCTCCTGCTGAGCGCCTGCGCCTCCGCACCACGCATGGCCGCGCCGACTGCGCTGCGCGCCCCGACCCCGATCATGGGCACGACCGGCAAGTTCATGTCCCCGTACACTGAGGATGGCACCGTCGCCGCCTGGGTCGAGAAAGGCCGCTCGGCAAGCGCCGGCGCCGGCATCGGCGGTTTCGTCGGCGCACAAGCCGGCCAGAAGCTCGCCTCGAACATCCCGTTCGTCGGCGGCATGCTCGGCCAGGCTGTCGGTGAAAGTGCCGGCCGCGCAGTCGCATTGAAGATGGTCGGCGGCGAAGAATTCATTCGCGCCAACTCGGACATGTCCTTCAATAACATCGACGACCTGGCCGTGTACATGTACGTGAAGAACTCGTCGCACAAGGATTTCGCCGAAGCCCTGAAGCTGACCCAGGACATCTACCCTGAGCTGAAGACCCGTTACGCACAAGCCATCATCACGGCTTCGAGCGGTGTCAACTAAGGAGCGGGGCATGAGTATTAAAAGCATAGCCGCCCTCGGCGCCTTGCTGGGTCTGGCTGCTTGCAGCACGCCGAACCTGGACAACAGCGCCGGCCGCCGCACCGTCTACCAGGACGTGGGCACCGTCTCCGCCAACGTTGCCGGCGTCGGGATGGAATCGCAGGACATCGTGTCGATGACCGACCGCATGGTGCGCGACATCCTCTCGAATCCGGCCATCGCCGGGCGCGCCACGCCGCCGCGCATTGTCATCGATGCCGAGTACTTCGCCAACGAAAGCTCTTCGCGCATCAACAAGAACCAGATCACCGATCGCCTTCGCGTCGAACTGACCCGCGCCGCCCAGGGCCGCCTTGTCTTCCCGGCGCGCCACTACGGAGACATGGTCTCGCGCGAGCGCGATGCCAAGCGCAACGGCGAATACGACGGCGGCACGATCCGCAGCACCAAGGCCAAGGCCGGGGCCGACTTCCGTCTGGGTGGCCGCATCACCTCGGCGGACGCGATGTCGAAGTCGTCCGGCGTCGTCAACCGCTCGCACCAGATCGTCTTCGAACTGGTGGACCAGGAGTTGGAGACGATCGTATGGAGCGGCATGTACGAGTTCCGGAAAGAAGCACAGGATGACATCCTGTACCGTTGACCGGCGCCGTCACCGCGCGCTGGCGATGCCTGCGTGCGCGCTTGCGCTGGCGCTGCTGGCGCCGGCGGCGCACGCCGATCTGGCGGCCGAGCTAACCAAGGCGCGCTCGGCGCCGGCCCAGGATGTGCCCCGGTACACCCTGCAGGCCGGCCTGGCGGCGCTCGCGGAAGGCCGCACCGACCATGCGGTCGAGCTGTTCGACCGTGCGCTGACCGGCATCGAGTCCATGTATGCGAACACCGAGAGCGCCGCGCGCGCGCGTTCGCTCTGGTATGAGGAGGGCGCCAAGGAATTCAAGGGCGAACCCTACGAGCGCGCCATGGCGTATTACTACCGCGGCCTGCTGTACCTGGGCGCGGGCGACTACGAGAATGCGCGCGCTTCCTTCCGCAGCGGTCAGCTGCAGGACGCTTTCGCCGAAGAAGACCAGAACCGCTCCGACTTCGCGGTACTGATGCTGCTCGAAGGCTGGGCCAGCCAGCTGAATGGCGACACCGGCATGGCGCGCGATGCCTACGCCGAGCTCGCCGTCTTCAGGCCGAAGCTGCAGGCCCCGGGCGCGGGCGCCAACGTGCTGGTCGTGGCCGAGCTGGCCGGCAGCCCGCGCAAGGTCGCCGACGGCATCGATAACAGCGAGATCGTCTACCGTCGTCCAAAACGCACGCCCGAACGCCATGCCAGCCTGAACATCGCCGGCAAGCCGCTGGCGCTGGACCTGGTGGAGGACGTGTACTATCAGGCCGCCACCCGCGGGGGCCGGCCGATCGATGCGGTCATCCGCGGCAAGGCCCGTTTCGCGGCGAACACCGGCGACATCGGTGCGGTGCTGGCCAACGTCGCTTCGGAAGGCAGCCTGTTGGCGGCCGCCAATGGCGGCGGCGGCGGGCGCGCATTGGGCGCGGTGGCCGCGGCCGGCGCGGTTCTCTCGATCTTCTCCGCCAACGTCAAGCCGCGCGCCGATGTGCGCTACTGGGCCAACCTGCCCGAAACCCTCCATGTGTCCACGCTGCGCTACGACGGCAACCTGAACGCCGTCCAGATCAACCTGACCGATGACCAGGGCCAGCCGGTTGCCTCGGACAGTCTGCGCATCCAGACCTTCCGCGATGCGCGCGGCAATGGGCTCATCTGGATCAAGAGCCGCAATTAATTCCTGAAAGGACAAGAACAATGAAAAAACTCATCCTCGCCGCACTGGCGCTGCCGCTGGCCGCCTGCCAGGCGCCGCCGTCGCAAGAGGGCGCCCAGCTTGGCGTCCGTGTCGACGACGCCCGTGCGCCAACCGCGCGCGTGATGTACGACCAGGTGGTCATCCTCGACAAATCGCTGCAATCGGCCACGGCCGGCAAGATCGCCATCGAGAACCAGGGTACGCGCCGCACCGCGACCGGCACCCTGAACGTGATCGTCCAGGTTCGCAATCGCACCGATTTTCCACAGACGATCGAGGCGCGGGCCAGCTACTTCGACGCTGGCTTCGCACCGACCGAGAAACCATCGGCCTGGAACCGCCTGTACCTCCCTCCGAACGCCGTCGCCACCTACCAGGAAAGCTCGATGGGCGCCGCCAACGTGGCCCATTACTACGTCGAGATCCGGGAGGCACGCTGATGGCCCGCGCCAGGATCCTAAGCACGTCACTTGCCCTGCTGCTGGTGCTCGCCGCTTCGTCGCAGGCCCAGCAGCTGAGCGCGCCGAAAGCGCTCGGCAACGCCGCCGCCGCGCCGGCCGGCGCACTGGACGCGCGTGAAGCGCCAATGCTCGCCATGCCTTCCAGCGAAGGCAGCTTCCAGGCCTGGTATGCCACCAACCGTCGTCCGGCGCTGGTGGTCTATTTCGACCGCAGGCTGGAAGAGCTGCCCGCTGGCTGGCACGGCAGCTCGCGTCTCGTCATCGACGACAACAAGGTGGCAGGCGGAAAGGAGGAAAACCGCCGCATTACTGTCGGCGTTCAGCATGCCGATGCCGGTCCCGGGCCCAAGAGCCAGTTCGCGACCCTGTTCGAACAATCTATCCGCCAGGAAATGAAGCGTCAAAAGCTGACCCTGCTGGACGCCAGTGTGCTGCAGCGCCGCGAATCGGCCCGCGCCAACGGGCCGGCCGACATCGAATACGCGGCCTTGCGTGGTTCGGCACGCTTCGTGTTCGAGGTGGCGCTGGTCGCGATGAACGGGGAGTGGGAACTGGTCGGCGAACTCAAAGACGTGGTCAACGGCGAGCTGACCGCGACCGTGCGCCAGCGCATTGATGGACCGCTTGCAAGGCCAGCCGACCTTGACCGCGCCAGCCGTGCGCTGGTACAGCAACTGCTGCGCTATCGAGTGTCTTGACAAGCCAGGAGCGGCTGGCATGCGCCCGGCGGTTTTGGCTCGGGCGCTGCCTGCCAGATTCGTTCGTGGCTTTTCAGGCCTACGAATGCGCCTTCAATAGATTTCGGCGGCTGCCGCCCGCACCGCGCGCAGCAGCATGTCGGCGCCCGGCGACAGCAAGTGATCGCGCTGGCGGATGATGCCGAAGGCGTCCATCTTGCAGGGCAGCTCGATCGGCAGGACGCGCATCACGTTCAGCGAAGCGTAATACTGCGCCACCTCGAGCGGCATCACGTGCAGCGAATCGGTCTGCTGCAGCAGCGCCGTGATCATCAGCATGGCGGTGGTGTCGACCACATTCGCCGGCGGCTCCAGCCCCGCGCGGCGGAACATCATGTCGAAGCGGTAGCGCAGGATGCTGCCGTGCGGCGGCAGGATCCAGGGCAGCGGCGCGATGTCCTTCAACGCCAGCGCGCGGTTTTCCTGCAGCAGCGGATGGCCGGGGCGCACGACCGCACAGGCGGGCTCCTCGGTCAGCTCTTCGTAGATCAGGCCGCTGGTGTCGATGGTGTCGAAGATGCGGCCGATCATGAAGTCCAGTGTGCCGCGCTGGAGTTTGTCGAGCAGGACGTTGCTCGCCTCGACCTGCACGCCGATACGCAGCAAGGGCGCTTCTTCCTTCACCCTGGCGATGGCGCGCGGCAGCAGGGCCATGGCCGGCGTCATGATCACGCCGACCTCGACCTGGCCCGTGAGGCCGGCTTTCAGGGTGACGATGTCGTCGTGCGCCAGCGCCAGGCTGGTGAGGGCCATGCGCGCGTGGCGGATCATGGTCTCGCCGTAGATGGTCGGCTCCATGCCGCGCGGCAGGCGCTCGAACAGCTTCACGTCCAGCATCTCTTCCAGGTCCTTGATCTGCTTGGACGCGGCAGGCTGGGTCATGTGCAGCTCGTCCGCTGCACGGTGGATGTTGCGATAATCGTCGAGGGCGATCAGCAGCAGGAGCTGGCGCGTCTTCAAGCGCGCCTTGAGGAACCAGTTGGGGTTGGGCGTATCCATCAAGACATCATAACATTCTGGATAGCATCACTTGCACGACGGCGAAGGGTTCGCCGAAGGTCCCTGCGCCGTCTGCGCGACCGGCAGGATTTTCCCATCCGGGCCATAGTGCAGCTCCTCGACGGCGACCGAACGGCGGAACTCGCCCCCGCCCGGCAGCTTGCCGTTATGGTAGAAAATGTAGGATTTGCCGTTGAAGTCGACGATGGCCTGGTGGATCGTCTTGACGTTCGAATTCTGCTCCATGATCACGCCGCCGAAGGACCAGGGACCGGTGGCGCTCGGGCCGGTCATGTACACCGTCTCTTCCGGGAATTTGCGCGAATACGAAAGGTAGTACTTGCCCGCATGCTTGTGCAGGTAGGACGCCTCGGTAAAGGCTTCCAGGCCCACCGTGTGGACAGGGCCATCCAGCTCGATCATGTTCGGTTTCAGCTTCGCGTACTTCATCACCGTATTCCCCCAGTACAGGTAAGCCTGGCCGTCATCGTCGATGAAGACGGCGGGGTCGATATCGTCCCAGGCGATCGGCGTCTCGTGGGTCATGTCGTTGGTGACCAGGGCCGAGCCGCGCGCATCGGCGAAGGGGCCGGTCGGGCTGTTCGAGACCGCCACGCCGATTGCCTTGCCGGGGATGGTCTTGTGGTCGACCGTGGTGTAGAGGTAGTACTTGCCGTTGCGCGTGGCGATATCGCTGGCCCAGGCGTCGCGGCCTGCCCATTTGAAGATCGTGTACGAGACCGGGTCCGGATGCGCCGTCCAGTGCTGCATGTCGCAGCTCGAGTAAACGCGCCACTCGTTCATCAGGTAGTCCTTGCCGCCGGCCGCCGCTTCGTCGTGGCCGACGTACAGGTAGACGCGGCCCTTGTCGACCAGGGCCGCCGGGTCGGCGGTGTAGATCTTGCTGGTGATGGGATTCGCGGCCTGGGCGAGCGCGGACGCAGCCATCAGGATGGCCGGCAGGGCATGTTTCAGCATGGGGTCTCCGATTGAGTGATTATTTGACGCGTCCGCCCACCAGCCTCTGCACCACGCAGAAGACGAACAGCAGCGTTCCGATGACGATTCTGGTCCACCACGAGCTGAGCGTACCGTCGAAAGCAATCAAGGTCTGGATCGCTCCAAGTACCAGCACGCCCGACAGCGCCCCGGCGATATAGCCGTAGCCGCCGGTCAGCAGCGTGCCGCCGATGACCACCGCCGCAATCGCATCCAGTTCGATGCCCTGCCCGTGCAGGCCATAACCGGACAGCATGTAGAAGGAGAACAGCAGGCCGCCCAAAGCCGCGCACAAACCGCTCAGCGCATACACCGCCACGCGGGTAGCGCCCACGTTCAGCCCCATCATGGCCGCCGATTGCTCGTTGCCGCCGACCGCATACACGCTCCTGCCGAAGGCGGTGAAATGGGCCAGCCAGCTGGCCGCCAGCAGCACCACCAGCGCGATGATGGCGCCCGGCGACAGGAAGCCTCCCAGGATCGGAATCTGGGTTTGCGACAGCGCCACGAAGAATGGTTGGTCGATGGTGATCGACTCGATGCTGATCAGGTAGCACAGCCCGCGCGCCAGGAACATGCCGGCCAGGGTCACGATGAAAGGCTGCAGCTTGAACAGGTGGATCACCAGGCCCTGCGCCGCGCCGAAACAGGCCCCCATCAGCAGCACGGCGGCAATCGCCAGGGCCGGGTGCCAGTGCGCGGTCTGCAGCAGCCAGGCCGCCACCATGGTCGACAGGGCCAGCACCGAGCCCACCGACAGGTCGATCCCGCCGGACAGGATCACGAAGCCCATGCCGATCGCCAGCACCAGCAGGAAGGCATTATCGATCAGCAGGTTGAAGATCACCTGCAGCGACAGGAAACCCGGATAGGCCGCACCGCCGGCGCCCAGCATCGCTGCCAGCAGGACCACCGTCACCATCGACGTGAACCAGGGTGCGTTCGAGATGCCGCGGGCACCAGTTACCAATGTACTCATGCGCCCCTCCGCTTGGATAGTTTACCGGTGAGCTGCTTGAACTCGCCCGACTGCGAGATGCACACCACAAACACGACGATCGCTTTGACGACCATGTTTATCTCGGGCGGCACGCCCAGCGAATAGATCGTGTAGGTGAGCGTCTGGATGATCAGCGCGCCGATCAGGCTGCCCACCAGGCTGAACCTGCCCCCCAGCAGCGAGGTGCCGCCCAGGGTGACGGCCAGGATCGCGTCCAGTTCCAGCAGCAGGCCGGCATTGTTGGCGTCCGCGCTCTTGATGTTCGACGTGATCAGCAAGCCCGCCAGCCCCGCGCAGGCGCTGCAGAACACGTACACGAAGATGGTCAGGCTGGTCGTGCGCAGGCCGGCCAGGCGCGCCGCTACCGGATTGATGCCGACCGCCTGGATGAACAGGCCGAGCGCGGTCTTCTTCATCAGCAGCATCGTCACCGCGAACACGGCGGCCACCACGAACAGCGAGAACGGCAGGCCTGCCAGGTAACCGCTGCCCAGGAAGAAAAAGGGTTTGTAGTAAACCGTGACGATCTGGCCGTCGGTCAGCAGCTGGGCCAGGCCGCGGCCCGCCACCATCAGGATCAGCGTCGCGACGATCGGCTGCAGCTTGATGCCGGCCACCAGCATGCCATTCCACAGACCGCACAGCAGGGCCACGCCCAGGCCCGCCGCCAGCGCCATGCCCATCGGCACCTCATGGGTGGCGCCGCCGATCAGCATCGCCGTGACGGTGCCGGACAGCGCGACCACGGCGCCCACCGAGATGTCGATGCCGCGGGTGGCGATCACCAGCGTCATGCCGAGCGCCGCCAGCATCAGCGGCGCGGCACGGTTCAGGATATCGACCAGGGCGCCGTACAGGTGGCCGTCCTTGAGTTCGAGACGGAAGAAGCCCGGCACCAAAGCTGCGTCGAGGACCAGCAGCACCAGCAGCGCGGCGATGGGGCGCAGCAGCGGATGCTGCAGCATGGTCTTCAGCGATGCCGCAGGCGCCGCCGGCCTGGTCAGGCCTGGATCCACGCGTGCGTTCATTGGGCCTCCCCTGCGATCACGCGCAGTACGGATTGCTCGTCGAGCTCTCCGCGCCGGTACTCGCCGCAGGCCTTGCGGTCGCGCATGACGACCATGCGGTCCGACACGCGCAGCACTTCCGGCAGTTCGGACGAGATGAAGAGAATGGACATGCCCTTGCGGCACAACTTGCTGACGTAATCCATGATTTCCTGTTTGGCGCGCACATCGATGCCGCGTGTCGGCTCGTCGAGAATGAGGAGTCCCGGCTCGGTGGCCAGCCAGCGCGCCAGCAGCACCTTCTGCTGGTTGCCGCCGGAGAGCGATCCGATCGGGGTCTCGATGCTGGCAGTCTTGATGCCCAGCCATTTGACATAGTCGGTGGCCAGCTGCTGCTGGCGCTTCATCGGAATCGCGCGCCAGATCCCCTGGCGCGCCTGCAGCGCGAGAATCAGGTTTTCGCGCACCGACAGCGGCAGGATCGCGCCCTCGTGCTTGCGGTCTTCCGAACAGAAGCCGATGCCCTGCGCAATCGCGTCGCGCGGGTTGGAGAAGCCTGCCGGCTTGCCATCGACTTCGATGCCGCCAGCGTCGAGCCGGTCGGCGCCGAACAGCAGGCGTGCGGTTTCGGTGCGGCCCGATCCCAGCAGACCGGCAAGGCCCAGCAGTTCGCCACGGTGCAGGTCCAGGTCAACCGGCGCCAGCACGCCCTTGCGCGCGATCGCGCGGGCGCGCAGGAAGACCTCGCCACGCACCGCTTCTTCGTCTTGCGCCTCCGCGACTGCTTCCCTGGCTTCGGCCGGCGCACCGATCATCTTGTTCACCAGCGCGAGCCGCGACAGTTCGGCGCAGGCGTATTCACCCTCGCGCTCGCCGTTGCGCATCACCGTGATGCGATCCGAAATCGCGTAAGTCTGGTCCAGGAAGTGCGTGACGAACAGGATCGCCATCCCCTCTTCGCGCAGGCGGCGCAGCACACCGAACAGAGTCTGCACTTCGGCCTCGTCAAGGCTGGAGGTCGGCTCGTCGAGGATCAGCACCTGCGGCTTGCCGAGCAGGGCGCGTGCGATCGCGACCATCTGCTGGATCGCCAGCGGGTAGTCGGCCAGCGGCTTGCTCACGTCGACATCGATTTGCAGGCGCTTCAGCAGCTCGGCGGCCTGGCGGCGCATGCCGCGCCAATCGACCATGCCGTAGCGGCGCGGATAGCGCCCGATGAAGATGTTCTCCGCAACCGACAGGTTGGGACACAGGTTCACTTCCTGGTAGACCGTGCTGATGCCCAGATCCTGCGCCTCCTGGGTGGAGCGCGGACGGATCGCCTGCCCGTTCAGCAGGATGCTGCCGGCGTCCGGCTGGTAGACGCCGGTAAGCACCTTGATCAGGGTGGACTTGCCCGCGCCGTTCTGACCCATCAGCGTGTGGACTTCGCCGGGATACAGGCGCAGGCCGGCGTCAAGCAGCGCCTTCACCCCGGGGAACTGCTTGTGGATGCCGGTGACTTCGAGCACCGGCCTTTGAGCGTCGACCATGGCCGGCTCAGTACTTCCGGGTCGGGAATACCTTGGCCGCGACTTCGGCCGGGAACACGCCCTCCTCGACGGTGATGCGTTTCGGGACCGGCTTGCCGGCCACCACGTTCTGCGCGGTCTGCATCAGGGTCGGACCCAGCAGCGGGTTACATTCGACGGTCACGTTGAGCTTGCCCTGCTTCATGGCCTCGAAGGCGCCGCGCACACCGTCGATCGACACGATGACGATATCCTTGCCCGGCTTCAGGCCCGCTTCTTCAATGGCCTGGATGGCGCCGATCGCCATGTCGTCGTTGTGCGCGAACAGTACATTGATCTTCTTGCCCTCGGACTTGAGGAAGGCTTCCATGACTTCCTTGCCCTTGGCCCGGGTGAAGTCGCCGGTCTGCGAGCGGATGATCTTCAGCTTCGGATTGGCGGCGATGGCTTCGGCAAAACCGGTCTTGCGGTCGGTAGCCGGCGCCGAACCGACCGTGCCCTGCAGCTCGACGATATTCAGCGGCCTGTCGCCGTTCTTCTTTGCGTAATCCATCAACCAGCGCCCCGCGCGGCGGCCTTCTTCCACGAAATCGGAGCCAATGAAGCTGACGTACAGCGAGGGATCGCTGACCTTGACCGAGCGGTCGGTCAGGATCACCGGAATTTTGGCGTTCTTCGCCTCGCGCAGCACGGTCTCCCAGCCGGTTTCCACCACCGGCGAAAACGCGATCACATCGACGCGCTGGGCGATGAAGGAGCGGATGGCCTTCACCTGGTTCTGCTGCTGCTGCTGGGCGTCGGCGAATTTCAGGTTGACGCCGGCCTGCTTGGCGGCCTCCTTGATCGAGGCGGTGTTCGCGGTGCGCCATTCGCTTTCGGCGCCGACCTGGGAAAAGCCGATGGTCAGGGGCCTGGCGGCGAAGGCCGGGATGGCGGCGGCGCATGCGGCGGCTGCGACCGCAGCCAGGAAAGTCCTGCGGATTGGGAGGGTCATGCTTGTCTCCGGTATTGTTGTGTGTTTATAGTATGCCGGATGAGGGATGCTCATCCAATCATTTTTTTGGCATTATCGATACCATAATGTGTATCACCCGCCGTTTTAGCGCAGCAGCTTCAGGCCATACAGTCCGCCGGCCAAGGATCCCTCTTTCGCGAGAAACTTGACTTCCAGCGCGCCCCTTTCCTGTTGCAGCGAGGCGGCCGGCAGCGCAAAATCGCGCGTGTAGAACGCCTCTGTCGCGTCACCGGCCAGCTCGACCTCGGCAATCCGCTCTCCATTCACCAGGATATCGAAACGCCTTCCAGCGTCCGCGCGCGCAAAGCCCAGCCTGAGCACCCTTGCCTCCCCCTTCGGATCGTTCAAGCGGTAGCTGAACCACTTCGTCGCATGGCGCCAGTGGCGTCCGGTATTGACGCCCGCCTCCGCCCCTTCGCCCTGGAAAAAGTGATCCGACTCCGGCTGCTGCTCTCCCGGCGCAACCTGATCGATAGTCCGCGCATCCAGCGCCAGCCGCTCGGCCTCCTTCGCCGCGTTCTCGGCACGCATGCGCGCGAAATCGCCCGGCGTCGACTGCTGCCAGTACACCATGTAGCGCGAATCGTGCAGCCGGAAGAAGGGAATGAACTCGGTCGATGACCCCGCCCCGCCCTGCACCAGTCCCGGCGCCGTGAACGTCAAGGGCTTGCCCTTCACCGGCCGGAATCGGCGCATGAAATCCTTCCGATCGGAGACGAAGGTCGGCGCCGACTCCAGCGGGCAGACCTGGCCCGAAGCGATATGCCCCATGCGCGAATCGTCGGCCAGGAAGTTCAGGTGCTCGGTCGGAAAGGGATTGGTCTTTGCTGCCAGCACGATGGGGCCGTGCATGACCGCGTAGTAGTTCGACTTGTCCGGCATCTGCTCGAGGCGCGTCGTCATCGGCAGGCTCACGTCGATGCGGTCGCCGGTGCGCCAGGCGCGGTCGATGCTGACGTACTCACCCGGCTTGCCCGTCACCTTCACCAGGCGTCCGTTCACACGCACGGCCAGTTTGCCGGGCGCCACCCAGGCCGGATAGCGGATCTTCATCGTGAAGCGCGCATCGCCTTCCACCCTGATGCGCGTGCCAGCCTGGTCCGGGAAGCGGTTGGCCTGCACGATCTGCACGCCCTTCTCGCGCCACCGCAGCGTGGACGGAATGAACAGGTTCACGAACAGTGCATCGCCATCGTGGGCATAAATGAATTCGCCGTACTTGGCGTGGCTTTCGATGCCCGAGCCGACGCAACACCACATCGCCTGGTCCACCTGCGAGTACACGCGGTACTGGTTCGGGCGCATCGGCGTAAAGTAGACGAAGCCGCCCGTGCCCGGTCGCTGGGAGCCGAGGATGTGGTTGTAAAGCGCGCGCTCGTAGTAGTCCGCATACTGCGCCTTTTCGCTCGACGCGAACAGCATCTCGCTCAGCTTCAGCATGTTGTAGGTGTTGCAGGTCTCCGGCCCCTCGACCTCCTCGATCATCGGGCTGAAATCTTTATCGTCGTGGAAGTGCTCCTTGACGCTGTTGCCGCCGATGGCGACCGTGCGGTGCTCGACCACGGTCTGCCAGAAGAACGCGGCGGCGCGTTCCATGTCCCTGTCGCCGGACAGGTCGGCGATACGCTTGAAGCCGATCACCTTCGGGATTTGCGTATTGGCGTGCAGGCCGGTGAGCCTGTCCTCGCCCTTCTCCAGCGGCTGCAGGATGGCCTGGTGCGAAAACTTCAGCGCCAGGTCCAGGTACTTGCGCTGGCCCGTCATCTGGTAGACGTCGGCCAGCACCTCGTTCATGCCGCCATGCTCGCTTTTCAGCATGGACTGCATCTGCGCGTCGGTCAGATGGCTGGTCAGGCGCAGCGCCCAGTCGGACAGCCCGATCAGCATCGCGCGCGCGTCTTCGCTGCCGCCGTAGCGCCAGGCGTCGCGCAGCCCGGCGTAGATCTTGTGCAGGTTGTACCAGGGGACCCACTTGCCGTTGACCGAGAAATTATCGGCGTGGAGCTTGCCGGCGGCGACCTCGCGCCAGGCGGCGCGGCCGCCAGGGATGCCGCCGAGGTAGCCGTCGCCATTGGCTTGCTGTGCGCGTTTCAGCTCGGCGACGAAGTAATCGAGGCGCTCCTTGACGCCGGCGTCGCCGGTCGACGCGTACATCAGGGCCAGCGCGGACAGATAATGGCCGCCCATGTGGCCGTCCAGGCCCGTCGACTCCCAGTTGCCGTAGCTGGGCCGCTTCGGTTCCAGGCCGGCTTCGCGCAGGAAGGGCGCGAGCAGGCGGTCCGGCTCCATCGCCATCAGGTAGTGCAGGTCCGTCGCCTGCGCGTCGAGGAAGGGACTGGGGCCCAGGCGCACGTCGCGCAGCGGGAACAGCTCGGCGGCCTGCGCGGACGCAGCGCCGAATGCCAGCAGCAGCGCTGCGATCCGTTTCAGTGTCATGGAAGTTGTCTGCTCACATAGCGGTTCAGGTCCGCAGGATCGACGACCGGCCAGCCGTCCTTGTCCCATTTCATTTCCAGCACCTTCAGCTTCTGCTTGTACTTGTCCGCCGTCTCGTAGGCGTGCAGCACCAGCCAGTCCTTGCCGTCGAAGCTGTAGGCGCTGTTGTGGCCCAGCGCATGCCAAGCCTTGTCGCCTTCGATGAGGAGCGAGCCGCCGCCCATTGCCATGTCCTTGCCCTGGCGGTCGAGGTAGGGGCCGGCGATGCCCTTGGCACGCCCGACCACAACCTTGTAGGTGCTCTTCGGTCCCTGGCAGCACAGGCCCCAGGACGCGAACAGGTAATACCAGTCGTTCTTCCTGAAGATGAAGGGGCCTTCGATCTGGGCCGCGCCAGGCTCTTCGTCCGGGGTGAAGGCCGGGCGCTCACGGCGGGCGATGGTGTGCCATTCCTGGGGTTCGGCCAGCTTCGTCCAGCTTGGGTCCAGCTTGACCAGCTTGATGCCGGTCCAGAAGGAGCCGAAGGACATCCAGCCGTTGCCCTTCTCGTCTTCAGCGACATTCGAGTCGATCGCGTTCCACAGGTCGCGGCCCGGCACCGATTGCAGGATCATGCCCTGGTCTTCCCAGCGGTAGTTGGGCGCGCGCGGGTCCAGCGTGGCATTGCTGGTCACACCGATGCCGGAGGTGTTCTTGCCGAAGCCGGACACCGAGTAGTACAGCAGGTACTTACCGTTGTGGTACTGGATGTCCGGCGCCCAGATATGGTCATTGAAGGTGGGCGCCGCCTTCTTCGCCCACGCCGGCTGGCCGGGGAAGATGCGGCCCTCCGGCTTCCAGTTCAGCATGTCGGTTGAGCTGTAGAAAGTGATGCCGGGGCCGGTGCTGAAGAGGTAGTATTTGTTGGCCTCTTTTGCCATGACGGGGTCGTGGACGCTGACCTGGGCGGCTTGGGCCGTTGCGCATAGTGCGATAGCGGCCAGACAGAAGCCACGTATCGCCGCGTGGGCACGTAATTCAGGCCCCCGGCCTGAATTACCCCACCCTACCGGTGGTACATCGGTGTCGTCCGCCGGGGCGGTAGAGTGGGTAGGCAGCCGCATCGATCAGCTCTCCACTGCAAAGACCATCACGGCTTTGGCCGGCACTTTCACCGTCAGTTTGCCGCCCGCGGCCTGCGCGCTGAACGGCGCCGGTTTGATGGCCTGGGGCTTGTCGAAGGTGTTGTGGGCGTCCATCGCTTCGGCCGTCAGGACCTGGCCGCGGACGGTACCGACGGTCTGGCCCGGCACGTCCAGCGTGACGTCGGTTGCGTCGTGCGGGTTGGTGTTGACCAGCGCGACATACACCTTGCCATCCTTCGCGCGGGCGGCCGAGGCGCTGATGCCGGGCACGCCCTTGCCGTTCGCGCCGTAGGTCGTGTTGTTGGCCAGGGTGACCGGCAGCGATGTCGCGTCCTGGAAGGGCACGTACATCTTGTAGGCGTAGTAGGTCGGCGTCAGCAGCATCCTGTCCTTGTCGGTGATGATCATCGCCTGCAGCACGTTGACCATCTGCGCGATGTTCGTCATGCGGACGCGGTCCGCGTGCGCGTGGAAGATGTTGAAGTTGAGCGCGGCGACCACGGCGTCGCGCAGGGTGTTACGCTGGAACAGGAAGCCCGGGTTGGTGCCCTGCTCGACGTCGTACCAGGTGCCCCATTCGTCGACATAGAAGCCGATCTTCTTCTGCGGGTCGTTCTTGTCGAGGATCGCGACGTTGCGCTTGATGTGCTCGTCGATGCGCAGGGTGTTCGACATGGTCGAGAACCATTCGCTTTCCGGGAAGCCCGTGGCAGCGCCCTTCTTCTCCCACTTGTCGGTCGGCAGCGTGTAGTAGTGGAAGCTGATGCCGTCGGTGCCATGGGCGGCTTCGCGGCTCAGTGTCTCGGTCCAGCTGCTGTCGTTGTCGTTGCCGCCGCTGGCGATGAATTTCGGGAGCACGTTCGGCGGCGCCTTCAGGAAGGTCTTGTACTGCTTGTACAGGCTGGCGTAGTACTCCGGCTTCATGTTACCGCCGCAGCCCCAGGCTTCGTTACCGATGGCGAAATAGGCGACCTTGAAGGGCTGCGGATGGCCGTTCTTCGCGCGCAGTTCGGCCAGGCTGGATTTGCCTTCCGAGGTCATGTACTCGACCCACTCGGCCATTTCCTGCGGCGTGCCGGTGCCGAGGTTGCCGTTGACGTAGGCGTCGGCGCCCAGCAAATCGACCAGGTCGAAGAACTCATGGGTGCCGACCGCATTGTTCTCGGGGACCCCGCCCCAGTTGGTGTTCACCTTCACCGGGCGCTTGGCGCGCGGGCCGATGCCGTCCTTCCAGTGGTACTCGTCGGCGAAGCAGCCGCCCGGCCAGCGCACCAGCGGCACGTGCAAATCCTTCAGCGCGCCGACCACGTCCTTGCGCCAGCCCCTGGTATTCGGGATCTTCGATTCCGGGCCGACCCACAGGCCCTCGTAGATGCCGGTGCCGAGGTGCTCGGCAAACTGGCCGTAGACGTTCTTGTTGATGACAGCGCCGGGCCGGGAGGTGTCGACGGTCAGGCTCACCTGCGCAAGGGCGGGAATGGCGGCGAGGACGCCGAGCGCGAGGATAGTGAGTTTGAAGCGGTTCATGCGGGTCTCCATTTTTATTGATCGATTATTTGAATACGGCGACGAAACCGCCGTGCGCCTTGATCGTGAGCTGCTGCCGGCCGCCGCTGAGCGCGGCCTGCGTGAATTCGCGTTCGCCGGCGCCGTCCGTGATGAGCTGCCCTTCCCTGCCGGCCAGGAAGCCGAGGTCGAGGTCAAGCTTCAGGTCAGTGTCATCGGCGTTGATGCCGGCCACGTACCAGGCATCGCCGCTCTTCCGGGCGATGACGGCATGGCGGCCCGGATAGCCGGCCACGAACCTGACTTCGTCCCAGCTGCGCGGCAGCGTCTGCAGGAAGGTTTTGACATAGACGGGCGCGCCGGCCATCCCTTCCGGCGTCTCGGCGAAGTGCTGGATCCCGGACAGGAACAGCACAGCCTCCGCCAGCTCGAAGCCGTTGCGGGTGGCGCGGCGGATCTTCGGGATCTCGCCGAACACCATCGGCGTGAAGTCCATCGGGTCGAACAGGTTGCGCGCGAAAGGCAGCATGGCCGCATGGCGCACCACGGCGTCCTGGTCTTGCTGGGTGAAGGTCGTGTACTCGAGGCCGCGCAACGCCTCGGCGGTCATCAGGTTCGGATACGTGCGCGCCCAGCCGCGCGGCAGGGTCGCGCCGTGGAAGTTGACCAGCAGGCCGGCAGCCGCGGCATCCTGCAGGATCGCCGTGTAATAGGCGATCATCGACTTGCCGTCACCGGCGAAGAAGTCGATCTTTACGCCTTTGATGCCCATCTTCGCCAGGCGATCGAATTCCGCGGCGCGTTGGGCATGGTTCAGCAGCTTGCCCTTCGGGGAGTACTCGGTTTTGTTCCAGGCGCCGGAAGAGTTGTACCAGGCCAGCAGGCCGACGCCTTTCGACGCCGCATAGGCCGCCAGCTCGCGCATCTTGCCGTAGCCGATCTTGCGGTCCCAGTCGGCGTCGACGAGGGTGTAGTCCCAGCGCATGTCGACGGCGTAGTCGATGAAGGTCTTCTGCACCTCGAAGACGGTGGCGTCATCCTTCAGCAGCGCCCAGCTCCAGGATGCGTGCCCGGGCGCGACCTTCGCCTTGTCGAAGGCGATGGCCGGCGCGGCAAGGTCGGTGCCGAGCGTCGATTCGCTCACGGCCGCCAGGCTGCCCAGCGCGATCACGCGCCAGGGCGAGGTCAGCTGGCCGCTGCTTTCGGCCAGCAGGGCGCCGCCGGTGAAGACTTCGGGCGCCATCGGCGTGCCGAGCCGGTACTCGCCGCCGGCGGAATCGGCTTGCAGGCGCGAGGCATGCCAGCTGCCGTCCATGTTCGCTTCGGTCAACGCCACCCAGTTGTCGCCGGTTTTGAACAGCGCCGGGAAGACCCAGCCGGCGGCGGTCGGGGCCTTGGTTCCGACCGCGATCTCGCGCTGGTAATGTTCTTCGTAGGAGGGGTTGGTGTTCATCCAGCCGGTCTGGGCGACCGACATCGGCTGCAGCCAGGCCTTCGCCGCCTTGTCGAAGCGGTAGCTGGTGGCCTCGTTCAGGAACTGCAGGCGGCCCGGCGCGCGCACCATGTAGCGGAAAGCGACGCCGTCGTTCGAGACGCGGAAGGCGACGTCCATTGCCTGCCCTTTCGCGTTGCGGACGGTGTAGACCTGTTCGTTGGCGCGGTAGCGGATGTGGCGCTTCTTGCCTGTGGCGAGTTCGTAGTCTTCGGCTATGGGCTTGACGGCCGAGGTGGCGGCCAGTGCCAGCTTGTTCGCCAGGTCGGCGCCGGCGAGCTGCAGGCCCAGGCGCGACGGCAGGATGACGGGCTGGCCGTCGCGCTGGATGGTGTATTCCAGCGTTTGTTCTGGGGTGATGCGGAGCTCGACTGCGATGTGGCGGTCGGGGCTCTGGAGGGGAGCTGCGAATGCGGAATGGACCGCAAGGGCAAGGGCAGCTGGAATCAGTTTGGTCATGAGCGGCGATCTGGCTGAAAGTTAGCGAAGCTCCGGCGCCCGTACCCCGTCATTCCCGCGCAGGCGGGAATCCAATTTTGCGTGCCTGCAAACGAACTTGGATTCCCGCCTGCGCGGGAATGACGGTCTTAAGGCATCAGGTGGGAATCCCGATAACGCCCCTCAAGTCCACCCGGCATCCACCACAAAATCCTGCGCCGTGCACATCCTGCTGTCGTCCGCCGCCAGGAACAGCACCATGGCCGCGATATCCTCGGACATCAGCTTGCCCGGCAGGCACTGCGCGCGGCGGATTTCGGCTTCGCCGTTCTCGTCCAGCCACAGCTCGATCTGGCGCTGGGTCATCACCCAGCCCGGCGTCACGGTGTTCACACGAATGTTGAACTGGCCGAGGTCGCGCGCCAGGCAGCGGGTCAGGCCGGTCACCGCGGCCTTGGTGGCGGCGTAGATCGGGTAGCCCGGGTTCTTGGCGTGGAAGGACATGGAGCTGAAGTTGATGACCGAGCCGCCGCCGCGGCGCTTCATGCCCTCCAGCGCAGCCTGCACCGTGAAGAACATCGGGCGCTGGTTGATGGCGATGCGTTCGTCGTAATAGCCGACGCTGACGTCGCCGATCTGGTGGCGCTGGTCGTTGGCGGCGTTGTTGACGATGACGTCGAAGTCGCCCAGCAAGGACGCCAGCTCGGCCATGGTCTGCTGCAGCGCCGGGATGTCGGTGATGTCGCAGTAGCGGAACACCGGCGCCGTCCGGCCCGGCTGCAGCGCGGCGGACAGGCGGGCCACCAGGGCTTCGCTCGGATCGCGCACGATGTCCACGAAGGCCACCGCCGCGCCCTGCTCCACGAAGGCGGTCACGATCGCCTCGCCGATGCCGCTGCCGCCGCCCGTCACGAATACACGCTTGCCTACCAGGCTGCCGTACTTGGCCAACTTGCTCATATCCTCTCCATGCCTTTACCGAGCGCACCGTCGATACGGCGCCAGATCTCACGCGGATTATCGTCCCGCAGCACCGCCGGCAGCAAGGACTGCGGCAGGTTCTGGTAGCACACCGGGCGCAGGAAGCGGTAGATCGCGGCGGTGCCGACCGAAGTGCTGCGGCCGTCGGCGGTGGCCGGGAAAGGGCCGCCATGGACCATCGCGTGCGCCACTTCGACGCCGGTGCCGAAGCCGTTGGCCAGGATGCGGCCGGCCTTGCGTTCCAGCGTCGGCAGCAGCGTGCGCGCAGCCTCGACGTCGCCGCTGCCGTCGGCCATGTGCAGGGCCGCGGTGAGCTGGCCTTCCAGGCGCTCGGCCACGGCGTACATGTCCTCGACGTCGCGGCACACGACCAGCAGCGAAGCCGGACCGAAGATCTCTTCATGCAGTTCCTGGCGCGCCAGGAAGTCGCTGCTCGGAACACGGAACAGCGCCGCGTGGCCCTGGTGCTCTTCGTGTTCCAGGCGCAGCAGCGTCGTCACCGAAGTGTGCGTGCCGAGCGCCTCGACGCCGCGGCGGTAGCTCGACGCGATGCCGGCCGAGAGCATGGTCGCCGGC
This sequence comes from Massilia sp. Bi118, assembly GCF_918697865.1. GTDB lineage: Bacteria > Pseudomonadota > Gammaproteobacteria > Burkholderiales > Burkholderiaceae_D > Telluria. The sequence goes on along the minus strand of NZ_CAKKMV010000013.1, from coordinate 53,174 downwards.
TGGGTCTCGTTGAGCGCCGCGGTGGCGGCGGCGCAGAACTGCTCGAGGCCCTCGCCTTCGATCGCCAGCACCAGGCCGGGGTTGGTGCAGAACTGGCCCACGCCCAGCACCAGCGAGGCGGCGAAGTCCTTGCCGATCTGTTCGGCGCGCGAGGCCAGCGCCTGCGGCAACAGGAAGACCGGATTGATGCTGCTCATTTCGGCATACACCGGGATCGGCTGCGGACGCTGCCCCGCCACCGCCATCAGCGCGGTGCCGCCCGAACGCGAACCGGTAAAGCCGACCGCCTGGATGGCCGAGTGCGCGACCAGGGCCTGGCCGATGCCGTTGCCGGTGCCGGTCAGCAGCGCGAACACACCGGCCGGCAGGCCGCATTGCGCGACCGCCCTGACGACGGCGCGCGCCACCAGTTCCGAGGTGCCGGGATGGGCCGAGTGGGCCTTCAGCACCACCGGGCAGCCGGCTGCGAACGCGGAAGCGGTGTCGCCGCCGGCCACCGAAAAGGCCAGCGGGAAGTTCGAGGCCGCGAACACGGCCACCGGGCCGACGCCGATCAGGCGGCTGCGCAGGTCGGCGCGCGGGGGCGTGCGCTGCGGCAGCGCCGGGTCGATGCGCGGATCCTGCCACGAGCCTTCACGCAGCAGGGAGGCGAACAGGCGCAGCTGGCCGACGGTACGTCCGCGCTCGCCCTCGATGCGGCCGCGCGGCAGGCCGGTCTCCTGCATCGCACGCTCGACCAGTTCGTCGCCCAGCGCCAGGATCTGCTCCGCCACCGCGTCGAGGAAGCCGGCGCGCTGCTCGTCGGAGGTCGCGCGGAAGGTGTCGAAGGCAGCGCCGGCGAGGCTGCAGGCGCGGTCGATCTGATCACGGTCGACCATGTGGAAGGCCGGTTCGAGATGCTCGCGCAGGGATGGGTTCCAGGCCTTGAAGGAGCCGCCGGCGCCGAGTTCGGGCTGGCCGCCGATCAGGGCGTGTCCGGTGATGGTGCTCGCGCTGGTGCTCGTCATGGTGCTGCTCATAAGGTCTTCACTTTCGCAAACTGGGTGTCGTGGACGGCGAGCGTGTTGCGCAGCGCCGGGCCGAACTGCGGCGAGGCGATCTCGAAGGTCTCGCCGGCGCGCACCTGCACGCTGTCGGCGAAGCTCAGGGTCGCGGTGCCGAAGAAGTGGATGTGGACGTCGCCCGGGCGCTTGAACAGCCCGTACTTGAAGTGGTGGTGTTCGAGGTTGGCGATGGTGTGCGACATGTTGCGCTCACCGGAGACGAATGCCTTCTCCCAGCGCACCTGGCCGTCCGCGCCGATGATGCGCGAGACGCCGGCGACGTGCTCCGGCAGCTCGCCGACCAGCAGCGCCGGGCCGAGGCCGCAGTTGCGCAGCTTCGAATGCGCCAGGTAGAGGTAGTTCTGGCGCTCGGTCACGTGGTCCGAGAACTCGTTCCCCAGCGCGAAGCCGGCGCGCCAGGGCTGGCCGTCTTCGCCGATCACGTAGAGGCCGGCGATCTCCGGCTCTTCGCCGCCGTCCAGCGAAAAGTCCGGCATTTCCAGGGCCTGGCCGCCGGCGCGCACGATAGTCCCGTCGCCCTTGTAGAACCATTCCGGCTGCACGCCCGCGCTGCCCGCTTCCGGCTTGCCGCCTTCGACCCCCATGCGGAACATCTTCATGCTGTCCGACAGGGATTCGACGTCGCCGCCGATCTTCTTGTGCATGGCGTCGCGGGTGTCGGCGCTGCCCAGGTGGGTCAGGCCGGTGCCGGTCACATAGCAGTGGGCGGCGTCCGGGTGGTCGATCGGCGCCAGCAGGCGGCCTTCGGCGACGATGGCTTCGTAGGAGTCGGCATCGCCGCCGGCGGAGGCGTCCGCCAGCGCCGCCAGGCCGTGGCCGCGGGCGATGGCCGCCCTGGCCAATTCCAAGGTCGAGGCGAAGCCCTGGATCGGGGTGACGGTGTCGTCGTTCAGGATGCCGACGCGGCGTGCGCTGGCGGTGGTGGTGTATTGGATCAGTAGCATGTTGTCTCCGTGTCGCCGGAATTAATGCGAATGTTTTGGCACCGCGGAGCCGCGGCAGCCGACCAGGAAGTCGAAGTCGCAACCCTCGTCCGCCTGCAGCACGTGATCGAGGTAGAGACCTTGATACCCGGTGCGCAGCGGCGGCTTGTGGCTCTCGGCGCGGTCCGCCAGGCGGGCCGCGATTTCCGCGTCCGGCACGTCCAGGTGCAGGCGGCCGTTGGCGCAATCGAGCTCGATGAAGTCGCCGTCCTTGACGATGCCCAGCGGGCCGCCGGCCATCGCTTCGGGCGCCACATGCAGCACGACGGTGCCGTAGGCGGTGCCGCTCATGCGGGCGTCGGAGATGCGCACCATGTCGGTGATGCCGCGCGCCAGCAGCTTGGGCGGCAGGCCCATATTGCCGACTTCCGCCATGCCCGGATAACCTTTCGGGCCACAGTTCTTCATCAGCAGGATCGAGTTCTCGTCCACGTCCAGGTCGGGGTCATTGACACGCTGCTTGTAGTGGTCGAAATCCTCGAACACGACGGCGCGGCCGCGGTGCTGCATCAGGTGCGGCGATGCGGCCGATGGCTTGAGCACGGCGCCGCGCGGCGCCAGGTTGCCGCGCAGGATGCAGATCCCGCCGTCCTCGATCAGCGGCGTGTCGAGCTTGCGGATCACCTCGTCGTTGTAGATCGGCGCGTCGATGCAGTTCTCCCACAGCGACTTGCCGTTGACGGTGAGCGCATCCGGGTGGGGCAGCAGCTTGCCCTCGCCCAGGCGGCGGATCGCGCCCGGCAGGCCGCCGGCGTAATAGAACTCTTCCATCAGGTAGCGGCCCGAAGGCAGCAGGTCGACGATGGTCGGGGTGCCCTTTCCGATCGCGGTCCAGTCTTCCAGCTCGAGCGGCACGCCGACGCGGCCGGCGATGGCCTTCAGGTGGATCACCGCGTTGGTCGAACCGCCGATCGCGGCGTTCACCCGGATCGCGTTCTCGAAATTCTCGCGCGTCAGGATCTTCGACAGCTTCAGGTCTTCATTGACCATCTCGACGATGCGGATGCCGGACATGTGGGCCAGCACGTAGCGGCGCGCGTCGACCGCTGGAATCGCGGCATTGTGCGGCAGCGAGGTGCCCAGCGCTTCGGCCATGCAGGCCATGGTCGACGCGGTGCCCATGGTGTTGCAGGTGCCGGCCGAGCGCGAGTGACCGGCTTCGGCGGCGAGGAAGTCGTGCATCGTGATCTGGCCGCCCTTGGCCTGCTCGTGCAGCTGCCAGACGGCGGTGCCGGAGCCGATGTCCTTGCCGTTCAGCTTACCGTTCAACATCGGGCCGCCGGTGACGACGATGGTCGGGAGGTCGACGCTGGCTGCGCCCATCAGCAGCGCCGGGGTGGTCTTGTCGCAGCCGACCAGCAGCACCACGGCGTCCATCGGATTGCCGCGGATGGATTCTTCGACGTCCATGCTGGCCAGGTTACGGGTCAGCATGGCGGTCGGGCGCAGGTTCGATTCGCCGTTCGAGAAGACCGGGAATTCGACCGGGAAGCCACCGGCTTCCAGGATGCCGCGCTTGACGTGTTCGGCCAGCTTGCGGAAATGGGCATTGCAGGGGGTGAGCTCGGACCAGGTATTGCAGATGCCGATGATCGGCTTGCCCTGGAATTCGTGGTCGGGGATACCCTGGTTCTTCATCCAGCTCCGGTACATGAAGCCGTTCTTGTCCTGGGTACCGAACCACGCCGCGGAACGCAGCGTGGGCTTCTTTTTCGTATCGGACATCTGGTCTCTCCTCCGTCGTTTTGTTCTTGCTCAGCGATGGAAGAAAGTCTAAGGTGCCACCAGATAACTTTCCAATCAATTTTAAGCGCTTATCGATATCATTTTAGATATCGATATCGCTCAACCGAAGCGCTGCTCCGGCAGGCCGCGCACGTCCATCGCATGCGCGAACACACCGCCCGACGCAGGCGCCGCCGCCAGCGCGTCCGCCGGCATGTCCTGCGTGGCGGAGCTCACGTAAAGAACGTCCAGGCCGGGTCCGCCGAAGGCCGGGCAAGTCGGCTGCGGCGCCGGCAGCGCCAGCATCCGGTCGACACGGCCGTCGGGCGCGAAACGCACCACCTGGCTCCCGCCCCAGCGCGCATTCCACAGATAGCCCTCGGCGTCGATGGTCGAACCGTCCGGATCGCCCGGCGCGGCGTCGCCGGCGGCGAATACGCGCAAATTGGCGACGCCGCCGCCATCGCCGGGGTCGTAGTCGCAGCAGCGAATCTCGCCCGTGCCCGAATCGCAGTAATACATGGTGCGACCATCGAGGCTGAAGCAGATGCTGTTGGCGATGGCGACGCCGCCCAGCGGCAGGCGCTCCAGCGTGAGGTCGCGGTTCAGGCGATAGAAGCCGCCGATCGGGTGCTTTGGATCGTTCGCCTGGTTGAAGGCGCCGAACACGAAGCGGCCCTGGCGGTCCACGCGGCCGTCGTTCAGGCGGGTGGTGGGCAGGTGCGCCTCGACCTCGCAGATGCGCGACAGCTCGCCGGTGCGCAGGTCGAAGAAGGCCAGGCCGGAGGCCAGCGCCAGCAGCAGGCGCCCGTCATCCTGCGTCAGCGCCATCGAACACAGGCGCTCGGGCAGCGGCCAGCGTTCCAGCGCGCCGCCCGCCGGATCGTGCGACCACAGCTCGCTGCTTTCGATGTCGGTCCACAGGAGCCTTCCCGTGCGCTCGTTCCAGATGATTCCCTCGCCCAGCACGTGCCGGCCGTCCACCGCCAATTCCATCATCGTTCCTGTTTTTCCACTGAAAATTTGAAGCGCGACTCGGTCGCGTAAATCTCGCCCGGCCGCAGGATCGTATCCGGATAGGCCGGCTGGTTGGGCGAGTCCGGCAAGTGCTGCGGTTCGATGCAGAAGCCGCTGCGGAAGGCGTAGGGGCGGCCGCCCTTCCCCGTCAGCGAGCCGTCGAGGAAGTTCCCGCTGTAGAACTGCACGCCCGGCTCCTGCGTGATCAGCTCCAGCACGCGTCCGCTCTCCGGCTCGCGCACCCGCACCGCGCGCCGCCCTTCGCCTTCTTCGACACCGCCCGCGTTCAGCACCCAGCAGTGATCATAACCGCTGCCATGCCGCAGCTGCTTGTCCGGCTGGCCGATGCGCTCGCCGATCGGGCGTGGCTGGCGGAAGTCGAAAGGGGTGCCGGTAACGGGTACCAGGGGGCCGAGCGGAATCGAACCGGCATCGATGGGCACGAAGCGATCGGCGTCGATGCGCATCTCGTGCTGCAGGATGTCGCCCTCTTCCTGGCCGGCGCCGCGCAGGTTGAAATAGCTGTGCTGGGTCAGGTTGACCGGGGTCGGCTGGTCCGTGACGGCGTGGAAGCGCATCAGGATCTCGTTGTCGTCGTTCAGGCTGTAGCTGACGGTGGCATCTAGCTTGCCGGGGTAGCCCTGCTCGCCGTCCGGGCTGCGGTAGCGCAGCACCAGCGCATTGCCTTCGATGGCGGCGCTCCACAGCACTTTATCGAAACCGGGGGCGCCGCCGTGCAGGTGATTGTCGCCGTCGTTCACCGTCAGCTGGTAAGCCTTGCCGTCGATGGCGAAGCGGCCCTTGGCTATGCGGTTGCCGTAGCGGCCGATCAGGGCGCCGAAGTATGGGCTGTCCCGCAGATAGGGTTCGAGGGTGTCGAAGCCGAGCACCACGTCCGCGAACCGGCCGTCGCGGTCGGGCGCCTGGATTTCGCGGATGATGCCGCCGAAGTCCAGGATCTTCACGACCATGCCGCGGCTGTTCGCGAGCGTGAATTCGCTGACCTGCGCGCCGTCCGGCAGCGTGCCGAAGGGCGCCTGTGTGATAGGGGTGGACACGTCCGGTCCTGCTTCAGGCGATGGAAGGACGGCCGAACACCGGCATGCCGCTTTCGTCCCAGCGCAGGCGCTTGACGAAGGTATGGCGGTCCGGATTCCACAGCGGATCGCCGACGATCTCGGTGTAGGTGCGCGCGTGGTAAACCAGCATGACGGTGTCGCCGTCTTCGGCATAGGTAAAACTGTTGTGGCCCGGGCCGTAGATGCCGTGCTCGTAGCAGGTCTGGAATACCGGCTCCCTGGTCTTGGTCCAGGATGCCGGGTCGAGCAGGTCGGCGTTTTCATCCGCGTACAGCAGGCCCATGGCGTAGTTCTCGTCGGTGGCGCTGGCCGAGTAGGAAATGAAGATCCTGCCGTTCCGCCGCAGCACCGAGGGGCCTTCGTTGACCCAGAAGCCGCGGATCTCCCAGTCGAACTCCGGCTTCGACAGCAGCACCGGCCGGCCCTCGATCTGCCACGGCGTCTTCATCTTCGCGATGTAGAGGTTCGAATTGCCCTCGATCGCCCTGTCCTTCTGCGCCCACAGGTAATACAGCTCGCCCTTGTGGGTGAAGGTGGTCGCGTCGAGACAGAAGCTGTCGATGCCGGTATCGACCTGGCCCATGAACTCCCACTTGCCTTCCAGCGGGTTCGCATTGGTGTTGCGGATCGCGTACATGCGGTGCTGGAACAGCTTGTCCTTGATCTCGCGGCTCGGCGCGGCCGCGAAGTAGACGTACCAGGCGCCCATGTTGAAGTGCAGCTCGGGGGCCCAGATCAATTCGCTGTACGGGCCGGTGTCCGGCTTGGTCCAGGCGTCGACAGTCGGCGCCGTGGCCAGGCCTTCGATGGTGGTGGCGCGGCGCAGCTCGATGCGATCGTATTGCGGGACCGAGGCGGTGAAATAGTAAAAGCCGTCCGTGTGCTTGTAGATGTAGGGGTCGGCGCGTTGTTCGATCAGGGGTTTCAGTACGGTTGCCATGTTCACTTTCAAAAATCATCCGGCTGCGACGCCGCCGGCGCGCAGGTCTTCCTTGACGCTGTCGTAGTAAGCGTCGCTGATGCGGTACTTGAACATCAGCGCCCCCATCAGGAAGTGGAAGAAGCCCGGGATCACCGACAGCATCAGCGCAATGCCCTGCAGCGCAAGCTGGCTCTGTTCCTGGTTCGGCTGGTAATCGAAGTAGCTGAGCAGCACACCGACCATGCCGCCGGCGACGGCCATACCGGCCTTCTGGCACACCGAGATGCCGCCGAAGGCGAAACCGGAGACCCGTTTTCCGGTCTTGAGCTGGCCATAGTCGATGGTCTCGGCAATCGCCGACCAGAACACCGGCGCGTGCAGGTCGACGATCAGGGACAGCACGAAGTACAGCACGAAGGCGAGCAGCGTATCGCCGGGCTTGACGAGGAAGTAGATCATCACCGAGATCACGGCCACGACCAGCTGAGTGTAGCGGAACAGCTTGACCTTGCAATAGACCTTGGTGACCCAGGTCGAGATGACCATCGCGATGATCGCCGCCGCCACCCCGGTCGACATGAAGGCCGAGACGACAGCCGTGTCGCCATGCAGGTAGTACTTGGCGTAGTAGACGGCCACCGAGCCGCGGATGACGTAGCCGATCGTGCCCGTCACGCAGGCCCCGGCCAGGTACAGCCACTGGTCGTTCTTCAGCAGCACGGCGACCTGCTCGCCCAGGGGCTGGCGCGCGACCTTGTACACCACGCGCTCCCGGGTCGTGAAGAAGCAGAACAGGAACAGGACCGCGCCCAGCACGGCCATCAGCGCCATCGCCGCCTGGTAGCCGGCGGCCGGGTTGCCGTTGCCCCAGCGTTGCGACAGGATCGGCACCACGATGGTTACCATGAAAGCCCCGACCTTGGCCAGGAACAGGCGGTAGCCGTTGGCCGACAGGCGCTCCTGCGGATCGGCGGTCAGGGCGCTGGGCAGCGAGATATAGGCCACGCCCACGCCCGAGGTCATCAGGGTCATCAGGATGTAGGTCGAATACGCCCAGACCAGCTTGGCGTCGTAGTTCCAGCCAGGGGTGGAAAACACCATGAACACCGACACGCCATAGGGCACGGCGAGCAGCAGCAGCCAGGGACGGTAGCGTCCCCAGCGCGTCAGGAAACTGTCGGTCATCTGGCCGACGACCAGGTCGGAAAACCCGCCGATCACCTTGACGATCACGAACAGCAGCGCCAGGTCGGTCGTCTTCAGCCCATAGATATCGGTGTAGAAGAAGGTGATGATCAGCATCATCGACGAGATCACCACGTTGAGCGCCATGTCGCCGGCGCCGAAGCCCACTTTTTCGAGGGTCGAGAGCTTCTGGGTTGGGGTTTGCATGCGGTCCATGCGTCTCCTGAGTCTTTGTTATGGTTTTACCGGCATGGCTGTATTCGCCTGCACAACTGCATCTTAAGAGATCAACTGAGACTACTCCAATCACAATTCTTGCGACTCCGATACCGTTTTTTGTATGGGTAGCCAGCCTTACCGCATCGTATCGGAGACCGGAACGCCGAAGTCGGGGCTGCCGTCCTGGCGCCAGGAGATCGCCTGGGCGCGGGTATGGCGGTTGGGATCGAACAAGGGGTCGCCCACGATGTCCCGGTAGTTGCGGGCGTGGTAGACCAGGATATCGGTCTTGCCATCGGCGGAGGTCGTGAAGGAATTGTGGCCGGGGCCATACTGGCCGTTTGCGGCGCTGCTGGCAAATACCGGTACGGCCGACTTGGTCCAGGAGGCGGCATCGAGCAAGTTGGCGCCGGCTTGCGCGGTGAGCATGCCCAAGGCGTAGTTGGCATCGGTCGCGCTGGCGGAATACGTCATGAACACACGGCCATTCTTCATCAGGACAGCCGGGGCTTCGTTGACGTCGAACTTCACCTTCTCCCACGCATATTCCGGCGTCGTGAGCAGGACCGCCGGGCCGGAAATCGATACCGGCGTGTCCATCCTGGCGATGTAAATCGCCGTCATATGTTTTCCCGCGGAGGGCGGGCGTTGCGCCCATGCCAGGTAGCGTTGCCCTTTCAGCGCAAAGCTCGTCGCGTCCAGCGCAAACGATTCCCAGCCGGTCTTCAACTGCCCGCGCTCGATCCATTCACCATCGAGCGGATTGGCGGCCGCATTCTCGAGCACGTAGAGCCGGACGTCGAAAGGTGCGTCGGCACGCCCCGCAGTAAAGTAAAGAAACCATTTCCCGTCGATCCGGTGCAGTTCGGGCGCCCAGATGTTTGCGCTCATCGGCCCCGAAACATGCCTGCGCCAAACGACTTTCGCGGGCGCAGCGCCAAGCTCGTTCAACTCGTGCGCGCGGCGCAGTTCGATGCGATCGTACTCCGGCACCGTGGCCGTAAAGTAGTAATAGCCGTCTGCGGCCAGCGTGACCCGGGGATCGGCGCGTTGTTTTACGAGAGGATTGGCGATTTCCGGCGAGGCCATGACGGGCGCGATCACGACGAACAGCAGGGAAAGCGTCACGCGCAGGAATCGAATCATGGTCATCGCCGACAGAGTTGTTCAGGAAATCGCCATGGTAAGAAACCACGCCTGATTCAACCAATAACTTTTTTTGACCAAGCGATACCGTTTTCGCACGGCTCTCACAGCATCTTCCAGCCCGAACGCAGCGTTTCGAATCCGCTCCCCCCTTTTCCTCCGCGGAACGGGCTTTCGCCCCAGCCTGATATCGAAACCGATATTGCAAATCCAGAAAAAATCATTGGTCTGATTATCGCAGGATCTCTACCATGCTTTATGAGCAATACAGATTTGAGAAGAAAATTCCCATAACTAGAAACACAGGAGACGTATGAAATCGCAAGTATCTGCACGTCCTTTGGCCTTGAAGCTGACCGTAACCGCACTGATGGGCGCCGGCCTGCTCACCAGCGCCTCGGTGTGGGCGCAAGCGGCCGCCGACACGGCGGAGCCGGCCGACATTTCGACCGTGGTCGTCACGGGCGTCAAGGCTTCCCTCATCAAGAGCCTGGCGATCAAGCGCACCAGCGACCAGGTCGTCGAATCCGTCGTCGCTGAAGACATCGGCAAGCTGCCCGATAACAACGTCGTCGAAGCGCTCCAGCGCGTGACGGGTATCCAGGTTACCAACCGCGCCGGCGGCGAAGTCGGCACCCTGTCCATCCGTGGCCTGCCCGACGTCCAGACCACCTGGAACGGCCGCAGTATCTTTACCGCGTCCGGCACGCAGGTCGCGCTGCAGGACATTCCCTCGACCCTGGTGCGCCAGATCGACGTCTACAAGACGCGCGACGCCAGCCAGCTGGACACGGGAATTGCAGGCCAGATCGACGTCAAGTCGCTGCGGCCCTTCGATTTCAAGGGGTCGAAAGTGTCGCTTTCGGCCCGTGAAACCTATCTCGATCCTGCGAAAAAGGCCAACCCGCAGCTCAGCGGCCTGCTGAGCAACCGCTGGGACACCGGCGCCGGCGAATTCGGCGCCCTGGTCAATCTGTCGGCCACCAAAACGAAATACCGCAATGAAAGCGTGACGCCGGGCGCCATGGTGCCGTTCGCCAGCCCGAATGCCGCCGAAGATCCGGCAGGTTACACGCCCTTGCAGCGCATCTTCGACAACAACATCTGGACGGCTGGCACCCATACCGGCTTGCCGATGGCGGCAGGGTCGACGCTGAATTTCGACGGCAAAGCCTATCCGTATTACCTGGCGCGCGACGCCGTCTTCCAGAGCGATGTCGAGGGGGAGCGAAAGCGTCCCGCCGCGAATATCGCCTTGCAGTGGAAACCGAACAGCGATGCGGTCTACACCTTCGAATCGATGTACAACGGTTATCGCGACAAGTCCTTCAACCGCTTGCTGTTCAGCTTCGTCGACTGGTGGGGGGACCTCGGCAGCAACCCTGCGGGAACGATCACGACCTTCCCGGGAACGAACGTCATCCAGAGCCGTACCGTCAATAACGTCTATGGCTTCAACAGCGGCGACTACACCACTTCGGCAACCGATTCCTACGTTTATGCGCTGAACGGCAAGTGGAATGTGGGCGACCGCCTGAAGCTGGACGGCGACCTGTCCTACCAGACCAGTACCTATCACTCGGAATTCACGGCCACCCGGATCGATCGCGTTGCGCCGTCCATCAACGTCAACTTCAATGACGGCGGCAATAACACGTCCTTCCATTTCAATGACGATGCCGACCTGGCCAACCCGGCCAAGTGGAATGTCGCGCAGTTCTACGACAACGCCAACCGCAACAAGGGCAGCGCCGCGACGGCCAACCTGTCGGGCGTGTTCGATGCCGGCTGGGGTGTGCTGGACACGATCCAGTTCGGCGTGCGCTTCGACGACCGCAAGGCCTCGGAGGCCAACCGGACGCAATCGGGCACCTTGAACCGCAACCTCGCCTCACTGGGTGCGGAATACGCCTCCACCAACGCGAACTTCGGCACGGCCATCTCGGACGTTCCGCGCTCATGGGTGGAGCCGAATGCCTACTATATCCGCGACAATATCGACGACTGGCGCAAGCTCCTTGCCTCGGCCGATCCGAACTTCCTGACGACGGACAAACTGAGCCTGCAGAAGACCTTCGAGATCGATGAAAAGACGACCAACCTCTTCCTGATGGGGAATACCCAGAACGAGCTGTTCGGCCATCGACTGCGCGGCAATTTCGGCGTGCGCTACGTCAAGGTCAAAACCGACATGACCTTCTACAAGGTCGATGCCACCACCAAGGCCGTCACGCCGTCCAGCGCCAGCAAGTCGACGAGCAAGTTCCTGCCCAGCATGACCCTGATCTACGACCCGTCCAGGGACGTAGTGCTGCGCTTCAACTATGGCGAAACCCTGCGCCGCCCGAACTTCGGTGACCTGAACCCGGTCCTGCAACTCGGCGACGACGTTTCGAGGGTGGGGTACGGCTCGGGCAGCGGCGGCAACCCGGACCTGAAACCGACGCACTCCAAGAACTTCGACCTGACAGCCGAGTGGTACTTCCAGAAGGACAGCGCGCTCTACGGCACGCTGTTCAAACGCAAGATCGACGGCCTGGTCGTGGGCTTGCGCCATCGGGTGCACGTCGATCCGGCGAACGACCCGTTCCGCAACTCGACCTCGGGCGGCGACCATACGAACGGCTATGACTACGTCATCAACTCGCCGGTGAACGCCTCCAACGGCACGATCAAGGGCGCCGAGCTCGGCTTCATCTACTTCCCGAAGTGGCTGCCGAGCGTGCTGGACGGCCTGGGCTTCCAGGGCAGCTATACGCGACTCACGTCGTCGCAGAACGTGCCCGACGCGAATGATGCCGGCGTCATCGTCTCTCAGCTCGAGACGCCGTTCTTCGGCGTGTCCAACAGTTCCTACAACGCCACCCTGGCCTACGAAAAGGGCCCGGTCAGCGTGCGCTTGTCCCAGGTCTGGCGTTCCGGCTTCCTGGCCGCCAACGAAGCCGCCCTGTTTGCGAATCCGATCGGCATCTGGCGTCATCCGGAAAAGAGCGTGGACATGCAGGTCTCTTACAAAATCAACGACAACATGTCGGTCGATATCAGTGGCGTCAACCTGACCAACGAAATGCAGCGGCAGTACTACCACTTCGGCGATGCGGGTAATGCGCAAGTGAGCAATTTCGGTACGGTCCAGATCGGACGTTCGGTCTCGGCTGCCTTGCACTGGAAGATGTAAGCCCCGACGGTCGAGAAGACCCACCAGCCAGACAGGGCGTTGTTCGGATCAAACCGCAACGCCCTTTTTCATTGCAGATCGCTGTCGCCTATAAAACCAACGAGGAGATTTTCCAGTGAAACGACTTCACTCTTTTGCGGGAATGGGAGCGCTATGCGCATCCTGTTTCATCATGGCCGACGCCGGCGCCCAGGCCGGCTTTACGCTGCCCGCCTTCCAGAACGCTTCGGTGCACGATCCGGCGGAAATCAAGGTCGGCAATACCTATTACGTATTCGGCTCGCACCTGGCGTCCGCAAAATCGACGGACTTGCTGAAGTGGACGCAGATGACGGATGGCGTCACCGCCACCAATTCCCTGTTCCTGAATGGTTCCAAAAACGTGTTCACGGAGCTGGCGGAAGCATTTTCCTGGGCGAACACGAGGGACTTGTGGGCGCCGGACGTGCGCCAGCTGGCCGATGGCAAGTACTACATGTACTACGACGCCTGCCAGGGCGATGCGCCGCGTTCCGCACTTGGCGTCGCCGTCGCGGACAAGGTCGAGGGACCGTACGTCAACAAGGGCCTGATCCTGAAGTCCGGCATGTGGGGACTGGCAAGCCCGGACGGCACCGTGTACGACGCATATAAACACCCGAACGCGGTCGACCCCAATGTCTTCTACGACAATGCCGGCAAGCTCTGGATGGTCTACGGCTCCTACTCGGGCGGCATCTTCATCATGCAGCTGAATCCCGCCACAGGCATGCCCTACCCGAACCAGGGCTATGGCAAGCGCCTGATGGGCGGCAACCATGCGCGGATCGAGGGGGCGTACATCATGTACAGCCCGGCCACGGCCTACTATTACCTGTTCACGTCCTTCGGCGGCCTGGATTCAACCGGCGGCTACAACATGCGCGTCGCGCGTTCCACGAACCCGGACGGTCCGTATGTCGATGCGCAGGGCTACGACATGGCGAACGTGAAGGCGGACGCCAGCAAGCCCTTGTTCGACGACGCCTCGATCGCCCCCTACGGCGTCAAGCTGATGGGGAATTTCCTGTTCCAGCGCCTTCTGGGCGAAGCAGGCACCGGTATCGGCACCGGCTATGTCTCGGCAGGCCACAATTCCGCCTTCTACGATCCGGCGACAGGCAAGCACTTCCTCGTGTTCCACACGCGCTTCCCGGAACGGGGCGAACAGCATGAGGTGCGCGTGCACCAGATGTTCATGAATGCGGAAGGCTGGCCCGTCGTCGCGCCCTATCGCTACGCCAACGAAACGCTCGCCTCGGTTCGCAGCGAGTTCGTGGTGGGCGACTACATGGTCGTCAACCACGGCAAGGACATCACGGCCGCGATCAAGAAGTCGCAGATCGTCACGCTGAACAGCAATGGCAGCATCACGGGCGCCGTGTCCGGCACCTGGCGCATTCTAGGGGGCAACCAGGTCGAGATCAGCCTGCCCGGCGCGTCGACCTACAAGGGCTATCTGCTGAGCCAATGGGACGAGACCTCGAAAAGCTATGTGATGACCTTCACCGCGTCCTCGCGCGAAGGCATCGCGATCTTCGGCAGCCGCCTGCTCCCGCGCACCGATGCGGCAATCGTGACGGCGATCTACAAGGAGCTGAGCCTGGGCGCCACGACGGCCGTCACCGGTAACCTGACGCTGCCCACGGTCGCCGCACGTGGCGCGACGATCAGCTGGACCTCGTCGAACCCCGCCGTCGTCAGCAACACCGGTACCGTGACAACGCCAGGCCTGGGGGCTGTCAACGTCTCGCTGACGGCGCGCATCGCCAAGGGCACGGCGGTGCTGACGAAGACCTTCACGGTCACGGTGACGAAGTTGGGCGGCCTGGTCGCCCATTACGCATTCGATGGCAACCTGCTTGACTCGAACGGCGGCTTCGCTGCCGGCGCCGTCATCGGCAACAAGATCGACGTCGCCGGGGGCAGCCTGTCCTACGAGACCGGCGTGCGCGGCAACGCGGCCGTGTTCAACGGCGCGACCGGCGTGCGCCTGCCGAACGGTCTGATTTCCTCGAACAACTACACGGTCTCCATGTGGCTGAAGCCTGCCCAGTTGACGGCCTACACACCCACTTTCTTCGGCGCGCGCACGGCAGATTCCTGGGTCAGCCTGCTGCCGATGGGGCACGGTTTTGTCAATGGCGCGACCATGCTGTGGTCCGGTTCCGCCTGGTATGACGCGGGCCTCGGCATGAACATCCCCGTCAACCAGTGGTCGCACCTGGCCTTCACGGTCAGCAACGGCGCCGTGAACGTCTACGTCAACGGCGTCAGGCGCTTCGCGGGCACGGGCTTCCCGAACGTGTTCACGAGCACGACGGCCGCCTTCGCGCTGGGCGTGAACTACTGGGACACGCCGTACAAGGGCTCGATGGACGAGCTTCGCATCTATAACACGGCCTTGACCGACGCCCAGGTGGCCGGCCTGGCGCATTGAAGGCTTGAGAGGATCCAACATGAACAAATATTTCATTGCCCTGCTCGCGGCATTCGCTTGCACCACGGCCTCGGCCGGCGTCATCAACTTCGACGATTTGCCGGGCGACCCGACGCAAGCCCTGGACAGCGGCTACGCCGGCTTCAACTGGACGAATATGGGCGCCATCCGCAGCGACGCTGCGCCTGGAACCGGTTTCGAGACTGGCGTGGTGTCGCCTGCCAACGCCGCGTATAACTGGTTTGGCTTGACGGCCGCGATTTCAACGGCCGACGGCAAGGCGTTCACCTTTGCCGGCGCCGACTTCACGTCCGCCTACGTGGACCAGGAAATCTCCTTCGAGGCTTACCGGAATGGCGCGCTGGTGCACTCCAGCGGCGCGTACACGCTGGGCACGCTGACGCCTCAGTGGATCGTCTTGAACTGGACCGGCATCGACACGCTCGTCATCTACAACAGCAGCGGCACGCAGTGGGTGATGGACGATTTCACGGTGCCGGAACCGGCGACGCTGGCCTTGTTCGGCAGCTCGCTGATGGGATTGTTCGCCAGCCGCCGCCTACGCCGCCGGGGCTAGTTGTCCAGCGGCCGAAAACAAAAAAGCGACCTTGCGGTCGCTTTTTCGTTTGAATCTCTGGCGGAGGCGGTGGGATTCGAACCCACGATACAGGTTTAAGCCCGTATGCTTCCTTAGCAGGGAAGTGCCTTCGGCCACTCGGCCACGCCTCCAGTCAGCTCTTAACAGTGTTGCTCGTCGCTGAGTGCAAGCATCTTAATGGCCACACCCCATTTCGTCAAGGAAGCGCAGCCAAAAATATGCGATAAAGTTAAGCTTTCTCCAGGTCAAACGCCTTATGCAGGGCGCGTACGGCCAGCTCCATGTATTTCTCATCGATCAGGACCGAAATCTTGATCTCCGAGGTCGAGATCATCATGATGTTGATGCCCTCTTCCGCCAGGGTGCGGAACATCTGCGAAGCCACGCCGACGTGGCTGCGCATGCCGACGCCGACCGCCGAGACCTTCGACACCTTGGCGTCGCCGACCAGGCGGGTGAAGCCCAGCTCTTCCTTCTGCGATTCCAGCACGGACATTGCGCGCTGGTAGTCGTTGCGCGAGACGGTGAAGGTGAAGTCGGTTTTACCGTCCACCGACACATTCTGTATGATCATGTCGACCTCGATGTTCGCATCCGAGACCGGGCCCAGGATGTGATAGGCGACGCCCGGCTTGTCCGGCACGCCGAGGACGGTGATTTTGGCTTCATCGCGGTGGAAGGCGATGCCCGAGATGACGGCTTGTTCCATGTTGTTCTCTTCCTCAAACGAAATCAGGGTGCCCGAGCTGGCTTCTTCCTCGAGCGGCATCAGGGGGTCGGTCAGCGACGACAGCACGCGGGTCGGGACGCGGTAGTTGCCGGCGAATTCGACCGAGCGGGTCTGCAGGACCTTCGAGCCGAGCGAGGCCAGCTCCAGCATCTCCTCGAAAGTGATCTTCTGCAGGCGGCGCGCTTCGTCGACCACGCGCGGGTCGGTCGTGTAGACGCCGTCGACGTCGGTGTAGATCAGGCATTCGTCGGCCTTCATCGCGGCCGCGATCGCCACTGCCGAGGTGTCCGAGCCGCCGCGGCCCAGGGTCGAAATATTGCCTTCGTCGTCCATGCCCTGGAAGCCGGTGATGATCACGATGCGGCCGGCGTCGAGGTCGGCGCGCACGCGGGTATCGTCGATCGACTGGATGCGGGCCTTGGTGAAGGCCGAGTCGGTGCGGATGCCCACCTGCCAGCCGGTGTAGGACACGGCGTCCTTGCCGCGCGCCAGCAGCGCCATGGCCAGCAGGCCGACGGAAACCTGTTCACCGGTCGAAGCGATCATGTCCAGTTCGCGCGGGTCGGGCTGGGCCATGATCTCTTTGGCGAGGCCGATCAGACGGTTGGTTTCACCCGACATCGCCGAGGGGACGACGACGATCTGGTGACCGGCATCGTGCCATTTGGCGACGCGCGCCGCGACGTTCTTGATGCGGTCCGTCGATCCCATCGACGTACCGCCGTATTTGTGGACTATTAATGCCATGACTTGGGGGTTTCCGCTTGTAAAAATAGAAGGGGTCTTTAACTCTACATGCTGCGCTGCAGAATAACAATACGTGGTATTGCGAAACCTATACCTAATTGGAATAAGGTAATGCAGAAAGAGCATAATACTCTTTCCAGTCCCCTTCTACACGGACTCCCAGCGCAGGGCGATGCGCCCTTCCCCTTCGGCCACATGGCGGCAGTCCATCCCCAGCCCGGCTGCGAACAGCAGCTCGAAGCCGCTGTTGACGATGGGCAGGCGGCCGCGTTCCCAGACCGGCACGCCCTGGGCCTGGAACAGCTGCTTCAGGCCGCGGGTCGGCCGGTTGGGCGCCAGCTTGAGGCGCTCGCCGCCCTTGCGGAAGTCGATCTCCAGCGCCTGGGCGCGCAGCCAGGCGGCATCGAGTCCGGTGTTTGACATATCGAAATGCAGCACGCCGCCGTAGTCCGGGAAAGGCAGGCTGGCTTCGCCGTTCCACTTGAAAGCCTGGGCATGCTTGACGATGATGCCTTCGTCTTCCGGGTCGCGCAGGCCGGCCAGGTCGCGTTGCTTGGGCACCAGCAGCAGGCGCTCGCGGTAGCGGCGCACGTCGACGTCCGGGTGGGCGACCAGCGGCTGCGCATCCTCGCGGGCGCTGGTGAGCTGGGCCACCATCTGCTCCAGCCAGGCGGTCGAGGGCATGCCCAGGTTTTGCTTCGAGAACCAGTGGCGCAGCAGGTTGTTGATGCGGTCTTCGCTCAGCAGGCGCAGGCGCGGCAGGGCTATGCCATCGCCGTCCTGGCAGACCGCCAGGTCCTGCTCGGCCAGCTCGTCCAGCAGGCGCTGGGCGGACTGAGCGTGGGCGCTGCTGCGCGCGATGCGGGCCTGGAAGCCGGGGAAAGCCTGGGCCAGCACCGACATCACCTGGTGGCGCAGGGCGTTGCGGGCGTAGCGCGGGTCAAGGTTCGATTCGTCCTCGACCCAGGCGATCTGCTGCTCTGCGGCATAGGCCTCCAGCCCGGCGCGCCCCACGGCCAGCAGCGGCCGCGCCATCACCAGTTGCTCGTCGCCGAGCAGCGAAGGCGCCCGGTTGGCCGCGTCCATGCCGGACAGGCCGGCCGGGCCGGAGCCGCGCAGCAACTGCAGCAGCACGGTCTCCGCCTGGTCGTCGAGGTGGTGGGCGGTCAGCAGCAGATCGACGCCGTGCGCGCGGCACATTTCGCCGAGCGCCGCATAGCGCTGCTTGCGCGCCGCCGCTTCGACCCCGCTCCTGCCCTTCTCGACCGTCACATCGCGATGGTCGAACGCGACGCCGAGCGCGGCCGCGCTGGAGGCGCAATGCGCGCGCCAGGCATCGGCGTTCGGGCTCAGTCCGTGATGAACATGGAAGGCGAACAGCGGCAGGCCGGCCGATTGGGCAGCCTCATGCGCCAGGTGCAATAGCACCATGGAATCGAGGCCGCCGCTGAGGGCGACCGCAACACGGGATGGGGCGTATTCAGTGCGCAGGCTCGAGAAAGCCTGCATGAAACCTGCCGCCACGGAGGCGGCCGGACCGGCGCTCATGCCCGGTCCGTTCTTGCTTTGGCTCACTCGTCGCGCGGGGTGGTTTCCTTGAATTTGCCGTAGGCCATCAGCTTTGCGTGACGGGCTTCGAGCAGATCCTTGGTTTTCATGCCCTGGAACTGGCGCAGGGTGTCGGCCAGCGCGCGCTTCAGGCCCTGGGCCATGGCGGCCGGGTCGCGGTGGGCGCCGCCCAACGGCTCGCTGATGATCTTGTCGACCAGGCCGATGGCCTTCAGGCGGTGGGCGGTCAGGCCCAGGGCGTCGGCGGCTTCGGCCGCGCGCTCCGAAGTCTTCCACAGGATCGAGGCGCAGCCTTCCGGCGAGATCACCGAGTAGGTCGCGTACTGCAGCATCAGCACGGCGTCGCCGACGGCGATCGCCAGCGCGCCGCCCGAACCGCCTTCGCCGATGATGGTGGCGATCAGCGGCACTTTCAGCTCGGCCATGACGTACAGGTTATGGCCGATCGCTTCGGACTGGCCGCGCTCTTCGGCGTCGATGCCCGGGAAGGCGCCCGGCGTATCCACAAAGGTGAAGATCGGCAGGTTGAACTTCTCGGCCAGCTTCATCAGGCGCATGGCCTTGCGATAGCCTTCGGGCTTGGGCATGCCGAAGTTGCGCATCGCGCGTTCCTTGGTGTCGCGGCCCTTCTGGTGGCCGATCACCATGCAGGACTGGCCGTTGAAACGGGCCAGGCCGCCGATGATGGACTGGTCGTCGGCGAAGGTGCGGTCGCCGTGCAGTTCGTGGAAGTCGGTGAAGATCGCGTTCACGTAGTCCATCGTGTACGGACGCTGCGGGTGGCGCGCGATCTGGGAAACCTGCCAGGGGGTCAGCTTGGCATAGATGTCTTTCGTCAGTTCCTGGCTCTTCTTGGCCAGGCGGTCGATCTCTTCCGAGATGTCGACTGCCGAATCGTCCTGCACGAAGCGAAGCTCTTCAATTTTCGAATCGAGCTCGGCGATCGGCTGCTCAAAACTGAGGAAAGTTGTTTTACTCATTATCACTCCAATTATTCTTACCGCGATTGTTCATCACGCGGCCATAAAGGGCCTTACCAAACCGTAGCGAGCGGCCGCAGTTTCGATCGAGAAGCGCAGCTGTACAGGCGTACAGCGAGCATCGCAGATCGAAAATGCAACGCGCAGTAGGTTTGGGAAGGCCCCTTCCACAAAGGCGCATTTTAACCGGAAATCGGGTCCAAACTACGCCATAAATACCATGTGGCAACCGTCCGCCAGGGTTCCCAGTTGGCGGCGACCTCGCGCGCATCGCTGCGCGAGACGGGTTCGCCCGAGAAATAGTTCTGGCTGATGCCCTGGATCAGGCCGGCGTCGTCGAGCGGCAGCACGTTCGGCCTGAGTAGATTAAATATCAAAAACATCTCTGCTGTCCAGCGCGTGATGCCGCGGATCCGGACCAGCTCGGCGATCACGGCCTCGTCGTCCATTTCCGACCAGAGGTCGGCATGGACGCGCTTTGCCTTGAAGTGGTCGGCCAGGTCGAGGATGTATTCGGTCTTGCGTTTCGAGAGACCGCAGGCGGCCAGCTCTTCCGCGCCGGCCTTGATCACCTGGGATGGCAGCATCTTCGGGCACAGTTCGCGCAGCTTGCTCCAGGCGCCCTCTGCCGCCTTGACCGTGACCTGCTGGCCGACGATGGAACGGGCCAGGGTCGTGAACGGGTCCGGATGGCCGCGCAGGTGCATGTCCCCGAATTGCGGGATCAGCTTGTTCATGATGCGGTCCCGCCGCATGAGCTCGGCCTTGGCCTCCGCCCAGTACGGGGGGAGGTCAGGCAATGCCGGGGCCGCGCCCATGGGTTCCTTCGTCACGCGCGGCGCCAGTTGGTCGTGCCGTCGGGCTTGTCTTCGAGCACGATACCGGCCGCGGTGAGTTCCGCGCGGATGGCATCGGCTTCGGCGAAGTTGCGTGCCTTCTTGGCGGCGGCGCGGCGGGCGATCGCATCGTTGATGCCTGCTTCGTCCA
Source organism: Massilia sp. Bi118 (assembly GCF_918697865.1). Taxonomy (GTDB): domain Bacteria; phylum Pseudomonadota; class Gammaproteobacteria; order Burkholderiales; family Burkholderiaceae_D; genus Telluria. Next base: position 32,587 of record NZ_CAKKMV010000013.1, on the reverse strand, counting down.
TGCCGCCCCCGCCGGGCGTACCGGCCTGCAGGAATTGCTGCGGCGAGCGCTCGAGCAGACCCAGCACGCCGGCCAGGGCCTTCAGCTGGCGCGCATCCTTCAGCGATTTGCTCTTGTTGACGTCGGAAGCCAGGTCGAACAGCTCGGCCACCGCCAGCGGGGTATTGAAATCGTCGTCCATCGCTTCGCGGAAGCGGACAGCGTGGGCTTCGTCCCAGTCCACCGCCACCTGCTCACTGCCGAGGTCGACATCGGCCAGCGCCGTGTACAGGCGGGTCAGCGCGCCCTTGGCATCGTCGATGTGGGCGTCCGAGTAGTTCAGCGGGCTGCGGTAGTGGGCACGCAGGATGAAGAAGCGCACCACTTCGGCATCGTATTGTTTCAGCACGTCGCGGATTGTGAAGAAATTGCCCAGCGATTTGGACATCTTCTCGTTATCGACGCGCACGAAGCCGTTGTGGATCCAGAAGTTCGCCATCGGCGGGCCGAAAGCGCCTTCCGACTGGGCGATCTCGTTCTCGTGGTGCGGGAATTGCAGGTCGGCGCCGCCGCCGTGGATGTCGAAGTGCTCGCCCAGCAGCGCGCAGGACATGGCCGAGCATTCGATGTGCCAGCCCGGGCGGCCGATGCCCCATTTCGAATCCCATTTGGCTTCCGCCGGTTCCGATTCCTTGCCGGCCTTCCACAGCACGAAGTCGAGCGGGTCGCGCTTGCCGGTGTTGACGTCGACGCGCTCGCCGGCGCGCAGGTCGTCCAGCGATTTGCCGGACAGCTTGCCGTAGCCCTCGAATTCGCGCACGGCGTAGTTCACGTCGCCGTCCTCACCTTGGTAGGCCAGGCCTTTCTGCTCCAGCTTCTCGATAATCGAGAGCATGTGCGGGACGTGATCGGTGGCGCGCGGCGCAAAGTCCGGCGGCAGGATGCCCAGCGCGGCCGTGTCCTCGTCCATCGCCTTGATGAAGCGGGTGGTCAGCTGGGACATGGTCTCGCCATTCTCGACGGCGCGCTTGATGATCTTGTCGTCGATGTCGGTGATGTTGCGGACGTACTTGACCTCGTAGCCCGAGGCCTTGAACCAGCGGTAGATGACGTCGAATGCCATCATCATCCTTGCGTGACCGACGTGGCAGTAATCGTAAACCGTCATCCCGCACACGTACATGTTGATCTTGCCGGGCTGGAGGGGAACGAATGGCTGCTTGTCACGCGCGAGCGTGTTGTAGATCTTTAGTTGGCTCATCGGATGGTGTTCTGGATGGTTGGAGCTTGACGCTCGGACGCAGCGCTGCAAGGCAGCGTGCCGGGGTGTGGCACCCGTCGCGACCGTCAGGACTATGTAGAATACCAAACATGTAACTTTGATAAAATCAACAGTCCGTCGCAAAGTATAGCATTGATAAAATCCTGACTGGCCGCATATGCCACAGGTTTATTTTTCTGCAAAAGTCTTGACATCACTTTGCGTTTGCCCACAGAGAGGAAGCCACGATGCACACCATGAAACCGTCCCCCACCCGCCTGCTGACCCGTGCATTGACCACTGCGGCAGCCGCCGCCGGCGCCTTGCTCCTGAGCACGGCGGCTTGGGCAGCCGACCCGCAGGTCTCGCTGAAAACCTCGATGGGCGAGATTGTGCTCGAACTGGACCAGGAAAAAGCGCCCATCAGCGTCGCCAACTTCCTGCAGTATGTGAAATCGGGCTTTTATAAAGGCACGGTCTTCCACCGCGTGATCGACGGCTTCATGATCCAGGGTGGCGGCATGGACGCGCAGTTGAAAGGCCGCAAGACCCGGCCGCCGATCAAGAACGAAGGGAACAACGGCTTGTCCAACGCCGCGTATACCGTCGCGATGGCGCGCGAAGACAACCCCGATTCGGCCACTTCGCAGTTCTTCATCAACGTGGTCGACAATTTCGGCCTGGACGCCATCAACCGCATGGATGCCGGCTACACCGTGTTCGGCAAGGTCGTGAAAGGCAAGGAAGTCGTCGACAAGATCAAGGGCGTGCTGGTGGACGACGTCAAGGGCATGCAGAACGTGCCGGTGACGCCTGTCGTGATCCAGTCCGCGACCATCGTCAAAGCGAAGTAAAATACCGAACTCTTAACAATAAGCGACAGGACAAAACCATGACCACCGTACTCTTGACCACCAACAAGGGCAACATCAAGATCGAACTCGACGACGCCAAAGCGCCGAAGACCGTTGCCAACTTCGTGGAATACGTCAACTCGGGTCACTTCAGCAATACGATCTTCCACCGCGTGATCAAGGACTTCATGATCCAGGGCGGCGGTTTCGAGCCGAACATGTCGCAGAAGCCGACCGAGAAGACCGTCGAGAACGAAGCCAAGAACGGCCTGAAGAACGACAAGTACACCATCGCGATGGCCCGCACCATGGCCCCGCACTCGGCATCGGCCCAGTTCTTCATCAACACCAAGAACAACGACTTCCTGAACTACCCGGGCCAGGATGGCTGGGGCTATGCCGTGTTCGGCAAGGTCGTTGAAGGCCAGGACGTGGTCGACCAGATCAACACCGTCAAGACCGGCCGCTCGGGCATGCACTCGGACGTGCCGACCGAGGCCGTGATCATCGAGAAAGCCGAAATCGTCTAATTAAGTCGTACTCAAGCAAGGCGCGTGGGACCCGTCCACCGTTAAACCGATGAACAGTTCCGCGCGCACGCTTGCGCTCTTCATTTCCGACCTGCACCTGCAGGAATCGCATCCGCGCACGGCCGAGGCTTTCTTCGCCTTCCTGGCCGAACGCGCGTCGACAGCCGAGGCGCTCTACCTGCTCGGCGACATTTTCGAATACTGGGCCGGCGACGACGACCTCGCCATGCCCTTCCACCAGCGCATCGTCGACGCCCTGCGCACGCTGTCCGATAAGGGCGTCGCCGTGTACTGGATGGCCGGCAACCGCGACTTCCTGGTCGGCCAGGCCTTTGCCGATGCCGCCGGCCTGCGCCTGCTGCCCGATCCTTTTGTAACGACCATCGGCGGCCAGCAGATCGCCCTGGTGCATGGCGACGCCCAGTGCACCGACGATCTCAAATACATGGCCTTCCGCGCCCAGGTGCGCGACCCGGCCTGGCAGCAGCATTTCCTGGCCATGCCGCTGGCCCAGCGCAAGGCCATCATCGCCGGCCTGCGCGAAGGCAGCCGCCAGGCGCATGGCGAAAAGTCCTATGAAATCATGGACGTGACGCCCGCCGCGGTGGCCGCCCTGCACGAGGCCACGCAGGCCCCCACCATCATCCACGGCCACACCCACCGCCCTGCCCTGCATCTCGACCAGGCCACCGGACGCCGCCGCTACGTGCTGCCCGACTGGGAACTGGATGCCGAGCCGGTGCGCGGCGGCTGGATCGCCATTACCGAAGACGGCGCCATCGCCCGCCACGGCCTCGACGGCCAGCCGCTCTAAGACAACCCTGACAAAATTCCCAGCTTGCATGACGGGCAACAGTATCTTTACACTGTGCCTTCCAGAATTGCTGAGCTGATGCCGCATTCTCGACTTTGAATACATACGTTCAAAATCTGTTGACTGCCTCCGAACTGGTGTTATACTTCACTACAACACCACTTCAATACTACGCTGAAGTAGTGCCCCATCAACGAGGAGGCAGGCATGATTCAAACGGGCCGCACCGCAACGCAGAGGAGCCGGCAATGAGTATCGGCTGGAACGACAACGCGCCGATTTATCGGCAATTGAAGGACAGAGTGATCGGCATGATGCTCGACGGCGCCCTGAAGGCCGGCGATGCGCTGCCCTCGGTACGCCAGATCGCGGCCGAGTACCAGCTGAATCCGATCACGGTCTCGAAGGCTTACCAGGAACTGGTCGACGAACAATTAGTAGAAAAACGAAGGGGGATCGGCATGTACGTCACTGAAGGCGCCAGCGAAAAACTGCTGGCAAGCGAAAGGGAGCGCTTCCTGCGCGAAGAATGGCCGGCGATGCTGGAACGCATCCGTCTGCTGGGTCTGAACGTGGACCAGTTGCTGGCCAGCGAACACGGAGGCCAGGCATGAGCACCGTCCTTTCGGCCAAAGGCCTGTCCAAGCGCTACGGCAAGCGCGTCGCCGTCGACGGCATCGACTTCGAAGTGCCGGCCGGCCGCATCGTCGGCCTGATCGGCCCGAACGGCTCGGGCAAGACCACCACCCTGAAGGCCGCCCTCGGCCTGATCCCCTTCGACGGCCAGCTGAAAGTGCTGGGCTTCGACCCGCGCACCCAGCGCGACGACCTGATGCAGGACGTCTGCTTCATCGCCGACGTCGCCATCCTGCCGCGCTGGATGAAGGTAAAGGACGCGATCGACTTCGTGCAGGGCGTGCACCCGCGCTTCAATCGCGAGAAGGCCGAGCGCTACATCGCGAATACCAAGCTGAAGCCGAACATGAAGGTCAAGGAAATGTCGAAGGGCATGATCGTCCAGCTGCACCTGGCGCTGGTGATGGCCATCGACGCCAAGCTGCTGGTGCTGGACGAGCCGACCCTGGGGCTCGACATCCTCTACCGCAAGCAGTTCTATCAGAACCTGCTGGAAGACTATTTTGACGAGCACAAGACCATCGTCATCACCACCCACCAGGTCGAGGAAGTGGAGCACATCCTGACCGACCTGATGTTCATCCGCGAAGGCAGGATCGTGCTGGCTGCCTCGATGGAGGAAATCGGCGAGCGCTATGTGGAAGTGATGGTCTCGCACGACAAGATCAGCGCCGCCAACGCGCTCTCGCCGATCGACCGCCGCACCGTGTTCGGCAAGGCCGTGATGCTGTTCGATTCGGCCGCGCCGGGCAGCGCCTCGCGCCAGCAGCTCGCCGCGCTCGGTGAAACCCGCAATCCCAGCGTCGCCGACCTGTTCGTCGCGACCATGAAAGGAAGCTACGCATGAACTCCATGACCATGAAATGGCTGCTCCGCCGCGAATTCTGGGAGCACAAGGGATCGATGTTCTGGGCTCAGCTGATCGTGGCGGCGGCGCTGGTGCTGTTCGTCGGCGGTTCGCTGGTGTATGCGGTACTCGTGCACGGCGCCCCCACCCGCGTAATGATCAACGGCCACGTCGTCAGCCAGGGCGCCATGGCCGCCGCGTTCCCGATGGAAGCGCGTTCGGAAATAGCCGGCATCGCCAGCGGCATGTATCTGGCCGCCGGTATCCCGCTGTTCATCCTGATGACGGCCACCCTGTTCTTCTACTGCCTGGGCGCGCTGTACGACGAGCGCCGCGACCGCAGCATCCTGTTCTGGAAATCGCTGCCGGTCTCGGACGGCACCACCGTGCTGTCGAAGGTCGTCACCGCCCTGTGCGTGGCGCCGCTGATCACGATGGGTTTCGCCATCGTGGCCTCGCTGGCCCTGCTGCTGATCGGCGCCGCCGTGATGGCCTCCGCCGGCATCAACCTGTTCGGCATGCTGCTGTCGCAGCCCGACCTCTACCTGCAGCCGGTGCGCCTGCTCGGCATGCTGCCCGTCTATATGGTGTGGGCGCTGCCGACCATCGGCTGGCTGATGCTGGTGTCGAGCTGGGCCAAGACCAAGCCCTTCCTGTGGGCAGTCGGCGTGCCGCTGATGGTCCTGCTGCTGGCCAAGTGGATCAGCATGGCCCTGGGCGGCTTCCAGCAGGATGCGCTGGACGTGGAGTGGTTCGCCAGCGAAGTGGTGGCGCGCGGCATTGGCGGCCTGCTGCCGGGCATCTGGTTCGGCTTCAGCGGCGGCGTGCCGGCCGAAGTCCACCGCGCCGGCGGCGGCGTCGACACCCAGGCCCTGTTCACGGCCTCGTGGATGACCCTGGCCACTGCCCGCGCCTGGATCGGCGCCCTGATCGGCGGCGCCATGATCTTCGGTGCGATCCGCCTGCGCCGCTATCGCGACGAGGGCTGAGTGCGCAGCCTGCACGCAGCCCTGCTGCTGGCGCTGCTGTCCCTGGGCGGCGGCGCCGCGGCCCGGGACAGCGACGCCGGCACGGTCCAGGTCAAGGGCATCAAAAACCCGGAGACGCACAGCTACCGCGCCATCGCCGCCGGCCTGGACATCTTCGAAAGCCGGCACGCGCTGGCGCCCGGCGTGCCGCAGCTGCTGTTCCAGGCCCGCACCCGCAATGGCAAGCTGCTCGACGCTGCCCTGCTGAATGGCGCGGCGGACGGCGAACCGCTGGGCGCCGTGCTGGCCGGCGACGAGGGTTACGCGCTGCGCCTGGCGCTCGACGAGGCCGGCCGCTTCCAGGTGCCGCGCAGCCAGCCGGCGCTGGACGCCGACGCCGAACTGCGCCTCAGCAAAAAGCGCAGCGACGTGCGGGTCTGGCCCTACGTGCGCTCGCCCGGCCTTCCCGCCAACCAGCGCCGCCTGGGCGACATCCGCCTCGAATGCCAGGTCTTCGTCGCCATCGCCAAGAAGGAAGCGCCGCTGCACATCGTCCTGCTCGGGAATACCGTCATGCTGGGCAGCGACTGGTGCGCCTTCATGAAAGACGCGGACAGGGCCTGGGACGTCGCCATGAACGACCTGCCGGCCGCCGCGGTCCTGCGGGAAGGCGAGCGCAGCACGCCGCTGCGCGTCAAGGGACACAAGGTCGAAGTCCCGATCGGCGATACCAGCTGGGGCAACGAGGCCATCGTCGAAACCACATCCACATCGAAAGCCGCCGCACCGTGAAATTCACTGCCACCCTTCTGCTGGCCTGCGCCGCCGGTTCCGCCTTCGCCGCGGAGCCGGACAAGGACGACGCCACCGTCCACATCAACGCCGTCAAGAATCCCGACCTGCACAGCTACCGCGCCGTCGTGGCGGGGCTGGACAAGTTCGACGAGCTGCATGCGCTGGCGCCCGCCGTGCCGCAGCTGCGCTTCCAGATCGAGGGGCAGCGCGACAATGCGCTGATTGGGGAGCCGCTGGCGGTGCGCATCGCCGCCGACGACTTCTCGATCCCGCTCGCGATCGACCAGGAGCGGCGCTTTTCGATCCCGCGCAGCCAGGCGGCCTGGGACGCCAGGGCCGAGGTGCTCCTGAACCGCAAGAAGCGCGATGCCCGCTTCGAGACCTATATACGCAGCCCGGGCCTGGACGACAGGCAGTACCGGATGGGCGACGTCCGCCTCGATTGCCAGGTGAAGGTTGCGATCGGCAAGGAAGAGATTCCGTTCTGGGCGAATGCGATGGTCAACAGCCTGATGCTGACCGCCGACTGGTGCTCGTGGTTCAAGGGCGCGACGCCGAAGGGCGGCGACCGGACCTGGCCGCGCAAGGCCAATGCGCGACTGAGCGCGGCCACCCTGCGCGAGGGCGAGCGCAGCCTGGCGCTGAAGGTCGAGGGCAAGAGCTTCCGCCTGCCGATCGGCGATACCAGCTGGAGCAATGACGCGATCGTCGAGGTGGAATATGCGTTCCAGCCGGCGCCGCCGCCGGCGCCGGGCGATCCGGTCACCTCGCCGGAGATCTTAAAGGGGGACGCGCCTTGAGGCCCGCCGCCCTGCTCCTGCTGGCGGCGCTGGCCGCCGGCGCGCACGCGGCCGAGACGCCTGCGCCCGCGCCGCATTCGGTCGAGGTCAACAGCATCCGGAACCCGGAGATGCGCTCCTACCGCAGCATCTGGGCCGGCCTGGATGCCTTCGATGAATATCGCAAGATGGCGCCGGCGGCGCCGCTGCGCTTCCGCGTGCTGGGCGCCGACGGCAAGCCGGTGGCGACGGCCGATGGCCTGGCGCTGCGCCTGGCCAGCGACGACGGCTCGACGCCGGTGGCGATCGATGCCGCCGGCCTGGTCGACATCGCGCGCAGCCAGGCTGCCTACGATGCCGACGCCTATTTCATCCTGAACCAGAAGCGCGGCCGCTTCAGCGCGCGGCCCGAGATCCGTACGCCGGGCCTGCCGGACAATGTGCGCCGGCTGGGCGATCTGCGCCTCGAATGCCGGGTCAGCGTGGCCATCGCCAAGGACCAGATTCCATTCCTGGCTCGGGCCGCGATCAACACGATGATGCTCAGCACCGACTGGTGCGGCAAGAAGGACATGAACGCGTCCTTTCCCGCCGGGCGCGAGCTCGAGGGCGCCGTCATCAGCCACGGCGGCCGCTCGGCCGAGCTCGAGCTGGAGTCGCACAGGGACAGCTACATGGCGCCGCTCGGCAATCCGGCCTGGCCGGACGATGCGCTGATCACCCTGAAGTACGCTGCGCCCGCGCCGTAAAAGCGCTTATTCGAACTGCTGGCGGAAGGCCGCGAACTGGGCCTTCAGTTCGTCGACTTCCGCACGCAGCGCCGCCACTTCCTGCTCCAGCTGGGCCGTGCGCCCACCGCCGGCAGAGCCACCCGAAGGCGCCGCATCCATGCGCGCCACGTCGATCTCCCCACCCAGCAGCTGGCCGTAGCGCGGCTCCTTGGTGCCGGGCGCGCGCTCCAGGCGCACCACCAGCGGCGGATACTTATCGATCAGGAACTGCAGCGCGCTCTCCGCCTCGGCCACCGACTTGAACTCGTGCAGGCGCCCGCTGCGGGTGCGGATCTCGCCGGCGGTCTGCAGGCCGCGCAGCATCAGCACGGCCAGCACCGCCACCTTGTCCTGCTCCAGCGACCACTTGATGCGCATACGGTGCTCGTACTTGATCACGCGCGCGCCGGCCTGCGACATGCTGCCCACCAGCTTGCGCTGCATGAGGCGCTGCAGGGTGTCGTGGACCACGTCCTCGGACAGCTGCATGACCGGATCGCGGCTCGACAGCTGGTTGCAGCCGTTCATGACCGCGTTCAGCGACATCGGGTAATTGTCGGCCGTGAGCGCTTCTTTTTCGGCCAGCACGGCCAGCACGCGGATTTCATTGGGATCCAGGTCGGATGCTGGGTCGAAGCTGCCGGGAATGTCGTTATCGCTCATCTGCTCATTCGAGTAATTAAAATGCTCATTCGACCAGGCGGTTCAGTTGCGCCTGATCGAGCTTGTCGTTGTCGGCCAGGCCATTGCAGGAGATGCCGGCCCCCTTCATGGTCGAGCACATGCGCTCGATCTGCTCGTCCTGCCGGGCCACGTGGTCGATCAGGTTGCGCAGCGCCTTCGACAGCGGATCGTCGCCGTTGGGCGTGACGCCGTAGGCCGCGAACATCTGTGCGTGCCGAGCCTGGTCTTCCTTGCGCACGATGTGGGCCGGATTGCCGACCGCGGTGGCGCCGGACGGCACCGGCTTGACCACCACCGCATTCGAGCCGATCTTGGCGTATTCGCCCACCGTGAAAGCGCCCAGCACCTGGGCGCCGGCGCCGACGATCACGCCGCGCTCCAGCGTCGGATGGCGCTTGGTGCCGGCCACCAGGGTGGTGCCGCCCAAGGTCACGCCCTGGTAGATGGTGCAGTCGTCGCCGACCACGGCGGTCTCGCCGATCACCACGCCGAAGCCATGGTCGATGAAGACCCGGCGGCCGATGGTGGCGCCCGGGTGGATCTCGATACCGGTGATGATGCGGGCAATGTAGGAAATGAAGCGCCCCGGCCACTTCAGGCCGATGCGCCAGCAGGCATGCGCCCAGCCGTGCATGACGACCGCATGCAGGCCGGGGTAGCAGGTGAGCACCTCCCAGCCGTTGCGGGCGGCCGGGTCACGTTCGATGATGCTCTGGATATCTTCGCGTAGCTTGGTAAACAACATAGCCCGAATGGTAGCTTATCCGGGCGGTGTTTGCTTAGGGCGCCGATGCTTGGCCAACTGCATGACTTGGATTCCCGCCTGCGCGGGAACGACGTTATTTGGGCTCCAGGGCCAGGCGCTGGCGGCGCGCCTCGTACAGGCAGACGCCCGAAGCCACCGACACGTTCAGGCTCTCGACCGAGCCGAACATCGGGATGTTGACCAGCACGTCGCAGGTTTCGCGGGTCAGGCGGCGCATGCCCTCGCCTTCCGAACCCATCACCAGCGCGGTCGGGCCGGTGAAGTCGCCTTCGTACAGGCCCTTGTCGGCGTCGTCGGAGGTGCCGATCAGCCAGATGCCGCGTTCCTTCAGGTCGCGCATGGTGCGCGCCAGGTTGGTCACGGTGATGTAGGGCACGGTTTCGGCGGCGCCGCTGGCAACCTTGGCCGCGGTGGCGTTCAGGCCGACCGAGCGGTCCTTCGGGGCGATCACGGCATGCGCGCCGACGCCGTCGGCCACGCGCAGGCAGGCGCCCAGGTTGTGCGGGTCGGTGATGCCGTCCAGGATCAGCAGCAGGGGCGGGCCGTCCACCGCATCCAGCAGCTCATCCAGGTTGCGCGCCAGCGACAGCTGGCTGGCGAAGGCGATCACGCCCTGGTGGCGGCGGGTGCCGACGATCTTGTCGAGGCGCTCGGCCTCGACCGGCATCACGCGCACGCCGTGCTGCTTGGCGTGGGCGATGAGGTCCGTCATGCGGCGGTCGTTGCGGCCGGCGTCGACGAAGATCTCTTCCACCGATTGGGCCTCGTGGCGCAGCCGCGAGGTCACCGCATGGAAGCCGAAAATCATTTTATTTTTCATTCAATTACTTCTTTTTACTGGTTTTGGAGGCGGCCCTGGGGGCCTTTGCGGCGCTCTTGCGCGGAGCGCTCTGTTTTGCTGCGGTTTTCTTCGCTGCCGTTTTCTTTGCGGCCGGCTTGGCGTTGCCGCTGCCATTGCCATTGCCACCGCCGGCCTTGCGGCTGCGGCGGGTCGGCGGCACGAAGACGATGTCGTCCTCGCTCTCGTCGCTGGCGCTGAAATCGGGCGGCACCGGCGGCTCGCCCTTCATGCCGTGCACCTGCTGCGGCGAGGCCGGCACCGCGGCGACGCGGCCGTTGGCGGCTTCCTTGGCCTTGCGGCGGCGCGGCGGCTTCGATCCCATGGCGTCGGCGGCGGCGGCGCGGGCGCGTTCCAGCGGCGCCGGAATGCCCTTCTGCTCGGGCTCGGCCAGCACCAGGTCGATCTTGCGCGCTTCCAGATCCACGCGCGCGACCTGCACGGTCACCTGGCCGGTCAGCGCATACACCTGGCCGCTGTTCTTGCCGCGCAGTTCGTGGCGCGCTTCGTCGTACTCGAAATAGTCCTGTCCGAGGCCGGTCACGTGCACCAGGCCCTCGACGAACAGCTCGTCCAGCTGCACGAAGATGCCAAACGGCGTCACGCCCGAGATCACGCCGGTGAAGGATTCGCCCAGGCGGTCCTTCATGTAGTAGCACTTGAGCCAGTTCTCGACGTCGCGCGAGGCTTCGTCGGCGCGGCGCTCGTTGGCCGAGCAGTGCACGCCCAGCGCATCCCAGACCGTCAGGTCCTTCGGATCCTTTTGCGTGCCGGCGGCCTTGTCCTTGGCCTGTTGCTTGCGGGTCGCGTTCGACACCGTGCTGTTCAGCTTGGACAGGTCGATCCCGGTCGGCTCGTATTTTTTACCCAGCAGGACCGCCTTGATGGCGCGGTGGGTCAGCAGGTCCGGATAGCGGCGGATCGGGCTGGTGAAGTGGGCGTAGTGTTCGTAGGCGAGGCCGAAGTGGCCGACGTTGTCCGGGCTGTAGACCGCCTGCTGCATCGAACGCAGCAGCATGGTCTGCAGCAGGGTCGCGTCCGGGCGCTCCTTGATCTGCTGCATCAGCTCGGCGTAGTCGCGCGCCTCCGGCTTCATGCCGCCGCCCAGGTTCAGGCCGACCTGCTTCAGGAAGGTGCGCAGCTGGTTCAGCTTTTCTTCTGTCGGCACCGCGTGGATGCGGAAGGTGCTCGGCTGGTCGTGGCGGATCAGGAAATCGGCCGCGCAGACGTTCGCCGCCAGCATGCATTCCTCGATCAGGCGGTGCGCATCGTTGCGGGTGCGCGGGATGATCTTCTCGATCTTGCCCATCGCATTGCAGACGATGTAGGTCTCGGTGGTCTCGAAATCGATCGCGCCGCGCGCCTGGCGTTGCTGCAGCAGCGCGCGGAACACTTCGTTCAGGTTCAGCAGGTGCGGCACGATGCCGGGACGGCGCCCCGCTTCAGGACCCTTGGTGTTGCCGAGGATGGCGGCGACCTCGTTATAGGTCAGGCGCGCCGCCGAGTGCATCACGGCCGGGTAGAACTGGTAAGCCGTGACCTCCCCTGCCGCGGTGACGACCATGTCGCACACCAGGCACAGGCGGTCGACCGCCGGGTTCAGCGAGCACAGGCCGTTCGACAGCTTCTCCGGCAGCATGGGGATCACGCGGCGCGGGAAGTAGACCGAAGTCGAGCGCTCGATCGCATCGTTGTCCAGGCCATCGCCCGGCTTCACGTAGTGGCTGACGTCGGCGATCGCCACCAGCAGGCGGTAGCCGCGGGTGCGGCCGATCTTGACGGGTTCGCAGTAGACCGCATCGTCGAAGTCGCGCGCGTCTTCGCCGTCGATGGTCACCAGCGGCACGTCGCGCAGGTCGACGCGGTTGCCCAGGTCGGCGTCGCGGACTTCGTTCGGCAGCTTGTTGGCCTGCTTGATCGCGGCGGGCGAGAACACGTGCGGCACGCCGAATTTGCGGACCGCGATCTCGATCTCCATGCCCGGGTCGTCCAGCTCGCCCAGCACCTCGACGATGCGGCCGATCGGCTGGCGGAAGCGCGAGGGCTGCTCGACCAGCTCGACGCTGACCACCTGCCCCGACTTCGCCTTGCCCGGCGAGCCGTCGACCAGGATGTCCTGGGCGATGCGCTTGTCTTCCGGCGCCACGATCCATACGCCGTTTTCCTGCAGCAGGCGGCCGATGATGTGGGTGTTGGCGCGCTCGGTGACTTCGACGATCGTGCCCTCGGGACGGCCGCGGCGATCGGTACCGACGACGCGGGCCAGGACCTTGTCGCCGTGCAGGACCTTCTGCATCTCCTTATCGGGCAGGAACAGGTCGTCGCCCGGTTCGTCCGGGATCACGAAGCCGTAGCCGTCGCGGTGCGCGCTGACGCGGCCGGAGACGAAGCTCGAGTGGTCGGTCAATGCATACTGGCCGGCGGGATTCGCGCGGAGCTGGCCGTCGCGTTCCATCGCATTCAAGCGGCGCGTGAGGACGCCTTCCGCTTCCGGATCCACCTGCAGGGCGCGTACCAGTGCGCCGCTATCGAGCGGCCCCTTGGCATCGCGGAAAACGCCGAGAATCTCCTCGCGGCTTGGAATGGTATGAGTTGGGTGCTTCAAATCGTGTTTTCTATTCTTGTTAAGCCAGTGACGCGCCAGTCGCGAATGCTTGCTTGCACTTGCTGGCGGCGCAATGTTGGTTGGATTGACACCTTGACAGGCGTAGTGTAACGGAGACACGGGGTATTCGCCTAACATGCGCCGTGCAAGCGTGCTGCGGGCATCCTTCCGTTGGGCCTTTGACATTTGCCATTCATCCGCTATACTTTCGGTCTCTTCGCAAACGGCCCAGCCGGATGCGGGGATTGCTGCGAAGGTGCAGCCGGCGAAAAAGCAGATCGAAAGTTGGTCTAGCGCAAATCGGCAAAGCCTGATATCGTAGCGGAATTCGACGGCGACGTCGAGCGATGATTGCAAGACCCGGCCCACGTGGCGGAATTGGTAGACGCGCATGGTTCAGGTCCATGTGCCGCGAGGTGTGGGGGTTCGAGTCCCTCCGTGGGCACCAAAGCCGGTCTTGTTCTTGTCAAAAGTAGTTTGCATGCCCACGTGGCGGAATTGGTAGACGCGCATGGTTCAGGTCCATGTGCCGCGAGGTGTGGGGGTTCGAGTCCCTCCGTGGGCACCAAAAGCTACCTTGTTGTTGCAGTACTAGTTGTTTGTAATGCCCACGTGGCGGAATTGGTAGACGCGCATGGTTCAGGTCCATGTGCCGCGAGGTGTGGGGGTTCGAGTCCCTCCGTGGGCACCAAATGCTACCGTAGTTTGCAGTACCTGTTGTTTGTCATGCCCACGTGGCGGAATTGGTAGACGCGCATGGTTCAGGTCCATGTGCCGCGAGGTGTGGGGGTTCGAGTCCCTCCGTGGGCACCAAATGCTACCGTAGTTTTCCAGAAGTCTCTGGCGCAAAACGCCGCAATCTTTGCAAAAGGATTGCGGCGTTTTGCGTTTCTGCAGCTGCTTTAGTCAGTGCGTCGCCAGGTCGTCGAGGATCGGACAGTCCGAACGCTGGTCGCCGTGGCAGGAATGGGCCAGCTGCTCGAGCGTGCGCTTCATCGCCTGCAGTTCCGCGATCTTGCGGTTCAGTTCCGCGATGTGCTGTTCGGCCAGCTGGCGCACCTCAAAGCTGGCGCGATTCTGGTCCTGCCACAGCGCCAGCAGATCCGCAATCTTCTCGAGCGGGAAACCGAGCGCGCGGCCGCGGTGGATGAACTGCAGCAGGCGCACGTCCTGCTCGCCGTACACACGGTAGCCGGAGGCCGTCCGCCGCACCGCCGGCAGCAGCCCGATCGATTCGTAATGGCGGATCATCTTGGCCGACACGCCCGAGGCCTGGGCCGCTTCGCCGATATTCAACATGTTCATCGCTCCTATTGTTCCAGCGAGGATACACCTTCCCATCGTGGGAAGGTCAAACGGGTCCGTTCGCTTGACTTGCGGGCCGTGGACCGTCAAGCTCGGCCACATGAAGAACACGCTCGCCATCCTGCTGGGCCTGGCCATGGCCTGCCCCGCCGTCCTGAACGCCGAACCCGCGCCCTGGTACCAGTGGCGCAGCAAGTCCACCGGGGATATGGCCTGTTCGCAGACCCCGCTCGGCGCCGGCTGGGAAAAATTCTCCGGGCCCTACCGCGATGCACGTTGCGAAATCCGCAAGACCGGGAAATAATGTAAAAAGTTAAACATTGAGCAGGCCCCAGGAAAACCAACCGAGGAGACAAGCAATGTTCACCAACCCCGAGCAATTCGCCAACGCCACCAAGACCCTGTTCGAACTGCAGATGGAAACCTTCAATGCCCTGGCCAGCAAGGCCGTGCAGGGCGTCGAGCAGGTGGTGGCGCTGAACATGGCCACCGCAAAGAATTCGATGGAAGGCGCGATGGCCACCAGCCGCCAGATGAGCCAGGCGAGCGACCCGAAAGCGGCGATCGACACCCTGCAATCGCGCCTGCAGCCGGGCGTGCAGAACGCTCAGGCCTACGGCGAAGAACTGCGCCGCATCGTCGCCGACATCCAGAAGGACTTCCAGCAGGCCGCCGATACCCACCTGGTGGAAGCCAAGAACACGCTGTCGGCCCTGATCTACGACGTCACCCAGAACGTCAAGCCGGGCCAGGAAAACGCGGTCGAGATCATCAAGGCCGCAATCGACAATGCCTTCAAGGGCTACGAGCAGGTGACCCAGTCGACCCGCGACGCCATGCGCCGCGTCGAAGAGCAGGTGACGCGCGCGACCTCGCAGCTGGCCGAGGCGGCCGGCCAGGCGCCGAAAGCCTGACCCTTCCTTCCCGCCGCTCGCGCCGCCTCAGCTTCCTGATGGCGGCGCGACGCCCAGCATCTCCTCGATGTGAGCGAACGAGGCGTCATCCTTCACCACCGAACGCAGCCACACGTGCAGGGGCTGTTCGCCCCAGTGGGCGGCCTTTTCCGCCAGGTAGGCGACGGGGCTGTGCGGCTCGGTGCGGCGGAAGAACTCGGCGACTTCGCGCAGCTGGGCCAGGGCCTGGGTGCGAGATTGCGGCGGACCGCCGGCCATGCCGCCTGGTGGTTCGGCCGGCGCCGCCCGCTGCACGGCCGGCTGCGCGGAAGACGCCGGCGCATGTTCCGCCGGCCGGTTGACAAGCTTCGCGCCGCCCTCCTTCACCATCGGCTTCACGAACAGCAGCACGCTTTGCAGGCCGGACTTGGCCGCGGTGAAGCTGGGGCCATCGGTGCCCAGGCGCGCGTCGACGCTGTGCTCGATGCGTTCGAGGGCGCCGGCGCAGTGCTCGCAGTCGCGCAGCAGGGCTTCGAAAAAGGCAGGCGATGTGCGCGCCTTGGCCGTCTCCAGCTTCGTCAACTCCTCGCCGCCATGCATGCGGGCGACGTCGAAGTCGCGCAGCGCGTAGCCGTGCTGCCCCTCGGTCAGCGGAATCTCGCGCAGCAGCGGCGCGATACGCGCGGCCATCCAGGACAGGTTGCCGATGCGCCGCTCGTGGCCGTCCTCGTCGGGCAGCGGATACAGGCCGTCCCAGTATCGGTCGCATAACGCGGCAATCAATACCAGGCTGTCGGCCAGGCCGCCAAGGCCGCTGGTGCGGGCCTCGGCCTCGGCCAGCCAGACCGCCAGCTGCAAGTCCTTGCTGCGCTTTTCGATCAGCTGGGCGCTTTGCCTGGCCACGAACTTCCAGTCGGCTTCCTTCAGCTCGGTGACCCAGGCGCCCTGTTCGATCGAAGGATCGTCCGCCTGGCGCGCACGCACGATGTCGTCGATCTCGCGCGAAAAGGCCAGGTCCTCGCCGCAGGGCCGGCCTTCGCTCACCGGCGCCAGCAGCTTTTCCATGTTCAGCATGCCGCCCTCCTCACGCCGGCTCGACGGCGTACTTGATCTTGCCGGCCCTGGTTGCGCTCACCTTGATCTGCCGGATGCCGCCGCCGGAGGCCATGGCCGCCAGCACGTTGTCCGCGATCTCGGGCAGCAGGGTGCCGTTCAGGATGGTGTCGACATTGCGCGCGCCCGAATCGACCTCGGTGCAGCGCGCCAGCACGGCGCTCACCAGCGCATCGTCGTACAGGAACTGGGCATCGTGGTTGGCCGCCACGCGCGCCTTGATGCGTTCCAGCTTCAGACGGATGATGTTGGCCAGCACCTCGTCGTCGATCGGATAGAAAGGCACCACGGTCAGGCGCCCGAGGAAGGCCGGCTTGAAGTGCTTCATCAGGCTGGGCCGGATCATCTGCGCCAGTTCATCGGGAGACGGCCGTTCGGACGACGGCTTGTTCAGGCAGGCCTGCATGATCTGCGGAGACGCCGCGTTCGAGGTCAGGATGATGATGGTGTTGCGGAAGTCGATCTGGCGGCCTTCGGCATCGTCCAGCACGCCCTTGTCGAAGACCTGGAAGAACAGCTCCAGCACGTCGCTGTGCGCCTTTTCGACTTCATCCAGCAGCACCACGCTGTAGGGATTGCGCCGCACGGCTTCCGTCAGCACGCCGCCCTCGCCGTAGCCGACGTAGCCCGGGGGCGAGCCCTTCAGGCCGGACACGCTGTGCGCCTCCTGGTATTCGCTCATGTTGATGGTGACCAGCTTGCGTTCGCCGCCGTACAGCATGTCGGCCAGGGCCAGCGCGGTCTCGGTCTTGCCGACGCCCGAGCTGCCGACGAACAGGAACACGCCCTTCGGCTTGTTCGGGTCTTCCAGGCTGGCGCGCGCCGTGCGCACGCGCTGGGCCACGATGCCGCTGGCGTGGTTCTGGCCGAGGATCCGTTCGTCCAGCATACCCTGCAGATTCATCACAGTGCGGATCTCGTCCTTCACCATGCGGCCCAGCGGAATGCCGGTCCAGCTGGCGACGATGCCGGCCACCGTGTGGCCGTCGACCTGCAGCGGCACCAGCGGGGTCTCGCCCTGCAGTGCGCGCAGTTCGTCGACCAGAGCCTGCAGCGCCGCGCCCTTGCCGTCGCCGGCTTCGAGCCGCGCGCGCATCGCGTGGATCTCGGCGGACAGGGCCTGCTCGCGGTCCCACTGGCTGCGCAGGCGCTCCTGTTCCTTCAGGCCGGCCTCGCGTTCGCCTCTCAATATGGCCAGCGTGGCGGCGTGATCGGCGCCGCCGCTCTCCTCGCGCACCAGGGCGCTGATGCGTGCATCGAGCCGCTCCACGCCGCGGGTCGCTTCTTCCAGCGCCGCCGGCGTCGCCTTCTGGCCGAGGGCCACCTTCGCGCAGGCGGTATCGAGCACGCTGATCGCCTTGTCCGGCAGCTGGCGCCCGCTGATGTAGCGGTGCGACAGCCGCACGGCCTCGCGGATCGCCTCGTCGAAGATGCGCACGCCGAAATGCTTTTCCATCAGCGGCGCCATCGCGCGCAGCATGGCGCAGGCGGTGTCTTCGTCCGGCTCCTCGACCTTCACCACCTGGAAGCGGCGCGCCAGCGCGGCGTCCTTCTCGAAATACTTCTTGTACTCGCCCCAGGTAGTGGCGGCCACGGTGCGGAGCTCGCCGCGCGCCAGCGCAGGCTTCAGCAGGTTGGCGGCGTCGTTCTGGCCGGCCGCGCCGCCCGCGCCTATCATGGTGTGGGCCTCGTCGATGAACAGGATGATAGGGTGCAGGCTCTTGCTGACCTCTTCGATCACGTTCTTCAGGCGGTTCTCGAACTCGCCCTTGACGCTGGCGCCGGCCTGCAGCAGGCCCATGTCGAGGGTGTGGATCTCGACCCCGCGCAGAACGTCCGGCACGTCGCCCTCGGCGATGCGCAGCGCCAGGCCTTCGACCACGGCGGTCTTGCCGACCCCTGCCTCGCCGGTCAGGATCGGGTTGTTCTGGCGCCGCCGCATCAGGATGTCGATCACCTGGCGGATCTCGGCGTCGCGCCCGATCACGGGGTCGACCTTGCCTTCGCGCGCGCGCGCCGTCAGGCAGGTGGTGTACTGGTCGAGCGCGGGCGTCCGGCCCGGCGCGCCGGCGCGCAGTTCGCCGACCGGATCGCCGCCCGCCTGCGTGGCCTGCATCGGCGCGGCGCTTTGCACCGCCGGCGCTTCGCTGGAACCGCGCGTGAGCCTGTCGAAATCGTGTTTCAGGCGGTCGACCGGAAAATCCACGAAGCAGCTGGAGGCGCGCTGGGCCAGCTGGGCCAGGCCGGGCTCGGCCAGCAGCGCCAGCAGCAGGTGGCCGCTGCGGATGCGCTGTTCCTGCCCCGGCGCCGGCTGGCCAAGGGAGGCGATCAGCCAGGCGTGCTCGAACAGCACCGGCAGGTGGCGCGAGAACACCGGGGTGCGGCCGCTGCCGCCGGGCAGGCGCTCGACTTCCTTGCGCAGGTCGGTTTCCAGGGCCGTCAGGCTGATGCCGGCGCCGCGCGCGGCCACCACGAAGTCGCTGGACGGCTGCTCCAGCAAGGCCAGGAACAGGTGTTCGATGTCGACCTCGTACTGGCCGAAGCCGACGCAAATACTCGCCGCGCGCGTCGCCGCCGTCCGGCTGGTGTCGTTCAGCTTGCCGATCAGGGTCTTCAGGTTGATGTCCATCGTCTCTTCCTTTCGTTTGCGATCGCGTAGTGCAGGTTCGAGGGCTGGAGCACGGCGTTGAAGTTCACGGGCTCGAGGCCGTCGCCGATGTCGAGGGTGGCGTGGATCACGAAGTGGAGCCGATTGACGCTGCCGGCCTCCATTTCCAGAGCGGCGCTGACGTTCCTGAGGCGCGGCTCATGGCGTTCGATCGCGTCCTTCAGGCTGGCGCAGATGGCGGCGCGGTCTTCGCTGCTGGACAGGCAAAAGCCGGCGAAGTCTGCCAGGCCGTAGTTCAGGACCGAGGAGCGCGCCTCGGGGCTGGCGTCGAAGCGTCCCGGCGGAAAGCCCAGGCGCGTGTTCAGCAGGGCTTCGAGCTCGCGCGCCAGGCTGTCCTTGAGCTGATCGGCAGCGCCGCGGGCGGCGCCGCTTGCGCTCTCGCCCATCAGACGGTCCAGCAGGCCGGGGACGTAAGCGGTCATGACTGCTCCAAAAAAGACCGCGGCACTGGGCCGCGGCAAGCGCGCTGGCAACAAGCGCAGGGGAACACGGTTGAATCGAGGCGCCTCAGGCCACCTTGTTCGAAGACAGGTCCCAGCCGCCCGAGGTATTGCCACCGGAGCCGCCGCCGATCTTCTGCTGGGTGTACTTCCACTTCACCTTCGAGAACTTCAGGCCGACCTTCTCATGCATGAAGTCGCCCTCCTTCACGGCCGGCGTGATCGAGCCGATCAGCACGTTCTCGAGTTCGATCTCGAAATACTTGATGCGCTCGCCCTGGCCGTCTGCGCGCATGAACTCGAACTTCGCTTTGGGGATGGTCTTGCCGGACGAGCAGGTCTGCAGCAGCACCGGCGAAGCCAGGTCGGCCAGCTTGAGCAGCTCGATCTCCTTGTGCTCGCAGCGCTCGGCAGTGTGGCCGCCGCCGGTCGAGGAAGTCGCCGATTTCGGCTGGATCACGCCCCAGTCCACCGATTTGCACTCGATCCAGTCCTTGTGCTTGTCGTCCGCCGATTCGCCCTTGATGCCGTCGATTTGCAGGTACACGTCTATCGCCATTTGATACTCCAGTCTTGGTTGGTGAAAAAATCAGCCTTTGGTCGATTGCGGCAACTCCGCGACCAGTCGGAGCGATACGGACAGCTCGTCGAGCTGGAAGTGCGGGCGCAGGAAGGACACCGCACGGTAGACGCCCGGACGGCCCGGCACCTCGGCCACCTGCACGCTGGCTTCGCGCAGCGGGAACTGGGCTTTCTGCTCCTGGCTGGCGTTATCGTCCAGCAGCACGTACTGGGTCAGCCAGCGGTTCAGGTAATCCTCGACGTTCGAGGCGGCGGCGAAGCTGCCGATCTTGTCCCGCATCATGGCCTTCATGTAGTGGGCGATGCGCGAGACCGCGAAGATGTACTGCAGCTGCGAGGACAGCAGTGCGTTGGCGTTGGCGGCATCGTTGGCGTACTTGCGCGCCTTCTGCGCCGACTGCGCGCCGAAGAAGGCCGCATACGAGGTGTTCTTGCAGTGAACCAGGGAGATGAAGCCGAGGTCCGACAGCTCCTTCTCGCGGCGGTCGGTGATCGCCAGTTCGGTCGGGCACTTCAGCGCCACCTCGCCCTCGTCGGTCTTGAAGGTGTGGGTCGGCAGGTTCTCGACCAGGCCGCCGCCTTCGACGCCGCGGATCGCCGCGCACCAGCCGTAGTCCTCGAAGGCCTTGGTCAGCTTCGAGGCGAAGGCGTAGGCGGCGTTACACCACAGGTATTTCTGGTGGTCGCTGCCGTCGACGTCCTCGACGAAGTTGAAGCCTTCGGTGGCCATGCCGTCCATCGGGTTGTAAGGCAGGCGTCCCAGGAAGCGCGGCAGGGTCAGGCCGACGTAGCGCGCATCCTCGGACTCGCGGAAGGCCTTCCACTTCGCGTATTCGACGGTGTCGAAGACCTTGGCCAGGTCGCGCGGCTTGCCCAGGTCGCCGAAGCTCTCGATGCCGAACAGTTCCGGTGCGCTCGAGGTGATGAAGGGCGCGTGGCTGGCCGCGGCCACGTGCGACATCTGCTCCAGGAAGTAGATGTCCTCGGGCTGGCGGCTGATCTCGAAATCGCCGATCAGGGCGCCGTAGGGCGCGCCGCCGAAGGTGCCGAATTCCTCTTCGTAGATCTTCTTGAACAGGCTGCTCTGGTCGAACTCCAGCGCCGACTGGAAGTCCTTCACCAGCTCGCGCTTGGTGGCGTTGAGCATGCGGATCTGGAGGTTGGTCGAGGTCGAGGTGTTCCGCACCAGGTAATTCAGGCCGGTCCAGCTGCGCTCGAGCTTCTGGAATTCGGGCGCGTGCATGATGCTCGACAGCTGGCTCGAGATCATGCGGTCCAGCTCCGCCAGGCGCGCATCGATGGTCGCCGACAGGTTGCTGGAGATGACCATGGTGCCTTCCATCACCTGGGTCACCAGTTCGGAGATGATGTCGCGCGCGCGTTCGTGCTCGCTGCTGGACTTCGCCACCCTGCTCTGCTCGACGATCTGGTCGAGCAGGCTGGTGTCCAGTTCGAGCGCGCCAAGGTCGGGACTTACTGCCGCATCGAGGATCGCCGCCATTATTTGTCCTCCTTCGCCTTGCGCAGGCTGTCCAGCTTTTCGGTGTTGGTCAGCACGTCGTTGAGGATGTCTTCGAGCTTGTCGTTCCCGGCCAGCTTGTTGCGCAGGTCGGCCAGCTTGCTGCGCGCATCCAGCAGGCCCCTCAAAGGCGCCACCTGCTGCACCACCGACTCCGGCCGGAAGTCGGCCATCTCGCGGAACTGCAGGCTAACTGCGAATTCGCCGCCTTCGCCCGAGAGGTGGTTCTCGACGCGGAAGTTGGCGACCGGGGCGACCGCGTTCAGCACTTCGTCGAAGTTATCGGCGTCGACGTTGACGAAGTTGCGGTCCTTCAGGCGCTTCCTGGCGGCGTCCGGATCGCTGCCGAAATCCCCCAGCACGCCGAGCACGAAGGGCAGCTCCTTGTTTTCGATGGCGTCGCCGATCTCGACGTCGTAGGTCATCTGCACGCGCGGGGCGCGCACTTTCTGCAGGCGTTTCTGCACGCTTTCGTTCTTGGGCATGTCGGCTCCAGGCTGGGTGGAAGGATTTACTTGAGCGCGCCGAAGGGGTCGTTGCTCGCCGGACGTGCGGTCGAAGAATTCGAGATTGCCTTTTTCCCGCCCGTGTCCCTGGGCCGCACCACCGGCGGGCGTCCACCGTTCGACACCAGCACCTCTTCGTTCAGGCTGGTGCGCAGCAGCTTGGCCAGCTCCACGGCCTCGGTGCGCACGTTGCCGCTCAAGTTGTTCTTCTGGCTCAGGTCGGCCAGCGCCTTGCTGGTCACGCGCAGGCCGCTGACGGCCACGATGCTGTTGGCCAGGGTATCGTCCGGGTCGCGCTCCAGCGCTTCGAGGGCGCTGACGATGGCTTCGCCGTAATCGGTGCTGTCGAAGCGCATCTGGGCCATCCTGACCCAGGGCGTCTTGTCGACCGGGAAGGTGGCGCCGGCGCTCCTCAAGAGGGTGTAGGCCTTGTCGGTCTGGCCGGCCAGCACGGCGGCATCGACTTCGGCCATGGCGGCGGCCATGGTGGGCGCCGGCTTGGCGGTGGCGGCTACCTGGCCGCCGGTGCCGGCGCAGGCCGACAGGATCGCAACGCAGACTAGACTCGGCATCAGGCGGTGGAACTTCATCTGGCTCTCCCTAGTTGAAATCAAGCGCCATTATTGGCGCACGATTTCTGGTGGGAATTGCGTCGGGTCAACTTAGGTTTTCCCGGCAATTGAGCTCTGTCGAAACGGTCGTTGCGCGGGCTCAGCGTGTGCGGATGGCGATGGCATTAAATGTCGCTGTTGATCCATTTACTCAAGGCAATCACGGCCATGGCTTCTACTCGCATTTACTCTTGTTTGCTCTCGTCTCTGCTGTTGGTTAGTTGCGCAAGTGGCGCCGGGCCCTCGCCCGCCGGCCTGCTGGAGGCGGCCGGCCTGCGCAAGCCGCCGCCGCTGCCGGAAGCCCAGCAGGGTCCGCGCAGCGTGACGATGCGCCTGCATGCGTCCAAGCGCCTGAACGTCGATGCGCGCGGCCAGCCGCTGGCCCTGCTGGTGCGGGTCTACAAGCTGCGCCAGCGCACCGCCTTCGAGCAGGCGCCGTATGCCGCCTTCCTGTCGCCGCAGACCGAGCGCGAGGCGCTGGGCGCCGACCTGCTCGAAGTGCGTGAGCTGACCCTGGTGCCCGGCCAGCAGCTGGAGCTCAACGAAAAGCTGGCGCGCGAGGCCGGCTTTATCGGTGTGGTCGCGCTGTTTTACTCACCACCCGCGCAGGGCTGGCGCCTGGCCTTTGCCGCTCCCGAGGCGGAAAAGACCGGCGTGACGATCGGCCTGCACGCCTGCGCCATGAGCAGTGGCAGCAACGCTGGCGCCGGGCCTGCCGCCGCCAAGCCCCTGGCGCTTGTCCGATGTCAATGAAGGCCGTGCGGTTTCCTCCAAGCTAGAGATTTATGACACTTCGCAGGAGGCATGCGTGAAACCACCAGCCAAGGTCTTGTGGGGCGAGGGCCTGTTCCTGCGCCCCCAGCATTTCCAGCAGCAGGACCGCTACCACGAAGCGCGCCTGAACGACACCGCCGCCGCCCTCCACCCCTACTGCTGGGGCGTGCGCAAGCTCGAGATCGACCTCGATGCGCTCAAGGCCGACACTTTGCGCATCACCGGCCTGTCGCTGATCTTCGCCGACGGCGAAATCCTGCACGCGCCCGAGCGCGACGCCCTGCCGCCCCAGGTGCGCCTCGGCGAACTGGCCTCGACGGTGCAGTCGCTGACCTTCCACGCCGCCCTGCCCGCGCTCAAGGACCATGGCGAGAACTGCGCGGCGCGCGGCGAATCGCGCCTGGACACCCGCTTCGGCCAGATTGACCACGACACCTTCGACCTCTACACCGACGCCGCCAGCGCGCCGGTCGCCTACCTGAACCGCAGCCTGCGCCTGGTGTCGGAGCTGGAGCCGCTCGAACCCTACGAGACCATCCCGCTGGTGCGCCTGCGCCGCCTGCCGACCGGCGGCTTCGAGGTGGACCACGCCTTCGTCCCGCCCAGCCTCTCGGTCGAAGGCGCGCCCGGCCTGCACGGCATGCTGACGCGCCTGATGGAAAAGCTGCTGGCCAAGGTGCACGCGCTGTACGGCCATTACCGCGAGCCGAGCAAGAACGTGGTCGAGCTGCGCGGCGGCGACGTCGCCTCCTTCTGGCTGCTGCACACGGTCAGCAGCGGCTATGCGGCGCTGACCCACTTCCTGGCGCACCGCGAGCTGCATCCCGAGCGCCTGTTCCAGGAGCTGCTGGGCCTTGCGGGCGGCTTGATGACCTTCTCGCGCAGCAGCAAGCTGGAGGACCTGCCGGCCTATGTGCACCAGGATCCGGGGCCGGCCTTCACGCGCCTGGACGCCATCCTGCGCGAGCTGCTCGATACCGTGATCTCGTCGAAGTACTTCGCGATCGCGCTGAGCAACGAGCGGCCGTCCTACCACCTGGGCGCGCTGGACTCGGGCAAGATCAACGGCCAGACCACGCTCTACCTGGGCGTAGCGGCCGACATGCCGGCCCTGCAGCTGGTCGAAATCGTGCCGCTGCGCTTCAAGATCGGCGCGCCGGAAGACGTCGACAAGCTGGTGCTGTCGGCCATGCCCGGCGTGCGCCTGGTGCATGCGCCGCAGGTGCCGAGCGCGGTGCCGGTGCGGCCCGACACCTATTACTTTGTGCTGGAAAACCGCGGCGTGCTGTACGAAAGCATGCTGAAAGCCCAGGCGATCTCGATCTACGTGCCGAACGGGATCCGCGACCTCAAACTCGAACTCATCGGAATCGCAGCATGAGCCAACACGTCGAACGGCGCGCCGCGCCTTTGCAGTCGGGCAGCCGCAACGCTTCCGGCAGTACGCCGACCTCACTGGTCGACATCATGTACGAGGGCTTCTACGCCCTGTTCCTGCTGAAGAACGGCAACGGCCCGCAGGACAAGACCGCCTTCGCCGACCACATGACGCGCTTCCTCGGCGACGTCGACCGCAACGCCAAGGCGCTGGGCGTGCCGGCCGACGACGTCACCGCCGCCAAGTATGCCTTCTGCGCCGCAGTGGACGAGATCATCCTGCGCTCCGACTACGAGATCCGCGAAGCCTGGGAGACCCGCCCGCTGCAGCTGCGCCTGTTCGGCGACCAGCTCGCCGGCGAGCACTTCTTCCAGCGCCTCGAAGACCTGCGCGCCAAGGGCGCCGTGCACCTGCAGGCGCTGGAGGTCTTCCACGTCTGCCTGCTGCTCGGCTTCGAAGGGCGCTTCGCGCTGGACGGCAAGGACAAGCTGGCCTACCTGACCGCCCGCCTCGGCGACGAGATCGCCCGCATGCGCGGCAAGAACCGCGGCTTCGCCCCGCACGCCGGGCGCCCCGACCAGATCGTGCACAAGTTAGGGAGTGACTTGTCGCTGTGGGCCCTGTCGATGGTGTTCGCGGTGGCGGCCCTCGGCGGCTACCTGGGCTTCCGCACGGCCCTGGCCCACGAGACCGGCCAGGCGCTGGCCGGCTACAACGACCTGGTGAAGCTGCCGCCGCGGTCGGCCAACGTGACGATCACCCTGCCCTGAAATTCGGGGTCAGGAAATTCGGGGTCAGAGCACTTTTTTGAACAATTGATCTGATAGCAGATTCGACGCCAGCCAGCTAGGAAGCCCCGGGCAAAGCGCCAAAATCTTGCGGAAGGGTCATTTCCCAAAAAAGTGCTCTGACCCCGAATTACTGACCCCGAATTAGCTTATTGGACGACTTTGAACTCGATGCGCCGGTTGCGGGCGCGGCCTTCCGGTGTGCGGTTGTCGGCCACCGGCCGGTCGGGGCCTTCGCCGGAGACCGCGACCATCTCAGCCTTCACGCCGCGCCCCACCACATAGTCCTTCACCGCCTCCGCGCGGGCCTGGCTGAGCGAGAGGTTGCCGGCGCGCGAGCCGGCGTTGTCGGTGTGGCCGATCACCTCCACCCTCTTGTCCTTCAGGCGCAGCAGGACATTGCTCATCTGGTCGAGGATGGCCTTGCCGGAATCGGCCAGCGTGGCCTTGCCCGACTCGAATTCGATGATGCGGTTAGCCAGCGCCGCATCCAGCATGCCCTGCTCGGACACCGCCACCCGCAGGCCGTTGTTGACGGTGTAGCTGGTGTCCAGGTTCATCGCCAGCTCACCGGCGATCTGCTGCTTCTGCGCTTCGCTGGCGACGTCGCCGCGCAGGCTGACGCTGGTGCCGTCGATTTGCAGCTGGCCGCGCGTGACCAGTTTCAGGTTCGGGCCGATCAGGCGGGCGACGTGCTCGTTCCAGTTCGGCGGTGCCGCCACCCGGCCCACTGCCAGCTGGTCGACCACGCGATCAAAGCCGTAGACGGTGCGCAGGCGCGCCAGCAGCGCCGCCTTGCTGGCGTCGTCGGGGACGGTGCCGGAGACCACGATCGGCGCAGCAGCCGGCGTGGCGGTCGCCGGGTTGTCGGCCAGTACCGGCGCCGGCGCAAAGAAAGCGGCGGCAAGCAAGGATGTCGAAAGACGCTTCACGTGTCGGCTCCGATGAAAGTCTTGAGGAACAGTTCGCGGGCCAGGCGCAGCGGCAGCATCGGCTGCTCGAGATAGCTGGCCAGCGCGCGCACGTCGATGTCGATGCCCAGCTGTTCGTCGATCCAGCCGTTGTCGCTCAGCTGCACCTGCTGCTCGCGGCCGGCCAGTGGATCGACGATGCCGTGCAGGGTCTCGGCTGCGGCGCCGCCGAAGCCGATCACCAGCGCCGGCCGCTCGGCGACCGTGGTCAAAAACAGCACCAGGTCGAACGCGGTGCGGCGGATGAAGGGCGTGACCAGCTCCAGCCAGAAGGCCGCCACCTGGCAGCGCAGCGACGAATCCAGCGGCAGCGGCAGCACCAGGCTTTTGTGCAGCGCCGCCGGACGGCTGTGCATGACGGGCTGCAGTAGCAGCCCGAGGCCGAGGATCAGCCGGTTCGCCTCCAGGTCCAGAGCGTCGGACAGCGAACTGACCGTGGCCGCGGCCAGGAAGTCGTCGAGCGGAGCCTCGTACTCGCCGAGGACGACCGCCGCATCGGCGATCGCATGCAGGTGCGGCCCGGGTTCGTCGGCCCCGAGCACCTGCGGCGCCATCGTTTCCAGATAATCCCACAGCGGCCCGAAGGCCAGCGGGCAGCGCGACACGAAGGCCGCCGGATCGGGAACGTCGACGGTGCGCATCATCAGGAAGGGAAAGCGGCGCCCGGACTGGTCGTGGCTGGCCACCAGATGGCCGGCGATGGCATGGCGGCGGCTCGGCCCGACGAAGGCGAAGCTGACCGGTGGCGAGGCGTCGTAGTACAGCTTCCAGCGCGCGTCGTTGGGCAGGCGGGTCATGACCTGGGCCAGCCAGTCGTCCAGCATGCCGAGCACGGTCTGGTCGTCGGCGACCTTGACGAAGTCGCTGCGCGCCGGGATCTTGCCGAAGCAGCCGATCCGGGGCGAGGCGGCGGCGCGCGTCATTGGGCCGCTCCCGCCAGTTGCGGGCTGTTGACGCCGGCGCCGGCTGCGCCCCGGCCTACCACGCTGTCGGGCAGGCGCAGGCCGCTGAAGCCGCGGCTGGCCTGACCGTCGGCACCTGTACTGGCGCTACTGACCTTTTTAAGCGTCACCGCCACCGTTACGTTGCCGCTGCTCCAGCGCAGCTCGTACAGGCCGCCCTCCAGTTTCTTCTGCACGGCGGTTTGGAATAGCTTCGTTAAACCATATTCCCCCGGCTCATTGAACAGCTCCACGGTCCGCCCATCGAAGGTCACCGCACTAACCTTTGCCCCGCTGGCAGTCCCCTGCGGCCCCGGATGCACCATATTCACCCAGGCCGGCGGCGTATTCCGGTAACGCAGCTGCTGTCCGTCGATCTCGATCGTATATTCGGTCACGCCCGGCGCCGTCATCGGCAGCAGCTGGAACACGGTCTGCGGGCCGCCGCCTGAGGCCACGCCATTCGCCGACAGCGGCGCAATCCACCCAGGGAAGCCGCTCACCACTTGGGGCGCGAGGGTCACGCCGATGTCGGCCCAGGTCCGGCTGGACAGCACGTCGCCGCGCCGCACCACCAGCGGGCCCATGGTCGTGGACACGAACTTGGCCACCGCGCCGTCGGGCCCGAACACCTGGCCGATCTCTGCCGCCCCCGCCTGCAGCTGCGCACCGGGCGCAAACGGGGATTTGCCGGCCAGGTTCTTCTGGAAGGGTTCGACCACCTGCGCCTGCCAGGTCTTGTTGATCTCAGACTCGGATGGCAGCACGATCATGGCGAAGGTCTGCACCAGCGGCCGCACCAGCAGCGGACGCAGCATCTGCTTCTGGGCGTCCGTCATCCCGGTCAGCATCTGCTCGTCGACATACTTCAGGGCGTCGGCCAGTTCGGAGCCGTTGCCTTCCAGCGTCTGCTGCATCAACTGCTTGGCGCCGGGACCGGGATCGCCCTGGTTCTTCAGCTGGTTCAGGCGCGAGCGCAGCTTGGACAGCGCGTCGAGGTAGCCGGTCATCAGCGATGCGTCCTTTTCCTTGATGCCGACCAGACGCGCGACGCCGGCGAACTCCCGGCCCACCGGGCCCGCAGCAGCCGCGCCAGGAACGACGGCCGGCAGCGGCCCGACAGCGTCCGCTAGTTGGCGCGCATCGCTCGGCGCCTGACGCAGCACGACTTCGCGGAACCAGGCCATCACGCCGCGCTTCAGCTTCGCCTGGTTGACGCGCGCCTGGCCGGGATCGTCCCAGGAAGTCTCGTCGTAGACGGTCTTCAGCACCTTGGCCAGCGGCGAAGTCTGTGGGTCGCCCAGCCGGTTCATGGCCTGCACGCTGGCCTCGAAGCCATTCAGGTCGGCGATCGTCACGCCCTGCACGAACCTGGTCCACTCCTTCGCATAGTCGGCTTTATACAGGTCGATCAGGGTTTTCTGGATCTGCTCCGGGCTGCCTTCCAGGGTCAGGTCGTCCTTGGCCACGGTCTTGAGCACCCAGTCGGTGCTTTGCAGCTCGCGGTTCGAGGCTTCGCGGATCGCGCCCAGCACGAACTTCTCCCAGGCGTCGCGGGTAAAGGCGCCGGGCACCGCGTGGCTGCCGACCACCAGCCCCTGGTCCTGCTCGCCGACGATGCGCGCCACCGTCACCGCCGGGAAGCGGGTGCCGGCGCGGGTGCGGATGTCGGCGTAGACGCGTTCGCGCGCCGGCGTGCCGCGCACCACGCGGCGCAGGTTTTCGCGCGCGGTGTCGAGCAGGCTGAGTTTGGGCGTGATCTGCGGCCAGGCCGGATCCGCAATATGTGATAAGTGGAACGTCATCAGGCGCTCCGCGCTGCGGATCATCTGCTCCTTTGGCATGCCCGCGCGGTTCGCCTGCAGCCACACGCGCCAGTAGCGGGTCAGCTGGTCGTTCAGGTGGCCGGACTCGGCATGGCTTTTATCGGCCAGCATCAGGTAGGTCTTCAGGGCGTTGTAGGCGTCGCCGACATTGGTAGCCGAGACGTCCTGGTAGGGCTGGCCCGGCTTGGCGCTGGGCGCGGCCTGCGCGTTCGGATCCAGCTGCGAGGCGTTGGCGTTCATTTCCGCCAGCAGCGCTTCCAGCGCGCCGGCTACCGGCTGCACCATCACCTCGCGCACGCCGGCGAAGTATTCGTCGCGCAGCTTGCGTTCCAGCGCCTCGCCCTGGTACAGGCCGAAGGACAGCGTCCAGGGCCGCTCGTCGCGGTATTTTTCCAGTTGCTCGATGCGGTCCTGCAGGATGTCCAACGCTTCGAGGCGCGACTGCAGGCCGCCGGTCCGGGCCTGCATCTTCATGACCTTGTCGAGGTCCGCCTGGACGTTGGCGACCAGCTGGCGGTTGCCCATATAGGACCAGCTCCAGCCGCCCAGCGCGCAGCCGAGCAGCACGGTGGCGGCGAAGAAGGCCGCGTACTTCAGGCGCGTGGCGGCCGGGCTGGTGTAGCGCTTGACCAGCTCCTTGTCCGCGAAGATCACCTTGCGGAACAGATCGAGCAGGAAGAAGCCGGACTGCTCTTCATGCTGCTCGCCCTTCTGCTCGCCGGCCTTGAGCTGGAGGTCGAAGCGGCTGGCGACGCGGCGCGAGGAGAGGTTCTCGACGAAGCCTTCTTGCAGCGCGCTGGTGAAGTAGAAGCCGCGCAGGACCGGCTTGAACTGCCAGGTGTTCTCCTCGAACAGGGTGGCCAGGAAGGCGCGCAGCTGCGGCTTGAGGGATGCGAATTCGAGCGGGAAGGTGAAAACGCCGGGGCGCATCGCCGCGCTGCGGTTGCCGGCCATGTTGGCCAGGCTCATCTCTTTCAGGCCGTCGTACAGCTCGTCGAAGTGGACATCGAAAAAGGCCAGCACATCCTGCGGCGTGCTGCGGCGGTTGTAGCGCTGGGTCGCGCCCCAGACGCGCTCGCGCTCGGCGCGGTCGCTGTCGTGGAAGAAGTCGGAAAAGCCGGCGATCAGGTCGGCCTTGGTGAACACCACGTAGACCGGCGCGTGCACGCCCAGGCGCTCGGTCAGTTCCTGCACCCGCGTGCGCAGGCTTTTCGCCAGCTCGATCGAGGCTTCCGGCGATCCGCCCGCCAGCTCGGCCACGCTCACCGCGATGATGATGCCGTTGATCGGCGCGCGCCGGCGGTGGCGGCGCAGCAGGTCGAGGAAGCTGAACCACTCGGCGCGGTCGGCTTCATACACCGAATAGCGGCCGGCGGTGTCGAGCAGGATGCCGTCGGTGGTGAAGAACCAGTCGCAGTTGCGGGTCCCGCCCACGCCCTGCACCGCCTTGCTGCCGGGGATCGGGAAGGTCAGCCCCGAGTGCTTGATAGCGCTGCTCTTGCCCGCCGCCGGGTTCCCGATGATCATGTACCAGGGCAGTTCGTACAGGGCCTGGGCGCCGCGCGTCAGCCCCAGCTTGGAGGTCTTGATGGTGTTGATCGCCTCCAGCATGCCCTTGCGCAGCACTGGCGCATCGTCGCGCTTCGGATTGTCGGCCTGGGCGACGATGGCCTCGCTCAGGCGGGCGGCGGCGCGCTTGCGCCACCAGCTGCGCGCCAGCCACCAGGCGCCCCAGGCGGCCAGCAGGATCAGGCCGGCCAGCACGGCCCAGATGGCCGCCACTTCGAGCGATTCGGCGCCGAGAAACAGGAGCCCTGCGAGCGCCGCGATGCCGATCACGGCCATTACGCGGCGGTTGGTGAGAAACTGCCAGAGTCGGGCCATAGTGGGTTCGGTTCAGAGAGGTGAATGGAAAGCCACAGGCAATGTTGGCACCATTTCCCAGCTGAATCTTGAGTTCAAACAATTGCTCAGACCGCGAAGCCTCAGCGCCGCATCACTCCACGCAGGCGCAGTTCGGTATGGCCGAGGTCCATCATGGTCCAGCGCCCGCCCCAGGTCAGGCCCAGCGATTCCGCGACCTCGCCGTAGAGCTGGTAGCCGCGCATCGCCCATGGGTCTTTTTCGGAAATCACCAGCTTGCCGTCGCGCCAGAACGCGCAGTCGGCCGCCAGCCCGTACTGGTGCCAGCTCTGGAAGGCCTTGGCGTTCGTCACCGCCGATCCCATTTTTGCCAATAAATCCTGCCGCGCCGGGCTGCGGTAACCCTCCAGCAGCGCCATCTCGTAGCCATATTTTTCCTTCATGATGCGGAAGGCCAGCAGCAGGCGCTGGCTGAAATCCGGATGCAGCAGGCCCCAGTTGCGGCTGGCGTCGACCAGCATCGGCCGCACCAGTTCGACCTCGCGCGTGGTGAAGGCGACCGGCGGCAGCGAGGCCGGCGGCACCAGCTGCTCGCCCTTCAGCAGGGCCGCGACCTGGGCGTCGACCACCGTGTCGCTGGGCTCGTAGCCGGGCAGCATGTCGGGACGGCGCAACAGCAGCGCGACCAGGGGCGGGATCAGCACCAGCGGCAGGCCGACGGCGACGAAGGGGCGGTGGCTCCGGATCCACCCGCGTGCATCCCGCCAGCGCCAGCGCAGCGCCGGGCCGGCATCGCGCAGGGCCGAACCGCCCGACGCCCGCCAGCCGCCGGCCCGCGTATGGAAACGCCGCTGCAGCCCACCCAGGAAATGCAGGACCGAGGCCCGTCCGCCGGGAAAGCAGGCTAGCCAGATGAGGCTGCAGGCAAGACAAAAGTACAAAAGGGCGAGGAAGATCAGCATCCGCTTCTCCGGTTTGTTTCTAATTGGCATTGGTGTCCAATCTTAGGAGGACCACAGTGCGCCCTACAGATGAAGATCAATCCGGATCGCGGCGTCCGAACCTGATGTCCTCGACGCGCCGGACGGCGAACGAGACGAATATCCTCGCCATGCTCGACCGCCATGAATCGGGCGGGCGCCTGCGGCGGCTGCTGCGCGGACGGGGCGGCTTGCCGGCCATGGCCTGGTACGGGACCGCCGGCCTGCTGGTCGCCGGGCTGGTGGGCTCGCTGGCCTGGCTGGTGCTCGACAACGGTGCGACGCCTGCAAGCGATACCGCGC
>NZ_CAKKMV010000012.1 GCF_918697865.1 Massilia sp. Bi118 | reverse complement strand
AGGCGGTTTCCTGCAGCATGGTCTTGTCGGTGACCAGCGGCAGGAGCTGCTTTGGCATCGAAGCACGCGAAAGCGGCCACAGGCGGGTACCGGCGCCGCCGGAGAGGATGACTGGATAGATTTTCATGCGCTTATTTTCTCTAGATTGGAATCTGTCTCTTCCGCGCCCTCTTTGCGGCGGCTGCGGCGGCGATCGCGGGCGTTCAGCCATTCGTCCGAGCTGTATTCGGACGAATGCTTCATCTCGCCGGCACGGTCGATGCTGTAGTCCTTGAAGACGATCATTTCATGCAAGGTTACATCATTTAACACGCGAGTATATTCGAAAAGGACCGAACGGACGATTTCGGCGCCCTCGCAGATGTGGCTGCCATGGCCGATCCAGGTCGGGCCGATGATGGTAGAACCGGCTTCGATCTTGACGCCCGAACCGATGTAGACCGGGCCCTTGATGGTGGTGCCGCGCCAGTCGATGCTGGTGTTCAGGCCGGTCCACAGGCCGGGCTCGATCTCGATGCCGGGCACGTGCATGTGGTTGACTTCGCCGGTCAGCACGTTCTGCAGCACTTCCCAGTAGTCCGACACGCTGCCGATGTCCAGCCAGTTGAACGGACGGCCCTGGGCATAGAAAGGCATGCCTTTCTCGGCCAGCAGCGGGAACAGCTGGGAGCCGATGTCGAATTCCACGCCCGACGGGATCAGGTCGATCACTTCCGGTTCGAAGATGTAGATGCCGGTGCTAATGAAATTCGACAGCGCCTCTTCCTGCTTCGGCTTTTCCTGGAACTGGGTGATGCGGCCGTTCTGGTCGGTGACCACCACGCCATAGCTCGACACCTTGTCCCAAGGCACTTCCTTGGTGATCACGGTGGCCATCGCACCCTTGCGGCGGTGCTCCAGCAGGGCCGCTTTCAGATCGAGGTCGATCAGGGCGTCGCCGCACAGGACCACGGTGGTGTCGTCGAAGAAGCCGCCGAATTCCTGGATCTTCTTCATGCCGCCGGCCGAGCCGATCGGGACGGCCACGACTTCGCCGTCTTCCTTGGTATAGCCTTCGAAGGAGTAGCCGATCTGGACGCCGAACTGTTCGCCCTCGCCAAAGTATTCCTCGATCTTTTCGTGCAGGTGGCTGACGTTGACCATGATCTCGGAAATACCGTGCTTGCGCAGGTGTTCGATCAGGTAAGCCATGACGGGCTTGCCCAGCACGGGGATCATCGGTTTCGGCAGGTCATAGGTCAGCGGACGTACGCGGGTGCCTTTGCCTGCTGCAAGAATCATCGCTTTCATGGTTCGGTCCTCATGCTTATTTTGGGGTAGTTTGGTAGCGCCAGGAGTCGGCGCACATTTGCGCGATGTCACGTTGCGCCGTCCAACCGAGTTCCTCGCGGGCGTGGGTCGGATCGGCGTAGCACTTCGCAATGTCGCCGGGGCGACGGTCTACGATCTGGTAGGGAATCGGCTTGCCGCAAGCCTTTTCGAAGGCATGGACCATTTCCAGCACGCTGTTACCGTTGCCGGTGCCGAGGTTATAGGTATGCAGTCCCGCGCCCTGGACCAGCTTGTCCAGGGTCTTGACGTGGCCGATGGAGAGGTCGACCACGTGGATGTAGTCGCGCATGCCGGTGCCGTCCGGGGTCGGGTAGTCGCCGCCGTAGACCGACAGCTTTTCGCGCTGGCCATTGGCGACCTGGGCGATATAGGGCACCAGGTTGTTCGGGATGCCGTTCGGCTCTTCGCCGATCAGGCCGCTTTCATGGGCGCCCACCGGGTTGAAGTAGCGCAGCAGCGCGATGCGCCAGTCCGGCTCGGCCTTGAACAGGTCGCGCAGGATGTCTTCGATCATCAGCTTGCTGCGGCCGTAGGGATTGGTGGCCGACAGCGGGAAGTCTTCCTTGATCGGCACCGAGGCCGGGTCGCCGTAGACGGTGGCCGAGGACGAGAACACCAGGGTCTTGCAGCCGAACTTGGCCATGGTCTCGAACAGCGCCACGCTGCCGGTGACGTTGTTGTCGTAGTAGCGCAGCGGCTGCGCCACCGATTCGCCGACCGCCTTCAGGCCGGCAAAGTGGATCACGGCGTCGATCTTGTGCGCGCCGAAGGCGGCTTCCAGCGCCGCGCGGTCGCGGATGTCGCCGTTGACGAACTCGAAGGATTTGCCCGTGATCTTTTGCACCCGTCCCTGTACCGAAGGGTCGGCGTTGGAAAGGTTGTCGAACACCACCACGTCGTGGCCGGCGTTCTGCAGTTCGACGACCGTGTGCGAACCAATGTAGCCCATGCCGCCTGTAACGAGAATTTTCATGCGTGCTCTGCTTTCTTTAAAAATTTACTGTCGCCATGCAAATGCGCTGGCGCCTATTGTTGTGTCTCGGTCGGCTAGCCGCCGACATCCCTATGAATCTCTTTGCAAACTACCAGCTTCACGGGAGGCCGAGAAACCGTAGCGAGCGGAAGGAGTTTCGTTCGAGAAGCGCAGCCGTACTTACGGTACGGCCGGTCCGCCGAAGCGGAGCATCGCAGGACGAAAATCCGACGCGCAGTAGGTTTATCGGCCTCCCCTCAACTCTTTCAGGAACAGCCTCAGGAACGCCATGTCTTCAATAAAATAACGGCGGAACATCCGGCGCGGTTCCTGCAGGAAGCGATAGAACCATTCCAGGCCCGACTTCTGCATCCACACCGGCGCACGCTTCACGTGGCCGATCGCCACGTCGAAGGTGCCGCCCACGCCCATCGCGAACGGAATCTTCATCTCGGCCTGGTAGCGGCCGAGGAACTGCTCTTTTTTCGGCGAGCTGATCGCCACGAACAGCAGGTCGGGCCTGGCGTCGCGGATCTGCTCGACCACCTGCGCTTCTTCCGCCTCGCCCTTCCAGTAGCCGTTGCGGTAGCCTGCCAGCACCAGCCGCGGATACCTGTTCTGGTAAGTCGAGGCGACCTTGCTCACCACTTCTTCCTTCGCGCCCAGCAGGAATACCCGCCAGCCCTTCTCCCCCGCCCGGCGCATCAGCGCCTCGAACAGGTCGACGCCGGCGACGCGCTCCTTCAGCGGCTTGCCGAGCAGGCGCGAAGCCCACACGACCGGCATCCCGTCGACGTTGATGAGTGCGCAGTCGTTGATGATCTGCCTGAGCTCGGGATCGCGGCTGGCCTTGACCAGCTTGTCCACGTTCACCACCACATGCTGATGGGGCCGTCCTGTATGGATGAAGCCCTCGATGGTCTGCAGTGTTTCCTCCATCGACAGGTTGTCGATGGAGCACCCCATCAGTGTGATGCGTTCGCTCATGTGATCATCCTTTTCTACTCATTCGGGTACTTTCGCCAGCTCAGTTGCCAACACGGCGACGATACGTTCAGCCGCCTTGCCGTCCCAGAGGTGCGGCCGGCGGCCCTGCTTGCCTTCGCCGCGCAAGACCTTGCGCGCTTCAAGCATGATGACTGCCGGATCGGTGCCGGCCAGTACGTTCGAGCCTTCGTCCACGGTGACGGGACGCTCGGTGTTCTCGCGAATCGTGACGCAGGGCACGCCCAGCGCAGTGGTCTCTTCCTGCAGGCCGCCGCTGTCGGTCAGCACGACCGCCGCGTCCTTCCACAGGTTGAGGAAGGCCATGTAGGCCTGCGGGCCGGCCAGGGTGATGTTCGGGCCCAGGTCGATGCCGAATTTCTCGATGTTGGCGCGGGTGCGCGGGTGCACCGGGAAGATCAGCGGCAGCTCGGCCGCGATTTCCTTCAGCGCGCCGGCGATGCGGGTAAAGGTCTCGGCATCGTCGACGTTGCTCGGACGGTGCATGGTGACCACGCCGTAGCGTTGGCCGGCATCCTGGCGCGCTTGCTTGAAGGCGCTGGTCTCGAAGCCCGAAGTGTCGGTGTGGGCCAGCTTGTCGGCTTGGAACAGCACGTTGTCGACCATGACGTGGCCGACATAGTGCACGGCGGAATCCGCCTTGCCTTCGCGTTTGAGGTGTTCCAGCGCGGCGGGTTCGGTGACGAAGAACCAGTCCGAGATGCTGTCGGTGACCAGGCGGTTGATTTCCTCGGGCATGGTCATGTCGCCCGAGCGCAGGCCGGCCTCGACGTGGGCGACCGGGATGTTCAGTTTCTTGGCGACGATCGAGCAGGCCAGCGTGGAATTCACGTCGCCCACCACCAGCACGGCGGCCGGGCGCTCGTTCTGGCACAGCTCTTCGAAGCCGACCATGATCTTGGCGGTCTGCTGGGCATGGCTGCCGCCGCCGGCGGCCATGAAGACGTCCGGTTGCGGAATGCCGAGTTCTTCGAAGAACACGTCGTTCATGTCGCGGTCATAGTGCTGTCCGGTATGGACGATTTTCCAGGACAGCGTTTTCGGGTTCTGAGCCTGAAGCGCGCGGACGATCGGAGCGATCTTCATGAAATTGGGCCGGGCGCCCGCAACCAGATAAATAAGCATGAAACTGTTTCCCTAGTAATTAGTATGTGAACAACACTGCGGACAGCGGGGTATTAAAAAAACGTTATTGTAAACCTGCACTCGACCGGGACGGCGGACGATACGGTGCTGATCTTGAGCACGTCGCAAGGCTGCCTGGATTCATAGCTGCGCGAATACCAGCCCAGCGGCGGATTTTCGTTGGCGCGCACCAGTTCCAACTTGAGATCGGCGCCGTGGGCGTGCATCTGCAGGGCGAAGCGCTTGCCGCGCACGTGCAGACCGGAACTGTCCAGCCGGACGCTCAGGCCCGGGGCGAAATGCCAGAACAGCTCGACCTGATGCTGCTTTTTCGCCGAGAACTCATCCTTCACCACCAGGCTCGCGCTGGCGGCGTCGAAGCGCACGCTGCGCATGTGGCGCACCGGATCGGCCAGGCGCTCGTAGCCGTCGTGCGAGCCGCGGAAATCGAACTCATGCGGCGACTGCGGCATGCGCTCGATGCTGGCCCTAGCCTTCTTCAACCACATGAAGCGCCCGCCCGACACCGACTGGTCGAGGCCGTCGATGCGCACGGTGTTATGGGCCGAGGTGCCGCGGAAATAGTCGCGCCACTTGTGCTCCTGCCAGTAGGAATAGGTGCCCGGATCGACCAGGCATTCCTCGCCGCCGACCGACAGGTTCAGCGCCAGCGCGTCCGCGTGGCCGTGGGCGGCAATGCCCAGGTAGCCCAGCGGGCCGCAATCGACCATGCCCTTGATCTCGTTGGCTTCGCCGAAGTGCGAGCCGAACAGCAGGTAGCCGCCGTCGGGGAAGGCCCAGCCGGTCTCGGATTCGTGCGGATCGGCTTCCGGGCGCTTGCCCGGCAGGGTGTGCAGCAGCCAGCGCACGCCGATGTGCTCGCTGACCCAGTTGGCCTCATGCTTGTGCAGCACGGCGTCGCCGAGGGCCAGCAGCTGGGCCGCGCGGTCGCTGCCAGGGGCGTCCATGCGGAACACGATGCCGTCGTCGGCGTCGCCCACCATCGGCACGTTGCCGCCGACGTCGCGCACCGACCGCAAGAAACGTAATGCGCGCTGCAGGCTGGTCCAGTAGGCGCGCGAGAAGGGGTGGCCGCAGGCCTGGCCGACCAGGCCGGCCACGAACAGGAATTCGGACGAGAAGATGTGGTAGGCGAAGGCCTGCTCGCGGTTCACGCCGTCGCGCGAGAACTGGGCCTGGGCCTCGTGTTCCAGCTCGCGCCGCGCCTGCTCCAGCCAGGCGCCGGACGACTTCCAGCAGGGCCAGATCGAGGCGCCGACGTAGAGGCCGGCCAGCTCGCCGATCAGGTGGTTGTTGGCCGAAGAGTGACGCGAGAGATGACGCGAAATCGCCGAGCAATGGGCGTGGATGGAATCGAGCCAGTCGGCGCGCAGGCGCTCGCCGTCCTCGCCCGCGAACAGGCCGCTGCCCTCCCCGCCGATCAATTGCCAGACCAGGCTCCAGTTGATCAGGCGGATGCCCAGTTCCAGCGAACTGGTCCAGTTGGGGCCGGTGAGCGGCGGGCACTGGTCGAGCCAGCTGCGCAGCTGGTGGTGCAGCGCGTGCAGCCAGGCGACGTCGTTGGTGGCGGCCCAGGCCTGGGCCAGGCGCGTCAGGTGCAGGTGGCGGTTCAGCTCCCATACATGCTTGATGTCGCCGACCAGCTCGCGGTTCGTGATGGCGATGTCGCCGGCGTAGACCGAGGGGCCGGTGACGCCGCTTTCCGGGTCGCGGTTCCAGAAGGGCGGCATGCCGACGTCGAAGCGTCGGTTCGCGAACAGGACTACGTGGCCGGCGCAGATGCTGTCGGCGTCGGCCAGCAGGGATTCCCGCTCTGCGGCGGACATGGCGGGTGCGGACGACACGCCGAAGGTACGGGCGCGCGGCAGCGGCGGCGCGGCGCGCGGACGCACCCGTTTCGCCACGCCCTTCGCCGCCGCCTGCTGGATCCGATAGCCGACCTCGGCCATCGACATGCAACGCAAACGGTTCACCAACCAGGTCACGCCTGTCGCCTCGCTCATCATTGAGTCCCCGCCAGTTCACGGTAGAGAGCGGACAACTGGCCGCACACCACCTCGGTTGAATAGTGCTGCTCGATTGTGACGCGCGCGTTGCGTGCCAGCCTTGCGCGCAGGGCCTCATCGCCCAATACCTGTTCCAGCCTGCTTGCCAGCGCCGCGGCGTCGCGCGGCGGCGCCAGCAGGCCGTTGTCGCCATCGGCGATGGTTTCCGGAATCCCGCCGACGCTGCTGGCGACCACCGCCCTGCCCGCGGCCATGGCTTCCAGCATCGACATCGGCAGCCCCTCCGCATGCGAGGGCAGGCAGAACACGCTGGCGCGCGCCAGTTGCTCGTCGCGCTCCCCGGCGCCGAGCCAGCCCGGCAGTTCGATGCGGTCCGCCATGCCGAGTTCGGCCGCCTTCTTGCGGAGGGTCTCGGCATCGCCCTCGCCGCCGAATACCAGGCGCAGCGACGGGAACTTTGCCGCCAGCAAGGCCCCAGCGCCCAGAAGTTCGAAGACGCCTTTCGCTTCCTCCAGCCGGCCCAGGAACAGGATGCGGCCCGGCTCCCCCTGCACGCCGGATGCCGGCGGCAGCGGCACCGAATTCGGCACGACCGCCACCCGTGACCTGGGCGCGAAGCCGCGCACGAAGCCGGCCCAGCCGTTCGACAGCGTGATCACCACCGAACTGGCTTCCAGCGTGTGGCGGATCCAGCGCTGCATCAGCGCGCCGGCCTCGACGGTCGCAAACTGGCGGAAGCCGCCGCCATGCAGGTGAAATATGGTCTTGCAGCCCGCCAGGCGGGCGATCAGCAGCACGATGGACTTGCGCACGAAGCTGGCGCGCGAGGCCGCATGCACGTGCACGACGGACGGATGCTGGCTGAAACAGGCCAGCAGGGTCTGCGAGAAGCCCGACAGCGCGCCCTTCGCCTTGATGGCGGCCGAGCCTTCGCGGTGGGTGGCGACATAGCGCACC
The DNA here is from genome assembly GCF_918697865.1 of Massilia sp. Bi118. Taxonomy (GTDB): domain Bacteria; phylum Pseudomonadota; class Gammaproteobacteria; order Burkholderiales; family Burkholderiaceae_D; genus Telluria. The sequence goes on along the minus strand of NZ_CAKKMV010000012.1, from coordinate 198,741 downwards.
TGCTCGCGCTCGAACAGGCCGTGGTGGCGCAGCACGGAGACCACGGCCGCAACCCCGCCCTTGCCTTCCAGGGCGGTGCCGACCATCAGGACTCGCGGCGCCTGCGTTTTCAAGCGCTGGGCTCCGATTCCACACCCCTCGTCGTTTGTCGTTGTAACAAAATACACGCTCTTATTAATAGGGCAATGTTTCGATCATACATCATGAATTTCCCGGGGTGCGCACAGTTCACCTTCTTCTTCGACAACAACGAATTCGAATTTGCCATTGCGGCCGCGCGGGATGGCGTCGACTTTTTGCACCGTCACCTCGACGCCGGGCACGCGCAACAGGAATTTGGCGATCATGGCGCGCTCGTCGGCCTCGCTCCAGCCCTCGGTAGTGACGACTCTCAGCAGGAAGCGGCCGTTGCCGCGGTACGACACCTGCCCCTCGACCAGGTGGCGGTCGTGGCCCTGGAAGATGCGGTCCAGTCGGCCGATCAGCCGGCCGTTTGGCAAGGTGATGACTTTTTCCTGGCGTCCCAGTACGGTCTTGATGGTCGGGAACACGCGGCCGCAAGGACAAGGCTCGTCGCCGGGGACCACCGTATCGCCGGTGCGGTAATGGACCAGCGGCATCGCCAGGTTGTTCAGGCTGGTGCCGACCAGCTCCCACGCATCCGGCTTGTCCCTCAGTTCCTCGATCTTGAGCAGGGCCACGCCGCTGTAGTCGGTGATCACATGGTAGCTGCCGTGCTCGCAGCTGCCGATGGCAGCCACCCGTTCCGACTGGCCGTACCAGTCGAACACGCGCACGCCGAAGGCCTGCTCGACCGCCGCCCTCACCTCCGGCTCCATGGTTTCGGACGAAGTCATCACGCCGCGCAGCTTGTGCCCGCCATAGCGCCGTCCGCGCGCGTTCAGCCAGGCGGCCAGCGCCGCGATCGAGGATGGGTAGGCGTGGATCACGACCGGCTCGAAGGCTTCCAGCGCGGCGATATAGGCGCCGATGGTCTCATTGGACAAGTGGTAGGACGACATCATCAGCATATTGCCGACCCAGTCGCGGCACCAGTAGCGGCCGTCCTGCGGATGGTCGGCGCAGACGATGTCGCCGCGGATCCAGGCGCGCCGCTGCATGGGGCGCCAGCCTATCCAGCGCAGCTGGCGGTAGACGAAGCCCTCCTCGCGCACCATGTTGCCGAGCGACTGCACGATGGTGAGCGGGGTGCCCGAGGTACCGCTGGTCTTGATGGTGGAGCGGATCAGGGAGCCGAAACGCCGCGGACGCAGCAGGCGTTCCGGATGCTGGCGCACGTCCTGCTTGGTGAGCAGCGGCGTATCCGGCGCCAGGCGCGGCAGGCTGAAGGGATCGCCGTCCAGCGGCACGCCCGCCTTTGCCGCGCGCTGCGCCACGTAGCGGGCCAGGTGCTCGCGCGAGCGTTCGTTGGCGGCCAGGGCCGGGTAGACGAAGACGCGCCCCCAGATGTTGCGGACCAGCTCACGCCCGAGCGAACGCAGGGAAAACTTGAGCGACCGGGTCCACGACATGCACGCTTACTCCATCAGGATCTTCTTGTAAGTTTTTGCAACATTTCGACCGAGAATATCATAGGTGCGGTGGCCCTTTACGTACGCTGGGCCACGCATCCCGAACTGCCGGGCTTGCTCGGGATCCTTCAATAATTGCAGGGTGGCCGTGGCGAAAGCGCGGGCTTCCATGGGCACGCACAGCCCCGCCCCGCTCTGCTCGACGACCAGCTTTTGGTCGGGAATGTCGTTGGCCACGCTGGGGATGCCCAGCGCCAGGTACTCGACCAGCTTGGTCGGCGAGGAGACGTCGAACAGGGTGCCGCGCGGAATCGGCGACAGCCCGACCTCGGCCCGCACCGCATAGCCGAGCGCCGTGCGCTGGGGCAGCCAGCCGGTCAGCAGCACGTGCTCTTCCAGGCCTCGGCCGGCGATCTCGCGGCGCATCCAGGCCATTTCGTCGTCCGAGGGGGCGTCGCCGGCGATCACCAGCAGGGTCTCGGGCATGGCCTCGCGCAATTGCGCCGCGACGTCCAGCAGGAAATCGGACTTGCGCGACTGCGCAATGCGGCCCAGGTAGAGCACCACGCGGCGGCCGTCCAGGCGCGCGTCCTCGACCGGAGCGACGGCGGCGCGGTCGAACAGGGCGGCGTCGACGCCCATCGGCACCGCCGTCATGCGCGCGCGCTCGAAACCTTTCGCGGCCAGCCAGTCGGCCATCGCATCGCTCTGGACGAAAATGTGGCGCGCGCCCGGCAGCACCAGTTTATAGATCGCGATGCGCGAGGCCCAGGCCCGCAGCGCGTGGGCGGCCCATTTCAGGCGTCCCTTGAGGCCGCGTTCCTGGCGCGCGATGTCGTCGCGGCGCACCTCGAAGCCTTCGACGATGGGAAAGGACATCCAGTAGACGAAAGGCACGCGCAGCAGCGCGGCCATCACGCGGCCCAGCACGCCGCTGGCGATCTTGTCGCGCACCTGCAGGCAGTGCGGACGCTGCTTGCGCAAGGAGCGCCACAGGCCGACCAGGTCCCACAAGGGCGAGCAGATGCTGGCGAAGCGCGAGCGCAGGCTGCCCACCACGTGCATGCCGCCGGCCGGCCAGGGCGACGCCGGCGCCTCGCTGCCGCCCTGCCCCACCAGCTCGGTGTGGACGCCATAGCGCGGCATTTCGGCGCCGAACAGGGTCAGGACGTCCGCGCGGATCGGCGGCAAGGGATCGCGGACGATGAAGGCGATCGACAGCGGGGAGTTCGGTTGTTGACTCGACATGGAGCCGATTCTAACGTAGGGTGGGCACACACCGCCCACGCAAAAGCCAAGCGTACAGCCTATGGAACTCCCACCCCGGCAAGCCCTCATCCAGCTCATGCTGCAACTGCAGCGCAATGGCCTGGCCCTGTCCCAGGCCTACGCCGCGCGCCAGACTGCGCTCGAACTGGAAAAGGTGGTGACGGTGGAAAGGCTGTCCTCGATGGAAGGCGTGGCGACCTCGCTGGCCGTGATCGCCGCGCTGGAAGCGCTGGTGGAAGAACACCGGAAGCTGGTCCGGCAGTGGCTGGTCGAAGCGACCCGCCAGCTGGTGCCGGTGCTCGAGGAGCATCCCGAAGACCAGCGCAAGGACATCTCGGATGGCTTGATGGCGGCGCTGCAGGCCCAGATGCAGCACCAGCACCTCAGCCTGCAGGCGCGCGGCGAATGGATAGACGCGGCGCGCAGCATCTTCCGGCTGGCGCAGCGGGCACGGGAACTGGATCCGCGGGTGGAGCGTTCGCTGTTTGCGAACGAGGACGACTTCGAGGAGGCTGAGCGCCAGGGCGAGCGCATGGATGCGGCGTCGGCGGCGGAACACCGCCTGCAGGAAGAACTGGCGGCCCGGATGCGCGCGCGGCTGGAACAGTTCCAGCCGCGCTAGGCTCAATTAACGGTGATGGTCTGGCTGCCGATCGTGACCGCGCGGCTGGTGCCGCTGGCCGCGATCTTGACCGCAGGACGCTTGCAGCCGACGTCCATCAGGACCAGGAACTCGCCGACCGACTTGCCGTCGTTCTTCAGGTAGAAGGCGCCGTGGGCTTCGGTCGTGCCGGCTTTCGGGGCCGGGCCGGCCCAGGTGGCGAACGGTGCGTTGCCGTTCAGGTCACGCAGGCAGACCGACTGGCCGCCGGCCGAGATCTTCACGCTCGACGGGCTCTCCACCGTGAACGCCACCGGGGCGTGGATGTTGAACTCGTAGGTGTGCGGGACCACCGCCGACAGCTTGTCGCGCACCAGCATCGCATCCTGGCCCTTGATGTACCAGATCTGGCGCTTGGCCATGGTCAGCTGGCCACCGTAGGCCGGGGTCGAATCGCCTTCGGCATAGTCGTAGTTGCCGTTCACCGCCCAGCCGGTGATCTTGCCGTTGCGCTGCAGCTGCTCGCGGTAGCCGCTCACCAGCTGGCCCTTGCCGCCGTCGAAAGTGACGGCATTCTGCGATTTGGTCTGGTGGTACCAGTCGCTCCATTGCGGCGAGCCGTACCAGTCATACCAGCCGGCCTTGACCAGCAGCGGCTGGCCGGCCACCGACAGCAGCAGGCCGTTCTGGTCGCCGTGGCTGTGGTTGAAGGAACCGTAGGGGCTCGACTTGAAGTAGAAGGAGCTGCGGTTGGTGTTGCCGATATCGCTATGGATCGCAACCCAGCCGGTGCTCGGATAGTAGGCTTCGTTCGACGGCGGCGAGAACACGGTGTTGCCGGCGATCGGCATCGGGTACGGCGCTTCCAGCACCTGCATGGCATCCTCGAGGCCGCTCAGCTTGGACTGGTACCAGTTGGCGCGCGGGTTGACCATGCGCTGTGCAAAAGCGCGGAACACGCGCGGATCCGGCTTGGTCTCGGCACCGTCGCCGAAGGCGTGGACCTTGGCGCCCGGCGGGGTCAGCATCATTGCGAAGTCGAGGAAGCCCAGGGTCCAGGGCTTGGCGTACATGTTCACGCCGGTCGCCTGGTTGATCGAGTCCCACAGGGCGACCATGTAGGCGGCCGCGTACTCGGCGTAGGCGGTGCCGTTGGCGTAGCCGCCTTCCGGGCCGGCCCAGGGCGACGGATTGTTGACGTAGGCGCGGAAGCAGAAGTCGAACCACTTCTGCGCGTCCGGGATGTCGCCCAGCGACAGGCTCGAGATCAGCGACATGAAGATCATCAGCGTGTTGCCGTGCGAGTCGAACGGGAACTGGTCCAGGCGGCCGTTGTCGCCGGCCAGGCTGTTGTACATCTCGTTGGTGCGGACGCGCACGATGTCCAGCCAGCGGTTGCGGCGCGCGCCGTCGAGGTCGCCCGGCAGCATGTCGATGGTCTTGATCAGCGAGAGCGCGATCTGGCGGGTCGCCTGGTCCTGATTGGCGTAGCTGGTCGGGCCGCTCGGGGTCAGGGAGGCGAGCTGGTCGCCGCGCTTGATCGCCTCGGTCAGGTAGATCGGGTCCTTCTTGATGCGCCACAACAGGGCCGCGGCTTCCATCTGGCTGGTCGCTTCGTTGATCTTGTTGCGGACATCGGTCTGCTGGGCGGCCATCTGCGCGGTCAGCGGGGCGCCGATGACGATCGGCCAGCGCGCATCGCTCAGGTCGGGCAGCGCGCTCGCCTGCAGCTTGACGACGTTGGTCAGGCGGCTCAGGTACGGCTCGAGCTCGGTCTTCTTGGCGGTATTCCAGGTCGAGAACGGCGTGGTGGTCAACGGCAGCGAGCGCGGGCGGGCCTTGGCCAGGATGCGCGCACGGAGGGTGGCGTTGTCCGGCACTTCGAAGGTGACCGACTTGCTGGTGATAGCGAAGGAACGCGGGCTCGACCAGTCGCTCGAACCGGCCGGGCGCACGCGCCAGGTGTAGTTGCCGAGCGCCATGGCCTTGGTCGGCAGGTACCAGTTACGGTCGACGGTGGCTTTCACCGGCGAACCGCCGACGGGGGTGATCTCGATTTCATAGCTGGCCGGGCCGGTCGCGTAGCGCGCCCAGGCAAAACCCGGCGGGTTCTGCGCCTGCACCTGGCCGTTGGCCGGTGCCGGCTGGACGACCAGGGGATCGGTGGATTGCGCCCAGTCGGCACGCGCACTGAACGAGCAGAACAGCGACGTCAGTGCAACCGCGAGGACGATACCTTTCCGATGAAATTTCATGTGGAAGCTCCGAGAAAATTGACTAAGACTTACAAGAGATGGCCCGTCGGCGTGGCGCCAGGCGTATTCGGCGACGCGCGCTCTTGCGAGTGAAAAGCGCTGTCCGATCACGAATAATAGTACCGCACATCAATTGACTTGCGGAAAATTTCCCTTAGAAATCAAAGATTTTTCTCGTCCATCGCGAAAATCCAACGAGCGTAACGACAAGTTTGATGAAGCAATATTTTCAAAAATGCCAAGTACGTTTTTTCACTGAAAAGACAGTCTTGAAACTCCGAGAGCGATTTGTCAAACTTGTCACGAATACCATAAGTAGCTGTATCAGTGCGCCGCCTCCGCGCGCAAGGCCCGCATCCGTTTCATGTAACGCAAACAGTAGATGCCGAAGGCCAGCGGCGCCTGGTGCATGTAGCGGCGCCGCACCTGGAATTCTTCCTGGCGCGCCTTGATCTTGTTGGCCGAGGACACGCTGCCGGCGTGGTCGCGGAACACCGTCAGCGGGCGGTCGACCGTGGCCGGCCTGGCAACCTGGCCCAGGCGCAGCCACAAATCGATGTCCATCGCGTACTTCAGCTTTTCGTCGAACATGCCGACCCGTCCGAAGGCGCTGCGGCGTATGAACACGGCCGGATGCGGCACCGAGGCGCGTCCGGCGGCGAACGAGCGGTAGGTAAAGGGCAGCACCGGATACGGCGGGATCAATTCGCCGTCCTTCAGCACCTGCACGCTGCCGAACACCCAGTCGACCCGCTCCCTGGCAAAGCGCTCGGCCACCGTGGCCAGCACGTCGTCGGTGGCGTAATAGTCATCGGAGTGCAGGTGCGCCACGTATTCGCCGGTGGCCGCCTCGATCCCCTGGTTCATGGCGCGGCTGATGCCACCGCCGACGTCGCGCAGCACGCGCTTGCGGCCCGGGTAGGCGGCGATCAGCTCCAGGGTGCCGTCGGTGGAGCCGCCGTCGACGAAGATGTGCTCGACGTCCTGGCAGGTCTGGCGCTGCACCGAGGCCAGGGTATCGGCCAGGGTGGCGGCGCTGTTCCAGGTGCAGGTGACGATCGAGAAGGTCGGCTTGGTGTTCGTATTATTCTGCATAGAAGTCCAGTATCCGGGGGATGGCGTTTGATACGTCCATGGGGAAGGAAGCCGGGAGCGGCACCGTCACTGGCGCACATCCCAGCAGCTCGGCCAGCCGCCCCACCAGGCGCGGCATGGTTTCGGCCAGCTGCAGCTGGCCGTCGTAGTATTGGTAGGCCGCCAGCTCCGGCGTGCCGCCGCGCGCCAGCGCCAGGCACTGCTTGCCCAGAGCCAGCGCCTCCAGCACCGTCGTGCCGCAGGGCTCCTCCCACACCGAGGGAATTACCAGCACATGGCTGCGCGCCGACATGCGGATCACCTCGTCGTAGCCGCGCCAGCCGAGGAAGCGGATCTGCGGGCCCGCGTATTTCTGCTCGAGCCGGGGCCGCAGCGGGCCGTCGCCGATGATGCTCACGCGCGCGTGCGCCGGCAGCCAGCCCTGGACCTGGGCCAGGAACTCGCCGAAGCCTTTACCCGAATCGATGCGCCCGACCAGCAGCACCTCGCCCTTCTCCACCTCGCCAGGGGCGGCGGCGCGCTCGCGCAGGTAGGGATAGCGGATGAAGTTGTGGATCACGCGGGCGCGCGACAGGTCGGCGTCCGGCACTGCGCGGAGAAAAGACCGGCGCAGGAAGTCCGACACGAAGATGGTCTTGTGGCGCGAGAAGGAATCCGCGGTCTCCGAGCGGTAGCGCCGCACCGCCATCCCGGAGACGGAACGCCGCAGCGCGTTCGGGGTCGGATGGATGCAGGCCGCGCAATCGCGCGCATCCATTGTCGTGCAGACGTGTTCTTGTTTAAAACGCAGGTGGATCACGCACTCGCTGCCCTGGTCGTGGCGGGTCTGCACGAAGTTCACGTCGCGCGGCACGTAGCGCCCGGCCATCGGCAGATGGCCGTGGTAATGCACGACGTCGTATCTGGCCGCCTCGCGCAGCAGCGCGCGCGCGATATTCCGCGCGAACCAGGGCCGCTTGATCGGGTTGAAGAAGCCCAGCTGCGACTCTTTCCAGCCGGGCCGGGAAAAGTCGAAGCCCGGCAGCAGGCGGCCGTTGAAACCGATCTCCTTGCTGCTGTCCGCATGACAGCGGTCGCTGCGCCCCATGATGTCGACGTCGTGCCCCTGCTCCAGCAGGGCGTTGGACAGGGTGACCACATGCTTGCCCAGGCCGCCGATCTGGGCGCCCGGCAAGTCTTCGGAAACCATCAGGATCTTCACACAGGTTTCCTCATCGATAAAAATCCTTTCACGCGCGACCAGGCGAGAATCTTGTCGTCCTTTTCGATCACGAACAGGGCGCCCCAGGCGAACAGCAGCGCCATCGTCAGCAGTACCAGCAGCACCAGGTCGAGCGGGCCGCGGTCGAACAGGCGGTTGCCGGCGCCGGCCACGATGGCGACCAGCCCGACCCCGAACACGCTGGGCAGATAGGCCCGGCGCAGCAGGTCGGCCAGGCGGGCCGGCACGGTGCGGCCGTGCACCGCGGCCAGGAAGCTGCTGGTCAGGAGGATCGAGGCGATCAGGTGGCCCCAGGCGGCGCCGGCGATGCCCCAGCCGTCCACGCCCAGCCAGACCAGCACCAGGCCGACCAGCGCCCGCGCCAGCGCGAACATGCCGGAATAACGCGGATGGCCCATGCCGTCGTTGACCAGCGAAGGCAGGCTGGTGAGCGAGTCGATGAACTGCGACAGCGCCATCACCGAGAGCACCACCTGGCCGGCACGCGCGAACTGCGGCCCCATCCAGTAGAACAGGATCTGGTACGAAAACGCCGAGACCAGCACCAGCACCGAGGCGTTCAGGAACACCACATAGCGGCTGGCCTTCAGGTAGAGCATGCGCAGGGATTCCAGCTCGCCGCGCGCGGCCAGGGCGCTGGTGGCGGGGAAGAACACGCCGGACAGGCGGAAGGTCAGGCCCAGCACGCGGTTGGCCAGGGTCGAGGCCACCGTAAAGTAAGCCAGGCCGGTCACGCCCACTAGGGCGCCGATGATGAGCTTGTCCGCATAGGCATACGAGAGCGTGGCGAAGCGGCTCAGGAAGGAATAGGCGGAAAAGCCGAGCAGGCCGCGCCGGATCGCCGGCCCCGGCGTACGCCAGGCCAGGTCGGGCAGCAGGCGGCGGATGGCGCGCCACAGCACCACGCAGTTGATGGCGCTGGCCACCACCCGCACCAGGATGACTTCGAACAGGCCATAGCCCAGCATCAGCACGGCCACCGTCAGCAGCGGCACGCAGGTGCCGAACAGCATCTCGACGCGGCTGGCGATGTCGTAGCGCAGCAGCGCCTGGGGAATGCTCTGCAGGTAGCTCTGCAGCTGGCCGAGGAAGAAGCCGAGCGCCGCCAGCTGCAGGGTCCTGGTCGCCTCCTCCACCAGGCCGGGCGCCACCGTGAACACGCGGGTCACGAAGAAATGCGCCCCGAAAAACAGGCCGAGGCCGCCCGCCACGCCCAGCAGGGTGTAGACGGACAGGCCGAAGAACACGGTCTCGTTGATGCGCTCGCGCTCCTCGGGCTTGTCGCGGTTCGCGTTGAAGCCGGCGATGTACTTGACGGAGCCAGCGGTGACGTTGATGTCGATGACGGCGAAATAGCCGACGATGGCGGTGACCAGCGAATACACACCGTAGTTGGCGTCGCCGAGTCCCTTGACCACGAGCGGAACCGTCCCCAGGGCAACCAGGGCCGGAATCATGGCGCCGAGCAGGTTGGAAAAAGCGTTACGCAGCAGGCTCAGGTTCATCCTCGGCTAACCTCGAACCGCCACCTGCGCCGGCACCAGCTTGACGTGGTGGCGCTTCTTCCTCTCCGCCGCCACTTCCACGGCCGACTGCGCGCGGCACACGGCCATCGCCACGTAAGGCAGGGCCAGGCAGATCGCCAGCATCTGGGTCGTGCGCACTTGCGGGAAAGGCGTGCCGACCAGCAGGTCGGGCAGCATGAAGGCCAGCCCCGCCGCCCCGGCGGTGGCCAGGCCCAGCACCTCGGGCGAAACCGTGCGCAGGGCGCGCCGCGCGAAGACGCAGAAGGCCCAGATGGTGCCGCCCAGCAGGATCAGGCCCGGCAGGCCGGCTTTCAGGGCGATGTGCAGCACGCCGCTGTGCAGGAACAGGCCGCCGTCCGGATTCGCCTGCCAGGAGATCTGCTGGTAGCCGGTGTAGCGGCCCCAGGTGCCGATACCGGTGAAAGGATGCGAGATGAAGTCGGCCAGCGCGAACTTCAGCTCCATCACGCGCTCGCTCTCGGCGCCGAAACGGTGCGACTGCATGTCGAAGAACAGGCTGGACAGGCCATGGCCCGCGCCCTTGGTCTGGCCGAGGCGCTTGAGCGCCGCATACAGCAGGCCGGCGCCGACCACCGGAGCGCCCAGCGCCATCATGTGAATGCGGCGGCGCATCGGAAAGCGCATCATGATGATCAGGAAGGCCAGCACGAAGCCGATCCAGGCGCTGCGGCGGTAGGACAGCACCACGCAGATGGCGGTCGCGCCCAGGGTCGCCCACTCCACCAGGCGCCAGAAGGCCGAGCGCTGGGTCTTGACGATCTGGAACAGGTTGACCGCGGCGATCGCGAAGGCGACCGTGCACAGCAGGCTGTCGTTGATGTCGAAGAAGGTCAGCTTGATCTTGATCGCATTCATGTTGGCGTACACGTTGTTCGGGTCGCCACCGAAGGCGGCCCAGCGCGCCAGGCCGAACATGGCCCGGCCCAGGCCGGCCAGCATGATGAAGCGCGACAGCTCGATCGCGTCCTCGCGGGTGCGGAAGCACAGCAGCAGGAGCGAGATCAGCGGCGCCATCCAGATGACGTTCGAGAAACCCGACACGGCCAGGATGTCCTGCAGCTTGACGTCCGCAAACAGGCCGACCGCGAGATGGCCGATCAGCAACAGGAACCAGGCCAGGAACCAGGAGCGCAGGTTGCAGGGCGGCGCCGGATAGCCCTGGAAGGTGGCCGACACGCGGGCGCAGCACCAGAAGGCCAGCATCATCCAGAACAGCAGCGGGAACAGCAGCATGCCCGAGCCGCGCGTATAGATGCCGGGCGAAGAGATGGTCGACAGCGAGCCATAGCTGGTCGAGTTCATCAGGAAGAAGACCAGCATGTAGCCGTAGGCCAGCCAGCGCGGCCGCACCATGCCGACGCCGGCGCCGATCACCATGAGCAAGCACAGCAGCACGACGATGATGAAAGGCAGCGAGGTATACAGGTAAAGGGTCAGGTTCTGCATAGCAAGCCCTTATCCGTGCGTGGTGGCGGCGCCCAGCAGGCGAGCCCTGCCGTTCTTGTCGAGGGCGCCGAGCATCTCGTTGACGAAGCGGTCCTGCAGCGCATACGCGCCGGCCTCGTCCGTTCCCAGGGTGGAAACGCGCACCAGCATGCCGTCCGGAATCCGGCCCGACAGGCCGTACATGAGGCGCGACATTTTCTGCTCCACGCCCGACATCACGGCCTTGTCGCCGATCGTGACCCAGTAGGTGATCGGCTCGTTGCGCGTGTTCTGGCGCGCCACCAGGCGCTTGACCGGTACCGTGCCGTAGCTGGTCGCCAGCTGGTCGGTATGGTTCTTGAGCATGTCGAAGCCCTGGGCCACGTAGCAGACTTCGGGCAGGTGCAGCTGCAACTGCTTGCTCTGGTCGCCGCCGTAGGCGATCGACAGCATCACCCGCTGCCCCTGGGCGTTCACATAGGTGCGCGACAGGGTCTGGTCGTAGAGCGCCGCGATCATTTCCTTCTGCGAGGGCTCGGGCGTGAGCGGCACCACGCTGGCGTCGACGGTCCAGCCGGCGAAGCGCGTCGGGATCATGGTGTCGAGGCTGAAGTTGGCCTTGGCGTCGGCGATCTTCTGCTTGGGCGTCAGGGCCGCGGTCAGGGCCGTGGTCCCGGCCATTGCCAGGCCCAGCACGATACTGGCAACGAATCTGCGGTTCATGCGGCCTCCTTCGTGCGCAAGGGCGTCGTCGTGCTTTCCTTGCGCCGGATGTACCACTGCAGGGCCGAGTCGATAGCCAGGATCAGCACCAGCGCCGTGACGAACAGCACCATGCCGGCAAAGCCGTGCAGGAAGCCCTGCCCCGCGGCGTCGCCGTAGTAATAGGTGATCAGGGTCAGCACGATCACGCGGATCACGTTGGCCGAGAAGGAAATCGGGATGATGAAGATCGCCAGGCCGATGTTGCGGAAGGCCGACGGATGGCGCATCAGGTTCAGGTAGAACAGGCCCAGCGCTTCCAGGGTCAGTAGGGTCTGCAGGCCGGCGCAGGCGTCCGCCACCAGCAGCTGGTACTGGCCGATCTGCAGGATCACGCCGGAGCGGCTGATCGGGTAGCCGAAGGCGAACAGGATGTGCTCGGTGGCCCAGGACACCGCCATCTTCATCGGCATCGTCACCGCGGCCACGAATTCGCTGGGCAGCGGCACCATGAAGATCATGAAGAAGAAGGGGAACCACAGCACGCCCAGCGCGCGTCCGCCGCGCTTGACCAGCAGCACCGCCATCATCACCAGGATGATGGACAGGACTTCCAGCATCAGGATCTTCTGCGAGCGGCCCAGCGTGTGGCACAGCAGGCCGAACACGAGGATGGGCCAGCCGGCCCAGTGGACGCGCGGCGGCGTGGTGGCGGCCAGCATCTCCGGCCATTTGCGGTAGATCAGCCACAAGGCCAGGCCGAAGATGATCGGGCCGTGGCCCTGCTCTTCGCCGACCCAGGCGCCGGTGAACAGGTCGTAGAAGGTCGGCACGAACAGCACGGCCAGGCCCAGCAGCACCGGCCACCATTCGGGCAGTGCGGCACGTATCTGCTGCATCGAACGGATGGCCAGCGTATTCATCTCAGAACTCCATCACCACCGAACCGAGGATCTCGCAGCCGGCGTCGACCAGCTGCTCGGCGGTGCGGCCGATGTGCGAGATGCGGGTGTAGTTCTTGCGCGTGACCAGCAGCGCGCCGCCGGCGCGGCTCGCCACCGCCACCGCGTCGACGCCGGCCTGGAAAGGCGGCACGTCGTACAGCACGATGTCGTAGCGGCTCTCGAGCTGGGTATTGAGGTTGCGGAAGCCTTCGCGCGCCAGCAGTTCCTGCGGGTTCGGCGGCAGGGTCCCGGCCGGCATTACCGACAGGTCGACGAAGGCCGGCACGCGGGCAATCACGTCGAGGTCGGCGCGTCCGGCCAGCAAATCGGACAGGCCGGCGCGCGGCTTGATCGCGAACGCATCCTGCTGGCGCGGGGCGCGCAGGTTGGCGTCCACCAGCAGGGTCTGCTCGCCCAGTTGCGAAAACACGATCGCCAGGTTGGCAGCGAACAGCGCCGCGCCGTCGTCCTGGTCGACGCCGACGATGGCCAGGGCGCGCCGTCCGCGTGCGAACCAGCGCAGCATCAGCTGGCTGCGGATCGCGCGCAGCGATTCCACCTGCGGCGAGAACGGCTCGTAGGCCGCGATCAGCTTGGGCGACAGGCCGGCCTGCCCTTTCTGCAGATAGGGATAGGAGAACTGGCGCGCCAGCATCTGCTGGATGTCGTCCTCGCTCACCAGGCCCAGGCGCACGGCCGCTTCGCCGAAGCGGATCCCGGTTTCCTTCTGCATGCGCAGCACGCGCTCCGCATCTTCGGGATTGAGCTTGCCGGAATCGAGCAGGAGCGCGCCCATGCTCATTTCGGCGGCGTGGTCGGCGGGGACGGCGGATAGCATCGGAGAATTCATAATCGGTCCTCGGTCAGTTCAGTCGCAGCAGGCGGCGCGAGTTCATCAGCGAACGGATGCCGCCGGTACGGGGGCCGGCCTGCTTCCATTCGATGGTGCCGAGCACCGGAATGCCCAGCATGTCCTTGACGTCGTCCGGCGAGCGCACCGGGCGGTTCAGCAGTTCCAGCAGCAGGGCCAGGCCAACGCCCAGCACGGTACCGGCCAGGATGCCGATCAGGGTGTTCAGCAGCACGCGCGGGCCTGCCGGTTCGGTCGGCGGCACGGCCGGGTTCAGCAAGGAGATGTCGGACTGCTCTGACTGGGCCTCGATGCGGGTCTGCGAGAAGCGCTGGGAAGCGGCGTCGAAGGCGCGCTGGGCGCTGTCGAGATCTTTCAACAGCACGCCGAGTTCGTCGCGGGCGCGGTTCAGCTGCAGCACCTTGGCCTTTTGCTCGGCCACGGCGGTGCGCAGTTCGGATTCGCGGGCGCGCAGCACCTGGGCGTTGGCGCCGACGCTGCGCGACACGGTGCCGAGGGCGGCGTTCAGCTCGCCGCGCACCTTGTCCAGCTCGGCCTTGGCGGCCATATAGCTCGGGTGATTGCGGCCGTAGCGCTGCGAGGTGTCGGCGAACTTGCCTTCGGCGGTCGCCAGGTTGGCGCGCATTTGCTGGATCAGGGCATTGTTGGCCACGTCCGGCGAAGTCAGGGCCGAGCCGGCGGCGGCCTGGCGCGAATTGCCTTCCATGGCGGCGGTCTGGGCCTGGACCAGCTGGCCGGACAGTTCGTTCAGACGCGACAGTTCGACGTCGACGCGGTTGTTGTCCAGGCTGACGATGCCCTTCTCCTGCTGGTATTTGGACAATCTGGCCTGGGCGGCTTCGAGGTTGTCGCGCAGCTGCTTGGTCTGTTCATTGAAATACGACGACGCCTTCTTGGCCGGCTGGGTCTTGAGCTGGACCGAAATCTTCTCGTACTCGTCGGCGAAGGCATTGGCGACCGCCGCCGCGAAGGCGGGATCGGCGCCCTTGAAGCTGATCTCGACCACCGAGGATTCGCGCGAAGGCACGATCTCGAGCTTCTTCAGCAGCAGGTCGGCGAGCCAGTCGCGCACCGAGCCCTGGCCGCCGGTATCGTCGTTGAACTGCTGGACGACGGCCGAGCTGTTGGCCAGATGCAGCGCATCGACCACCCGCAAGGCCACGTTCTTGCTGCTGATGATGTCGATCTGGGTGGCCATGTAGCCAGGCAGCAGCTGGCCCGGCATGGTCAGGCCGGTCAGCGGATCCACGCCCTTGTAGTTCAACAGAACGGATGCTGTCGCCTTGTAGGTCTTGGCCTGGATCAGGCTGACCCCGAGGGCCAGCGCAACCGTGACCAGCAGGGTCGTCAGAATGATCTTCTTCCGTGCAAGCAAGATCAGCAGGAATTGATGGACGTTCATGTTGAACCTTTTTCAAAACGGGGTGGAACAAAGAGACCCCGGCGAGCCGGGGCCTCGATTACCTTAGAACCAGCTTTCTTTTACAGTGATTACATCATCGGTCTGGACCAGGTCGTCGTTCTTCACGTCGATCGTATGCGCCACGCCGCTCGCATCCTTGCGGGTCACGCGCAGGCCGCGCTGGGTGCCGCGCGGGGTCAGGCCGCCGCCGGCCGACAGGGCCTGCTGCACGGTCATGGCGCGCTCGATGCGGAACGGACCCGGACGGTTCACTTCGCCGGTGATGTAGGCGCGCGGGGCGCGCTCGACGAAGATGATGTCGCCGCCGGCCACTTCGTAGTCGCGGTTCAGTTCGCCCTTGCGCACCATGTCGACGATGTCGATGGTTTCGCGGGTGGTGGTGCCGTTACGGGTGCGCACCAGGGTAACCATGTCGCTTCCTTCTGCGTTGGCGCCGCCGGCAATCGCCAGCAGATCGAGCACCTTGCGTTTACCTTCGATCGGATAGCGGCCCGGCCGGTTGACCTGGCCCAGCACCGACACCTGCTGGCTGGCCAGCGTGGTGATCAAGAGGTTGACCTGGGCCTTCTTGAGGTAGCCGCCCTTCTCCAGCAGCCCGCCGATCTTCTTCTCGGCCTGCTGCGTGGTCAGGCCGCCGACCTGCACTTCGCCCAGCAGCGGGAAAGTCATGCTGCCGGCTTCCGAGACGCGGGTCTCGGTGGCCAGGTCCGGGCTGCCATAGACCGATGCCTTGACCACGTCGCCCGGGCCGAGCACGACTTCGGCCGCGCTGGTAAAGCCGGCGGCGAGTGCCAGGGTTGCTGCGATCATCCAGTGTACGAGTCGTTTCATTTTTGTTCCCTCTTTTTGATCAATGTTGAACGTATCACTTCAGCCCGGCGACGCCGCGGTCCAGCGCTGCCTTGTCGGTATTCGCCTCGGCCCCTGGCGCCGGGGTGGCGCCGGCGCCTGCCGGCGTGGCGGCGCCCGGCGCTCCGCCATTCTGGTCGGCAACCGGCGCCGCCTCGGCGCCGGCCACCGCGCTGGTCGGGGCGGCGCCCGCCGGCAGGGTCGGCGCGGATTTCGGATCCGGCATCATCGACTTGTTGATGTATTCGATCTTGGCGTCGGCGCGCAGGCGCTGCAGCTCGGCGTTGGCCAGTTCCTTGTTCTTCTTGTTGACCAGGAACTGTTCGATCTGCGGGCCGGCGACGGCAAGCGTGACCGGCGCGTCCTTGACCTCGGTCACGGAAATGAACATCGCGCGCTGGCCTTCCTTGACCACGAACAGCTGTCCCTTCGGCATGCCGAGCAGCTTGGACGACAGCTGCGGCGGCACGTCGGCGGTGCTGCGGGTGATCTGGGTGCGTCCGTACTTGATCTTGTGCGCGTCCATCCACACCGCGACCTCTTCCAGCGACTTGGCGCCATCGGCCGCGGCGCGCACCTCAGGCGTGAGGTCGTTGGCGGCGATCACGATTTCGTTCATGCTGAATTGCTTGCGGTTGGAGAAGAATTCGGGATGCGCGTTGAAGTAGTCTTCCACCTCTTTCGCCGTGGGCTTGTTCGTGTTGCCCACGCGTTTTTGCAGATAGGCCTGGGCGATGATCAGCGATTTGGCGCGGTCGATCGCCTGCATGACCTTGGGGTCGCGGTCCAGGTTTTCCTTGGCCGCCGCCTCCTGCAGCAGCTGGCGGTCGATCAGGACCTGCAGCAATTGCTTGCTGGCGGTTTCCTGCTGGGCTGCCGTGACGCCGGCGCGCTGCAGCTCCTCGTTCAGCTGCAGCACGGTGACTTCCTCGCCGTTGACGCTGGCCAGGGCTTGTCCCGGTTTCTTTTCCTTTGCCTTGTCGCCGCATGCGCTCAAGCTTGCCGCAACCAGGATCAGCGCGGCGCACAGCACGCGCTTGCGAGTGGAGGGAGCAGATGTCGTTTTCATGGCAGGCAGGTGGTGTATGTTCACTTTAGTTTCCTCGGGTTGGTGGAACTCTTTTTATGCAGGGAGGTCAAAAAGTCTCCGTTGTTCAGTCTGCTACTGATGCATTCTGGGTGCCGCACGCTTGGGGCTCTGTTCGTCGCCTAACACTCAACCTTAGGCTTGCGTGCGGCTCCCGCCGGATCAGGCCGCAGCCCGATTCTGTTCCGCTGCCGTCAGTTCGACGAAGGCGGCATATGCGCGTTTCAGACCTTCCGGCAGTGGCGTGCTGGCCTGCCAGCCGAGCTGCTTCAGCTTCGAGACGTCCAGCAGCTTGCGCGGCGTGCCGTCCGGCTTGCTGGTGTCGAAGGCGATGCGGCCGCTGTAGCCGACGGTGTCGCCCACCAGGCGCGCCAGGTCGGCAATGGTGACATCCTCGCCGGTGCCGACGTTGATGTGCGAGTGCATCGGGTCGGTGTGCTTTGCATAGGTGTCGTGGTCGAGATTCATCACGTGGACGCAGGCGGCCGCCATGTCGTCGACGTAGAGGAACTCGCGCATCGGCTTGCCGCTGCCCCAGATCACGACTTCGGGTGCATTGCTCATCCTGGCTTCATGGAAACGCCGCATCAGGGCCGGGATCACGTGGCTGTTTTCCGGGTGGTAGTTGTCGCCTGGTCCGTAGAGATTGGTCGGCATCACGCTGCGGTAGTCGGTGCCGTACTGGCGGTTGTAGCTTTCGCACAACTTGATGCCGGCGATCTTCGCCATCGCATAGGGTTCGTTGGTCGGCTCCAGCATGCCGCTCATCAGGTACTCCTCCTTGATCGGCTGCGGCGCCATGCGCGGATAGATGCAGGACGAGCCCAGGAACAGCAGCTTCTGCACGCCGTTGAAGCGCGCTTCGTGCACGACATTGGCCTGCACCATCATGTTGTCGTAGATGAAATCCGCCGGATAGGTATTGTTGGCGTGGATGCCGCCCACTTTCGCCGCGGCCAGGTAGACCTGGTCGATGCGCTCGGTGCGGAAGAACTCGCGTACCTGGGCCTGGTCGGTCAGTTCCAGTTCCTTGTGGCTGCGGGTGACGATATTCGTGTGGCCTTGCGCACGCAGGATGCGCACGATGGCCGAGCCGACCAGGCCGTTATGGCCGGCGACGTAGATCCGGGGCTGAGTAGTCAACGTTCACTCCAGTGAAATTGCAACGTCGTAACCATGCGATGCCAGCAGCTTGTGGCGGCGCGCCTTGTCCAGGTCGGTCGCCACCATTTCCTGCACCATCGCTTCGAAACTGGTGCGCGGTTCCCAGCCCAGGCGCGTGCGCGCCTTGCCCGGGTCCCCCAGCAGCGTATCGACCTCCGTCGGGCGGAAGTATTGAGGATCGACCGCGACGATCGGTTGCCCTATCACAACCCCTGGCGCTTTATCGCCGGTGACGGAAGCGATCACGCCGCGTTCGTTCACGCCCTCGCCCTGCCAGGCGAGTTCGATGCCCAGCTCGCGCGCGGCGAGCTCGACGAAGTAGCGCACGGAGTACTGGCGCCCGGTGGCAATCACGTAGTCCTCGGGCTTGTCCTGCTGCAGCATCAGCCACTGCATCTCGACGTAGTCGCGCGCATGGCCCCAGTCGCGCATCGCATCGAGGTTGCCGAGGAAGAGCTGCTGCTCCAGTCCCTGCGCGATGTTCGCCAGGCCGCGGGTGATCTTGCGGGTGACGAAGGTTTCGCCGCGGCGCGGGGATTCGTGGTTGAACAGGATGCCGTTGCAGGCATACATGCCATAGGCTTCGCGGTAATTGACCGTGATCCAGTAGGCGTAGAGCTTGGCCACCGCATACGGGCTGCGCGGATAGAAAGGCGTGGTCTCGCGCTGCGGGGTTTCCTGCACCAGGCCGTAGAGCTCGGAGGTCGAGGCCTGGTAGAAGCGGGTCGTCTTTTCCAGGCCCAGGAAGCGGATCGCTTCCAGCAGGCGCAGGGTGCCGATGCCGTCGACGTCGGCCGTGTATTCCGGCGATTCGAAAGAGACCGCCACATGGCTCATCGCGCCCAGGTTATAGACCTCGTCCGGCTTGACCTCGCACATGATGCGGTTCAGGTTCGAGGTATCCGACAGGTCGCCGTAGTGCAGGAAGAAATTCTTGTTTTCGACGTGGGGATCCTGGTAGATGTGGTCGATGCGCTCGGTGTTGAACAGCGAAGCGCGCCGCTTGATCCCGTGTACTTCGTAGCCCTTGGCGAGCAGCAGCTCGGCGAGATAGGAACCATCCTGCCCGGTCACTCCCGTGATCAGCGCTTTTTTCATGATCTGGCGTGCCCTTCAAAATATTGCATTCTCATCAATTATTCTACGCAGCCCAACCGGACCCGCAAGCGCCGATCCGTTTGAATGCGCCCCTTTAAGTTACGGTTAAGGTCAAAACGCGTTCTCGCGCGTCAGCACTACCTTGACCGTCTTCAATACGATCCACAGGTCCAGCCACAGGGACCAGTTGCGCAGGTAATCGAGGTCGTACTGGATGCGCGCTTCCATCTTGTCCAGCGTGGCGGTTTCACCACGCAGGCCATTGACCTGGGCCCAACCGGTAATGCCCGGCTTGACCTTGTGGCGCAACATGTAGCCTTTGATCAGCTTGCGGTATTGCTCGTTGTGCGCGACCGCATGCGGGCGCGGGCCGACGATGCTCATGCGTCCCTGCAGCACGTTGACGAACTGCGGCAGCTCGTCCAGCGAGGTGCGGCGCAGGAAGCCGCCGATCTTCGTCACGCGGCCGTCGTTCTTTTGCGCCTGCGTCACGGCGGCGCCGTTTTCCATCACCGACATCGAGCGGAACTTGTAGACGATGATTTCGTCGCCATACAGGCCGTAGCGGCGCTGGCGGAAGATCACCGGTCCCGGCGAGCTGATCCGTACGGCGGCGGCCACCACCAGCATCAGCGGCGCCAGCAGCAGCAGGATCAGCGAGGCCAGCACGATGTCGGAGGCGCGCTTGATGGTGCTGTTCAGGCCCATGAAGGGCGTCTCGCAGATGGCGATCACCGGCATGCCGCCGACGTTGTCGAAGCGCGCCTGCATCAGGTCGAAGATGTAGACGTCGGGCAGGAAATAGACCGAGGCCGTGGTGTCCTGCAGCTCGTCGATCAGCTTGCGGATGCGCGGCTGGGCCGAGATCGGCTGGCTGATGAAGATCATCTTGGTGCCGTGCTCGCGCACGTATTGCGCCAGCTCCCCGGTCTTGCCCAGCATCGGATAATGCATGCCGGCAGGAATGCGGTCGTCGGTGCGGTCGTCGAAGAAGCCGCGCACCGCCATGAACAGATTCGGGTGCTGCTCGACCACGCGCGCGAATTTCAGGCCGACATCGTTGACGCCGACCACCACCACCGAGCGCACTTCCTTGCTGCGGCCCGGTGAGTTGGCCATGCGCGCCGCGATGTGGCTGGTCAGCAGGATCGCCGGGGTGGCGATCGCCCAGCTGATCAGCACGCGTTCGTCGTAGAAGTACTTCAGCCCGCTCGACGAGCCGAGGAACCACAGCACGGCCAGGGTCACGGCCCAGCCGAACACGGTGTCGCGCGCGTAGGCCCACATGCGCCCGCTGCGCCAGGTGCGGTAGGGATCGATGTGCTGGTACACGGCCGACGAGATGAAGAAGGCCAGGATCATCAGCACCAGCATGTAGCCCGAGAACGGTTCGTGGAAGACCAGCGCGGACAGGTACAGCGTGCCCATGATGATCAGCGGATCGAGCACCCGCTGGAAAAACGATATCAGTGGTATGTCATTGACCGTCATGGGAGCCTTGCAGAAGCCTCAGAACTGGGCGTTGGCCGTCAGCGTCACGCTGTTCGACTTGAAGCTGCCAGTGCCGAGGGCCGCGGAGCCGCTGCGCGTCTGGTGCGCGACCCCGCCCTGCACCTGCAGCATGGGGCGCGGATGCCAGGTCGCGCGCAGGGTCTGCGTGCGGACCGAATCGCGCAGGTTGTCGGAGCCGTTGAATTCGCGGCGCGCGCTGTAGTTGCGGCGCTCATACATGGCGTCGGCATTGACCGAGATCTTGGCCGTCGCGTCCCACTGGGCGCCGACCTTGGCGCCGGTGTTCTGGGTGTAGCTAACCAGGGTGCTCTCCAGCGGGGCGAAGTCGCGCCAGACCGAGGCCGTGTAGATCATCTTGCCGCGCGGCTGGTAGGTCGCGTCGATCTTGCCGGCCAGGCCGCTGGTCCTGCCTTCGCCGAAGGAAGCCTGGTTGCGGCGCGTGTAGCCGACCAGCGCATTCAGCGTGGTCGAGCCGGTCGCGATCCATTTCACGCGCGCCTTCAGCTCGTCCTGGGTGAAGCTGTCGTTGAAGGTGAAGGGACCGGTCGGGCGCGGGAACGGATACTTGCCCTTCACGTGGCGCGCCACCAGGCCCACCGTGCTGCCGCTGCGCGGCAGGTAGTCGAGCTCGAGCTCGCTGGCGTCCTCGGTGCGGTTGTTGAAGCGGTTGCTGATGGCCTCATAGGTGTACTTGTCGGTCTGGAAGCCGGCGCGCACCCGCCACGCCGAATGGAAGCGCCACGCGCCTTCGGCATAGCTGCTGTGCACGCGGCGCAGGTTGCGTTCGCTGCTGCTGAAATCGGTGTACGGCGCCAGCACCTGCTGCATCGTGGTGCCGATCCTGCCTTCCAGGTGATTGCCCAGCTGCCATGCCCAGTTGGCCTGCAAATCCTTGCCATCGTAGTCGAGCTGCTTGAAGTGGTCGAAGTTGGTCTTCGACAGCTTGGCCACGAGCGTGATGCGCTGGCGGCTGTAAGTCTTGTCGAAGATCAGACCGCCTTCACGCGTCCACCAGGAATCGGCGCGGGTGTTGTCGAACGCGGGCCGGCCGTCGGGAATGCGCAGCAGGTTGTCGTCGTGGCCGTAAGCAACGCCGCCATACACATGCAGCGCATCGTTGGGGCCGGCCCCGGCCGGGATGGCGGCGAAGGCGGACAGGATCAGCAGAGCAAGGGGACGCACGCGGGAATTCAACATGATTGTTTGTCTTCTTAAAGTTAAATGCGCTGGACGGAACTACCAATACGACCAGTTGCCGGTCCGGACGACCCAGAGTCCCAGCAAGCCGTTGGTGACGGCATGCGCGAGGATTGGCGACCACAGCGTGCGGTGGCGCATGTACAGCAAGCTGTAGGCCGCGCCCGCGACGATGCCGGCCAGCCACAGGTTATGCTCGAAGCCGAACAGCAGGACGGTGATGATGAAGCTTTTGAAGGCAAGTTGAGATGGCTCAACCGACTCGAAATCGGGTGCGACAATCCAGCGCATCAGGAAGGAGCGCCAGAACAATTCTTCCATCAGGGGCACGACCAGGGCCGCACCGAAGATGCGGATCGCCACCAGCAGCCAGTCGATCCGGCCCTGGCGCTGCGGATCGAAGCCGGAGGGAGAGCCGATGATCATCCAGTCGGCGTTCAGGCTGACCCACAGGACCAGCACCACCACGCCGGTGGCGAGCGCGGTCAGCGCCTGGGTGGCGGAAAGGCGGAGAGGACGGAGTTCGTGATACTGGCGCCAGAACAGCGCCAGCAGCAGCGCGACGGCTGCGATCTTGAGGGGGTAGAGCCAGAGCAGGACGGAAGGTGCGACGCCCAGGCGTTCGAGGACGTCGCCGGCGACGATGAAGAACAGGTAGGCCGCGAAAGGCAGGATGCGGGCCCAGGCCGCACGGTTGAACATGGGCGCATCGGCCGGCAGGGCTGCCGCGGCGGGTGGAGCGATGCGGTCGTCATGTTCGGTCATGTCTCTCCATCAGCAGGCCTGGCCTGCAAAGAACCTCGATGAACCTACTGCGCGTTGCCCTGCCGGTCTGCGATGCTCGCTGTACCTCCGTACAGCTGCGCTTCTCGACCAGCATGGCTGCCGCTCGCTACGGTTTCTCGAGGCTCTTCAAAACATGGCTACTCCCCCCTGGCGCGCGCCTCGAGGCGCTCCCAGCGATCCAGGGTATCAAGCAGCAAGTCCTCGATCTCCGCAAAACGTGCGTTGATTCTGCGCGCATCGGCGGGATTGGTCTTGTAAAAGTCTGGCGCATTCAGCTGGGCCGTGATCGCCGACTGCTCGTCTTCAAGACTGGCGATGAACTGTGGGAGTTCCTCCAGCTCGCGCTGTTCCTTGTAGCTCAACTTTACCTTCTTGCTGGACGCGTTCTGTGCGCTGGATGACATTTCATTCGTTTTGGGCGAAGTCGTCTTTACAGCAGGCATCGGGGCCGCCGCCGGCGCCTTCGCCGCCTCGGCTTTCACGCGCTCCCAATCGCTGTAGCCGCCGACGTATTCGCGCCACATGCCCTGCCCTTCGGAAACGATCACCTCGGTCACGACGTTGTCCAGGAAGGTACGGTCGTGGCTGACGAGGAAGACCGTGCCGCTGTACTCGGCCAGCAGTTCTTCCAGCAGTTCCAGCGTATCGATGTCGAGGTCGTTGGTCGGCTCGTCCAGCACCAGGCAGTTGGCCGGCTTGGCGAACAGGCGCGCCAGCAGCAGGCGGTTGCGCTCGCCGCCGGACAGCGATTTCACCGGCGAACGCGCACGCTCCGGCGCGAACAGGAAGTCGCCCAGGTAGCTCATCACGTGCTTGCGCTGGCCGTTGACTTCGACCCAGTCGCTGCCCGGAGAGATGGTGTCGGCCAGCGAGGCTTCTTCGTTCAGCTGGGCCCGCATCTGGTCGAAGTAGGCGACGTTCAGCTTGGTGCCGAGCTTGACCATGCCGCTGTCGGCCGTTTCCTCGCCGAGGATGATCTTCAGCAAAGTCGTCTTGCCGGCGCCGTTCGGACCAATCAGGCCGACCTTGTCGCCGCGCAGCACGATGCCGCTGAAACCTTCGATGATCACCTTGTTCCCGTAGGACTTGGCGACGTTTTCCAGTTCCGCCACGATCTTGCCGGAGCGTTCGCCGCTACCGACGTCGAGCTTGACCTGCCCCTGCTGGTCGCGGCGCGCCGCACGTTCCAGGCGCAGCGCTTCCAGGCGGCGCACGCGGCCTTCGTCGCGGGTACGGCGTGCCTGCACGCCCTTGCGGATCCAGACTTCTTCCTGGGCCAGCACCTTGTCGAACTTGGCGTTCTCGATTTCCTCGATCGCCAGCAGTTCCTTCTTGCGCTCCTGGTACTTGCTGAAGTTGCCCGGGAAGGACAGCAGGCGTCCACGGTCGAGTTCGATGATGCGGGTGGCGACATTATCCAGGAAGCGCCGGTCGTGGGTGATGAACAGCACCGAGCCGCGGTATTCGCGCAGCAGGCCTTCCAGCCACTGGATCGAGGTGAAGTCGAGGTGGTTGGTCGGCTCGTCCAGCAGCAGTACGTCCGGCGCGGACACCAGCGCCACCGCCAGCGCGACGCGCTTCTGCATGCCGCCCGACAGCGTGCCCATCTGGGCCTCGCCGTTGAGGCCGAGGCGGCCCAGCGTGGTCTCGACCTTGTTATCGAGGCTCCAGGCATCGGTGGCGTCGAGCTTGACCTGCAGCTCGTGCATGCGCTCCATCAGCGCCTCGTCATCACCCTGCCCGAACTGCCCGGTCAGCGCCTCGTACTCGGCCAGCATCGCCTTCTGCTCGCCCATGCCGCCGGCGACGGCATCGAACACGGTCATGGCAGGATCGAAGCTCGGCTCCTGCTCGACGTAGGCGATCTTGATGCCCTGCTGCATGACCAGCAGGCCATCGTCCAGCTTCGAGCGGCCGGAAATGATTTTCAACAGCGAGGATTTGCCGGTGCCGTTGCGGCCGATGAGACCGACGCGCTCGCCGGCCTCGATGGAGAAGTCGGCGTGGTCGAGCAGTGCGACGTGGCCAAAAGCCAGTTGCGCGGAGGATAGGGAGATGACAGCCATGATCGTGTGCGGCAATGAAAGAAAGGCGCATTGTACCGACTACCGAGCCCACACTTCCAATATACCGCCAATCCTCGGCTATAATTGCGGGCGGTTCACGATCCCGGCCTGTTTTGCAGGGTCCGCTCGCCGAATCGCAGAGTCCTCCCCGTAGTACAATGGATAGTACGCGCGCCTCCTAAGCGTGAGATACAGGTTCGATTCCTGTCGGGGGGACCACTCTTTCATCTGCCCGCAAGGTCAGCACCCGCACCCCATGCCGGGTCACCGCCACGGTATGCTCGAACTGCGCGGACAATTGCCCGTCGCGCGTCACCACCGTCCAGCCATCGTCCTCGGTCCGCACCGCATGCCGGCCCTGGTTCAGCATGGGCTCGATGGTGAACACCATGCCTTCGCGCAGCATCAGGCCCGTCTGCGGTTTGCCCCAATGCAGGACCTGCGGCTCCTCATGCATTTCGCGGCCGATGCCGTGCCCGCAATACTCCCTGACCACCGCATAGCCGTGCCTGCGCGCATGCCGCTCGATCGCATGCCCGACGTCGCCCAGCCGCGCACCGGGACGCACGGCCTTGATGCCCTTCCACATGGCTTCGTAGGTCACCTGCACCAGGCGTTTGGCCAGCGGCGACACCTCGCCCACCAGATAGGTCTTGCTGGAATCGGCAATGTAGCCGTTCTTTTCCAGGGTGATGTCGAAGTTGACGATGTCCCCGCTTTTCAGAATCTCGGCCGGCGACGGCACGCCGTGGCACACGACATTGTTGCGCGACGAATTCAGCGCGTAGGCATAGCCGTACTGGCCCTTGCTGGCCGGGCGCGACTTGAGCGTGTCCACGATATAGGCGTCGACCAGGTCGTTGACGGCCATGGTCGACATGCCGATCAGCTGCAGACGGTCCAGGTAGCCGAACACGCTTGCCAGCAGGCGGCCCGCCTCCGCCATCAGGACGATCTCTTCCGGCCGCTTGGTCATGATCCCGCCACCTTGAGATGCGGCGTCACCACCCCGGCCGCGCGCAGCTCGCGCGCCATGATCTCATTGAAGCTCAGGGTCGGGTTCAGCTCGGCGAGCATGCCGATCCGGACCCAGAAGGCGGCCTGCGCGTTGATCGAGCGGCAGGATACGCCGCTCGCCTTGCGGATCTGGTCGTGCAGATCCTCTTCGATGTTCACGATGCCCATTTTATATCCTCAATATATGTTCCATATACGGATCATATATTCCGACTCGGGCGTCCGGCAAGTGGTATTTGTGCAAACGCCACCACCCACACCAGCGGATTCGCCTCCCAACTCCCCGGCCCGTTGATTCCCTCCCACACGCCACGATAAGCCCCGACCGGATCGTCCTCCGCTCCCGGCGGCAGCCCCTCCGCCAGCGCATCCGCCACGCCGATCTCCTGCAAGCGCTCCACCCTGACGCCGACGATCTCCAGCAGGATCCGGCTCGCCGCCCGCGGCATGAACAGTGCCGGACGCTTGTGCCAGGCCGGCGCCGCCCCGGCTTCGCGCCGCGCGTGCGGGTCGGCGCCCTGCCCGTCGTCCGCCGCATAACGCCAGGCGTAACCGGCGGCCTGCGTCATGTCGGTAAAGAACCATTCGGCATGCTGCTTGCGAAGATTGAAGCGGATGTCCCAGCGGCCGTAAGCAAAGAAAGTCTCACGCACCCACAGGAGGTCGCCGGGCCGGCCGAAGCGATTGCGCGCGGCATCCTCGGGGAATCGCAGGGCGCGCCGGGTCTGGGTCTTGGCGCCGGCCAGCAGCGCGCGCACCATTGCCGCCGAAAACAGGATGCTGCGCGCCGGCGGCTGGGCAGGTCCGCTCAGGCGGGCACCTCGTCGGCCGCGCCGGTATCCGCGGCCTGGGCCACGCCGGCAGCAGCGCCCGCAGCGGTGCCCGCGCACGCGCCCAGCATCGCCCCGACCTTGGCCGCCAGCGCCGTCATGGCGAAGGGCTTGGTCAGCAGCTCCATCTGCGCCGGCAGGCTCTCGTTGCGCATTACCGTGCTTTCGGCGTAGCCGGTCACCAGCAGCACCGGGATCTGCGGCCACAGCATGCGCACCTGGTCGGCCAGCTGGCGGCCGTTCATGCCGTTCGGCAGGCCGACGTCGGTCACCAGCATGTCCGGGCGGCCGCTGCGGCCGCGCTCCTGGCCCCGTTCCTGCAGCTGGCGCAGGGCTTGCGGGGCGTCGGCCGCTTCCATTACCGTATAGCCCTGCAGGCGCAGGACTTCGGCCATCACGTTGCGGATGTCGGCTTCGTCGTCGACCACCAGCACGGTGCCCTTGCGGCAGGCGGCCGGCAGCGGCGCGTCGCCGTCCACGGCCTGCGGCGCCGGCATCTCGGCCACCAGGCGCGGCAGCAGCAGGCGCACTTCGGTGCCTTGCCCCGGGATCGAATCGATGCGCACATGGCCGCCCGACTGGCGCGCGAAGCCGTATACCATCGACAGCCCGAGGCCGGTGCCCCGCCCCATCGGCTTGGTCGTGAAGAAGGGGTCGAAAGCGCGCGCCAGCACGTCCGGCGGCATGCCGGCGCCGCTGTCGCGCACCGTCACCAGCACGTATTCGCCCGGCTTCAGGTCGCCGTAGCGGCCTGCCTGCAGCGGCGCGATGACGGCGTTCTCGGTCTCGATGACGATGGCGCCGCCTTCCGGCATGGCGTCGCGCGCATTGTTGGCCAGGTTCAGCAGCGCGCTCTCGAGCTGGTTGGGGTCGCACAGCGTGGTCCACAGCGCCGCCTGCAGCTGGGTGCGCAGGGTGATCGCGGGACCGGCCGAGCGCTTGACCAGGTCGGTCATCGACTCCACGAGGGCGTTCACGCTGGTCGGCTTCGGATCCAGCGCCTGGCGGCGCGAGAACGCCAGCAGGCGGTGCGTCAGGGCGGCCGCGCGCTGGGTCACGCCGAGTGCGGCGTCGATGCGCGCCGGCAGGTCGCCGGTCTGGCCCATTCGCAGGCGCAGTTTCATCAGCTCCAGGTGGCCCGCCACGCCCGCCAGCATGTTGTTGAAGTCGTGCGCCAGGCCGCCGGTCAGCTGGCCCACCGCTTCCATCTTCTGCGACTGGCGCAGCGCGTCCTCGGCCTGGCGCAGGGCGTCGGCCTGCTGCTTCTCGGCCGTGATGTCGCGCGCCACGCCGTACAGCAGCTCCCCTTCCGGCGAGATCGTCCACTGCACCCAGCGGCAGGAGCCGTCCTTGTGCAGCACCCGGGTCTCGTAGTTGACCAGGGGCGTGCCCCCGGCCAGGATCAGCATGTGGCGCGCCACGTCCTCGCGCTCGTCCGGGTGGACCATGTCCATGAAGGGCCGGGTGGTCGCTTCCTCGGCGGTCCAGCCGAAGCTCTCGGTGAAGGCCGGGTTGACGGTCAGGAAGCGCCCGGTCGCCAGCGACGCCGCCGCCATCACGTCCGGGGAGATACGCCACAGGCGGTCGCGGTCGGCGGCGTGCGCGGCCACCTGGTGGCTCAGGTTTTCGTTCAGCTCGCGCAGCTCGCCGATCGCCTTGACCTTGTGCGTGGTCTCGAACACGGTGCACAGGATGCCGCCCACGCGGCCCTGCTCGTCGCGCACGGGGCTGTAGGAAAAGGTGTAATGGTGCTGCTCCGGGTAACCGAGGCGCTCGCTGGTCACCGGCAGATCTTCGTAGTAGCTGGCTTCGCCGGCGTAGGCACGTTCGGCGATCGGGCCGACCGTGCCCCAGGCTTCGCTCCAGGCCTCGCGGAACGGCAGGCCGAGCGCCTCCTTCATGCCCAGGATGGGCAGGTAGGCGTCATTGTAGAAACCGATCAGCTCGGGACCCCAGCACATATAGGTCGGGAACCGGGAACTGAGAACCGTGCCCAACGTCGTGCGCAGGGCTGCCGGCCAGGCCGACATCGGGCCCAGGCTTGTTGCCGACCAGTCATGCCCGGCGATGCGCTCCCCCATCAGGCCGCCGCCCGTGAGAAAGCCGAGGGAATCGTTCACCGTACTGTCCATGGAAAAACACTCATCCGGGTAATTGTAATAAGAAATTACTTCCGGACGGCGCGCAATTGGCACAGCCTGCCAAAAGCGGTCTGTGCGGTGACGCGCGCTAGAGCGGCGCCAGGCGCCGTGCCGCCTCGAGCTGGCGCAGCACCGCGGCGCAGGCGGACTCGAGCACACTGGCGGTGGCCGCGGCGGTCAGCGGCAAGGCGGCCTGGGTCTCGAGCGCGGCGGCGGCCCGCAGCAGGCCGAGCGTGCGGCAGCCTTCGGCCAGCCGCCCCAGGTGGGCGCGCACGGGGTCGGGCTGGCCGGCCGCCAGCATCTGCGCGAGATCGGCGCCGGCGCCGGCCAGCTGGCGGTGCAGGCCGCCCAGGTAGAGCAGCAGGCGGCCGGCGTCGATGCCCAGGCGGCGCAGGGTGGCCTCCGGGCTTTCGTCCGGGCTTTCCTCAGCCCTGGCCAGGCCGTCGAGGAAACCGCGCACCTTGTCGCCGTCGAAGGGCTTGACGATGTAGCCGTTGGCGCCCAGGCCGAGCGCCTGCTCCATGGTGGCGCCGTCGGCGGCCGCCGAGACCAGCACGAAAGGCAGCCCGGCAAAGCGCTCGTCGGCCTTGACCCGGGCCAGCAGCTCCATGCCGGACAGGCGCGGCATGCGCAAATCGCAGAACAGCATCGCCGGGCGCGCGCCGGTGTCGAGATGCTGCCAGGCTTCCTCGCCGTCCTCGGCTTCCAGCACGTCGTAGCTGCCGGCGCTGTCGATCATGTGCATCAGCATCATGCGCGATACCACGTCGTCATCGACTATCAGAACTTTCACCGCGCCTCCGCCGATCTCACTATTGTTATGAAGCAAATTATACAGAGCACGCCGGTGCGCACGATTTAGGCTGTGGTTTCTTCGAAACGGGCCAGCATGTTCAATAACCTGGGCAGGCGCGTCTTGAGCTGGTCCAGGCGGCCGTTGTCGGCGTCGCGCTCGAGTTCGGTACAAAGCTGGTGCAGCTCGGCTTCACCGAGGTAGCCGGCGCTGCCCCGCATGCCGTGCAGCAAGCGGCCGCAGGTGTCGAGGTCGCCGGCCGCCAGCGCCGCATCGAGCTCGCCGCGGCGGCGCGGCAGGTCGGCGGCGAAGGCGGCGCGCATCCGCCCCTTCAGGTCGGTGGCGCGGCGGCCGTAGCGCGGCGGCACGTCCGGCGCCTGCGGCGAGGCCGGCGGGCCGCTGACCACACCGAACATCGCATCGAGGTCGGCCGTGCTCGGCATGGCCGGGCCGCGCACTTCAGGCGGCACCATGGGCTGCAGCGCGATGCCGCGTTGCAGCTGGCGCTCGATCGCGCGGCTCAGGTGGAAGTGCAGATGGGCGTCGTCGATCGGCTTGGTGAGGAAGGCGTCCATGCCGCAGGCCAGGTAGCGCGAGCGGTCTTCCTCGCTGGCGTTGGCGGTCAGGGCCACGATCATCAGGCTCTGGTCCAGCACCGGGGCCTCGATCGGGCCGCCGGCGCGGATCAGGCGGGTGGCGGTGGCGCCGTCCATCTCCGGCATGCGGCCGTCCATCAGGATCAGGTCGTAGCGGGTGCGCGCGCAGGCCGCCACGGCAAGCGCGCCGTTGTCGACCACGTCCACCTGGTGGCCCAGCTCTTCCAGCATGGTGCGCACGATGATCTGGTTGGTCGGGTAATCCTCGGCGCACAGCACGCGCAGGCGGTGCGTATGCGGCTCGAGCGGCACCTGCTCCACCACCGGCGGCTGTACGCCGTCGGCCAGCGGCAGCACGAAGCTGAAGGTCGAGCCTTCGCCCGGCGTGCTGGCGGCGCCGATAGCCCCGCCCATCAGCTCCACCAGCTGGCGGCAGATCGCCAGGCCCAGGCCGGTGCCGCCGTAGCGGCGGGTGGTGGTGGCGTCGGCCTGCTCGAACTGCTGGAACAGGCGCGGCAGCGCATCCGGCTCGATGCCGATGCCAGTGTCCTCGACCGAGAAGCGGATCATGTTGCGGCCCTGGGCGTCCGTCTGGTCTTCCGGGCGGCGCTCGACCCGCACCGTGACGGTGCCGTTCTCGGTGAACTTGAACGCATTGCCGACCAGGTTGACCAGCACCTGGCGCAGGCGGGTCGGATCGCCCACCACGAAGCGCGGCAGGTCCTGGTCGAGGTGGACCGCGAAGCCCACGCTGTGGGCGCCGGCCTGCTCTTCGAACAGGGTCACGACGTGGCCAATGCTTTCATCGAGGGCGAAGTCGATGTTCTCGATGGTCAGCTTGCCGGCCTCGATCTTCGAGAAGTCCAGCAGGTCGTTGATGATCGCCAGCAGCGACTGGGCGTTGGCCTGGCCGCGCAGGATCTGCTCGCGCGTGGAATCCTTCAGCTGGCCGTCGCGCAGCGCAAAGCCGAGCATGCCGATCACGCCGGCCAGCGGGGTGCGCATCTCGTGGCTCATGTTGGCCAGGAACTCGGACTTCTGGCGCGTCGCATCTTCGGCGCGCCGCTTGGCCTGGTACAGGCGCTCCTCGTTTTCCTGCAGGGCGCCGTTGGCGCGCGCCAGCTCGTCGGTACGGCGGCGCACCTGGCGCTGCTGCTCGCGCAGCTCGGCGGTCTGGTGCTCGAGCAGGCGGTTCTGCTGCTCGATGCGCTCGGTACGGGCGCTGACCTGGACCTCGAGCTGGTCCTTCTGGCGCCGCAGTCCGTCCACGCGGATGCGGAAGATGCCGTAGCCGATGCCCACCACCAGCAGCGCGACCAGGGCGCGGAACCACCAGGTCTTCCAGTACGGCGGCAGCACCGTGATCTCGAAACTGGCCGGGGCATCGCTCCAGACCCCGTCCTTGTTGGCGGCGCGCACCTGGAAGGTGTAGTGGCCCGGGTCGAGGTTGGTGTAGGTGGCGAAGCGCTTGCCGGCGTCGGCGGCGGTCCAGTCCTGGTCGAAGCCGGCCAGGCGGTAGGCGAAGCGGTTGCGCTGCGGCGCCGCGAAATGCAGCGCCGAGAACTCCAGCGAGAACACGGCGTCCGACGCGGACAGCGTGATCCCGGCCGCGCGTTCGATCGGCCACGAGACCAGGCCCGGATGGCGCTTCTGCACCGGCTCGCCAAAGATGCGCAGGCCGGTGATCACGGCGCGCGGCGCGATCAGGTTGTCGTGCAGCGCGCGCGGATGGAAGGCGGTGATGCCGTTCATGCCGCCGAAGTACAGCGTGCCGTCGGGCGCGCGCAGGCATGATGCGTCGAAATAGGCGCCCTCGATGGTGCCGTCGGCGGCGTCGTAGAGGCGCCAGCTGCCGCTGACCGGGTCCAGCCGCGCGATATTGCTGGAGGTGCTGACCCAGATCTGGCCGTCCTGGTCTTCCAGCATCGCCGCCACCGCATCGTCGACCAGGCCGTCGGCGCTGGTGTAGCGCTGGAAGCGCGGGGTGCCGTCGCTGCCGATCACCATCTTGTTCACGCCGACCGCGGTGCCGACCCACAGGGTGCCGTGGCGGTCCTCCATCAGGTAATGGACCTCGTCGTGACTGAGGCTGGTGGGGTCGTTCGGATCGTGGCGGAAGTGGCGGAACTTGCCGGTCGCGCGGTCGAGCAGGTCGAGGCCGTCGAAGGTGCCGATCCACAGCCGGCCTTCGCGGTCTTCCAGCATCGGCCGCACCACGTTGTCGGCCAGGCTCGCGCCCACCGCCGGATCGTGCTGCCAGGTGCTCAGCTTGCCGGTCCTGGGGTCGAGACTGTGCAGGCCACCGCGGGTGGCGATCCACAGCATGCCGTCGTGCGCCAGCATCAGGTTGCGCACGTAGTTGGCGTCGACGTCGCCCGGCACCAGCTGGCGGCGGGTCATCCGGCCGCTCTTCGGGTCGAAGCGGATCAGGCCGTTCTGCGCGCCCACCCACAGCGTGCCGTCCGGCGCCGGGGCCACCGCGTAGGCCGTGGTTTCCGAGGCCGCGTCGGACCCGGCCGCCAGGCGGTAGGTCTTCTCCTGCCCTGTCGCCGGATCGAAATGATGCAGGCCACCGCTGCTGGCCAGCCACAGCTTGCCGGCGCCGTCCCAGGCGATGCCGCGCACCTTGTTGTCGTTGAGCGTGGCAGGCAGGTCCGGGCCGCGCTTGATGCGGGCGAAGCCGCCGCCGCCGAGGTCGGCGCGCGAGACGCCGTTGGACCAGGTGCCGACCCAGAAGGTGCCGACCCGGTCGCCGTACAGGGCCGAGACCTGGTTGTCGCCCAGGCTGTACTGGTCGGTGATGCGGTGCGGATAATGCTCGAAGCGGCTGGCCGCGGGCAGCCAGCGGTACAGGCCGCGGTCGTGGGTGCCGACCCAGACCTGGCGCTGGGCGTCCTGGTACAGAATGCCGATATCGCCGTGCGGCATGCCTTCCGCCTCGTCGAAGCGGGTGACGCTGTCCGGCTGGTCCAGCGCGCGGCGCTCGAGGCCGGCCAGGCTGCCGATCCACAGGCGCTTGCTGGCATCCAGCAGCAGGGTCTGCACCGCGTCGAACTTGCCGCCCTGCGGGGACGGGTGGTGGCTGAAGCGCATCAGGTCCGGCGCCAGGCTGTCCAGCCCGCTCATGCTGCCGATCCACAGGCGGCCGTCCGGCGCCAGCGCCAGCGAAGTCAGCTTGTCGGAAACCAGGCTGTCGGTCACGCCGGGCACGTGGTGCCAGGTGGCGAAGCGCTTGGTGGCGATGTCGAAGTGCTGCAGGCCGTCGCCGGTGGCCAGCCACAGCCCTTCCTTGCCGTCGTCAGCGATGGCGCGGATGTGGCGGTTGCCGTTGCCGCGCTTGGCCGGCTCGTCGGGAAGATAATTCGAAAAGCTGCCGCTCTCCGGATGGTAGAGCGCAAGGCCGCCGTCGGTGCCGATCCACAGCCTTCCCTTGCGGTCGGCATACAGCACGCGCACCCAGTTGTTGGGCAGCGACGTCGGATCGCCGACCACGTTGCGGAAATTGGTGAAGCGATAGCCGTCGTAGCGCGACAGGCCCGACTGGGTGCCGAACCACATGAAACCGTCGCGGTCTTGGACGATCGCCAGCACCGATTCCTGGGCCAGGCCGTCCTCCACGGACAGGTGCTCGAAGCGCAGGGTCGGCGCCGGCGCGGCGAGCGCCGACCCGCCCAGCAGGCAGGCCAGCGCAAGCACCAGCAACGAGCAAAGGCGCTGCAGCAAGCGCCCCATGAAGTCTTGTTTAATATCCACTCGGCAAGAGTAACAAACTCTGACCCTACCGAGTGGAATAATTAGTCTTTTGCCATCGCTTTAGTCGCCTTTTGCCACACCTTCGCGGCGCGGATCGGCGCCGCCGAACCACAGCGACACGCCATGGATATCCATGCGCTCGATGCCCTGCAGGCCGGAGGTCTGTTCGCCGATGCGGATGGCATGCCCGCGGGCCTTCAACTGCTCGATGGTCGCGGAGGGGAAGCGCCCTGCTTCGAGCTCGGTCGGACCGTTGCGGCTGCCGAAGTTCGGCAAGGCGATCGCCTCCTGCATGTTCAGGCCCCAGTCGAGGGTGCCGACCAGGACCTTGGCCACGTAGTTGATGATCAGCGGGCCGCCCGGCGAACCGATCGCCTCGACGAAGCGGCCGGTCTTCTTGTCGAAGACGATGGTCGGGCTCATCGCGCTGCGCGGCCGCTTGCCCGGCTCGACGCGGTTGGCGATCGGGCCGCTGGCATCCTTCGAGTCGAAGGAAAAGTCGGTCAGCTGGTTGTTGAGGATGAAGCCGTCGACCATCTGGCGCGAGCCGAAGGCATCCTCGACGCTGGTGGTCATCGACAGGCCGGCGCCGTACTGGTCGACCGCCACGATGTGCGAGGTCGAGTGGGCTTCGATCGAATTGTCCAGGCCCCAGTTCCAGGCGGTCTCGACACCCGGCGGGTTGCCGGCTTCTGCCTTGCCCATCGAGCGCGGCCCGATCAGGCTGGCGCGCCTGGCCAGGTAGTTCTTGTCCAGCAGGGCCGGGATGCCGCGACCCGGCAGCGGCACGAAGTCGGTGTCGGCGGCGTAGCGGTCGCGGTCGGCATAGGCCAGGCGCCCGACTTCCGAGAACACGTGCACCGCGTCGGCGCCCGGGATGCCCTTGCTTGGCGCCAGCGCCTTCATGTCGCGGGTCTCGAACATGCCCAGCATCTGGGCCACGGCGATGCCGCCCGAGGACGGCGGCGGCATACCGCACACGGTGTAGCTGCGGTAATCGTTGCAGACCGGCTCGCGCAGCTTGGGCTGATAGGCGGCGATGTCGGCGGCGGTGAGCAGGCCCGGATTGGTCGGGTGGCTCCTGACCTTGGCCTCGATGTCGCGCGCGATCCGGCCTTTATAGAAGACCTCGGCGCCGCCCTCGGCGATCTCGCGCAGGGTCTTGGCCAGCTCCGGGTTCTTCAGCAGATAGCCGACCGGACGCGGCTTGCCGTCCGGGCCGTAAAAATAGGCGCGCGCGGCCGGGTCCTTGCGGATGTAGGGATCCCAGGCCAGCAGGCCGTTCAGGCGCGGGCTGACCTTGAAACCGTTCTCGGACAGGCGGATTGCCGGCCCGAACAGGGTCTTCCAGGGCAGCTTGCCGTGCTGGCGGTGGGCCAGTTCCATCATGCGCAGCACGCCCGGCGCGCCGGTAGAACGGCCGCCGACGATACCCTCGGTGCGCGACAGCGGCGTGCCATCCGGATGCTGGAACAGGTGCTCGTCGGCCTTTGAAGGCGCGGTCTCGCGGCCGTCGTAGGCCTGCACCTTCTTGCCGTCGTAATACATCAGGAAGGCGCCGCCGCCGATGCCGGACGACTGCGGCTCGACCAGGGTCAGCACCAGCTGGGACGCGATGCCGGCGTCGATTGCCGTGCCGCCCTGCTTCAGCATTTCGTAACCCGCCTCGACCGCCAGCGGATTGGCGGCCGCGACCATGTACTTGCGCGCGGCCCAGCCGGCTTTTTCGGTGAAACCGGTGCCGGCCTCGGGGGATTTCTGGAGCGAGTCCTGGGCGAGGACGGGGACTTGGATCTGGGTGCCGGCCAGGACGGCGGCAAGGGCAAGCAGCTTCAGGGTCATTCGGTTCTCCGGAAAAAACAGGGCGCGCGGCCGGCGATGTGGCCGACCTGCGCGCCCGATATCACGGAGCATCCTACCCTAAATTGGCAAAGCGCTCACATGCAGGCTTACTTCGGCTGCATGCGGATCGCGCCATCCAGGCGGATGGTTTCGCCGTTCAGCATCGTGTTTTCGATGATGGTCTTCGCCAGGTGGGCGTATTCGCCCGGCATGCCCAGACGCTGGGGGAACGGGACCATCTTGCCGAGCGCGTCGCGCACTTCCTGCGGCATGCCCATCAGCATCGGGGTCTCGAAGATGCCCGGGGCGATGGTCATCACGCGAATGCCGCTGCGCGACAGGTCGCGCGCCATCGGCAGCGTCATGCCTGCCACGCCGGCCTTCGAGGCGCCATAGGCGGCCTGGCCGATCTGGCCGTCGAAGGCCGCAACCGAGGCGGTGTTGATGATCACGCCGCGCTCGCCGTGCTCCAGGCCTTCGGTCTTGCCCATGGCGTCGGCCGCCAGGCGGCACATGTTGAAGGTGCCGACCAGGTTGATGTTGATCGCGCGCTGGAAGGCGTCCAGCGGGTGCGGGCCGTCCTTGCCGACGGTCTTGATGGCCGGCGCCACGCCGGCGCAGTTGACCAGGCCGCGGACCGTGCCCATGGCGGTGGCCGCTTCGACCACGGCCATGCCATCTGCTTCCGAGGTCACGTCGCACTTCACGAAACGGGCCTTGCCGGCGCCCAGCTCGGCGGCCAGCTTCTCGCCGGCTTCCGCCTGCACATCGGCCAGCACGACCATGCCGCCGGCGTCCACGATCATGCGCGCGGTGGCGGCGCCCAGGCCCGACGCGCCGCCGGTGACGATGAATACATTGTTCTGAATCTGCATGCTGCTGTCTCCTCCGGGTATTGGATGGTTCTAACGTTTACGTAAACGTCAACTCCCGGATTGTAGCGAGCTTCAGCCCGCAACGCCATGTTTACAAGCACTGGACGGTCGCGCCATTACGGGTGCATGGCCGTCCCGCGCTGTTGACGCCGGACCCGGTGGTGCCGAGGTTGTAGGTGGCGCCGGCAGCATCGCGGCAGGCGCCGCCGACGCAGGAATTCAGCAGCGTCGTACTCGGCAGCACCGGCTGGGGCGCCTGGGCCGGCGCCGGCACCGGGACGGCGCCATAACCGATCGCCGCGGCCTCGTTGCCGCTCAGCGGACGCGGCGCCAGCGGACCCGCCGGCTGCCAGGCTTCGCGCCGGCGCGGGGCCTGCCTGGCCTGCTTCTGCTGCTTCGGCTTCGGCTGCTGCGATGGCGGCTGCGACTGCGGGGGCGGCGCCTCGCGCGTCAGGCTGTCGGTCTCGTCGTGGACCTCGGCCGGGTCCTTGCGCGCCGGATCGGCGGCCTGCGGCTGGCGCGGGTTCAGTACCGGGCCGTAGCTGGGCACCTGCGTACTGCCGCTCGGCCGCGTGGATGGCGGGAGCGCGTTAGGGCTCGTGCTGCGCGCGGGCCGGGCGGCATCGCTGTGGCCGGCGGCTTCGTCGGCGACGGTGGCGTCCTGGTTGGCGCGGTCGGTGCTCTGGGTCTGGCGCCCGGTGGCGGCGGATTCCTCCTTGCGCAGGAAGGATTCGGCCTGCTGGCGGGCCTGGTTTGCCTGCTGGGTTTGCTGTGGGGTTTGGACTTGCGGCTGCGCCTGGGTTTGACGCGCCTGGGCGGCCGTGCCGGCAAGCAGCGCGGACAGCGCCATGGCGCCGGGGATGAGGAACTGTCTCATGGCTCACCTCGTTAAGCTGGATGAGTCCATTATCGGCCGCTGCGGGGGCGGAGGGCGCGCGCCTGTCCTCCCCCGGCGTGAAGGCTTACTGCCCCGGCGGCGGCTCCCACAGCTCGACCTTGTTGCCTTCGGGGTCGATGACCCAGCCGAACTTGCCGTATTCCCCATCTTCAAGCTTGTCCAGCACCTGGCAGCCCTCCTCGCGCAGAGCCTGCAGCAGCGCGGCCAGGTCGGCCACGCGGTAGTTGATCATGAAGGTGGACTTGCTGGGGTCGTAGAGCGTGGTGTCGGCCCCGTTGATCGACCAGACCGTCATGCCGCCGGTCGGCTTGCCCTCGTCGTCGCTCCAGCTGAAGGCGGTGCCGCCCCAGTCCATCACGTCGATGCCGAGGTGCTGCTTGTACCAGGCGCGCATCGTCGCCGGGTCCTTCGCGTTGAAGAAAATGCCGCCTATCCCAGTCACCCTTTTCATACGATCTCCGCTTGTAATAGTTGTCGATTTAAAACTGTTTCACTCTAGCATAGGCTGTCAGGTCCCTGTCATCTTCCGCAGGTAGTTTGCTATGCTGGAAAGCATCAGCGCATCACACAAAAACGACAGGAGACGACCATGCAGAACCTGCAGGAGATGTATCAGTCGAAACGCGGCAGCGCCCTCGACGCCCTCGACCACTTGCTCGACGGTGACATGATCATCGTGCCGACCGGCGTCGGCGAGCCGCCCACCCTGCTGCATGCGCTGTCGGAGCAGCATCAGCGCTTCAATGACATCAAGGTCGCCCAGATCCTGGCGATGCGCAAATACGGCTACTTCGACCCGGCCTGTCGGCCCCACGTACGCCACGCCGCCCTGTTCTTCGGCGGCGCCTCGCGCGCCGGCGGCCAGGGCGGCTGGTGCGACTTCATCCCCAACTATTTTTCCGAGATCCCGGCCCTGATCGAGCGCGGCCTGATGCCCGCCGACGTCGTGTTCGCCATGGCTTCGCCGATGAGCGCCTCCGGCCACTTCGCCCTCAGCCTGGGCGCCGACTACACGATGGCGGCGGTCGCCAGGGCGCGCGTGGTGGTGCTCGAAGTGAATCCCAACGTGCCCTTCACCCACGGCCAGTGCCACGTCCACCTGTCGCAGGTGACGGCCATCGTCGAGAACGAGGAGCCGATCCTGGAAGTCGGCCTGCCGAAGATCGGCCCGGTCCAGGAAGCCATCGGCGCCCTGGTGGCCGAGCACATCGAGGACGGCTCGACCCTGCAGATCGGCTACGGCGGCATTCCGGACGCGGTGGTGATGCAGCTGACTGGCAAGCGCGACCTCGGCATCCACACCGAGATGATCGGCGACGGCATCCTGACCCTGGTCGAATCCGGCGCCGTCAACAACAGCAAAAAGACCCTCCTGCCCGGCAAGATGGTCGCCACTTTCGCGCTCGGTTCGCGCAAGCTGTACGAGTTCATGCACCACAACCCGATGCTGGAGATGCACCCGTCCAATTTCACCAACGACCCGTACATCGCCGGCCAGAACGACAAGCTGGTGACGATCAACGCCAGCCTGCAGGTCGACCTGCTGGGCCAGTGCGGCAGCGAGAGCATCGGCCACCTGCCCTATTCCGGCACCGGCGGCCAGGTCGACTTCGTGCGCGCCGCCAACCGCTCGCGCGGCGGCAAGTCCTTCATCGTGCTGCCTTCGACCGCCAGGGACGGCACCGTCTCGCGCATCGTGCCGACGCTCTCGCCCGGCACCCATGCCACGACCAGCAAGAACGATGTCAACTACGTGGTCACGGAATGGGGCGTGGCCCAGCTGCGCGGCAAGTCGGCCAAGCAGCGGGCGCAGGCGCTGATTGCGATTGCGCATCCGGATTTCCGGCCGTGGCTGCGCGAAGAAGCCGACAAGATGTGCGTCTTCTGATTCCTACCCGAAACTCGCGGCGGCGATCCACTGCGCATGCCATGATTCTCTCCATTGCGAACACAGGAGAATTTCATGGATCGTGTGGACCAGATCGGCCCCGATGAGCACGTGCGTGGCCCGCAGGATGCGGCGCTGACCTTGATCGAATACGGCGACTTCCAGTGCCCCTACTGCGCGCGGGCGCATGCGGCGCTGAGCGGCTTGAGCGCCGAGTTGGCCGATGAGCTGGGCGGCATCCGCCTGGTGTACCGCCACCTGCCGCTGGCGGACCGCCATCCGCTGGCCGAACTGGCGGCGGAGGCGGCCGAAGCCGCCGCCAGCCAGGGCAAGTTCTGGGACATGCACGACATCCTGTTCGAGCAGCAGCGCACGGTGATGGACAAGCAGGACCTGGCCGTGCTGGCGGAAAGCCTGGACCTCGACATCGAGCGCTTCCGCGCCGATGTCCTGGAGCGCCGCCACCGCCCGCGCGTTCAGGGCGACCTGGAACGCGCCCACCACGACGGCGCCACCGGGACGCCGACCTTCTTCATCAACGGCCAACGCTATCGGGGCGATTCGGACCAGGCGTCGCTGCGGCAAGCGCTGACGGCGGCACTGGGGCGCTGAGCGTCCGCGTGGCCACCGCCGAGGGCGGCGGGGCGCCGGGCGCGCGCATCATCTGCGGCGTCAACTGCGGCGCCTTCACGGCAAGCCAGCCGCCGCCGACCGGCAGCAGCGGCACCAGCAACAGCGCGACGATGTTGATGATCTTGATGAGCGGATTCACCGCCGGGCCGGCCGTGTCCTTGTAGGGGTCGCCCACGGTGTCGCCGGTCACGGCCGCCTTGTGCGCGTCCGAGCCCTTGCCGCCGAAGTGGTTGTCCTCGATGTACTTCTTGGCATTGTCCCAGGCGCCGCCGCCGGTGGTCATCGAGATCGCCACGAACAGGCCGGTTACGATGGTCCCCATCAGCATGCCGCCCAGGGCCGCCGGGCCCAGCAGCATCCCGACCGCCACCGGCACCACCACCGGCAGCAGCGAAGGCAGCACCATTTCGCGGATTGCCGATGCGGTCAGCATGTCGACGGCCTTGTCGTATTCCGGCTTGCCGGTGCCGGCCATGATGCCGACGATCTCGCGGAACTGGCGCCGCACCTCGACCACCACGGCGCCGGCGGCCCGCCCTACGGCCTCCATCGCCAGCGCCCCGAACAGGTAGGGCACCAGGCCGCCGATGAACAGGCCGACGATCACCATCGGATTCGACAGCTCGAAGCTGATGCGGGTACCGCCCGCCTCCAGCGCATGCGTGTAGTCGGCGAACAGCACCAGCGCGGCCAGGCCGGCCGAGCCGATCGCATAGCCCTTGGTGACGGCCTTGGTGGTGTTGCCGACCGCATCCAGCGGATCGGTGACGGCGCGCACGCTGTCCGGCAGGCCGCTCATCTCGGCGATGCCGCCGGCGTTGTCGGTGATGGGCCCGTAGGCGTCCAGCGCGACGATGATGCCGGCCATCGACAGCATCGAGGTGGCGGCGATCGCGATGCCATAGAGCTCACCCAGGGCGTAGGCCACCAGGATCGCGGCGCACACCACCAGCACCGGGTAGGCGGTCGACTTCATCGACACGCCCAGGCCGGCGATGATGTTGGTGCCGTGGCCGGTGGTCGAGGCCTCGGCAATGTGCTGCACGGGGCGGAACTCGGTGCCGGTGTAGTACTCGGTGATGTAGACCATCAGGCCGGTCAGCACAATGCCGACCAGGGAGCAGCCCAGCATGCGCCAGCGCATCGCGTCCTCGCCCCAGACCATCCAGGTGACGACGGCAAAGCCGATCAGCGACAGCCCGGCGGCCCACCACAGCCCCGTGTACAGGGCCGACATGATCTTTTTCCCCGGCTTGTTCTTGACCATCATGCAGCCGACGATGGAAGCGATGATGGACACCGCGCCCAGCAGCATCGGGAAGATGACCGCCGCGCTGCCGGTGGTGGGCACCATCAGCGCGCCCAGCAGCATGGTGGCGACCAGGGTCACGACATAGGTCTCGAACAGGTCGGCCGCCATGCCGGCGCAGTCGCCGACGTTGTCGCCCACGTTGTCAGCGATGACGGCGGGGTTGCGCGGATCGTCCTCGGGAATGCCGGCCTCGACCTTGCCGACGAGGTCGGCGCCGACGTCGGCGCCCTTGGTGAAGATACCGCCGCCCAAACGCGCGAAGATCGAGATCAGCGAGGCGCCGAAGGCCAGGCCGACCAGCGGCTGGATGGCATCATGCGGCGACAGCGACGGCCCCGAGGCCGCGATCAGGAACCAGTAGAACAGCGAGACGCCGAGCAGCCCCAGCCCGACCACCAACATGCCGGTGATCGCGCCGCCGCGGAAGGCGACGTCGAGGGCCCGGTCCATGCCGTGCGAGGCGGCCTGGGCGGTGCGGACATTGGCCCGCACCGAGACGTTCATGCCGATGAAGCCGCAGGCGCCGGACAGCACCGCCCCGGCCAGGAAGCCGGCCGCGGTAAGGCCGCCGAGAAGGAAGAAGATGGCAATCAGCAGGACAAGGCCGACGATGCCGATCGTACGGTACTGGCGCGCCAGGTAGGCCGACGCGCCCTGCTGGATGGCCAGCGAGATTTCCTGCATGCGGCCGTTGCCGGGATCCTGTTGCAGGATCCAGCTTCGTGACCACAATCCGTAAAGTACCGCGATGACGCCGCATGCGACGGCGAAGCCCAGCTGTGTGGATGCCATATAGTCTCTCCCCCCTTGTCCTTCGATCAAGTACTACGCACTGTTGCGAAACTTTGATCCAAAAACCTGGACGGATGGCTATAAGTCATCCGGAGCCAACGGGCAGCGCGATGTGCGACGCCCGGAAAACTCTTTGGCGGCCTCGAAAGACCGCCTGTATAGATGTGCCCGGCTTACTCGGCCAGCGCGGCAAAGGCCGCTTCGCGCACCTGATCGACCGGACCCACGCCCGAGATCTTGCGGTATTTCGGCGCGCCGGGCAGGCCCGACTGGGCCCACTTGTTGTAATAGCCGAGCAGCACTTCGGTCTGGTTATGGTAGACAGCCAGACGCTTCTTGACGGTCTCTTCCTGGTCGTCGTCACGCTGGACCAGCGCTTCGCCGGTAACGTCGTCCTGGCCTTCCACCTTGGGCGGATTGAACTTGACGTGGTAGACGCGGCCCGAAGGCTGGTGGGTGCGGCGGCCGGTCATGCGCTCGACGATCATCTCGTCCGGCACGTCGATCTCCAGCACGTAATCGATGTTGACGCCGCTTTCCTTCATGGCGTCGGCCTGCGCGATGGTGCGCGGGAAGCCGTCGAACAGGTAACCATTGGCGCAATCGGCGTCCTTCAGGCGCTCCTTCACCAGGCCGATGATGATGTCGTCCGACACCAGCTGGCCTGCGTCCATCACCTTTTTCGCTGCCAGGCCAAGCTCGGTGCCGGCCTTGATGGCGGCACGCAGCATGTCGCCGGTGGAAATTTGAGGGATATTGTATTTTTCTTTAATGAAATTCGCCTGGGTGCCTTTACCGGCGCCGGGGGCTCCTAACAGAATGAGACGCATGAAGGATTTCCTAAAAGGTGTTGATGCATATTTAACTAGCTAATCCGAAAGTTACCACAAAAGCAGCGCCCAACGCCACTGCGGGGGAGGGATCGAAGGGGCTGCTTGAGGTGGCGCAGACCGGACCTGAAGATATTTCCTGCTGGATCAAGACGCGAAGAAAGCGCGCACCCGCGCCAGGTCTTCCGGCGTATCGACGCCCGCCGCCGGCGCGCTGTCGGTCACGTGCACGGCGATCGGCACGCCATGCCAGAGCACGCGCAGCTGTTCCAGCGCTTCGATCGTCTCTAGCGGCGATGGCTCCAGCTGCGGATATTGCTGCAGGAAACCGTTGCTATAAGCATACAAGCCGATATGGCGGAGCGGGACATAGCCTGCCGGCAGCTGCTCGCGGCTTTGCGCGAAGGCGTCGCGATGCCAGGGGATGGTGGCGCGCGAAAAATACAAAGCACGGCCGAGCTTGTCGAGCACGACCTTGACCACGTTCGGGTTGAAGGCATCGGCAGCATCAATCAGCGGGTGGGCGCAGGTGGCCATGGGCACCTCGCGGCCGATGCGGGCGGCGCAGGCGGACAGCAGGGCCGGGTCGATCAGCGGCTCGTCGCCCTGCAGGTTGACCACCACGGCGTCATCCGGCAGCCCGAGGGCGCGCGCGACTTCGGCGATGCGGTCGGTGCCCGACGGATGGTCGGCGCGCGTCATGCAGGCTTCGACGCCGTGATCGGCGCAGGCAGCCAGGATGTCGGGGTGGTCGGTGGCGACGACGATGCGGCTGGCGCCGGATTCCCGGGCGCGCTCGGCCACGCGC
Organism: Massilia sp. Bi118; assembly: GCF_918697865.1. GTDB lineage: Bacteria > Pseudomonadota > Gammaproteobacteria > Burkholderiales > Burkholderiaceae_D > Telluria. The sequence goes on along the minus strand of NZ_CAKKMV010000012.1, from coordinate 155,088 downwards.
ACCACCATCGGCTTGCCGCCGAGGTCGGCCAGCGGCTTGTTCGGCAGCCGGGTCGATGCCAGGCGGGCCGGGATGATGACGACGAAACTCATGGCGGGATCAGACCGACGGCTCGACCTTGCGGGCCTGGTCGGCCCACATGATCGGGATGCCGTCGCGGATCGGATAGGCCAGGCGGTCCGGGCGGCAGGTCAGCTCCTGCGCTTTCTTGTCAAATTCGAGCGGTCCCTTGCACAGGGGGCAGACCAGGATATCAAGCAGTCGGGCGTCCACGACATTTCTCCACGATTTGAGCGGCCAGCGCAGCATCGATCTGCGCAGTGACCGGGACGACCCACAAGCGCGGGTCGTTGTTCAGATGTTCAAGTTGCCGACATTTTACTGCATCCTTCTCGGTCATCAGGATGAGCTCGGCATCGAGGTCCTTGAAGGGGTCGTCGAGGAAGTCGTGGTGGTCGGGCAGCGGCAGTTCCTCGATCCGCAGCCCGGCCGCCTTCAGCATGCTGAAAAAGCGAGAGGGATTGCCGATGCCTGCGGCGGCCACGATGCGCTTGCCGGCCATGGTTTCGGCCAGCGTGGACAGCGGCAGGCGCTGTTGCGGGTCGCGCAATTGTTCGGCGTACTCTCCCGCCAGCTGCATCCGGTAGGGGCGGCCGCCGACCGCCAGCGCCAGCGCGGGCGTCAGCTCGGGCGTGTTCACGACCGTGAAATCGCGCCGGCGCGAAGGCGGCTCGCGCAGCGGCCCGGCCGGCAGGGTCCAGCCATTGCCGACGCCGCGGCCGTCGAACAGCACCAGCTCGACGTCGCGCTGCAGGGCGTAGTGCTGGAGGCCGTCGTCGGTGACCAGCACGTCCACCTTGGGATGGCTTTCCAGCAGGTGGCGGCCGGCCTCGGCACGGCGGCGCCCGACCACGACCGGGCAGCCAGTGCGCATGCCGATCAGCAGGGGCTCGTCGCCGACCTCGCGCGCGCTCGAACCTGGCAGGACTTCACGCGGGCCGCTGTCCCCTTCCCCGCCATGGCCGCGCGAGATCACGCCAGGCTGCAGGCCGGCGGCGCGCAGCTGCTCGACCAGCCAGATGGTGAGCGGCGTCTTGCCGGTGCCGCCAATAAAGATATTGCCGACCACGATGACAGGGACGGGCAGACGTTCGGATTGCAGGATGCCGGCGCGGAACAGGATGACGCGCAGCGCGGCGAGCAGGCGGAACAGCAGGGACAGGGGCCACAGGGCCAGGGCCAGGGGGCCTCGGCGGAGCCAGGCGCGGGTGAGGGTCGATTCGAGGGATGAAGCCATGTGAAAAGCGCTAGCTCGTGAAAGAAGCGTTAGCCGGTAAACGTCGTCCCCGCGAAGGCGGGGACCCAAGTTCTGCTCGAGCTATCGAAACGCTTGCAAACTTGGATCCCCGCCTACGCGGGGACGACGAGTTAAGGTCGCGGGGAGGTGGGCCGGGCAATGCCCGGCACGACAAACGGTGCTTACTTCTGCCCGCCGCTCTGCGCCGCAAACGTCAGCTTGTCATACCCCGCCATCCGCGCTGCTTCCAGCACATTGATCACCATCTGGTGCATGGCGAACTGGTCGGCATTCACGATGATCACCGGGTCCTTGGCCGGGTTCGCCAGCGGCTGGCCGTCCGGGCCGGTCGCGGCGGCATGCCTGAGGTCCTCGGCGAGGCCGGCCACGCCGTGGAAGGAGACCGGCACATTGTTGACGGTGTAGTTACCCTTGGCATCGACGGTGACGTTGATCTCGAAAGGCTTGTCGATCGCCTTCTCGGCGTCGGCGGTCGGCAGGGTGATCTGCAGCTCGGTGAACTTGCTGTAGGTGGTGGTGACCATCAGGAAGATCAGCACCACGAGCAGCACGTCGATGAACGGGATCAGGTTGATCTCCGGATCCTCGCGCTTGCGGCCGCGGCGGAAGTCCATCATTTGCGGGCACCGTGGACGACGTCGACGAATTTCACGGCCTGCAGCTCCATGTCGATGATGAAGCTGTCGACCAGGGCGCGGAAGTGGCGGTAGAACACCAAAGCCGGCATTGCGATCGCCAGGCCGAAGCCGGTGTTATACAGGGCCACCGAGATGCCGTGGGCCAGTTGGGCGGGATTGGTGCCGGAGGCGTTCTGGGCGCCGAAGATCTCGATCATGCCGACCACGGTACCGAACAGGCCCATCAGCGGCGCCAGCGAGGCGATCGTGCCCAGGGTGGTGAGGAAGCGCTCGAGCACGTGGGCCACGCCCCTGCCCGCTTCTTCGATCGACTCCTTCATCACGTCGCGCGGGGCATCGACGTTGCGCAGCGCGGCGGCCAGCACGGCGCCCAGCGGCGAGTTGGTCTGCAGCTTGTCGATGATGTCCGGCGTGACCTTGCCGCTGCGATAGACCTGGATGACTTCGTCGAGCAGCTGGCGCGGCAGGATTTTCTCGCGGCGCAGGTAGATCAGGCGTTCGATGATCAGCGCCAGTGCGATGATCGAGGCAATCAGCAACAGCCAGATGGGCCAGCCGGCGGCTTGAAGAATGGCGAGCAAAAGGAACTCCTGAATAGGTAGAAAAACAAGGCGGAAACGAATTGCGCAATGTAACGTGTTGCCAGCTTTGCGGCAAGTAGAGTTCTGCACACTTTCTGTGGATAAAAGTGTGCGCAAGAGGCTTTGCTGCAGGAAAGATCCTTGATTCTTAAAGGATATTTTTCCATGCGTAAAAACTTGGCAGGCTTGTTTGTGTATTTCCTTGTTGCAACCAAAGCACGCTGGCCGGATGAAACTTGCCCACAATTTCTGTGGATAAATTTGTGTGGAATACCCTTTCCTTAAGGTAAGTCATTGATTTTACTGATGGAAATTTTGGCGATGAAATTTGTGGCAACACGGCACACGCGTAACTTCCTTACAGTCCGGCCCGCTTCTTCACATTTTTTGTGGACAAAATTGTGCGCAAGCGCACATAGCGACACTAAACCCCTTGATTCATAAGGAAAAAGTTCCGAAGCCCGTTTTTTAGGCAGCCTGGCTTATCCCCGTTTCAGGCGGACTTTGCACATAAACTGTGGAAAACGATGTGTGCAATCCCGGCGACCAGTTCCCAAGTGTTTGAATCCAAAGGAAAAAGCTCGACACGCACAAAATTTAGGCAAGCTCCTCCGTGTCAGTCCAGCTTGTGCAAGCGGCAATGACCGCGCCAGACTGGTATAGTCCCATCCCTGACGAAACCGGGGCCCGTCGATGGACGCCTCAGCTTGCTCCTGTGCCGGGCCTTACCGAGCGCCGCAGAAATCCCGTTCGCAGCCCTGCGCTTCTTCACAAATTTTGTGGAAAAGATTGTGAGCAAGGACCTTGATCAAGATCAAAGTGTTTGAATTTAAAGGACAAATACCTGCTGCAGCATTTTTAGGCACAGCCCGACTTATGCACCGTTGGACTGGATGACTGCCCGAATAGCCCAGGTTTGCACATAAATTGTGGAAAACGATGTGAGCAAGACCCCGAACAGCAGGCTAAGTCCTTGATTGCCTTGAGAAAACAACTGCATGCCTGATTTTTACGCACCGGAAATAGGATGCAAGGCTTATCCACTTCCTCACAATTTCTGTGGATAAGATTGTGGCCAAGTGCCATCCGGGCCTGACAAGTCTTTGATCCGTAAGGAAATTTTGTTTCTGCATCGAAATCAGGCAGCGAAAATTAGCATTAAAAATCAAGCGTTTACAAAAACTATTTGTTGTATTACCGCAGATATGGCGCCCACAATATGCAGCCATGTTTTTGTGGACAGTTAAAAGCCCATTCCTATGTTCCCGCCATCCGACGCCGATCCCGCCTACGCCGCCCCACCCGTCCTCACCGTCACCGCGCTCAACCAGCAGGTGGCGCGGCTGCTGGAGCGCTCCTTCCCGCTGGTGTGGATCGGCGGCGAGATCTCGAACTTCACCCGCGCCGCCTCGGGCCACTGGTACTTCACGCTGAAGGACGATGCCGCCCAGGTGCGCGCCGTGATGTTCCGCGGCCGCGCCCAGTACGCCGGCTTCACGCCGCGTGAAGGCGACAAGGTCGAGGTGCGCGCCCTGGTCACCCTGTACGGCGCGCGCGGCGACTACCAGATCAATGTCGAGGCGATCCGCCGCGCCGGCGTCGGCGCCCTGTACGAAGCCTTCATGCGCCTGAAGGAAAGGCTGGGCAACGAGGGCCTGTTCGACCAGGAACGCAAGCGTCCGCTGCCGCTGTTCACGCGCGCCATCGGCATCGTCACCAGCCTGCAGGCGGCGGCCCTGCGCGACGTCCTTACCGCCCTGAAGCGCCGCGCCCCGCACGTGCGCGTGGTGCTCTACCCTGCCCCAGTGCAGGGCCAAGGTGCGGCCGAGAAGATCGCCGAAGCCATCGCCACCGCCTCGCGCCGGAAAGAAGTGGACCTGCTGCTGGTCTGCCGCGGCGGCGGCTCGATCGAGGACTTGTGGAGCTTCAACGAGGAAGTGGTGGCGCGCGCCATCGCCGCCGCGTCGATGCCGGTGATCTCGGGCGTCGGCCACGAGACCGACTTCACCATCGCCGACTTCGCCGCTGACCTGCGCGCCGCCACACCGACCGCCGCCGCCGAGCTGGCCGCGACGGCCCGCGACGATTGGATGAGCTCACTGGAAGCGGACGCCGGCGACCTGCGCCGCGCCATGGAGCGCATCCTGTCCGAGGCCAACCAGGGCCTCGACAGCCTCAGCCGCCGGATGATCAGTCCCTCGGACCGCATCGCCCACCAGCGCCTGAAACTCCTGGGCATGGCGAGCAGTCTGACGCATGCGGTGCGCACGCCGGTCAACCGTAACGGCGTGCTGCTGGCCCAGCTGCAGCAACGCTGGGCTCGCCACCTGCCGGATGTGCGCTCGCTGCGCGCACTGCTATCGTCAGAAAGGCGCCAGCTGGCGGCCAGCATGAGCAGCCAGCTGCGCCAGCGGCGCGAGGCGCTCGGCGCACTGTCGGCCCAGCTGGAACTGCTGAACCCGCAGCGCACGCTGGAGCGCGGCTATGCGATCGTCAGCAATGCCAAGGGCAAGGTGCTGCACTCGCCCGGCCAGATCAAGCCGCGCGACACCATCGTGGTGCGCCTGGCCGAGGGCAGCGCCGAAGTCGGCGTGGCGAGCGTGCAAGACCTGCTTGAATGAAACGAAAGCCAAACATGCAACCGTCGCGCATCCGGTTTAGAATATGCGACCGTTTAGGAAGAACGACCCGTTTCCAACCAATCAAGGAATAAGACATGGAACATACTCTGCCGCCGCTGCCGTACGCCAAGGATGCCCTCCAGCCGACCATGTCGGCTGAGACCCTGGAATTCCACTATGGCAAGCATCACCAGGCTTACGTCACCAACCTGAACAACCTGATCAAGGGCACCGAGTTCGAAAACCTGTCCCTGGAAGAGATCATCAAGAAATCGCAGGGCGGCATCTTCAACAACTCCGCCCAGGTGTGGAACCACACCTTCTTCTGGAACTGCATGACCCCGAACGGCAGCGCGCCGGCCGGTCCGGTGGCCGACGCCATCAACGCCAAGTGGGGCTCGTTCGACAAGTTCAAGGAAGAGTTCCAGAAATCGGCCGTGGGCAACTTCGGCTCGGGCTGGACCTGGCTGGTAAAGAAGACCGACGGCACCGTCGACATCGTCAACACCTCGAACGCCGGCACCCCGCTGACCACCGAGAACAAGGCCCTGCTGACCGTCGACGTCTGGGAGCACGCCTACTACATCGACTACCGCAACGCCCGTCCGAAGTTCGTCGAGTCGTGGTGGAACATCGTCAACTGGGACTTCGTGAACCAGAACTTCGCGTAAGCGCAGCTACGGCGTTTCACGCATCCTGCGGCCCGCTTCGGCGGGCCGTTGCCGTTAACGGTTCCGGCAAGCTCTAAACGGTGACGGGCAATAGCCTGCGCGCCGCAAAGGTATGCGCTGAGTTCATGGCTCTGTAACCAAAAGAAATCCGCCGCGGCGGATTTTTACGTTTACAAGTCGTCTTTTGTCGTGAAACTGTATCAAAATGTCCAGTCTTTACGGCAATTGCGCTTTCCGATGACTTGCTCTTATACAATACCGGGTCAAGGAGAACTCCATGTATCGTGTACTGTTGGTCGAAGACGATCCCCGCCTGGCGGAGCTCGTCACGGAATACCTGTCCAGTTATGAATTTTCGGTGGACCTCGTCACCCGGGGCGACACCGCGCTCGAGCATTTCAAGCAGAGCCAGCCCGACATCGTCGTGCTCGACCTGATGCTGCCCGGCATGGACGGCATGGTCGTCTGCCGCCAGATCCGCGAACAGTCCGAAGTGCCGATCCTGATCCTGACGGCGCGCGAAGACACCTACGACGAAGTCTCGGGACTGGAACAGGGCGCGGACGACTTCGTCAACAAGCCGGTCCAGCCGCGCGTGCTGCTGGCGCGCCTGCGCGCCCTGCTGCGCCGGACGCAGCAGAAGGCAGCGCCGGATACCAGGGTGCTGGAATTCGGCGGGCTGCGCATCATGACCAACGACCGCAGCGTCAGCTGGCGCGGCCAGCCGTGCGTTCTCAGCAATACCGAGTACAAGCTGCTGCTGGTGCTGGCCGAGGCGGCCGGGCGGGTGCTGTCGCGCGACGAGCTGCTCAAGAAGATGCGCGGCATCGAGTTCGATGGCCTGGACCGCAGCATCGACAACTGCATCTCCAAGCTGCGCAAGAAGTTCGACGACAACCTGTCGGAAAAGATCAAGACCGTGTGGGGCGAGGGTTATCTGTTCTCGCCCTCCGCCTGGAACTGACTACCGTCCCCCTGACACGTCGATGAAGCTTCCCGTGGTATAGGACGCTTCATCGGACAGCAGCCACAGCACGGCCCGCGCCACCTCCTCGGCCTCGCCGCCCCGCCCCATCGGCACAGAATTCTTCAGACGCTCGACGCGGCCCGGTTCGCCGCCGCTGGCGTGCATCTCCGTGGCGATCAGCCCGGGCCGCACGCCGTTCACGCGGATGCCCTCCTCCGCCACTTCCTTCGCCAGGCCGATCGTCAGCACGTCCAGGGCCGCCTTCGAGGCCGCATAGTCGACGTATTCGCCGCTCGAGCCGAGCACGGCGGCGCGCGAGGACACGTTGACGATCGCACCGCCGCGCCCACCCCGCTTTGCCGACATGCGCAGCACCGCTTCGCGCGCACACAGGAAGCTGCCGGTGACGTTGGTGGCGAAGATGCGTTCGATGCGTGAAGCGTCCATCTGCTCGACCCGCATCTGGCGCGCCAGGATGCCGGCGTTGTTGACCAGGGCGTCGAGGCGGCCGTAGCGCGCGTCGAGCCCGGCAAACATGCGCATCACCTCGTCTTCGCGCGAGACGTCGGCCTGCACGGCGAAGGCGCTGCCGCCGGCGTCTTCGATGGCGCGCACGAGCTGCAAGGCGGCCGCGGTATCGGAGCGGTAGTTGATGCAGACCTGGTAGCCGCGCGCGGCGGCCAGCAGGGCGCAGGCGGCGCCGATGCCGCGGCTGGCGCCGGTAATGAGAATGGTTTTATTCATGCGCCCGAGCATAGCGCATGTCGCGCCTACTCGAACAGCGGCAGGATGGCCAGCGGCGCATTGAAGGTCGCCACCTGCCCGCGCTCTGGGCTGCCGGTAAAACGGTAGACCACGGACGGGAACTCGTCCGGCTCGCCCACCGCCAGCGGCAAGGCCTGCTCCTGGCTGTCCGGACGGCGCAGGCGTGCCCCGCCCTCGGCCTTCTTCGGGAACAGGAAGCGCACGCCGGCGCACTGGCGCGCGCGCTGCGAGGCGTCGACGTAGCGTGCGAAGCCCAGTGCCTGCAGGCAGGCGGCGCGCAGCTCGGCGATGTCGTAGACGCCGTCCGGGCGCACTGCGATCGATACCTGCGGGCGCAGGCTGAAGCCTAGGCCCCTGCGGTTCAGGGACAGGGCCGCATTCTCGTCGTAGGCGGCCTTCTGCAGCGGGAACACGGTGCGTCCCAGCGGGTCGAGCGGCAGGTTGACCTGGGTCGAGCGGCCGGACAGGCTCAGCTGCAGGCCCTCGGCCAGCGCGCCGCGCTCTTTCGGCAGGACCTGCAACTGGTTCACCAGCAGGTTTTTCGGGCCGCCGTATTTTTCGAACACGACCATGGCCCGGTAGGCGTCCCGGTAACTCACGGCATCCCCATCGTGCGCCTGTGCGGCGGCCGAACCGGCCGCCAGCAGCAGGGCAAGGGATGCGATGAATTGTCGGACGGGACGCATCGTCAGAATCGATAAGCGAGGGCGGTCGAAACCGTCACGTTGGTGGACCGCTCGGTAAGCGGGCTTTTGCCGGCGTCGCCCAGCAGGCGTTTGGCCTGCAGGTTCGAGGTCAGCATCCAGGATGGGCTCAGGACCCAGTTCCAGCGGGCGCCTGCATGCACGTCCTGCAGGCCGCCGCCCGGCTGCCAGGCGGCAAAGCGGCTGCGCGAGGACTCCTCCATGGTGACGCCGAAATAGCTTTCGTTGTACTGGCGGTTGACCAGGCCCAGGCCGGCCGACAGCGAGACGCGGTGGCGCTCGCCGGCAACAAAAGCCAGGCGCTGGACGCCCAGGTCCAGGCGCGCGCCGTCATGGTCCCTGCCCGACCCGACCAGCAGGCTGGAAGTCAGGCGCCACTGCGGATTCAGGTAGGTATTGTAAAAGGCGCCGACTTGCAGGCGCGCGCCGATCTCATCCATACCAGCCAGGCGCCCGGTCAGGATCATGGCCTTCTCGCCCGGTGCGGCGGGGGCGATGCCGTTCAGGCCGCTCGCACCGACGCCGTCGGCGCCGAGGCCGGTGCCGGATTCGTCGCGGCCTGGCTGGATCGCCAGCAGCGGGCCGTACTCGACAGTGGGCGAACTGGACAGATGCATGCCTGCGCTCATCCCCGAAACGAAGACGCCGTTGCTCCATTGGACCTGGAGCACCGGCAGTGCGGACACCCTGCGGCTTCCCGAACCTTCGTAGCGCGCGGCCGACTGCAGGCCGAGGCCCGCATACATGTCGCGGCTGCCGTCCGGCATCGGATTGGTGGCCGGCGTCTGGGCCAGGACCGTGCCGCTGGCCAGCGAGCCTGCCACGGCGCCGGCGCGCAGGACGAAGGAGAGAAGCTTGTTCATATAGCCGAGTAAAAAGATTCAGGAAAACAATATTCTACGTGCTTGTCTTCCCTCCTCCCAACTCTGTCAGTTCTGCTGCACGACTTCTGTCGCAAATTCGACCGGCAGCTCGCTGCGCTCGATCGCCACCAGGTGGGCCGGGTGGGTCACCAGCATCGCGCACATCACGCCGATCGGCGGATGCCGGTCGACTTTCTGCACGACGATCTTGCCGTCGCCGCGGCTCACGCCGGCGATCGAGGTCGAATAGCACGGGCTGGTGCTGCCCATGAAGACGCCGACCACCATGGTGGTGCCGAAATCGACCACCGGCACCGGCTGCTCGGGCGCGTGGTAGGCCCACAGCAGTTTCCAGGCCTCGGCATCCTTGATCACCACGTTGCGCGCTTCTTCCACGCCGGAGGCGGTGGTCTGGCTGATCGTCTTGAACGCGATGTCCGTACCCGCGGCAGGCTTGACGAACTCGACCGGAGCATCGCTGCGCTCGATCGCCACGACCTGCATCGCATGGGTGACCACGGCCGGGCAGACATCGAAGGTCTGCAGTTCGCGCTCGTCGACCTCGACCTTGATCGAGGCGGCGCCGGCGACCACGCGCGGAATCGCGATCGTGTGGCAGCCGCTGCCGGATTCGCCGGCAAACACGGCAACCAGCATCTTGTTGCTGAAGTCGATCTTCGGCAGTTCGGGCGCCGGGTTGCGGCCGGCGGTGTGTTCGGTCCACAGGCGGGCCCATGCGGCCTCATCCTTGATGACCACGTTCTTCTTGTCGACGATGCCGGAGAAGCTGTCCTTGGCGACACGGTCGAAAGGCATCTGGGTGCCGGCTTTCGGCAGGAAGCTGAAGCGTTCGACCTTGTGGGCGCTGCCCAGGCCGAGGTCGGCCTTGTCGAGGTTCTTGACGATGATGTCGAACATGCTGCGCGAGGCCGCGTCCGGGCAGGTGGTGCGCGGGCCGGCGATGGTGTCGCCGACCGAGCACAGCACCTGGTCCGGCTTGGCGCCGAACAGCACCTGTTCGTAGGAGGCATCGGCGCAATTGCCTGCGTGGTCCCACAAGACCTGCTTGCCGTCGATGATGAAGAGGCGGTTGCGGTTTTCGGTGCAGATCGCTTCGCGCGCCATGTTCTGGAAATCGGTCATGACCAGCGACGGGGCCGGCTCACCCACAGCCACGCCCTGGCTGACCTGGCCAGCCTGGCGGTCGGGCTGGGTATCCGATCCGCCACCGCAGCCGGCCAATCCGGCTGCCAGGATTGCGCCGGCGAGCGGCAGCGAAAACTTTGCACGTTCAAGCATCGCCATCTTCTGCTTCCTCTCTTACGAAGTCTTGTTGGGGGAATAAAAAAAGGCCCACCGTCAGTCGCGCATCAGGTGGGCCAAACGGAAAAACCTGATGAGTAGCCATCGTACGCATGGCTTGCAAGCGAATCCCCCTCGACATGTCAGGCTTTTGTCTTGATTTTGTAAGATATGGTTTTTTTAATTATTACTCCTATACAATTCCGCCCATGAGCAAGACGACTTCCGCGGCGGCGTGAACCGCCTGTTCTTCCGATTCTTCATCCTGGTCATGCTGTCGATTACGGCAGCTAGCTTCGTCATCTATTTCATTTTCACGCGCCTGTTCGGCGATCCGCTGGAAGACATCGCACGGCGCCAGGCCTCGGCCCAGATCTTCCTGCTCGAACAGTACGTGGACCAGGCCCCGGCCGACGAATGGCTGGGGCGCCTGAACAAGGTGCGCGAAGTGTCGACCGCGCATTTCGACCTGATCCCGCTGGACCAGGCCCGCTCTACCCTGCCGCGCTCCACCCTGGCCGCCTTCGAGCGCGGCGACATCGTGCTGGACCCGGCCCGCAAGAGCTTCTACCGGCGCGTCGACCTGCTCGGTGACCGCTATATCGGCAGCAACGACGAAGCGATCCGCGCCTCCAGCCTGCCGATCGACCTCAACCAGGCCCTGCTGATGGAAGTGGTGCGCTACGTGGTGGTGGCGCTGGCGCTGCTGGTGCCGATTGCGCTGTGGTCGCGCGCGCACTGGCAGGGCCTGCAGATGCTGGCCCGCACGGCCGACGAGTTCGGCGCCGGCAAACTGTCGGCACGCGCGCAAATGAAGCCCTCGGACGCGGCCTATCCGCTGGCCGAACGCATCAATGCGATGGCCGAACGGATCCAGGGACTGCTGGAATCGCAAAAGAACCTGCTGCATTCGGTGTCGCACGAATTGCGCACGCCCATCGCGCGGCTGCAGTTCGCGCTGCAGATCCTCGAAGACCAGGCCGGCGACCCGGCCCTGTCCAAGCGCATCGCGGCGATGGATGGCGACCTGGCTGAGCTGAACGAGCTGGTCAACGAACTGCTGTCGATGAGCAAGCTGGACAACGCAAGCGAGCCGCAGCGCGCCCTGTTCGAGGTCGAGCCGGTGCTGCGCGAATGCCTCGATACCCTGCATCCGCGCCCGGCCAGCCTGCACGTCGAGTTCGGCACCAGGCTGGGCAGCGTCGATGGCGACCGCCGCCTGCTGGCGCGCGCCGTCGGCAACCTGCTGCGCAATGCCCAGAAATACGCGGCGCACACGGTGGCCCTGAGCGCCCGCCACCACGAGGGCCTGCTCGAGATCCTGGTCGACGACGACGGCCCCGGCATTCCCGAGGCGGAGCGGGAACGCATCTTCGAGCCCTTCTACCGGCTCGACCGCAGCCGCGACCGCGCCACCGGCGGCTTCGGACTCGGGCTGTCGATCGCGCGCAAGGCGGTCAAGCTGCACGGCGGCGAGCTGTGCGTGGAGCGCTCGCCGCTGGGCGGGGCTCGCTTCGTGATCACCCTGCCCGACGGCGTGCTGAGCACTTAGGTCTATTTCGATGCCGCCGCCTTCGCCACCAGCGCGTCGGCGATCTGCAGCGTCGCCTGGAACATTTCCTGCGGATTGTTGGTCTTGATGCTGTCGTGGGCCATGGACGGCGAGGTCATGTATTTGCCATCGACGATGATGGTCGGCACCGATTCCACCTTGTAACTGGCGATGACGCGCTCGAGGCCACGCAGGCGGGTCAGCACGCCGAAGGAATTCCAGGCGTTCAGGAAGGTCGCGCGGTCGATGCCGTTCTTCGACACCCAGTCGATGATGGCGGCGTCCTGGTTCAGGCGGATGCGCTGCTGGTGCACGGCGTTGAAGACCTTGGCGTGCATGTCGTCCAGGCGGCCCAGCGCTTCCAGGGTCAGGTACAGGTGGGCTTCCGGGTCGGCGGCGCCGGTGTAGGGCATGTGGATGCGGCGCACCTGGATGCGGTCGCCCTGCTTCTTGACCCAGTCCTCGAAGCCGGCTTCCAGGCCATTGCACACCGGGCAGTGGTACATGAAGAACTCGATCACCTCGACCTTCTTGCCGGCCGCCTGCACCGGCTGCGGCTGGGCGAGGGTCAGGTAATCGACGCCATTCTGCGGATTCGCCGGCGAGGCGAAGGCGGGGGTGGTGGCCGAGACAGCGGTGACGAGCAGGCAGGCGGCGGCGACGATGCGCAGGAGACGCATTTGAAGGTCCTTTCGACGTGAGCAATATGCATAGCTTAGCATTCTTTCATGGAAAGATTGCCTTAAAGGAAACTTAGGGGACGTAAAAAATTCCGCTCGGGCGGGATTTTTTGGCTGACTGAAGATTAATGCTTCCTGGGCTTGGGCGGCTGTTCCGGCATTTCCGCGCGGATATGGCTAACGCCGTACCACAGGTGCTCCCACCAGTGCTCGCGCGACTTCACGGTGCGCAGGCAGGCGCGGTCGATCTCGCCCTTGAACACCGGATCGGCGCACTTGTTCGACACCAGGGCATAGCGCTGGTTTTCGGCATTCACGAGGGCGATGCAGAGCCAGAAGACCATGCCGACCAGGAGCGCGACCACGCCCCACAGCCAGTGCAGGTAGTAGCTAACGTCGTGCAAGTCCTCGTCTTCCGGCTTGGACTTGTCGTACATCTTCAGGATCTTGCCTTCCGCATCGCTCATTTCGTTTTGGCTGCCTTTGCGACCAGCGCGTCCAGGACCTGCAGGGTGGCGGCGAACAGCTGGGGTTCGCTATTCGTCTTGACCGATTCGTAGACCTTGGCCGGCGAGGTCTGGTACTTGCCGTCGACGACGATGGTCGGGGCGCCGTCGACCTTGTAGGCCTCGACGATGCGTCCCAGGCCGCGCAGCTTGGTCATCACACCGAAGGAATTCCAGGTGCTGGTGAACGCGGCGCGGTCCAGGCCGTTACGCGAAGCCCAGTCGATCACGGTAGCGTCGTCCTTCATGCGGATACGGTCCTGGTGGATGGCCTTGAACACTTTTGCATGCATCTCGTCGACCTTGCCCATCGCTTCCAGCGTCAGGTACAGGTGAGCTTCCGGATCGTTGGGGCCGGTGAACGGGAAGTGCACACGCTTCAGGACAATATTGTCGCCCTGCTTTTTGACCCATTGTTCGAACTGCGGTTCCAGCGCATTGCAGTGCGGGCAGTGGTACATGAAGAACTCGATCACCTCGACCTTCTTGCCGGCCGCCTGCACGGGCTGCGGCTGAGCGAGCGTCACGTATTCGACGCCGCTTTTCGGATCGGTCGGCGAAGCAAAAGCGGTGCTAGCGACGAGGCTGGCGGCAAGCAGGGCGAAACGCAGGGAACGCATAAGTATCCTTCTCGAATTGATTGAGCAAACGACCGCGAGATTACCACTTTTTCGCCCGCCAGCCTTAGCCCCGGCTTATTTTTTGCATTGCTTACCGCTTGTTACACCACCCCCTTAATTCGGGGTCAGAGCACATTTATTCTGAAATTCGGGGTCAGAGCACATTTTGTGGCAATCGACTGCGGGAAATGAAAGCATCACGCAGCGTGACTTCCGCATCGTATGTCCGCCGCCGCGGGGCCGCCAGAGCGCGGTTTACGCGTGACCGAAAAAGTGCTCTGACCCCGAATTCAAGCTAAAAATCGCTCTGACCCCGAATTACCGAATTATCAGAAGTCGTAGCGGGCCGAGAGTTTCAGCTGGCGGCCGTCGCTCGGGTAGATGCCCGACTGGCAGCCGTAGGCGTAGCTGTAGTAGCGGCGGTCGGCCAGGTTGAGGCCGTTCACGGCGACTTCCCACGGGCCCAGCTTGACCGCGTAGCGAGCGTCGAAAGTGACGTAGGACGGCATCGTCGCGGCGCAGCGGTTGTCGAAGTCGCTGCCGTAACGCTGGCGGTCGACCCATTGCGCGCCGAAGTCTGCGCTCTGGCCATTGCCCGGCAGCCAGCTCAGGCGGGCAGTGAGCACGTTCTTCGGCACCAGCACCATTTCGCGGCCGGCGTTCGGGCCGTCGGTGAATTTGGCGTTCACGTGCTGCAGGTGGGCGGTGGCGCGCCAGCTGGCGGCGATCTGGGCTTCAGCGTCGATTTCGACACCCTGGCGGCGCGTCGGATCGAGGTTGGTGTTGGCGAAGGCGGTCGGGTCGTAGAAGATCTCATTGTCCAGCTTGTGGCGGAACACGCGCGCCGTCAGCTTCCGCGCCTCATCGCCCCAGCTGGCGCCGAATTCCAGGTCGTGCGAGGTCTGCACCTTCAGCAGGCTCAGGCTGGTACGGAAGCTGTTCTCGTCGACGTTCGCCACGCGGTAGCTCTGCCCTGCCCGCGCCGTCAGCTCCACCTGCGGCAGCACGCGGTAGCTGCCCTGCGCCTCCCAGGCGTTCTGGCCCTGCGAGCCATTGTCCGCGACACCGCCGGCCATGGCGTCGATGTAGTCCTTGTCGAAGATCTCGCGGCGCGCGCCCAGCGCGATGCGGCCGTCGTGGGCCGGATCGAAGCGCAGCTCGTCGCGCACATAGAAGGCCTTCGATTTCTGGCTAGCGTCGGCCAGCGAATAGTCGGACGTCGTCTTGCGCTGCCAGTCGATCACGTCGACGCCCGTCACCAGCTCGTTCAGCATGCCGCCGTCCAGCGTATGCAGCCAGCGCGCGCGCGGCGAGAACTGGTTCTGGCGGCCTTTGTACTTCGTCACCGAGGCGCTGGAGCCGAAGTAGTAGTTCGAGTCGACGTCGCGCTCGCGGTGCGACAGCTCGGCCGCCAGGTCGACTTCGCCGACGCGGTATTCGGCAAAGGCGTTGACGCGGTCCGTATCCAGCTTGCCGAAATCGTTCGGGGTCTGGCTCTGGCGCGGATCGGCTTCGAACTGGGCCAGGGTCAGGGAGCCAGGCAGACGCGTATCCTGGCGCGCGCTTTCCACGCGTACGCCGGCGCGGCCGCCCGCATAGGCCACCTGCACGCCTGCCGACACGCTGTTCTGCTTGAACGCGCTGTTGCGGCGGTAGTTGTCGTTGTCCTGGCGCGCCAGGGCGAGGTCCGCACTGACATTCCCCGCCACGTGCGCCAGCGAAGCGCGCACATCGCGCTCCTTGAACTGGCCGGCCTCGGCGAATACCGAGCCATGCGTGCCCGCACGGGCATGGCGCGCATCCTTGCGCGTGACGATCTGGATCACGCCGCCGGTCGCACCTTCGCCGTACAGCACGCTGCTGCCGCCGCGGACGATTTCGATGCGCTCCACGGTGTCGATCGGGATCGTCGACAGCACCGAGTTCGCCAGCTCGTTCTCGTTCAGGCGCACGCCGTCGACCAGGATCACCATGTTCTGCGCGCCGTTGGTGCCGAAGCCGCGCAGGTCGAGCGCGAAGTCCGGCGAGGAGTCCAGGCTCTGGCGCCCGAACACGCCGCCGATCTTGCGGATCGCGCCGTTGACGTCGTTCACGCCGGCCTGGCGGATCTCGTCTCGGGTGATGACGGTAGCGCCGATCGGCTCCAGCGATTCGGCGCTGGGGAAGCGCGAACCGGTGATGACGACGGTGCTGGTCGGGGCTTCATCCGCGTGGACGGCAAAAGGAAGGGTAATGGCAATGGCACAGGCCAGCGCGAGCGGCTTTTTGGAATTCATCGGATTATTTTTGGTCGTTCGTTAGGCCGGCGCGCGTCCCCGCATGCCGGCTCAATACGGAAGCGCGGCAGTACACCCGCTTCCCCCTGTCTGGCCGGTATCCGGGCTAGCAAGACAGACCGCTCCACCTTCCTACGCGCATCGCGCAGTGGTGTCAGAAGCAGCCAGCCATCATGACGATGGCGCTTGTTTACCGTTGCGGGGGCAGCACACGTTGGCGCGGCGCCGGGGGCGCCTGCGCTCCGTGTTTCCCGTTTAACTGCACGCGAGGGAAGACGCGTGCGGGCACCAGAACCCCGAAATTATAAACCTAATAAGCAACATCTCTGGCAGCGGGTGGTCTATTCGGGGTGATTTTCGAATATAGTGTGAGCACAAAAGCAACTTAATAAAACGCAATTCAGACTTTGGGGGTCTTAGATGAGATTGGGTTCCACATTCCTGCGCACGGGCGCAGCGGCGGTCCTGCTGGCGGCGGGGGTGGCGGTCACCGCCGACCTGCTGGCCGGGCCGGACGCCGGCGCGCCAGCGCCAGCGCCAGCGCCCGCGCCCGCTGCCGCGCCGGCGCCTTCACTGGACGGCATCGCGCTGGCGGCGCCGAACGCCGCCGCGGTCCTGGTTCCAAGCGCACCGAACGCCTGGGGCGGCGCCCGCACCGGCCTCGAGCCGACGCTGTCGGACCGGGTCGTCCACTACGACATCGACGCCACCCTCGACCCGGTCAAGCACACGGTCACGGGCCGCGAAAAGCTCACCTGGCGCAACCGCAGCAGCGTGCCGGTGAAGAGCGTCTACGTGCACCTGTACATGAACGCATTCGAAGGCGAAGGCAGCACCTTCTTCACCGAGAAGCGCCTGCGCGAGGGCGCCTTCCGCTCCGGCGTCGACATCCGGTCCGGCGAATGGGGCCACATCGCCCTGCGCACGGTTACCCAGGGCGATGCCACCGTGCCCTGGACCTTCGTCCACCCGGACAACGGACCTGCCACCGACCACACCGTGGTGCGCTTCGACCTGCCCACGGCCGTGGCGCCGGGCGCCTCGACCCTATTGGACATCGACTTCCACACCCAGCTGCCGCGGGTGATGGCGCGCACCGGCTACTTCGGCAGCTTCCACCTGGTCGGCCAGTGGTTCCCGAAGATCGGCGTGCTGGAACTGCCGGGTGAACGGGGCGCCACCGCACCGCGCTGGAATGCGCATGAGATGCACCTGAACTCCGAGTTCTACGCCGATTTCGGCAGCTTCGACGTGCGCCTGACCGCGCCGAAGGAGTATACGGTCGGCGCCACCGGCGAGCCGCAGGGCGCCCCGGTCGAGAAGAACGGCATGCTGACCCACCGCTACGTGCAGGGCGACGTCCACGACTTCGCCTGGACCGCCGACAAGCGCTCGGCCAGGCCGATGGTCGAGACCTGGACCGGCCCGGGCAGCCCGAACGTCACCGTCACCGTGCTCTACCCGCCCGAGTACGCGGCCAGCGCGGCGCCGGCGATGAAGGCGGCCAAGGATTCGCTGACCTATTTCTCGAACACGCTCGGACCGTATCCCTATAAAACGCTGACGGTCGTGATCCCGCCGCACAACGCCGAGGAAGCCGGCGGCATGGAGTACCCGACATTCTTCACCGCCGAAGGCTATGCCCGGGTCGAGCCGGACCTCATGAACCAGTACATGCTGGACTTCGTCACCATCCACGAATTCGGCCACGGTTACTTCTACGGTCTGCTGGCCAACAACGAGTTCGAAGAGCCGGTGCTGGACGAGGGCCTGAACGAATACTGGGACCTGCGCATGATCCGCGAGCGCGGCCAGAAGATCCACGCCGCCTCGCCTTTCATGCGCAAGATCGGCATCACGCCGAGCTTCGACGCCTTCGCGGCCGAGCGCACCGGCACCCCGCGCAACGACCCGGCCGACGCGCCGGGCCAGAACGCCTACGACCGCCTGCAGGACATCGGCCCGGTCTACAGCCGCACCGCGACCCTGATGCGCGACCTCGAAGCGCGTGTCGGCAAGGAGCCGATGGAGCGCGCCTTCAAGGAATACTACCGCCGCTGGAAGTTCCGCCATCCGAGCACCGCCGACCTGCGCGAGACCCTGGCCGAAGTCACCGGCCAGCGCGCCGCCGTCGAAGCCGTGTTCGCCCAGCAGGTCTATGCGGTGACCAGGGTCGACGACCGCGTCGCCGAACTCACCAGCCGCGAACAGCTGCCGCTGCCGGGCACGCGCCAGGCCGGCAGCAACTGGGTCGAGGACAAGCAGGACGATATCGACAAGCGCGTCGAGAAGGAGCGCGAAGCCTGGAAGAAGGCGAACCCGAAAGCCAAGGAAGGCACCGGTCCCTACCCCTTCCGCACCGAAGTGCTGGTGCGCCGCTACGGCGCCGCGGTGCCGCAGCTGCTGACCGTGAAATTCGCCGACGGCAGCGTCGAGAACGTGCGCTGGGACGCCAGCGAGAGCTGGCACAAGTTCAGCTGGACCAAACCGGCCAAGGCCGTCTCGGCCGAACTCGACCCGCAGCGCCTGCACTACCTCGACGTCAACAAGCTCGATGACAGCCGCACCATCAAGGCCGACGCCAGCGCCTCGCGCCGCTGGGGCATGGATGCTTCCGCCTTCATCGAATACCTCCTCACCCTGATCGCGACCGTATGATGAGCACCGACCAGACCCTCGACTCCCCTTCCCTGGCGCCGCAGAACGCGGGCGTGCGCCGCCGCCATGGCCTGCGTCCGCTGTTTGGCGCCATGCGCGCCGCGCTGCAGTGGCGCCTGATGCTGTGGTGGACCGTGCTGCTCCTGCTGCCGACCCTCGTCGCCAGCCTGCCGGTGTGGCAGATGCTGGGCGCAAGCCTCGACCATTCGGTGCACGCGCCACAGCTGGCCCAGAAGCTCGACATGCTCGCCATCGCCGACCTGATCGGCAGCGCGCGCGACCGCTTCGGCGCGGCCATCGGCAGCGGCGGCATTGTCGCGCTGGCGCTGACCCTGCTGCTGTCGCCGCTGCTGGCCGGGATGACGATCCACGCCGCGCGCGCCGCCAAACGGCCCGGCTTCATCGACCTGCTGGCCGGCGGCGCCCAGGAATACGCACGCATGTTCCGCATGCTGGTGTGGAGCGCGTTCCCGCTGCTCGTCGTCGGCATCGTCGCCGGCGTCGCCTTCAAGGTAGCCGGCAAAAGCGCCGAGAGCGCGATCCTGGAAAGCGACGCCGAACGGGCCTCGCATATCGCACTGGCGGTGACCGCACTGGCCTTCGTGCTGGTCCACGCGACGATCGACGCCGGCCGCGCCCTGCTCGCCAACGAACGCCGGCGCCGCTCGGCCATCGTGGCCTGGTGGGGCGGCGTACGCCTGATGATCCGCCGTCCGCTCACGCTGCTGGGCGTGTACGTGATCGTCACCGGCGCCGGCCTTGTCATCGCCGCCCTGCTGGCGCTGGCGCGCCTGCATGTTCCTGCAATCGGCGCCGGCGGTACGGCGGCAGCCTTCCTGCTGACCCAGCTGGCGGTGCTGGTGCTGGGGTGGATGCGCAGTGCGCGGCTGTTTGCGATGATGGCGCTGGTGCGGGCCAGGCCGCAGTAGATAGCTCGTCGTCTTCGCGCATATTTCGCCGTCGTCCCCGCGCAGGCGGGGACCCAAGTTCTGCTTGAGCTGACGATACGCGTGCAAACTTGGGTTCCCGCCTGCGCGGGAACGACGGCTGCGCTACCATGGCCTCTTCATCATCTGTATCAAGGAGCCGCCATGCCCACCCGCCTACCCACCTACTTCGTCTCCCACGGCGGCGGCCCCTGGCCCTGGATGAAGGCCCAGTACGGCAACGCCTACGACAAGCTCGAAGCCTCGCTGGTCGACATCAAGCGCCAGGTCGGCAGCCGCCCGAAGGCGATCCTGGTGGTGAGCAGCCACTGGGAGACCGATCAATTCACGGTGTCGGGCAACCCGGCGCCCGGCATGATCTACGACTATGGCGGCTTCCCGCCGCACACCTACCAGATCCAGTACCCGGCGCCGGGCGAACCGCAGCTGGCCGCACGGGTCGCGGCGCTATTGAATGCCGCCGGCCACCCGGCCAGCATCGACCCGGAACGCGGCTTCGACCACGGCACCTTTTCGATGCTGCAGCCGGTCTACCCGGAAGCCGACATGCCGGTGGTGCAGTTGTCGATCCGCCGCGGCTACGATCCGGCCGTGCACCTGGCCGCCGGCCGCGCGCTGGCGCCACTGCGCGACGAGGGCGTGCTGATCGTCGGCAGCGGCCTGTCCTTCCACAACCTGCGCCAGTTCGGCCCCGGCGGCGCCCTCGCCTCGCACGCCTTCGACACCTGGCTGCAGCACGTGCTGCTGGAATTATCTCCGATCGACCGCGAACAGGCGCTGCTCGGCTGGAGCGAAGCGCCCTACGCGCGCCATGCGCATCCGCGCGAGGATCACCTGGTGCCGCTGTGGGTGGCGCTGGGCGCGGCCGAGCAGGAGCAGGCCGCCTGCGTGTATCACGAGGACAGCTTCTTCGGGGCGCTGACGGTGTCGAGTTTCAGGTTCGGCGATGCCGCCTACAAGGAAGCCGCGTAACGCCGCTCCGTCTCTTCCTGCGTCTCGACCGGTCCGGCCATGCTGGTCTGGTCGGCCATCATGCGGCCCATGCTCGGCAGCGCATCGCGCGCCACCTGGCTCTGCGGCTTCCACAGCCCGGAGCGCATGAAGGCTTTCGCGCAGTGCAGAAAAGCTTCCTCGACGCTCAGCCTGATCACCAGAGCGGGCGCCCGGCGCTCGTCCGCGCACGCCGCGATATCGGCAGGATCGAGCGACAGCACCGCCTTGCCGTTCACGCGCAAGGTCTCATTGATACCCGGGATCATGAAGAGCAGGCCGGCTCGCCCGGTGCCGATGATGTTTTCCAGCGAGTCGAGCCGGTTGTTACCCGGCGCGTCCGGAAGCAGCAGCGTGCGTGCATCCGCGAGCTTCACGAAGCCCGGCAATCCGCCGCGCGGCGAAGCATCCGCCCTGCCCTCGGCATCGCTGGTGGCCAGCACCACGAAAGGCGACAGCGCGACGAAGCGGGCGCAGTGCGCATCCAGATGGTCCAGTTGCTTGAGCACGGCGCGGCCCGCGGGCTCCGGGTAGAGTGCGCGCAGCGCCGCCAGGGAGGTGATGGCCGTGCTCATGCGGATGGCTCCTGTGTCCGGCGCACATGTTCGAGCAGGGCCTTCACGGTCACCATGCGGTCGAACGGGCTGTCCGGCAAAACGATGTCCGGATGGATCAGCGCAGGCTCGCGCTCGCCCGAAGGACGGTCGAGCACGAAACGCGGAATGGTGAGGAGCAGATGCGTGTTCGGCAGCTCGATGTTCTGGACGCCGCCGGTCTGGCGGGTGTGCGCATACCCTCCCGCGCCGGCCAACCGGGCGAAGCCGAAGTCCTGCACGACATTACTGAACAGAACGGCCGACGAGTAGGTCATGCGGCCGACCAGCACATAGGTTTTGCCCGAAAAATGCAGCGGATTGCCCGGGTTGGGCTCGACCCAGCTATCGACGAAGCCATGCGCGACGTCGCCGACTTTTTCGGTGCCGCTCGCACGCCCTGCGATGACTTTCTTGACGTAGCTGGAGCCATTGCGGAAGGGCTTGTCGGCAATGTAAGCCAGGACACCGTCTTTCCACATGTCGTCGTCGCCGCCGGGATTTTCGCGGACGTCGATGATCAGGGTCCTGACCTTCGCATCACGTATCCTGGTGAACGCATCGCGGGCAAAGTCCTTGAATGCCTGCTTGTCCGGCCAGAAGAAATGGTTGATCGTCAGCAGCGCTGCGTTTTCCGGCAGGAGTTCGAGGCGGAAGGTCTTGTTGAAGCCGCCAGGCCCGTCCGTGTCCAGCACGGCCGGCGTCTTGTGGCTGCCCGCAACGCGGATGTGGGCGGGTCCGCCGGGTTTGGCGACCACCAGGTCGAACTGGCGCGGCGCGCCATAGGTCCGCCAGTATTCGAACCAGGTGCGGCGCGACAGGACGTTCGCCCGCAGCGCCGGCGTATCGCCCGCCGTCAACGCAAGCAGCTCGTGCGCGACGCGCGCGGCGGGCACGCCGTTGATCTGTTCGATGCGCATGCCGGCCAGCGCGCTGGGACTGCCGTCGAGTTCCGCGCGGATGGCGATCTCGCCGCTCTCCGACACCTGCACTTCGAAGGGGAACAGCACGCCGCCCGCGGCCAGGTGTGCCCGGGCAAGCGCTTTCCAGTCCGGTTGCAGCACGAACATATGGGCATCGGCGAACAGCGGGTTGAGCGTGGCAAACGCGCGCCACGCCTGGTCACGTGTCATTGGCTGCCGAAGCTGCGCCTCGAGCCTGTCGTAGGCCTTGCGCAGCGTTTCGCGGCTGGTGAACAGACCGGGGTCGGGGTGGACCCTGTCGATTTCTTCGCGCAGGAAGCGAAAATCCTGCTGCAGCGCTGCCGGCGAATAGACCGGCTCGGCCGGCGCCGCTTGCGCCACTGCGCCCTGGCAGATCAGCAGGCCCAGGGTGACGACGACAGTATGCAGCTTGGTAAACGTGGACATGGCTGTTCAATAAAATTTAAACAAGGAATGCATTCTAGCAATGTCGCAGAAGGATTATGATTAAGGTTTCTAACTTGTTAATTAAGCCTAGCCTTAATGCTCAATAGCGACGACCTGCGATTTTTCTGCGTCCTGGCGGGCCAGCCTTCGCTTGCCCAAACCGCGCGGACACTCAACGTGACGCCCTCCTCGATCACCCAGCGCCTGCAGGCGATCGAAGACAAGCTGAAGTTGAAACTGCTCAACCGGCAGGGCCGGACGACGACGCTGACGGACGAGGGGCAATTGCTGGCCGAACGGGCGCGTCTGATCCTGGCTGACATGGACGAGCTGCAGGAATCCCTGCACGACCGCAAGAACGAACTGGTCGGGCGTTTGCGCATCCTGGCGCCGCTGGGCTTCGGCAACGAATATGTCGCCGAGCTTGCCGCGCAATTCCAGGCGCAGCACAGGAACGTGTCGGTGGAGCTGGTGCTGTCGGACAGCCCGAACCGGCAAACCCCGGAGGCCTGGGACATCGTGATCCATATCGGCGCCCTGCCCGATTCATCGATGCTGCAAACGGTGCTGGCGAAGAACCGCCGCTTCCTGTGCGCGGCGCCGGACTATGTCGCGCGTTGTGGCCGGCCGGCGAACATTGCGGACCTGCGCCATCATGCCTGCATTTCCCTGCAGGAGAACGCGGAAGACGTGACGATGTGGCGTTTGCAGGCGCCGGGCGCGGACGCCTATGCCTCGATCAGGATACGGCCACGCCTGACCAGCAACGATGGGCGGGTCGTCAAGCAGTGGGCCCTGAAAGGACACGGCATCATGATGCGTTCCGAGTGGGACGTGGCACAGGAACTGCGTAGCGGGACGCTGGTGCGGATATTGCCGGATCACGCGCTGCCCGGCGCCGACATCGTCGCCCTGCTCGGTTCTGCGCAAAGGCAGCGCTCGGCCAGGACGATGCGCTTTCTCGATCTGCTCAGGCAGTCGCTCGGCGCCCGTCCCTGGGCTGCCCGGGAGATTTAGGTCCCGCGCTTGCCGCGCGCCGCTTCCTCAGCCTTCTTCGCCGCCTTCTCTTCCGCAATCCGCGCCTTCTCTTCCATCTCGATGCGGTGCTTCTCGAGCGCCTCGGCGCGGGTGACCGGCGTCTCCAGGCTGATGCGGCCCAGCGCGCCCTGGCGGTAGTCCTGCAGGAAAACGTGGGAGGCTTTTTCGTAGTCGAAGTCGCCGCCGCGCACGCGGAAGCCGCGGCGCTGGGCCACGCCTTCGATCACGCCGAAGCCGTCCATGCCCTCGGTCTTGAGGCCGTAGCGCGCCGCCAGCAGCTGCGGGTAACGCTGCAGCAGCAGGGTGCCCAGGAACTCGGCCACTTCTTCCTCGATCACGGCATTGGTGCCGACCGCGTGGCTGGCTGCCAGCATCAGGCCGTCGCTTTCCATGGCGATCTTCGGCCACAGCATGCCGGGGGTGTCGACCAGTACCGTGAACTTGTCCAGGTAGATCTTCTGCTGGGCCTTGGTGACGGCCGGCTCGTCGCCGACCTTGGCCACGCGCTTTTTCAGCAGCGCATTCATCAGGGTCGACTTGCCGACGTTCGGGATGCCCATGATCATGATGCGCAGCGGCTTGGTCGGCACGCCGCGGTGCGGCGCCAGCTGCTTGCACAGCTCGGGGATGCGGGCGACGTCGGACGGCTTCTTGGTCGTCATCGGATAGGCCGTGACGCCGGTCTGGGCGTCGTACCAGGCAGCCCAGGCGGCGGTGGCCACAGGGTCGGCGAGGTCGGTCTTGTTCAAGACCTTCAGGCAGGGTTTGTTGCGGAACTTGCGCAGTTCCTCGACCATCGGGTTGCTGCTTGCCTCGGGCAGGCGGGCATCCAGGACCTCGATGACCACATCGGTATTTTCCATCTGCTCCGCGGCCTGCTTGCGGGCAGCGGCCATGTGGCCCGGGAACCATTGAATCGACATGCTTACTCTCAATATTGTGCGTACAAGACGCTATTTTACGCTGGCATAGCCCGTCAGCTCCTGTTCGCTAAAGGTCGGGTTCGCCACAGCCTGGCGCAGCAGCTCGGCAAAATCGCCGCGCCGCAGCAAAACGAGGTCTTCGTGCTGGCGCCCGAGGGTGCGCTGGATCAGGGGATGGGCCAGCAGCCGGGCTTCCTTTTTCGGGGTGTTCGGGACCACCCCCATCAGCTTGATGGCGGCCTGGTCGGTGGCGTCGTACTCGCGTCCCACGGCCCATTCGGCTTCCTGGGGCGTGTCGACCAGCAGGCAGCGCACAGCATAGGCCAGCGAGGCCAGCGCATCCTCGGCCATCATCGTCAACAGGCCGCCCTCGACCTCTTTGCCCGGGATCATGGCCATCACCTCGTCCAGCACCGCGGTCCATGGCTGCTGGCCGGCATCGTCCGCGAGGATGCATTGCCACAGCTCGGCGACGATCTCGCGCGCCCGGTCCTGCTTGCCGGTCGCCTGCACGGCCGCGAAGCGCTCGCAGACAGGCATCAGCCGCGTGGCGGCCGCGGTGGCGCAGGCCAGCCGCGCCGGCGGGCTCATTGCCGCCAGCGCCTGGAGCAAACGCGGCTTGTCGTAGGAGAATAAGGATGCGGTCATTGCCTGTATTCTAACGCGCTCCTCCTTTAGGCACACACTCGCTCGGCGGCAAGGGCTGGCTGGGGTCGAAGGCCTGCAGCGCGTTCTTTGCCAGCGTGCGGTCTTTCGCGAACTCGGTCAGGTAGCGGGTCCGCTCCTCGCTCTGCCATTCGGCATCCGAAAAACCCTTCAATGGATGGTTCTTGCCGGTGAAGACCTTGCCTTCCAGGCGCGGCATCAGGGCGCGGTCGGGGTCGGTGTTCTCCTTCAGCAGGTAGCCGTCGACGTCGCGCAGGGTCAGCGGCAGGGCCGCTTCCTGGTCGCGCATCAGCTTGCCGAACATGGTCAGCTTGACGACATTCGGGCCGGGGCCGAGCAGGTCGTTGAAGGTCAGCAGGGCGAAGGGCCTGCCTCGCGCATCGTCGACCCGGCCGCTGATGATGTAGCGCCCGGGCATGCGCACCTCGGCCGGCAGCAGGAAGACCAGGGAGCCGTTCTCGACCGCCTCGCGGACCTGGCCGGTCCAGACCGCCGGCAGCTCGGGCGTGTAGATCACGTCGAACACCACCATGCCGTTCTTGCCGTTGACGTTGTAGCTGACCTGGGTGCGGATGGTGCCGTTGAAGCCGGCCAGGCCGGTCTGTGCGGGCGCCAGCACGCCGGCGAAGGCGCCGTCGTTGGGGACCGGGTCGGCGCCGCCGCCATCGTCGGTGAAGGGAACGCTCACCTGCGGGGTCTGGCGGGTGCCGCTGTAGGTGATGCCTTGCGACACCGCGCGGGTGATCACCAGCGGCTGCACCTGGCCGGCGGCATTCACGGCGCGCAGCGAGAACGCGACCGCTTCGCTGGACGCCATGTAGACGCGCGACTGCGAGGTCTGCAGCTGCACGCTGCCTTCCACGCCGCCGCCCTGCAGGCGCATCGGCTGCATGTCGGTGACCGGGTTGTTGGGGTAATTCTGGTCGGCGTTCTCGGCCATCGGGCGTGAGCCGATCGGGTACTGGCTGCCTTCGCGGTAGCTGCAGAAGGTGTGGTCGGCCAACTGGTAATTGCTGACCAGCTGCTGGCGGCGCTGGCCGCGTTCGTCGACGGCCGGCAGCCCGCTCTCCCCCACCGGGTGGAAGAAAGGCTGGCCCTGGGGCGACGGCGCCGCGGCCGCGGTGGCCGTTGGGAGCGGGTCCGGATGCGGCACCAGGCTCCAGACCAGGGCGGCCAGCACCGCTAGCGCAAGAATGGGAAGCGCCAGCCGGCGCAGCCAGGGCCTGGGTGCGGACCTGGGCTGCGCCGGGCGGCGCGGCTGCTGCGGTGGCTTTTTAGAGGGCACTGCTCACCATCGCACTTCGAACGACGGAAACGATGCCCTGCCAGTTCCCGTTCGCATAGTGGTTGTAGGCCTCGTTGTCGTCCCTGAAGGACACCGAGTGGTAGCTCCACTTGGTCGAGCCGCCTTCGTTGGCGGCGGTGCCGAGGGTCAGGTCGTTGCAGAACCAGTCGCTGGGGTTGCAGTAGGAGCCGCCGGAACTGCCCGCGACGCCGCCCGAGCTGTGGTAGGCCACCGCTTCGTCGTCCTGGCCCGGCAGGATGCCCGAATAGGCCGTGCCCTTGGCGCCGGCGTACATGTAGAACCAGATGTTGCGCGTGGTGTTGTGGTTGTACATGGCGCGTGCGGTGGCGGTTTTCAGGTCCTTGGTGAGCGGGTCGCCCACGGCCCAGGAACCGTAATCCGCCAGCTCGGAACCGCCGCCGGCGCCGGAGGCGGCGCGCACCCACTTGATGTTCCAGCCGGTCTGCGAGCTTCCGTCGGAATTGCCGCAAACGCCGGACGAATTCGGGCTGGCGTTCTTCTTCACGCGCGCCGAACCGCCGTAGTTGGCGAGCACATAGCCCATCATCATGTCGCCGGCGCTGTGGGTCGCGATATAGCACCAGTTGTTACCGGTGCAGAAGCAGTCGAGTGCATCGCGGATGTGGCCGCTCTGCGAGGAGATGCTGTTGTAGCCGTCCCAGTTGACGGCCTTCTTGTTGACGCCCGCCGCGGTCGAGGACGGACCCCAGTAGGTGAAGCTGTTGTAATTGCCGATCGTGCCGCCTCCTGTGCGGCCGTTGATCCATAAGGTGTAGTTGGTTGCCGATGCCAGCCCCGGGGTCAGTGAAACAGCGGCGAGCAGACACAGCCCCATCATCATGCGCAGTAGTCTCATCTTTTCTCCACTCGTATCGTTATCGTTGGTTGGAAAATCCGCACGACCGTGCTACGGATGAGTCGAATGTAGATGGGACGTATGTACTAGTCAATTACCGCACGAGCCAAATTGATGAGTGTGGCGGAAATGGCGCACGGGCCATTTCCACCGCATGAACACGCATGAATCAGGCATGAAAAGCCTAGCGCGCGAAGTTCACCATGTCACTTCGGACCACGGCCACGATGCCGCTCCAGTTCCCTTCCGTGAAGTGGCTGAAGGCTTCGTTGTCGTCGCGGAAGGCGACCGAGTGGTAGGCCCACTTGGTGCTGCCGCCCTGGTTCGTTTCCGTGCCGAGCCGCAGGTCGTTGCAGAACCAGTCGTCGGGATTGCAGAGGGAGCGGCCGGAACTGCCGGACACCCCGCCCGCGCTGTGGTAGGCCTCGACGCCATCGTCCTGGCCCGGGAGGATGGCCGAGCCCAGCCCGCCGGCGGCGCCGGCATACATGTAGAACCAGATGCCGCGCGTCTGGTTGTGGTCGTACATGGCGCGCGCGGTGCTGGTCTTGACGTCCTGAACCAGCGGCTCGGAGGTGGTCCAGGCGCCGATGTCCGCCAGCTCCGAGCCGCCGCCCGAGCCTGCCGCGGCGCGCACCCACTTGATGTTCCAGCCGGTCTGGGAGCCGCCGGCGTTGCCGCACACGCCGGACGAATTCGCGACCGCATTCTTGCGCAGCCGCGCCGAACCGCCGTAGTTCGCCAGGGTGTAGCCGAGGATCAGGTCGCCGGCGCTGTGGGTGGCGATGTAGCACCAGTTGTTACCGGTGCAGAAGCAGTCGAGCGCATTGCGGATCAGGGCGCTCTGGTTGGCGATGCTGCTGCGGCCATCCCAGTTGACGGACTTCTTGTTGACGCCGGCCTGGGCCGTGGAGAGGCCCCAGTAATTCCAGCTGTTGTAGTTGCCGATGGCGCCGCCGCCGGTGCGGCCGTTGATCCACAGGGTGTAGTTGCTTGCCGACGCCATGCCCGCAGCCGCGAGCAGGCACAACGCAAGGATCATGCGCAGCAGTTTCATCTTCCCCTCCAGTCAAATTATTGTCGAGGTTAGATACTGCCGCGCTGCGTTGGTTCTCAGTCGAGTTCGGCCAAGGCCTTGACGTGGACCGCCACGCTGCGTCCTAAAGCTGACAGGTTGTAGCCGCCTTCCAGGCAGCTGACGATGCGGCCCTTCGCGTGCTGGCGCGCCACGTCCACCAGCTGATGGGTCATCCAGGCGTAATCGGCTTCGACCAGGGCCATGCCGCCCAGGTCGTCCTCCTTGTGGGCGTCGAAGCCGGCCGAGATGAAGATCATTTGCGGGCGGTGCGCATGCAGGGCCGGCAGCCAGTGCTCCTGCACCAGCTTGCGCACCACGTCGCCGCCGCTGTAGGCCGGGACCGGAATGTTGACGCTGGTCGCCGTCAGCGGGGTCGGTTCGGTATATGGATAGAATGGATGCTGGAAGAAGCTGGCCATCAGCACGCGCGGGTCGTCGCGGAAGGATTCGTCGGTGCCGTTACCGTGGTGGACGTCGAAGTCGACGATGGCGACCCGCTCGAGTCCATGCACGTCCAGCGCGTGGCGGGCGGCGATGGCGACGTTGTTGAACAGGCAGAAGCCCATCGGCTCGCCGGGACGCGCATGGTGGCCGGGCGGGCGGATCGCGCAGAAGGCATTGTCGACGCTGCCCGCGATGACGTCGTCGGTGGCGGCCAGCGCCAGGCCGGCGGCGCGCAGTGCGGCCTGGTAGCTGTGCTTGCACAGCAGGGTGTCGCCGTCGAGCGGATAATGCTCGCCGGCGGCCGGCAGGTTCTCGCGCACCAGGTCGAGCACGCCGCGGCTGTGGTTGCGCAGGATTGCCGCTTCCCCGGCCAGGGAGCCGCCGCGGCGCTCGACCAGGCCATCCAGGCGCGCCAGGATCAGCTGGTCCTCGATCGCCTGCAGGCGCGCCGGCGTTTCGGGATGCCAGTCGCCCATCTCGTGCAGGGAACAGTCGGGGTGGCTGTATATTGCTGTGCTCATGTGCTGCGCATGGTAGATTGCCAATGGCGTTAATCTACCATGCGCGAAGGATCGACGAGAAAAAGCCATCCATGTTCAAACAATTACATTCCGCCGCCCGCCAGGTCGGCCAGATCGTGGTGGGCAAGGACCAGCAGGTCCGCCTTGCCCTCACCTGCCTGCTGGCCGGCGGCCATCTGCTGATCGACGACGTGCCCGGGGTCGGCAAGACCACGCTGGCGCATGCCCTCGCCCTGACCCTGGGCCTGCAGTTCAACCGCGTGCAGTTCACCAGCGATCTGCTGCCGGCCGACGTCGCCGGCATCTCGGTGTACGAACGCGAAAAGAGCGGCTTCGTGTTCCACCCCGGCCCGATCTTCAGCCAGGTGCTGCTGGCCGACGAGATCAACCGCGCCACGCCGAAAACCCAATCGGGACTATTGGAAGCGATGGAGGAGCGCCAGGTCACGGCCGACGGCGTCACGCGGCCGCTGCCCGAACCCTTCTTCGTGATCGCCACCCAGAACCCGGCGCACCAGGTCGGCACTTTCCCGCTGCCGGAATCCCAGCTCGACCGCTTCCTGATGTGCCTCTCGCTGGGCTACCCCGGCGCCAGCGCCGAGCGCGCCCTGCTGATGGGCGAAGACCGGCGCGCCATGCTGAAGACCCTGCAGCCGGTGATGCGCCCGGAAGAGCTGATGGACGCGCAGCGCTCGCTGCGCGCGATCCATGCTTCCAGCGCGCTGATCGACTATCTGCAGGCCCTGGCCCAGGAATCGCGCTCCGGCAAGCTGTTCGCCGAAGGCCTGTCGCCGCGCGCCGTGCTGGCCCTGCTGCAGGCCGCCCGCGCCTGGGCCGCGCTGGAGGGACGCGACCACGTGATCCCGGAAGACATCCAGACCCTGCTGGTGCCGGTCTGCGCGCACCGCCTGCGGCCGCTGAAGGCGACTCACGGCGGGGGCAGCGCCAGCCGCGACCTGGTGCTGCAGCTGCAGAAGTCGGTGCCGGTCTGAAATGACGACGGCTGCTGTGGCAAGACTCCCGCTCGGCGCCCGTGTCTATGCGTGGCTGCGCGGACGGCGCAGCACCTGGCGCGAGCGCACCACCGCGCGCGACCGCGGCGAAGTGGAGCTGAACCAGCGCCGCGTCTACATCCTGCCGACCCGCGCCGGCCTCGGTTTCGGCGCCCTGCTGCTGGCGCTGCTGGTCGGCTCGATCAACTACAGCCTGGGCCTGGGCTTCGGCCTGACTTTCGTGGCCGCCGCCTGCGGGCTGGTCGACATGATCTACACCTACCGCAACCTGGCCCACCTGCACCTGCGCCCCGGCCGCGCCGGCGCCGTGTTCGCGGGCGAGGAAGCGCCCTTCGAGCTGCAGCTGTCGAACCGCACGCGCCTGGCCCGCTTCGCGGTCTGGATCGACCTCGATACGGCCAGCGACCCGCGCCATGCGGTCGACGTCGCAGCCGGCTCCGGCACCACCGTGGTCCTCACCAGCGCCAGCACGCAGCGCGGCTGGATGAAGGCGCCGCGCGTGCGCCTGTCGACCCGCTTTCCGCTTGGCCTGTTCAATGCCTGGAGCTACTGGCAGCCGGACAGCCGCGCCCTGGTCTATCCCTTCCCCGAACAGGATGCGCCGCCGCTGCCGGTCAGCGGCCACCCGAGCCCGGACGGCTTCGGCAGCGCCGGCAGCGACGACTTCGCCGGCGTGCGCAGCTACCAGCCGGGCGACCCGCTGCGCCAGCTGGCCTGGCGCCACATCGCCCGCCTCGACCCTTCGCTGGGCGGCCAGCTGGTGAGCAAACTGTTCGAAGGCGGCTCGCTCGACGAACTGGTGCTCGACCTGGAGGCAATCGATCCGCGCCTTGACCTGGAACGCAAGCTCTCGCGCCTGACGCGCTGGGTGCTGGAGGCAGAGCTGCGCTCCCTGCCCTACGCGCTGCACCTGGGCCGGCAAAGCGTCGCCGCGGCGCTCGGACCGGCCCACCAGGCGGCCTGCCTGGAAGCGCTGGCCCTGTACGGCATCGTGGGCGAGGAGCGATGAGCGTCCTGCGCTTCCCGATGCCGCTGTCGCGCGACAAGCAGGACACCCTGCTGCTGCTCGCCAGCACGGTGCTGGTGCTGCTGCCGCACACGGCCCACCTGCCGCCCTGGGTGACGCTGGTGTGCGGCGCCACGCTGGTCTGGCGCGCGGTCCTGACGATGCTGGGCAGGCGCATGCCGGCCAACCTGCTGCTGGTGCCGCTGGCGATCGCCGCGATGGGGGGCGTGCTTTACACCTACCACACGGTGCTCGGGCGCGATGCCGGGGTCGCGATGCTGGTGCTG
The DNA here is from genome assembly GCF_918697865.1 of Massilia sp. Bi118. Lineage (GTDB taxonomy): Bacteria > Pseudomonadota > Gammaproteobacteria > Burkholderiales > Burkholderiaceae_D > Telluria. Next base: position 123,328 of record NZ_CAKKMV010000012.1, on the reverse strand, counting down.
CTGGTGGCCTTCAAGATGCTGGAGATGCACGCGCGGCGCGACCTGTTCGTGGTGGTGTTCCTGTGTTTCTTCCTGGTGCTGACGAACTTCTTCTACTCGCAGAGCATGGGCACCGCTTTCCTGATGATCGTCTCGATCCTGGCCCTGCTGACCACCCAGCTGTCGTTCCAGCTGACGGGGGCCGTGCCGCCCCTGCGCACCCGCCTGCTGATGGGGGCGAAGATCCTGGCGCTGGCGGCGCCGCTGGCGGCGCTCGGCTTCGTCCTGTTCCCGCGCGTCGAAGGCCCGCTGTGGGGCCTGCCCGACGATGCGCACAGCGCCCGCGCCGGCCTGTCCGACACCATGGCGCCGGGCCAGTTCTCGAACCTGGCGCAGTCCGACGACCCGGCCTTCCGCGTGAAGTTCGACGGCCCGCTCCCGGCCCAGCCGCAGCTGTACTGGCGCGGCCCGGTGCTGGGCGCCTACGACGGGCGCACCTGGACCCGCCTGCTGCCGCGCCCCCAGTTCGGCCGCAAGGCGCCGCCGGCAGTGGCGATTGCGGTGCGCGGCCAGCCGCTGCACTACGAGGTCACGCTGGAGCCCACCGACACGCGCTGGCTGTTCGCGCTCGAGATCCCGCGCGCACTGCCGCAACTGGCGAGCGGCGCCGCCAGCGTCAGCCCGCAACTCGAACTGCAGGCCGCGAGCCCGGTGCGCGAACGCATCCGCTACGAATTGAGCTCCTACGTGGACTTCAGCCTACAGGCCGGCGACACCCTGGAGAACGCCTACCAATGGCTGCTGCTGCCCTATGGCCGCAATCCGCAGGCGCTGGCGGCCGGCGAACGCCTGCGCCAGGACTACCCGGTGCCGATGCGGCGGGTGCAGGCGGTGCTGCGCCAGTTCGCCACGGGCGGCTATTCCTACACGCTGCAGCCGCCGCTGCTGGGCGGCGACGCGGTCGACGAATTCCTCTATCAGACCCGCGCCGGCTTCTGCGAGCACTACGCCGGCGCCTTCGTGTTCCTGATGCGCGCGGCCGGCATCCCGGCGCGCGTGGTGACCGGCTACCAGGGCGGCGAGCTGAACCCCATCGACGGCTACTTCACGGTGCGCCAGTCGGACGCCCATGCCTGGAGCGAAGTCTGGCTGCCGCGCCTGGGCTGGGTCCGGATCGACCCGACCGCGGCGGTGGCGCCCGACCGCGTGCAACGCAACCTGGCCCAGGCCTTGCCGGCGCCCGAACCTTTCGGCTTCAGGGCCCTGGGCCGGCTGATGCAGCCGGCGCCCGATTCCATCCTGGCAAAAGTCCGCTATGCGATCGGCGCCGCCAACAATGGCTGGAACCAGTGGGTGCTGAACTATACGGCGCAGCGCCAGCAAGCCTTGATGGAAACCCTGCAGGAAAACCTGCTCGGCTGGCGCAGCCTGGCCCTGCTGGCGCTGGCCTGGATGCTGTTGCTGATCGCAGGAAAATTCTCTCGGCAAAGGCGAGTCGACCCCGTCGATAAGCTATACTCGGCCTTGTGCCACCGCCTCGGCCAGCTGGGCCTGCCGCGTGCACCGGACGAAGGACCGACGGCCTATGCCGCACGTGTCGCCGGCGCCGCCCTGGCCCCCGAACCGAAGGCCGCCGCGGCCGAATTCCTGCGCCGCTACAGTGCCTGGCGCTACGCACCGCCACCGCAGTCCCAGCCCCAGGGCACCGGCCTGCTGACTACCTTGAAACAGTTGCTGTCCCGAGTTCGATGAAATCCTTTGCTCCGCTGCTGCTTGCCCTCGCCCTCGGCGCCGGGCAGGCGTCCCACGCCATCGCCGCTTCCTCGATCCACCATACCAGCGCCAAGGCCGCCGCCAAATCGGCCAAGGCTGGCAAGGCTGGCAAGACCGCCGTCAAAGCTGGCAAAAAGGGCAAGGCCGCCAAGGCCGCACCTGCGCCCAGGCGCCCGGCCATCGACTACGACGGCGAGCAGGTCAACTTTGGCGAATGGCAGGCGGTGCGCGGCTTCGAAGACGATATGGTGAACCGCAACGGCTTCGAACGCGCCGAGGTGGAAGCCGTGGTGGCGAAGCTGCGCTTCATCGATTCCGCGGTCCAGCTGGTAAAACCGGCGCCGCCGGGCAAGCCGAAGAACTGGCAAGCCTACAGCGAGCGCTTCATCGAACCGATCCGCATCCATGCCGGCGTGCGCTTCTGGAACGAGAACGCGGCCGAACTGGCGCGCGCCGAGGCCCTCTACGGCGTGCCGGCCGAGATCATCGCCGGCATCATCGGCGTCGAGACCATCTATGGCCGCGACACCGGGCGCTTCCGCGTGATGGACGTGCTGGCCACCCTCGCCTTTGCCTATCCGGAATCGCCGAACCGGAATGACCGCATGCAGTTCTTCCGCAGCGAGCTGGAACAGACCATGCTCCTGGCGCGCAAGGAAAACATCGACCCGTTCTCGCTACTGGGTTCGTTTGCCGGCGCGGTCGGCATGCCGCAGTTCATGCCGAGCAATATCCTGAAATATGGCGTGGACTTCGACGGCGACGGTATCGTCGACCTGCGCAACTCGCCGGCCGATGCAATCGGCAGCGTGGCCAACTTCCTCATCGCGCATGGCTGGGACCGCAATGCGACGGGTCCGTCCGTGTTCCCCGCCGACGTCGCCCCCAGCCTGGCCTGGGAGCCGCTGCTGGGCGGCCTGGAGGCGCGCTACGCCGCGGCCGAGCTGCAAGGGGCCGGCGTGGTCACCCGCACCGCCCTGCCGGATCAGCGTAATTACGGCCTGATCGATCTGCAGAACGGGGCCGACCCGACCGAGTACTGGGTGGCAAATGCTAACTTCTTTGCTATCACTAAATACAATCGGAGTTATTTCTATGCCATGTCGGTGGTCGAACTGGGCCGGGCGGTGCGCCTGGCGCGCGGTATTTGACCGTTAACTGGCCAGAAACTTTGTATCTCTTTGTAACGATGCAACAGCTGTTATTGCTGAGTTAATGCAGTACTGACAACAGGATACTCCCCAGGGGTATCCTTTTTTCCTCTCGTTAGTTCTCCTAGGAAACAGTCCTTTCGTCCCGATACCCCCACTATTCATGGCGTTTCACTATGCTGTTTGGAAACGTGCGGCAGCGCATCGAGAATTGCTTTACACTTAAGTTTAAATAAATAGCAATTAATTTTTCAGTGAGTTTGTGAGAGAATTGCATTGCGGCTATTGTTGCAGCAAGACAACGGACTGAGCAAGCGTGACTGATCCTTATTGCTCTTAAGTACTAAATTAGAAATTAGTTGTATAATTTAGTAGAAATTCTCGTAACCTTGTTGGGAAATAACAGCCGCCAGCGAGCTCCTTCAACCCAAAAATAGGAATAGTGACATCATGACGAACCAAGTCGGCATTGATATGAACAGCGATTCGGAGAATGACGAACTGCTGCAGTACAACCCGAACCGCCTGCTCGACACCCTGATCGAGAACCTGCGCCTGAAGAACGACGCAGCCCTGTCCCGCGCCCTGGAAGTTGCGCCGCCGGTCATCTCGAAGATCCGCCACCACCGCCTGCCGGTCGGCGCTTCGCTGCTGATCCGCATGCACGAAGTCAGCGACCTGTCGATCCGCGACCTGCGCTACCTGATGGGCGACCGCCGTGCGAAATTCCGCATCAGCGACAAGCAGTTCAAGCCGAAGGACAAGGACAACAGCGTCGGCGCGGAATAAACCGTGGGCGCGACTACGGACGGCGGCACAGCATGCCGCCGCACCGTCGTAGCAGTCATCGTTGCAGCAATTCTTCCTCGTGAGGGGAGACACCCAGCGCCAAAGCCCCGCGCCGGGAATCAAGAGCTAATCCAGCAGAATCAGGCGGGGAACACACCCGTCGACAGATAACGATCACCGCGGTCGCAGACGACGAACACGATCGTCGCATTCTCCACGGTCTGCGAAATGCGCAATGCGATTTCACAGGCGCCGGCCGCGGAAATACCGCAGAAGATCCCTTCCTCGGCCGCCAGGCGGCGCGCCATCTGTTCCGCAGCAGCCTGCGTCACGTTCTCGACCTGGTCGACGCGCGCCTTGTCGAAGATCTTCGGCAGATAGGCTTCCGGCCATTTGCGGATGCCCGGGATCGACGAACCCTCTTCCGGCTGGGCCCCAATGATGCGGATCGCCTCGTTCTTTTCCTTCAGGTAGTGCGACACGCCCATGATGGTGCCGGTGGTGCCCATCGCGCTGACGAAGTGGGTGATGCGGCCTTCAGTGTCGCGCCAGATTTCCGGACCGGTGGTCTCGTAGTGGGCGCGCGGGTTGTCCTGGTTGGCGAACTGGTCGAGGATGATGCCCTTGCCGTCCTTCTGCATCGACTCGGCGAGGTCGCGCGCATACTCCATGCCGCCGGTCTTCGGGGTCAGGATGATCTGGGCGCCGTAGGCCGCCATGCTCTGGCGGCGCTCGATCGAGAGGTTGTCCGGCATCAGCAGGAGCATCTTGTAGCCCTTGATCGCCGCCGCCATGGCCAGCGCGATGCCGGTGTTGCCGCTGGTGGCCTCGATCAGCGTATCGCCCGGCTTGATCTGGCCGCGCTCCTCGGCGCGGCTCAGCATGGAGATGGCGGCGCGGTCCTTGACCGAACCTGCCGGGTTGTTGCCTTCGAGTTTGCCGAGAATGACGTTGTCGCGGGCCGCGGCCTCGGCGCCGGGAATGCGGACCAGCTGCACCAGCGGGGTGTTGCCGATCGTGTCCTGGATGGTCTTGTATGCCATGGGTGTGCGTCTGCTTTCTTGCGATCTCAAAACGCCATTCTAATTCGGAATCAGGAGAGGCGTACGAGGCCGGCCGAAGCGACCATGATTCAAGGCAAGAGGTAGGGGTGGGCACCCCGTGCCCACCGATGGCGATTGCATATCGCCGGCATAGGGTGGGCTCGGAGAGCCCACCCTACGGGTCAGCTGGTCGCCTTGGCAGCCTTGGCGGGCTTTGCGGCGGCTTTCTCTTCCGGCTTGGCCATGGCCGCACCCTCCTTCGCCTTGCCGTTCACCTGCAGGCCGGCTTCCGACAGCTTGGCGGCGCGCTTGTCGCCCACGCCCTTCACGCGTTTCTGGAAGTCCGCCCAGTCCTTGAATTCGCCCTTGGCGCGTTCGTCGATGATGGCCTTCGACATGCTCGGGCCGACGCCCTTCACCGAGTCCAGCGCCGCGGCATCGGCCTTGTTGACGTCGACCTGGGCGAAGGCCATGCTCATCGACGCGGCCAGCGCGGCGATTGCAAGGAACAGTTTCTTGATCATCTGGTTTTCTCCGTTGGTTGTAGGACGGGCGGCAAGTGCCGCCCGGGATAATCAACGGATCAGGCGCGCCGGCGTTGACCGCCGGCGTTTGTGCGCCATCAAGCGGAGTCGTCGGTGCGGCGGCGATGCGCGAACAGCTCGTCGCGGGTGACGGTGGCGGTGCCCAGCTTGCCGACCACGATGCCGCCGGCGCGGTTGGCGGTAGCCAGCGCTTCGTCCAGCGCGCTGCCTGCGCCCAGCATCGCGGCCATGGTCGCGATCACGGTGTCGCCCGCGCCGGAGACGTCGAACACCTCGCGCGCGTCGGCCTGCACGTGCAGCACCTCATTGGCCGTGTACAGGCTCATGCCCTCTTCCGAGCGGGTCAGCAGCAGCGCGGTCAGGCCGAGCTCTTCGCGCAGGTCCTGGGCCTTCTGCGTCAGCTGCTCCTCGGTCTTCCAGCTGCCGACGATGCGCTTGAGTTCCGACTTGTTCGGGGTCAGCATGGTCGCCCCGGCATAGGGCGAGAAATCGTCGCCCTTCGGGTCGACCATCACGGTCTTGCCGGCCTCGCGCGCCATGCGGATCATCTCCGCCACGTTCACCAGGCTGCCCTTGTTGTAGTCGGAGAAGATGATCACATCGTAATCCGGCAGCACGGCCTTGAACTGGGTCAGCTTGTCGCGCAGCGTGGTCTCGCTGGGCGCTTCTTCGAAGTCGATGCGCACCATCTGCTGCTGGCGCCCGATCACGCGCAGCTTGACGATGGTGGAGATCTGCTCGTCGCGCTTCAGGTAGGTCGCGATGCTCGATTCGCGCAGGATCTGCTCGACTTCGTCGCCGGCTTCGTCGTTGCCGACCACGCCCAGCAGGCCGCACTGGGCGCCGAGGGCGGCGGCGTTGCGCGCCACGTTGGCCGCGCCGCCGAGGCGGGCTTCGCGCTTCTCGATGCGCACCACCGGCACCGGGGCTTCCGGCGAGATGCGCGAGACGTCGCCGAACCAGTAGCGGTCGAGCATGACGTCGCCGACCACCAGCAGGCGGACGGCGTCCAGGTCCGGCGCTTCGGCCTGCCGGTAGCTGTCGGTGGGCAGCAGGCGGCTTGGAATATCCTTGGCCATCTCTACCTCACTTGCTGGTCAGGACCGAGCGGCCGATGCCGTGGTACTCGATGCCCAGCCCGGTCATCTGCGCCGGCTCGTACAGGTTGCGGCCGTCGATGACGACCGGCTGCTTCAGGCGCGCCTTGACCTGTTCGAAGTCCGGGCTGCGGAAGGCCTTCCATTCGGTGACGATGACCAGCGCCTCGGCGCCGTCCAGCGCTTCCATCGGCGCATCCTTGAAGGCGATGCGGGACAGCTTGTCCTCGCCCAGGTCCAGGGCTAACACGCGCCGCGCTTCTTCCATCGCCACCGGGTCGTACACGGAGACGCTGGCGCCGCGCTCGATCAGCTCCTGCAGCAGCACGCGCGACGGCGCTTCGCGCATGTCGTCGGTGTTCGGCTTGAAGGCCAGGCCCCAGACCGCGAAACGCTTGCCGGCCAGGTCTTCGCCGAAGCGCGCCACGACCTTGCGGCCCAGCACATGCTTCTGGCGCTCGTTGACGGCTTCCACCGCGCTCAGGATCAGCAGGTCCTGGCCGTACTGGCGCGCGGTGCGCTCGATCGCCTGCACGTCCTTCGGGAAGCAGGAGCCGCCGTAGCCGGCGCCGGCGTACAGGAAGCTGTGGCCGATGCGGGGGTCGGAGCCGATGCCGTGGCGGACCGCTTCGATGTCGGCGCCCACTTTATCGGCCAGGTTGGCCAGTTCGTTCATGAAGGAGATGCGGGTCGCCAGCATGGCGTTGGCGGCGTATTTCGTGAACTCGGCCGAGCGCACGTCCATCCAGTAGGTGCGCTCGTGGTTGCGGTTGAAAGGCGCGTACAGCAGCTTCATGAGCTCGCGCGCGCGCTGGCCGTTGGCCGAGCTGTCGTGGCCGATGACGATGCGGTCGGGACGCATGAAGTCCTCGACGGCGGCGCCCTCTTTCAGGAATTCCGGGTTCGAGACCACGGTAAACTCAGTCTGCGCGCCGCGCGCGGACAGCTCCTCGCGGATCGCTGCCGAGACGCGGTCGGCGGTGCCCACCGGCACGGTCGACTTGTCGACGATGACCTTGAAGCCGTCCATGTGGCGGCCGATGTTGCGGGCGGCGGCCAGCACGTACTGCAGGTCGGCCGAGCCGTCTTCGTCCGGCGGGGTGCCGACGGCGATGAACTGCAGCTGGCCGTGGGCCACGCTGGCGGCGACGTCGGTCGAGAAATGCAGGCGGCCGGCGGCGCGGTTGCGCGCGACGACTTCTTCCAGGCCCGGTTCGTGGATGGGGATGCCGCCCTCGTTGAGCATGTCGATCTTGCGCTGGTCGACGTCGAGGCAGAATACATCGTTGCCGAGTTCCGCGAGGCAGGCACCGGTGACGAGACCGACGTAGCCGGTGCCGATAATCGTAATTTTCATCTTTTCAGGACCTTAGTTCATCACATTCAGTTCTTCGGTGCGGCGCGGCGGATAGGTTTCCCACTTGCTGCAACCCGGGCATTGCCAATAGTACTGGCGGGCCTTGAAACCGCAGTGGCTGCACTGGTAGCGCGCCAGCTTCTGCGTATAGCCGTGGACGAGGTTCTTCACCATCGAGAGTTCTTCCCAGACGTTTGCCGGCGCATCCATGAGTCGCGCTTCGAGCAATTTGTCCAGGCCAAGCAGGGTGGGATTGCGGCGCAATTCTTCCACCACCAGCTGTTTGGCAGCGTCCACGCCGTTCAGTTCGATGACGGCCTTGAACACGACCTCGATCAGATCAATGGAGGAGGCCTCCGACAGGTAGGAGCGCAGCAGGTTGACGCCTTCCTGCGGCCGGCCGACCTTGCGGTAGCCGTCCATCAGGCGCGCGGCCACCAGGGCCACGTGCGGCACGCTCTGCTGCTCGACGCGGCGCCAGGTCTTCAGGGCGCCTTCGATGTCGCCCTGGGCGGTCTGGGCGTCACCGTACAGCATGGTGGCGCGCACGCTCTTGCGGTCGGCCTGCAGGGCTTTATCCAGCAGTTGCATCGCGTCGGCGGGTTGCATGTGGACCAGCGCATCCTGGGCCAGCTCGCAGTAGAACTGGGCGATTTCCTTGTGCTGGGCGCCGGCGCCGGATTCCTGCAGGCCTTCGGCGGCGGCGATCGCGCGGCGCCATTCCTTTTCGCGCTGGAAAATTTCCAATAGCGCACGCCGCGCCTGCACGCCATATTGCGTATCGACCAGCAGGTTGAAGGTTTCCTCGGCGCGGTCGAGCAGGCCGGCTTTCAGGTAGTCCATGCCGAGTTCGTACTGGGCATGCACCTGCTGTTCGATCGGCAGGTCGGGACGCGACAGCAGGTTCTGGTGGACGCGGATGGCGCGCTCGGTCTCGCCGCGGCGGCGGAACAGGTTACCCAGCGCGAAGTGCATTTCGGCCGTTTCCGGGTCGAGCTTGACGATCTCGATGAAGGCGTCGATCGCCTTGTCGGGCTGTTCGTTGAGCAGGAAGTTCAGGCCCTTGAAGTAACCGCGCGGCAGGCTGCGCGATTCGGAAACCAGCTGCTTGATGTCGACGCGGGCGGCGATCCAGCCGAGGGCAAAAAAGACGGGGATGCCGAGCAGCCACCAGATTTCAAATTCCATGTGATTCTTTTTTTGTTAGCGGGGGGTGACGCTGTCGGGTTGCGGAGCGCTGGCGGCGGTGCCGGCGGCGCTCTGCAGGGCCTGGATGGTGTTCTTGTGCTGGGAACTTTCGCGGCGATGACGGAACACAGTCGGCGTGACCGCGAGAATGCCGAGGAAGGCGCCGGCGATGAAGAAAGCCAGCAGCATCAGCACCAGGGGGCCGCGCAGCTCATAGCCCAGGAAGAAATGCAGGTCCACCTGGTCGGTGTTCTTGAGGGCGAAGCCGAAAAAGAGGACGAACAGGATGCATCCGAGGATGGCGGAAACAATCTTCATCTCATTAGGTCCTGTCAGGAAACACGTCAAAGGCGAAGTGTCGCATATTTGGATCGAGTTTTCAAAACACAGCTACGTCGCTCCCGCGAAGGCGGGAGCCCAAGTTTTGCTATTTGCCACGAACTTGGGTCCCCGCCTTCGCGGGGATGACGTTTAAGCGAAAAAAAACGGCATCCCGTGAAGGACGCCGTTTCTGTCCGCTCGACGGCAGACGACTCAGTCTTCGATGATCGGTTGCCCGACCATCGCGTCGACCCGTTCGCGCAACTGCTTGCCCGGCTTGAAGTGGGGCACCCGTTTTTCGGGCACCATCACCTTGTCGCCGGACTTCGGATTGCGTCCGATGCGGGGCGGCCGGCTGTTCAGCGCGAAGCTGCCGAAACCGCGGATCTCGATGCGTTGACCGGTCGACAAAGCGTTGGTCATCGCATCCAGAATGGTCTTGACAGCGTATTCCGCATCTTTTGCCACCAGCTGAGAGTAACGCTCAGCCAGGCGGTTGATCAGCTCGGACTTGGTCATCTGCGCGTATCCAGGTTATTAGCCTTTGTTGTCGAACTTGGCCTTCAGCAGTGCGCCCAGCGAGGTGGTGCCGGAAGCAGCGCTGTTGTCGGTAGCCAGCTTCTGCATGGCTTCCTGGGTGTCGGCATTGTCTTTCGCCTTGATCGACAGCTGGATGCTGCGAGCCTTGCGATCGATGTTGATGACCAGGGCTTCGACCTTGTCGCCCACTTTCAGGTGGGTGCCGGCGTCTTCCACGCGGTCACGCGAGATTTCCGAAGCGCGCAGGTAGCCTTCGACTTCTTCGTTCAGCGCGATCACGGCGCCTTTCGGCTCAACCGACTTCACGGTGCCGGTGACCAGGGTGCCCTTGTCGTTCAGCGAAGCGTAGTTGTTGAACGGGTCGCCTTCCAGCTGCTTCACGCCCAGCGAGACACGCTCGCGCTCGACGTCGATTGCCAGAACAACGGCTTCCAGCTCATCGCCCTTCTTGAACTTGCGCACGGCTTCTTCGCCGGCTTCGGTCCAGGACAGGTCCGACAGGTGCACCAGGCCGTCGATGTTGCCCGGCAGGCCGATGAACACGCCGAAGTCGGTGATCGACTTGATCGAACCCTTGACCTTGTCGCCCTTCTTGTGGGTCATGCCGAAGTCATCCCACGGATTCGCCTTGCACTGCTTCATGCCCAGCGAGATACGGCGACGCTCTTCGTCGATTTCCAGGACCATGACTTCGACTTCGTCGCCCAGCTGGACAACCTTGTTCGGAGCCACGTTCTTGTTGGTCCAGTCCATTTCGGAGACGTGCACCAGGCCTTCGATGCCCTGCTCGACTTCCACGAACGCACCGTAGTCGGTCAGGTTGGTGACCTTGCCGAACAGGCGGGTGCCTTGCGGGTAGCGACGCGACAGACCGGTCCACGGATCGTCGCCCAGCTGCTTCACGCCCAGCGAGACGCGGTTCTTTTCCTGATCGTACTTCAGGACCTTGGCGGTGATTTCCTGGCCGACGGTCAGGACTTCCGACGGGTGACGCACACGACGCCATGCCAGGTCGGTGATGTGCAGCAGGCCGTCGATGCCGCCCAGGTCGACGAACGCACCGTAGTCGGTGATGTTCTTGACGACGCCGGTGACCACGGTGCCTTCTTTCAGGGTTTCCATCAGCTTCGCACGCTCTTCGCCCATCGATGCTTCGATGACGGCGCGACGCGACAGCACGACGTTGTTACGCTTGCGGTCCAGCTTGATAACCTTGAATTCGAGGGTCTTGCCTTCGAACGGGGTGGTGTCCTTGACCGGACGGGTGTCGACCAGCGAACCCGGCAGGAATGCGCGGATGCCGTTGGTCAGGACGGTCAGGCCGCCCTTGACTTTGCCATTCACGGTGCCGGTGACGATCTCGCCCGACTCCATTGCTTTTTCCAGAGCCAGCCACGATGCCAGGCGCTTGGCCTTGTCGCGCGACAGGATGGTATCGCCGAAACCGTTTTCCAGCGATTCGATGGCCACGGAAACGAAGTCGCCAATCTGGACTTCCAGTTCGCCCTGGTCATTCTTGAATTCTTCGACCGGGATGAAAGCTTCCGACTTCAGGCCTGCGTTGACGATCACGAAGTTGTGATCCAGACGCACGACTTCGGCCGAGATGACTTCGCCCGAACGCATGTCTTGACGCGACAGCGACTCTTCGAAGAGTGCTGCGAAGCTTTCCATACCGGTATCTTGATTTGCTGCAGTAGCCATGAGATTTTTAAAGGTTAGCCAGCAGAACGGCGATATGCCTTCTGAACTGGGTCAGGTTGAAACACACCCGGGGCGAGCCCCAGGCACCACTAGCTGTGCGCGTACCAGCCGAGTACTTTGGCGACCGCTTCGTCAACGGTCATGTCCGAGGTATCGAGGATATGCGCACCCTCTGCCGGGACCAGCGGCGCCACGGCGCGCTGTGTATCGCGCGCATCGCGGGACTGCAAATCTTCCAGCAGATCGTCCATATTAGCAGAAAATCCTTTGTCAATCAATTGCTTATACCGGCGTTGCGCACGTGCCTCAACACTTGCTGTCAGGAACACTTTGCACTTCGCGCCAGGAAAGATCACGGTGCCCATATCGCGCCCGTCGGCCACCAGGCCCGGCGTCTCGCGGAAGCCCAGCTGCAGTCCGAACAGGGCCTGGCGCACCGCCGGCAGGGCCGCGATTTTCGAGGCCGTGTTGCCGACTTCCTCGGCGCGGATGGCATTGCTGACGTCTTCCGTGCCCAGGTAGATGTGGCCGCCATTGAAGCGGGCTGGCAGGTGCTCGGCCACCTTGGCCACGGCGTGTTCATCTTTCAGGTCGGTGCCGCGGCGCAGCGCCGACAGCGCGGTCAGGCGGTACAGGGCGCCGGAATCGAGCAGGTGGAAGCCGAGATGGTCGGCAACGCGGTGGGCCACCGTGCCCTTGCCGGACGCGGTGGGGCCGTCGATGGTGATGACGGGGATAGTAGAGTGTGGCATGTGTTCAGAATAAATCGTTCTTGGCGATCCCGGCAAACGTTTCAAAATAATCCGGGAAGGTCTTGGCCACGCACTTCGGGTCGTTGATGCGCATGGCGTTGCCGCGGCGCGCCTTGCCGTCCAGCGAGGCCAGCGAGAAGCACATCGCCATCCGGTGGTCGTCGTAGGTGTCGATGGTGGCCGGCTGCAGCGCCTCGGGCGGGGTCACGCGCAGGTAGTCCTCGCCCTCCTCCACGATGGCGCCGACCTTGCGCAGTTCGGTCGCCATGGCCGCCAGGCGGTCGGTTTCCTTCACGCGCCAGCTGGCGATGTTGCGCAGCGTGCTGGGGCCGTCGGCGTAGAGCGCGGCCACGGCGATGGTCATGGCGGCGTCCGGAATGTGATTGAAGTCGGCGTCGATCGCGCGCAAGACCCCGTTCGAGCGCGCCTCGATCCAGGTATCGCCCTTCACGATGCTCACGCCCATCTGCTCCAGCGCGTCGGCAAAGCGCACGTCGCCCTGGATGCTGTCGCGGCCCACGCCCTCGACCCGCACCGGACCGCCGGCAATCGCGCCGGCCGCCAGGAAGTAGGACGCCGAGGAAGCGTCGCCCTCCACGTGGATGCTGCCCGGGGAGCGGTACTTCTGGCCCGGCTGCACGGTGAAGCTGCTCCAGCCGTCCTGCTCCACCGTCACGCCAAAGCGACGCATCAGGTTCAGGGTGATCTCGATGTACGGCTTCGAAATCAGCTCGCCTTCGACGGCGATGGTCACCGGATGGTCTTTCGCCATCAGCGGCGCGGCCATCAGCAGCGCGGTCAGGAACTGGCTCGACACATTGCCGCGCACCGACATGCGGTTCGCAACGAGGTGGCCGCGGCGGATGCGCAGCGGCGGATAGCCGGCATTGCCGGTGTACTCGATCTGGGCGCCGACCGCGTTCAGGGCGTCGACCAGGTCGCCGATCGGGCGCTCGTGCATGCGCTGCACGCCGTGCAGCGTGTAATCGCCGCCGATCACGGCCAGGGCCGCCGTCAGCGGGCGGATGGCGGTGCCGGCATTGCCCATGAAGAGATCGGCCTCGTGATTCGGCAGCACGCCGCCGGCGCCGTGCACGACGTGGGTGCGCTCGTCGATCTGCTCCCACTGGATGCCCAGCTTTTGCAGGGCGCCCAGCATGACCAGGGTGTCGTCCGAGGCCAGCAGGTCGTGGATGGTGGTCGTGCCCTCGCTCAGCGCCGCCAGCAGCAGCGTACGGTTGGAGATGCTCTTCGAGCCAGGCAGGCGCACCGTGCCTTCGACATGCATCACGGGCTCGAGATCGAGGTGTTCGGGGTAGTGTTTGGCTTGACTCATTCTGTTCCTGATTCCTGGGCAGGCGGTTTTTCGGCGGCCTCGATCGCATCGATCCATGCGCGCCGCGCACGCTGGGCGTTGCCGTAGACGGCCTCGAGCCCGGGGCCGTCGGCGTTGGCAAGGCAGGCGCGCAAGCCCTGTAATTGTGCCAGATAGGCATCCAGCTCACCGAGCAGCGCGTCGCGGTTGGCGAGGCTGATGTCGCGCCACATTTCGGGCGAAGAGCCGGCAATGCGCGTGAAGTCGCGGAAGCCGCTGGCCGCATACTGGAAAAGCAAATCAGCATGCGCCTTGTTGGCGATATCGTCGACCAGCGCATAGGCCAGCAGGTGCGGCAGATGACTGACGGCGGCGAACACCTTGTCGTGCTCGCCCGGCGAGAGGACGTGGATGATGGCGCCGCACTGGCGCCAGGCGGCGGCAACCTTGTCGACGCTGGCCTGCGGATTTTCCGGCAGCGGCGTCAGCACGGCTTTCTTGCCGCGGTAGAGATCGGGGATGGCGGCGTCCGGGCCGTTCGATTCGCGCCCCGCGATCGGATGGCCGGGCACGAATTGAAAGATGCGCTCCTTCAGCACGGCGCGCGCATTGGCGACCACGTCCGACTTGGTGCTGCCGGCGTCGGTGACGATGGTGTGCGGCTCCAGCCAGGGCAGCAGCCCCTGCAGGATGGCCGGGGTCTGGGCCACCGGCGCCGCGATCATCACCAGGTCGGCGCCGCGCAGGGCATGCTCGGGCGTGGTGTAGGCCTGGTCGACGATGCCCAGCTGCAGCGCCCGCGCCAGCGCTTCACCCGAGCGCTCGAGACCGACAACGGTGCCGGCCGCGCCGGCGGCCTTCAGCCCCAGCGCGAAGGAGCCGCCGATCAGGCCGACGCCGACGATGACGACTTTATCGAACATTCAGGCGAGCGCCTTCTTCAATGCCTCGACAAAGCGTGCGTTCTCTTCCGGCAGGCCGATCGAAATGCGCAGCCACTGCGGCAGGCCGTAGGCGCCGACCGGGCGCACGATCACGCCCTGCTTCAGCAGCGCCAGGTTCACGCGCGCGCCCGCGCCCTCGTCCTCGCCGACCTTCACCAGCACGAAGTTGCCGTGCGAAGGCACGTACTGCAGCTTCAGTTCATCGAAGGCGGCGGTCAGCTGGGCGTAGCCGGCGCGGTTGTTTTCGAAGCCCTTCTGCAGGAAGTCCTTGTCGTTCAGCGCGGCGATGGCAGCTGCCTGGGCCAGCGAATTCACGTTGAAAGGCTGGCGGATGCGGTTCATCAGGTCCGTCACCGCCGGCTGGGCGATCGCGAAGCCGACGCGCAGGCCGGCCAGGCCATAGGCCTTCGAGAAGGTGCGCGAGACGATCAGGTTGGGGAACTTGCGGACCCACTGGGTCGACTCGAACTGGTCCTTCTGTTCCAGGTATTCGTTGTAAGCCTCATCCAGGACCACCACGACGTTCGCCGGCACTTTCGCCAGGAAGGCCTCGATCTCGGGCGCCGCAATGAAGGTGCCGGTCGGGTTGTTCGGATTGGCGATGAAGACCAGTTTGGTGTCGGCGTCGATCGCCGCCGCCATCGCATCGAGATCGTGGCCGTAATCCTTTGCAGGCACCACGATGCCGCGCGCGCCCACGCCTTGCGCGGCCAGCGCGTACACGGCAAAGGAATACTGCGCGTAGACCACGGACTGGCCCTTCTGCACGAAGGCATGGGCGGCGATTTCGAGGATGTCGTTGGAGCCGTTGCCGAGGGTAATCCAGTCGGCCGGCACGTCATAGCGCTTGGCCAGCGCGGCCTTCAGCTCGAAGCCGTTGGCGTCCGGGTAGCGGCCCAGTTCCGCAGCGGCCTGCGCCATGGCCTGTTTCGCCGATTCGGGCACGCCGAAGGGGTTCTCGTTGGAAGCCAGCTTGACGATACTGGCCTCATCAAGACCGAACTCGCGGGCGACTTCGGAGATGGGTTTGCCTGCCTGGTAGGGGGCGATGGCGCGGACGTATTCTGGACCGAATTGCGACATGGGGACTCTCGATGACTAATTGAATAAATGGTTTACAGGCCGACCGGGTAGGAGCCCAGAACTTTGAAGAAGGCGGCATTCGCCTTCAGCTCGTCGAGCGCGCGCCTGACCGCCGCATCCTGCTGGTGGCCTTCGACGTCGACATAGAAGTAGTACTCCCAGGTCCCGATGCGGGCCGGGCGCGATTCGAAACGCGTCATCGACACGCCGTGCGTGGCCAGCGGCGCCAGCAGCTTGTACACCGCGCCGGCGGTGTTCGGCACGGCCAGCACCAGCGAAGTGCGGTCGGTGCCGGACGGGCCGGCGGCCTGGCGGCCGATCACGGCGAAGCGGGTGCGGTTGTGGGGGTCGTCCTGGATATGGGCCTGGACCACGCCCAGCTTGTACTGTTCGCCCGCCATCTCGCTGGCGATCGCGGCGATGCTCGGATCCTGGCTGGCCAGCACGGCGGCTTCCGCGTTCGAGGCGACCGCGCGGCGCTCGATGTTCGGATGGTGCAGGTTCAGCCAGGCCTGGCATTGCGCCAGCGCCTGCGAATGCGCGCACACGACCGTCACGCCATCCATGCTGCCGGTGCGGGACATGAGGCTGTGGTGGACCGGGATCGAAACTTCGCCGCCGATGATGGCGGTGGTGCCGAGCAGCAGGTCGAGGGTGCGGTTGATCGCGCCTTCCGACGAGTTCTCGACCGGGACCACGCCATAGTCGGCGGTGCCGGCCTCGGTGGCGCGGAACACCTCGTCGATCGACACGCAGGGCATGCCTTCGACGGCGCTGCCGAAATGCTGGAACACGGCCTGCTCGCTGAACGTGCCGGTGGGGCCGAGATAGGCAACCGTCACGCGCTTTTCGAGCGCGCGGCAGGACGACATGATCTCGCGGAAGATGGTCTGCACGTCCTGGTCCTTGAGCGGGCCCGGGTTGTTGTCGGCGACCTTGCGCAGGACCTGGGCTTCGCGCTCGGGACGGAACACCGGGGCGTTGGTCTCGGCCTTCACGTGGCCGACTTCCTGGGCCACCTTGCCGCGGCGGCTGAGGAGCTCGAGGATTTGCGCGTCGATGGCATCGATCTGTTCGCGCAGGGGTTGTAGTTTGTCTGTCATTGTTTGCTCGTGATTATGCGTTCACTCGTCGTTCCCGCGAAGGCGGGAACCCAAGTTCGTTGAGCAGTCGAGATGCAAACAACACTTGGATCCCCGCCTTCGCGGGGACGACGAGCAGCGGGCGAATCAGCGGCCCGCAAACTCGTTCAAATAATCGACCAGGGCATGCACGCCCTCGATCGGCATCGCGTTGTAGATCGATGCCCGCATACCGCCGACGGACTTGTGGCCCTTCAGTTGCAGCAGCCCGCGCGCCTTGGCGCCGGCCAGGAATTGGTCGTTCAGGGATTCGTCGCGCAGGTAGAACGGTATGTTCATGCGCGAACGGACGTCTAGCGCCACGCGGTTCCGGTAGAAATCGTCGGCGTCCAGCGCCTCGTACAGCAGGCGCGCTTTTTCTATGTTGCGCTGCTCCATCGCCGCCACGCCGCCCAGCCGCTTCAGGTGGGCGAACACCAGGCCGGCGATGTAGATCGCGTAGGTCGGCGGCGTGTTCAGCATGGATTCGGCATCGGCCACCGCGCGCCAGTTGAAGACGCCCGGGCAGATAGCCAGCGCGCTGTCCAGCAGGTCCTCGCGCACGATCACCAGGGTCAGGCCGGCCGGGCCGATGTTCTTCTGCGCGCCGGCAAAGATCACGCCGTACTTCGAGACGTCGATAGTGCGCGACAGGATGTGCGAGGACATGTCGGCCACGATGGGCGTGTCACCCTGCACGGTCGGCACGAAATTGAATTCGACGCCGTCGATGGTCTCGTTGGTGCAGACGTGCAGATAGGCGGCATCGTCGCTCAGCTTCCACGTGTCCTGCGGCGGCACGGTGGTGAAGCCGCTCGCTTCACCGGAGGCGGCGACGTTCACGTTGGCGTAACGGCGCGCTTCCTTGATCGACTTGCTGGACCAGGAACCGGTCTGCACGAAGTCGATGGTCGCCGGCTGTGGCTTACGGCCAGCAAGGTTCAGCGGAATCAGCGAGTTCTGGCCCAGTCCCCCGCCCTGCATGAACAGGACGCGATAGTTGGCGGGGACGGCCAGCAGTTCGCGCAGGTCGGCTTCGGCCTGCCGGTAGATCGAAATGAATTCGGGGCCGCGGTGGCTCATCTCCATCACGGACATGCCGCTGCCGTGCCAGTCGAGCATCTCGCTTGCTGCCTGCTGCAGCACTTCTTTCGGCAGAACGGCCGGGCCGGCGGAGAAATTGAATACCTGGGTCACCACGTCTCCTTTACTTGGCCATGACAGCTTGGGCGGTCTGCTCCATCATTTTCTGAATCCGCGGCATCATGATGCGGTTGCTGATCGCCATACTCTGGGTCATCAGCTTGGGCATGTTCGCCAGCATTTTCTGGCCCACCGGCGAACCGTAGAAGGCACTCAGCTGGTGGATCTCGTCCACCGTGTAGGTCTCGGCGTAGAGCGGCACCATTTCCTGCAGCATTTCATCCACCAGCGACGCATCCGAAAACAGCGCGTGGTTCGCCGCCAGGAGGGCGGGCAGCTTCTTCTCGAGATCTGCCAGCGCGGCCTGCTTTTGCTGCGCACTCATATTCTTGTCGCTCTGGACCAGGCTTGTCAGCGAGCTACGGATCTGCGCCGGCATGGCCTGCTCGGCCTGCTTCAGCGACTGGATCATCACTTCGCGGATCTTCATCGCCTCCATCATCTGGCGGGTCGCCTGCACCGCGGCGGGATCGAGTGCCGGCTTTGTCTGCGCAAAGGCTGGAACGGTCGCGAAGGCAAAAGCGGAAACGATGGCAGCGAGATGCTTTTTCATGGAAGTCCTCAATGACGGGAACTCGATTTTCGCACGAAACTTGCAAAAAATCCTCACCCCAGCCGATTTTTCGCCGCATTGCAGCAAACGCGGCCAAATAAAAACGGCCCGTGCATCGCTGCAGGGGCCGTCTTGATGGGAAGCTGGCAGGATTACTCCGGCGCCGGCTCCAGTTCCACTTCGTCGACGTCGCTCTCGACCACGCGCTGCAGGCCGGACAGCTTGGTGCCGTCTTCCACCGCGATCAGGGTCACGCCCTGGGTCGCGCGGCCCATTTCGCGGATCTCGGACACGCGGGTGCGGATCAGCACGCCGCCGGTCGTGATCAGCATGATCTCGTCGCTGGTGTCCACCAGGGTCGCGGCCACGACTTTACCGTTGCGCTCGGAGGTCTGGATCGCAATCATGCCCTTGGTGCCGCGGCCGTGGCGGGTGTACTCCGTGATCGGGGTACGCTTGCCGAAGCCGTTCTCGGTGGCGGTGAGGACCGATTGCTGCTCGTTCTCGGCCACCAGCAGCGCGATCACGTTCTGGCCTTCTTCCAGGTTCATGCCGCGCACGCCGCGCGCGGTACGGCCCATCGGGCGCACGTCGTTCTCGTCGAAGCGCACGGCCTTGCCGGCGTCCGAGAACAGCATCACGTCGTGCTTGCCGTCGGTGAGCGCGGCGCCGATCAGGAAGTCGCCCTCGTCCAGGTCGACCGCGATGATGCCGGCCTTGCGCGGGTTGCTGAAGTCGCGCAGCGGGGTCTTCTTGACCGTGCCCAGGCTGGTGGACATGAAGACGTAGTGGTCTTCAGGGAAGCTCGAGTTCTCGCCCGACAGCGGCAGGATCACGGTGATCTTCTCGCCGTCCTGCAGCGGGAACATGTTCACGATCGGCTTGCCGCGCGAATTGCGCGAGCCCTGCGGCACTTCCCACACCTTCAGCCAGTACATCCGGCCGCGGTTGCTGAAGCACAGCATGTAGTCGTGGGTATTGGCGATGAACAGCTGGTCGATCCAGTCCTCGTCCTTGGTCGCCATCGCCTGCTTGCCGCGGCCGCCGCGCTTCTGGGCGCGGTATTCCGAGATCGGCTGCGACTTCATGTAACCGGTGTGCGACAGGGTCACCACCATGTCCTGCGGGGTGATCAGGTCTTCGGTTTCGAGGTCGCTGGCGTTGTGCTCGATGGCCGAGCGGCGCTGGTCCTTGCCGTTCTCGGTGTAGTCGGCACGGATCTGCGCCATTTCGTCGACGATGATCGCGGTCACGCGTTCCGGCTTGGCCAGGATGTCGAGCAGGTCGGCGATGTGGGCCATCACTTCCTTGTACTCGTTGACGATCTTGTCCTGCTCCAGGCCGGTCAGGCGCTGCAGGCGCATCTGCAGGATTTCCTGGGTCTGCTCGTCGGACAGGCGGTACATGCCGTCGGCCTGCATGCCGTAGTGCTTCGGCAGGTGCTCCGGACGGAAGGCTTCGATGCCGCCGGCGGCGCCGGTTTCGGTGCGGCTCAGCATCTCGCGCACCAGGGACGAATCCCAGGTGCGCTGCATCAGCTCGACCTTGGCGACCGGCGGCGTCGGCGCGGCCTTGATGATGGCGATGAACTCGTCGATGTTCGCCAGCGCAACCGCCAGGCCTTCCAGCATGTGCCCGCGCTCGCGCGCCTTGCGCAGCTCGAACACGGTGCGGCGGGTGACCACTTCGCGGCGGTGCGACAGGAAGCTCTCGAGCATCTGCTTGAGGTTCAGCAGCTTCGGCTGGCCGTTGACCAGGGCCACCATGTTCATGCCGAAGGTGTCCTGGAGCTGGGTCTGCTTGTACAGGTTGTTCAGCACCACTTCCGGCACTTCGCCGCGCTTCAGCTCGATCACCACGCGCATGCCCGACTTGTCGGACTCGTCGCGGATGTCGGAGATGCCTTCCAGCTTCTTGTCGCGCACGTTCTCGGCGATGCGCTCGAGCAGCGACTTCTTGTTTACCTGATACGGCAGCTCGTCGACGATGATGGCGATGCGGCCGCCGTCCTTGCCGTATTCCTCGAAGTGGGTCTTGGCGCGCATCACCACGCGGCCACGGCCGGTGCGGTAGCCGTCACGAACACCGGACACGCCGTAGATGATGCCGGCGGTCGGGAAGTCCGGCGCCGGGATCAGCTCGATCAGCTCGTCGATCGTGCAGTCCGGGTTCTTCAGCACGTGCAGCGCGCCGTTCAGGACTTCGGACAGGTTGTGCGGCGGGATGTTGGTGGCCATGCCGACCGCGATGCCCGAGGAGCCGTTCACCAGCAGGTTCGGGATGCGGGTCGGCAGGACCGTCGGTTCCTTTTCCTTGCCGTCGTAGTTCGGCTGGAAGTCGACGGTGTCCTTGTCGATATCGGCCAGCAGCTCCTGGGAGATCTTGTCCAGGCGGCACTCGGTGTAACGCATCGCCGCGGCGCTGTCGCCGTCGATCGAACCGAAGTTGCCCTGCCCGTCCACCAGCGTGTAACGCAGCGAGAAATCCTGCGCCATACGGACCAGGGTGTCGTAGATCGAGGCATCGCCGTGCGGGTGGAATTTACCCATGGTCTCGCCGACCACGCGGGCGCACTTCAGGTAAGGGCGGTTCCACACGTTGTTCATCTCGTGCATCGCGAACAGCACACGGCGATGCACCGGCTTGAGACCGTCGCGCGCATCCGGCAGAGCACGGCCCACGATCACGCTCATCGCGTAATCGAGGTAGCTCTTGCGCATCTCTTCTTCCAGCGAAATTGGAATTGTTTCTTTTGCGAATTGATCCATTGGCGGGTCGGCTTTTTCAGCAGTAAATTTGAATTCCTAAGCTCATGATTTTACCACGCGCGCCATATATCAGCAGCCGATTTTGAAAGCAAGATCAGCACGGCAAGAGTGTGCACAATTGCCAAGTTGACACATGCCTGTCATAAACTTTCGTCAAGCTTGCGAACTGTTCACAACACGTTGTTGCGCAGAAACAACGCGACAAATCCCATGCGCCGCAATTGAGCTGGCTGCGGTCGTGCGGATGTGGCGTATGTGGCAAAATGGCCGAGAAGTTAATTGCATGTTTCACAATGCGAAACAGGCACGTCTGTGCAGAATGTTATGATTCTGCCCATGTGCTCGCTCCAAGCGCTGCTTCGCAATGTTTCGCAGCGGGAAAGAATTTACCGAAAGGAAGAAAAAATATGAAGAAAATTGCAACCCTCATGCTCGCAGCTTCGGCAGCGATCGCAGGCAGCGCTTTCGCGCAAAGCGCACCGCCCTACGCACCGCTGACGACCGACATCATGGCGCCGAAGCCGTACAGCGCCTACGTGCAGGATGCCCGCGGCGTGATCGCGCGCAATCCTTTCGGCCTGTGCTGGCGTACCGGCTACTGGACCCCGGCCGACGCGGTCCCGGGCTGCGACGCGCCGCTGTGCGTCCCGCCTGAGAAACTGGAAAACGGCAAGTGCGTCGCCCCGCCGCCGCCGCCGGCACCGGTTGAAGCACCGGCGCCTGCCCCGGCTCCGGCCCCGGCACCGGCTCCGGTCCCGACCTCGGAAAAAGTGAGCTACTCGGCTGACGCCTTCTTCGACTTCGACAAGGCTGTGCTGAAGCCGGCCGGCAAGGCATCGCTGGACGACCTGACCTCGAAGCTGAAGGACATCAACCTGGAAGTCATCATCGCCGTCGGCCACACCGACTCGATCGGTACCGATGCCTACAACCAGAAGCTGTCGGTCCGCCGCGCTGAAGCCGTCAAGGCCTATCTGCAGAGCAAGGGCGTGGAATCGACCCGCATCTACACCGAAGGCAAGGGCGAGAAGCAGCCTGTGGCCGACAACAAGACCGCCGCCGGCCGCGCCAAGAACCGCCGCGTGGAAATCGAAGTGGTCGGTACCCGCAGCACCCAGCAGTAATCGGCTGGCCTGACCGCCACATGAACCCCGCTTCGGCGGGGTTTTTTTTCGCCATCCCAACCGTAGCGCCGCGGCATTTCCGCTATTATTCCGACCTATGACGACACAAGCACCGATGACGGCCAACGCCGACCCCCTGGAAATCCAGAAATTCAGCGAACTGGCCCACCGCTGGTGGGACCCGACGTCCGAGTTCCGCCCGCTGCACGAGATCAATCCGCTGCGCCTGGAGTGGATCAACGCGCGCGTGCCCCTTAGCGGCAAGAACGTGATCGACATCGGCTGCGGCGGCGGCGTGCTGTCCGAATCGATGGCGCGCAAGGGCGCCAAAGTGACCGGCATCGACCTGTCGAAGAAGGCGCTGAAAGTGGCCGACCTGCACAGCCTGGAATCGGGCGTCGAGGTGCGCTACAAGCTGATCGCCGCCGAAGACATGGCCGCCGAGGAACCGGGCCAGTTCGACGTCGTCACCTGCATGGAAATGCTCGAGCACGTGCCCGATCCGGCCGCCATCGTGCGCGCCGCGGCTACCCTCGTGAAACCGGGCGGCCACGTGTTCTTCTCGACCCTGAACCGCAACCCCAAGTCCTACCTGTTCGCGGTGATCGGCGCCGAGTACGTGCTGCGCATGCTGCCGCGCGGCACCCACGACTACGCCAAGTTCATCACACCGGCCGAGCTCTCGAGCTTCATCCGCGCCGCCGGCCTGCAGGTCGACGGCCTGAAGGGCCTGAGCTACAACCCGCTGACCAAGATCTATTCGCTGAACCAGGACACCGACGTGAACTACATGGTCGCCTGCACCAAGCCTCTGTAATCCCGCACCGATAAAGCGCAGTTCATGACCTTTCCTTCCCGCCTGCCCGCCCCGCGCGCCGTCCTGTTCGACCTCGACGGCACGCTGGCCGATACCGCGCCCGACCTCGCCGCCGCCGTCAACTGGCTGCGCACCGAGCGCGGCCTCGCGCCGACGCCCTACGAGGTGCTGCGCCCGACCGCCTCGGCCGGCGCCCGCGGCATGATCGGCGCCGCCTTCGGCCTGCAGCCAGGCGACGAGGGCTACGAAGAGCTGCGCCTGCAATGGTTCGACCGCTACCAGTCCGCGATGGCGGTGGAGAGCACGCTGTTCGACGGCGTGCCGGAACTGCTGAAGGGCATCGAGGACGCCGGCATGGCCTGGGGCGTGGTCACCAACAAGCCGATGCGCTTCACGGACCCGCTGATCCCGCAGATCGGCCTGGCGCACGCAGGCTGCGTGGTGTCCGGCGACACCACCGGTTTCGCCAAGCCCCACCCTGCCCCGCTGCTCGAAGGCGCGCGCCTGCTGGACCTGCCGCCGGAAGCCTGCTGGTACGTCGGCGACGACCTGCGCGACGTCGAAGCCGGCCGCGCCGCCGGCATGGTGACGGTGGCCTGCGGCTGGGGCTACTGCGGCGAGATCCCGCCCGCCACCTGGGGCGCCGATTACCTGCTCGACACGCCGCTGCACCTGCTGCAGGTTTTGCATGAGGTGATCAGCGCTGCTCGGGCCGCCTGATACATATCTTTACGATTGATACAGGCTGCTGTCTAGCTCCTGACGATTGTCCCCAGTAATCTACTCCCATCGAACAACGCAACGTCTCGGGAGTAGACAAATGGAAGCGATCAAGACCACCACCAACCGTATCCACCCGCTGATGGCAGCAGCTGCCGCGTCGGTCATCGTCGTCAGCCTGGTCGGCACCGCTGCAATCACCGGCGTCCTGCCGAGCTCGAATAGCGCACCGTCGCCGCAAGCTGCGGCACTGCTGAGCTCGCAGAACGGCTATGGTCCGGCTGTGGCTTATGCCGGCGCCCCGGCTCCGCTGCCTGCTGCTGCGGTCCAGATGACCCCGATCCAGGCCCAGGCGCTGCCGTCCGCTTACGCCCAGCCTGTGCAGGGCGCCTATGCGCAGCCGGCCGCCGCCATGTACGCCCAGCCCGTTGCCGCAGCCGCGCAGCCGGCCCCGGTGGTGATCAAGGAAACCATCATCAAGGAAGTGCCGGCCAAGGCCGCACCGCGTCAGCGTACGGTGGTGCACCACACCTATGCCCGCAACGATTCCTACGCCCCGGCCCCGCGTCCGGCGCCGCAACCGAACTACATCGGCATCGGTACCGGCGCCGTGATCGGCGGCCTGATCGGCAACCAGGTGGGCGGCGGCAACGGCAAGAAACTGGCAACCGTGGCCGGCATCATCGGCGGCGGCATGATCGGCAACCAGATGATCAACCGCTAATCATCGGCCAGTTTGTAGAAAGCCGCGGGTGCGCAAGCCCCGCGGTTTTTTTACGTCTTGCGGAACACGCTGACGATGATGTCGCTCGGGAACAGGCCCAGCACGGGAATCGCGCACAGCGCCGCAAGGTACTGCAGGTAGAGCGAAGGCCCAGAGATATTGCCGGCGCAGCGGATGCGCTCCAGCAAGCCCTTGGCGCGCAGCGCAGGCAGCTCGCCGGAATGGAGCCGCTCGAAGCCATGCTTGGCCACCAGGCGCTCGAGGTTGGCGGGACGGAAGTAATGGACGTGCGGCGACGGCAGGTCCTTCTGCCACAGGCGCTCGAAGGGACTGCGCCAGCCGAACTTCGCAAACGCCTTCGACAGGCGGTAGAAGAAACCCGCGCTGTTGGGCAGGTTCAAGATCAAGAGGCCGCCCTCATTCAGGCGCGCATGGCAGGCGTCGAGGGCTGCACGGATGTCCGGAATGTGTTCGATGACGTCGTTGAAGACGATGACGTCGAAGGTTTCGCCGGGCTGCAGCGCATCCGGAAAATAGCCCTGGCGCACAGGCAGGCCACGCGCAGCGGTGCGCCCGCCGACCACGGCATCCGGCTCGATGCCGAGCACCTCGAAGCGCTCGCGCGCCGTCTCCAGGAACCAGCCATGGGCGCAGCCGACGTCGAGCAGGTTGCCCGCGCCCGGCTGGGCCAGGCGCCGTGCGAGAGCGACGATATCCCGGAAATTCTCCTGGCGCAGCGCCTTCAGGCCCAGCTCACGCTCATCCTCGTCGACCGGGCTACCTTCCGTCTTCTCGTTAATCGCACCTTGCAAGGCGGCGCTTTCGTACCCACATTCGTGGCAGGACGCATGCCACCCGGTCAAACCGGCAGCTTGTGGGGTGCCGCAGACGATACAAGTCATTCGAACCTCATTGTTGATCATTCGGAATCTCCTGCAGCTGAGATGATAGTCCGTGTTTGACAACAAAAGTCTATCGAAAGTTAACTTTCACAGACGATTCATGAGACCCGCATCACTGCACACCGCCTCTGTTTGCGATACAATGGAGGTTCTTCGTTGGGGGGCGACCTGGTTTCGACGTGGGTTGCAAAGCAGCGCAGGGCATACCGAGGACTGGTTACCTCGTAAATACATCCAGAAATCAATAACTGCAAACGATAACTCGTACGCACTCGCAGCTTAATCGCTGCTAGCTCTACACCACCTCGCCTCTCGGGTGGGCCGCAAGGCAAGTAGAGTCATTTAGAGAGGCTAGGAATCACTCGGGTCACTTGGGTGCTTCCGAAATTTAAGGTGACTCGCTAGTACACAGGGTGCACATCCCCGTTGTGCTGGTTAAATTAAATGATAGTGCTAAGTATGTAGAACTGTCTGTAGAGTGCTTGCGGACGCGGGTTCGATTCCCGCCGCCTCCACCAGTATTCAAAAACAAAGCCCCGCCGGCTTGCGCCGGCGGGGCTTTGTTTTTGAATACTGTCGTTCCGGCGGCGGGAATCGAATCCGCGTCCGGCACGGACGAGGGGCGGAGCCGGGAATTCTCGCCGCAACGCGGCGAGCCGGCGGAGCGGATTGGCGCCGGCAGGCGCCAATCCCCCCGATTCGCCTGACTAAGCAGTCGCGCAGCGGCTGTGCAGTAGAGCGTCAACAACCTCAAGAAGTCGGCCCAGGATCCGTCCCCACCGCCATCATCAACTCCTTCACCAGCGCATCATTAAAAGCCGGCAAATCATCCGGCTTGCGACTGGTAACAAGCCGCGCATCGACAACAACCTCATCATCGGTCCACTCAGCCCCGGCATTCACCAGATCCCGTTTCAAACTAGGCCAGCTGGTCAAATGCTTGGCAGTAGCAATACCCGCATCGATCAAGGTCCATGGCCCATGACAAATCGCCCCAACCGGCTTGTCCTCGACATCAAACCCGCGGATGAAATCGATCGCCTCGCGACTCATGCGCAGGTTATCCGGGTTCGCCACGCCGCCCGGCAGCACCAAGGCATCGAAATCGGTCGGATTCGCATCGCGTACGTTCATCTCGACCCGGAACCTGTCGCCCGGCTGCATATGATTGAAGCCCTGCACTTCCTCGCCGGCGTCCTTGGGCGACAGCAGCACCACGGTGGCGCCGCGCTCTTCCAGATAAGACCGCGGGCTGGTGTATTCGATCTGCTCGACGCCGTCCGTCATCAGCATGGCCACGCGTTTGCCCTGCAAGGGTTTGCTTGAAACCTGTTCGATCATTGCATTGCTCCCAGTTCCTGCAGGATGGCCTGGTTGAAGGCCGGGATGTCGTCCGGTTTGCGGCTGGTAACGAGCTTGCCATCCACCACCACCTGCTCGTCGCTCCACTTGGCGCCGGCGTTCTGCAAATCGATCTGCAGGGTCGGCCAGCTGGTCACGCGCCTGCCGGTGACGAGCTCGGCATCGATCAGGGTCCAGGGGCCGTGGCAGATCGCGGCGATGGGCTTGCTTTGCATGCCGAATTCGCGGATGAAGCCGATGGCATCAAGCGACAGGCGCAGCTGGTCCGGATTGGCCACGCCGCCCGGCAGCACCAGCGCATCGAAGTCGGCCGGGCGCGCATCGCGCACGTTCATCTCGACCTTGAACTTGTCGCCGAGGTCCATGTGGTTGAAGCCCTGGATTTCCTCCCCAGCCGGTTTGGGCGAGACCAGGGTCACCTGCGCGCCCTGCTCCTCGAGGAAGCCGCGCGGCCCCGTGTACTCGACCTGCTCGACGCCATCCGTCATCAGGATGGCCACGCGCTTGCCCTGCAAGGCGCGGCCCGCGCTCTGTTGCGAATTCTGTTGCATAGCACCTCCTTGTGGTCGGAGGATCGATTCTAGTTTTGCCCGCTACAGGGCGGCGCGCGCGTGCCTGCGGGCAGCTATTCGATGCCCAGCGCGTGCAGGCGCGCGCGCAGGCGGCGCACCTCGTCGCCGAGGTCGACCACCAGCGCGGCCACGTCCTCGTTGGCGTCGAAGTCGCGCTCCACGCGCAGCAGGCTGCGGGCGCGCAGCAGGTCGCCGCTGCGGAAGCGCCAGGACGTCACCTGCACCGCCGGCTGGCCGCCGAGGATGCCCGCCTGCACCCGCCGCACCACCCAATCCTGTTCCACGCCGCAGGCGCGCGCCAGTTCCTCGAGGGTCAGCGCGGCGTCATCCAGCAGCACGCCGCTCACGATCGTCATCTCTTGCATCGTTCAGGCTCCTATGCGTTCGCGTGGGTTGAAGGCGAGATCGCGCGCCATCTGCTCATAGAGTTCGCGCGCCCGCTCGCTGGTGGCCGGCGGCAGCACCACGTCCAGGATCAGGTAGAGGTCGCCGGGCTGCGAGGACGGAATCCCCCTGCCCTTCAGGCGCAGCTTGCGGCCGCTCTGCGAGCCTGGCGGCACCGTCACCTCGACCGCCCCGGACGGCGTCGGCACCGAAATGCTGGCGCCCAGCGCCGCTTCCCACGGCGCCACCGGCACGTTCTGGTAGACGCTGGCGCCCTCGACGCGGAAGCGCGCATCCGGGTTGAACTGGATCTCCAGGTACAGGTCCCCCGCCCCGGCGCCGCCCATGCCCGGATGGCCCTGGCCCGCCAGGCGCAGCTGCTGGCCCGGCGTGACGCCCTTCGGGATGTTTACGCTCAGCGTCTTTTCCTGCTGCCCCGCGCGCAGGCTGATGGTACGCGTAGCGCCCTGGTAGGCGTCGCGCAGGTCGATGGAGATTGCCGCGTGGATGTCCTCACCGCGCATCTGGAAGGCGCCGCCGCCCATGCCGCCCATGCCGCCGGCACGCTGGCCGCGGCCACGACCCATGTGGGCGAACAGGTCCGCGAAGATGTCTTCGGCGCTGCCGCCACCGCCGCCGCCGAAATCGTACTGCTGGCCCCAGTCGGGCGGCGGCTGGAAGTCCTGGCCGTGACGCCGTCCCTGGCCGAGTCCGTCGTAGGCGGCGCGTTTCTCGGCGTCGCCCAGCACGTCGTAGGCCTCGTTGAGTTCCTTGGTCTTCTCGGTCGCGTCCTTGTGCTTGCTGACGTCCGGGTGGTATTGCCGGACCAGCTTGCGGTAGGCCTTCTTGATGTCGTCGGCGGACGCGGTCCGTTCGACACCGAGGATCTGGTAGTAGTCCTTGTATTCCACGAGCGTAGCTCCCGATGAGGGGTGGGATGAATACTCCCTTATGTGTGGACAGAAGTTGATAGTTCAACTACCCATGCACAACGCGTACAAATCCTGATCCCGCACATCCCCGACCTCATCGTTTTGCCCAGAATGGATAAGGCATGGGTCCCGACATCCGACCAGCTAGGCATAACTGCTGAGCAATGCTAAATTGGCAATGGGATGTCTTTACGGGAGACGATAATGAACAAATGGGTCAAACGGACCAGCATCGCGCTCGGCGCACTGGCATTGTGCGGTGTCGCGGCGGCCGTACTCGGCAAGTCGATCGGTGAAAAGAAAATGGTGCGCACCGTCGCCATCCAGGTGCCGGCGCTCGCTGTTGCGCCCGATACAGGCCGCGTCGAGCATGGCCGCTACCTGTACAGCACGCGCGGCTGCGCGGAGTGCCACGGTGCCGACGGCGCCGGCAAGACCGTCATCCAGGATGGCGGCATGCTGGTCATCGCGCCCAACATCACAGCCGGCCCCAGGGGCACGACGGCCAATTACCAGGTCATCGACTGGGTGCGCACCATCCGCCACGGCATCAAGCCCGACGGCCGGCCGGTCATGGTCATGCCCAGCGAAGACTACGCCCGCCTCACCGACGAGGACACCGCGGCCCTGATCGCCTACGTACAGCAGTTGCCGCCGGTGGCCGGCAAGCAGGCCGTGGTCGAGCTGCCGGCGCCGGTCAAGGCCATGTACGCCTTCGGCCTCATCAAAGACGCCTCCGAGAAGATCGACCACACGCTGGCGCCGGCCCGCCCGGTGGTCGCCGCCGTCACCGTCGAACATGGCGCCTACATGGCCAATGCCTGCATCGGCTGCCACGGCGCCACCCTGAGCGGCGGCAGGATCCCTGGCAGCCCACCTGCCTGGCCCGCCGCCGCCAACCTCACGCCGGGCAAGGGCAGCGCGATGGCGCGCTATCCGACGCCGGACGCCTTTATCGCCATGCTGCGCTCCGGGCATCGGCCCGACGGCAAGCCGATCGCCGTCATGCCTTTTGCCTCCCTGAAGCAGATCAACGATACCGATGCGCGCGCCCTGTACGCCTTCCTGAAAACGGTGCCGGCAAAGGAGACGGGACTGCGTTGAGTCCGGGTAAAATGGCGGGTTCCCATCCGGTACCCGCGCCATGACTTCGACTATTACCGCCACGCATTCAGCTCCTCCCATCCGCACCGAGATCGCGACCCTGTGGCGCCTGTCCTGGCCGATGCTGGTGGGCCAGCTCGCCACCGTCGGCATGGGCGTGGCGGACGTGGCGATGACCGGCCACGTCAGCGCCGCCGAGCTGGCCGCCGTGTCGCTCGGGACCTCGGTCTGGTCCATCATCCTCGTCACCGTGATGGGCATCATGATGGCGGTGAATTCGGTGGTCGCGCACGAGATGGGCGCCGGCCGCTTCGACAAGATCTCGCACTCGGTGCGCGAATCGCTGTGGATGGGCGCGCTCGTCGGCGTTGCCGGCTGCATCGCCGCCAACCTGTGCGCGCTGCTGTTCGACCACATCGGCCTCGAGCAGGCCGTGGCCGACCGCGCCAAGGCCTTCCTGCACATCATCAGCCTCGGCATGCCGGCCTTCGCCTGCTACCGCGCGCTGTACGGCTACACCACCAGCATCAACCAGACCAAGCCGATCATGGTCATCGCCATCCTCGGCCTGCTGTACAACATCGTCGTCAACTCTCTGTTCATCTTCGGCAGCTTCGGCTTTCCCAGGCTGGGCGCGCTGGGCTGCGCGGTGTCGACCGCCACCGGCCTGTGGCTGATGCTGGCGGCGATGGTCGGCTGGATCAAGGTGTCGAGCGTCTATCGCACGACTTATCCGTTCACGCGCTGGGAAGGCCCGAACTGGAACGAGATCGGCAGCATGCTGCGCCTCGGCCTGCCGATCGGCGTGACCCACTTTGCCGAGGTCAGCGCCTTCGGCGTGGTCAGCCTGCTGGTGGCGCGCTTCGGCGTGGTGCAGGTGTCGGCCCACCAGGTGGCGCTGAATTTCATCTCGCTGGTGTTCATGGTGCCGCTGAGCTTTTCGATCGGCGCGCTGACCCGTGTCGGCCAATCGATGGGCGAAGGCAATGCCGTCAAGGCGCGCTCCGTGGCCTGGATCGGTACCGGCATGTGCGTGTCCTTCGGCGCCCTGTCGGCGCTGGGCATCGCCCTGTTCCGCTGGCAGATCGCCGCCATGTACAGCTCGGATCCGGCGGTGCAATCCACCTGCGCGACCCTGCTGCTGCTGGCCGCCATCTTCCAGCTGTCCGATTCGACCCAGGTCGCAGCCGCCTCCGCAATCCGCGGCTACAAGGTCACGCGCTCGCCGATGGTGATCCAGATGATCGCGTTCTGGGGCGTGGCCCTGCCGGTCGGCTGGATCCTGGGCTGGGCCCCGGCCTGGTTCCCGTGGGGCCCGAGCGCGCCGATGCAGGCGACCGGCTTCTGGATCGGGCTGATTCTCGGGCTGACCGTGGCGGCGGTGCTGCTGGCGTGGTCGTTGAATAATCTGTCGAAGCAGCGCGTGCACGAAGCGGCGGCGCGCTGAATCCCATCCATTTGATGCACCGCGCATAGTCGGGTAAATACAGGCGTTATCCTCGGCTTTTCAAGCAAGGAGAACCTCGATGTTACCAATTCTGGCTGCGATCCTGACCGGCTATGCCCTGGGCGTCCTCATTCCGCGCTCGGCCCTGCCTTACCTGCTCTGCCTGCCTGCAAGCCCCATCGTCCAGCTCCTCATGAACCTCCTGTTCAGGGGCATGCAGATGCCCGACATCGGCGTGCTGGCGGTCGCTTCCCTCCTGAAGGTGCCTGTGCTCATGCTCGGCGTGCTGCTCGCCCGGAGAAATGCCGCCCGTAATACATTCTCCAGCTGAGCATCCGGTCAGCCAATGCGCGCAGTAATTACAGCTTTTCGCTCCTGACTCTGGTATCGTCTCGCCCGTTGCACATAATTAATCTTTCCCCGCGAGACAATCCCATGCGCCTCATCCTTGCCCTTGTTGCCGCCCTGGCGGCCGTTCCCGCATCCGCGGAACGCCTGACCCTGGACCGCATCTACGCCGACCCGGCGTTGTCCGGCCCCGGCGTTCGTAACGTGCGCGTGTCGCCCGACGGCGAACGCGTCACCTTCCTGCGCGGCCGCGCCGACAACCAGTTCCAGCTGGACCTGTGGGAATACAACATGAAGGACAAGACCATGCACCGCCTGGTCGACTCCAAGAAGCTGGTCCCCACCGAAAACCTGTCGCTGGAAGAAAAAGCGCGCCGCGAACGCGCGCGTACCGCCAGCCTGTCGGGCATCATCAGCTATAGCTGGGCGCCGAGCGGCAAGCAGATCCTGGTGCCGATCGCCGGCGACCTGTACCTGGTAGATGTGAATAATCCGGACAACGCGCGCAAGGTTGCCTCGGGCAACGTGGGCGATCCGAAGATCTCGCCGAAGGGCCGCTACGTCTCCTTCGTGCGCGACCAGAACCTGGTCGTGATCGATCTGTCGACCGGCAAGGAACGCCAGCTGACCACCGATGGCAAGGGCACCATCCACAACGGCGAAGCCGAATTCGTCGCACAGGAAGAAATGGGCCAGCGCACCGGTTACTACTGGGCGCCGGACGATTCCGCCATCGCCTACAAGCGCTATGACGAAGCCCCGGTGCCGGTTGCGCGCCGCTTCGAGATCTTTGCCGACCGCACCGAAGTCATCGACCAGCGCTACCCGGCCGCCGGCGATCCGAACGTGCTGGTCGACCTGATGATCGTCGACCCGGCCTCGGGCGCGCAGAAGAAGGTCGATCTCGGCGCCGAGAAAGACATCTACCTGGTGCGCGCCGACTGGAGCGCGGACGGCAAGACCCTGGTCTACCAGCGCCAGTCGCGCGACCAGAAGCGCCTCGACCTGATCGCCGTCGACGCCGCCAGCCTGGCCCAGCGCCCCCTGCTGACCGAAACCTCGAAGACCTGGGTCAGCATCCACGACGACCTGAAATTCCTGAAGAACCGTCCGGCCTTCATCTGGGCCTCGGAACGCACCGGCCGCAACCACCTCTACCTGTTCGACCTGAACGGTAAAGAGCTCTACCCGCTCACCAAGGGCGACTGGGGCGTCGACGAAATCCTGGCCGTCGACGAAGACGCAGGCAAGGTCTACATCGGCTCGAACAAGGATGCCGTCATCGACAAGCAGACCTACGCGCTGAACCTGGACGGCAGCAATGCCGACAAGCCGGTGCGCATCACCAAGACCGACGGCATGCACAGCTCTGCATTCGCGCGCAACGGCAAGATCTTCGTGGACACCTTCTCCGATCCGAAGACCCCGCCGCAAGTGTCGATCCGCAATGCCGACGGCTCCATGGTCGAGTGGCTCGAGCATAACGAGCTGAACAAGGACCACCCGTACGCCAAGTACATGGCCAACCACCTGCCGACCGAATTCGGCAACATCAAGGCGCACGACGGCCAGACCCTGTACTACTCGATGATCAAGCCGGCCAACTTCAACCCGGCCAAGCGCTATCCGGTGTTCCTGTTCGTCTACGGCGGCCCGCACTCGCAGCAGGTCACCCGCGGCTGGGGCAGCCTGTTCAAGCAGTACATGGCGCAGCAGGGCTTCGTCGTGTTCACGCTGGATAACCGCGGCTCCTCGCGCCGCGAGCGCGCCTTCACCGACGTCATCTACGGCGAACTGGGCAAGCACGAAGTCGAAGACCAGCTGACCGGCGTCGACTGGCTGGCCAAGCAGAAGTTCGTCGATCCGAAGCGCGTCGGCGTGTTCGGCTGGAGCTACGGCGGCTACATGACCCTGCGCCTGCTGGAAGCGGGTTCGGACAAGATCGCGATGGGCGTGTCGGTGGCGCCGGTGACCGACTGGTCGCTGTACGACACCCACTACACCGAGCAGTTCGTCGGCGCGACGCCGAAGTCGAATCCGGAAGCCTACAAGCAGAGCGGCGTGTTCGCCCACCTGGACGGTTTGAAGTCGCCGCTGCTGCTGGTGCACGGCATGGCCGACGACAACGTGCTGTTCACCAACTCGACCCGTCTGATCGACGCGCTGGTGAACCGCAACGTGCGCTTCGAACTGATGACCTATCCGGGCGCCAAGCACGGCATTTCTTCGCGTGCCGGCCAGCGTCACGTGTATGGGATGATCGAGGCGTTCTTCAAGAAGAACCTGGAACCGAAGTAATGTAGGGTGGGGTAAATCAGTCCGGGGGACTGATTTACGAGCCCACCGCCGTTAACGCAAAACAGCCGCTTCGAGCGGCTGTTTGCATTGGTGGGCTCGGAGAGCCCACCCTACGCCCCCGTGACGGGGCCGATTCGACAGATTACTTGGTAGCGTCGTGCAGCTTCTCCTGCGCATCGCCCAGCTTCTCCTGGGTCTTGCCTTCGACCTGGTTCTTCAGGCCTTTCACTTGCTGCTCGTCGCTGCCGACCAGCTTGCCGGCTTCTTCCTGGATTTTGCCGCCGATGTCCTGCAGTTTGCCTTCGACCTGGTTCGAGTTCATGGTGCTCTCCTTTCGTTAATCAGTGACTCAATGATAAGAAAGCTTGACTGACGGCTCCGTTAGCGCACGCACATAGCTCAGCCGCGCGACGGTCAATACGGTCCGCTGATAGCATTTTGTCATGAGCGAACAAACCCCTGCACCCGAACAACGCGGCCTGATGCGCCGCTCCGCCCTCGTCGACGGCATCGCGGCGCTGTTCCTGGCCCTGCTCGCCGGCATCTGGTTCGCGGCCGACGCCCTGCTGCTGGTATTCGCCTGCGTCCTGTTCGCCATCCTGCTGTTCGAGCTCAGCGCCATCCTTAGCCGCCGCTTCCACATCAACCGCAAGCTGAGCCTGGCCATCGTCGTGGGGACGCTGCTGCTCGTCATCGGCCTGGGCGGCTGGGCGATGGCGCCGCAGATTTCGGAACAGGCCAACCAGCTGGCAAAGACGATCCCCACCTCGATCCAGCGCCTGCAGCAGATGGTCGAGCAGCATTCCCTGCTGAAGCGCCTCGCCAGCGAACTGCCGCAACCCAAGCGGCTCATGCAATACCTTGGGCAAATGGTGCCGAACGCGGGCCTGTTCTTCGGCGGCGTGCTGGGCGCGATCGGCAACGTCGCCATCATCCTGTTTGTCGGGATTTATTTCGCGGTGTCGCCGGGCGTCTACCGGCGCGGCTTCATCCGCCTGGTGCCGCCACGCAAGCGCGAGCGCGCCGGCGAGGTCATCGAGGAGATCGGCGGCACCTTGGCGCGCTGGCTGCTCGGCACCTCGTGCTCGATGCTGATCGCCGGCATCGCGACCTCGGTCGGGCTGAGCCTGCTGGGCGTGCCGCTGGCGCTCATCCTCGGCATCATCGCCGGCCTGCTCGACTTCATTCCCTACCTCGGTCCCATCATGGCGGGCGTGCCGGCGGTGCTGATCGCCCTGTCCGTCGACCCGCAACTCGCCCTGTACACGATGATGCTGTTCGGCGGCATCCAGCTGGTGCAGGGCTATATCGTGCAGCCGCTGATCGATTCCTGGGCGGTGGAGATTGCGCCGGCCCTGATCATCGTGATGCAGCTGATTTTCGGCACCATCTTCGGCTTTGCCGGGATCGCGCTGGCGACGCCGATGACGGCCACGCTGATGGTGCTGGTGAAGATGCTGTATGTGGAGGACATCCTCGGCGACCGGCCTGAAGAGCAAGGCGGCGCGCCGCCCAGCGGATAAAGGCTAGCATGGTCCTACCCAACACATGCAAAGGACCACACGACGATGAACACGCCCGCCCTGCTCCCTTCCGCCCTGATCGGCGCCGTCGCCAGCGCGCGCTCGATGACGCCCATGGCCACCATCGCCACGGCGCGCCTTGCCGACCGCGATACGCCGGGCGAACTCGCCCTGCTGAACCGCCCCTTGTTCAAATACGGCGCCCTCGCCATGGGCGTTGGAGAACTGTTCGGCGACAAAATGAAGACGGCGCCCGACCGCACCGTCTTCCTGGGCCTGCTGGCGCGCGTGATGAGCGCTGGGATCGCCGGTGCCGCGCTGGCGCCGAAGGGGCAGGAAAAGGCCGGGGCGGCGGTCGCGGTGGCCACCGCCGTACCGCTCGCCTACCTGACGCTGGCCGCCCGCAAGCAGGCCATGGCGAAGATGGGCCAGACGCGCAGCGGATTGATCGAAGATGCGCTGATCGTTGCCGCGGGCGCCGCGATCGTGGCGCTGGCGACGCGGCCGGAATCTTAGTCCGGCAACCGGATATCGGTCAGCTTCCAGTCGGCGAAACCCTGGCGCTGCATGACCAGCGCCATCGTGTCTTTCTTGTCGCTTTCGCCTTCCCTTTCGCCATGGAAGAGGATGGTATTGAAGCCTCGGCGTTCGGTACGCCAGACGGTTTTATGACTCTCGCCGGTGTCCTGCCTGCCTTCCGGGCCTCCATCACGCTCGATCTTGAACTTCCCTTCGCGCATCGCAAACATGATCGTTTCCGGGCGCACGGCCGTGTCGATCAGTTTGTCGACCAGCACGCCTGCCAGCATGCTGCCGAAATTAGTGCCGGCATCGGTCGAGTCTTGATGCATGCGCGCCGAGAACTGGCTTTTCAAACTCTCGCGCACCTTCGGAAAATCGACGCGCTCGTTGAAACGCCGGGCATCGGCAGCCACCGCGGCATCGCGCAGCTCGCGCATTGCCAGGTAAGGCGACCAGTACCAGTAGGCCGCCACGCCGGCAGCACAAAGGATCGCAAGTATCGAGAGAATCCGCTTCTGTAATGTGTTCATGATCGGGATTCTAAATGGAAACAGCCGCCCGGAGGCGGCTGTTTGGGAGGTACACGCTTAGGCAATGCAGATCAGCGGTTACCCTTGCCGACGATATCTTTAGCGTCGCCGACCTTTTCCTGCACCTTGCCTTCGACCTGTTTGTTCAGGCCTTTGGCTTGCTGCTCGCTGCTGCCAACGGCTTTGCCGACACCTTCTTGAATCTTGCCGCCAATGTCTTTGGCCTTGCCTTTGATCTGGTCCTCATTCATATGGACACCTCCTTTCGGTTGGTTAACGAACCCTCGACCCGCTGCGCATCCCATCCGGTGGACCGCCGAGATTGGTGGCGGTGTCGAGATCCCGTTCATACCGTTCGGCTGTCGAGCGGTATGGGTTCATCTTGGGCCCATTGCCGCCCGCACTCTGTTCGCCGGTTAACGTAGTGGAATCAATTTTGTTAGGTGAAACTTAAAGGGGCTTACGCCACACCGAGGCCAGCCATGGCTGCTGGTCGCGCGGCAGCCCGGCTGGACGGTAGTAGTGATGAATGGGGTCGAAACCGGCCTCGGTCACGAAGGCTTCCCAGGCGTGATAATCGTGGAAGCTGCCCCAGCGCGGGCCGTTCCAGCCCTCTTCGTTGTTGCCGCGCGGGTTGGAGCTGAACAGCACGCCGCCCGGCTTCAGGGCAGCGAACAGTTCCATTAACACCTTCGGCAGGAGGCTGCGCGGGACGTGAAACAGCGAGGCATTGGCGTAGATGCCGTCGAAGAGTTCGTCCGGCAGATCGAGATCGAGGAAATTCTGCAGCCAGACTTCGCAGCCGCTGTATTGCGCCGCCATCTCCACGAAGCGCGCGCTGCCGTCCAGGCCGATGGCGCGGTGGCCCATGCTGCGGAAGGTCTTGAGGTCGCGCCCCGGGCCGCAGCCGAGGTCGAGGATGGTGTAAGGTGGCTCGGCCTCGATCGCATCGAGCAGGGCCGCGATGTTCTGGCTGACGTCGTGATCGATGGTGCCGGCGAAGAAGCGCGGCGCGCTGAGCTCGTAGTGATGCAGGGTGCGCTCGGCAATTTCCCGGTAGTCGTCGTCCTGGGCCATGTTCGGATGCGTGCGCACGATGCGCCGCCTGAGGTCGAGATAATGCTGCTTCATGGATCACCTGCGATGAGAACACCAGGCCATTGATTCTAGGCCCGGCATCCCCGCCGCAGGCGTCCGTTACCTTCTACAAACTTTTTACCAGACGCGCACGCGGTCTTCCGGCGCCAGGTAGAGCTTCTGGCCCGGCTGCACGTCGAAGGCCTTGTACCAGGCATCCAGGTTGCGCACGGTGGCCGCGCGGTACTGGCCCGGCGCGTGGCCGTCGGTCAGGATGCCGCGGCGCTCGGCGGCTTCGCGCGCCTTGGTGCGCCAGCTGTGCGCAAAGCCGAGGAAGAACTGGCGGTCGCCCTCCACCGTGGCCTTGGCACCGGCGGCGGTCTTGTAGGCGTCGTAGGATGCGGCCAGGCCGGCCAGGTCGGCCAGGTTTTCCGACAGGGTCAGCTGGCCGTTGATGGCCAGGTCCGGGAAAGGCTTGTAGCCGTTGTACTGCTCCACCAGCTTGCCGGATGCGGTCTTGAAGTGTTCCGCATCCTGCTTGGTCCACCAGTCGCGCAGGCGGCCCTGGGCGTCGAACTGCGCGCCCTGGTCGTCGAAGCTGTGGCTGATCTCGTGGCCGATGACGGAGCCGATCGCGCCGTAGTTGGTGGCGTCGGACGCCTTCGGATCGAAGAACGGCGGCTGCAGGATCGCGGCCGGGAAGTTCAGCGCGTTCTGCAGCGGCAGGTTGACGGCATTGACCAGTTGCGGCGGCATCGACCATTCGGTGCGGTCCGGCTTGCGGTGCAGCTTGGCGATCTCCTGCGCGGTGTGGAATTCGTCGGCGCGCACGGCGTTGCCGAAGGCATCGTCGGCCACGACCTTCAGGCCTTCATACGACTTCCACTTGTCCGGGTAGCCCACGCCCACGTACAGGGTCTTCAGCTTTTCCTTGGCCTGGGCGCGGGTGGCCGGGGCCATCCAGTCCAGCTTGTCGACGCGCTTGCCGAAGGCGTCGACGATATTGCTCACCATCTGCTGCAGGCGCGCCTTGTTCTCGGCCGGGAAGTACTTGGCCACGTAGATCTTGCCGACCGCCTCGTCCATCGCCTCGTTGGTGGCGCCCAGCGCGCGCTTCCAGCGGACCGACTGCTGCGGCGTGCCGCTCAGCGACTTGCCGTAGAAATCGAAGCGCTGGTCGGCGAAGGCCTTCGGCAGCACGTTGGCCATCTGGTTGACGCGGTGGAAGGCCAGGTAGTCCTTCCAGGTGGCCAGGTCGACCTTGTTCACCAGCGCGGCTTCGCCGACCACCGCCGACGGGTGCCACACGATGAACTTCTGCTGGTCGCCCAGCTTGGCGGCCTTGAAGAAGGCGTTCCAGTCCATGCCCGGGGCCTTGGACGTGAAGTCTTTCACGGTCCAGGTATTGTCCGCCTTCAGCACATCGGCCGAATCGGCACGGGTGCCGTGCGCATTGGCGATGTCGACTTCGAGCGCAAACACCTTGGCGGCGCGTGCTTCGGCGTCGCTGTAGCCGGCCATTTTGAGCATCGCCGCGATGTGCTGCTGGTACTTGGTGCGCAGCCCGGCCATGCGCTCGCTGTTGTCCAGGTAGTAGGCGCGGTCCGGCATGCCCAGGCCGCCCTGCAGGATGTAGGGCATATGGCGGCTGGTGTCGTGCAGGCCTTGCGCGACCCACAGGCCGAACACGTTCTCGGTGAAGAAGTCGGTGTTGTTCAGCGGGTCGACGTCGGCGCGGATCGATTCGCCCAGCGCGCGCGTGAGGCCGGCCTTGTCCTTGATCGCGTCGATCTTCGCCAGCATCGGCTTCAGCGGCGCCACGCCCTTGCCTTCGATGGCGGATTCGTTCATGTAGGCGCGGAAGTAGTCCGACACCTTGCGCGCCTCCCCGCTCAGTTTCTTGTCGTTGGCGAGGTCTTCGATCATCTTGACGATGCGCTGGTTGGTTTCTTCTGCCAGCGCGCCCATCGAACTCCAGGAGCTGCGGTCGGCCGGGATCTCGGTTTTCGCGAGCCAGTCGCCGTTGGCGTAGGCGAAGAAGTCGTCGCCAGGCTTCACCGCGGCGTTCGCCTGCGTGGCTTCAGCCTTCGGCGCGCCGGCCTGTGCCTGCCCGGCAGCCTGGCCCGGCATCGAAACGACGGCTGCGCCGCACAGGGCCAGCACGATGGCCGTCTTTACTGGAGTCCAACTCGTCTTCATGTATTTCCCTTCCTGGTGAGTGATCGTCTTATTGTAGTACCTGGCATTCATTTCAGCGCCTCGCGCACTTGCGGCAGCAGGCGCGCCTTCTGGGCCGCGCGCACGCGCACGCCGCTGGCGACCCGCTGCGCTTCGACCTGCGCATCGGCTTCGAAGTTCTGGCGAACGAAGTCTTCCATGCGCTGGGCGTCCCGGGCGCTCGACGAGGCGGCGACGATGCCCGGGAAGGCGCGGTTGCGGCCGACCGAATCCTGGGACTTCATCAGCTGCTCGCGGTTGGCGACGGCGAAGTTCCAGGCCTGCTCCAGATGGGAGCGGCCCACGCCCTGCACGATGCCGGCCACCTGGGTCGGCGGCGTGTTCGGCGACAGCGCCATCTGCAGCACCTTGTCCGCCAGCGCCGGATCCTGCACCTGGATCAGCGCGCCCAGCAGGCGCGAGCGCTCTTCGTTGTTCTGGGTCTGCTGCATGCGCTGGGCGATGGCATCGAAGGTCGCCTGGTCGGCGTAGCGGCCGGCGGCCGAGGTCACGAAGCCGATCATCGCCGGGCTGACCGAAGATGGATCTTCCAGCCAGCGCTTGAAGCGGCTGCGCGCCTGCGCGATCGCTTCCTCGTCGCCGCTTCTCGCCAGGGCGCCGGCCAGCAGCGCGCGCAGCTGGGCGTCTTCGACGGTCTCGCCGGGCTTCTCTTCCCAGCCCAGCTTGAGCAGCCTGGGCTTGGCGAAGCCGGCGATGAAGCGGCGGACCAATGGACGCTCCGGCTCGCCGCGCGCCAGGCTATCCAGGAAGTTGAGGTTGCCAATGATGGATTCCCACACTGCCAGGCGCGGCTCGTCGCCCAGCTGCGCGGCCAGCTTCAGCCAGGCGTCGAGCGGGACCAGACCGGCCGTGACCTGGGTCCAGGTATCGTTCAGCAGCTTGAGGCGGGTGGCGTCCGGCAGGCGCGCGGCCTGGCCGGCCAGGGCGTCGAAGGTGGCGCGGTCGTACTGGATGCGGAAGTAGCCGACGCTGTGCGGATCGACCACCAGCGCGCCTTCGCAGCCGGGCAGCATCACGCTGGCGCTGGCGCCAGCGAGCAGGGTCGTCGTCGTCTTGCCGTTGACGGTGCCGACCTGCAGCGGCACGCTCCACAGGCGATTATCCGTGGCCGGCTCGTCCAGGCGGAACTGCTGCTGGCTGAGGGTCACCTTGCGCTTGCCGTCCTCGCAGGCCTGCTCCACCTTGATGAGCGGGAAGCCCGGCTGGGTGGTCCAGTCCGAGGCCAGCTTGCCGACCGGCTTGCCCGAGGCACGTTCGAGCGCCGTCCACAAGTCGGCGGAGGTCGTGTTCGAGTACTGGTGCTTCTGCATATAGGCGCGGATGCCCTTGCGGAAGGCGTCTTCGCCCAGGTAGGCTTCCAGCATGCGCAGGAAGGCCTGGCCCTTTTCGTAGGTGATGTCGTCGAAGGCGTCGGCGGCCTGCGCCTCGGTCTCGACCGGGGTCTGGATCGGGTGGGTGGTCTTGCGGGCGTCCAGGTTCATCACGCGCTCGCGGTCACCGATGTTGGCCAGGTAGGGCCGCCACTCCGGGTGGAAGTGCTCGGTCGCCTTGGAGGCCATCCAGGACGCGAAGCCTTCGTTCAGCCACAGGTTGTCCCACCAGGCCATGGTCACCAGGTTGCCGAACCACTGGTGCGCCATCTCGTGGGCGTTGACGGAAAAGGTCAGCTGCTTGATGTGTTCCGGGCTGGTCTTCGGGTCGTAGAGCAGGGTGTTTTCGTTGTAGACGATGCCGCCCCAGTTCTCCATCGCGCCGTTGAAGCCGTTCGGGATCGCGATTTGATCCAGCTTCGCCAGCGGATAAGGCACGCCGAAGTAGTTGTTATAGAAGTGCAGCAGGTCGCGGCTGGCGCTCAGGGCAAAGGCGCCCTTCTCCTTCTTGCCCTCGGTGGTGACGACGCCGATCTCGACCCCGTCCTGCTTCGTGCTGATGCGTTCGAACTCGCCGGCGGCCAGCACCACCAGGTAGCTCGGCATCTTCGGGGTCGGCTTGAAGCTGATGCGCTGCTTGCCGCCGGCAATGCCCGTCTGCCTGTCGACCGGGGTGTTGGAGTAGGCCTTGAGGCCGGCCGGCAGGTCGACCGACAGGCGGAATCTGGCGCGGAAGGCCGGCTCGTCCCAGGTCGGCAGCATGCGGCGCGCATCGGTCGGCTCCATCGTGGTGGCGATCAGCTTCTTGTCCGCCTTCCCGGCCTGGTAGTTGACGTAGAACAGACCGCGCCCTTCGCGGTTGATCTTGCCGCGGAAGGCCAGTTCCAGGCGGTAGCGGCCCGGCGCCAGCGGCTGCGGCAGGGTGAAGCTCAGGGTTTCCTGCTTCTCGTCCAGCACCGGCGTCAGTTTGAGCTCTTTCAAGCCCTTGCCGGAAAGCGCGGCGCTGTCGACCTCCAGCGCGGCGGCGTTCAGCATGATGGTCGAGGTGGCTTTAAGCACTTCGATCTCGACCGTTTCCGTGCCGCTGAAGGTATTGGCGGCAATGTCCGGCGCCAGGTGAGCCCGGTATTCGACCGGGATGACGTCCTTGGGCAGCTTGCCCGGCGTCTTATCAAAAGAATATGGTGCCTCGGCATGGGCGCCAAAGGCGGCAAGGGCGAGCGCGGTAGCGCCGATCGCCTGGAACTGTCTCATGGACATTCTCCCTTTCTCTCTCATCTTGTTTTTCGTCGGCGCTGCTTAGAGCGCCTAACAAAACCTTCAGGGCAAGGCGCAGCGTCGAAGACAGTACGCTAGTACGGCGAGACGCTGCAACGCCGCCATGGAGGTTTTGTTAGGCGCTCTATGGCGCACCGATCCAGCTTGCACTATAAGCAAGCCAAATAGCAAGGATGACAGCTTTGCGACAGACTGCAGAAAGCCGGGCTGGATTGCACAAACCCGGGAGCAGGACGCTTTATGTCCATCTCTTCCTTGCGCTGGATCAACTCAGAAACGTGCAAAATCTCAATACTCGAGTTTGCGAAAATTTTTTAAAAAAAATCTTTCGAAAACCCTAAAGTTCCAAAAATCGGGGCCGTTAACGACCCTAGATACCCGGCAATCCGGCCGGAAAACTTGCTCCTGGTGCATCATGACGTCCAACGAAGTCCTCGCCATGTACGAAAACATCGCCGCCCTCAGCGGCCGCATGGCAGTTGCTGCCCAGGATGGCGACTTCGATGGTCTGGCACGGCTGGAAACCCAGGTGTCCGTGCAGGTGAGCGCCACCAAATCGGGCGTGCCGCCGCTGGAAGGTACCCAGCGCCTGCGCAAGATCGACCTGCTCAAGCAGATCATGGCCAATGACCGCGCCGTGCGCGACGTGACCGAGCCGTGGCATGCACAGATCGAGCGTGCGATGAGCGCCCACTAAGCGTTCTCCTCTCTTCCAATCAACCCCTGCGACTCGCGTCCCAGGGGTTTTTTGTTACTTTTCTCCCCTCTCCCATTTTGCTGCACAACAGCAAGCAAAACGTTTTCTCTCATCCCGCCTGATTTCACCGAAACAGGAAATACATTTTCGAATCCCCCTATGAAACTGGCCCGACCAATTCAAAAAGAATCAAGTTAATCGTTTTCCTAAAGTTGTTGACATGGCCAATTCTTGTGATTACGATTCTCACAATAATTACAGGCACAAGGAGACGAACCATGTTGCACGCAAGCCGCCGGGCCCTCAGCCGCGCTGCGAAAACGTTTGCCTGCGGGCTCGCCCTTGCCGCCGCCGGCAGCCAGGCGCTGGCCGCCGAGCCCATCGGCGATCTGATCAAGCGGGATTTCCAGGCTGCGGCCGCCCAGTACCGCACCCTCTTGTCCGAAGCCCAGGCCAAGCCGGGCTTCCCGCGCACCGTCGACGGCGCCGCCCTGGTAACGGTCGGGCCGAAGGACTGGACTTCCGGTTTCTTTCCCGGCTCGCTGTGGTATTTGTTCGAAGCCACCGGCGACCAGACCTGGAAAACGGCGGCCATCGGCTACACCGCTGACACGGCCCCGGCCAAGTTCGACAAGAGCCAGCACGACCTCGGCTTCATGCTGGGTGCAAGCTACGGCAACGGCTACCGCCTGACCAGGGACCCGGCCTACCGCGACGCCCTGCTGGCCGGCGCCACCACCCTGATCACCCGCTACAACCCGAAAGTGGGCGCCATCCAGTCCTGGGACCTTTGGAAGGACAGTACCTGGAAATTCCCGGTCATCGTCGACAACATGATGAACCTGGAACTCCTCATGTGGGCAGCCAGGGCCGCGAACGAGCCGCGCTACCGCGAGATCGCCATCGCCCACGCCGACACCACCCTGCGCAACCACTTCCGCCCGGATGCCTCCAGCTACCACCTGGTCGACTACGACCCCTCGAGCGGCGCCGTGCGCGGCAAACAGACGGTGCAGGGCTTCGCCAACGAATCATCGTGGGCGCGCGGCCAGGCCTGGGGCCTGTACGGCTACACCATGATGTACCGCGAAACGAAAAAGCCCGAGTACCTGGCCCAGGCGCGCCGCATCGCCGACTTCTTCATGAACCACCCGCGCCTGCCGGCAGACGCCATCCCTTACTGGGACTTCGACGATACCGCCATCCCGAACGCCCCGCGCGATGCCTCGGCCGCCGCCATCACCAGCTCGGCGCTGCTGGAACTGGCCGGCTTCGTCGACGCCCCGCATGCCGCGCGCTACCGCGCCTTCGCCGAGCGCCAGCTGCGCAGCCTGT
This sequence comes from Massilia sp. Bi118, assembly GCF_918697865.1. Taxonomy (GTDB): domain Bacteria; phylum Pseudomonadota; class Gammaproteobacteria; order Burkholderiales; family Burkholderiaceae_D; genus Telluria. The sequence continues at coordinate 78,798 of NZ_CAKKMV010000012.1, read as the reverse complement.
CGTCGGGCGACTACCTGGCTGCCCCTGGCACCAACCACGGATTCCTGCTCAAGCATGCGACCGGCCACAAGCCGGCCGGCAAGGAGATCGACGTGCCGCTGAATTACGCGGACTACTACTTCCTGGAAGCTTTACTGCGCCTGCGCGCGATGCAATCTCAATAAAAAATCAAAAGGAGACAACCATGCAGAACCAAGCAAGCGGGCGCACCCACATCGCGCTCAAGCCCCTGTCCGCCGTCGTCGCACTGGCCATCGCCCAGTGGACGCTGCCGGTATGGGCACAGGACGCGCAGGATGCGCAACCGGACCCGAACAAGATCCAGTCGGTGGTCGTCACCGCCAACAAGCGCGTCGAGCGCCTGGAAAACGTGCCGATGGCGATTTCCGTCATCTCCGAGCAGGAGATCCAGGCGAACAACATCCGCGAAATCGAGGACGTGATCGCCCTCACCCCTTCGCTGACCCAGGCTTCCGGTACCACGGCCGCGAACAACGCGCTGTTCATGCGCGGCATCGGCACCGTCTCGGTGGGCATCGGCGTCGAGTCCGACGTCGCCGTCATCATCGACGATATCCCGATCGCCGTGCAGTTCCAGGCCTTCCGCGACCTGGCCGACGTGTCCCGCATCGAAGTCCTGAAAGGCCCGCAGAGCACCCTGTTCGGCAAATCGGCGGTGGCCGGCGCCATCAACATCGTGACCAAGCCGGTGAATGGCCCGATGACCTACCGCGGCAGCTATTACCGTACCGACGACGGCGAATGGCGCGTGGCCGCATCGGCCGGCGGCCGCCTGTCGGATACCTTCGCGATGCGCCTGGCCGCCAACAAGAACGAGATGCCGGGTAACTTCACCAATCTCACCACCGGCGAAAAGGTCAACGGCTCCTCGGGCAACACCTTCATGGGCAAGCTGACCTGGACCCCGATCCGCGACCTCGACATCGACATCCTCCCGCACTACAACAAGCAGCAGAACAGCCGCGGCGTGACCGCCGTGAACGGCTTCTACCGCACCACCGGCTCGGCCGCCGCCGGCAACCTGGTGCGCACCGACGCCGACCTGGCCACCGCCTACATGAACGGCAACCCGCAGCTGCCGGCGTCAACCACGCTGGCCGGCATCAACCCCTACGACAAGAACAACCGCTACGTGCGGCGCGACTTCCCGACCGGGATCAATTCGAAGACCGCCGGCACCGGCCTGAAATTCTCGTACCGCTTGCCGAGCGATGCGACGCTGATGTCGATCTCTTCGTACGAGCACTACACCGCCAACGACTACCGCGACCAGGACTTCGTCGACGTCCCGACCATCGCCCGCCCCGGCGAGACCACCTTCAGCGTCGGTAACAACCAGTTCGGCACCTACGAGATCAATTCGAAGACCCAGGAGCTGCGCCTGGTCTCGCCGGACGCCAGCAAGTTCCGCTATGTGGCCGGCCTGTGGTGGGCCAAGAACACGATCGACCGCCACTTCATCCGCGGCTTCTGCGTGGCGCCGAGCACCTGCACGGCCAGCTCGCCGTCCAGCCCGACCAACTACTACACCGACATCTACAACATCAACAAGGCGGTGTTCGGCCAGGTGACCTGGGACTTCCTGCCCACCTGGACCCTGGTCGCCGGCGCCCGCCACAACATCGAGGAATCGGGCTACAACTACATCCGCAACTTCTACACCGACCAGCTGGACCGCGCGACCTTCAAGCCCGGCCCGGTGGGCATCGACCAGTTCTCCAGCAGCGGCAACATGGACGTGGCCAACACCGGCAAGCTGAGCGTGCAGAAGCAGGTCACGCCGGACCTGATGGTCTACGCGATGACCGCCACCGGCCACAAGGGAAAGGCCTACGACGTGACCAGCGGCCTGAAGGCCTCGGCGGCCTTCCCTGTCGATCCGGAAACCAGCCGCACCTATGAACTCGGCGCCAAGGCCAACCTGTTCCACGGCCGCATGGCGGTGGCCGCCGTGGCTTACAAAACCGACTTCAAGGGCTACCAGCAGAACACCTCCTTCGTGCTGCCGAACGACCCGACCATCTACACCCAGCTGAACTCGATCCCGAAAGTGCGCACCAAGGGCTTCGAACTGGACACCAGCTTCATCGTCACCACCGGCCTGACGGTCAAGGCCTCGGTGGCCTACACCCGTCCGACCATCGTCGACTGGAAGAACGGCCCCTGCTACCAGGACAACACCAACCCGGCGATCGGCACCACCGGCCTCGGCGAAGGCGGTTCGCTGGGCGGCTGGAACCGCAGCTGCTTCGCGATCGTTCCCGGCTCGAAGACCGGCGTGCAGGACCTGTCGGGCGGCATCTTCCCGGGCACCCCGAAGATCAAGGTCAACATCGGCAGCAACTACGACTGGAAGTTCGCCAGCCTGCCCTTCTCGGCCTTCGTCAACGGCAACGTGCGCTACCAGAGCGACTACCAGACCAACATCAACAACGACCCGCGCTCGGTCAACAACGCCTACACGATCGCCGACCTCGGTTTCGGCATCCGCGACAACCACGACCGCTACCGCCTGAGCTTCCGCGTGAATAACCTGTTCGACCGCTTCTACATCGGCAACGCGAACGCCAGCGGGCCATCCTACCGCGCCGGCCCGACCGCGAGCTCGCCGGCCATCACGGTCAACAGCTGGGTGCCGCCGCGCGATGTCTTCCGCTACTTCAGCGTGAAGCTGGATGTGAAGTTCTGAGCCTGCGCATCAGGCTATATTGATCATCGTTGAGCCTTGCATGCCGTCCGGTTTTACGCCGGACGGCATTGTCGTTACATGGAGGCCGAATGAAGCTTTTATTTGCCATGATGCTGGCCGCCTGTGCGGCCCTTGCCCACGCGGCCGACCCGGTGGATGTCCAGCTGGCCGGCACGCCGGTCACCAGGCGCGCCGACAGCCTGGCGGCGCCGCTGCAGAACATCTACGGCCGCAGCCACCTCAGCCTGAACGGCCGCTGGAGCTACATCATCGATCCCTACGAGACCGGCTACTACGATTACCGGCACGTGCCCTTCGATGCCTCCAGCAGCGGCAAGGGCGGCTTCTATGACGACCGCAAGCCGAAGGACAAGGGCGACTGGGTCGAATACGATTTCGACCGCGCGCCGACCATGAAGATCCCCGGCGACTGGAACTCGCAGGCCGAGAAGCTGCAGCTGTACGAGGGCACGCTGTGGCTGCGCCAGGTCTTCGAGGCGCAGCCGGTGCAGGGCAAGCGCTACATGCTCTACTTTGGCGCGGTGAACTACGAAGCGCACGTCTACCTGAACGGCAAGAAGCTCGGCATGCACCGCGGCGGCTTCACGCCCTTCCAGTTCGACGTCACCGATCAACTGGTCAAGGGCCGCAACGTCGTGGTGGTCAAGGCCGACAACACGCGCCACCAGGACGCCATCCCGACCCTGAACACGGACTGGTGGAACTACGGCGGCATCACCCGCGACGTGCTGCTGGCCGAAGTGCCGGCCACGCACATCGCCGACTACAAGCTGCAGCTGGCGAAGGGCGACGCCCACCGCATCGAGGGCTACGTGCAGATGGCCGGGGCATCGGGGCCACAGAAGGTGACGGTGTCGATTCCTGAAGCCCGCATCCAGGCCAGCGTGCAGACCGATGCGCAGGGCCGCGCCCTGGTCAGCATTCCCGTGAACAAACTGGACCTTTGGTCGCCCGAGCATCCGAAGCTGTATGCGGTGACGCTCAGCGGCGCCGGCGACAAGGTCGACGACCGCATCGGCTTCCGCACCATCGAAACGCGCGGCGAGGACATTCTCCTGAATGGCAAGCGTGTGTTCCTGCGCGGGATTTCGCTGCACGACGAAAACCCGCTGATCCCGGGCCGCCTGCGCGGCAGCGGCGACATGCGCATGCTGCTGCAGTGGGCCAGGGAGATGAACTGCAATTACGTGCGCCTGGCCCACTACCCGCACAGCGAAGAGATGATCCGCCTGGCCGACGAGATGGGCCTGATGGTCTGGGCCGAGGTGCCGGTCTACTGGACCATCTCCTGGGACAAGCCGGAGACCTGGGCCAACGCCCAGGCCCAACTGACGGACCTGATCGTGCGCGACAAGAACCGCGCCAGCGTGGTCGTGTGGTCGATCGGGAACGAGACGCCGATTTCCGCGCCGCGCAATGCGTTCATGGGCGGGCTGGCCAGGACGGCGCGCGCGCTCGACGACACCCGCCTGGTCGCGGCGGCGCTGGAAATCCACCGCAAGGGCAAGACGATCACGATCGAGGATCCCTTATCAAGCCTCCTCGACCTGGCCAGCTTCAACGAGTACGCCGGCTGGTACTGGGCCAGCAATGCGGAGATGCTGGACTTTAAGTTCGACATCCGCCTGAACAAGCCGGTGGTGGTCACGGAATTCGGCGCCGACGCGCTGGGCGGCTACCACGCGGATGCCGACACGCGCTGGAGCGAGGAGTACCAGGATGCGCTCTACCGCAACCAGTTCCGGATGCTGGACGGGATCCCGGGCCTGCGCGGAATGACGCCGTGGGTGCTGGTCGATTTTCGCTCACCGCGCCGCACCCATCCCTACTTCCAGGACTTCTGGAACCGCAAGGGCCTGATTTCGGACGACGGCAAGAAGAAGCAGGCTTACTTCACCCTGAAGCGCTATTACGAGGACAAGCAGCGTCAGTACGAATGAGGCCGGGCGACCTCCGCCAGCCTTTTGACCGCATCGCCGATATCCGTGGCCGGCACCTGGCTGTAGCCCAGCAGCAGGCCGTTCCACGCGGTCTTGCGCAAGCCGGTTTCGTGCCGCGTCATGCAGTGCGCGGCGATGCCGGCGGCGAGTGCGGCGTCGCTGATCCGGTCGTCGCGCCAGCCTGGATCGGCAAAGCGCAGCGACAGGTGCATGCCGGTGCCGGCGCCATGGACCAGCGCCGTGTCGCCAAAATGTTGGTGCAGTGCCTCGAGCAAGGCGTCGCGCCGCTCGCGGTACAGGCGCCGCATGCGCCGCAGGTGCTGTACGAACTGCCCGCTGTTCAAAAATGCCGCCAGCGCCCGCTGCTCCGGCACGCGCCCGTGCATGGGCAGGCGCGCCAGCGCTGGACGCGCGGCCTCGGCCAGCCCCGCCGGCAGCACCATGAAGCCGGTGCGCATGGCCGGGAACATGGTCTTGCTGAAGGTGCCCAGATAAATCACCGGCGCGGACGGCGCCAGGCCCTGCATCGCCGGCAGCGGCGGGCCGTCGTGCCGGAACTCGCTGTCGTAATCGTCTTCGATGATCAGCGCACCGGCGCGGCCCGCGTTTTCCAGCAGCTCGAGGCGGCGCCGCATGTCCAGCACGCCGCCGCTCGGATACTGGTGCGAGGGGCTGGCATAGATCAGGCGCGGCGGCGTGCGGCGCCAGTCCTCGTCTGCCGGGGCGATGCCCTCCTCATCCACCGGGATGCCGACCGTGCGCAACTGGCCGCCGCGGAAGGCCGACAGCGCGCCCAGATAGCCGGGGCTCTCGATCCAGGCCGTGTCGCCGGCGTCGGCGAACAGCTGGACGCACAGCTCCAGGCTGGCCTGGGTGCCGTTGGTGACCACCACCTGCGCCGGGTCGCAGCGCACGCCGCGCGCGGCCTGCAGGTAATCCGCGATCGTCTTGCGCAGGACCGGCAGGCCGGTCGGGTCGCAGTAATCGAACTCGAAGGGCCCGGTCTCGCGCCAGGCCCGGTCCAGCAGGCGGCGCCAGGCCGCCATGGGAAAGGCGTCGAGCGCGGGAACGCCGAGCGCGAAGGCGCCGCTCAGGAAGCCGGGCGTGGCCATGCCGGCCAGCGCCTGCGCCCGCCGCGACAGGGTCGAGGGCGCGGGCGCCGCGCTGTCGCCTGCGGGCGCGGCGGTCGCCACCTGCGCCACCGCCGTGCCGCGCCGGGAGGTGAGCAGGAGCCCTTCCGCCATCAGCTGTTCGTAGGCATACAGGACCGTGTTGCGCGCAATGCCCAGCTCGCGCGCCAGCGTCCGCGTCGACAGCAGGCGGTGCCCGGCAGCCAGGCGCCCGCCGAGTATGGCCGCGCGCAGGCAGGCGTGCACCGTGCGCTGGCGCGGCCAGCCGCTCACATCGTGGTGGCGCTCGAAGTCCGCGAGCAGGAGTCCATAGTCCATCTGTAGTCCCATCAAACAGGCGCCGGGTGGCCCTTACATGGTACCAGTCGACTGCATATAGTTTGCCAATAAATATCTTTTTCTGGATATGTCGAATTCGCTCCTTTTCATTCGTCGATCAGGAAACGTGAGGAGACAATGAAAAAGCAGATCGCCGCAACGATGCTCTGGCTTGGCCTGCACGCCTCTTCGCTTGCGGGCCTGGCCGAAGGCGTCCTGGCCTACAAGGAACAACATTACGCAGCCGCGCTGAAGGAAATCGCGCCGCTGGCCAGGGCCGGCAATGCCGATGCGGAGCACCTGCTCGGCCTGATGTACTACATGGGCCATGGCCTGCCGCGCGACTACAAGCAGGCTTTCCGCTGGCACCGCAAGGCGGCGCTGCAGGGCCTGCCGGCCGCCGAGTACGTGGTCGGCGCCATGTATTACACGGGCAATGCGGTGCCCCAGGACCAGGCGCTGGCCGTCTCCTGGTTCCGCAAGGCGGCCGGCCAGGGCCATCCGGACGCGCAGTACGCCCTCGGCCTGATGTACCGCTACCACGTGGCCGGCCTGCCCGAGGATGCGGTGCTCGCTTACATGCTGTGGGATCTGGCGGCAGCCAGGGGCCACCGCAACGCCGGCGAGCAGCGAGCCGACATCGCGCGCCGGATGACGGAGGCGCAGATCGAAGAGGCGCAACGCCTGTCCCGCAACTGGCAGCCGGGCATGCCCTTGCCGTCCCGGCCGCACAAGAGCAGCAGCACGTCCTGACCCACTCACCTTAGAGCGCACATGAGCCTATTCAGAACAAAAAATCTCGACCACATGATGGCTACGAGCCGCAAGCCCGGCGGCCTGAAAAAAGTCCTGGGTCCGTTCGACCTGATATTGATGGGCATAGGCGCGGTAATCGGCACCGGCATCTTCGTCCTGACCGGGACCGGCGCCGTCACCGCCGGCCCGGCCCTGACGCTGTCCTTCGTCATCGCCGGCGTGTGCTGCGGCCTGGCGGCCCTGTGCTACGCGGAGTTCGCGTCCACCGTGCCGGTGGCCGGCTCCATCTACACCTACAGCTATGTGACGATGGGCGAGCTGGTGGCCTGGATCATCGGCTGGGACCTGCTGCTCGAATACGGCCTGGCGACGTCCGCGGTGGCGGTGGGCTGGTCCGGCTATTTCCAGTCGCTGATGGCGAGTTTCGGCCTGAGCTTGCCGGAAGCGCTGCGGGCGGCGCCCGGTGCGCTGCCGGGACAGCACACCTGGTTCAACCTGCCCGCCTTCTGCATCATGATGGTGCTGACGGCGATGCTGTCGCTGGGCGTACGCGAATCGGCGCGCGTGAACAACATCATGGTGGTCATCAAGCTCGGCGTCGTCCTGCTGTTCATCCTGGTGGGCGCGCGCCACGTCCAGCCGGCCAACTGGCAGCCCTTCATGCCGCACGGCGCAAGCGGCACGCTGAGCGCCGCCGCCCTCATGTTCTTCGCCTTCATCGGCTTCGATTCCGTCACCTCCGCGGCCGAGGAAGTGAAGCGCCCGGAGCGCGACCTCCCCATCGGCCTGATCGGCACGCTGGCGACCTGCACGGTCATGTACATCATCGTCACCGCCATCATGACCGGCATCGTGCCGTATGCGCAGTTCCTCGGCATCGACCACCCGGTGTCGCTGGCGCTGCAGTATGCGCATGAAACCTGGTTCGCGGCCTTCGTCGACCTCGGCGCCATCCTCGGCATGACCACCGTGATCCTGGTGATGGCCTACGGCCAGACGCGCATCCTGTTCGCCATGTCGCGCGACGGCCTGCTGCCACCAAGGCTGTCGACGGTCCATCCGCGCTACGGCACGCCCTTCTTCGCCACCTGGATCGTCGGCATCATCTTCGGCCTGCTGAGCGCCGTGGTGCCGCTCGGCGTGCTCGGCGAACTGGTCAACATGGGAACGCTGGCCGCCTTCTGCCTGGTTTCGGTGGCCGTCATCGTGCTGCGCAAGAAGCGCCCCGACCTGCACCGCGCCTTCCGCTGCCCCGGCGTCCCCTTCGTGCCCCTGCTCGCGATCGCCTTCTGCGCCGTGCTGATGGCCTTCCTCAGCAAGACCACCTGGATGGCTTTCCTGGCCTGGCTGGCGCTGGGCCTGGTGGTCTATTTTGCCTATGCGCGGCAGCGTTCCCTGCTGAACCGGCCATGAAAAAGCTGATCGCATTGACGCTCCTGCTGCTGTCGAATGCAGCTATCGGCGGCACACCGGCGCCACGCGACGGCCAGCACGATTTCGACTGGGAGATCGGCGCCTGGGACACGCAGTTGAAACGCCTGCGCGAGCCGCTCAGCGGCAAGAGCGACTGGGTCGAGTACGCGGGCACCACAGTCGTCAAACCCGTGATGGGCGGGCGCGCCAACCTCGTGGAGCTCGATGTGCGCGGCAGCGCCGGCCGGATCCCGGGCGTGTCGCTGCGCCTGTACCAGCCGGCGAGCGGACAGTGGACCCTGCATTTCGCGAACCTGGCCAACGGCCTGATGACGGAGCGCATGCATGGCGTCTTCCAGGATGGCGAGGGCAGCTTTTATGGCCAGGACACCTTGAATGGACGCACGATCCTGGTGCGCTTCCTGATCCTGCCGATGGATGCACGCCGCTGGCGCTTCGAGCAGGCGTATTCGGCGGACGGTGGCCAGCATTGGGAGACCAACTGGATCGCCATCGATACCCGTCGCGGAGGCGCGCCAACAGATGCGTCACCTGTAGCATTTTGCAGCGACCCGTTTGGCCACGGCTTCTGCATCGTTGGCCTTCAGCCTTTCATCATGGAGACAGAATGACCGAACTAAAAGTACGATGCTTTTCCATTTCCCTCGACGGCTACGGCGCCGGTCCGAACCAGAGCCTGGAGAATCCGATGGGTGAAGGCGCCGGCGGCCTGCACCAGTGGTTCCGCGGCACCCGCACCTTCCAGAGCATGATCGGCAACGCAGGCAAAGGCATCGACGGCCCGGACGAAGACTTTGCCGCGCGCGGCTTCGAGAATGTGGGCGCCTGGATCCTCGGCCGTAACATGTTCGGGCCGGTCCGCGGCCCCTGGCCGGACGACAGCTGGAAGGGTTGGTGGGGCGATGAGCCGCCCTACCACGTGCCGGTGTTCGTGCTGACCCAGTACCCCCGTGCGCCGCTGGAGATGAAAGGCGGCACTACCTTTTACTTCGTCACCGACGGCATCCAGTCCGCCTACGAGCAGGCCCGCGCCGCCGCGAACGGCAAGGACATACGCCTGGGCGGCGGCGTGGCGACCGTGCGCGAGTTCCTGCAGGCCGGCCTGGTCGACGAGATGCATCTGGCGATCTCGCCGGTGCTGCTGGGGTCCGGCGAATCCCTGTTCGCCGGGCTGGACCTCAAGGCAATGGGATTCCGCTGCACCGAGCATGTGCCCACGGCAGCCGCGACCCATGTGGTGCTGCGCAAGGACTGATCAATCCTTGTAGATCGGCCCCGCCAGCAGGAAGGGCCCGCCCTGGTAAGTCGCCGCGATGTCATCCGCCGGCGGCCAGGCGCAGGTCTGCGGGAAGCGCTCGGCAAATTCGCGCGAACTCTTTTGCGGCACGAAGCCCAGGTGCGCCGCCTCACGGTTATCCCACCACTTGACCGGATTGTCGGACACGCCGTAGGTGATGGTGTGGCCGACGCGCGGCGTGAACAGGGCGCAGCGCACCAGCTCCACCAGGTCGTCGAAGGCCAGGAAGGTCGTCATCATGCGCGCGTTGCGCGGCGCGTCGAAGGACGAGCCGATGCGCAGGCAGACGGTCTCGATGCCGAAGCGGTCGTAGTAGTAGCGCGACAGCGCCTCGCCGAAGCACTTCGAGACCCCGTAGATGCCGTCCGGGCGCAGCGGCACGGTGGCGTCGACGACTTGCGTGGTCGGGTAGTAGCCCACCACGTGGCTGGAGCTGGCGTAGATCACGCGCCGGATGCCGCGCTTGTGCACCGCCTCGTACAGGTGGTGCAGGCCGAGGATGTTGGCGTTCATGATGTTCTCGAACGTGTCCTCGACCGAGACGCCGCCGAAATGCAGCACCGCGTCCACCCCTTCCGTCAGCGCCATCACCGCCTCGCGGTTGGCCAGGTCGCACTGCACGACTTCCTCGCCGGGGCCGGCCGGCGCGATCTCTTTGAGGTCGCTGACGCGGACGGTTTCCGCCCACGGCTTGATGCGCTCGCGCAGCATGACGCCGAGTCCGCCGCCGGCGCCGGTCAACAGGAGACGCTGGAAAGGCTTGGGTGAAACCGCTTGATTCATGAGACCGACTCCGATTTTGGTAAACGTTTAACTAGATTATCTCCAAATTGTCCCAGCGTCAACTTGCCGACGTGGCGGGGCCGCATGCTAAGATGCTTGCCTAAGTAACACTATCCGCCATGAAAAAGACTGCCCCGACCCTCCGCGACGTTGCCGCCGCCTCCAACGTATCCATTGCCACGGTATCGAAATACATCAATGGCACGCAGCGTTTCTCGGCCAAGGTCGAAGCGGCGATGGACGCCGCCATCGCGGGCCTGGGCTACAAGTCGAATCCGCTGGCCAAGTCGATGATCACGGGGCGCACCGACACCATCGGCCTGTCGGTACTGGACATCACCAACCCCCACTTCAGCAGCATCCTCAAGGGCGCGCAGCGGGTCGCCAACGACCACGGCCTGTCGGTGCTGGTGGTCGACACCGAGGAAAACCCGGGCCGCGAACAGCGCGTGCTGGAAGACCTGAGCCGGCGCGTGGACGGCATGATCGTCGCCTCGCGCCTGCGCGAAAAGGACATGGGCTGGATGGCCGACATCGACAAGCCGCTGGTATTCTTCGGCAGCCTGGCCGAACTGCCCTTGCCCACCGTCGCCAGCGACGACCACGGCGGCGCCTTCATGCTGACCCAGCACCTGAAAATGCTCGGCCACAAGCGCATCGCCTACCTCAGTTTCTCGAAGTCGCGCCGCGACGAGGAGCGCCTGGGCGGCATTCGCGAATGCCTGGACGCGGCGGGTATGTCCCTGACCGTGTTCAACGGCGACAGCCCTTCGCTGGCCGAAGGCGAGCGCCTGTGCTCGAGCATCGTCCTGGGCAGCAATGCGCCGGATGCCCTGATCTGCTACAACGACCTGATGGCGCTCGGCTTCATGAAGGAAGCGGCGAACCTGGGCGTGTCGGTGCCGCGCGATATCTCGGTGGTCGGCTTCGACAATATCCCCTACGGCAAATACGTCACGCCGGCCCTGACCACGGTCGACCTGCAGAGCGAACGCATGGGCGCTTCGGCCATGGAGAAGCTGCTGGCCGTGATCCGCGGCGAAGAGGTCGAGAAGCTGACCAAGATTGCGCCGCAACTGGTTCTGCGCTCTTCCACGCAATCCCGCACCTGAGTTCTCCCCATCGCGGCCTTGAACGGGCCGCGCATTCCCCTGTCTCGACGCTTTACTTTCTGAAGAACTTGCCATATTCTTTGGAAAACGTTTAACAAACAGCAGCGCCCACGCTGCGATAACGACGAGACACGACATGCGCAACCTGAGGTTTGCCCTGGTAGGCCTGCCTGCCATCATCGCCATCGCCCCTGCCTTCGCACAGGCGCAGGCGCCCACTCCCGCCAATGTACTGAGCGCCATGGAGCGCGTCGCCGACTGGCAGCTCGATCACCCCGCCTTTCACGAACCGACCCACTGGGCGCAGGCGGTTGGCGACGCCGGCCTCATGGCCCTGGCCAACCTGTCCGCCAGGCCGCGCTACCGCGACGCGATGGTCGAGATGGGCGTGAAGAATGGCTGGAAGCTGGGCCCGCGCACCTATCACGCGGACGACCAGGCGGTCGGCCAGACCTATGCGGAGCTCTACCTGCAGCTGCGCCAGCCGGAGATGCTGGCGTCCTTGCGCGCGCAGTTCGACGACATCCTCGCGCATCCGCACGAAGGCACGCTGCTGTTCACGGAACCCGGCAACCAGGACCGCTGGTCCTGGTGCGACGCCCTGTTCATGGGACCGCCGGCCTGGATGCGCCTGTACGCGGCCACCGGCGACGGGCGCTATCTCGAGCACGCAGTTGCGCAATGGTGGAAGACGTCGGATTACCTGTACGACAAGGCGGAACACCTCTACTACCGCGACAGCAATTACTTCAAGCAGCGCGAAGCCAACGGCGCCAAGGTCTTCTGGGCGCGCGGCAACGGCTGGGTGATGGCAGGCCTGGCGCGCACCCTGCAATACCTGCCGGCGAACCACCCGTCACGCGCGCGCTTCGAGCAGCAGTTCAGGGAGATAGCAGCCAGGGTCGTGAGCCTGCAGGCCAGGGACGGCTTGTGGCGCGCCAGCCTGCTCGACCCGGCCAGCTATCCGATGCAGGAGACCAGCGGCACCGGCCTGTTCGCCTATGCGCTGGCCTGGGGCGTGAACCAGGGCCTGCTGGACCGTGCGTCCTTCGAGCCGGCCGTGCTGCGGGCCTGGCAGGCCTTGAACACCAAGGTCCAGCCGGACGGCAAGCTGACCCACGTGCAGCCGATCGGGCGGGCGCCCGGCGCCTTTGCCGAAGATGCCAGCGAAGCCTACGGCATCGGCGCCTTCCTGATGGCGGGCAACGAGATCTACCGCATGGCGCTGCTGCAGCGCGCGCCGGCGCAGGCGGTCAGCGCCGCCAACCCCGGCGATTTCTACCGCGCCGACGAGAGCATCGAGGTCAAGGCGCCGGCAGCATCGGTGGCCGTGATCGAGGCCGCGACTTCGCGCATCCTGCCCTCGCAGCGCCTCGGCGGCACCCTGCTGTTCCAGGCGAATTTCGCGCCCGGCGAGAAGCGCCGCTTCCTGTTGGTTCCAACTTCTGCCATGCCGCCGCTGCCCAGGCCCGACGTCAAGGCCCACGCCCGCTTCGTGCCCGAGCGCCTCGACGATTTCGCATGGGAGAGCGATCGCATCGCCCACCGCACCTACGGCCCGGCGATCCTGAAGGAGCCGAAGGAGCACGTCAGCAGCGGCATCGACGTGTGGGTGAAGTCGGTGCGCTATCCGGTCCAGGACAAGTGGTACAAACAGGGCAAATATCATCTCGACCATGGCGAAGGCGTCGACAACTACCACGTCGGCACCGCGCGCGGCTGCGGCGGCCTGAGTGTGGTCGACGGCGGCCGCGCCTGGGATTCGAACGTCTACGCCAGCCACAGGATCATCGCCGATGGGCCCCTGCGCGCCGTGTTCGAGCTGCGCTACGACGCTTGGTCCGCAAATGGCCGCCGCATCGCGGAAACCAGGCGCATCTCGATCGACGCCGGTTCGAACTTCAGCCGCGTCGTGAGTACCTTCGAGAGCGACCGCCCGGGCGCGATCGAGGCCGGCCCCGGCATCTCGCTGCGCAAGGGCGAGGGCCAGCTGATCAGGAACGAAGCCGAAGGCTGGATCAGCTACTGGGAACCGGAAGCGCCGCCGCACGGCCACACGGCCTGCGCGTTGATCGTGCCAGGCCAGCAGGTACGCAGCCTGGAACTCGACGGCAATGCGCTGCTGCTCGGCCGCGCCACGCCGGCGAAACCCTTCGTCTACTACCTCGGCGCCGGCTGGAGCAAGAGCGGCGATTTCCCGACCCCGGCCTCGTGGGAAGCCACGGTGCGCAATGTAGCGGCACGCCTGTCGACACCTCTGGAGGTGACAGGACCGCAATAGCCAGCCACCGTTCATTGAGAAGTCAGCCCCACAACAAACACGCGAACTGACCATGAGACACAATGCAAGCGGCACCAACATCGGCAATTACAGGTGGACCATCTGCGGCCTGCTGTTCTTTGCCACCACCATCAACTATCTCGACCGTCAGGTCCTGAGCCTGCTGGCGCCTTCGCTGTCGAAGGAATTCGGCTGGTCGAACACCGACTACGCGAACATCGCCGCGGCCTTCCAGCTCGTGTACGCGGTGGCGCTGCTGTTCGCCGGCCGCGTCGTCGACCGCATCGGCACCCGCCGCGCCTATCACCTGGCGATCTTCATCTGGTCGCTGGGCGCAATCGCCCATGCCTATTCGCTCGCCATCGGCAATGCCGTCAACAGCGTGTTCGCGGCCATCGGCCTGGCCGCGGTGCCGGCCTCGGTGGCCGGCTTCATCGTCTCGCGCGCCATCCTGGCGATCGGCGAGGCCGGCAACTTCCCGGCCGCGATCAAGGCCACCGCCGAATTCTTCCCGAAGACCGAGCGCTCCTTCGCCACCGGCATCTTCAATTCCGGCGCCAACATCGGCGCGATCCTGGCGCCCATCTCGGTGCCCGTGATCGCCAGCATCTGGGGCTGGGAAGCGGCCTTCATGTGGATCGGCGCGATCGGCTTCCTGTGGATGGCCTTCTGGGGCGGCTATTACGAAGAACCGGGCAAGGGCCACCGCCTGGGCAAGGCCGAACTGGCCTACATCAACCACGATGCCGAGGTGCCGGACGAAGCCTGCGTCGATCCGCAAGCCCGCAAGGCCACCTGGGGCGAGCTGCTGCGCTGCCGCCAGACCTGGGCCTTCGCCTTCGGCAAATTCATGACCGACGGGATCTGGTGGTTCTTCCTGTTCTGGCTGCCCAAGTACCTGTCCTCGGCCTATGGCATGACCGGCACCGCGCTGTCGTTCCCGCTGACGGTCCTGTACAGCATGACCATGGTCGGCAGCATCGGCGGCGGCTGGCTGCCCAAGTACTTCATCGCGCGCGGCCGCAGCGTCTACGATGCACGCATGAAGGCCATGCTCCTGATCGCCTTCTGCCCGCTGGTGGTGCTGCTGGCCGAGCCGCTGGGCTCCATGGGCTACTGGATTCCCGTGATCCTGATCGGCATCGGCGCCTCGGCCCACCAGGCCTGGTCGGCGAATCTGTTCACGACCGCGTCGGACTGGTTCCCCAAGAACGCGGTCGGCTCGGTGGTCGGCATCGGCGGCCTGGCCGGCGGCATCGGCGGCGTGCTGGTCACCAAACTGGGCGGCGCCCTGTTCGACCATTACGGCGCCTTGGGTGAAATCCAGACCGGCTACCTGATCATGTTTGCGATCTGCGCCACCGCCTACCTGGCCGCGTGGGTCGTGATGAAGCTGCTGGTCCCGGTGCACAAGATGGCCGAGCTGCCGAAAGGATTGCAGAATGCCTGATACCCAAGCGGTCGCCATCGAGCGCGTCGGCGACTTGCGCTGCACGGTAGGCGAAAGCCCCGCCTGGCACGCGCAGGAACAGGCTTGGTACTGGGTCGACATCCCGGCGAAAGCCATCTGGCGCCTGGACGCCGCCAGCGGCGCGCTGAGCAGCTGGGCCACGCCGGAGATGGCGGCCTGCATCGCCGTCAAACGCGACGGCGGCCTGATCGCCGGCATGGAGACCGGCATCTTCAGCCTGGCGCTCGGCGACGATGGCAGCGTGGATGCAGCTTTGCTGGCATCGCCGGCGCACGGGGAGCTGACGCCCGGGATGCGCTTCAACGACGGCCGCTGCGACCGCCAGGGCCGCTTCTGGGCCGGCACCATGTTCCGCGACATGGCGGCGGCCCGCCCCGACGGCCGCCTGTACCGCTACGATACCCAAGGCCTGTCGGGCGCCGTGGTGTCGGAACTGGTGACCCAGAACGGCCTCGCCTTCTCGCCCGACGGCCGCACGATGTACCTGTCGGATTCGCACCCCACGCGCCGCCGCGTGTGGGCCTTCGATTACGATACGCTGGAGGGCGTGCCGCACAACCGCCGCCTGTTCGTCGACATGGCCGGCTACACCGGCCGGCCGGATGGCGCGGCCATCGACAGCGACGGCTGCTATTGGGTGGCCGGCAATGACGGCGGCTGCCTGCTGCGCTTCACGCCGCAGGGTGAGCTCGACCGCACGATCGCACTGCCGATGGCCAAGCCGGCGATGTGCAGCTTTGGCGGCCCCGGCATGGACACCATGCTGGTGACTTCGATCGATCCAGGTAAGGGCGCCGGTGGCCCGATGGCGGGCGCCGTGCTGCTGCTGCGGCCGGGAGTACAGGGCGTCCCGGAAGCGCCCTTCCCTGCCTGACGTTTCAACTATGACTAAAACAAAGCAATGAGCAAACCATTCAAACGCATACTGTTCACCGGCGCCGCCGGTGGCCTGGGCCGCCGCCTGCGCGAGCACCTGCACGCCTTCGCCGACATCGTGCGGCTGTCGGACCTGAACGATTTCGGCCCCGCCGGCGAGGGCGAGGAAGTCGTCCTCGGTGACCTCGGCAAGCGCGAGGACGTCTTCCGCATCTGCGAAGGCGTCGATGCCGTCGTCCACTTCGGCGGCGTCTCGACCGAGGAAGAATGGGCGCCCATCATGAACGCCAACATCCACGGCATGGTCAACCTGTATGAAGCCGTGCATACCCTCGGCATCAAGCGCGTGGTGTTCGCCAGCTCGAATCACACGGTGGGCATGTACAAGACCACCGACCTGGTCGACGCTTCGATGGCGACGCGCCCGGACGGCTACTACGGCGTGTCGAAGGTGTTCGGCGAATCGCTGTCGCGCTATTACTGGGACCGTTTCGGCGTCGAGACCGTGTGCATCCGCATCGGCTACTGCTTCCCCGAGCCCTCGAATCACCGCCAGGCGGTGCTATGGCTGGCGCTGGACGACCTGGTCGAGATGCTGCGGCGCGCGCTGATCACCCCGGCCGTCGGCCACACGATCGCCTTCTGTACCTCGGACAATCCGGGACAGTGGTGGGACAACCGCGAGGCGCGGCATCTGGGGTATGAGGCGAAGGAGAGTTCGCGCGGGTTCACCCATCTGTATGAGGGGCGGGTGGATCATTCGAACAACGAGGATATTACGCTCAAGTTTCAGGGGGGTGGGTTCCTCAATAATGGGCCGAAGTATCCGAAGGCTTGAGCCCGTTGTTACCCTAAAAACCGTCATTCCCGCGAAGGCGGGAATCCAAGTTGCAGGCAGATCGCAAAACTTGGATTCCCGCCTGCGCGGGAATGACGTTTACACGCTCGCGGTAATATTCAAGGTTCCGTCAGCTCAATCGTCTGCCGCAACCGGATATCATCCGAAGCACTCCCCACCATCACCTCGAACTTTCCCGCCTCCGCCCCCCACTGCAGCTGCCGGTCATAAAACGCCAGCATCTCGCGATCGACAGTAAAACTGACCGTCCGCACCTGCCCCGGCTGCAAAACCACCCGCTGGAAACCCTTCAACTCCTTCAGCGGCCGCACCACGGACGCCACCGGGTCCCGCAAATAAAGCTGCACCACCTCGGCCCCGGCCACAGGCCCGCTGTTCGCCAGCGTGAACGACAGCGTGATCTTCCCATCCGGCCCCATGCTGGGATTCGAGACCCGCAGGTCTTTATAAGCAAAGGTGGTATAGCTCAGCCCATGTCCGAAGGCATAGCGCGGCGTGTTCGGCGAGTCGATGTAGGCCGATTTGTAGACCACGTTCTTCTCATCCTGGACCGGCCGTCCGGTGTTGTACTGCTGGTAGGTGATCGGGATCTGCCCCATATTCCGCGGGAAGGTCATCGGCAGCTTGGCGGATGGGTTCACGTCGCCGAACAGCACGTCCGCGATCGCATGCCCGCCCTCGCTGCCCGGGTGCCAGGCGTAGAGGATGGCTTTCGCCTGCTCGGCCACGTTCTCGAAGATCAGCGGACGGCCCGCCATGATCACGACCACCGGTGTCTTGCCGGCCGCGCGCAGGGCTTCGAACAGCTCGCCCTGGCGGCCCGGCAGGCCGAGGTGGGCGCGCGACTTGGCTTCGCCCGACATATCCCAGCTTTCGCCGACCGCCAGCACCACCACGTCCGCCGCTGAAGCAGCTTTCAGCGCGGCGTCGAAGCCCTCGTTGCCGCGGCAGGCGACGTCGCAGCCGGCCGCATAATCGACGCGCACGCCCTGCCCCGCGCGCTCGCGCACGGCGTCGACCAGGCTGGCCATCTTCGCTGCGTTCGACTGCACGATCCAGCCGCCTTCGAGGTCGCGGCGCGCATCGGCCAGCGGTCCGATCACGGCGATCGAATGCAGGCCGCGTCGCAAGGGCAATGCCCCACCCTCGTTCTTCAGCAGCACCATCGACTCGGCGGCGATGCGGCGCGCGGCCTGGCGGTGGCGCGGGTCGTTCAGCGCTTCCCGTTCGCGCGCGGCGCTTGAGAAGCGGTAGGGATCCTCGAACAGGCCCAGCTCGAACTTCTTGGTCAGCACGCGCCGCACGGCATCGTCGACCACGGCGATGTCGACCTTCCCGCTCTTCACCAGCGCCGGCAGCGAGGACGCATAGGCATTGCTCTCCATGTCCATGTCGCTGCCGGCGGTGATGGCCTTGGCGGCGGCGTCCGTCAGGTCGTTCGCATAGCCGTGCACCACCATCTCGCGCACCGAGCCCCAGTCGCTGACGACGAAGCCCTTGAAGCCCCACTTCCCTTTCAGGATCTCGCGCTGGAGCATGGCGTTGCCGGTGGCCGGCACGCCGTTCAGCGTATTGAAGGCGTTCATGAAGGTCGCGGCGCCGGCATCCAGCGCGGCCTTGAAGGGCGGCAGATAGGTCTCGTACAGCTGGTGTTCGCTCATGTCGACGGCGTTGTAGTCGCGTCCCGCGATGGCCGCGCCATAGCCGGCGAAGTGCTTGGCGGTCGCCATCACCGAGGCCGTGCCGCCCAACTGCGCGCCCTGGAAGCCGCGCACGCGGGCGACGGCGATGCGCGCGCCGAGGTAAGTATCTTCGCCGGCGCCTTCCATCACCCGGCCCCAGCGCGGATCGCGGCCGATGTCGACCATGGGCGCGAAGGTCCAGTGGATGCCGGATGCCGCGGCTTCGCGCGCGGCGATGCGGGCCGATTCCTCGATCGCCTCCAGATCCCAGGACGCGGCCTCGCCCAGCGGCACCGGGAACACGGTCTGGTAGCCGTGGATGACGTCGAGGCCGAACAGCAGCGGAATATGGAGGCGCGACTGCAGGGCCAGCGCCTGCACGCGGCGGGTGTCGGCCACCCCTTTGATGTTCAGCATGGAGCCGACCTTGCCGCTGCGGATGTCGCGCTCGACGTTGCGCACCGCCTCGCTGTTCGGGCCCGTGCTGAACGCCTTGCCCGACAGCTGGTTCAGCTGGCCGGCCTTTTCCTCGATCGTCATCTGGCGCAGCAGCGCCTCGACCCGCTGCGCAATGCCGGCTTCGCCGCCGGCGTATGCCGCGCCGGCGAAGGCCGCCAGCGCCATGCTCACGGCCGCCCGCGCTTTCCAGTTTTTCTTCATCTTCCCGCTGCCTCCAAAGCTAAATTAGGATAACGTTTTCTTATGTTGACGATTGGAAGGATTACTATATACTTCAGTTAAACGTTTTACAAGGCACGCAGAGGCCTCCCAACCTCTCATAACCAGGATCAGGAGACACATGAAGATCGCGAAGTCGACTCTGGCGGCGCTGCTCGCAAGCGCCCTTCTTCCACCCGCTTTCGGCGCCGCGGCGCAGTCCGCCGATCCTGCGCGCCCGCCCTCCTCGCGCTACGTCCCGCCGCTGGCCGCGACGCCGATGAACCGGATCGTCCAGCAGCAGCTGTATCCGCAGCTCGAGTATTTGTTCGACCAGATGGTAGCCGAAAAGGAGCACGTCACCATTGACGGCGTGGAGGCGCTGAAGAGCAACGACAAGTTCTTGCAAGGGAAAATCGCCAGCGGCCTGGCCCACGTGCTGCTCAACATGCGCAAGGACGATCCACGTTTGCAGGAGCGCCTGCGCCAGTTCCGCGACATCACCGACATGACGGCGGGGATGGACAACCATACCTGGGGCATCTACTACTACCTCGAAGCGCTGTATCAACTGAAGCAGGCCGGCCTGCTCGAACAAGCTATCAGCCCGGCCACGCTGGCGCGCCTGAAGACTACGCTCGACTGGCATACCTTCGTCACGCCGCACTGGGACCTCATCAGGCTGCCGACCAACTACTATGGCGTGGCATTCAGCGTGGCGCGCCTGCGCATGCTGCTCGGCTGGGAAGACGACAGCGCCAGCAAGGTCCTGCTCGAGAAGATGATGACGCACTATGCCACCTACTCCGGCAAGTTCGGCTTCTCCGACGAAACGCCCGGCGAAGGCCGCTTCGACCGCTACAGCGTGCTGCTGGTGGCCGAGATCTGCGAGCGCTTCATCGAGACCGGCCTGGAAGTCACGCCGGAACTGAAGGCCCTGCTGCGCAAGTCGGCCGACGTCGTGCTGAACTTCGCGAACCCCGCCGGCGAAGGCTTCACCTGGGGCCGCAGCCTCGGTCCCTACGGCGAGACGGCGGCGCTGGAGATCGTGTCGGTGTCGAGCTACCTGGGCGTGCTCACGCCCGAGGAAAAGCAGTACGCCTATGCCTACGCCAACCGCATCGTCGCCAAGTACATGGACTTCTGGACCAATCCAGGCATGCACTCGGTCGACATGTGGAACCAGGGCCGCCGCACCGACACCTACCGCGCCAAGCACCGCATCCTGGGGGAGAACTTCTCGCTGTCGCACCAGCTGATCTTCACGAACGACTTCTGGAACCGGTCCGGCATGAAGGACGCCAAGCCGAAAGCGGACTTGCAGGCCTGGCTGGACAAGACGCGCCCGCGTTTCAGCACCACCTGGTTCGCGCGCGGCGACTACGACCGCGCATTGGCCATCTACCGCGACAGGAACCACGTCTTCAGCCTGGCGATGATCAACGGCGGCGACAGCCAGTTCGACAACAGCCCCTACTATCCACTGCCCTTCGCATCGGGCATTGTCGCCGGCACGCCGGACAGCGGCGCCGAACACGCCCAGCTGCTGCCGAAGTTCACGCTGGCCGATGGCAGCCAGCTGCTGCCGGTCTCCTACATCAAGGATATCCGCAGCGACAGCCGCGGAAGCACCGCCCGCGTCAGCTACCGCCAGGACGCGCTGGCAAAGCTCGGCAAGAAGGGACCGGTGAAGGACGAGCGCATCAAGCTGGAGACCACCTATACCTTCGAACCGGGTATCATCACCCGCACCGACACCTACACCCCTAGCGCACCGCTGCAGGTGACGCGCGCCAGCCTGGAGTTCGCGTCCTGGTCGGATGCGCCCGCGCTGCAGGGCAAGACGGTGCGCTTCGGTCAGGGCGATGTCAGCGCCTTCGAAGTAAGCGGCCTGGATGCCTGCACGGTCGAGGCGACGCACGGCGCGGACCCGTACCGCGCGCCGGAAGGGCCGATGGCCAGCCACGTCAGCTGCGCCAGCACCGGCTTCCGCTTCGAGCGTCCGCTGACGATCAAGTGGACCCTGCGTTATCGTTGAAGGAAGGACGCCATGCCCAAGACCATCCGCACCGCCCTGCTGGCGAATTTGCTGACACCCCTGCTGCTGGCGCTCGGCCAGCAGGCCGCGCAGGCTTGCGACGCACCGCCGCCGGCCGTCCACGACATCGACGCCAACAGCTACTACAGCGACAAGAACCATTCCATCATCGACCCCGTGCGCAAGGCGCGCAACGAGGCCGCCACCAGGCCGGTCGACGAATTCCTGTATGCGGTGGCGCGCCATGCCAGCGCCTACCAGGCGGCGCCGGCGAAGCGCGAGGAAGCGCAGTGCGGCCTGCAATGGCTGTCGTCCTGGGCGCAGCAGAACGCGATGATGGGCAAAATGACGACCAACCAGTCCTACTACACGCGCAAATGGGCGCTGAGCGGCCTGGCACTCAGCTACGCCAGGCTGCGCCCCGCCGCCGGCGAGGCCGAGCGCCAGGCCATCGACGCGTGGCTGAAGACCCTGGCCGATGCGACCCTGGTCCACGCGGATGCCGGCAAGGGCGTGCGCAACAACCATTATTACTGGGAAGGCCTGGCGGTGGCCGCGACCGGCGCCGTCACTGGCGACGAGCGCCTGCTGGCCTGGGGCCGCAAGGTGTTCGAGCACGCGATGTCGCAGGTCGCGCCGGACGGCTCGCTGCCGCTGGAGATGGCGCGCGCCGCCAAGGCCCTGCACTACCACTCCTTCGCGGCGCAGCCGCTGGTGATGCTGGCTTCGATCCTGGATGTGCAGTCGCCCAAGCTCGACCAGCTGGTGCGCTTCACGCTGCAGGGCGCCGCCGATCCATCGGCCATCGAGAAAGCCACCGGCGTCGCGCAGGAGCGCATCAAGGGCACGCCGGGCTGGAAGATCGTGTACGACCGCCATGCGGGCGCCGCAGTCAAGGGCACGCCGGCGCCATCCGCGCTGTGGGAATCGCGCATGGGCGGCGACATCGCCCTCGCCAATCCGCTGGAGCATCCTGCAAAATGAGCGCGCGATGAACAAGGGACGGCCCAGCCTCGCCCACGGTGTCGTCGAGGGCATCGCGGCGCGTATCCGCCAGGGTGATCTGAAGCCGGGCGACCGGCTGCCGACCGAGGCCGCGATCGTGGCCGAGCATGGCGTCAGCCGCTCCGTGGTGAGAGAAGCGATCTCGCACCTGCAGGCGGCGGGATTGGTGGAGACGCGCCACGGCATCGGCACCTTCGTGCTCGAGCCGCCGCAGCAGACCGCGCTGGCGATCCTGGAACTGCGCATGGGGATGGAAACCGAGGCGGCGGCGCTGGCGGCCGCGCGCCGTACAGAGGCCCAGCTGGCGGCGCTGCGCGCAGCGCTCGAAGACATGCGCCGTGCGCAGGCGGCCGGCGAGCCGACGGTGGAGGCCGACGTGCGCTTCCACCGGATCCTCGCCGAGTCCAGCGCCAATCCTTATTTCATCGAACTCCAGGGCCAGCTCGGCAAGCTGCTGTCCCTGCGCGAGCGGCCGGCGGGCAGCTTCGCGCGCATGCATCACGAACACGAGGACATCGTCGAGGCCATCGCGCGCCAGGACGTGGACGGCGCGCGCGCCGCGATGCGCACCCACCTGTCGAACAGCGGCGAAAGGATGCGCAAGCCTTCCTTATGAAGCGTGGACGGCGCCCGCCGTCTTGCGCTGGGCGGCCAGCATGGCGCCCATGTTCGTCTCGATCCACTCCGCCAGCTCGCCCATTTTGCCGCTGATTTCCTCGCCCAGCGGTGTGAGGCGGTACTCGACACGCGGCGGCGCGGCCGACTGGACGATGCGCTGCACGAAGCCGTCCTGCTCCAGCCAGACCAGGGTCTGGGCCAGCATCTTTTCGCTGATCCCGCCAACCTTGCGGCGCAATTCGCCGAAGCGCTGCGCCCCGTCGCCGAGGGCCACCAGCAGCAGGACGCCCCAGCGGCTGGTCACGTGCTTGAGCACTTCGCGCGAAGGGCAGCTTTCGGAAAACAGGTCGCCGCGCGGCGCCTGGGCTGGATCTGTGTCGCTCATCTGAAGGTTCCTCCGTCGATGTCGATATCCTAAGCCAAGCGGCCGAACCCAGCCGTCGCGTTGGCATCAGCCGTGCGCGGGCAAGAAAAAACCCGCGGTGGACTGGCCAGCGCGGGTTTTCGGGAATGGGGGGAGTGCGAGCACCAGGTATCTCCTGGCGTCGCCTCTTGCCGGTTGCATCCGGCGTCCACCTGCCACTGTAGTCAGGCGAACCGCTTCCGGGTACAGGCGTTTCTTCAACGATCATCCGGTTTCCGCGCCACGCTATCGGTGGTGGCTGCGCCAGATCCTGAGCCGTTTTTGTGGTCATTCAGATCACATGGGAATTAGTATAACGCAAATTTTTAGCTTGTGTAGACGAGTTTGTGCGCGCCTATTCGAATGTCGGCTCGACCGCTTCCTCGACCGCTGCCGGCGCCGCTGCCGGGGCCGGTTTGGTGCGGGAAGCGAAGCGCTGGCGCAGGCGTTCCAGCAGGCGCGGCTCGGCCGGGATGGCGACGTTCTGCACGGTGCGGACGCGGCGGCGCAGCAACATCGCCGCACTGCCCAGCGCCAGCAGCAGGGCCGCGGCACCGCCGATCCAGCCCCAGGGCAGGCTGGATTCGGGCTCGGGCGGCGGCGCCTTGGGCTTGCGCGGCACCAGCGGCTTGATGGTGCTGATGGGTTTCGGGCCTGGCGGTTCCTTGGCGGCCTCCGGTTCGGGCGCGGATACATGAGGCGCTTCGGGAGCGGGCGCAGGCGCAGAGCCATGCGCCGCGGCCGCTGCGGGCGCGGCGGCGGACGCGGCGCCCAGCGTGGCCTGCAGCGATTTCACTTTCCCCTCCAGCGCACCGAGCTTGGCCTGGAGGGCCGCATTCTTGCCGTCGAGGGCGGCGCAGACCTTGGCCGCCTCGGCTTGCTGGACGCAGGCTGCCGGGGCCGCGGACTGCTGGGCGTGGAGGGGCAGCGGCAGCACCGCCGCCGCTTTCGCTTCCGCATGGGCGGTCCCGGCGAGCTTTCTGGCGTGCAGACGCGTCTTGACCGGCGCCGGCTGCTTCGCGCCCTCCTCTTCCGCCGGCGCTACAAGCGGTTCGGGCCTGCGCACGGCGGCGGTCCTGCGTGCCGGCGCGGGCATCGGCGCGGCCTTGGGCGCGGGTGCCGCATGCGCCACCGGCGCCGGGACCACAGCGGGCACCGGGGCAGGAACCGGCGCCGGATTCGGATCCGGCGTCAGCCACAGCGTGGCCAGGCGCACCGTGCGCTGCCCCTTGTCGACCAGTTCCAGGTAGAGGTGCAGGTGATCGCTGTCGACCGGCCGTAGCGAAGTCACGTGCAGGAACTGGCGGCCGTCGCGCCGCATCACCGACAGGTTCAGGCTGGCCAGCACCGGCGGCAGTGCGATGCCGGCGCCGTTGTAGACCTCGGGGCTGGCCAGGCGCACGGACACCGCCTGCGCGGGGTCGTCGACCATGGCCAGTTCGATGTCGGCCACCAGGGCTTGCCCGATGTGGGAGGACACCCGCGCATCGCCGAGTTCGGCCGCATGAGCGGAACCCAGGGCGCTGGCAAGGACGAGCGTGGACAGGAAATGGCGGGAGCAGCGGAGCATATATTTCACGAATTTGAAGCCTCAGCGTCATTAACGGCCGTTGCGGTACACTCTTTAGAGCATGCTTCCGTTCTTCTAGACTTACGCAAAGCTAACCGTCGTTAACTTCGCCGCTGGATTCCTGCTTCGCCGGGGCCGGTTTCGCCCGATGCTTGCGCAGCGGGCCAGCGCCTTCCCCTCCACAGGATGTCGCGGTCGAACTGACCGCCAGATTCTTAAGGTTGATGGCCGCGTTGAGGTCGCGGTCATGCTCATTGTCGCAGCCCGGACAACGCCACCGGCGCACTCCCAGCGTCAGTGTCTCCAGCCGGTATCCACAGCAGGAGCAGGTCTTGCTGCTTGGGTACCACCGGTCGGCCACGACCACCTCGGCGCCACGCCAGGCGGCCTTGTATTCGAGCTGGCGGCGCAGCTCATGAAAGCCCATGTCGGCGACGGCGCGTGCCAGGCGGCGATTACCCAGCATGCCCTTGACGTTCAGGTCCTCGATGCCGATCGTGTGAAAGCGCCGCGTGAGGCTCAAGCTCAGCTGGTGCAGGCTGTCGCGGCGCATGTCCCCGATCCTCGCGTGCAGCTTCGCCAGCCGCGCTTTCGCCTTTGCCCAGTTGCGCGAGCCTTTCACCTTGCGGGATAGCGCGCGTGACAGGCGGCGCAGCCGATCCAGCAGGGAGCGCAAAGCCTTCGGCCCCGTCCACGTTTCGCCAGTCGACAGGGTCGCCAGCCTCGACACCCCGAGATCCACGCCCACCGCGCCCTGGTTTTCGGCTAGCGGCAATATTGGATCGGCAGCGTCGACAGTGATGCTGGCATGCCATCGTCCGGCCCTGCGCGAGACGGTGGCCGAGACGATGCGGCCGGAAAAACGCAATTGCTCACGCATCTTCACCCATCCCAGCTTCGGGATGTGAATGCGCTTGCCTTCGACGCGGAACTGGTCGTTGGTCAAACTAAAACGGTCGTCGCGGCCTTTCTTGCGAAACCTTGGATAACACGCGCGATGAGCGAAAAAATTCTTGAAGGCCTCACCCAGCTGGATGATCGCCATCTGCGGTGCGTTCTTCGTCACCTCGAGCATCCAGGGGAACGCTTCGCGCTTGATGGCGTTGAGTTGGCGCCGCAATGACAGCTGCGATGGCCGCGGTTGCGACGGGTCGGCCTCGTGCGCCGCATACTGGCGCTGCCACTCGGCCAGCCCCCAGTTGTGGGCGAAGCGGGCGGTGCCCGCCGCCCGCGCCAGATAGGTCGCCTGTCGATCGTTCGGATCGAGCGCGATCTGATGGGCGGTCAGCATTGCGCTTCCTTCACGGGCTGGCGCACGCCATCGAGAAGCTTCTGGCTTTTATGGCTGCGGCTACCGTACAGCCTGGCGGAGAAGACAGTAATGATCTCCAATACGTCGCTGGCCAGGTCTTCCTCGAAAGCCGTGTCGGCGTCCTGATTGATGATCACGACTTCGACGTTCTTCGCTTCGCAGACGGCAAACACCAGTTCGGCGTCAAAGCGCAGCAACCGGTCTTTGTCGGTCAGTACCAGGCGGCCGATGTCACCCGCCAGGATCGCTTCCAGCAGGCGCTTCAATCCGTTTTTCGGGTAATTCATGCAGGATCCGAGATCGGCGATCAGATCGACGCGCCACCCTGGCTGGCACAGTACAATTCCAGCACCTGCTGTTGCCGCTCCTGGTCCGCCCGCTGATCGTGACTGGACACGCGCGCGTAAGCGATGGTCCGTCGCGGCGCCTGTGCGCTGTAGAATCGTCCGGGGAGCAGAGCTCCGAGATCGTAGCGGCGCTGTCCGCCCTCGGTCCTGGCTGGCGTCAGCCTGCCGCTGGCCTCCCAGCGCCGCAGCGTACTGGTCGAGATCCCGAGCGCTTGGGCGGCAGCACCGATGGGAAGAAGTTTGTTCATAATACTTAAGACTGCGCAGATTTAAGCAAGTTTCGAGATAACTGTAAAAACCCTACTAACAAAAAGTCAGGACCAGTCTATGGATAACAGGATCGAGAAGGACAGCTTCGGCCCGATCGAAGTGCCAAGCGGACAACTGTGGGGCGCGCAGACCCAGCGCTCGCTGCATCACTTCCACATTTCGAGCGAAAAGATGGCGCCGGAACTGGTCGCTGCGCTGGCACAGGTCAAGCGCGCCGCCGCCGCCGTCAACCGCTCGCTCGGCAAGCTGCCGGCCGACAAGGCCAACGCCATCATCGCCGCCGCCGACGAAGTGCTGGAAGGCCGCCATCCGGCCGAGTTCCCGCTGTCGGTCTGGCAGACCGGTTCCGGCACCCAGAGCAACATGAACATGAACGAGGTGCTGGCCAACCGCGGCTCCGAGCTGATGGGCGGGGAACGCGGCGAGGCGCGCCTGCTGCACCCGAACGACCACGTGAACATGGGCCAGTCTTCGAACGACATGTTCCCGACGGCGATGCACGTGGCCGCCGCAGCCGCCGTCGCCAAGGACGTGCTGCCGGCGCTGGCCCAGCTGCGCGGGACGCTGCACGTCAAGGCGCGCGACTTCGCCGACATCGTCAAGATCGGCCGCACCCACCTGCAGGACGCCACGCCATTGACCCTGGGCCAGGAATTTTCAGGCTACGTCGCCCAGCTCGAGTTCGCCGAGCAGGCCGTCAAGTCCACCCTGCCCGGCCTGCTGCAGCTGGCGGCCGGCGGCACCGCGGTCGGCACCGGCCTGAACGCGCATCCGGAATTCGCCAACCGCATCGCGGCCGAGATTTCCTCGCGCACCGGCCTGCAATTCAAGAGCGCACCGAACAAGTTCATGGCCCTTGCCGGCCACGACGCGATGGTGCAGGCGCATGGCGCCTTCAAGACCCTCGCCACGGCGCTGATGAAGATCGCCAACGACGTGCGCTGGATGGCCTCCGGCCCGCGCTCCGGCCTGGGCGAAATCACCATCCCCGAAAATGAGCCGGGCAGCTCGATCATGCCGGGCAAGGTCAACCCGACCCAGTGCGAGTCGATGACCATGCTGTGCTGCCAGGTGCTCGGCAACGACGTCGCCCTCAGCGTCGGCGGGGCGATGGGCAATTTCGAGCTGAACGTGTTCAAGCCGATGATCGCGCACAATTTCCTGCAAAGCGCGCGCCTGCTGGCCGACGGTATGCGCTCCTTCGACGAGCACTGCGCCCGCGGCATTGAGCCCAACCGCAAGCGCATCGGCGAGCTGATGGAGCAATCGCTGATGCTGGTGACCGCCCTGGCCCCGCATATCGGGTATGATCGCGCCGCGCAGATCGCCAAGACCGCCCAGCACGAGGGACTCACCCTGCGCCAGGCGGCGCTGCGGTCCGGCTTTGTCGACGAGCAGCAGTTCGATCAGTGGATCGTGCCGATCGAGATGACGCGGCCGGATCCGGGCTGAAGGGCTCCAGATTAGTACTCGTCGTCCCCGCGAAGGCGGGGATCCAAGTTCTGCATGCGTTACGGTAGCGCCAGCAAACTGGGATCCCCGCCTTCGCGGGGACGACGTACTTGAGGGCGGTGGTAACGTTTCGAGGGAGCGGACTCAACGGTACGCCGTCCATTTTTAACCGAGGATAGAATGCAAACAACAACTTTTGAACTGACATCGGAGTTCATCGAACTCAACCAGCTGCTCAAGCTCGTCGGCTACGTCGACAGCGGTGGCGCCGGCAAGAACATGGTGGCCAGCGGCGTGGTGTCGGTCGACGGCAAGAAGGAACTGCGCAAGACTGCCAAGATCCGTGCCGGCCAGGTCGTAAGCGTAGGCGATATGCGGATCACTGTCCGCTAGAAAAGTTCCCTGCCGCTTATAAAAAAACGGTGCGTCCTGCCGGATGCACCTGCCGGTCGCACCGGAGTAGCCGTCCCCGGCTGTAGGGGTGACGTTTGCGCGCTGACAAACTTGGGCAGTCCTCCTTCTCTATATTGAAGACGTATTTCGGCTAAAGGTGAGGAAGATGGAAACCCCAGACCCAAGCTCCATGACGCAGCAGCGGCTGATCGGCGACCTGCGTCTCGTCATCGAAAACGCGGAAGAACTGCTCAAGAATACCGACCATTACACCGGTCTGGTGTATCAGAGTGCGCGCGCCAAGCTGGCCATGGCCTTGAATGCGGCCAATGAAGAACTGGTCCGTTTCGAGGAGGAACAGCTGTCCAGGATGATCGAAGCCACCCGGGCAGCCAACGAACTGCACCACGACAAGACCGGCGAAGAACGCATCCTGCGCGCCTTCCAGTATCACTGACACTGCAGCTCACCGGGCCACCGCGCCCGTGCCGGCCTCGCCTTACACCGCGGGCGGGTCGGCTTCCCGGACTTCCTTCACGATTCCCGTCAGCACCCCGTTCTTCAGCCAGCCATCCAGCCAGGCCGCGATCGGCGCCTCCTCATCCAGGTCGAAGGCCGCATCGAAGGCCGCGCCAAAGCTCTCCCCTTCCGCCAGCCGCGCCAATGCCGCGAATTCGGCCGCGTCGATCTCGCGCACGGCCACCTGCCAGCGTGCGCGCAGGATCAGCGCGTGGCCGGGCCGCCCGGTGTCAATCGGCGCGTCCGGCCCCTCGGGCTGCTCGGCCAGCCAGATCGCGGCCGTGGCCCAGCGCGAGGCGTGCAAGCGCAGCGAGGGGTGCAGGATGGCGCGGCTGGCTTCGAACTGCTGCGGGCTTAGAGTCGCCAGGACGTCCAGCGGCCCATCGCCGCCAGCCGCCGGTACATCGGGCGCATACCAGGATTCGTGGACGGCCCATTCGAGCCGCGCCAGGTCGGGCAGCCAGGGACAAGCGGCGGCGTCGATGAAAGCAGCCAGCCGGGCGCCGAAGCGGTTCAGGTCCGGGTCCTGCGCCGGGTGGGCGCGGCCGTAGGCGCGCGCGAGGGCGTCGAAGGCATCGCCGCCCAGCCGCCTGCGCAGCACCGGATAGGCATTGGCCAGTGCACGGCGCCAGGCGCTCGTGAGGTTGCCGCGGTAGATGCCGAGGCGGGCCAGGTTACCCTTCAATTCGGGCGCCAGCAGGGACAACTGGCTGGGGTCGGCCAGGGCGGCGCCGAAGGCTTGCTGCAGGCCGGCCAGTTCAGCGCCGCCGCCTGGCGGCACGTTGGGCGGAGATAAGGTCAGCGTCGCCGCCTCTGCGGGCGAGAAAGCCGGCGCTGTCTCGGCGGCGATGCGCTGCGCAATGCGAACCTCGTCCAGCAGCACCGCGAGCGCCGGCACGTCGGTATCCCACTCGACCAGCGCCGGCACATCGCCGAAACGCCTTGAAGCCTCGCGGTACAGCGCCCACACGGGCGGCGCGATGCGGTCGCCATGGTGGTCGATGACGGCAAGGTCGGTGACCAGGTGGCCGCCCAGGTGCAGCTCGCCGACAGTCCCTGGCGCGAGGCCGGCGAGCGCATCCAGCGCGGCCAGGGCATCCTCGCCGTGGTTGCACTGGTTGACGTAGAGATTGTTCACGTCGAGCAGGATGCCGCAGCCGGTGCGCTGCGCCAGCGCGGCCAGGAACGCGGCTTCGCTCATCGCATCGCCGGCAAAGCGCAGATAGGTGGAGACGTTTTCGACGAGGATGCGCCGCTTCAGCACGTCCTGCACCCGCTCGACGCGGGCGGCGACCAGGTCCAGGGCCGCGGCATCCAGGCGCAGCGGCAGCAGGTCGTTCAGTTGCCGATCGCGCAGCGCGCCCCAGCTCAGGTGCTCGGAGACGAGGGCCGGCTCGATGGCATTGGCAAGCTGGCGCACGCGCTCCAGATGGTCTTTGGAAAAGCCGTGCGTGGATCCGAGGCCGAGCCCGACGCCGTGCAGGCTGACCGGATAGTCGCGCCGCAGCGACTGCAGCACATGCCAGTCCCAGCCCGAGCGGGCCAGGTAATTTTCCGTATGAACTTCCAGCCAGGCGAGCGATGGACGCTCTTCCATCAGCTGGCGGTAGTGCGGTGCGCGCAGGCCGATGCCGACACCGCGCGCCCCCTGCAGCTTGACCACGGCTTGCTTACCCGGCTTTGCCCTGCCTGGCCTGCTGGGGTGGATTCAGCTTGCCGCCGGATTTCTCGCAGCTGCCCTTGGGGACGGTGCGCCATTCCGCCGGGTCATTGTCGACCGCCGCCTGGCCGGCGCAGCCGTGAGTGGCGGTGCCGCAATCGTTCTGGCCGGCCTTGGCCACGCCGTAGCATTTTTCCTGCTCGCCCTTCGGCTGCATGTCCATCTGCCCGGTGGCGGACGCATTGGTAGCGCACACGCTCGCAAGGGCGGCAGCAACGAGTGCTTGACGTTTATTCATGGGGGAGTCTCCTTCGGAATGCGTACACCGGCGGGGTCGGCCTTGTGTGGCTGCGCGTCGGCAGCGATGGTGGCGGCAAGAGCGGGACTGTTGTGCGGCCTGCCTCGCGCCGGGTACGTGGACGGTTTAACGCACCGGGAGGCGGTCCTGTTGACGCGCCCGGTTGATTTTTTTTCGGGGCGCGCTCAGGCGGTCGTATTGACGTTCTTGCCCAGATGCGCCGGCAGGTTCGGCGCCGGCGACGCAGCCTGGACGGCGTCCAGCAGCTGGGTGGCGGTCGAAGCCTGGACATCCTGCGCCTTCTTGAGCATGGCAATGCCCACATCCTGGCGGGTGCCGGTGTCGGCGATACTGGTGGCGAGTTTGGCAATACTCATGACGTCCATGACGGTCTCCTGTGTGAGGGCGAACTACGGCCCAATGCGGGTCATCCTGTGTTAACGTCAGCTTCGGGCAGAACTTTAGGATGCGGCAGCCAGGCGCCGTCTGAGCCAGCGCAATATCGCGGCAGGCTGGTCGAGGTCGAGCCAGGCGAGGTCCCGCTCCAGCCCGGCCGGCGCCGGCGCATTGGATGCCACGGCGACTACGTTCACGTCTTCCGGATACATGGCCGCGCGCCCGAGCTCGGGCCGGAATACCTCGAGCTTGGGGATGGCCGCCCATTTGTAGCCCTCGACCAGGGTCAGGTCCGCCGGCGCCAGGCGCGCCAGGTGCTCCTCGAGCGTGGGCTCGGGCGCGCCGCGCAGCTCGTGCTGGATCGCGAAGCGGTAGGGAGAGGCGATCATGACCTCGCCGGCGCCGGCCATGCGCAGGCGCGCACTGTCCTTGTGCGGCGGCTCGAGCACGATGTCGTGGTGGCTGTGCTTGATGACGTTGACGCGCAGACCCTCGGCCGCCAGCTGGCCGACCAGGTATTCCAGCAGCGTGGTCTTGCCGCTGCCGGACCAGCCGACTACACCCAGCACCTGGCCGCGGGCAGCCCCGCCCGCCTCAGTAGGCGACACGGTAGCGGACGCCGCGATAATTCATCACCGCCGCCTTCGGCAGCAGCTTCTCCAGCACCAGTCCAGGCGCGACCTCCTCGCCTTCGTGGCGCAGGGTCTTGTCGACCAGCAGCAGGCGGTCGGCCGGGTTGGCCGAATACATGTAGCCGCCGAAGGCCACGCGCGGGACGTCGCGCTGCATGTTGTCGGGCAGCTGGTGCAGGTAAGGCAGGCTGTCTTCGGGCGATGGCGCCGTCGCCGGTGCGGCGCTTGGGCGCGGCGCTGCGGCGGCAGGCGCGGGCGGAACCACAGGCGCAGTGGCCGGACTGCGGGCGGCCGGTGACGGCGCCGGGCGCGCGGGCGGCTCGGCCGCATGGGCGGGACGCGGCGGCGGCGCAGGCGGCGCGCTCACTTCCAGCGTGTTCGAGGCGGCGTTCACGGCAGTCGCGGGCGCTGCGGGCGCGCGCTCGGGTGCTGCCGACGCTGCGGGCGCAGCGGCGGGCGGCAGGGCTGTCGAAGCAGCCGGCGTGGCCGTCGAATTTGCCGCCAGCGCCGCCGGCGCAGCGGTCGCCCCAGCCGGCGCCGGCGTCCGCTGCCACATGAACAGCCCGCCCAGCAGCACGACCAGCGCACCCGCTCCCAGGCCGACGAACAGCGGCTTGCGGCTGGCGGCGATGCCAGGCTGGGTGGCCTGCGCCGTTTGCGGCGCGTGAATGGTCGGCGCATTGCCGAGCTGGCGTTCGGCCTGGGCCTTCTTCAGGGCTTCGAGGATGTATGACATATTATTTTCCCGTCCCGTTCGACGCCAGCAGGTGAGGTTCGTCGACCCCGCTCAGCTGGTTCAGGCGCATGAAGGTCCGCGGCCCGGCCACGCCGTCCGCTTTCAGGTTCTGCCTGGCCTGGAAAGTGCGCAGCAGGCGGCGCGTGGGCTCGTCCAGCGGCCGGTCGGTGCGCGGCGCTTCGAGCTTGTTCAGTTCCGCCAGGCGGCCGGCGATCCAGTCCACGTCCGGGCCGGTGTCGCCGGGGTGGATTTCGTCGCGGAAGGCGCGCGGCTGCTTCCACAGGGTCGTGAATTCGCCGTCGAAGCGGGTCGCCAGCGCACCCAGGCTGACCTTCTGGCGCTGGCCGTTCACGCTCAGCACCGCGCTGTCGGCGTCCATCGAGGACAGCACCGCGTAGCCGAGCTTCTGGCCGTCGTGCAGGGCGACGATGGCCGGACGGTCGAGCAGGCGCAATTCGTACAGGCCGCCGCGGCCCTGGTAGCAGCGCAGGTTCAGCTTCGGCGCGCCCTGGCAGGGTTCGTCGGTGGGTAGTTGCTGGCCCCACAGGGCGCCGAGCTCGCGCAGGGCTTCGGTCTGGGTTGCCAATAACAGCGGCTTGACCGCGCTTCCTCCGACAGGATTCGAACCCGCGCCCTTGACCGGCTGCACGTCCTTTTTCGCAAGCTGAGGCACTGGCGCCGTAGCAGCAACCGGCGCGGAAGGCGCCGCAGCACGCGGCACCGCCTGCCACGCCGCCGCGCTGATCGCCGCCCCGGCCAGCACCCCGCCCGCCACCAGCGGCCAGCGCAGCGGCGGACGTGCGGTGGGCGCTTCGCCGGCAAACACTTCCTGGGCCGCGCGGCGCAGGATCTTCGGCGTCACCACGCTGCTGTTCTCGACGTAGGCGCCGAGCAGCGCGCGGTCGCACAGCAGGTTGATGCGGCGCGGCACGCCGTGCGTGAGGCGGTGGATCAGCGGCGCCAGCGAGCCGGGAATCGGGTTGCCCGGATGGGCGCCCGCCACCGTCAGGCGGTGCGTGACGTAGGCGCCTGTCTCGGCTTCGGACAGCGGCCCGAGGTGGTAGCGCGCGATCACGCGCTGGGCCAGCTGCTCCAGCTCGGGCTGGGCCAGCATGGTGCGCAGCTCGGGCTGGCCGATCAGGATGATCTGCAACAGCTTGCGCTCGCTGGTCTCGAGGTTGGTCAGCAGGCGCAGCTGTTCCAGTACCTGGGGCGACAGGTTCTGCGCCTCGTCGATCACGAGCACGTTGTTGTTGCCCTGGGCGTGGCTGTCCAGCAGGTAGCCGTTGATCGCGTCCACATAACTCTTCACGCCCAGCGCGCCGGCCGATGCGGGCGGCAGCTCGATGCGGAACTCGTCGCAGATGGTCAGCAGCAGTTCCTCGACCGTCAGCTTGGGGTTGAAGATATAGGCCAGGCGGCAGTTGTCGGGGATCTGCTCGATGAAGCAGCGGCACACCGTGGTCTTGCCGGCGCCGATCTCGCCCGTCAGCAGGACGAAGCCGCCGCCGCTCCCGATGCCGTACAGCAGATGCGCGAGCGCCTCGCGGTGGCGCTCGCTCATGAAGAGGTAGCGCGGATCGGGCGCGATCGAGAACGGCTGTTGCTTCAGATTGAAGTAATTGGTGTACATACCAAGGAATGCCCTAGCGGCCCGGCGGCAGCGGTTTGAACTTCGCGCAGTATATTTTGCTTTTGCTATTGTAGTAAGCAATCTTGCTGCCGGTGGCGGAAACCCGCAAAGGATATTGGGAACTATCCGCCGCCGGGTAGCGCACGCCTGCCGCGCTGCGGACCGACTGCTCCAGCTGGTCCGGCGGCACCTCGGCCACTGCGGCCAGGAACACCAGCTCGCTGGTATCGTCGCTGACCATCACTTCGGTGACGGGCGCGCCCCAGAGCGTCGCCTCGCCGGTGCGGAACCAGAAGGCGCCGCCCTCGTGCTTGTAGGGGGCGCCGAAATGGCTGCTCAGCCAGGAATAGAAGTATTTATTGTCGATCTGGTCCCGGCACAGCAGTGCGCCGCCGATCACGGGGCCGAAGGTGGAGGGCTGCTTGTCCTGGGTCTGGGCGGAGGCCGCTCCGGCAAGGATCGCCAAAACCAGCGGCAGCAGCCGCAAGCCGGTCACAGCTTGGACAGCCATGCGCGGTTGGCGGCGATCTTCGCCTTCACCGACGCCGGCAGGGCGTCATAGCAGCCGGGATGCTGCTTGAGGGCGTGCTCGCGCACTTCCTTCTCCATGCCATTGACCAGGAATATATAGACGGCAGCACCTTCCGCATTCTTGCGGGTGCCAAGATAGCGAATCACGATGGGTCTCCTTGCACGAGCCATCCATTATGACATCCGCGCCCCGTTCCAGCCACGCGCGGCGCGCAAGCCGCTTTCAGGCCGATGTGCTGCCGATCTCTCGGTAGGCGTCGTCGTTGCTCTCCAGCCACATCTGCAGCAGGGCGCGATTGTCGTGCCGCCAGGGGTGGAAGCGCGGCGACAGGTAGCCGATGCTGGGCTTGAACAGGCTCCAGACCAGGCCGCGGCGCCCGAACCACATACGCACCGCGCTGGTCCAGGTTTTCAGGCGCCAGGAAGCGCCGTCGCGCCGCAGATTATGAAAGGTCTGGGTGGTGGTGTCCAGCCAGAACACCAGGCTCACGTGCAGGTACCACAGCACCCGCTTCAGGTAGCCGCCGCCGGCCGCGCGGTAGACGTCGAAGGCGACCGCCTTGTGTTCCAGCTCCTCGGCGGCGTGCCAGTTCCACAGGGTGCGCAGCTGTGGATCGGCGCCGTCCAGCCAGGCCGGATTGCGCAGCACGAAGTCGGCCAGCATGGCCGTGTAGTGCTCGAGCGCGCAGGTGATGGCCAGGCGGTCCTGCACGGGCAACCTGCGGATGCGCTCCACGCGCACCTGCAGCTTCGGCTCCATCGTGTAGTCGAAGCCCTGGCGCGCCAGCTCGGCGTTGTACTGCTGATGGACGAAGCGGTGGCTGGCTTCCTGGCCGACGAAATCCTTCACCTCGGCGCGCAGGACGGGGTCGAGGATGGCTTCCGGGGGCGCCGCGCGCACGCTGTCGATGAACATCTGCTCGCCGAGCGGGAAGCTCATCGACAGCGCATTCAGGAAGGCGGTGCGATAGACGTCGCCGCCCATCCAGTGGCGCGGGAAGCCCTGGGACAGGTCGACGTTCAGCTTGCGGACGGTCAGCGAGGACATCCAATAAATATACACCGCTCAGCACCGTTCTTTTGCACTTCGCGCCGCGTTTTTGCACGTCTGTCGTTTTCCGCATGCAGACAAGGCAAGCTTGCCCTATCGTTCAGGCTCCCGGTACCACCCCACCTTTCATCACATAAGAACGAGATCATGAAGACCGCCATCAAACTGACCGCCATCGCCGCCGCCCTCGCCTGCGCCACCATCGCCAGCCACGCCAGCTTCGCCCAGGCGGAACAGCAGCAAGTCCAGAACGCAGGCACTGTCACCGAGCAGCGCCAGGTCGGCGCCTTCAGCGCGATCGAGCTGGGTGGTCCCTACCGCGTGATCATCGACGCCCAGGCGCGCCAGGCTGTCACGGTCTCGGGTCTGCGGAAAGAAATCGACGAGATGGAAGTCCTGGTGCGCGGCGACACCCTGGTGGTCCGCCCGGTCGCGCGCAACGGCTTCTCCTTCAGCTTCGGCAAGCGCCGCGAGATGACGACGGTCACCATCGGCGCCGCCGGCCTGAAAAGCCTGCGCATGAACGGCAGCGGCGACGTAGAACTGAGCCAGGTCAGCAGCGAGCGCTTCACGCTGGCCAGCACCGGCCCCGGCGACCTGCACGCCAGCGGCGCGGTGCGCCAGCTGGTGGTGGAAAGCAGCGGCAGCGGCGACCTCGACCTGCGCCGCATGAAGACCGGCGACGCCGACGTCACCATGCGCGGCCCCGGCGACGTCCACCTGGCCGGCATCGCCAACGAACTGGCGGCCCAGATGAGCGGCTCGGGCGATCTCGAAGCCGAGGGCCTGCGCGCTTCCCGCGTGACGGCCCGCATGCGTGGTCCGGGCGACCTGAAACTGTCCGGCAGCAGCCGTGAACTGAGTCTGGAGAGCAGCGGCTCGGGCGACTTCGAAGGCTGCGACCTGGCCGTCGAAGGCGTGCGCAGCGTGCAGCGCGGCCCGGGCAATGCCTGCATCGCCGGGAACATCCGCAAGTTCGAGGCCGAAGTCCAGGGCTCGGGCGAGCTGGAGGCGCGCGGCCTGCAGGCGGCCGCCGGCCAGCTGCGCCTGGGCGGCCCCGGCAACGCGGAGCTCAGCGGCAGCATCGGCAACCTGACGCTCGAAGCGAGCGGCTCGGGCGACCTGAATGGCGAAAGCCTCAAGGTGGCCAAGGCCATCGTGCGCAGCCGCGGTCCCGGCGGCGTCAGGCTGCAGAACGTCTCCGACACTCTGGACGCCGAAATGCACGGCTCCGGCGAGCTGGAAGCCAGCATGTCCGGCAAGCGCCTGCTGCTGAAGATGGACGGCCCCGGCGACGCCCGCATCGACGGCAGCGTGGCCCAGGTGAGCGTCCAGATCAACGGCTCCGGCAGCCTCGAAGGCCGGCGCCTGAACGTGGGCCAGACCGACATCTCGGTGCGCGGCCCGGGCAGCGCCTCGGTCAACGTGGTCGGCAAGGACGCCAGCGGCAAGGCCGACGCCCGCGGCCTCGGCCAGCTGCTGCTGGTCGACCGCAGCGGCTCTCGGCATCAATAACGATGAAAACCATCCTCAACGTGCTTGAAACCCGGCTGCTGCGGCGGCCGGGCTGGCTGCGGATGCCGTACGCGCCTTCGATTCTCGTCTCCGACAGCGGCTTCACGGTGCGCGGCCTGGCCGTGCCCTGGGAGGCGGTCAGCCGCATCAGGGCCTGGCGCGGCGACCCATCCGGCGGCGCCCAGCCCTGGCGCGACCTGCACGGCGACATCTGCCTGGACATCGGCGCCGACGTCGACGCCCGCATCATCACCCTCAGCGAAGCCCAGCGCGGCTTCGACGATTTCGTCGCCATGGCCGACCGCAAGATGACCTTTCCGCTCGGCTGGTGGGACCACCTCGGCGGACCGGGCACGCGGCGCCAGGGCGTCACCCTGTTCGAGCGCTTCACGCACGGCTGATCCGGGCTGCACCTTGTGCTAATGTGCTGGTGGCAACACTTCGCCTCCACTAAAAATACACAAGGAAGCTCATGAAGTCACCAAGCACCCGCATCGCGCTGGCCTGCGCGATGGCCTTCGCCAGCCTGGCCCACGCGCAGAACGCGCAGCAGACGCCGGCCCCGCAATACCCCGCCCTGCCCTCGGAGACCCCGGCGGAATTCAACGCCCCGACCGTGGGCTTCAATTACACCAAGCGCAGCGTGATGATCCCCATGCGCGACGGCACCCGCCTGAACACCGTCATCATCGTGCCCAAGGGCGCGCAGAACGCGCCCATCCTGCTGACCCGCACGCCCTACGACGCTTCAAGTTTGACCAGCCACGCCGAGAGCTCGGACCTGGAATCCATCCTGAGCGGCTACGACAACGCCGCCGACGTGATCGTCCAGGGCGGCTACATCCGCGTGGTGCAGGACGTGCGCGGCAAGTACGGCTCGGAAGGCGACTACGTGATGAACCGGCCCTTGTCCGGCCCGCTGAACCCGACGCCGGTCGACCACTCGACCGACACGTATGACACCATCGACTGGCTGGTCAAGAACATCCTCGAGACCAATGGCCGCGTCGGCATCATCGGCATCTCCTACGACGGCTTCCTGCCCCTGATGGCGCTGGTGAACCCGCACCCGGCGCTGAAGGCCGCGGTGCCGATGAACCCGATGGTCGACGGCTGGATGGGCGACGACTGGTTCCACCACGGCGCCTTCCGCCAGATTAACCTTTCCTACATCATGGAGCAGGTGGTCACGCGCGGGAACACGGCCAAGTGGTACACCTCGAACTACGACGACTACGACATGTACATGCGCGCCGGATCGGCCGGCGCGCTGGCCCGCCAGCGCGGCCTGGAGCAGAGCGGCTTCTGGCGCAAGCTGGTGCAGCACCCGAGCTATGACAGCTTCTGGCAGCAGCAGGCCATGGACAAGATCCTGGCCAAGCAGCCGGTGACGGTGCCGACCCTGCTGGTGCACAGCCTGTGGGACGCAGAGGACATCTACGGCCCGGTCGCCGTCTACAAGGCGATCAAGCCGAACGACAAGAACAACCTGGTCCACCTGTCGCTGGGGCCCTGGAACCACGGCGGTGCGATCGGCGACGGCAGCAGCCTCGGCGCGATCAAGTTCGGCAGCGATACCGCGCTGTACTGGCGCCAGGCGGTGCTGCGGCCTTTCCTCGACCGGAATCTCAAAGGGAACGAGGCCACGCCGGATATCCCGACCGTGACGGCCTTCGAGACCGGCACCAACCAGTGGCGCAATCTGGGAGCCTGGCCGAGCGCCTCGAAGCCGGTGGCGCTGCGCCTGGCGGCCGGTCAAAAAGCGGTGCTGGGCGCCGCCGCCGATGCCAGGGCCTACGACGAATACGTCTCCGACCCTTCTAAACCGGTGCCCTTCCGCCAGCGTCCGATCCCACCCTACGGCTACGACGAAGCCAAAGGGCAGTCGTGGCCGCGCTGGATGGTCGACGACCAGCGCGAAGCCTCGGGCCGCACCGACGTCGCCGTCTTCGTCTCCGACGTCTTGAGCGCGCCGGTGAAGATCAGCGGCGAGCCGGTCGCCAACCTGGTCGCCTCGACCAGCGGCACCGATTCGGACTGGGTGGTCAAGCTGATCGACGTCTACCCGGACCAGGTGGGCAGCAACCCGGGCATGGGCGGCTACCAGCTGATGATCTCCGGCGACATCTTCCGCGGCCGCTACCGCGAAGGCTACGACAAGCCCAAGCCACTGGCTGCCAACAAGCCCCTGTCCTACCGCTTCGGCCTGCCGACCGCCAACCACGTCTTCCTGCCGGGCCACCGCATCATGGTGCAGGTGCAGTCGAGCTGGTTCCCGCTGTACGACCGCAATCCGCAGACCTGGGTGGAGAACATCTTCAACGCCAAGCCGGAGGATTATAAAAAGGCGACGCAGCGGATCTACCACAGCAGCTTCATCGAGCTGCCTGTCATGGAAACGCCGCGTCCCTGATCAGTGCAGCGCCACGCTCTTCCCGGTCCCGTTCAGGGCCGGGTCGAGGTAGTGCACCCTGCTTTTCACATAGAAGGGGCGCATGTGCACCGGGTCGGTGTAGATCGGCTCTCCTTGCGCGTTCACGGTGGGGCAAATGCCGTCCTTGCAGACGGTGTCCACCGGGTCGATGGGCAGCGTGCCGGTCGCCTGCGCGATCTGGAGCAGCCGCTGGCGCGGCGCCGCGTTGTCGCCGTAGAAGCGCTCGACGCGGTAGGGTTCCATATCGGTGCGCGGTTTCATTTCGCCGAAGCGCGAGCCGGTGATCATCGAGCGCGGGTCGAACTGGTTGCCCGAGGGCGGCTGCAGGATCAGGTAGACGCGCTTGCCGGCTGCGCGCAGGCGCGCGATCGACTGCTGCAGCGTCGCATACGCCGCCTCGTGCGCGGACGCGGCCGGGAAGGTTTGCAACTGGCCGTCCACCGGCATCTGCACGTCCTGCTGCCAGTTCGCGAAATAGCCGTACCAGGAGGCCGCGACCACCACGGTATCGACCTCCGGCGATGCCGCCAGCCGCCAGGCGTCGGTGACGGTCGTGGTGCAGGTCGGGTAGCGCAGGCGCGGCAGGCGTACCGATCCCTCGACCGGCATGCAGCCGCCCTGGGTGGCGAAGATCACCTTGCTGCGGTCGAAGCGGCCTTCGCGCAGGCCTTGCGCGACCAGCGGCGCATATTGCTCCATCACCGAATCGCCGATCAGCACCGTGGTGCCCTGCCCGCGTCCATCGAGTTGCTGGAACAGCGAGCCGTTGTAGCGCAGCGGCTTCATCGCCGGATCCGGAAAGCCGAGATCGTTCAGCGCGCCCATGTAGCGCGCGACCGCGGTCGAGGGCATGCGCTCCTGCAGCAGCCCAGCCTTGACCATCACCCCGAGCACGCCGAAGCAGGCCATTGCCGCCACCAGGCCCTGGATCGCGCGGCGCTTGTTCGGCGACTTCTGCACCGGGCGCTCGATCAGGTGGTAAGTCAGGAAGGCCAGCGCCAGCGCCGCCAGCACCAGCGCGGCTTTCACGAGCGGCTCCGGCTTCTCGCCTTCGATGATGTAGCCGAAGGACAGCAGCGGCCAGTGCCACAGGTAGAAGGGATAGCTGACCAGGCCGACCTTCACCATCAGCGGATTGCCGAGCAGGCGCCGGTTGATGAAGGAGACGTTGCCGGCGGCGATCAGCGCGCAGGTGCCGAGCACCGGCAGCAGCGCCCAGGCGCCGGGGAAATCCGCCTGCCCCTTGATCAGCACCGCACCCAGTACCAGCAGCAGCAAGCCTAAGGACGATATCAGCAGCGGCGCCGGCAGCAGCGGGCTGCGCTTGGTCATTGCATAGGCCACCAGGCCGCCGGACGCCAGTTCCCAGAAGCGGGTGACGGGCGAAAAATAGGCTTCGGCCGGATGGTTGAAGGTGGCGTACAGGCCGTACAGGAAGGAGCCCGCCAGGGTCAGCGCGAGGAAGGCGAGGATGCCGAAGCGGACGCGGAAGCACAGCGCCATCGCAATCGGCCACACCAGGTAGAACTGCTCCTCCACGCCCAGCGACCACAGATGCAGCAGCGGCTTGGTGACGGATTCGTTGTCCCAGTAGCCGGCCTCGCTCCACAGCACCAGGTTGGACACGAAGGCCGCCGCCGCGGCGACGTGCTTGCCCAGTTGGGCGAACTCCTGCTGCAGCAGAACGTACCAGCCGAAGGCCAGCACCGCCAGCACGACGGTAATCAATGCCGGGAAGATACGCCGGATGCGGCGCACGTAGAAACCGCGGATGGTGAAGGACCGCTGCTTCAGGTCCTTCAGGATGATCGAGGTGATCAGGAAACCGGAGATGACGAAGAAGACGTCGACGCCGATGAAGCCGGAACGCAGCCACTTGGGCCAGGCATGGAAGAGAACGACAAGGCCGACGGCCACGGCGCGCAGGCCGTCGATGTCGGGGCGGTAGGTGATCGTATGTGCTGCGCTTGCCTTGAGAACGTCGGTGCTGTCTCGACGAATATCCATGTAGCAACCTCCACGTGACGCGTCATCGCAGTCTTGCTCAACGATTATTCGGTGTCAAACAGGCTGTCTATCGTGCGCATCAAGGCTTTTGCTTATGCCTATCGCCGGATCACGCCCTGCAGCCCGCGCATCGAGGCCGCCACCGCTTCCAGCGGCCGCATCCCGTCCGGGTACTCCTCCTGCTCGAGCACGATCCACTCGGCCCCGCCCTGCCCGCGCGCCGCCGCGTAGACAGCAGGCCAGTCGGTCTGGTCCTGGCCGATGAGCGGCTTGCCCTGGCCGCCTTTGCCCTCCGCCAGCTTGGCCTTGAAGTGGGAGGAGATAGTGCGGCCAGGATAGCGCCGCATCAGCGCCACCGGGTCCTTGCCGGCGAAGACGGTCCAGCCGATGTCCTGCTGCAGGATCGATTGCTGCGGCGTGCCGGCGGCGATCGCGTCCCAGGGCGTCCTGCCGTCCGGCCCCGTCATCTCCTGCGCATGGTTGTGGTAGCCGATCCGCATGCCGAGCGGCTGCAGTTTCGCCGACAGCGCCGCCAGTTCGCGTGCGATCGCGGCCGCGCCATCGAGCGACGCGCCACGCTTGTCCCAGGCGATGACCAGGTTGCGGCAGCCGACCTCGCGGTAGAAGGCGGTGGTCCGGGCAAAGCGCGCATCCGACAGGGCAGCGAAATCGAGGTGGGCGCCGGCGCATGCCAGCTTCTGCTTGCCGAGGAAGGCGCGCAGGCCGGCGGGATCGTTTGCGTAGCGGCCGAATTCACCGGCGAATTCCACGCCCTGGAAGCCCATCGCCGCCAGCTTGCCCAGCGTGCCTTCGAAGTCCTGCTTCAAATCGTCCTTCACGGACCAGAGCTGGACGCCGACGCGCGGCGCGGGTTCCGCAGCCTGGGCCAGCGGCGCGAACAAGAAAAGGGCAAGCAGGATGCGCGGAAGGGTCATGCGTGTGTCTCCGGTTTTTTTTAGAATGTGTAAGATAAACCATGAACCCGGAAACCCACACCTCACTCCGCCACGTCGTCCTGTTTGCGTTCAAGGACGGCGCCAGCAATGAACAGATCGATGCCGTCGTCGCCGGCTTCGGCCGATTGAAGGACCTCATCTCCGGCATCACCGCCTACGAATGGGGCACGAACGTGAGCCCGGAAGGCCTGAACCAGGGCTTTACCCATTGCTTCACGCTCAGTTTCGCCAGCGAAGAGGATCGCAACATCTATTTGCTGCATGCGGCGCACCAGGCCTTCGTCGATACGCTGGGCGCGTGTCTGGAAAAATCGCTGGTGGTCGACTACTGGGCGCAATAAGAGCGTCTGGCTTTGCGTTTCGTCATGCAATATTTCCATGTGGAAATGGTAGAATGCACCATTGCCGCAAGATTTACCTGGAAACCAGCATGTCGATCACCGAAGTCGCCTCCAACATCAAGGCGCGATTCAACTATCTCGCCTGCCTCGACCTCATCGTTTTCGTCTGCATTTTCGTCATCGCCAACCGTCCCGATGGGTTGGCGATCACCGTCAGCGCGCTGATCCTGGGCGTCGGCGTCCTGATTTTCCGCTGCACGATGGGGGTCAAGTCCTATCTGGCCAAGGCGAGACAGCCCAAGGCCGCCCCCAGGTTCGACCAGCGGGTCCGGTCCACGGCGGCGCCCGCCGTTCCCGTCCCCGCCAAGCCGAGCAGCAAGTCCTGGC
Organism: Massilia sp. Bi118; assembly: GCF_918697865.1. Classification (GTDB taxonomy): domain Bacteria; phylum Pseudomonadota; class Gammaproteobacteria; order Burkholderiales; family Burkholderiaceae_D; genus Telluria. The sequence goes on along the minus strand of NZ_CAKKMV010000012.1, from coordinate 34,967 downwards.
TGCGCGATTCCGAATAAAGATCAGGCTGCGGTCTTGCCCGACAGGCGCTTCAGGCGCTCCAGCGCGCTCTCCCCGGCCGTCTCAGGCTGGCTCACCGACTTGCGGATCGCATCGAGTTCCGCCTGCTGATCAAGCGGCTTCTGGCCGATGTCGGCGACGATGCGCAGGCCGGCCGCTTCGTTGCTCACGGCTTGCGCGCGCTTCGTCAGCGCGTTCAGCGCGGTCGAATTGCCCTTCATGCTGGTGAGGCCGGCCAGCTGGCTCTGGCGCTCCATGCGCAGTTCCTGCAGTTCCTTCTGGGCCTTGGCGGCGGCCAGCTGCTGGATCGCTTTACGGGCCTGGGCGTCGAACTCGGCCAGCTGCTTCGACAGCGCGTCGACGATCTTCTGCAATTCGTCCATGTAGGCCTTCGCGTCCGCCTCTTCCTGGATTTCCTGCGGCAGGCGCGCCTTGTTCGCTTCCAGCTCGTCGCAGAACAGGGTCACGGTCGCTTCCGAGATGGTGCCGGCGGCCAGGCGCTCGGCCAGCTTCTCGGCGGCGCGCTCGTCGCTGGCGATCAGGGTCTGCAGGTTGGCCACGTCCTTGTGCTCCTTGTCGAAGGACGCGCGGGCGGTCGCCAGCAGTTGCGCAGTGTCGCGCAGGGTGTCGACCAGGCGGTCGCGGTCGGCCTCGGTCGCGGTCTCCGGATCGAAGTTGGCGATCGCCTCCGAAATCCGGTCGCCCAGTGCGCCGAAGTGTTTCGACACCAGTCGTGCAGTCAGGCCCCATCCGCTTGCGTTGCTCATTGTCTTTCCTTTCGTGGGTGAAGATGTCATTGAATGACGATACGTTCCTGCTCCATCGGGATGCCGATCACGAAGTCGACATGGATGCCGCGCTTCGAAGTATCGCCATCGACGCTTTCGATGATCTCCGTGGTGATCAGTAGATATTCGCGCCCGCCGCCCGCCAGTTCGCGCACATAGGGCATGAAGTACATTTCCTGGCGCAGGCCGTGCACGCCCTTCGCATCGTCGATGCGGATCTCGCGGCCCGTGAAGGGCTTGATGAAGCTGGCCGCGCCGCCGGCGTCGCGCTGGTAGTCGAGGCGCTCGCCGTCGCCGAAGGCCGTGGCCAGGGTCGCCTCATCGAGCGTATCGGCCAGCTGCTCGCGCCACAGCGTGTAGCCCTGGTCGCCGAGGCCGTAGCCGGCCTGGCCGGTGTAGGCGTCCTGGTCGTCGGCGGTTTCCGGGATCACGCGCGCCAGCTGGGTGCAGTAGAGGATCTCCGCCACCTTGCCGTCGTCGCCGCAGAACACCTGCAGGAATTTCTCCTTCGCGTCCTCGTCGCCCTTGTCCAGGTAGAGGCGATACAGCTCGGTCTCCGGCTGCAGGCGCATCTGCGAGACGGCCAGGATGCGCGTGTCGCCGGCCTCCGGCATGGCGATCAGCGAACCGTTGGCCTGCGCGCGGATGATGGGCGAGTGCTGCATCTGCACCACACTGCCGATGCGCGCGTCCAGCGGCACGCCTTCGTCCATCCGCGCTTCGCCTTCGGCCACGCCCTTCTTTTCTGCGATGCCGCGCACGTAGCTGAATACATCCTTCCAGGCCATCTGCTCAATTCCTTTCGAACGAATAATTCGGTTTGTCAGCGGCGCGGCGGGCCTTCGCGCGCTTCCACAGGCGGTAGACACCCCAGCCCAGCAGCGCCAGCACGCCCAGCCACATGATGGTGCCGAATACCGAGCCGCTTTTTGCCGGCGCCGCGGGGGCCGGTGCGGCCGGCGATCCGGTAGCCGGTGCGCCGGCGCTGCCGCCGACGCTGCCGGCGCCGGCCTGGTTGGCCAGGTCGCCGGCGGAGCCGCTGGGCGCCGGGTAGTAGCCGCCGCCATTGTTGTTGTTCGCGTTGCTGTTGTTGTTGCGCGCATGCGCATTCGCGACCGAATTGGCGAGGACGGCGCCGGCGATCACGTGTCCGAGTCCGCCGCCACCGCCCGGGTTGACGATGACCGGCGGCTGCGCGGGCGCCGGCGCATTGCCGTAGCCGTAGCCATAGCCCTGCGACGGCGGCGGCGTGCGCGCGTCGCGCTGCTCATACGTCGGCGCCGGACGCGGATTGTTGCGCGCCGCCTGCGCCGCACGCCGTTCGTCCAGCGTGCGCATGGCGTTCGCTTCCGCGCTTTCCCTATCCAGCTTGCGCGACAGCGCCGAATCCGACTTGCGCGAGGCCGACGACGATCCCGAACTGAAGGAGCCGAAGCCGCCGCCCGATTTCCTGGCCGCGCCGCTGTCGCTGCTGGACGACTTCGAGGCCGAGCGGCTGCTGAAGGAGCCGAAGCCGCCTTTCGACGACGATGACGACGACGAACGCTGCGACGAGAACCCGCTCTTGAAGGACGAGTGGCTCGAAGGCTTGGCCTCCGCCGGCACGGAGGCCACGGACAGCGCGAGGCTTAGCGCCAGTGCGACATGTGCATACTTCGTAAAGGTCTTCAGCATGGTCAGGAGGGCCGTCGAAAGTTAAAATCAGGATAACGAAGGGCATGTTGACATGCACCGGTAAAAATATCAAAGGATTACCATGACGCGACGCTACCTCGACATGAACCAGCACGATGCCCTCTACACGGTGGCGCGCAAGTATCCCGGAGGACTGGATGCGCTGGCGCGCGAGCTCGATATGTCGGTGAACGTCCTGCGCAACAAGCTGGCGCCGACGATTGCCTCGCATTACCCCTCGTTCGAAGAAGTCTCGTTGATCGTCGAGCGCTGCCACGCGGCCGGCGTGCCCGACGCCCACCTGCCGCTGCATGCCCTGCTGGTGCGCCACGGGATGGCCGCCTTCCTGGTCCCACAGCCGGAAAGCGCGCGCCAGGACGACCTGTCGCAGACCGTGTGCCGTGTCATGAGCGAAGTGGGCGCGGTGGCGGAGGCCGTGTCGAGCGCATTGATCGATGGTAGGGTCACCGAGGCCGAGGCCGATCTGATCGAGCGCAAATTCCATTCGGCCCTGTCGGCGCTGGGCGCCTGGCGCGCCCGGCTTCGCAACGAGTCGGACGCCGGCATCCATTAATCAGACCGCTTCGGCGGCCTCTTCCCGCGCCTGGCTGCGCAAGGACCGCAGGAACAACCCCAGCCCGCCGAAGGCCAGCACCAGGATGCAGATGAGTTCGAAGGCCGACATGGTGCGCAGGCTCATGCTGAGCGAAGCGATCACGCCGAACAGGAGGCCGGCCAGCGCGCCGAGCGCCAGCAGCCAGCCGAGCGCGCTGCGGGCGTTATAGAAGATCATCGCCACGCCGATGATCAGCGGGATCAGGACGATGCCGCCCGTAATACCGACACTGCCGAAGCCGAACAGGCGCGTGCTCCAGCCGAAGGCCGAGCTGACCACCACGCTGTTGAGCAAGAGATAAAAGCCGCCGCACATCATCATCAGGCCGAGGAAAAACTGGCCCGTACCGCCGCTGGTTCCGCCTGCTCCGCGCATTGCCGCCTCCATGATTGGGGAAAGTCGCTGCAACTATAGCAAAACGATATCGTCCACACATTCAGATTTTTCCGAAGACAATCTTCCGAAAACTGCGCTTTTTCAAGAGGCCACACTGCCGTATGCTTCCACCTTGGAAATATAACCTCCATGGGGTAAGCAATCATGAAACGCATCTTTCTCTTCCTCGCCACCAACGTGGCCATCATGCTGGTGCTGGGCGTCTCGGCCAGCCTGCTGGGCGTCAACCGTTACCTGACGGCGAACGGCCTGAACCTGGGCGCCCTGCTCGGTTTCGCGGCCCTGATGGGCTTCGGCGGCGCCTTCATCTCGCTGTGGATGTCGAAACCGATCGCCAAGTGGTCGACCGGCGCCCGCGTGATCCAGCAGCCGTCCAACGCCACCGAAGCATGGCTGATGAACACCGTCGCCAATCAGGCCCAGCGCGCCGGCATCGCGATGCCGGAAGTGGCGGTCTACGAGGGCGCGCCGAACGCCTTCGCCACCGGCGCCACCAAAAACGCTTCACTGGTGGCGGTGTCGACCGGCCTGCTGCAATCGATGACGCACGAGGAAATCGAGGGCGTGCTGGCGCACGAGGTGGCCCACATCGCCAACGGCGACATGGTCACCCTGACCCTGATCCAGGGCGTGGTGAATACCTTCGTGGTGTTCCTGGCGCGCGTGGTCGCCTATGCCGTCGACAGCTTCCTCCGCAAGGACGAAGAATCCAGCGGCCCGGGCATCGCCTTCTACGTCACCTCGATCGTCTGCGACCTGCTGTTCGGCCTGCTGGCCAGCATCATCGTGGCCTGGTTCTCGCGCCAGCGCGAGTTCCGCGCCGACCGCGGCTCGGCCCAGATCATGGGCACCCCGCGTCCGATGATCGCCGCGCTGCGCCGCCTCGGCGGCATGGAGGCGGGCGACCTGCCGAAGAACATGGCGGCCTCCGGCATCGCCGGCGGTGGTATGCTGTCCCTGTTCAGCACCCACCCGTCCTGCGAAGAGCGCATCGCAGCCCTGCAGCGCGCGTAAGACAGGCCCAGCCAGGAGACCAGGGAACACATGCGGTATTCATTCGCGCAGTCCGCGCTGCCCGTTTTATTTGCGATCGGACTCGCGTTCGTGCTGCAGCACTTCGTGGGCTCCCTTGCCTGGGCCGGCCTGCTGGCGGTGATCACCTGGCCGCTGCATGAGCGCCTGGTCCGGCGCGGCTGGCCGCGGCCGCTCAGCGCCGTGTTCCTCGTACTGCTGCTGGTGGCCGCCTTTGCCGGCCCCGGTTTCGTGCTGGTGAATGCGCTGAGCAGCGAACTGGCCGGCGTGCAGCGCCTGCTGGCCCACCTCAACGAAGCCGGCGTGCCCGTGCCGGCCTGGCTGACCAGGCTGCCGATGGTGGCCGAGCCGGCCGTCAAGTGGTGGAACGAGCACCTGGCCCAGCCGGGCGGCATCAGCAGCCTGGTGCGCAGCATCGTCGGCGACATGATGCCGCAGCTGACCGGCGCCGCCCGCACCTGGGGCTCGATCATCCTGGCCAATGCCCTGTACCTGTTCCTGGCCCTGCTCACCCTCTTCATGCTCTACCTGCACGGCCCCGCCGTCGTGCGCCTGATGGACCGCGCCGGCGACCGCCTGCTGCCGGTCCACTACGCCACCCTGCGCCGGATCTTCCCGCTGTCGGTGCGCGGCACGGCGCTCGGCCTGTGCTCGGTCGCCATCCTCGAAGGCATCGTGCTCGGCATCGCCTATGCCCTGGCCGGGGCGCCTGCGCCGGCCCTGCTGGGCGTGATCACCGGCTACCTGGCCCTGGTGCCGGGCGGCGCGCCGCTGTCCTTCACCATGGTCTCGCTGCTGCTGCTGGGCCAGGGCCATTCGGGCGCGGCACTGGGCCTGTTCAGCTGGGGCGCCGTCGAGCTGTTCATGGTGGATAAATTCATCCGTCCCAAGCTGATCGGCCAGCGCGTGAATCTGCCCTTCCTGGCCGTGCTGTTCGGCCTGCTCGGCGGCGTCTCGACCCTGGGCGTGATCGGCCTCTTCGTGGGTCCCTTCATGATGGCGATCCTGTTCGGCTGGCTGCGCGGGGGTGAGCATGCGGCGTCCATCAAGGCGCCGGAGCGTGCCGGCGTGGTCGACAAGACCGAAGCGAACTGAGCGGTATTTCAGCATTATTTAAACATCTAGCAACCCCCTTAGGATAGCTTCAAAATATGGGGGCATAGACCAGGGCATGTGCGTTCGCTATCGACGGTATAAGAATGTCCAAAAGTAAGAAAACGAGATGTCATTGAGGTCGTAGCCTGAAGCGGCTTGCTTGATTGAATGCTAATTGGATTCAAGGTGCTTCAGCGTTTTCCCACTGGCGTCCTTCCAGGCGGTCCTACCATTTGCAGTGCCGCCATGAATGACAGCAGCTGCAGCACTTGGACTTGAAAATTCGTGATCTTTTACAAACACTAAACATCCATCTGCTTTGACGAGTGCTTCGTCCTTGATAAGCTGTTCACGTGCGTTAACTACCCATGGGTAGTCGTTGGCAGACGGACGCAGCTTTAAGGCTGCCTGCGACTTAGCAAGGACGACAATCCCATTTGGCGTAAGGTGGCCAGTCGCTTTCAGACCATTAATTTCGCAGAAAAGAAGTCGGGCTTCTTCCTCAGATTTTGGCGGCGTGGCAATAGGGACTAATACTTCTACCCCTAAGGCGGGCAGCAGTTGCTCGATCTTTTCCAAAAATATCTCCATATATGCTCGATCAGATTCAGGCAGCTTGGAGGTAGTAGCTTGAGAATTCGTTAAATTTGCCCGCCCAGCTAGCTTTGCAAGCTCAATCACCCGCCCTTCAAGATAGCGAATGTGAGATTTCGTCAGATTTTCATCTTTGCTGGTGAAGAAAACGGCTTGATTCCAAAAGTCCTTTTCGACATGTTGTTTAAGCCGAATTTGAATAGATTCAGCTTCACCAATATACACAGCTGGACTGCCAGATAGGGGATCAATCCCAGTAAGAAGATATATACCGACATTCGCCGCCTCCTCACGCTGCAGAAGTTGATCAAGCTCCGTACGCGGCCCAGCTACAGCCTTTCCAGACCAATTTGAAATCTCCCCTGTCCGCAAACGCTTGGGGTCTCCATGTGGCAGGTAAATTTTTATTGTTGCGCTTGGCATGGTCGAATTCACCTAAGTGAAAGTAGGTTTAAAGACATCTAGCAGCTGTTACGACTTTCCCCGTCTCATCGAGGGTCACACGCAGTTTGATGCCGGCCCGTTTTTCAACATCCATTGCCATCACTAGTGTCTTGAGCTGACAACACCCGCTAATGATTTCATCCCTCGCCTTGAGCAAATCACAACTAGCTCGATCAACGTTTGTATTAAATTTTTCGCGTTCTGTCTTGTCTTTCTCTGTTTTTACAAGACCAGCTAAGTATGAGTACTTAACGCTCTCAGCATGCCGCTTGAGCCGCCCCACCATATCTTCCCACACCGATTGCGCGTCAAGCAGGTCGTTTTCGATTGATGAGAGGCGCTTTAGCGAAATGGCGCGATCGATTGGTAGTGCTCCGCGGAGCTGCGCCGCTAGCATCCGAACTTGCTGTGCGGCGAAATATCCCCGGACGAAGCGCGTTATAGCATTCTCGACCTTTTTCAACTCCGAAATATCTTCATCGATGCCAGACTCTGTCCAAGAGGTGGACAAAGGTGGCATGACATAATCAGAAAGTTTGTCCCGACAAATGCCCGCCGTCGTAACAGACTCTCGCTCAATGAAATCGATTTGGTTTATATAAGCCGATTGCTCTGCTGTTCCAAGTTTACCTTCGTGCAAGGAATCTGCAATCTCACTTAAATAACGGTAGTTAGCCCTTAGTGCATTAAATACCGCAGCTTCATTCCAGCGTTGGATTTCGTCAACGGTGGCTGCGATCGAACCTAATTTCTTATCGATATCGGCAAGGAACTTTTGGGCAGTAATTATTGACGCCACCTGAAAAGCCGCCGCAGCAAGCGCCGCAGCCCGTGCCGCAGTGTCAGCGACAACTTGCCCGTTGCCGGCAATCTGGCCTACTGGACGAGTACCGTCAGGTAATCGTTGGACGGCAGTGAGATAGCTCCCTTTGTCGCCCTGCATCAGGGTTAAACTGCCGTTGGCCAGCCCTTCTGCGACCTCAGGTTTAAACACAACCTTGAATGCGGTAACCCCAGTATAAAGACTCGAAAGAACACCAACGCCTGGGGCAACAATCATGCCGAGTTTGGAACTCAACCCCGGGGATAGCTGCAGGGGCTCGATTTCCTCTGTTTGATCGTCGTCAAGTGAAAGTTGAAGGAGCGGCCCATTGTCTCCCGTAAGAACGATCTCTGATGGAGGCTGCTCCTTTATTGGCCGGCGCAACAGAAATACCAACAGCAAGACAAGTAATATAACACTAAGAAATATGAGAAGAACCATATTCATGGTAGCGTCGCTGGCCTTTTTGATAAGAGACCAACTTCATGTCGCACGGCTCTCCCAACGTCATCGAATGATACTGGGAGGCGCAAGATGGTTTGTGAGGCGCCACTGAGAGAAGTAACAGGGAGCTTAATTTCGACTACCGTTCCTAATAAGTCCTCATGGATTCGAAGAACACGAGTTGACGATGGAGCTCGTTTTAGCTCCCTCCAGTAAAAGGCCTTCCCTTTTGTGATGTCTTCTACAATCAACTCGTCGCAAAATTCTTTCGCTAAGTACGCATAGATATCAGCTGCTTTCAAGGGTCCCCCGAGTTAAAAATTAGTTGTTGAGATAGTAGCAACCTAGATTCAATTTGGAAAGGACCTTGTTCACAACTGGTAGTCACAAAATGGACTGAATTCCTACAGACAAGACAGTGTTTTACTAGACTTCCAACCTTCACAAGGACGTCACCAGAAGCTGCGAAGCGTTAAGAAAACAATACCAGTAGCAATACATTAATTCCCTTACAGATCAGCCCCTTAACACAAACTATTCCGTTTCTGGTCTACTTCATGCCGTTATTTTACAATACCAATTAAATACCTGTTGACAAGCTTATCAGCCGCTCCTATAGTGCCCTGACTTTCCCGGCACAAAGCACAAGATGATCGACTTTCTCCTCGGCGTCGACGGCGGCGGCACCGGCACCCGCGTGCGGCTCGCGCGCGCCGACGGCACTGAAATCGCCCAAGGCGCCAGCGGCCCTTCCGGCCTCGGCCTGGGCATCGCCCGCGCCTGGTCCTCGGTCCAGCAGGCGGCAAGCCAGGCCTTCGCCGCAGCCGGCGTCGAACAGCCCTCGCTCGAACACATCGCCATCGGCCTCGGCCTGGCCGGCGTGCACAACAAGCAGTGGGCGGCCGAATTCGTGGCCGCCAATCCCGGCTACGCGGCCATCCGCCTCGAAACCGACGCCTTCACCACCCTGATGGGCGCCCACGGCGGCGCGGCCGGCGCCATCGTCGCGATCGGCACCGGCAGTGTCGGCGAAGTGCTGCGCGAAGACGGCTCGCGTCACGAAGTCGGCGGCTGGGGCTTCCCGGCCGGCGACGAAGCCAGCGGCGGCTGGATCGGCCTGCGCGCCATCGGCCACATCGAACAGGTGCTGGATGGCCGCCGCGAACACAGCGCCTTCGCCGATGCGGTCATCGAGGCCTGCGGCGCGATCGGCAGCAATAGGCGCGACGCGATCCAGGTCTGGCTCGGCAAGGCCACCCAGACCGCCTACGCCAGCCTGGCCCCGCTAGTGCTGCGCCACGCGGACCACCCGGTAGCACGCGCCATCCTGCTGGACGCCGGCCAGGAAGTGGCGACCATCGCCCATGCCCTCGACCCGGACGGCAAACTGCCGCTGGCCCTGTGCGGCGGCCTGGGCGCCGCCCTGCGCGACTTCCTGCCGGCCGGCCTGCTGGCGCGCACCACGCCGCCGCGAGGCGACTCCGCGGCCGGCGCCCTGCAAATGATTGCGCTTCAACTCAAGGACAGCAAATGAGAGGCAACATCCTCACCCCCGACGGCTGGATCCGCGGCGAGATCCGCCTGGCCGGCGGCGAACCGAACACCATCGCCGCCATCGACGGCCAGGCCTGCGACCCCGCGGACAATACCGACGACTACATCCTCCCCGGCTTCATCGACCTGCACGTGCACGGCGGCGCCGGCCGCGACATGATGGAAGGCGGCGACGCCCCGCACGTGATCGCGCGCCTGCACGCGAAGCACGGCACCACCAGTTTGCTGGCCACCACCATGACCGCGCCGGTGGACGACATCGAGCGCGCGCTGGACGCCATTGGCGGCGCCTGCAAGGAACGCGGCAGGAACGAAGCCCGCATCCTCGGCGTGCACCTGGAAGGCCCCTACATCAACTCGGGCAAGCTGGGCGCCCAGCCGCCGTTCGCGCGCGAAGCGTCGATGGACGAGGTGAACCGCTTCAACGCCCAGGCGCCGATGCGGGCGATTACCGTGGCGCCGGAGATTGCTGGTCATTTGGCCCTGCTGCGGCAGATGGCCGATGCCGGCATGCGCGTGCAAATCGGCCATACCACCGGCTCCTACGAAGACGGCGTCCAGGCCCTGGAACACGGCGCCACCAGTTTTACCCACCTGTTCAATGCGATGCCCGGCCTGCACCACCGCGAGCCCGGCATGGCCGGCGCCGCGCTGGCGCATGCGCAGTACGCCGAGATCATCCCCGACCTGCTGCACGTGCATCCGGGCGCAATCAAGGCCGCGCTGCGCGCCATCCCGAAGCTGTACTGCGTGACCGATTCGACCGCCGCCGCCGGCATGCCGGACGGCGAGTACATGCTGGGGCGTCAGGTAGTACATAAGTGCATGGGCGGCGTGCGCCTGGCCGACGGCACCCTGGCCGGCAGCACGCTGACCATGGACCAGGCGTTGCGCAATCTCGTCTCGATCGGCCTGTCCATCGAAGACGCCTCGCGCCGCGTGTCCACGAATGCCGCTGACTACCTGGGCGAAAGCCGCCGCGGACGCCTCGCGCCGGGCTGCTTTGCCGACCTGGTCGTCCTCGACCGCAACCTGAATCTCAAAGCCGTCTATATCGAAGGAGAAGTCTGTGAGCCTTGAAGCCACCTCGCTGATGCTGGAAGAAGCCAAGTCCGCCGCCCATTGCGTCGCCCTGCAACTGTCGAACGACGTCGAGCGCTACGCGGACCTCGGCCGCCAACTGCGCGCGGCCAGCTTCAACAACGTGGTGACGGTGGCGCGCGGCAGCTCGGACCACGCCTCCAGCTACTTCGCCTACCTGACCATGGCGCGCCTGGGCCGCCTGGTGACGTCGCTGCCGATGTCGCTGGTGACCCTGTACAAATCGCCGCTGCAGACCCAGGGCACGCTGGCGGTGTCGATCTCGCAGTCCGGCCAGAGCCCGGACGTGGTCGAGCCGATCCGCTACTTCCGCGACGGCGGCGCCACCACGGTCGCGCTGGTCAACGACATCGATTCGCCGCTTGCCAAGGCCGCGGAATGGGCGATGCCGCTGCACGCCGGCAAGGAGAAGAGCGTGGCCGCCACCAAGAGCTTCATCACCAGCCTCACGGCCGGCGCACGCCTGGTCGCAGAATGGCAGGGCGACAGCGAACTGAAAGACGGCCTGCGCGCCCTGCCCGACGATCTCCAGCGCGCTCTTGACGCCGACTGGTCGCAAGCGATCGAGGTGCTGGCCCCGGCGCAGAACATCATGGTGGTCGGCCGCGGCATCAGCTTCCCGGTGGCGCTGGAATCGGCCCTGAAATTCAAGGAGACCTCGGCCCTGCAGGCGGAAGCCTTCTCCGGCGCCGAGATCAAGCACGGCCCGATGGCGCTGATCGAGGAAGGCTATCCGCTGCTGATCTTCGCGACCCGCGGCCCGGCCCAGGCCGGCCTGGTGGCGCTGGCCGAAGAGATGCGCGGCCGCGGCGCGCGCGTGCTGCTGGCGGCGCCGCAGGACGTGGCCGGCCGCGACCTCGACCTGCCGGTGGCAAGTACGCCGGACCTCGACCCGATCGTCGCAATCCAGGCCTTCTATGTGATGGCGGCGCATCTGTCCAAGGCACGCGGCATGAACCCCGACCAGCCGCGCCACCTCAGCAAAGTCACCAAAACAAACTAAATCGTATGAACGAATCCAGGACACTCGCTGGCCGGCTGATCATGATCCGGCTGTTCGGCACCGAACTCGATCCAGAGACCGCCGCCTTCATCCGCGCAAACAAGATCCGCGGCGCCTGCCTGTTCCGCCAGAACATGCTTGACGCGGCCCAGCTGACCCGCTTCAACGGCGACCTGGCTGACGCCATGGGTGAGAACGCCCTGATCGCGCTCGACCAGGAAGGCGGCGCCGTGGTGCGCTCGCTATGGGTGCCGCCGCCGCCGTCGGCGATGGCGCTGGGGGCCGCCAACGACACGATACTCGCGAAGGAAGTCGGCGCCGCCGTCGCGCGCGCCGTGAAGTCGATGGGCTTCAACTGGAACTTCGCGCCGGTGCTGGACCTGAACAACAATCCGCTGAATCCCGTGATCGCCGAGCGCTCCTTCGGCGCCGACCCGGTGCGCGCGGCCGAACTGGCGATGGCCTGGATGAACGGCAGCGATGCCGAGGGCGTGGCCTGCTGCGTCAAGCACTTCCCCGGCCATGGCGACACCCACGTCGACTCGCACCGCGACCTGCCGCAGGTGGACAAGGAACTCGCCGAGCTGGAACGCTTCGAGTTCGCGCCCTTCCGCGCCGCCGCCCCGCACGCGCCGGCCGTGATGACCGCCCACATTGTCTATCCGGCCCTCGATCCGCACAATCCGGCGACCATGTCGCGCGCCATCCTGACCGATCTGCTGCGCGTGAAGATGGGCTATGAAGGTGTGATCATCACCGACGGCATGGACATGCATGCGATCGCGCACCGCTACGGCGCCGGCGAGGCCGCCGTCAACGCGCTGGTGGCGGGCGCCGACATGGTGATGGCGATCGGCAGCCGCGAGACCCAGGAGGCGACGCTGGATGCGATTGCCGCCGCGATCGAAGACGGCACCTTGCCGATGGCGTCGGTGCAGCGTCGCCTGGCCCGCCTGGACAAACTGGCGCAGGCCCATCCGGCCGGCAGCGTCCCCTACGAAAGCGAGTTCGAGGACCGCGCCCTGATGGCGCGCGCCTGGCGCCGCGCCCTCACCGCGCGCGGCAAGCCGCAGCGTCCCGCACCGGGCAGCAAGGTCCGCCTGGTGGCGCGCCAGGACGTGGTCAGCGACGGCGTCTCGGAAGCCGGCGTGCCGGCAGCGAGCATCGCGGCCTCGCTGGGCAAGCTCTACGACGTGGAACTGGTGACCTTTGCCGATCCCGAAGCCTTCGACTGGAACGCCCTGCCGCAGGACGGTCGTTTTACCATGCTGGCCTCCACCTCGCGCCGCCGCTACGGCCCGCACGCCCGCGACAGCTGGCGGCCCGACCTGCATATCGCCCTGTGGAATCCGTATCAGGCGCTGGACTTCGGCGCCCCTGCCCTGATGACCTACGGCTTCGCGCCGCCGGCGCTGGAAGCGGTCAATGCCTGGCTCGCCGGCGAAATCGAAGCCGAGGGTGTGTGCCCTGTGCCGGGCTTCGAATAATTTCCTTTATGCAGGTAGCGTAACCCATTGTAACGACGCGTTTGCCGCGGCCTGGACTGCGGCACAATTGTCCGGCCCCGCAAAGCCGTTTGTGGGACAATGCACGCTTTGTCCGAGTTAATCAAAGAGAAGGATTATTCATGTCCCAATTCCGTTTTGCCCGCCTTGCCCTGATGCTGGCCGCTATCGGCCTGAACGCTGCACCGGCTCTCATGCACAGCGCCTCCGCGCAAGACAAGACCGCTCCGGCCGATGCCGCGGCGCAACCGAAGCCGGACACGGTCCGCCCGGAATTGTTCAAGCTCCTCGACTCGGCACAGATCAAGCCGCTGATGGACGCGAAGAACTACACCGAAGTCCAGAACCGCATCGCCCAGGCCGAAGCTTTTCCGAACAAGACGCCATACGAAGAATATGTGCTGAACCGCATCAAGCTGTCGCACGCCTCCGCCACCAGCAACGACCAGGCCTCGATCGCCGCGCTGGAAGCCATCCTTGCCTCGGGCAAGCTGCCGGCAACCGACAAGCCGCAGTTCACGCAAGCCCTGGCCGGCATGTACTACAACGCCAAGAATTATTCGAAGGCAATCGAGTGGTTCAAGCGCTTCCAGGCTGAAAACCCGAACTCGGATGCGGCGAACGCACCGCTGGTCCGCGCCTACTACCTGAGCAACGACTACGCGAACGCGATGAAACTGCTGCGTCCGCAACTGGAAGCCGCCGAAAAGGCCGGCAAGACCCCGTCCTCGGAAGACCTGCGCCTGTACGCGTCGGCCGCCAACAAGGTCAAGGACGATGCCGCCTACCTGTACGGCCTCGAGCAGATGATCACCTACTATCCGAACGACGACGTCTGGATGGATTCGATCTACCGCGGCGTCGTGCGCAAGCCGGGCTTCTCGGAAACCAACTATCCGGACGTCCTGCGCCTTGAATTTGCCGCCGTCAAGGTCCTGACCCCGGAGATGTACACCGAGCTGGCCGAGCTGGCCCTGAAGGACGGCTTCCCGACCGAAGCCAAGAAGGTCATGGATGCGGGCTTCGCGGCCGGCGTCCTGGGCACCGGCGGTTCGGCCGCCCAGCACCGCAAGCTGCGCGACCGCGCCACCAAGGAAGCCGCCAACGACGCCAAGAACATCGCCGCCGGCGAAGCCTCGGCCGCCAAGGCCAAGACCGGCGCCGGCCTGGTCAACCTGGGCTGGGCCTATGTGACCATGGACGAGTTCGACAAAGGCATCGGCTTCATCGAGCAGGGTATCGCCAAGGGCAGCCTGAAGGCGCCTGACGAAGCCAAGGTGCGCCTGGGCATGGCCTACCTGCGCGCCGGCCAGAAGGACAAGGCAATTTCGACCTTCCAGTCCGTGAAAGCGGGCGGCGGCCTGTCCGACATCGCCAAGTACGGCATCATCCTGGCAAACCACCCTAACCCGGGCGGCAACAACAAGTAAGCGATACGCCGGATTCAATCGGCGCGAGGCGGTGCGGTCCCCGGGGCTGCACCGCCTTTTTCATGTCTATGTTAACTGGCGTACCGGCTTGTGTGATGCCGCCGTTCCATAATCGGACGGCACATCATCCATAAGGCCAGTCATGACCACCGTACGCAAGGGCCAGGCGCCCGCCAAGCTCAACCGTGACGAATTCCGCCTGCGCTTCTCGCGCAACTTCTTCGATCCCCTCTACGAAAACGTCGGCCACGAACTCGCAGCCGTCGAGGAAATTGCCTGGCAAGCCTATATCGGCTCGCACAAGGCGCCGGTGACGGTCAAGGCGGGACCGGGTTATGCCGACCCCGACTACGACCTCTCGGTCGAGTGGAAGGAAGCGCACGACCGCCTGCTCGCCGCCGAAGCGAAGCAGAAGGCCCCCGGCACGCTCAGCCGCATCCTCCTGATCAATGGCGCGGCGCGCAACGACGGCAGCTGCCCCAGCGAGATCTCGAAGACCTGGCGCCTGGCGAAGATGTGCGAAGAGCTGCTGCTGGCCGAGGGCTTCGATACCGACCTGCTCGACCTGTCGCGCATCATCTCCGACTTCGACCGCCACATCCACCCCTGCAAGGCATGCGTCTCGACCGCGATGCCGCTGTGCCACTGGCCCTGCAGCTGCTACCCGAACCACTCGCTGCACCAGAACAACGACTGGATGAACGAGATCTACGAGAAATGGGTCGCGGCGCACGGCGTCATCATCCTGACCCCGGTCTACTGGTACCAGTCGCCGTCCGTGCTCAAGCTGATGATCGACCGCCTGGTCTGCGCCGACGGCGGCAACCCGGATCCCAGCTCGACCCACGGCAAGGAAGCGGAAGAAGCCAAGGAACTCGAAAAGACCTGGGACTATCCGAAGCACCTGGCCGGCCGCGCCTATGGCCTGGTGGTGCACGGCGACGTCGCCGGCATCGAGGGCACGCGCCGTTCGCTCTCGGACTGGCTGGACTGGATGGGACTGATTTCGAGCAGCCCGACCTCCCAGCTCGACCGCTTCGTCGGCTATTACGAATCCTATGCCGACAGCCACGAAACCCTGGACAAGGACACCGCCTTCCAGGAAGAAGTGCGCAACGTGGCGCGCGCGGTGGGCGCGGCCGTGCGCGATATCCGCTCGGGCAAGCTGATCCAGCCAAACCGGGGACTGGAGAATCCGCGGCCGAAATAGCGGGGTCTGAGGCGGTCCGTTTTTGGTATTATCAGCGTCTCATTAAACTTTAGAGCGTCTAACAAAGCCTCCAGGGCAAGGCGCACCGTCGAAGACAGTACGCTAGTACGGCGAGACGGTGCAACGCCGCCATGGCGGCTTTGTTAGGCGCTCCGCCGCATGTCCTCTTTGTCGCAGTTGATGCACCACCTCTCCGCCACCAGCAACCTGCCGCTGTACCAGCAGCTGCAGCGCGCCCTGCGCGAAGCGATCGACCGCGGCGTCTACGGCCCGGCCGAAGCCCTGCCGGCCGAGCGCCAGCTGGCGTCCGAGCTGGACATTTCGCGCATCACGGTGCGCAAAGCGATCGACGGGCTGGTGGAAGAAGGCCTGCTGGTACGCCGCCCGGGCTCGGGCAACTTCATCAACACGCGCATCGAAAAGAACTTCGCCAAGCTGACCTCCTTCTCGGAGGACATGCGCTCGCGCGGACGCACGCCGCGCAGCGTCTGGCTCAAGCGCTCGGAGGGACTGGTGACGCCGGACGAGGCCATGCGCCTGAACCTGTCGCCGGGCGCCGCCGTCTACCGCTTCAACCGCATCCGCTACGCCGACGACATGCCGATGTGCCTGGAATACGCGACCATCGCCGCCTCCGCCCTGCCCTCGCTGGACGCCGTCGGCACCTCGATGTACGAAGCGCTGGAAGCGGCCGGCAAGCGCCCGGTACGCGCGCTGCAGCGGCTGTCGGCGCTGCTGCTGAATGCCGAGCAGGCGAAGCTGCTGCAGTCGAAGGAAGGCGATGCCGGGCTATGCGTGGAGCGGCTGGGCTTTTTGCCGGATGGGCAGGCGGTGGAGTTTTGCCGGTCTTACTTCCGCGGCGACATGTACGATTTCGTGGCGGAGTTGAGCGCCGTGTAGTGCGCGGGCACGGGGCGCCCGCGTCCCGGCTGCAATTACATCGCGGTCAAACCGCCATCGATGGCCAGCTGGTGGCCGGTCACGAAGGACGCCTGCTCCGAGCACAGCCACAGCGCCGCGCTGGCCACTTCCGCCGGCTCGGCAATGCGGCCCATCGGGTGCGCCGCCTTCAGTTTCTTGTCGCGGCCCGGCTCGCGTTCGAGCATGCGCGCCAGCATCGGCGTCTTCACGGCGCCGGGGCACAGGCTGTTCACGCGGATGCCCGACTTGGCGTATTCGACCGCCGCCGTCTTGGTCAGGCCCACCACGGCATGCTTGGAAGCGGAATAGATGGCGCGGTTCGGCGCCGCCACCAGGCCGCCGGCATCGGCCACGTTGCAAATCACGCCGCCGCCTTCCTGCTTCAGCATCTGGCGCAGTTGGCTCTTCATGCACAGCCAGACACCCTTGACGTTGACGTTCATGATGCGGTCGAACTGTTCGTCCTCGCCTTCGGCCAGCGGCAGCGATTCTTCCTCGGTGCCGGCGCCGTTGACGGCGACGTCGATGCGGCCGTAATGCGACACCGCCTTGTCGACCAGTGCTTCGACCTCGGCGACGGCAGTTACATTTGTTTTAACAAACAGCGCCTTGCCGCCGGCTTCGACGATCAACGCTGCCGTCATGTGGCCGCCGTCAACCGAATTGTCGGCAACGACGACGCAGGCGCCCGCGCGCCCGAATGCCAGCGCCACCGCGCGTCCGATGCCGCTTGCGGCGCCCGTCACCAGCACAACCTTGCCGGCATATGAAATCCCGCTCGGCGGTTGTTTGGTCATGCCCTTCATGATGCTTCCTTTGCAATATCTCGACGCAATGTTTGCTGCCTGCCAGAAACACTTCCAGCAGGCAACATCATAGCGCCCGCGCCGGGCATCGTCCAATTTTCTCAGCCGTTTTCTTGAAATATTGAACGGCTGAGTGTTGCATTCGTGCGTTTTTCAGCGCGCCGGCTTCGCTTTCGCCTGGTCGCCTGCCATCACGACCGACAGTTTGGCCGGGTCGATGGCCTTGCGGAAGGCAGCGTTCAGCTGCGGCAGCGTGACCGCCATCATGCGTTTCTCGAAATCGGCCGACCATTCGTAGGTCTTGTCGCGGTACATGTAGGAGGTCCAGCCGGCCGCCAGCGTGCCGTCATCGGCGCGGTTCTGCACCCTCTGCTGCATGAGACCGGATTTGGCGCCGGCGAGTTCCGCCGCCGTGAAGCCTTCCTTGAGCGCGCGCGCCAGTTCCTCGCGTACGACGACATCGACCTTGGCCAGGTTCTGCGGCGCGGCGATGGCGCTGATGCCGAACATGCCGGCACGGTCCATCTCACCCGCCGACAGCTGGGTGCCGCCGCCATAGGACAGGCCCTCCTTCTGCCGGATGCGGTCCATCAGGCGCGATTTCAAGCCGCCGCCACCGCCGAAAATATAGTCGGCCAGCATCAGCGCCGGATAGTCGGGATCGTCGACGTTCAGGTCGAGATTCATACGCGCCGCGTAGAACCCGTTCTCTTTATCCGGCGTGTTCAACGTTTGATGTATGGGCTTGATGTCGCCGTTCTTGCGTAGCACAGGCGCCACGTGCATGGGCGCCTTCCACTGCCCGAACAGCTGGTCGACCAGGGGGACGATCTCCCTGGCGTCGAAGTCGCCGACGATGGCCAGCTCGGCCGGATTGGTGCCGTAGAAGTCGCGGTGGAAGGCCTTGACCTGGTCCAGGGTTGCGCCCTTCAGGTCGGCGATGTCCTCGTCCAGCGTGGTTTCGTGACGGATATCGCCCTTCGGATAGATGTCGAAGTGTTCGTTCAGCGCGCGCGAGGCGAGGCTGGACGGCTCGGCGCGGCTGGCTTCCAGGGCCACCAGCGACTGCTGGCGCAGCTGCTCGAATTCGGCCGCCGGGAAGCTCGGTTCCTTCAGCACATGGGCCACCAGCTTCAGCGCCGCGGGCAGGTTCTCGCGCGTGGTTTGGAAGTGGGTCAGGCCGCCCGCCACCTTCAGCTTCTCGAAGGCGTCGGCCAACTGCACGCGGTCGTACCTGGTGGTGCCGCGCATCAGCATGGCCGAGCTCAGGCCCGGCACCGCGCCCTTGCCGAACAGGTTCTGTTCGTCGCCAAAGTGCTGGCGCAGGTCCACCGTGACGGTCTGGCCGCGGTTCTTCTTTGGCAGCAGGGCCAGCTTGACCCCGCCGGCCGTGGTGAGCGTGGTGCGCTTCATGATGTTGGCCTGGCTGGGCTCGAAGTCCTCGGCGCTCAGGTTCGAGGCTTGCGGCTTGAAGTCCTTCAACAGGCTTTCCACGCTCGGCGCCGGCGGCACCACGGCGCGCTGCGGATTGTCCTCGGGCAGGAAGCTGCCGGTAATGCGGTTGTCGCGCCTGAAGTAGCGGCCTGAGGCTTCTGCGACCTGCTGCGCCGTGATCTTCTCGACCTTGTCGCGGCCGACGAAGAACAGGCGCCAGTCGCCCAGCGCAATCGTCTCCGACAGCGCCACGCCCACCTGCTGCGGATCGTTCAGGCTGCGCTCGAAGCTGTTCAGGTAGCTGCGCTTGGTCCGCTCCATCTCTTCCGCGCTGGGCGGGTGCTGGGCGAAGCTTTCGACCGCCTCGGTCAGCGCGGCGCGCACGGGTTCGAGCGGCTCGCCCTTCTTGACCACGGCGCCGAAGAATTGCAGGCCGGGCGCGTAGCCGGTCTGGCCGAAGGCGAACACCTGGCTGGCCTTGCCGGTGTCGACCAGTAGCTTGTGCAGGCGGCCGGTCGGCACGTCGCCGAGGATGCTCGAGGAGAAGCTCAGCACGTCGCTGTCGTCGTGCAGGCCGGACGGCACGTGATAGGCCACCGCCACGATCTGGACGTCGCCCTGGCGCCGCACCGTGAAGCTGCGCTCGCCATCCTGGGTCGGCTCGACGGTCCAGAACTCCGGCAGCGTGCGCTTGGGCTTGGGAATCGCGCCGAACAGCTTGCTGATCGAGCGCAGGGTCTGGTTCGGGTCGAACTTGCCGGCCACCAGCAGCACGGCGTTATCCGGCTGGTAATAGGTGTGATAAAAGTCCTGCAGGTTCTTGATCCGGACGTTCTCGATGTCGCTCTTGTTGCCGATGGTCGAGCGGCCATAGGCGTGCCAGTCGTAGGCGACACTCTGCATGCGTTTCATCAGCACGGAACCGGGCGAGTTCTCGCCGTTCTCGTACTCGTTGCGCACGACCGTCATCTCGGAATCCAGGTCCTTTTTGGCGATGAAGGAATGGGTCATGCGGTCGGCTTCCATCTCCAGCGCCCACTGCAGATTCTCCGGCGAAGCCTGGAACACCTCGTAGTAATTGGTGCGGTCCAGCGAGGTGGTGCCGTTATACTGCATGCCGCGGCTTGAAAACTGGGTCACGATGTCGCGGTGTTTCGCCGCGCCCTTGAACATCAGGTGTTCGAGCAGGTGCGCCATGCCGGTCTCGCCGTAGTTCTCGTGACGCGAGCCGACCAGGTAAGTCACGTTGACGGTCACCGTCGGGCGCGAGGAGTCCGGGAACAGCAGCACTTTCAGGCCGTTCGGCAAGCGGTATTCGGTGATGCCTTCGGCCGACGGGCCCTGCACTACCCCTGAGGGCAAGGCGGCAGCGGTCTGCGCCGGCGCTTTCTGGGACCAGGCCGGGCCGCTGGCCACCAGGGCCAGGCCGCCGGCGATTACGTATGCGGCCGCGCCGCGCTGCAGGAAGCTCGTGCTCATGTCACCCCGTGTGTCTGTGTGATGCCACGCAGGCGTTGCGTGGCGGCACAGCATGGTAACAGAGGCCGGCTTAGGGCTGGCTTACCGGGTTTCTGCTTTCCGTCGCCTTCCTTGTCGGTTAGTTGCAATTCTATGAGGCCGGCACGATGCAATCCGCGACTACTGCCGCGCCCGCTTCTCGTGCTGCTGCTGGTAGGGACTGATGCGCGACAGCTCTTCCATCTCCTCGGCCAGGAAGGTCAGCAGGTCGTCGGCGCTGACGATGCCGGCCAGCGCCCCGCTGTCGGTCACGACCGGCACGCGCCGGATGCCGCGCAGGCGCATGCGTTCGATGGTGGCGTAGACGTCGTCGTTCTCGCCGGCCGTCAGCAGGTCGTCGGTCATGATGTCGCCCACCTGCAGGCCGAGCGGATCGAGGCCGAGGGCGATGACGGACACGACAATGTCACGGTCGGTGACGATGCCGATAGGAATGCGCTCGCCGTCCGGCTCCTCGACCACGACGAGGTCGCCGACATGGTGCTTGCGCATGAGGAAGGCTGCGCCCTGCACGCTTTCGTCGCGCGAGCAGCAGATGGTATCTGTGGTGCTGAGCTTGCCGACTTCCATGGCCGCCTCCCCGTGGTCAAGGAGTTACGCTAACGCTGGAAGGCAAAACGGCTTTGACATGAATCAAAGCCGTGGGAGCGATCAGGCGGACGGCTTCGTTTCGCCTGGAGGGGGAACGTAGCAGGCATCCACCACCTGCAAGTCGTTGTCCTTGGCGAAATTCACCACGAAGTGGTAAGCCAGGGGTTCGACGCGCTTGAGGGCATTGTTGACCACGACAGACTTGACGCCGTTGACGACGGTCGGGTGCACGTAAGGCGAAAACTGCAGGTGGGCATTGCGGCCGCCGCTGCCCTCCGGACGGAAGCACGACATGACACCGCACAGGCGCTCGGCCCAGTCACTCGGACGGAACTGCCGACCCTTGCTTGTAACGCCGAGAATGAAGAATTCGTCGGCGTGTTCTTTCCCGGTTTGCGGTAAATCGGCCATAGTGCTGCTTACTGAAACATGAGGCGTGGATGAGAACAACCCCAGTATTATATCTTATAGAAGACCTGGGACGAAGCTTTACAGCGCGCTCGACAAACGTCCATGGCGGCGTTGCACGGTCTCGCCGTACTTGCGTACTGTCTTCGACCGTGCGCCTTGCCCTGAACGTTTGTCGAACGCGCTTAAAACCGTCCTTATCCGGGGGAAGCTCAACCAAGCAAAACCGCGCCGGAAAGCAGGAGCAGGAGCAGCATCCATAATAACAGCGCGCGCCAGACCAGGCCGACGGTGCTCTGGAGTGCGCGCACGTTCGGTTCCTCGCCCGGCAGCACATCGGCTTCGCTATCGGAGAGGTCGACCGTGGCCGCGTCCATCGGCACGATGCGCGGCGCGGTCTCGATCGGCGAGCCCAGCCGCACGCCCATGGCGCCGCCGCCGGCTGCGAGGATGATGCCCCTGGACTCGTCGGCCCAGCGGCCGGCGAAATTGCGCCAGGCGTAGATGGCGTCCTCGAAATTGCCGACCACGGCAAAGGCGATCGCCGTCAGGCGCACCGGGATCCAGTCGATCCAGTAAAAGGCGCGGGCGGCGAACTGGCCGAAGGCTTCGTTGCGCATGTGGTCGGGTTCGTTCCAGGCGCGCGCCAGGTATTCGGAGACGCGGTACATCACCGCGCAGGCCGGGCCCAGCGGCATCAGGAACCAGAAGAACACGCCGAACACATTGCGGTGCGTGGTGATCAGGGACTTTTCGACGGCCAGGCGGGCGATCTCGGTGCCGTCCATGCCGACCGTGTCGATCCGGGTCCACTCGGCCAGTAGCGTGCGCGCGGTGGCCTCGTCGCCGGCGTTCAGCGCGAACTGGATCGAGGTGAAGTAGTGGCTGTAATGGCGGAAGCCCAGGGTCAGGTAGACGATCAGGATGTTCCAGGCGAAGGCCGCGAACACCCAGCCGTAGTACATCAGCACCCAGTAGATGACGGCGGTCGGGACCATCAGGCAGCCCATCATCAGGAACCAGCCAAGGCGGCCGTGGCTCACCTGGCCCGCGTTGAACCAGGCTTCGATGCGCATGGCGAAGCGCTTGATCTCGGCGTAGATCTGGTTATCTGCGCGCAGGGGCTTCAGCTGCTCGATGAGCAGCGCGCACAGGATGGAAAAGAAGGTCATTGCGTTCCTTTGTTGTTGCTTTACTTCATTTGCCCGCTACGATAGCGCAGAGGACCGTTTGAAGCAACGTCAGGCTCGCAGGAGGTGGAACAGGTTGCGCAGCATGCCCGCCGTCGCGCCCCAGATGAAGAAGCGCTCGTAGGGCATGGCGTAGAAGCTGCGGCGCCCTGCCCCTTCCGGCAGTTCGAAGGACATGCGCTGGTGGTTCATGCCGTTCATCAGGAAGGCCAGCGGCACTTCGAAGATCTCGGCCACCTCGTTCGATTCCGCGATGAGCTCGAAGGGCGGCGTGACCAGGCCGACCACCGGCGTCACCAGGTAGGCGGAAGCGGTCAGGTGTTCGGGCAGCACGCCGATGATTTCGACGTGGCGGCGCGCCAGGCCGATCTCTTCCTCGGTTTCACGCAGCGCGGTCTCGATGGACGAGGAATCCAGTTCTTCGGCGCTGCCGCCGGGGAAGCTGATCTGGCCGGCGTGATTGTTCAGGTGGGCGGTGCGCTGGGTCAGCAGGACCGTCAGGCCCTCAGGGCGCTGGACGATGGGCACCAGCACGGCGGCGCGGCGCAGCTTGGGAAAGCGCTCGCGCATGTCTTCCGGCAGCTCGGGTTCCCACGCACTGGGGCGCGCCAGGCGCTCGCGCAGCCAGGCCGCCTGCAGGCGCTCGGGCGGCAGCGCGGCTTCGCCGGCGATCGCGTCGATGGGGAGACGCTGGGGATCGAGATGCAGTTTTGCCAAAAAGGGCTCCAAAAAGAAAAAGGCATCCGTTCGGATGCCTTTTCCATGCTACTGGCGCAATTACTGAGCGGCAGCGGCGGTCTTGCGGGTCGGCAGTTTCTCTTTGATACGTGCCGATTTGCCCGAACGCTCACGCAGGTAGTACAGCTTCGCACGGCGCACATCACCACGACGCTTCACTTCGATCGAAGCGATCAGCGGCGAGTACAGCTGGAAGGTACGCTCGACGCCTTCGCCCGACGAGATCTTACGAACGATGAAGTTCGAGTTCAGGCCGCGGTTACGACGCGAGATGACCACGCCTTCGTATGCCTGGGCGCGCTTGCGGTTGCCTTCGACGACGTTGACGCTGACGACAACGGTGTCGCCCGGTGCGAAATCAGGGATGTTGCGGCCGAGGCGCGCAATCTCTTCTTGCTCGAGTTGCTGAATCAGATTCATTTTGTGACTCCAATGACCATCTTGCTGGCGCTGCAAATATAGCTTTTGATGCGTTGCCCAGTAGAGGATGGGATTAAAACATACGGGGTTTTACGCCCGTTTTCACACCAACACGGTGCGAATTCTATTCGACAGGCTTGTCCAGCTCTGCCAGAAACTTCTCGTCGGCCTTGCTCAGCTGACCGGCGCTGCGCGCCTTGTCCAGCAGATCGGGCCGTTTCTTCGCGGTCGCTTCCAGCTGCTGCCGGCGGCGCCACTTCATGATCTCTGCGTGGTTGCCACCCATCAGCACGGAGGGCACGGCCACGTCTTCGTAGACTTCCGGACGCGTGTAATGCGGCGAATCCAGCAGTCCGTTGACGAAGCTGTCCTCGACTGCGGAGGCTTCGTCGCCCAGCGCGCCAGGCAGGTTCCGCACCACGGCGTCCATCAGCGCCATCGCCGGCAGTTCGCCGCCGGACAGCACGAAGTCGCCGAGGGAAATCTCCTCGTCGACGCAGCGGTCCAGCAGGCGCTGGTCGACCGCTTCGTAGCGTCCGCACAGCAGGACCAGGCCGGGCTCGTCCTTCAGCGCCATCACGCGCTCATGCGTCAGCGGCTTGCCTTGCGGCGACATGAACACGACGCGCGGCGGCGGCAAACCCATGTCGACCTGGCGCTGCCTGGCCGCGGCAATCGTCGCTTCCAGCGGCTTGGCCAGCATCACCATGCCGGGGCCGCCGCCATACGGGCGATCGTCCACGGTGCGGTGGCGGTCCTGGGTGAAATCGCGCGGATTCCAGATCGACAGCTTCCACAGGCCCTGTTCGTGCGCGCGGCGGGTCACGCCCGACTGCGTCAGTGCGGCGAACATCTCCGGAAACAAGCTCACGACGTCGAACTGCATCGCGTTAAAAATCCAGGCCCCAGTCCAGGGTGATCAGCTTTGCCTTGAGGTCGACGGTCTTGACGAACTGGTCCACGAACGGCACCAGGCGCTCTTCAAGCTTCGCCTCGGGTGCATCGGCCTCGGGAACAGGCACGATGCGCAGGATCGATTGCGGACCGTTGCTCATCATGTCGGCGACCTTGCCGAGGGCTTCGCCCTGCAGGTTCACGGCATCCAGTCCGATCAGGTCGGACCAGTAGTATTCATCTTCCGGCAGCGCCGGAAATTCCGCCCGCGACACCTGCACCGTTGCGCCCTTGAGCGCCTCGGCCACGTTGCGGTCGGTGACATCGACCAGGGTGGCAGTAACATCGCCACTATGGTACTTCGCGCTGCGTACCTTGACGGGATGCAGCGCCGGCTTGTCGAGCCACCAGGTTTTCACGTTCAGCAGCGCATCGGCGTCGGCCGAGTAGGGCGTGACGCGGATGCCGCCCCGGAGCCCGTAGGCGCCGGTGATGTGTCCGACCTGTACCAGGTCGTCAGGAATTGCTGCTGAATCGGTCAAACCAGTAAAACCTTTTGTGCTTATTAAGCAGCGGCTTTCTGACCAGCGACCAGGCGAGCAACGGTCGGCGACAGTTGTGCGCCAACGCCTTGCCAGTAGGCCAGACGGTCAGCGGTGATGTTCAGGCCAACTTCCTTGCCCGATGCCATCGGGTTGTAGAAGCCGATGCGCTCGATGAAACGGCCATCGCGACGGTTGCGCGAATCGGTTGCAACGATGTTGTAGAACGGGCGCTTCTTGGCACCACCACGAGCTAAACGAATAACGACCATAATATTTCCAAAAAATTGTGCTGGACGGAGAAAGCCGACGATTATAGCGCGCCGCGCCGTGCCTCAGCAAGCATTTGTCAAAAAACCAAAAACCCGGCGCGCAGACCGGCCGAATCCAGCATTATCGCCTATTTTTCCCAACAACGCCACAGTGAAGGCGCTTCCCCGCCCCGGGAATGCCGCCGAAAACCACGAAAAATGCTGCCCCGCCGGCCGATTTCGACCATACTGCGATCTTTCCTTTTCACAACAGCCAGCCGAGCTCAGCAGTCGATGTCGAACCACAAGAACAAGACCCTCGCCACCGCCCTCGCCTTCGCCGTCGGCGGCCTCGGCGTCCACCGCTTCTACCTCAGGGGCTGCGTCGACCGCCTCGGCCTGCTGCACATCTGCAGCCTGCCGGTGGCCGGCATGATCTACGGCATCGGCCACGCGCCGAATCCCTTCTGGACCCTGCTGCCGATCTTCATCTCCTGCATCGTCGGCTTCATCGAGGCGCTGGTCATCGGCCTGACGCCGGACGAGAAATGGGATGCAAAATTCAACCCGGCATCCAGCCGCAAATCGCACTCGCACTGGATCCTGGCGGTGCTGCTGGTGCTGACCATGCTGGTGGGCGCGACCAGCGTCATTGCGATGCTGTCGCGCCTGTTCGACTTATTGTGGACAGGCGGCGCTTACGGCTGATTCATAATCCTGGTGTCCACCGATATTTCGGCAGCACCGGTGGCGGATTCTTTCCGCTCAGGATCACGATTTCGCGGTAGGCCTTCAGCTCGATCGCCATCGGGTCGCCGACGTAGCGCGTGAGCTTGCCGCCCTCGATCAGATAGAAGCGGAAAGGTCCGCTCAGCCCGGCGATATTGCTGCCGGTATAGGGCTGGCGCCATAGCGAGAAGTACTGGCTCAGCATGAACTTCTTCGGCACGTCGGTCTCGATGTGGATGACGCCCGAGGCATCGTGGGTGTGCAGCTCGTAGGTGCAGCCGCTGCGGCCTACCATGTCCGGCATCGCCAGGCGGGCGCGGTCGCGGTAGATCGTGAGCAGCGTGTGGATGTGGTAGTTCTCGTTCTTTGCGCAGCCGACGCCGTCGACGGGCTGGCCGGTGCCGACCCAGTCGGGCCAGGTCCGCACGCTGGTGCTGATGGTGAGCCCGATGTCCGACCAGGCATCGGCGAGGCTCACGACGATCTCGTCGGGCGGCGCCGGGTCGGTCGGCGGATTGGTCGGGGTGGTCGGCCCCGTCGGCCCCGTCGGCGAGGTCGGGGTCTGCGGATCGGGGACAGGCGTATAGGAGGAATCATCGCCGCCACCGCCGCAGGCGGCAAGCGCGGACAGCACCGCCAGGGTCATCGTCATCTGCAACACACGTCTCGGCTTCATGGAAATCATGCTCGCTCCTCAGGTGAATGCGGATGAGCTGATTCTATGCGGCACGGGTTGAGCTCAAGTTTAAGAAAGCTCAAGTGCGCGGCGACGCAATGAAAAAAGGCAGCCCGCAGGCTGCCCTTGTATCGAGAATGCAGCGCCTACGCTGCCAGCTCAATCAGAACTGCTCGACCTCCAGCGCCAGCACACCGGCGCTGCCGTCGACGATCGCATGGCGCAGGCCGGCCGCGCCGGACAGCACGTGGTCGGCGAAGAAGCGCGCAGTACCGATCTTGGCGCGGTAGAAGGCGGCATCGCCCTCGCCCGCTTCCAGCTTCTGCTGCGCCACCAGCGCCGCGCGCGCCATCTGCCAGCCGCCCAGCACGATGCCGGCCAGCTTCAGGTAGAGCACGCTGCCGGCGAACACGGCGCGCGGGTCCAATTTGGTGTTGGCCACCACGAAGTCGACCACCTGCTCGAGTGCGGCGCTGCCGGCCGCCAGCTGCTCGCGGATCGCGGCAAAATCCGCGCCCTGCTGCTCGCTCAATTGAGCTTCCGTAGCGCGCACTTGAGCAATGACCGATTTCGCCACCGCACCGCCGTCGCGCGCCGTCTTGCGGCCGACCAGGTCGTTGGCCTGGATCGCGGTGGTGCCTTCGTAGATGGTCAGGATCTTGGCGTCGCGGTAGTGCTGGGCCGCGCCGGTCTCTTCGATGAAGCCCATGCCGCCGTGCACCTGCACGCCGTCGCGCGCGACGTTCTCGGACATCTCGGTCGACCAGCCCTTGATGACCGGGACCAGGTATTCGTAGATCGCCAGGTTGGCCTTGCGGGTCGCTTCATCCGGGTGGCTGTGGGCCAGGTCGCTGTAGGCCGCGCCCACGTAGGCCAGCGCGCGCGCAGCTTCCGTCTGCGAACGCATCGACATCAGCATGCGGCGCACGTCCGGGTGGTTGATGATGGCGACCGGGCCGCTCGAACCTTCGACGGCGCGCGACTGCACGCGCTCCTTGGCGAAAGCCACCGCCTGCTGGTAGGCGTGTTCCGCCAGGCCGACGCCCTGCATGCCGACGCCGAAGCGGGCCGCGTTCATCATGATGAACATGTACTCGAGGCCGCGGTTCTCTTCGCCGACCAGGGTGCCGATGGCGCCGCCGTTGTCGCCGAACTGCAGGACCGCGGTCGGGCTGGCCTTGATGCCCAGCTTGTGTTCGATCGAGACGCAGTGGGCGTCGTTGCGCTCGCCCAGCGAGCCGTCTTCGTTGACCATGAACTTCGGCACGATGAACAGCGAGATCCCCTTCACGCCCGGGGGCGCGTCCGGCGTGCGCGCCAGGACCAGGTGAATGATGTTCTCGGCCATGTCATGCTCGCCGTAGGTGATGAAGATCTTGGTGCCGAAGATCTTGTAGGTGCCGTCGCCCTGCGGCACGGCGCGGGTGCGCACGGCGGCCAGGTCGGAGCCCGCCTGCGGCTCGGTCAGGTTCATGGTGCCGGTCCACTTGCCGGAGATGAGCGGCTCGATGAAGCGGGCTTTCTGTTCTTCGGTGCCGGCGGTCAGCAGCGCTTCGATGGCGCCGTCGGTCAGGAGGGCCACGAGCGCGAACGCCAGGTTGGCGCCGTGCAGCATCTCGACGCACGGGGTCGCGACCAGCTTCGGCAGGCCCTGGCCGCCGAATTCGGCCGGGTGCTGCACACCCTGCCAGCCGGCTTCGGCGAAGCCGCGGAAGGCTTCCTTGAAGCCCTTGGTGGTGGTGACCTGGCCGTCGTGCCAGAAGCTCGGCTCCTTGTCACCGGCATGGTTCAGCGGGGCGACCACGCCGCCGCAGAATTTCGCGCTCTCTTCCAGCACCGCTTCGACGGTGTCCGGGGTCGCGTCTTCGCAGCCGGGGAGCTGGTTGATCTCGGCCAGGTTGGCCAGTTCGTTCACGACGAACAGCATGTCTTTCAGGGGGGCGTTGTAGCTCACCGTGGTCTCCTAGTTCTTTCGTTTACGTATACGTCAATCGTCGCTTGCAAAAAAGGCGGGAACCCAGGTCCGGCGCTTACTACTAGCGATTGAAGCTGTCAGTATGCTGGCAAACTTGGGTTCCCGCCTTCGCGGGAACGACGGTATAACTATCAGCCCAGTTCCTTGACCAGCGCCGGCACGACCTCGAACAAATCGCCCACGATGCCGTAGTCGGCCACCGAGAAGATCGGCGCTTCCGGGTCCTTGTTGATGGCGACGATGGTCTTCGAGTCCTTCATGCCGGCCAGGTGCTGGATGGCGCCCGAGATGCCGACTGCGATGTACAGGGTCGGGGCGACGATCTTGCCGGTCTGGCCGACCTGCCAGTCGTTCGGCACGTAGCCGGCGTCGACGGCGGCGCGCGAGGCGCCCATGGCGGCGCCCAGCTTGTCGGCCAGCGGTTCGAGCAGCTTGAAGTTGTCGCCCGAGCCCATGCCGCGGCCGCCGGAGACGACGATCTTGGCGCCGGTCAGTTCCGGACGGTCCGACTTGGCCAGTTCGCGGCCCACGAAGGACGACTTGCCCGAATCGGCGACGGCCGACACGGCTTCCACGGCAGCGGAACCGCCTTCGCTTGCGGCGGCGTCGAAGCCGGTGCTGCGCACGGTGATGACCTTGACCTTGTCGCCCGACTGCACGATGGCGATGGCGTTACCGGCATAGATCGGACGCTCGAAGGTGTCGGGCGAATCGACCTTGGTGATTTCCGAGATCTGGGCCACGTCCAGCTTGGCGGCGACGCGCGGCAGGATGTTCTTGCCGTAGGCGGTGGCCGGGGCCAGGATGTGCGAGTACGAACCTGCAACCGCCAGGATCTGCTCGGCGACGTTTTCGGCCAGGCCGTCGGCGAAGTGCGGCGCATCGGCGACCAGCACTTTGCTAACGCCTGCGATCTTCGCGGCCTGCTCGGCCACAAGCGAGCAGCCGGCGCCGGCGACCAGCACGTGCACCTCGCCGCCGCACTGGGCGGCAGCGGTCACGGTGTTCAGGGTGGCGCCCTTCAGCGAGGCGTTGTCGTGTTCAGCAATAACGAGTGCGACCATGATGTTCCCTATTCTCGATTCTGTATTAGATGACTTTGGCTTCGGTACGCAGCTTGGCCACCAGGGTCGCCACGTCCGGGACCTTGATGCCGGCCGAGCGCTTGGCCGGCTCCGACACTTTCAGCGTCTTCAGGCGCGGGGTCACGTCGACGCCCAGGTCTTCCGGCTTGATGGTCTCGAGCGGCTTCTTCTTGGCCTTCATGATGTTCGGCAGCGTCACGTAGCGCGGCTCGTTCAGGCGCAGGTCGGTGGTGACGATGGCCGGCAGGGTCAGTGCCACGGTTTCCAGGCCGCCGTCCACTTCGCGGGTCACGGTCACTTTGCCGTCTTCCAGCACGACTTTCGAGGCGAAAGTCGCTTGCGGCCAGCCCAGCAGCGCCGCCAGCATCTGGCCGGTCTGGTTCGAGTCGTCGTCGATTGCCTGCTTGCCCAGGATGATCAGCTGCGGCTGTTCCTTGTCGGCCAGGGCCTTCAGCACCTTGGCCACGCCCAGTGGCTCGATCTCGGCGCCGGTCTCGACCAGGATGCCACGGTCGGCGCCGATGGCCATGCCGGTACGCAGGGTTTCCTGGGCCTGGGTCACGCCGCAGGTCACGGCCACGATCTCGGTGACCTTGCCGGCTTCCTTCAGGCGAGTCGCCTCTTCCAGCGCGATCTCGTCGAACGGGTTCATCGACATTTTGACGTTGGCGATATCGACGCCGCTGCCGTCGGACTTGACGCGGACCTTGACGTTGTAGTCGACCACGCGTTTGACGGGTACCAGGACTTTCATAGTGGGCCTTTGAAAAATGGAATGAGTGACTGACTAAAAATGATCCGAATTATAAGAGCAAAACTGCTTCAACACAGAATTAAAGCACGATCGTGCGTTTTTCAGGTAGAAGAAATCCCCTAATTTTACGGGAAGCTTGTCTGTTCAATCTGATGTCATACGGGGCCGCTGCCGCCCTGCCCCGTCCGGTAAGGCGCGCTTACTTGCGGCGCAGCCAGAAGGTGAATTCGCCGTTGATGTGGGTGTGGGCCAGCAGCGCGTTGCCGGTCTGCTTGGCAAAGGCCTGGAAGTCGCGCACGGAACCGGTGTCGGTCGCGACGATGCGCAGGACTTCGCCGCTCGTCAGTTCGGCGAGGGCCTTCTTGGCCTTCAGGATAGGCAGCGGGCAGTTCAAGCCACGCGCATCGAGGTCTTTCTGGACCTCGATGGTGCCGGTATCAAGTATGGTTTCGCTCATCGATATGCCTGCGTAAGTGGGGCAGATTCCCGCATAGTACTCCAATTGCGGGATTATGACGCACCGCACCAAAAGACGCATCCTGTCGTTGCATTTTAACAACGACTATTATAGTTCATGGAACATCCGAGGAACAGGAACTTTACATCCTCACGAAGACCAGGTTTGACACCATGTTCGGCCGCGCCTGGCGAACCGTGAGCGTCCGGCCGTCCGGGCTCAGGCTCCAGTCCTCGCTGCTGCGGCCCCGCACAATGCCGCCGGTCAGGCCGAACTCGCGCACGATATCGACATGCAGCCGTCCCGCGCCGTCCATGCTGGCCTTCATGGTGGTCGGCGCCTCCTGGCGGCCTTCGGGCGTGCGCACCAGCGTCACGGCGGTGGTCGGCGTGCCGTCGAAGCGGTAGACGAAGCGGCCCTGCTCCGGCTCCGGCCTGGCGCCTTCGATGGCGACCTCGACCGTGAGTTGTTTGCCGTCCTGCGCCGTGCTGAGGCGGTGCGTGGTGACCTGGCTGTAGTAAGGCGGGAGATTGGTGCTGCGGGTGCGGTCGAGGGACCAGTTGCCGCTGAAGTCGGCGGCGTGGATGGGGGCGCAGGCGAGCAGCGCCGCGCCGAGAAGGGACAGGCGTTTCATGGGGGTCTCCCAGGTGAGGGTTCAAGGATTGGGGGAGTGCGCGCGACGCTCTCCTGTATTCCTTTGAACTGGCCTGAAAGTTCCCAATAAACGTCGTCCCCGCGGAGGCGGGGACCCAAGTTCTGTTTGCGTTACGTTAGCGCAAGCAAACTTGGGTCCCCGCCTGCGCGGGGACGACGTAGGTCGAACTATTTAAACCCGCTCACCCACCCAGCCAGCCACCCCGGCCAGCGCCTGCGGCAGCGCAGCAGCGTCGGTGCCGCCGGCCTGGGCCATGTCCGGGCGGCCGCCGCCCTTGCCGCCCACCTGCTGGGCGACAAAGTTGACCAGCTCGCCGGCCTTGACCTTGCCGGTGGCGTCCTTGGTGACGCCGGCGATCAGGCTGACCTTTCCGTCGGCCACCGAGGCCAGCACGATGGCGGCGGTCTTCAGTTTGTCCTTCAGCTTGTCCATGGTCTCGCGCAGGGCGTTGACGTCCGCGCCTTCCATGGTCGCGGCCAGCACCTTGACGCCGTTGATCTCGACGGCCTGGCCGGCCAGCTCGTCGCCCTGGCCCGCTGCCAGCTTCGACTTCAGCGCGTTGACTTCCTTCTCCAGCGCCTTGACCTGGTCCTGCACCTGGTTGATGCGCGACGGCAGTTCGTCCGGGCCGGTCTTCAGGCTGGCCGCGGCTTCCTGGAGCTTGCGGCTGGTCGCCTGCACCCATGCCAGTGCGCCCTCGCCCGTCACCGCCTCGACGCGGCGGATGCCGGCGGCGACGCCGCCTTCCGAGACGATCTTGAAGAGGCCGATGTCGCCGGTGCGGGTGACGTGCACGCCGCCGCACAGCTCTTTCGAGGAGCCGATGTCCAGCACGCGCACGGTGTCGCCGTACTTCTCGCCGAACAGGGCCATCGCGCCGTGCTTGATGGCGTCGTCCATCGACATGTGGTGCGACTGGGTCGGGTGGTTCTGCAGGATCTCGGCGTTGACGATCTGCTCGACCTTCGCGATCTCTTCAGCGGTCAGCGGGGCGTTGTGGGCGAAGTCGAAGCGGGTCTTGTCCGGATCGACCAGCGAGCCTTTCTGCTGGACGTGGGAGCCGAGCACTTCGCGCAGCGCCTTGTGCATCAGGTGGGTGGCCGAGTGGTTGCGGATGGTGCGCGCGCGCTTGGCTTCATCGACCTGCGCATCGACCGTGTCGCCCACTTTCAGGGAGCCCGACTGCAGCACGCCGTGGTGGCCGAAGACGTCAGCCTGGATCTTCAGGGTGTCTTCGACTTCGAAGGTACCGTTACCGGCCTTGATCAGGCCCTTGTCGCCGACCTGGCCGCCGGATTCGGCGTAGAACGGGGTGGTGTCCAGCACCACGATGCCGTCCTGGCCGGCCTTCAGCTCCTCCACCTTCACGCCGTCGGCGTACAGCGCGACGACGTGGCTGTTGTGCACCAGCGAGTCATAGCCGACGAACTTGTTCTTCTCGCCCGCGTACTCGACGTTGGCGGCCATCTTGAACTTGCCGGCGGCGCGCGCGGTCTTCTTCTGCTGCTCCATGGCGGCGGCAAAGCCTGCCTCGTCCAGCGTGACGTTGCGCTCGCGGCAGATGTCGGCGGTCAGGTCCAGCGGGAAGCCATAGGTGTCGTACAGGGTGAAGGCGGTGGCGCCGTCTAGGTTCTGCGGATCCCTGGCGAGTTGCGCTTCCAGGATCTTCATGCCGTTTTCCAGGGTCTCGCCAAAGCGCTCTTCCTCGGCCTTCAGCACCTGCATCACGCGGGCCTTCGCTTCGCGCAGTTCCGGATAGGCGCCGCCCATTTCGATGTCGAGGTCTTCGACCAGCTTGAAGAAGAAGGGTTTCGTCTGGCCCAGCTTGTGGCCGTGGCGCAGCGCGCGGCGGATGATGCGGCGCAGGACGTAGCCGTGGCCTTCGCTGCTCGGGATGATGCCGTCGACGATCAGGAAGGACGCGGCGCGGATGTGGTCCGCGATCACGCGCAGCGACTTCGACTCGAGGTCGGTCGTGCCGGTTTCGCGGGCGGCAGCGCGGATCAGGGCCTGGAACAGGTCGATCTCGTAGTTCGAGTGGACGTGCTGCAGCACCGCGGCCAGGCGCTCGAGGCCCATGCCGGTGTCGATCGAAGGCTTCGGCAGCGGGGTCAGGACGCCGGATTCATCGCGGTTGAACTGCATGAACACTAAGTTCCAGATCTCGATGAAGCGGTCGCCGTCTTCTTCCGGCGAGCCCGGAGGGCCGCCCCAGATGTCGGCGCCGTGGTCGTAGAAGATCTCGGTGCACGGACCGCAGGGGCCGGTGTCGGCCATCTGCCAGAAGTTGTCGGAGGCGTAGCGCGCGCCCTTGTTGTCGCCGATGCGGATGATGCGCTCTTTCGGCACCCCGATTTCGTTGGCCCAGATGTCGTAGGCTTCGTCGTCTTCGAAGTAGACGGTGATGGTCAGCTTCTCGGCCGGCAGCGCGTAGACCTTGGTCAGCAGCTCCCAGGCGAAGTTGATGGCGTCGCGCTTGAAGTAGTCGCCGAAGCTGAAGTTACCCAGCATTTCGAAGAAGGTGTGGTGGCGCGCGGTGTAGCCGACGTTTTCCAGGTCGTTGTGCTTGCCGCCGGCGCGCACGCAGCGCTGCACGGTGGTGGCGCGCTTGTACGGACGCGAATCCAGGCCCAAGAACACGTCCTTGAACTGCACCATGCCGCTGTTGGTCAACAACATCGTCGGGTCGTTGCCCGGCACGAGCGGGCTCGAGCGGACAATGGTATGACCTTTGGACTCGAAGAATTTGAGGAACTTTTCGCGTATTTCGGTGGATTTCATGTCGTAGGGGCGTGTGAGGGCAGCATGCTATATAAAGAAAATGATTATAGCGTAGCTGTTGGGGGGAATTGCAGGCGGTGATTGGAGCCGTTGCACTAAATGCAACATACCTCGTCATTCCCGCGCAGGCGGGAATCCAAGTTCTGCGTGCGTTACCTTAGCTCCACCAAACTTGGGTTCCCGCCTGCGCGCACTGCTGTCCAAGATAATTGACAGTTGAGCTGGTAGTAGACCATCGGAAAGGAGTTGCAGGTAAAGGTTAAGGGTACTAAAACCCTGAGTTCTCATGCTCACAACCTAAACCTGCAACCATGTCTACGATAACCACTTTCCAGGCGCTTTTAAAGGGTCTTCCACGCGCTGTGTTCAATCGTTGTGTCGAGCGACACAACGCGGACAAGGGGTGCAAGCGCTT
>NZ_CAKKMV010000011.1 GCF_918697865.1 Massilia sp. Bi118 | reverse complement strand
GTCCGGGTGGGTCGGGCCGAGGCGGTTGATGCTGTTGCTGACCGGGCCGCCGGGATAGCCGACCGAGGCGCTGACCCCCGAGGGTGCGGCCGCGGTGCTGGTCTGGCTGGTGTAATAGTTGAGCTCGCTGTAGGCCTGGATGGCCGGGTTTAGCTGCCAGGTGCCGCGCGCGAAGAAGCTGAGGTTTTCCTGCTTCGGTATGGCCTGGTTGTAGAGATTGTCGGCGTCGATCACGCAGCCGCCGCCGGGGTCGCCCTGCGGGTGCGAGGTGAAGCGCGAGCAGGCCGCAGCCGGGATCAAGGTGCCGCGGTTGACGAAATCGTCGGTCGAGCCGACCGGGCGCACGTTGCCGTTGATGGCGCTGCCGGCGGTGCCGCTGCCGGGAATGATGGCGCCGACGCCGCCGAGGCCCTGTTCCGACGAATAACCCCAGGGTCGCAGGTCGTCCTTGCCGATCCAGTCGCGGCTGGTCCGGTCGCGATACCAGATCGGATTGAACTTCTTGTATTCGACGCTGAACAGGAAGTTGTAGCGGTCGGTGTCGAGGTTGCCGTAGCCCGAGGTGATGGCGGCCGTGGTTTCGTGGCCGTCCCAGTACTTGGTGATGCCGCGCTCGGCGCGCATGGTGGTGCCGGTGTAGTCCTTGCGCAGGATGACGTTGACCACGCCGGCGATGGCGTCGGAACCGTAGATGGCCGAGGCGCCGTCCTTCAGGACCTCGATGCGGTCGACCGCGTCGCTGGGGATGATGTTGAGGTCGGAGAACTGCTTCTGGCCGTCATCGGCAAGGCCGTAGGGCGCCATGCGGCGGCCGTTCAGCAGCACCAGGGTCGAGGCCGCGCCCAGGCCGCGCAGGGAGATGCCGGAGGCGCCGGCCGCGAAGCCGGCGCCGAAGCTGGCCGGCACCGAGCCCTGGTTGTCGACCGCCAGGGTCTGCAGCAGCTCGGCCACGCTGGCCTTGCCGGACTTCTCGATGTCGGCGCGGTTCATGGTGATCACCGACGACGCCGTTTCGGCTTCGGAGCGGCGGATGTTCGAACCGGTGATCTCGACGCGGGGAACCGGCTTGGCCTCGGGAGCGGGCGCGGCTTCCTGGGCCAGGCCAGGGGCCGGCAGGGCGAGCAGGGCCAGGCCGACGGCGCCGCCCCCGGCGAACAGGCGGCGTATCGAGCGGGATAGTGGGGTTTCAGTCATGTCCAACTCCATTTAGAAGGAATAGCGTGCGCCCAGCTGGTAGTAGCGGCCGCGGGCGCCGGCATAGTCGAGCGGGTTGTAGGCCTGGGCGCCGTAGGTGAGGGGATCGAGCGGCGCGACCTTGTCGAACACGTTTTCGATCGAGCCGAAGATTTCCCATTTCGGCATCGGCTTCCAGCGCGCGACCAGGTCGAGCGTGGTGAAGGAGGCCAGTTCGCAGTCGCCGGGCGCGTCGGCGCCGTTCGCCAGGTGGCTGGCGCAATCCGGATCGTCCTTGAACAGCCGGTTGTCCAGCTTGCCGCGGAAGTTCACGTTGGCCGAGACCCGCCAGGCGTCGCGTTCCCAGCCGAGACGCAGGTTGGCGCGGTTGTCCGGCGTGCCGGTGCAGTTGGTAACGTCGCAGTTGCCGTGGGTGCCGGCAAAATCGCGCGAGCTGCCGTCCCGCTCGGTGCGGGTCCACTCGAACATGTGGGTGTACTTGATGTCGAAGGTGGCCATGCCCCAGTTGTCCGGCAGCCGGTGGGCGTAGCGGGCGTCGATGTCGAGCCCGCGCACCTTGGTCTGGGCCGAGTTGACGTAGCGCGTCAGCACCGCGGTGATGGCGCCGGGGTCGCCCGGGATGTTGCTGACGCTGGCCGGGTCGCGCACCACGCTGCCGGCGGCGATGGCCGCATCCACCTGGTCCTGGTTGATCTCGTTCTTGCGCTTGATGGTCCAGTAGTCGACCGAGATGCTGGTGCGCGGCAGCGGGTCCCAGATCATGCCCAGGTTGTAGCTGCGCGAGCGCTCCGGCGACAGGTCGGGATTGGGTGAGGTGATCAGGGCGATGGCGGCGGGATTGCAGACGCTGGTCACGCCGAGTGCGCAGCGCAGGGGATCGGCCGCCGTAGAAAAGGCAGCCAGTCCGCCGACGCCGTTCTCGGCCGGGCTCGGCGCGCGGAAGCCGCGGGCAAAGGTGCCGCGCAGGGCGAACTCGCGCATCGGGGTCCACTTCAGGCCGAATTTCGGGGTGTAGGAGTTGCCGACGTCGGTGAAATGGTCCCAGCGCAGCGCCGCCGAGGCTTCGATGTTGTAGGGCAGCGGCGCCAGGGCCTCGCCGTACAGCGCGAACACGTTGCGCTGGCCGGCATAGGCGGAATATCCCAGGCCGATGATGTTGCCGCGCTCGGTGCCGGAGGTCGGCTGCAGCTCCGTCTTCTCGTGGCGCCATTCGCCGCCGAGCGCCAGGCCCAGCGGGCCGGCCAGCCAAGGCATGCCGCCGAACTCGCGCGTGGCCTTGAAGTCCCACTGGCCGATCTTGCTGTTGGCGCGGTTGCCGATGGTGGGCGACAGGGCCGCGTACAGTTCCGGCGAGTTCAGGCCGGCGTTCTCGCCGATGCGCCAGACCGTACCGATCGGCAGGGCCGCATACGCCGGGCTGTTCAGCAGCGCGTTGGCGATGTTGGTGGGGCTCGGATCGAGCAGGGCGAAGGTGACGTCGCGCTGCAGGTAGCCGGTCCGGATGTTGTTCACGTGGCTGTGCGAGAACAGCAGCGAGCTGTCCCAGTCCCAGCCGAAATTGCTGCCCTTGGCGCCGCCCAGCCAGCGGATGAAGTTCGACTCGATGCCCGAACGGCGCGGACCGACGTCCCAGGCCAGGTAGCGCAGGCGCGCGGCGGTGCCGAAGTAGGGGTTGTCCGGGTGGGACGCGCCGAGCTGGACGCCGGCGTTGTTGACCGGCCCGCCGGGATAGCCCACCGATGTGCTGATTGCCGAGGGCGTGGTCGAGGTGTCGCTCTGGCTGGTGTACCAGTTCAGTTCGCTGTAGAGCTGGATGTCGGGCGTGAATTGCCAGGTGCCGCGTGTGAAGAAGCTCAGGTTTTCCTGCTTGGGCTCGATCTGGTTGTATTCCTGGGTCGAGTCGATGATGCAGCCGCCGCCGGGATCGCCCTGCGGGTGCGAGGTCAGGTTG
The DNA here is from genome assembly GCF_918697865.1 of Massilia sp. Bi118. Classification (GTDB taxonomy): domain Bacteria; phylum Pseudomonadota; class Gammaproteobacteria; order Burkholderiales; family Burkholderiaceae_D; genus Telluria. The sequence goes on along the minus strand of NZ_CAKKMV010000011.1, from coordinate 208,151 downwards.
GCGCAGGCCGCGCCCGGGAAGGTCCGGGTGAAGCCGGGTCCGGCCAGGTTGCCGCGGTTGTAGTAGTTGGCGATGTCGGCCGGATTGCGCACGTTGCCGTTGATGGCGTTGCCGGCCGCGCCGCTGTTCGGCACGATGGCGCCGGTGCCGCCCAGCGCCTCGTTGGCCGAATAGCCCCAGGGCCGCAGGTCGATGCGGCCGATGTAGTCGCGGTCGGCGCGGTCGCGGTACCAGATTTCGTCGAACTTCTTGTACTCGAGGCTGAACAGCAGGTTGTAGCGGTCGGTGTCGAGGTTGCCGAAGCCCTGGGTGTACGCGACATTGGTGCGCTTGCCGTCCCAGTCCTGGGTCGCGCCGCGCGAGGCGCGTATCGTGGTGCCGGTGTAGTCCTTGCGCAGGATGACGTTGACCACGCCGGCGATGGCGTCGGAGCCGTAGATGGCCGAGGCGCCGTCCTTCAGCACCTCGATGCGGTCGACGGCGTCGCTGGGGATCACGTTGAGGTCGGAGAACTGCTTCTGGCCGTCGTCGGCAAGGCCGTAGGGCGCCATGCGGCGGCCGTTCAGCAGCACCAGGGTCGAGGCCGCACCCAGGCCGCGCAGGGAGATGCCGGAGGCGCCGGAGGCGAAGCCGTTGCCGAAGGTGGTCGGTACCGAGCCCTGGTTGTCGACCGCCAGGGTCTGCAGCAGTTCGGCGACGGTGGCCTTGCCGGATTTTTCGATGTCGGCGCGGTTCACGGCGATGACCGACGAGGCGGTCTCGGCTTCCGAGCGGCGGATGTTCGAGCCGGTGATCTCGACGCGCTGGATCTTGGGCGCGGGCGCGGCCTCCTGCGCCGCGGCCGGCGCCGGCAAGGCGAGCAGGGCCAGGCCGACGGCGCCGCCACCGGCGAACAGACGGCGCACGGATAGGGATATAGGGGTTTCAGTCATGTCCAACTCCAGTGGCTATGGGGATCCCTGCCGGATTGGCCGGGGCATGCCGCGACTTTTGCATTCCAACGGCATAAGCGACTGACATCCCTCAACCGTCTCTGGGAGACCCCGGAACGGTGTCGGATTCATGCAACCGGATCGCCTGTAAGGACATTCGCATCCGACGGCGTGTTGCGGATAAAGCGCTTGCCAATGCTCATATATTGTTGTTATAGTCAGTCGGACCATCCCGGACGACACCATGCGCCACACTGCCTCCTTTACCTTTTATTTTTGGTTTAGCCATTCCAGCCCAACGGCGGTGGAGTAGCGGCAGGTTCACGCGACAGCAGAACGAAGTCCGACGCAAAATTCCAGAAAAACCGCCAGCGATGGCGGTTTTTTCATTTACAGAACGGAGAACAGCAATGCCACGTACCGACGATTTACGCATCCGCGAAATGAAGGAACTGACGCCGCCGGCGCACCTGATCCGCGAGTTTCCGGTGACGCCGGCGGCCGAGCAGACCGCGGCCGCCGCGCGCGTGGCGCTGCACCGCATCCTGCACGGCCAGGACGACCGCCTGCTGGTGGTGATCGGCCCGTGCTCGATCCACGATACGAAGGCGGCCATGGAGTACGCGCGCCGCCTGGCCGAGCAGCGCACGCGCTTTGCCGGCGAGCTGGAGATCGTGATGCGGGTGTACTTCGAGAAGCCGCGCACCACGGTCGGCTGGAAGGGTCTGATCAACGACCCCTACATGGACAACAGCTTCCGCATCAACGACGGCCTGCGCATGGCGCGCGAGCTGCTGCGCGACATCAACGAGCTGGGCCTGCCGGCCGGCACCGAGTTCCTCGACGTGATCAGCCCGCAGTACATCGCCGACCTGGTGAGCTGGGGCGCGATCGGCGCCAGGACCACCGAGTCGCAGGTGCACCGCGAGCTGGCTTCCGGCCTGTCCTGCCCGGTCGGCTTCAAGAACGGCACCGACGGCAACATCAAGATCGCAGCCGACGCCATCAAGGCGGCCTCGCAGCCTCACCACTTCCTGTCGGTGACCAAGGGCGGCCATTCGGCGATCGTGTCGACCGCGGGCAACGAGGACTGCCACATCATCCTGCGCGGCGGAAAAGCGCCGAACTACGACGCCGCTAGCGTCGAGGACGCCTGCAAGCAACTGGCCGCCAACGGCCTGGCCAGCCGCCTGATGATCGACGCCTCGCACGCGAACTCGAGCAAGAACCCGCAGAACCAGGTGCCGGTGTGCGCCGACATCGCCGGCCAGATAGCAAGCGGCGACGACCGCATCGTCGGCGTGATGGTCGAGTCCCACCTGGTGGCGGGGCGCCAGGACCTGGTGCCGGGGCAGGAGCTGACCTACGGCCAGTCGGTGACCGACGGCTGCATCGACTGGGAGACCAGTGTCGGCGTGCTGGAGGGATTGGCGGCGGCGGTGCGCCAGCGGCGGGTGCGCCAGGAGTAAGTCCTTATCGACAACAATCAGGCGGGCAGCTTGCGGCGGCGCTGCAGGCGGATGCCGGCCAGGCCCATGCCCAGCAGCGCCAGCGTTGCCGGCTCGGGCACGTCGCCAGTGTCGCCGACCGTGATCGCTGCGCCGGTATTGTCGTAGGTGTAGCTCGCCAGGATTTGCTCGCCGCCCTGATAGTTAATGGTGAGATAGCCGAAATAGTTACCGATCGATGTGTTACGAACGGCCAGGTAGTTAGCACCAGCTAGCGTATTCGCGACTGGGGTGTAGCCATAGGTGTGGGATACCCAGTTGAGCGAACCATCGACGACCGAACCAGCGTTGACCCATGCTGACTGGAAACTGGTAGCAAAACTTTCGCCATTGATGTAGGTCTGGTTCGGGGTGCAGCAGTCACGGGCCAGACCGAGATCGTTCACAGCGTCGCCATCCAGGTCGTACAGTTTAAAGCCTGATGGTGGCAGGATTGCGTCAATGTTGGAAGTGATGATGGCTGCCGATGCCATAGTCGACGCGAACAAGGTCGATACGAGGACTGCTGCGGTAAGTGCTTTCATGGTAATCCCTAATTTATGAGTGGCAGAAGCGAATTGCTGACCAAAGGTGAACAACACCGCGTTATAAGCAAAAGCAATGCCAGGCACGTATTTACTTAAAAAAACAAGAAGTTAAAAACCCCTGGCGTCTAAATCTTTAACTTCTGTAAGATTTATCGACAGCAATACAATAAAAAACGGCGAACCGAGGTTCGCCGTTTTGCCAAGCACCGAACCCCGCCTTCGCGGGGGCGACGCCGATGAAGCGCGGGGTTGCCGCGCTGCTGACTTACATCGTCCAGCGCAGGCCGGCCTTGAAGTAGCGGCCGATGGCGCCGCTGGCGTCCATCGGGTTGTAGCTCATGCCGCCGTAGGTCAGCGGATCGAGCGGCGCGATCTTGTCGAACAGGTTCTGGATCGAGCCGTAGATCTGCAGCTGGCGGGTCACGTTGTAGCGTGCCGACAGGTCCAGGGTGGTGAACGAGGCCAGGCGGCAGTTGCCCGGTGCGGCCGAACCGTTCGCGAAGCTCGAGGCGCACTTGTCGCCGGCGAAGTACACGTTCTGCATGTCGGCGCGGTAGTTGGCGGTCGCGGTCACGTTCAGCTTGTTACTGTAGTCCCACGAGGCGCTGGCGCTGATCTTGTCCTTCGGCGTACCGGCGCAGTTCGAGGTGTCGCAGTTGCCGTGGGTGCCGGCGTACTGGAAGCGCGTGCCGCTCTTCTCGGCGCGCACCCACGAAGCGATGTGGGTCCAGGTCAGGCCGAACACGGCGCGGCCGTAATCGCCCAGGCGGACGCGCTGCTTGACGTCGACGTCCACGCCCTTGATCTCGGTGAAGCTCGAGTTCTGGTACGGTGCGTTCGACAGCAGCAGGGTGCCGGTGTTCGGGATCGCGACGCCGTTCACGACCAGGTTGTTGTCGTTGCGGATCGCGGTCGGCAGGGCGGCTGCTTCGACGTAGGACAGCGGGTTGATCTCGTTTTCACGGCGGATCTTGAAGCCGTCGAAGGACAGGCTGGTGTTGGCCAGCGGATCCCAGACCATGCCCAGGGTGTAGCCCTTCGAGGTTTCAGGCTGCAGATTCGGGTTGCCGACCTTGACGGCGCCGATCGAGATCGCGCAGTCGGCCGCGGTGGCGCCACCGGCTGCCGGGACGTTGTTCGGGCAGCGGACCGGATCGCGCACCGAGGAGCTGCCGGTGCTCTGGGAGTCCGTGCCTGCCTCGGCCGGGCCCGGAGCGCGGAAGCCTTCCGAGTAGGTGCCGCGCAGGGCGAAGGTCTTCAGCGGGGTCCACTTGGCGCCCACTTTCGGGGTGGTCGACGAGAAGTTCTTGTACTTGTCGTAGCGGACCGCACCGGTCAGTTCGACGGTCGGGATCACCGGCGCGGCGACTTCCAGGAAGACTGCCGAGATGTTCTGGTCACCCTTGGCGGCCACGTAGGAGGCGTTGATCGAGCCATCCGAGGTGCCCGACAGCGACGGGTTGTCCAGCTTCTCGCGGCGGTGCTCGGCGCCGAAGGCCAGGCCCAGGCCGCCGCCCGGCAGCTGCATCAGCTCGCGCGAGGCCTTGAAGTCGACGATGTCGAGCTGGGTGGTCGAGTGCGAGGTCGCGTTCGTCACCATCGCGGCGTACAGCGAGGCCGGGTTCTTGCTGGCCTGGGTGCCGATGTAGTACGGGAAGTACTGGCTGGCCGGGTTGCCCAGGGCAGCTTGCAGTACCTTCATGTTGATCATGTTGCTGTAGTTCAGGTCCAGCTCGGACTTCGAGTGCAGGTAGGCGGTGTCGAAGTCCCAGCCGAATTTCTGGCCCTTGAGGCCGACCACGATGCGGCTGAAGGCGTTGTCGACGGCGCGGGTCTGCGGGCCGACGTCGAACATCGAGTAGCGCAGGCGCACGTCGGCGCCGTACGGGTTCTGCGGATGCGCGGCTGACACCAGGATCGAGTTGCCGTAGGTGATCACGCCGGTCGGGCTGGCCGCGTTCGGCGGGAAGGCGACGGTCGAGCTGGTGGCCGACGGGGTCAGGGTGAACGAGGTGTCGCGCTTGGAGTAGCCGGCTTCCGCGTACAGCTGCAGGCCGCCGTCCAGGTTGCGGGTAGCACGCGCGTACAGGTTGAAGCCGTCGATTGCCGGCTGCATCGAGCGGAACTGGTCCTGGTACCACAGGCAGCCGCCGGCCGGGTCCTGGTTCACGACCGGCGAGAACTGCGAGCAGCCCGGCAGCGAGACGTAGTTGCCGGTCTTCGGATCGCGCAGCGCGCCGGCCGGGGTCGGGCTGGAAGCGCCCGGGGTGATGTAGCCGCCGGCGAACTGGGTGTTCGCGGCATAGCCCCACGGACGGATGTCGCCCTGGCCGATCCACTTGCGGCCGGCGCGGTCCTTGTTCATCAGTTCGTGGTTGCTGTAGATCTCGACGTTGGTCATGACGTTGTAGCCGTCATTGTCCAGGTCGCCCTTGCCCCAGGTCAGGGTGCCCTTGGCCATCTCGGCGTCGCGGTAGCGCGATTCGCCGAGCTCGACCTTGGTCACCAGGCCGGTGAAGTCCTTGCGCAGGATGATGTTGACCACGCCGGCGATCGCATCGGCGCCATAGGTCGAGGAGGCGCCGTCCTTCAGGATCTCGATGCGTTCCACCGCTTCCATCGGCACGGTCGACAGGTCGGTGAAGCTCTTCTGGCCGTCGTCGGCGCGCGCGAACGGGGCCATGCGGCGGCCGTTCAGCAGCACAAGGGTCGAGGTGGCGCCCAGGCCGCGCAGCGAGATCGCGGTCGAACCGGCGGCGAAGCCGTTGCCGAAACCGGTCGGCAGCGAACCGGCGCCGTCGGCGGTCAGGGTCTGCAGGTATTCGGCGACGGTGCCCTTGCCGGACTTGACCAGGTCTTCACGGCTGATGACCTGGACCGGCGAGGCGGTTTCGGCGGTGGCGCGCTTGATGCTCGAACCGGTGACTTCCACGCGCTGCATCGGGGCGGATGCGGTCTCCTGCGCGTAGGCGGCGACGCCCACGGCCGCGTAGGCGAGGGCGAAGGTGACTGCTTGGGCTACAGCTTTTCTTTTCAACATTGCTACTCCAAGAAATGGTCTGAAGATTGGACTACAAATACATATGCTTTTCTTGCAATTTTTGGCATGCATATGCCAAGAAGTACGAGCACTAGATGTAACCAATTGGCGTTCAGTGAAAATTTAGAATGTTTTCACTTAACGGGCTCATCAAAACACCTGGCTTCACATAGTGTCAATATGATTCATACGTGGCATTGCAAAAATGCCACAGTTGTATTGCTATTCCCCTCGCGCTGGCGGGAGATTTTTTTTCTGCAACAGGTGCGTTCTGGTCTATAGTTTTGTTTTTCATCCGGAATCACCGATGTTTGCTTATATCCTCCGGCGGCTATGGCAGATGCTGCCGACCATGGCCGGCGTCGTGGTGCTGGTTTTTGTCCTGTTCAACTGGGTCGGCGGCGATCCGTCTTACCTGCTGGCGGGGAAGATGGCGGATGCGCAGGCGATCGCCAACATCCGCACGCAGCTGGGCCTGGACCAGCCCTGGTACGTGCAGCTCGGGATCTTCGTCAGGCAAATCCTGAGCTTCGACTTCGGCAATGCCTGGAGCACCGGCGAGCCGGTCTCGCACATCCTGTCGACCAGGCTGGGGCCCTCGCTGACGGTGCTGGTGCCGCTGACGGTGCTGGAGACCCTGATCGGGATCGCGCTGGCGCTGGCCATTGCCTTCGTCCGCGGCTCGCTGACCGACCGCATGGTGATGGTCGCCTGCACGGTCGGCATGTCGATCTCGATCCTGGTCTACATCATCGTGTTCCAGTACGGCCTGGCCTATAAGCTCGGCCTGTTCCCGGTGCAGGGCTGGGGCGACCACTTCCTGGAAAACCTGCTGCGCTACGCCACGCTGCCGATCCTGATCGGCCTGACGGTGTCGGTGGCGCCGACCCTGCGCCTGTTCCGCAGCTTCGTGCTGGACGAAGTGGGCCAGGACTATGTGCGCACCGCGCGCGCCAAGGGCCTGTCAGAGCGCCGCATCGTCTGGGTGCACGTGCTGCGCAATGCCGCCATCCCCATCATCACCTACGTCATGGCCAACCTGCCGGCGCTGCTGATCGGCGCCTTCCTGCTGGAGCGCTTTTTCGGCATCCCGGGCATCGGGCGCGAAGTGATCCTGGCGGTCGAGCGCAGCGACTTCCCGGTGATCAAGGCGATCACGGTTTACGTGGCCGCGGCGACCATGCTGTTCAACCTGCTGGCGGACTTGATGTACCAGGCGGTGGATCCGCGGGTTCAGCTGAAGTAAGCAGCTCAAATGAGTATTTGAATGAATCAAACGATCGAAAATGTGTCGCCCGGCCTGTGGGCGCTCGCCTGGCGGCGTCTGCGTGCCGACCGCGTCGCGATGGCTGCGCTGGCGGTGGTGATCCTGTTCCTGCTGTCGGTGCTGCTGTCCGCTACCGGCCTGGTGGCTGCCGACTGGGAGGATGAGGTGGCGGTGAACTATGCGCCGCCTGGTTTTATCGGTCCCGATCCCGCGCTGGCGGCCCTGAGCCGGCCGCCCGCGCCCACGCCGCCGAATGCCTTCGATCCGCTGGCTTCCGATCTGGCTGCGCTGAAGGCCGAGCTGGCTTCGCATGGCCATGCCGCGCAGGTGGTGAAGGCATCGACCTTGCCCTTCGGCGCCGACAAATGGGGCCACGACATCGTCAAGAAGACCATCAAGGGCGGCCAGACCTCGATCGTGGTCGGTCTGGTGGCGGCCGTGGTGGCGGTGGCGCTGGGGACCCTGTTCGGCGCCATCTCCGGTTTCTACGGCGGCAAGGTCGACGATTTGTTCAACTGGTTCTACAGCATCTTCACTTCGATCCCCTCGATCCTGATGATCCTGACGGTGGCTGCGGTGCTGCAGACCAAGGGCGTGCTGACCATCGTGCTGATCCTGGGCCTGACCGGCTGGACCGGGCCTTACCGCCTGATCCGCGCCGAGTACATCAAGCACAAGGCGCGCGAGTACGTGATGGCGGCGGACGCGATCGGCGCTTCTTCCTGGCGGCGCATGTTCTCGCACATCCTGCCGAATGTCTCGCACGTGGCGCTGGTGCAGATGTCGATCCTGGTGGTCGGCTTCATCAAGGCCGAAGTCATCCTGTCCTTCCTGGGCTTCGGCGTGCCGGTGGGCGTGGTGTCCTGGGGCAGCATGTTGAACGAGGCGCAGAATGAACTCATCCTCGGCAAGTGGTGGCAGCTGGCAGCGGCGGCCACTGCGATGGCCCTGCTGGTGACGGCATTTTCCCTGTTTGCCGATGCGCTGCGCGATGCGCTCGATCCGAAATTGAAGTGAGTTCCAGATGACGCTTGATCAGCCCTTGCCTGACGTACTGCTTGAGGTGCGCGATTTGCGCGTTTCCTTCCGCATCGATAAGAAGCGGACCTTCGAAGCCGTCAAAGGCATCTCCTTCAGCCTGCCGAAGAACGCCACCGTGGCCCTGGTGGGCGAATCCGGCAGCGGCAAGTCGGTCAGCTCGCTGGCGGTGATGGGCCTGCTGCCGGTCGAGACCACGATCATGCACGAGGGCTCCTCGATCCGCTTCGACGGTCGTGAGCTGCTGGGCCAGTCCATCGAGGCGCGGCGCAAGCTGTGCGGGAAGGACATCGCGATGATCTTCCAGGAGCCGATGTCCTCGCTGAACCCGGTGTTCACGGTCGGTTTCCAGATCGGCGAAGTGCTGCGCCAGCACCTGGGCATGGACAAGCGCCAGGCGCGTGCCCGCACGCTCGAGCTGCTGGACGAAGTCGGCATTCCCGACCCTGCGGCCAAGATCGACGCCTACCCGAGCCAGATGTCGGGCGGCCAGCAGCAGCGCGTGATGATCGCAATGGCGATCGCCTGTGAGCCGCGCCTGCTGATTGCCGACGAGCCGACCACGGCGCTGGACGTGACCATCCAGAAGCAGATCATGGAGCTGATCGCGCGCCTGCAGAAGAAGCACCAGATGTCGGTGCTGTTCATCACCCACGACCTGGGGCTGGTGGGCGAGATTGCCGACCGCGTGATCGTGATGCGGCATGGCGAGGTGCGGGAGGAGGGGGCTGCATCTCAGGTTCTTGGCCAGCCGGCCGATGCTTATACGCGCGCGCTGCTGCATTGCCGGCCGAAGCTGGACGAGCGGCCGGTGCGGCTGCCGGTCATCGACGATTATCTGAGCGGGCGTTTTACGGCGGACGCCGAGCTGCCGCAGCGTGCGCGGGGCTATGCTGCGTCGGATGACAATGTCCTGGAAGTGCGCGGGCTGGCGAAGAGTTTTTATCTGCGCGAAGGCCTGTTCGGCAAGCGCGAGTTCAAGGCGGTGAAGGACGTCTCGTTCACCCTGCCGCGCGGGAAGACCCTGGGCGTGGTCGGCGAATCGGGTTCCGGCAAGACCACGGTCGGCCTGACCCTGCTGCGCCTGCACCGCGCCACCGGCGGCAGCGCCCTGTTCGAAGGCCGCGACCTGCTGGCGATGAGCGACCGCGAGTACCAGGCCTATAAGCGCCGGATCCAGATCATCTTCCAGAATCCCTATGCCTCGCTGAACCCGCGCTTCACGGTGGGCCAGATTCTGCTGGAACCGATGCGCATCCACCGCATCGGCGCGAACGATACCGAGCGGGTCGAGCATGCGCATTACCTGTTGAAGCGGGTCGGACTGCCGGAGCAGGCCTTCCACCGCTATCCGCACGAATTCTCGGGCGGCCAGCGCCAGCGCATCGCCATCGCGCGCTGCCTGACGATGAAGCCGGAGATCCTGGTGTGCGACGAGTCGGTGTCGGCACTGGACGTGTCGGTCCAGGCCCAGGTGCTGAACCTGCTGCAGGACCTGCAGGACGAGTACAAGATGAGCTACATCTTCATCTCGCACGACCTGTCGGTGGTGAAGTACATCTCCGACCGCGTGATGGTCATGCATCACGGCAGCGTGGTCGAAATGGCCGACTCGGACGAGCTCTACCGCAACCCCCAGCACCCCTACACCCAAACCCTGCTCGCCGCCATTCCACGCGGCGCCTGAAAATTCGGGGTCGGAAAATTCGGGGTCAGAGCACTTTTTGGCGAAAATTCGGGGTCAGAGCACTTTTTGTTATCTCGATAATAGGGTCGATCTGGCCGGAAGCTCGGCGAACAGGAAAGGTCGGCCGGGTTTCAAAATATCGCTCTGACCCCGAATTTTTCGAGAAATGTGCTCTGACCCCGAATTACCGATAACATACCGGCATGGCCCAGCTGTCCCACCTCATTACTACGTATGGCGCGTTGATCGTGTTCGGCGTCGTGCTGCTCGAGCAGATCGGCCTGCCGATTCCCGCGTTTCCGGTGCTGATCATTGCGGGGGCGCTGGCGGTGGACAAGGGCGCAAACTGGCCGCTGTTCCTGGCGGCCAGCGTCGTGGCCTGCCTGATCAGCGACTTTTTCTGGTTCCGCGCCGGCCGCTTCTACGGCAAGCGCGTGCTGCGCCTGCTGTGCAAGATTTCGCTGTCGCCGGATTCCTGCGTCAGCCAGACCGAAGACAATTTCACGCGCTGGGGCGCCAAGTCCCTGGTGGTGGCCAAGTTCATCCCCGGCTTCAACACAATCGCGCCGCCGCTGGCCGGCGCCATGGGCACCACCACCCAGCGCTTCTTCTGGCTGTCGGTGGCGGGCGGCCTGCTGTGGAGCGGCGTGGGCATGGGCCTGGGCGCCTGGTTCCACGGCAGCGTCGACGATGTCATCGGCTGGTTCGAGACCCTCGGCAGCACCGCGCTGATGGTGGTGGGCGCCTTGTTGGCCCTGTTCGTGTTGCTCAAGTACATAGAGCGCCGCCGCAACCTCGGCGCCGCCGACCTGCCGCGCATCACCGCCGAGGAACTCAAGGGGCTGCTCGAAGCCGGCCACGACCCGCTGATCGTCGACGCCCGCGGCGTCACCGCGCGCCAGCTGGAAGAGGGCATTCCGGGCGCGCTCATCTATGGCGACGAAAAACCCGAGCGGCTGATGGCCACCCTCGACCGCGAGCGCCACATCGTGGTCTATTGCACCTGCCCGAACGACGTCACCGCGGCCCAGGTCGCGAAAACCTTCGTCGCCAACGGTTTTCATCGCGCGCGCCCGCTGCGCGGCGGCCTCGACGCCTGGAACGCCCAGTGCGCCGCGGCCAAGCCGGAAGCCGAACTCAGGCCGAAAGCCGGCTGAATCGCCCCCTGGCTTGGTAGCTCGACTACTCGCCATTTGTGGCGCTTTTGCGCCCAATTCCCAGCGCATCGCAGGTCTATGTACCTAAACTACAATAAACGCTTGCGCGCAAGCCAATAAATCCTTAAGCTTCTGGAATCTGTTTCCGAGCATTCGCCATGACCGTTGCACCTGCATCCTCCGCTCTCCAGCCATCCGCCGCGTCCGTGACCCCGCTTGCCGCTCACGCCAGCCCGTGCCTGCTCGCCGACATCGGCGGCACCAATGCGCGCTTCGCGCTGGAACTGGGCCCGGGCCGCGTCAACCACATCGAGGTGCTGGCCTGCAGCGCTTATCCGACCATCGGCGATGCGATGCGCGCCTATCTCGCTCTGCCGGAAGTGGCTGCAGCCGGTGCGGTGCGCCATGCGGCGATCGCCATCGCCAACCCGGTGATGGGCGACATGGTGCGCATGACCAATCACCACTGGGAATTCTCGATCGAAGCCCTGCGCCGCGAGTGCGGCTTCGATACCTTTGTCGTGGTCAACGATTTCGAGGCGCTGGCGATGGCGCTGCCCTGGCTGCTCGACAGCGACAAGGTGCAGGTCGGCGGCGGTGCGCCGGTGACGGGCGCGCCGATCGGCCTGCTGGGCGCCGGCACCGGCCTCGGCGTGTCGGGCCTGGTCCCGGCCCCGGATGGCAAGAGCTGGACCGCGCTGCGCAGCGAAGGCGGCCACGTCACCTTTTCGCCGGCCAACGAGACCGAAGTCGCGATCCTGCAATACGCATGGCGCGAATTCGAGCACGTGTCGGCCGAGCGCCTGCTGTCCGGCGCCGGCGTCGAGCTGATCTACCGCGCGCTGGCCGACTACCGCAAGGTGGCGGCCGAGCCGCTGGACGCGCCGGAAATCTCGCGCCGCGCCCTGGCCGGCGAATGCGCGATCTGCGAGGAAGTCGTCGAAGTCTTCTGCGGCATGCTGGGCACGGTGGCCGGCAACCTGGCCGTCACCCTCGGCGCGCAGGGCGGCGTCTATATTGGCGGCGGCATCGTGCCGCGCCTGGGCGAACGCTTCGCGCGCTCCTGCTTCCGCCGCCGTTTCGAGCAGAAGGGCCGCTTCGCCGGCTACCTGGCGGCCGTTCCCACCTATGTGATCACGGCCGAGTATCCGGCCTTCCTGGGCGTTTCCGCGATCCTGGCCGAGCGCCTCGGCGCTTGAGCGGGCGCAGGCCGGCCGCCCGCCGCGCGTTCCTCTGCGCGCGGCATCGCCCTTTCCGGGTTTTATCGGGTACAATGGCCGCCAATTGGTAGAAACGATGTCGTACGCTTGCCTGGCACGCCCTGGAGCCTGGCCTCCTTAGCCTGGTTTCCTCCCTGCGCCAGCAGCCCGTTTCTCCTGAAAGTCAATCTTTGCAGCCCGCTTGCCGTCGGGCTGCCGCGTAGCGGCCCCTGAGGCTTCTACGGTACTCCGCCCGGTGCTCCCCACCTGGCCACGGAACCCAGTTTCAACGCTACTGTCTCATCCGGGGGCGTAAGCCGTTGAGCGGTTTGTATGTGATTTTTTCTATGGTGTTATGAACACTGATGAGGCCAAGAAGGTCCTCGAGACCGCCTTGCTGTGCGCACGCGAGCCGCTGACCATCCACGGCATGAAGAAACTGTTTGCCGACGTGGATGCGAACGGCCGGCAGCTTGGCGCGGGCGTGGGCGCCGACACGATCAAGATTCTGCTGGAAGAACTGCGCCAGGACTGGCAGGACCGCGGCATCGAGATCGTCAGCCTGGCATCCGGCTGGCGCTTCCAGAGCCGGCCCGAAATGAAGCCTTACCTGGACCGGATCGCATCGGAAAAACCGCCGAAATACTCGCGCGCAACGCTGGAAACGCTGGCGATCATCGCCTACCGCCAGCCGGTCACGCGCGGCGATATCGAAGAAATCCGCGGAGTGGCCGTCAACTCGCAGACGATCAAGATGCTGGAAGACCGGGGCTGGATCGACGTGCTCGGCCACCGCGAGGTGCCGGGACGGCCGGCCCTGCTGGGCACGACCCGGCAATTTCTCGACGACCTGGGCCTGGCCTCGCTGTCGCAGCTGCCACCGTTGCAGCAGGTGGGAGACGGCACCGAAGGGCGCAGCCTGGCAGCGCTGGAAGCGGCCCTGCAACAATTTGATGAACACGAACCTGCGCCCGCAACCGGCGAATAAGTAAAACACGAATGATGAATCCAACCGACACCAACGAGACGACCCCTGCCGAAGCAGGGCTGGACGCGGCCGCCAAGCCGAAGCGCCGCACGCGCGCGCAGGCCGCCGCCGAGGGCGCGCAGACGGAAGCCGCCGCAGCAGGCGCTGCGGAGGCCAAGCCGAAGCGCACCCGAAAGGCCGCCGCCAAGCCGGCCGAAGGCGAAGCCAGCCCGGCCGCCGCGCCGGCGCTTGAGGCTGCGCCGGCGGAGCAGGCCGCCAAGCCGGCCCGCAAGCCGCGCGCCAGGAAGGCCGATGTGGAGCAGGCCGCAGTAGCACCGGTGTCGGCGCCCGCCGCGCCTGCGGCCGAAGCCGCCCCGGCTGCACAGCCGGCCGCGGCAAGCCAGGCCGAAGGCCAGGATGCGCAGGACGGCGCCCAGCGCAAGCCGCGCGGACCGCGCCAGATGCGCGAACAGCGCCAGGTGCGCGAAGCGCGCCAGCCGCGTCCGCAAGCCGAGGCGGCCGATACCGCCGGAGCTGAGGCGGTCGCCGCCCAGCCGGCCCAGCCGGCCCAGGCCGCTGCGGAGCAGGACGCCGAGCCGCGTGGCGAACAGCGCACCGAGCAGCGCCGCGACGCGCGCCCGGGCCAGAAGAAAGGCAAGAAAGGCCAGCAGCGCGGCCAGCAAGGCCAGCAGGGTCAACAGGCCCAGGGCGGCCAGCCGGGGCAGCAAGCCCAGCAGGGCCAGGCAGCCCAGCAAGGCAAGCAGCAGGGGCAGGGCAAGAACAAGAACACCCGCGGCGGCAAGGACAACAAGGGCGGCAAGCCCAACGACGCCGATGCCGTGTTCTCCTTCGTCACCTCGGGCGATTTCGACGCCAGCGAGGGCGGGCGTGGCCAGGCCCAGCCGTCGAAGGCGCGCCGCGACCTGACCTCGGACGACGACGCGCCGAAGCTGCACAAGGTGCTGGCCGAGGCCGGCCTGGGTTCGCGCCGCGACATGGAAGAGCTGATCATCGCCGGCCGCGTGTCGGTGAACGGCGAGCCGGCCCACATCGGCCAGCGCATCCTGCCGACCGACGCCGTGCGCATCAACGGCAAGCTGCTGCAGCGCCGCGTGAACAACAACAAGCCGCCGCGCGTGCTGGTGTACCACAAGCCGGCCGGCGAAATCGTCAGCGCGGACGATCCGGAAGGCCGTCCGTCCGTGTTCGACCGCCTGCCGAACATGAAGACCGGCAAGTGGCTGGCCGTCGGCCGTCTCGACTTCAACACCGAGGGCCTGCTGCTGTTCACGAATTCCGGCGACCTGGCAAACCGCCTGATGCACCCGCGCTATAACATCGACCGCGAGTACGCCGTGCGCACCCTGGGTGAGCTGGAAGAAGGCATGCGCCAGAAGCTGCTGGCCGGCGTCGAGCTGGAAGACGGCCTGGCGTCCTTCACCAAGATCGCCGACGGCGGCGGCGAGGGCGTCAACCGCTGGTACCGCGTGGTGATCGGCGAAGGCCGCAATCGCGAGGTGCGCCGCATGTTCGAGGCGGTCGGCCTGACCGTCTCGCGCCTGATCCGCACCCGTTACGGCGCGATGACCCTGCCGACCGGCCTGAAGCGCGGCCGCTGGGAAGAAATGGAAGAAAACGACGTTCGCAACTTCATGAGCGCCTTCGGCATCGAGAAGAAGGGCGGCGCCGGCCAGGGGCAAGGCCAGGGCCAGGGCGGCCAGAAGCAGAAGCAGGGCGGCGGCAAGGACCGCGGCGGCCCCGCGCAGGACCGCAGCAACGGCAATCGCATCGACCGCGCCGACGCCAACCGCAATGTCGACCCCTTCGGTCCGCCGGTGGCGCGCGTGGGCAGCCAGCAGGGCGGCCGCGGCCAGCCCGGCATGCCGGGCGCCCAGGGACGCGGCGGCAACGGCGGCGGCTTCGGCGGCGGCCAGGGCCGCAACGGCGGTGGTCAGGGCAGGAATGCCGGCCAGGGTCAGGGCCAGGGCCGCAGCGGTGGCGGCAGTGGCGGTGGCGGCAAGGGTCCGCGTCAGCCGGATCCGCTGCAGACCACCTTCGGCTTTGCCGGCGCCGGCCAGAACCGCCGTCCGCATGGTCCGCGCGTGGCCGATAACGGCATGCCAAGACGCGGCCGCCGAGGCTGATTCAATGGCGATCGGAACGATGTTTGCGCGCGTAAATCAGAGCGCTTTCATCGCTCCGGTCGCCAAAGGTGTAAACTGTTGCATACCTGTTCATTTTGCAGCGCAGCGATTGCGGGCTGCCCTGTATCGGGTTATAATTCGCAACCAATTAAAGTTCTTCCCAGCGTTTAGTTTGGTGCAGGCACTTTCATCTGGTTGGAAATATAAGAAGATGGGCAGTTGCCCATTTTTTTTTTGTTGAATCGTTTTACGAGGTCCGGACCCGGACCGGGAATCTGGAGAAGTCAGTGCAGCTGTTTGATTTGATTGCCACGACAGTCGGAGGACTGGGCTACGAACTCGTCGATATCGAGCGTGCCGAGCGAGGCATCCTGCGCGTGTACATCGATTTTCCGGCGGCGGTAGCGGACGAAAAAGGACCGATCTCGGTCGAGGATTGCGCCACGGTGAGCCACCAGCTGTCGCACGTGTTCACGGTCGAAAACGTGGATTACGAGCGCCTGGAAGTGTCGTCGCCCGGACTGGACCGTCCGGTGCGTACCCTGGCCGACTTCGAGCGCTTTGCCGGCCATGAATGCACCGTCAAATTGCGCGTCGCGATGCCCGGCACCGCGAACCGCAAGACCTGGACGGGCATCCTGCATGCACCGGAAGGCGAGAAGATCGGATTGGAATTTGAAGGCAAGGATGGTCCGGCGTTATTGGAATTTACGCTGGCCGAACTGGACAAGGCACGCCTGGTGCCGAAGGTGGATTTTAGGAGTCGCAAAGCATGAGTCGCGAAATTTTGTTACTGGTTGATGCGCTGGCGCGCGAAAAAAACGTCGATAAAGAGGTCGTCTTCGGCGCGCTCGAATTCGCGCTGGCGCAGGCCACGAAAAAACGCTACGAGGGCGACGTCGACATCCGCGTGAGCATCGACCGCGACAGCGGCGAGTTCGAAACCTTCCGCCGCTGGCACGTGGTGCCGGACGAAGCCGGCCTGCAGCTGCCTGACCAGGAAATCCTGCACTTCGAAGCGAAAGAGCAGATCGCCGACATCGAAGTCGACGAATACATCGAAGAGCCGATCGAGTCGGTCGAGTTCGGCCGCCGTTTCGCCCAGGACACCAAGCAGGTCGTGCTGCAGCGCGTCCGCGACGCCGAGCGCGAGCAGATCCTGCAGGACTTCCTGGAGCGCGGCGACTCGATGGTCACCGGCACCATCAAGCGCATGGAACGCGGCGATGCGATCGTCGAGTCGGGCAAGATCGAAGCGCGCCTGCCGCGCGACCAGATGATCCCGAAGGAAAACCTGCGTATTGGCGACCGCGTCCGCGCCTTCATTCTGCGCGTCGACCGCAACATGCGCGGCCCGCAGGTGATCCTGTCGCGCACCGCGCCGGAATTCATCATGAAGCTGTTCGAGCTGGAAGTGCCGGAAATCGAACAGGGCCTGCTGCAGATTAAATCCGCTGCCCGCGATGCCGGCGTGCGCGCCAAGATCGCCGTCTTCACGGCCGACAAGCGCATCGACCCGATCGGCACCTGCGTCGGCATGCGCGGTTCGCGCGTGCAGGCCGTGACCGGCGAGCTGGGCGGCGAGCGCGTGGACATCGTGCTGTGGTCGGAAGACCCGGCGCAGTTCGTGATCGGCGCGCTGGCCCCGGCCAATGTGTCCTCGATCATGGTCGACGAAGAGAAGCACGCGATGGACGTCGTGGTGGACGAGGAAAACCTGGCGATCGCGATCGGCCGTTCGGGCCAGAACGTGCGCCTGGCGTCGGAGCTGACCGGCTGGAAGATCAACATCATGACCGCCGAAGAGTCCGCCAACAAGGCCGAGCAGGAAACCGCGGTCGTGCGTGCGCTGTTCATGGAAAAGCTGGATGTGGACGAGGAAGTGGCGAACATCCTGGTCGAGGAAGGTTTCTCGAGCCTTGAGGAAATCGCTTACGTCCCCATTTCGGAAATGCTCGAAATCGAATCCTTCGACGAAGACACCGTCAACGAGCTGCGCACCCGTGCCCGTGACGCGCTGGTGACCGAAGCGATCGCTTCCGAAGAAGGCCTCGAGGGAATGGAAGAGGCGCTGGCCAACCTGGAAGGGATGGACCGCACCACCGCCGGCAAGCTTGGCCTGGCCGGTATCAAGACCCTCGAACAATTCGCCGGCCTGGCTTACGACGAGTTCAGCGCCATCCTGGCACTGCCGACCGACCGTGCCCGCGAACTGATCCAAAACGAATTTAATGATGTGACCGACGATGAGATGAAGCTGGTCGACAGTAAATATGATGACCGCGCCAAGGCGCTGCAGGCGAAAGCCTGGAGCCTGGCAGAAACGGCCAAGGCATAATTTGCAAATCTTTATCATCTCGCGACACAAGAAAAGAGGACTGAATGGCGAGTAACAACGTAGCCCAATTTGCCACCGAACTGAAGATGCCTGCGGACTTGCTGCTGACGCAGCTGCGTTCTGCCGGCGTCGAAAAAAGCTCGACGTCAGATCCCTTGTCCAAAGATGATAAGGATAAGCTGCTGAACCACCTGCGCCGTACCCACGGCGCCACCGAATCGGGCGAAAAGAAAAAGATCACGGTCACCCGCAAGGAAACTTCCGAGATCAAGCAGGCTGACGCCAGCGGCAAATCGCGCACCATCCAGGTTGAAGTCCGCAAGAAGCGCACCTTCGTGCAGCGCGACGACCTGGTGACGGCCAAGGCCGCCGCAACCCCGGTCGTCGACGCCGCCGAGCAGGCGCGCCGCGACGAGGAAGCACGCCGCCAGTCGGAACTGCTGGCGCGCCAGGAAGCGGAACTGCGTGAAAAGCAGGAACGCCTGGCCAAGCTCGAATCCGAAAAGGCCGCACAGGCCGCCGCGGCCGAAGAGCAGGCCAAGCGCGACGCCGAGGAGCGCGCCCAGCGTGAAGCCGCTGCCGCCGCCCAGGCCGATGCAGCTGCCCAGGCCGACGCCGCAGCCGGCGCCGCCGATGCCGCAGCCGAAGCCAAGAAGGCAGCCGCCGACGAAGCCAAGAAAGCAGCCGCCGAGGAATCCAAGCGCAAATCCGACGAAGCCGCCAAGGAAGCCGCCGAACGCGCTGCCGCCACCGAGCGCGCACGCAAGGCCGTGGCTGACGAAGTGGCCCAGATCAAGGCCATGATGGCGCAGCCGCGCCGCGTCATCAAGGCGCCGGAAGTGCCGGCACCGAAGCCGAAGACGGCCGAAGCCGCCACCCTGCACAAGCCGGCAACGACGGCCAAGCCGGGCGAAGCCAAGCCGGGCGATGCGACCAGCAACGGCGCGCGTCCGAAGCCGGGCGACAAGAAATCGATCAAGTCGGCCAATGTGGCCTCGACCTGGTCGGACGAGAAGAAGCGCGGCGCCCCTGGCGGCGGCATGAAGGGCCGTGGCGCGCCGTCGACCGGCGGCCGCGATGGCTGGCGTGCCGGCGGCGGCCGTGGCGGCCGTCGTGGTCACGACGATCGCGAATCGAACTTCCAGGCCCCGACCGAGGCGATCGTCAAGGACGTCCATGTGCCGGAAACCATTACCGTGGCCGAACTGGCGCACAAGATGTCCGTCAAGGCATCCGAGGTCATCAAGCAGCTGATGAAGCTGGGCCAGATGTGCACCATCAACCAGGTGCTGGACCAGGAAACCGCGATGATCGTGGTGGAAGAGATGGGCCACAAGGCCTTCGCTGCCGCCGAGGACGATCCGGAAGCGCTGCTGGCCGACCAGGGCGAGCACGCCGAGTTCGAAGCCAAGCCGCGTGCGCCGGTCGTGACCGTCATGGGCCACGTCGACCACGGCAAGACTTCGCTGCTGGACTACATCCGTCGTGCAAAAGTGGCTGCTGGCGAAGCCGGCGGTATTACCCAGCACATCGGTGCTTACCACGTGGATACCCCGCGCGGCATGGTCACCTTCCTGGATACCCCGGGCCACGAGGCGTTCACCGCCATGCGTGCCCGCGGCGCCAAGGCGACCGACATCGTCATCCTGGTGGTGGCGGCGGACGACGGCGTGATGCCGCAGACTAAGGAAGCAATTGCCCACGCGAAAGCGGCCGGCGTGCCCCTGGTCGTGGCGATCAACAAGATCGACAAGCAGGGCGCCAACACCGACCGCGTGACCCAGGAACTGGTCGCCGAAGGCGTGGTGCCGGAAGAATACGGCGGCGAGTCGCCGTTCGTCCCGGTGTCGGCCAAGACCGGCCAGGGCATCGACGACCTGCTGGAAAACGTGCTGCTGCAAGCCGAAGTGCTGGAACTGAAGGCGCCGGTGGAATCGCTGGCGCGCGGCCTGGTGGTCGAAGCCCGCCTGGACAAGGGCCGCGGCCCGGTCGCCACCATCCTGGTGCAGTCGGGTACCCTGAAGCGCGGCGATGTCGTGCTGGCGGGTTCGTCCTTCGGCCGCGTCCGTGCGATGCTGGACGAGAACGGCAAGTCGGTCACCGAAGCAGGTCCGTCCTTCCCGGTCGAGATCCAGGGCCTGACCGAAGTGCCGAGCGCCGGTGAAGAAGTCATGGTCATGGCCGACGAGCGCAAGGCGCGCGAAATCGCCCTGTTCCGTCAAGGTAAGTTCCGCGACGTGAAGCTGGCCAAGCAGCAGGCAGCGAAACTGGAAAACATGTTCGATCAGATGGGCGAGGGTGAAGTCAAGAACCTGCCGCTCATCATCAAGACCGACGTGCAGGGTTCGCAGGAAGCGCTGGTCGGTTCGCTGCAGAAGCTGTCGACCTCGGAAGTGCGTGTGCAGATCGTCCACGCGGCGGTCGGCGGCATCACCGAATCGGACGTCAACCTGGCAACCGCCTCGAAGGCAGTCATCATCGGCTTCAATGCCCGTGCCGACGCCCAGGCGCGCAAGGTGGCGGAGACCAACGGCGTCGACATCCGTTACTACAGCATCATTTACGATGCGATCGACGAGATCAAGACTGCACTGTCGGGCATGCTGGCGCCGGAGAAGCGCGAGCACATCACCGGCCAGGTCGAAATCCGCCAGGTCATCCTGGTGTCGAAGGTCGGCGCGATCGCGGGCTGCCTGGTCACCGATGGCGTGGTCAAGCGTACCTCTTCGGTCCGCCTGCTGCGCAACAACATCGTGATCTGGACCGGCGAGATCGATTCGCTGAAGCGCTTCAAGGACGACGCGAAAGAAGTCCGCGCTGGCCTCGAGTGCGGCCTGTCGCTGAAGAACAACAACGAAATCCAGGTCGGCGACGTTCTGGAAGTGTTCGAAGTGCAGGAAGTGGCGCGTACGCTGTAAGTATTAGCTTGGTAGTACCATTTGGGGTCAGGAGGCTCGCGCCATGTGGCGTGGACCACTGGCCCCAAGTTTTTGTTACCCCGTCGTTCCCGCGCAGGCGGGAACCCAAGTTTTTCGATTCGCCACCGAACTTGGATTCCCGCCTGCGCGGGCATGACGAATCAAAGGCTGTCGAAAAAATATGCCAAAACATAGCAAAAGCATTCCATCGCGCGGCCTGCGCGTGGCCGACCAGATCCAGAAGGATTTGTCGGAACTCATCGCGTACGAGCTCAAGGATCCGCGCGTGGGAATGGTCACCATCAGCGAAGTCAAGCTGACGCCGGACTACGCGCATGCGAAGATCTGGTTCACCCTGCTCAAGGACAGCCCGGACGAGATCAAGCAGACCCTCGAAGGCCTGAACAAGGCTTCCGGCTACCTGCGCAACCTGCTCGGCAAGCGCCTGCATATCCACACGCTGCCGCAGCTGCATTTCCTGCACGACACCTCGACCACCCGCGGCCTCGCCATGTCGGCCCTGATCGACCAGGCCAACGCCACACGCGCCGCTGACTATGTGGACGAGTCCGCCGCGGCCGATACTGACGAAGACGCAGACTCCGAGTGAACGCGCGCCCTCCGAAAAAGCCCCGCGACCTGGTCGACGGGGTGCTATTGATCGACAAGCCGGTCGGCTTCTCCTCGAACGATGCGCTGATGAAAGTGAAACGCATCGTCAACGCCAAGAAGGCCGGCCACACCGGCACCCTCGACCCCTTCGCCACCGGCCTGCTGCCGCTGTGCTTCGGCGAGGCGACCAAGTTCTCGCAAGACCTGCTGGAAGCGGACAAGACCTACCTGGCCACCGTCCACCTGGGCATCACCACCACCACCGGCGACACCGAGGGCGAGGTGCTGGAGACGCGCGACGTGTCCGTGACCACCGAGCAGGTCGAAGCCGCGCTGGCGCGCTTCCGCGGTCCCATCCTGCAGGTGCCGCCGATGTATTCGGCGCTCAAGCGCGACGGCAAGGCGCTGTACGAATATGCGCGCGAAGGCGTGACGCTGGAGCGCGAGGCGCGCCCGGTCACCATCCACGAGCTGGAACTGGTCGCGATTGCCGCCCCGTTTCTGACCATCCGCGTCAAGTGCAGCAAGGGAACCTATGTGCGCGTGCTGGGCGAGGACATCGGCGCCACGCTCGGCTGCGGCGCCCACCTGAGCGCGCTGCGCCGGGTGCAGGTCGGCTCGCTGACCACGGACAACATGGTGACCCTGGAAGAGCTGCAGGCGATTGAAAATCCGCTGTCGCTGCTGGCCCCGGTCGACGCGCTGCTGTCGACCTTCCCGCGCGTCGACCTGACGCCCGAGCTGGAGAAGCGCTTCCTGAACGGCCAGCGCCTGGCGTTGGGCAAGGAGCCGGTGACGGTGCCGCCGGAGCAGGGCAGGGTGCGGGTGTACGCCGATGGCAGGCTGCTGGGCACGGCTGTGTTGCAGGAGTATGCGATTCTGGCGCCGGAGCGCCTGATCGCGGCGAAACAGTAAATATCGGCGGCGGGCCTTGAAATCCGCCGCTGCCCCTCCATATCGTCCCTGCTCCCGGAAAGGCAGCCCCGTGCTGCCGGCGGCGTCCGGGACCTCATCGACATTCAACATTTCGCCGCTACGCTGCTTATTGGCAGCAAATCGTCGGAAATTCAGGTGTTTTCCCGTCGCTGCGGCGCAGCACGACGCATAACCGTGCTATAGTAGCGGGTTCTGGAAATCGGCTATGCCGAGCGCCACTAGCCGAGCGCCCCTGAGCGGACGCCTCCACCCATCACGCAACATTTACTGTTGAAAACGCATATGTCAGACACCAAACGCGCGATTCGTAATATCGCAATCATCGCCCACGTTGACCACGGCAAGACCACCCTGGTGGACCAGCTGCTGCGCCAATCCGGCACTTTCCGTGAAAACCAGGCGGTCGACACCCGCGTGATGGACTCGAACGATCTCGAAAAGGAACGTGGCATCACGATTCTGTCGAAGAACTGCGCAGTCGAGTACGAAGGCACCCACATCAACATCGTCGACACCCCTGGCCACGCCGACTTCGGCGGTGAGGTCGAGCGCGTGCTGTCGATGGTCGACTCGGTGCTGCTGCTGGTCGACGCCCAGGAAGGCCCGATGCCGCAGACCCGCTTCGTGACCCGCAAGGCGCTGGCCCTGGGCCTGAAGCCGATCGTGGTCGTCAACAAGATCGACCGTCCGGGCGCACGCGCCGACTGGGCGATCAACCAGACTTTCGAACTGTTCGACAAGCTGGGCGCCACCGATGAGCAGCTGGACTTCCCGATCGTCTACGCTTCGGGCCTGAACGGCTACGCCGGCATGGACGAAAGCGTGCGCGGCGGCGACATGAAGCCGCTGTTCGACGCCATCCTGAAATACGTGCCGGTGCGTGACGACAATCCGGACGGCCCGCTGCAGATGCAGATCACCTCGCTGGACTACTCGTCCTACGTCGGCAAGATCGGTATCGGCCGCGTGAACCGTGGCCGCGTCAAGACCGGCCAGGATGTGATCATCCTGAACGGCCCGGATTCGACCCCGATCAAGGGCCGCATCAACCAGGTGCTGAACTTCAAGGGCCTGGAGCGCGTGCTGGTCGATGAAGCCGTTGCCGGTGACATCTGCCTGATCAACGGTATCGAAGACATCGGCATCGGTTCGACCGTCTGCGCCGTGGACGTGCCGGAAGCGCTGCCGATGCTGACCGTCGACGAGCCGACCCTGACCATGAACTTCATGGTCAACAGCTCGCCGCTGGCCGGCCGCGAAGGCAAGTTCGTCACCAGCCGCCAGCTGCGCGAGCGTCTCGAGCGCGAACTGAAGGCCAACGTGGCGCTGCGCGTCTCGCCGACCGACGACGACACCGTGTTCGAAGTCTCGGGCCGCGGCGAACTGCACCTGACCATCCTGCTGGAAAACATGCGTCGTGAAGGCTTCGAGCTCGCCGTGTCGCGTCCGCGCGTGGTCTACAAGATGGTCGATGGCGTGCGCCACGAGCCGTACGAAAACCTGACCGTCGACGTCGAAGAAGTCAACCAGGGCGGCGTCATGGAAGAGCTGGGCCGCCGCCGTGGCGACCTGCAGAACATGGAATCGGACGGCAAGGGCCGTGTCCGCCTCGAATACCTGATCCCGGCCCGTGGCCTGATCGGCTTCCAGGGCGAATTCATGACCCTGACCCGCGGCACTGGCCTGATGAGCCACGTGTTCCACGAATACGCACCGGTCGACAACAGCAAGGGCGAACTTGCCGGCCGCCGTAACGGCGTGCTGATCTCGCAGGACGACGGCGCCGCCGTGGCCTACGCGATCTGGAAGCTGCAGGATCGCGGCCGCATGTTCGTCGAGCACAACACCCCGGTGTACGAAGGCATGATCATCGGCATCCACTCGCGCGACAACGACCTGGTCGTCAACCCGATCAAGGGCAAGCAGCTGACCAACGTGCGTTCGTCGGGTACCGACGAAGCCGTGCGCCTGGTGCCGCCGATCCAGATGTCGCTGGAATACGCTGTGGAATTCATCGAGGACGACGAACTGGTCGAGATCACCCCGAAGAGCATCCGCCTGCGCAAGCGTCACCTGAAAGAGCACGAGCGCAAGAAGGCCAGCCGCGAAGCTGCGTAATCCGCGCTTCCTGCTGCATGAAAAGACCCGCTGCTTGCAGCGGGTTTTTTTATGCCTTCGCCAACCGCCAAACGACTGGCTCAGGAATCCATCGATTTGGCTCGTTGAGCCAAGACAAAAAATGCCTTAAATGAAACGGAAGTAATAACATCCTTATCACTTAATTGACTTCCAATTAAGAAATAAGCTCCCAGGCGCTGCGGAGCCGAAGAGACACCCGTCGATCACAATAATTACTGGAGATACCATGAAACTGCTGAAACAACTCGCCGTCGTCGCCGCCCTGTCCTCGATCGCTTCCTACGCATCGGCCCTGACCCCGATCGCCGACAGCGACCTGTCCAAGGTTTCGGGCCGTGATGGCGTGTCGATCGCTGCCGACCTGCATATCAACATCGGTGAATTCAAGTACACCGACACCGATACCAACGGCGGCTCGGTGAGCTTCAACAACATCAAGGTCACCGGTGCAATCGCCGCCACGATCGACATCGTCAACAACGCCACCTTCCAGTCGGAAGCCATGGCAGCCCTGCCGACCGGCGCAGGCGGCGCCATGGTCCCGAACGCCAACACCACCCTGGGCGTGAGCGGCGGTGCCGGCCTGGCTGCCTTCGCACCGACCGGCGACGTCGTCAAGATCGCGATCCCGCTGGTCGACACCACCAAGAACCTGTCGATGAGCGTCGACTCGATCAAGATGGGCAACTCGAGCGCCTCCTACGGCAGCTTCGAAATGAAAGACATCAAGCTGCAAGGCACCACCGTCTACATCTGGGCTCACTAATCCCTGGTTGGTGATGGGACGGCCCGTGGGCGCTTGCCCCGGGCCGTTTTTGACTTGAAGCGCTCGTCGGGATCTCCATGAGCAGACGTTTTTTCCTCGCACTGGCACTCGCCGCATGCAGCCTGCTGGCAGCAGGGCAGGCCGCGGCCCAGATGCGCGCGCTGTCGGACAGCGAGATGTCCACCGTGAGCGGGCAGGGCCTGTTCACCGTCAGTAATTCCAGCTACAACGGTTTCGATTTCACCCGCATCGCTCTCGATGCCGACGTGACCCTGAACGCCAACCTGGCGAACATGCGCCTGGGCGAATACACCTACGGCCCACGCAACGGCAGCGGCGCCGACCTCGACATCAGCGCCTTGCGCTTCGGCCGCAGCGACGCCGGCGACGCCCAGCGCTTGGTACAAATCTCCAATCCCTATTTCGAATTCGTCTACCGTAACACCGGCACCGCCGGCCAGCGCGAAGTCATCGGCATGCGCCTGGGTTTCGACAGCATCGCCGGCGACATCGGCATGAAGATCGCGACCCTGTCCGGCGCGATGCGCATCGACGCCGGCGCGCAAGGCGCCATCGACACCCTCATGGACCCGGGCGGCGGCAAGCGCTGGGACGGCACCTGCAGCGACTGCACGCTCAAGCTGTCCGATGTCGGCGCCGTCACCGCCGGCGACGCCAATGGCCCGAGCCGCGACTTCTGGATCTCGGTGCTCAAGACGCCGGTGACCTTCCAGGCCGCGGCCGGCATGCCGGCCTTGACGGAAGCCCAGGCCGGCGTCTGGCTGAACTGGCGCGACAAGCTGATGGCGCTGAACCTGAACGGCATGGTGCCGGTCAATAATCCGCCGGGACACTGATGCGCCGCGCCCTCACGCCTTGCCTGACTGCGCTGTTGCTGGTTCCGTGCGCCGCGTTCGCGCTGGAGTCGCTGTCCGACAGCGCGCTCGCCAAGATCGGCGGCCGCGACGGCATGAGCTTCAACCTGTCGAACTTCGCGATGTCCGGCAATGCCACGATGCGCTACACCACGCCGGACGGCCGCGGCAGCATCGGCATCGGCAACCTGTCGGCCTCGCGCTCGGACAATCTCGACGCACCCTTTGCCGACCCCTATCGCCTGGATGTGATCCAGCGGGGACAGGGCGGGGCGGAGATCGTCAACATCGCCATGCCGCAGAACGTGCTGGGGCGCGAAGCCTGGCAGATGGCCTTCGACTTCGACGTCGGCGACAACGGTGTCAATGTCTATGGCGGCAGCGTGATCCTGAAGGACCTCGTGTATTACGGCGGCGGCTTCCAGTGGTCGACGCCGGTGACGGGCGAGGGCCTGGCCTTCGGCATGTCTACCCGCATGGAGATCGGCAGCCTGTCGCTGCAGCCGAACGGCCGCGCGGCGACGGGCGAGGCGATGGTGCTGTCCGGCGTGAAGATCGGCGCCGCGCTTGATGACGGCTCGGCGCCGGTGGGGCCATGGCGACTGGCCGACGTCTCGGCCCAAGCCGGCATCTTCAATGCCCGCACCGATGAAGCCGGCAATTCGCGCCTGCACATCGGCATCAACTGGCCGGAGGCCGGCGCGGCGGCCGCCGCCGGCACCCTGCAGATCGAAAACATCAGCTTCCGCAGCGACGCCGGCGGCACCGTGGCGCCGAACGTGGACCTCGGCAGCTCGCGCATCGGCTCGATCCAGCTGCAGTACCTGGACATCAAGTTCCGGCCATGATGAAAATGCCCGCCGCCTTTGGTTTGCTGCTGCCGCTCGCCGCGCTGGCCGGCGGCCCGAAGCCGCTGCCGGACAGCGAACTGGCCACGGTGCGCGGCGCCGACGGCATCAGCTTCGCGGTCGACCTGAACCTGAACCGCCAGCCCGACAACACCACTGGCGACAGCCGCCTGGTCATCGGCCAGAAGGTCGACGAGCGCATGACTTATATCGTGGTCAGGAACCCCGGCGGCAGGATCCAGATGCTCGGCCTGAACATCAGCCCGCAAACAAGCGCCGACGGCACCAATTACGTGGCGCTGACCCTGCCGGGCTACACCCGCTTCACGGACACCGGCTTCGACTCGATCAGCGTGCAGGCCGATCCGCATGGCGCGGTCAGCGGCAACCTGGGGAGGATCAGCCTGAATGGCGAGATGACGATGCAGGGGCAACTGCGCCTGTGGTCACATTAGGCGCTCTTGGCTTTCTGTTGCTGGAACTCGCCGGGCGCCTTGCCGAACCAGCGCAGGCAGGCGCGGTGGAAGGCGCTGGGATCGGAGAAGCCCAGCTTGTAGCTGAGGTTCTTCACGCTGATGCGGTCGCTGCCCAGGTATTGCTGGGCGATGGTGCGCCGCACTTCGTCGACCAGGGTCGAGAAGTCGGTGCCTTCGTCGGCCAGGCGCCGCTGCAGGGTGCGTTCGCTGATCGCGAGGCGCCGGGCGACGGCATCGCGCAGGGCGCCGCCCTGGTCGATCATGGCCGGCAGCATCTCGCGCACGCGCGCCGCGAAGCTGCTGCGCTCGGCCTGCACCAGGCGCTCGTCGAGCAGGCGGAACAAGCCTTCGGCGGCGAGCGGGTTGGCGGTCGGGATCGGCGCGGTGATGTCGGCGTTGGCGAATTCGAGGGCGTTGGCGGGCGCGCCGAAACGCACCGGGCAGCCGAAGCGCTCGGCGTAGGGGGCGCTGTCGCCGGGCGCCGGATAGGCGTATTCGACGGCGACCGGCTTCAGGTCGGGGCGGCCGCCGACGAAGCGCAGGGTGTCGAGCAGCAGGCTCCAGGTGAAGTCGTAGCGCTGCACCGGCACCGGGCGCACGCCGCCGACCAGGTTCAGGCCAACGCGCACGCGGTCGCTCTTCGGTTCGATGGTGGCGCGTACCACCGGCGTCACCAGCGGCATGTAGCGCATCAGGTTGTCCGCGGCCTGCTTCAGGGTCGGCGAGGCCAACATCAGGTGGCCCAGCACCCCGAGCCAGCTGAGCGGATCCGGGGC
Organism: Massilia sp. Bi118; assembly: GCF_918697865.1. GTDB lineage: Bacteria > Pseudomonadota > Gammaproteobacteria > Burkholderiales > Burkholderiaceae_D > Telluria. Next base: position 180,001 of record NZ_CAKKMV010000011.1, on the reverse strand, counting down.
GCACACGCGAAAGCCGATCAGCGGATCGCCGCTGGCCAGGGCCAGGCCTTCCCAGAGCTGGCTGAACTGGTCGGATAGCGCCAGCAGGTCGGCGGCGCGTTCGGCGCCATCGGCCTGGACCTTGCCGAACCAGCCGAGCCCGGCTTTGCCGAACAGGCCGTCGACGTCGACGCCTTCGGCCGAGAGGCAGCTCCTGATGCGCTGCACCACGTCCGTGGCCGACAAATACTTCACGCCGGCGCCCGCGTTGCGGACGCGCCTTGTGCTGGACCCATGTGCTGTCTCCTTCTTATTTTTTTTATTATGTGTGCATGTGAAATACCCTTGCGTCGGAAAATGATCCTTTCTTTTTCAAAAAACGATCATTTTTTCTTTATAAGCGCGACTGCTGGCGTGCGCGCGCCGGGGTGATGCCGTAGGCGCTGGAAAAGCAGGACGTCATATGGCTCTGGCTGTTAAAGCCGCATTGCGCCGCAACACGGGCGATCGAAAAACTGGTGCGGGTCAGCAGTTCATGCACGCGCTCCAGGCGCAGGCGCAGCACGTAGCGGTGCGGCGTCATGCCCATCGCTTCCTGGAAGATGCGGCGGAAGTGCGACTCCGACACGCCGGCCCGTTCGGCCAGCTCGGCGTTCGAGAGTTCGTTCGACAGATTCTCGCCTATCCATTCCAGCACACCCTGCAGGCGCCCCAGTTGCAGGGCGTCGTGCGGCGCGTGGCGCCCGGTCTTGCCCTCGAGGACGCGGCAGGTCTGCTCGATCATCAGCTGCGAAAGGCGTTCGACGAAACCATGGTCCGGCGTGCTGGTGCGCGCCAGTTCGCCCAGCAGCTGCTGCGCGCTGGCGTTGACGAGCGGGTCGGAAAAGGGCGGGGCCTTGGTGCGCGCGTTCAGCAGGCGCTGCAGATGGCGCACCAGTTCGTGGCCGGGGTCGATGACGTGGAACATCGCCATGTCGATCGCGCCGCAGAAGGTCCAGCGGCTGGCGAAGCCGGGCTGGAACACGGTCGAGGCGCCGGCCAGGAAGTCGAAGGAGCGGCCGGCGCTGCGGCCGGCGGTGGCGCGCGCCCCGCCCAGATGGCAGGCCAGCACCAGCGAATCCAGCGGCGGCACCTCGCAGCCGCCGAGCTGGAAGATGTAGCGCTCGGCGCGCAGCGGCACCCCGCCGATCTCGACGCTGACCACCGGTTCTCCCAATGCACTGCTAATCCTGTCCCAGCTATTCATAGCCGCACTTTCGAATGAGCGCTTTTTTACAAAATCGACAGCGTTTTATAACACCGGGAAAGCTTGCCTGCATACAAAATATAGAAAAACTGCAATAAACGTGGTCAAAACGCCACGCTCGCAAGCAGACAAATTAAGGGAACGCAAGACGCGTCCCGGGGAGACATGAATGATCGCAATCCTGCTGGGAGTCCTGGCGGCGATGCTGGGAGGCGCGGGCGTGCTGGCCAAGCATGAGGCCAAGGACCGTCCGCTCGAACGCTTCGATATCCCGACCACGATGTCGGTGGCCGCCGCCGGTGTGCAGACGGTGAGCATGGAGCCGTTCTCCGAGCTCAAGTACAAGAACATCGTCCACCAGGCTTACGACTACAGCTGCGGCTCCGCGGCCCTGGTCACCATCCTCAAATACCACCTCGGCATCGACGTCAGCGAGCAGCAGTCGATGGAAGGCATGATGGCCTTCGGCGAGAAGGACAAGATCATCGAGCGCCGCGGCTTCTCCCTGCTCGACATGAAGCGCTACCTGGCGTCGATCAACGTGCAGAGCGCAGGCTTCCGCGCCGAGATCGCCGACCTCCTGACCCTCGACCAGCCCGGCATCGTGCCGATCGACTACGCCGGCTTCAAGCACTTCGTGGTGCTGCGCGGCGTGCGCGGCGGCCTGGTGTTCCTCGCCGATCCGGCGATGGGCAACATCACCTTCCCGGTCGAGGAGTTCGCCACGCTGTGGGACCGCAACACCCTGTTCATCGCCTATCCGCCCAAGGACAGGACGCCGGCCCTGAAGCTGGCGCTGTCCGACAACGAGCTGGGCGTGACCGACATGGACCGCGTGCGCGACCGCGGCCTGCTGCGTCCGATCGACGACCAGTTGCGCATGGAGCGCCTGCTGAACGGCTTCGGCGGCGTCTCGATCCGCAAACAATAAACAGACCAATCACGAAGGACCACCAATGAAGATCCGTTCCCTGCTGGCCTTGGCCGTATGCAGCCTGTTCCTGCAACCCCTGGCCTTTGCCCAGCAGTCGTCCACGCCTGCAACCAGTGCGCCGTCTTCCGATGCAGTGCGCGACGCCCTGGCCAAGAAGGAGGGCGATGCCGACAACACCACGCTGCTGAAGGAGACCCTGACCGCCGTCGACAAGCAGTATTCGCTGATCCGCAAGGGGCAGGTGCAGCTGAACTACGAGCTGAATTACGCCTACATCGGCCAGGACAAGATCAACACCGACCTGAGCTCCGGCCTGGCGACCCTGTTCTCGATCGAGAACAGCAGCTCGCACACCGTCACCAACACCCTGATGCTCGACTACGGCGTGCGCAACAACCTGACCGCCAACGTCGTCATGCCCTTCATCAGCCGCTACGCGGACAACGCCGGCTACTCGGGTGTCTCGCACACGCTCGGCGACCTGGGCCTGAACGTGCGCTGGCAGCCGCTCGAAGTCAAGCGCGACGAGCCGACGGTCACCGTGACCAGCGGCGTGCGCCTGGCGACCGGCGAAAGCCCGTTCAAGGTCGACAGCGAAAAGGGCCTCGCCACCGGCGCCGGCATCAACACCTTCAGCCTGGGCGCCAACGTGACCCGCATCGTCGATCCGGTCGCGCTGTTCGGCTCCGTCAACGTCGGCTACGGCCTGAAGGCCAAGCACCTGCACCAGCAACTGTCCGGCGCCACGCTGCGCGAAGTGAAGCCGGGCGCCAGCTTCGGCTTCGGCCTCGGCTTCGCCTACGCGCTGTCGTACAAGATCACGACCTCGTTCTCGTTCCAGGAATCGATCTCGGCGCGCTCCACCCTGACCTTCGAGAACGCCGCCGGTGAGCTGGCCAAGGCGCAGACCCAGACCCAGAGCGCCGGCATCCTGTCGATCGGCCTCGGCTACCGCTTCACGCCCAAGACCACGGTCAACGTCACCGTCGGCGCGGGCCTGACGGCGTCGGCGCCGAACCTGTCGCTGACCATGAGCGTGCCGCTGCTGCTGAAATGATGCGCCGCCTGCTCGCCATCGCCGCAGGATTGTCCGTGCTCGCGCCGGCGGCGCGCGCAGGCGTGACCGACAACCTGGCCACCAGCCCGACCGCGATGGCGATGGGGAATGCGGTGACGGCCGATCCGCCCGGGATCGAGTCGATCCACTTCAACCCGGCCGGCCTGGCGCGCCTGACCGGCAGCCACCACATCGACACCCTCTTCGTGGCGTCGATCCGCAACCCGAACAAGTTCGTGACCGCGCCCGACATCGACATCGGCGGCTTCAAGGACGACCCGATCAACGGCACATCTTCCGGACCGGTGCGGCAGGCGGTGGCGCTGCCCTTCATCGGCATCCCGAAGGCGCGCCTGCCGGCGGTGGCGGTGCCTGGGCTGGGCTTCTCGTACAACGCGCCCGGTTCCAACTGGACCTTCGGCACCCTGGTCTACCTGTCGCAGGCGATGAGCGTGGACCGCACCAAGGACCCGAACGACCCTGCGCGCTTCGACGGCCGCCTGATCCAGCTGCAGCGCCTGAACTACCTGTCGCCGACCGCCGCCTATAAAGTCTCGGACACGCTGCGCATCGGCCTGGCGGTGCCGATCGCGTACACGAACTTCGCGATCAACACCGACTTCCGCGCGCCCAACAAGCTGCTCGGCACCGTCGGCCAGCTACAAAAGGCGATGTGCCCGGACGGTAACGGCACGGTGATCGACACGCTCACCTTCGGCCTGTGCGGCGGCGGCCCGGAAGGCATGGTCGACCCGTTCAAGCGCGCGGCCAACATCGACTTCGACATGCACGCCTCCTTCGATCCGACCTTCAACATCGGCATCCTGTGGGAGCCGAAGAAGTGGATCGCGCTCGGGCTGGTGTACCAGGGCGGCAGCGACACCACTTTCCGCGGCCAGTACATGGTCCACGCCGATCCGATGCTGCGCAGCTTCGTGCGCGGGCTGAATTCGAGCCTGCTCGGACCCATCGTCGGCGCCGTCACCGGCATGCCGGCCGAGATCCCCGAGTACCAGAGCGGGAACATGACCGCCAAGATTCCCTTCCCGTGGCGGGTCCAGGCCGGCATCAAGCTGATGGCCACCGACTACGTGCAGCTGAACGCCGACGTCAGCTACGCCGACTGGAACAAGTGGAACCAGCTGACCTTCGAATTCGACCAGAGCGTCAAGCTGCTCGAGATGGCGCGCCTGTTCGGCTATGCGAACTCGCACCAGGCGACCTTCAAGATGGGCTTCAAGAGCGTGGTCAACTACAGCTTCGGCACCCAGATCAACGTGACGAAAAAGCTCTCGCTGCGCGCCGGCTACGAGCCGCGCAAGAGTTCGATCCCGGGCAACCAGATGAGTCTCCTGGCCCCGCTGCCGGACACCAAGCTGAAGAGCCTGGGCCTGCGCTACAAGTTCGACAGCGGCGCCGAGATCAACGTCACGGGCAGCTACATCAAGGGCAGCTACAACATCCCGGCCCGCAGCAACTGCAACCTGAACTGCGACGATTTCTTCAACCTGATCTACAACCCGTATGCGGCGACCACCGTGTCGGGCAGTCTGATCGTGCGGTACTTTGGCGCGTCCTACGTGCGCCCGTTCTGAACTTTTACCTGGAGTGTGGTGATGAGCATGTCCCGATCGATGTCTGTAACCGCGGTGGCCCTGGGCCTGGTCTTCGGCGGCAGCGCCTGCGCCCAGGCGGCGCCCGCCGTGCCGGCCGAGAAGCAGGCGGTTGTGAACCGCGTCCTGGCCAAGATGGCGCTCGAGAACGTCGGCCTGCAGATGCTGCAGGCGCCGGTGGCCGAGATGGTGCGCCAGTCGCGCGTGGTGGTGACCAGCCGGGTGCCGGCCGAAAAACAGGAAGCGGCGATGAAGGACGTGACGGCGGAAGCGACCGCCTTCCTCGAGAAGGAAGCGCCGCCGCTGCGCGTCAGCACTCAGTCGGTGGTGCAGTCCAGTGTGGCGCCGCTGCTGGCGCAGAAGTTCAGCCTTGAAGAGCTGAAGCAGCTGGCCGACATCCTCGAATCGCCGGTGCTGGCCAAGTTCGAGGGTCTGGTGCCGGAAATGAAGAAGACGGTTGGCGACAACGTGGCCAAGGCCAACGGCCCGCAGATCCAGCCGAAGATGACGGAGCTGCAGAACCGCGTGGGCCTGCGCCTGCGCGCGGCGGTCGGCCAGGCGGGCGGCCAATAAAACCTGAGGGGAGGGCAGGGCGATGAACTGGAGCACGCAGACCCGCGAGAAATCGCAGCTCGGGCAGATCCTGCTCGGCAAGAAGCTGATCTCGGAAGACCAGCTGGACGCGGCAATCCGCGAGCAGGGCAAGAGCGGCCGACGGCTGGGCGAGATCCTGGCCGACATGAAGCTGATCACCGAAGCCCAGGTGCGCGGCGCGATCCGGCGCCAGCGCAACCTGAGGATGGCGGCGGCGCTGGCGACGGCCTTGCTGGGACCCTTGCACGCCTACGCCGCGGTGACGGCGGCGCCGGCCGCCGCGGTCTCGACCCGCGCGCTGGGCGAACGCTCGCTGCGCGAACTGTCCGACGAGGAGCTGGGCGAGATCATGGCCCAGGGCCGCGACGACGACGCGCTGCGCGACCAGGCCCGCCAGCTGGACCAGCGCCTGGCCTCGCTGACCGCCATGGCCGGTACCCACACCGCGCAGAACACGGCGCACACGCTGCCGGACGGCGGGGTGCGCGTGCTGGGCGAACTGGTACAGGTCTTCAATCCGCTGGCGATGTTCCTGTCGGCCGACACCACAGTGCGTGGCGTGACCTACGATGCCGCGAATTCGCACGCGGTGGTGAACAAGGACGGGTCGATCACGCTGCGCATGCCGAGTACCATCGGCGAGATCGCTTTCAAGAATATTCGCGTGGGGAGCGCGCCGGGGCCGAGCTTTGGCAGCGTGGAGATCCGGGATATCGATTTGCGCGGGACGACGATCAGTGTGAAGCCCAGATAGCCGATTGAGCTGAACGTCGTCCCCGCGAAGGCGGGGACCCAAGTTCGTCGAGTATTCGCAAAACTTGGGGCCTCGCGCAGCGAGGCGCCTCCGCGGGAACGACGTGCTAACTTTGTTTCAGGCCCAGCAGCGCCAGCACCCGCTCCCGGCTCACCCCCACCAGCGCCGAAGTCAGCGACAGCAGCGACTCATAATCCGGATTCGACGCGGTAGTCGCGAATTCCTGCGCCGCGTCCTGAGCTTCCGGCGGCGGCGTAGTGGCCTGGGTCATTTCGACCGTGGCGGCCGACAGCGCGTTGCTGGCGGCATCGCGCGAGCGGCGTACGCGTTCCAGGGCCTGCACCACTTCGCGCAGGCTGGCCCGGAGGGCGTCGCCGCTGCCGTTGCCATTTCCCCCGTTGCCGGTCCACTGCTGCGGCGCCAGTTCGGGCGCGACTTCTTCGGTGCCCACGCGGCCGCGGCCGCTGATCGCGATGCTGTCCTTCACCGCAGGCCAGTTGCTTTCCGGCGTGGTGAACACGAAGCCGCCCTGGCCATCGAGGCCGGCGTTCACGCCCATCGGCGCCAGCGCCTGGTTGACGGCGGCGGCGATCTCTTCGTCGGTCTGGCTGGGGTCGATGTTCACCGACAGTTGCGGGCCGCCGATGCCGCCGACCGAGAAGGCCAGGCTTTGCGGGCCGCTGCTGCGCAGCGAAGCAAGATCGAGGCCGTGGATGCGGAAGCGCTGGACGGCCGGCTTGCTGCTGAAATTCAGGTTGCTGTCGACGCCGCCGCCCGCTTTCTTGCGGCGCGCTGCGAGGGTCGAGACCAGCTGGCGCACCTGGGTGTTCAGCTGGGCGCTTGATGCTTGCTGGCGGGTGGCGGAGCGGGCGCCGGCCAGACGCGAGCTCAGTTCGCCTTTCACGGATTCCAGCTGGCCCGCCACCTGGTCGAGGTAATCGAGGGCCTGCTGGGCGCGTGCGACCTGGTCCTGCAGTGCGCCGCCGATGCTGGCGGCCCGGCTGCGCAGCGGCGCGGCGGCGGGCGCGGCGCCGGCTGCGCTATTGTCGGTCGCGGTGTCCGTTGCCGGCTCGGCAGCGCGCGATTGCACCAGGCGCGCCGAGGCGTTGGCGCGCGTGCCGAGGGTGCTGCCGGTGGCGCCGGCAGTCGTTGGTCGAATCGTTGTATCCATTGCCATCAGAGCGCTGCGAACAGGGAGAGATTACCGATCTTGCTGTATGCCTTGTAGCTTGCCTGAAGTGCGGTCGAATAGCCGTTCAATTCGATCGCGGCGGCGCCGACGTCGAGCTGGCCGATGTTGGTGATCGCCATCTGGTTAGACAGGCTGACGTTCTCGTGGTTGGCGTCGATCGTCTTGAGGATGTTCTGCTGGCCGCCGAGCACGGCGATCTTGCCCGACAACAGATCCATGGCGTCGTCGAAGCCGTCCAGGTTGTTCGAGACGACCGTGCGCACGGCCGGGTCGTTGGCGCTCACGCCCGGCGCCGACAGCGTGGCGATGGTCTGGTCGAGCTGGTTCAGCAGCTTTTCCAGGCCATTCACGTTCTGGTTCGCGACCTGGGTGATGCCGTTGCCGACCACCACGGTCTGGTCGTTGGTATTGCCGGCGTAGCTGTAGCGCGAGCCCAGCGGGGCGCCGGCGTCGAAGGCGATCGGCCTGGCATTGGTGACGGTGCCGGCGAAGATGGTGCGGCCTTCCTGGTCGACCGAATTCGCGGTGTACATCAGGCTGTCGCGCAGGGCGGTCAGCGAAGTCACCATCGCGTTCAGGTCGTCGGGGGCGTTCGAGCCGTCGGCGGCCCAGACCAGCAGGTCGCGGCCCGAGTTCATGTCGTTGACCATGTTGCTCAGGTAGCCTTCGTTCTTCGACATGCGCTGGCTGACCGCGGCGATGTTGTCGCGGTACTGGTCGATGGCGGCCTCCTCGCGCTTCAGGCGCGAGATGCGCACGCTGTCGACCGGATCGTCGGACGGCACCTGGATGCGGTTACCGTTGGCCATCTGCTCGGTCAGTTCGGTGATGCGGGTCTGGTTCTTCTGCAGCGATGCATTCATCATCGCCTGGTATTGCGCGGTTGCGATACGCATGATCTTCTTCCTTTAGCCCATCATCGCCAGGGTGGCGTCGAACAGCGCGTTCGCGACCGACATCACCTTCATGTTGGCCTGGTACATATTCTGGTATTCGACCAGGTTCACCGCTTCTTCGTCCTGGTTGACGCCGCTGGTCGACTGCCAGTCCGCCTCGGCCTGCTGGCGCATGGTCTGGAAGGTGTCGAGCGCGCCCTTGTTCTGCTGGCTGTCGACGGCCAGCTTGCCGACCAGCTGGGTGTCGGCGTCGCTCAGCAGCACCGAGCCGAGGCCGGTGAGGGTGAGGGTCTGGTTCTTGATGTCGGCCAGCTTCTGCAGGTTGCCGGTATCGCCGGGCGTGCCGTCGCCGGAGAAGGCCAGGTCGGCGGTCTGGAAGCCGCTCGCCACCTGCAGCATGTTCGAGGTGCTGCCGGTGTTGTAGACGAACAGCGGCTTGCCCGGGTTGCCGTCCATGGTCTTGCCGAGCGCCAGCTGGGCGTTGACCTTGTCGGCGATCTGCCTGGCCATCTCGGCCACGTTGTTCTGCATCGGCAGCAGCACGTCCTTCTCGTAGGTCGTGAGGCCGCCCAGCTGGCCGCCGGCGCGGGTCACGTCGAGGTCGAAGGTGGTGCCGGCGAAGGTCAGGCTGAAGGCCTGGTCGGCGCCGCCGCTGACGGCCAGCTTGCCGGCCACGCCGCCCAGCACCAGCGCCTGGCCGGTCTTCAGCGAGACGTTGCGGGTGCCGTCCGGCTGGTCGCTGACTTCGAGGCCCATCTGGCTGGCCAGGCTGTCGATCGCCTGGTCGCGCTGGTCGATCAGCGAGGAAGCATTGCTGCCGGTGGCGTTGGCGTTGGCGATGCGGCCGTTCAGCGAGGCGATCGCGGCGATCGCGGTGTTGGCCGAGTCGACGATCGCGGTGCGCTGCTGGCGCACCGACTGCAGCTGCGAGTTGTAGACGTTGTTCAGGCTATTGAAACGCTGGGCCAGCAGGCCGGCCGCGGTCACGACCTGCTGTCGCAGCGGGGTCGAGGTCGGGTCGACGCCGGCCACCGCGTTCAGGGCCGCGAAGAATTTGTCGATGCCGCCGGACAGGTTGGCGTCGTCGTTGCCCATCACGGTTTCCAGCTGGGTCATGTAGGGCTGGGTCTGGGCATGCTGGCCGAGGTCGGACGCGGTGCGCCACAGCTGTTGGGTCTTGTAGTTGTCCGAGAAGCGCAGCAGCGAGGTGATGCGCACGCCATTGCCGGCCTGGGTCGAGCCGGCCGCCGGCGCGACGGCGCTCAGCAGCGCAGCCTGGCGGGTATAGCCCTTGGTCTGCAGGTTGGCGATGTTCTGGCTGCTCGAGGAGAGTGCCAGCTGGGAGGCCAGGGCGCCGGACAGTGCGTTGTTCAGGATGCTCATGTGCGCGTCTTTCTTGTGCGGTATCAGTAACTACAGGCGACCGTTCATCAGCCTTTATTAAGTCCCTGCGGCAACAATTGTTTGAGAATCGCGTCCGCCACGCCGAAAGCGCGCTGGCCCGCCATGTGGCCGGACAGCAGTTTGTCGGCCATGTCGATCATGTCGCTGTTGACCGGGTCCTTGGTCGGGCTGTCTTCGGGCGCCAGGGTCTTCGCGCTTTCGCGCATCTGGTGCAGCATGTTCTGGATGAAGAAGCTTTCGAATTCGACCGCGGCCTTGGTGGCCTGCTTGACATAGGCAGGATCGGGCTTGTCGGCGGCGCGCGCCACTTTTTCCAGAGCGGAGGACTCGGCGGCTTGCGCCTGTGCGTTCAGCGGGTTCAGTTTGTCGAGCATGATCAGATCACCACCAGTTCGCCTTCGATTGCGCCGGCCTGGTCCAGCGCCTGCAGGATCGCCATGATGTCGTCCGGCGACGCGCCCAGGCTGTTGACCACGTCGATGATGGTCTGCAGCTTGGCGCCGGCCGGCCAGTGGAACATCTGGCCCGAGCCCTGGTCCACGCTGACCTTCGATTGCGGCGTCACCTGCGTCTGGCCCTTCGAGAAGGGACCCGGCTGGCTGACCATCGAGCTTTCCGAGATCACGACCTTGAGCGCGCCATGGGTGATGGCGGCCGACTTCACGCGCAGGCCGTCGGAGATCACCACGGTGCCCGTGCGCGAGTTGAACACGACCTTCGGCACTTCCAGGCCGGCTTCGACCGGCATGTTTTCCAGCTTGGCCACGAAGGCTACGCGCTCGGTCGGATTGGTCGGCGCAATCACTTCGACGCTGGTGCCGTCGGCGGTGGTCGCGACCTGGCCGTAGCGGCGGTTGATGGCCTCGACGACGTTGGTGGCGGTGTCGAAGTTCGGGTGGCGCAGGCGCAGCACGACCTGCTGACGGGTCGAGAAATCGGTCGGGATCTCGCGCTCGATCTGGGCGCCGTTCGGGATGCGGCCGCCGGTCGGGGTGTTGACCGTAACCGAGGAACCGCTCTTGCCGGAGGCGGACAGGCCGCCGACCACCAGGTTGCCCTGGGCCAGCGCATAGACCTCATTGTCGGCCGCGCGCATCTGGGTCAGCAGCAGGGTGCCGCCGCGCAGGCTTTTCGCATCGCCCAGCGAGGACACGGTCACGTCGATCGCCTGGCCGCGGCGGTAACCCGGCGGGAACACGGCCGACACCATCACGGCAGCGACGTTCTTGTTCTTCGCATCCTGGCCTTCCGGCAGCTTGACGCCGAACTGCTTGAGCATGTTGACGACCGACTGGCTCGAATACTTCACCTGGGTCGAGTCGCCGCTGCCGTTCAGGCCGACGACCAGGCCGTAGCCGACCAGCGGATTCTCGCGCACGCCTTCGACGCTGGCCAGATTGCGCAGCGGCTGCATGCGGGTCTGCGGCAGGGCGGCTGCGGCTGCCGGGCGCGCCACGGCGGCCGGCGCGGCGAAGGAGGGCAGGGCGATGGCCGCCGCCAGCAGCGCGGAAGCGATACGGAAAATCGAAGCTGTTACTGAAATTCGAGTCATGTCGAACCTTAGAAGGGCATCAGCGGACCGGTGAAGAACCGGGTCAGCCAGCCAGGCTGGTTGGCGTCGGCCAGCGAACCTTGGCCGGAGTAGGCGATGCGGGCATTCGCCACGCGCAGCGAGGACACCTGGTTGTCGTTGTCGATGTCGGCGGCGCGCAGGTAGCCGGCCAGGCGCAGGAATTCCTCGCCCTGGTTCAGCTGCAGGCGCTTTTCGCCGGCCACGCGCAGCAGGCCGTTGGGCAGCACTTCCTGCACGATCACGGTGACGGCGCCGGTCAGCGCGTTCTGCTGGGTGCTGGTGGCGTCGCCCTGGAAGCTGCGGTCGGCGCTGACGTCGATGCCGGTGCGGCCGAAGGTCTTGCCCAGCGCCGTGACCGGGTTCACGCCGACGCTCGAGCCTTTGGAAAAGCTGGTGCCGGCCTTCTTGCTGGCTTGCGTGGTTTCCTGCAGCAGGACGGTGACGACGTCGCCGACGCGGAAGGCGCGCGCGTCCGAGGTCAGCGACACGGTATCGGCCGAGAACACGCCGCCGGAGACGCCGGCGCGGACGGTCGATGCCTTCGGCAGGGCCAGCGTTTCGTCGGCCGGCTTCGGATTGTTCAGCGGGACTTTCGAGGCGCAGCCCGCGAGCAGCAGCGTTGCGGCGGCTGCCGCGGTGATCAAGCGGATCATAAGAATAGATAGATTAACGCGAAGCGGAAGCCAGGTACTGCAGCATATTGTCGGCAGCCGACAGCACCTTGGTGTTCATCTCGTAGGTGCGCTGGGCGGCGATCATGTCGACCATCTCTTCGACGACCTGCACGTTCGAGCCTTCCAGCGAACCCTGTTTCAGGGTGCCGAAGCCGCCGGTGCCGGGCTGGCCTTCGTTCGGGTTGCCGCTGGCGGTGGTTTCCTGGAACAGGTTCTCACCGAGCGCCAGCAGGCCGGCCGGGTTGACGAAGGTGGTCAGCGTCAGCTGGCCGAGTTCCTGCGGGGCGGTCTGGCCCGGCATGGTCGCGCTGACCATGCCGTTGGCGCCGATGGTGATGCCGGTCGCGGTATTCGGTACGGTGATCTGCGGCACCAGCGGCAGGCCCTGGGCGTTGGTCATCACGCCGTTGGCGTCGACCTGCAGCTGGCCGGCGCGGGTATAGGCCGGCTGGCCGTCCGGACGGCGCACCTGCAGGAAGCCGTTGCCGGAGATCGCCACGTCGAGCGACTGGCCGGTGGTCTGGAGGCTACCGTTGGTGAAGACCTTCTGGGTGCCGACGATGTGGGTGCCGTTACCCAGCTGGACGCCGTTCGAGACGGTGTTGTCCGCGGTCTGGGCGCCCGGCTGCTTGTCGACCTGGTAGAACAGGTCTTCGAAAACCACGCGGTCGCGCTTGAAGCCGACGGTGTTCACGTTCGCCAGGTTGTTGGCGATGGCCTGCAGTTTCGCGTCCTGGGCCTGCACACCGGTCTTGCTGATCCACATTGCTGGATTCATGGGCTATTCCTTGTTCATGGGGTCAGAGCCCGGTTTTCTCGGGTGGGCTCTGACCCCATCTGATTATGATTAAGCGCCGATGAGACGGTTGCCCGCTTCATTCATGCTGTCGCTGGCCTTGAACAGGCGCATCTGGATTTCGAAACTGCGGTTCAGGCTCATGGTCGCGACCATCTCCTCGACCGCCGAGACGTTCGAGCCTTCGAGGGCGCGCGGCTTGACGCTGACCGCCGGGTCGGCCGCCAGCTGGGCGCCGTCGCGGGTGACGATCAGGCCGGCCTCGTTCTTGGTCAGCTCCGCGCCTTCAGCGTTCACGAGCTTCAGCTTGTCGACCACCTGCATCTGGGTCGCGCCTTCGGTCAGCACCGAGATGGTGCCGTCGGTACCGATCTCCACTGCGGTATGCGGCGGCAGGGTGATCGGGCCGCCTTCGCCCAGCAGCGCGCGGCCGTGCACCGACAGCGCGCCGTCGGCGCCGATATCGATCTCGCCCGAGCGGGTATAGGCTTCGCTGTCGCCGTACTGCACCGCCAGATAACCCTGGCCGCCGATCGCCACGTCCAGCGGGCGCCCGGTTTCGCGCACCGCGCCGGCGCGGGTCGAGACGGTGTCGGCCTGCATGGTCGACAGGTGGCGGTCGTCGTAGCCGAAGCCGGCGAGTTCGCGGTTAGCCGCCACTTCCATGCTGGCGCGGAAGCCGGCGGTGTCCATGTTCGCCAGATTGTTGGCGTGGACCTGCTGCGATCGCAGCAGGCGCTCGGCGCCGGAGACGGCGGTGAAGATGAGCTTGTCCATCGATTACAGCGCCTGCATCAGCGACTGCATCATCTGGCTCTCGGTGGTCAGCACCTTCGAGTTGGCCTGGTAGTTGCGCTGCGAGGTCATCAGGCCGACCAGCTCCGAGGTGATGTCGACGTTCGAGCCTTCCAGTGCGCCGGTGGACAGCTTGCCCGACAGGCCCACGCCAGGGACGTTGTACAGGGCGGCGCCGGAATCGGCGTTGGCGGTCCAGCTGGTGTCGCTGATGGACTGCAGGGCGCCTTCGTTGGCGAAGGTGGCGATGGCGACGGTGCCGACCACCTGCGACTGGTCGTTGCTGTACTTGGCGACCAGCGAGCCGTCCGATGCCAGTTCGACGCCGATGAACGCGCCCGAGGCGTAGCCGTCGCTGCGGTTGGTGGTGGTGGTGGCTTCGCCGGCGAACTTGGTGGTGCCGCTGTAGTCGACGGTGAAGGCGACCGGGTTGGCGCCGCCGGCCGGGGTCAGGGTCAGCGAAGCCGGCGTGGTGCCGGTGACCAGCTGGCCCTTGGCGTCGAATTTCAGGTCCTTGGTGGTCGCTTCCGCTGCGCCGTCGTCGAACTTGTAGTGGACGGTGACGGTGTCGGACGCGGTCTTCACGAAGAACTGCGACACGGTGTGCTGCGAGCCCAGCGAGTCGTAGACGATCGACTGCTTGACCATGTTGTAGCTGGTCGAGTCCTTCGGATCGAAGGTGGGAGTCTTCGGCGCGGTCCAGTCGGCGGACAGGTTGCCGACGAAGGCGATGCCGGTGGTCGGCGAAGCGTCGATCTGGCCGGTCGGCACCTGGATGTCGCCCATCGCGCCCAGCGCGCCGCCCTTGGACGGGCCGTAGCCTTGCACCTTCTTGCCGTTGCTGTCGATCAGATAGCCCTTGGTGTCGGTCGAGAAGATGCCGACGCGGGTATAGGTCATGCCGCCCTGCGGGTCGCGGCTGACGAAGAAGCCGCGGCCGTCGATGGCGGCGTCGAGGCCGCGGCCGGTGGTCTGGGTCGAGCCGTTCTGGCCGATGGTCTGGGTCAGCGAGCCGACCTCCACGCCGTTCGCCGAGGTGCCGGCGTAGACCGACGCGAAGTTCGCGCGGCTGCTCTTGAAGCCGTAGGTGGCGGCGTTGGCGATGTTGTTGGAGGTCGTGTTCAGCGATTCGTTGATGGCCTGGATGCCGGAAAGTGCGATGTCGAAGCTCATGTCGATTCCTTGTTCTTTAAGATTCGGTTTTACCGTTGAAGCCGGTGATGGACGAGGGGGTGACCTCGCCGATGTTCGCCACCTGCAGCACCACGCCGCCGTTCGCGACGCGCACGCTGTTGAGGCGTGCCGCGACTTCGATCTGCGGGGAGGTGCCGTCCGACGGCCTGGCCTGGATCGCATAGGTTCCCGGAGGCAGGCCAAGGGCATCCGGATCGATCGTGAAGCTTTGCGAACCGGAGCCGTGGGCGCCCAGTTCGATCGTGTGCTGCTGGCCATCCTGGCCGGTCAGCACCAGCGAGGTGGCGCTGCTGGCGCCGTTCAGCTGGATGCTGCCGCGGACCGTGCCGCCGTCCAGCTTGAGGGTATCGGTGGCCACCGTGACTTCCGAGCCGACCTGGCTGCCCATGGCCAGGGTCTGCATGCTCTGCAGGATGCTGGCGTTGGCGCTGGTCATCTGGGACAGGTTCTGCAGGGACTCGGTCTGGGACAGCTGCGACAGCTGGTTGACGTAGGTGGTCGGGTCCTGCGGCGCCAGCGGATCCTGGTTCTGGATCTGCGCGACCAGCAGCTTGGTGAACATGTCGCGGTTTTCGTTGGTGCCCGCCTGGGCCGCCACCTTGTCGGTGCCCTTGGCGCCAGTGTTGAACTGGCTATTGGTGGTGGAGGTGGTGGTGACCATCAGCCTTCTCCCAGCTTCAGCAGCAATTGCTGCATGCCCTTGATGCGGCCCAGCACCTCGACGTTGGTCTCGAAGGCGCGCGAGGCCGACATCATGTCCGCCATCTCGGCCACTTCGTTGACGTTGGTGTAATAGACCATGCCTTCGGCGTCGGCCTTGGGATTGTCCGGCTCGTGCACGCGGCGCAGCGGCTCGGCGCTTTGCACCACGTCCAGCACGCGCACGCCGCCGCCGGCGGCATTGTCCATCACCGCCGCGAACACCGGTTTGCGGGCGCGGTAGGCTTCGGCCTCGGAGCCGGCCGAGACGTCGGCGTTGGCCAGGTTGCTGGCGATCGTGTTCAGGCGCACCGACTGCGCCGCCATCGCCGAACCGGCGATCTGGGAGATGTCCTTGAAGCCCATGTCGATTATTGACCGTTGATTGCTTTTGCCAGACCGCGCAGCTGCATGTTGATGAAGGTGAGGCTGGTATTGAAATCCGAGGCGTTCTGCGAGAACGCGGCCTGCTCGACGCCGATTTCGACGGTGTTGCCGTCGGCGCTGGGGTGGTAGGGCACACGGTACAGCGGCGAATCCTCGCTCAGGCTGAGCTGGCCGCTCAGTTGAGCACCTTCGGCATCCTGGCGTTCCTGCAGCATGGCGCCGAAATCGAGGTCGCGCGCGGTGTAGCCAGGCGTGCTCTCGTTCGCGATGTTGGCGGCCAACACCTTGGTGCGCTCGGCGCGCAACTCGAGCGCGTCGGCATGCACCCCGAGCGCGTCCTTGAAGTTAATTATCATGTGCAGGAACCTCCGTGATGGGAAATCTGTGTGATTGGTTAGAATCAGGTTTTTTCGCTGACGCTATTCTCTAATGATTGCTTTCTGTAAGGCAACCCTTGTTGCTTCGACATTTGCGCTATTTTGTGCGTCCGCGCAAGCTGCGGCGCTTTCGCTTCCCATGCAAATCGAACAAGCCGCCCGTGCCGAGCTGGACCGGCAGATGGCCGCCGCCGGCTTGACCGAACCGCAATTCGAGGTTGCCGTCGTTGCCGCCCGCGCCGCGCCGCCGTGTTCGCAAACCGTCGCCATCGAGCCCCTGGATACCCGTTCTCCCCAGCGGATGCGCTTCCTGGCGCGTTGCAACGACACGCCCGGGTGGAGGTACGAATACATCGTCCGCGCCCGTGTGACGGCCATGGTGGCCATCGCCGCGGCGCCGGTGGCGGCCAACGAAGCCTTGACGGACGCACAAGTCACGATAGAGCGCCGTGATATTTCGAACATTGCCGACCCGATCAGTTCGCCTGATGAAGCTGTCGGACAAATGTCACGCCGCATGTTGCGTCCAGGAGACATTTTGCGCAGCGGGCAGCTCAGCGCCCCGGTCCTGGTCAAGCGCGGCGATGCAGTACTCATGATTGCGCGCCGCGACGGCATCGAAGTCAGCACCGCCGGCGAGGCGCTGGACGCCGGCGCGCGCGGCGCCATGGTCCGGGTGCGCAACGCCGGCAGCGGCCAGGTCGTGCGCATGCGCGTGGCTGGGCCGGGCACCGTCGAGCCCATCGACAGCCCGCTCAGCCGCTGATTCCCTGCAGGCGGCCGGCCAGGCGCGACAGCTTGGCCGCGTAAGCCGGGTCGGTCGCATAGCCGCCCTTGGCCAGCCCGGAGGCGAAGGCATGGGCGTCGCTGCCGGTGCCCAGGGCGCCGCGGAAGCGCGGGTTATCGATCAGCATCTGCGCATAGTCGCGGAAGGCGCTGGCCTGGTCCGGATAGGCGCGGAAGCGCGCACTCGTCTTGAGCGCTGCGCCGCCGACATATTCGGTGGTGGCGGATTCGGCAACGTCGCCGGACCAGCTCTTGCCGGCCTTGATGCCAAACAGATTGTGGGTCGAGCTGCCGTCCGCGTTCTTCAGCGGGCGCTGGCCCCAGCCCGATTCCAGCGCGGCGTGGGCCGACACCAGTTCCGGCGCCACGCCCAGCTTGTCGGCCGCTTCCTTGGCCCAGGGCGCGATGCTTTGCAGGAAAGCCTGCTGGTCCAGCGATTGATTGTCGTCGCCATCGCCGAGGATGGCGTTGGCGGCCTGGCTGGCGCGCGCCTGCCACATGCTGCCCTCGGGACTCAGCGCGGCGCTGCTGCCGGCGCTGAAGGAATCGCCGCCGCCGTTCTGGATGAAGGACGTGACTTCTTCCTGCACCGACCCGAACACGCCGCCGAAGCCGTTGCCGCCGCCGATGCCGGCGGTGGGGCGGGTCGGGGCGGTGGGCGCCGTCGCCGGGGTGAAGGCGGTGTTCAGGTCAGCGTGGCGCATACAGCTGGTCCTCGCCGTGCAGCACGCGCTGCATCACGGTGTATTGGTCGGCCATCAGGCTGCCGTTGCGGGCGGTGGCCTGCTTGCAGTCGCGTACCAGCGCTTCCAGGCGCGCCCAGTCGGCGCTGGCGCTGCTGCGTTGCGCCGGGGGCAGGCCATTCAGCAGCTGGTCCATGCCGGCATTGGCGCCGTGCAGGGCGCGCACCAGCTGCACGCGCTGCTGGCGGCGCTGCTCCATGCTGTCCAGCTGGGGCATGAGTTGTTCTGCAAGGCCGCTCAATTCGGCGGCGCGGTGGCGCAGCGCGGCTTCGAACTGGCGCTCGAGCAGTTCGCGGACGACGCCGCAGGCCTCGATATCGGACTGGATGCCGTCCAGCAGGCGGGCGACGGCCTGGTCGCGGGTCAGGCGGCCCATGTCAGCCCTGGCTGCCGTGGAAGCGCTGGATCAGGCCAGCCAGGCGGCCTGCGTCGAACGGCAGTTCTCCCTTTTGCAGGGCGTCGCGCAGTTCGGCGACCTTGGCGGCATCGAAGTCGGGCAGGGCTTTCAGCGCGCTTTGCGCCGGCTGCAGCACCGCCGATTCGAGGGCTTCATTGGGACGGTCCGGCGTACCGGCCGATGGCACGACGGCCGGCGCGGCCGCGGGGCCGCCGGCTTGCGGCGTGATCGTGATGGAAGGAGTGGAGGCGCCAGTGATCTTCATTCGGGATCCTCGGGTTTTGGATTGAATCGTCATGGTTTCTTCGGCAATTGGCTGCGCAGTTCCTTGAGCGCGTCCTCGCCCGGCTTGGTGATCGACACGCCTTCCCGCAGTTCTTCGGACTGGGCGGGCGTGCCGAACATCGCGGTAAGGGAGGCGGCCTGCTTCGTGGTCAGGATCAGCAGTTCGATACGGCGGTTGACGGCGGCGTCGGGTTTGGCGGCGTCGACAGGTGCGCGGTCGGCCATGCCGACCACCTGCAGGACGCTTTCCTTGTGCATGCCGCCGATCAGGAGCTGGGAGCGCGCAGCCAGCGCGCGGTGAGCCGACAGGCTCCAGTTGGAGTAGCTGTTCGGGTCCTTGCTAGTGTACTGCAAGGCGTCCGTATGACCTACGATCAGCATCTGATTTTCCATTTTTTCGAACAGCGGCGCCATTGCGCGCAACAGTTTTGAAAAACGGTCAACGGGAATCGGGCTGCCGCGCACGAACATGCCCTGGCGGTCGGTATCGTGCAGCATCACGCGCAGGCCTTCCGGCGTGACCACGGTGGCAAGGTTCGATGCCAGACCGGCATCGGCGCTCATCTGCTGCAGCGCGTGGGCCAGCGCCGCCAGCTCGGACGGCGATTCGTATTTCGTGCGGGCGGTGGCGGAAGTGGCCTTGCCGCCGCTGTCCGGACCCTGAGCGCCGCCGTTCGCCTTCGGCAGCGGGAAGCGTTCGATCAGGCTGCCGGCCGGGTTGCCGGCGATTTCGTGCTTGCCGCCGCTGCCTTCGATCAGGCCGGCCGCGGTGTTGTCGCGCACGATGTTCTTCAGCGCCGACGACTCGCGCGCGGCGATCAGCCACAGCACCAGGAACAGCGCCATCAGCGCCATGCAGAAGTCGGCGAACGCGACTTTCCACGCGCCGCCATGTTCGTCGTCGTGGTGCTTGCCGCCGCCACGCTTGACGATGGTCTCTTCGTGGTGCTTTTCGCCCTTCTTAGCTGCTTGCATGCTTGTCAGCCTTGGTCTTTAGGCGCGCTTGCGGGACGTGCCGGCGTCTTCGCCGTCGGCCATCGCATTGATCCAGGCTTCCAACTGGGCGAAGCTTGGCTTGGTGTTCAGCTGGATCAGGCGGCGCCCGGCGTCGATCGCCAGCAGCGGCGGCTTGCCGGCCACGTGGGTGCACAGCACGACCTTCACGGTTTCCATGGTCGAGGCTTCCGAATTGACCAGCTGCTTCATCATGTTCGAGATCGGATCCAGCACGCCGTAGCAGAAGAAGATGCCGATGAAGGTGCCGACCATCGCCGCGCCGATGTGTTCCGCGATCTCTGCGGTGTCCGCGCCTTCGCCGACCGAGTTCATGGTCATCACGATGCCCAGCACCGCGGCCAGGATGCCGAAGCCCGGCATCGCCTCGGCCACCTTGTGCAGCGACTTCGAGGGCTGGGTCAGCTCTTCGTGGATGGCATCCAGTTCCTGCTCCAGCACGCCCTCCAGTTCGTGGGCGTTGATCTTACCCATCGCCATCAGGCGGAAGTTATCGACGATGAAAGCCAGCAGCTTCGGCTCTTCGAGGATCAGCGGATAACGCTGGAACATCGGGCTTTCCTTCGGCGCTTCGACGTGGGCGTCGAGGGCCTTCAGGCCGCCGGCGGCGGTCTGCAGCAGTTCGTACATCAGCAGCAGCAGCTGGCGCTGGAATTCCGAGTCGTGCTTCTGGCGGCCGATGATCTTCTTGAACTGGACCAGCAATTCGGCCAGCACGTGCTTGGGATTGCCCACGATGAGGGCGCCGACGGCGGCGCCGACGATGATGAGGAGCTCGATGGGCTGCCAGATGGCGCCGACGGTGCCGCCCATGAAGGCGAAGCCGCCGAACACGGCGCCGAGCACGATGAGGATGCCGAGAATTTGCATGGTGTTGTTACCTTTCTTTTGGTCCGGTCAGGCTCAGGCCTGGGCCAGCGCCGCCTTCATCTTGGCCAGCGCGCTCTTGTTGAGCTGGCAGACGCGGGCGTCGGACAGATCGAGCACGGCGGCGATTTCCTTGTAGCTGAGCTCGAATTCGTAAATCATCTGGATCACGCGCTGCTCGCGCTCGGACAGCGCGCCCAGGGCCTGCTCCAGGCTGCGCCGCACCATGAACTGTTCTTCCGGGCCGGGCGCGCTGTGGGCGCGGTCGGTCGCTTCCTGCAGCACGTCGTCGAAGCTGAGCAGCTCCTCGGCGACGTCGTCCAGCAGGAACTGGCGCCACTCTTCCTGGCTCAGGCCGAGGGCCTCCGCGGCTTCCTTGTCGTTCGGCTCGCGGCCCAGCTTGCGGGTGAGGGCGCGCACGGCGTCGCGCATCCTGTGGCTGTCCTGGCGCACCGCGCGCGGACGCCAGTCCTGGCGGCGCAGTTCGTCGAGGATGGCGCCGCGCACGCGCAGGGACGCATAGCTGGCGAAGCCGGTGTCGGGCGTGCCGTAGCGGCGCAGCGCTTCCAGCAGGCCGATCAAGCCGATCTGCTCCATGTCCTCACGGCCCATTGCTCCCGAGACCTGCGAGTTGAGCTGGCGCGCGATGCGCTTGACCAGCGGCGCGTAGGCGACCAGGTGGCGCTGCTCGTCCTTGGCGCTCATCGCCGCGTGGATGGCGGCGCCGGCGTATTCGGTACTGGCGTAGCTGTCGGCGTAGTCGGTCATGTAACCCACAATGTCCCCGGCTGTTATTCGATGATCAGCTTGCCGATCATGACTTCCGCAAACGGCTTTTCCGCGTGCGTGCGCTCATACTCGGCGTTGAAGGAATGGTTCAGCTGCTCGGCATACTTCTCGACGGTCATGGTGGACGCCTGGTCCATCGTGTAGCTCGACAGCGTGCGCACGGCCAGGCTGCGCAGCAGCGGCAGGTTTTCCTTGGTTTCCTTTTCCTTGGCCGGCTCGGTGGCCAGCACCAGGTCGGTCGACAGGTAATGGCTTTCGCCTTCGTTCGGACCGCGGCGCAGCATCACGATCACCTTGTCGAGGGTGACGTACTTGACCGGCTTGGCTTCCTTTTTCTCTTCTTTCTTTTCCGTGCCCGCGGCGGCGGCCGGCTTGGGCATGAACCACCAGACGGCGCCCCCGGCGCCGGCGGCAGCGATGATCACGGCGCCTGCGATGGCGATGACTTTTTTCATTTTGCTCATTATTGGTTATGCCTGGTCGCGTCCACCGAGGGAGAACGCGGATCCATTGTTGCCCGCCTCGGCCAGTGCGCGGCCGGGCTGGTTCTCTTCCTGTTCGCGGTCCTGCTGGCGGCCGCGGCCCTGTTGCTGATCGTTCGCGAACGCCGCACCGTTCTTCGGCGCCGGCGACACCGTCACGGCGACCTCGGTGAACTGGCGCTGCGACAGGTCGCTGCGCAGGTTGTCGCTGACGGTCTGCAGCTGGCGCAGCACCTCGCTGTTGGAGGCCGAGATGTTCACTTCCAGCGAACCGGCGCTGTGGCGGATCGCGATGTCGATGCGGCCCAGCTGCGGCGGCTCGAGACGGATCGTGGCCTGCTCGATGCCCTTGCCGACCTGGAGATGCATGCGCTCGCCCAGTGCTTCCTGTAGGCTCTGGCGCCAGGCGGTCGGCGGGCCGGCCAGCTTGACGCTGTCGCTTGCCGGTGCTGCGGATACCGGTTGCGAGGCCGCGGCGCCGGCGATCGCTGCCGCCGATGCGGTGTTGCCGTTGCCATTGCCGCCGGCAGCGTGCTCACCGCCGTCCTGGGCGCCGCTGTTGGCGCCTGCGTCGGCCTGGGCGTGGGCGGCGATGCGGATCGCAGGTGCGGCGTCGGCCTGGCTTGCTGCCGGACGCGCGGCCGGTGCGGCGGCGCCGTCCGGCGCCTGGGGCAGGCCCAGGCCACGGTCGGTGGCCGCGGCGCGGCGGCCGGCGTCGTTGCCAATAGTCGCAACGGCTTGTGCGCCGGCGGCCGTAGCGCCATCCTCATCGCCGGCCTGCGCGGCGGCCGGCTGCGCGGCCTGCACGGCTTGCGCCACCTGCACGGGCGTCAGGGGCATCAGCGGCATCGCCATCGCGGCCAGCAGCGCGCCGTCCTGCGGCAGGGCAGCGGTGCTCGCCCCGTCTTCGCCGGCGCCATCGCTGGCGGCATCCGCATCCGCAGCCCGGGCAGCGGCATCCTGCGCGGCGCCATCCGCCGACTGATTGGCCTGGACCGCCAGCGCGGCGGCCTGGGCCTGGTTGCCGAGCCAGGCGGCGAAGGGCTGGGCAGGCGCGCTTTCCTGGGCGGGATTCGGCTGGGCGCCCGCGCCTTGCGCGTCCGCGGCCTGGACCGGCTGGGCCTTGTCAACGCCTTTGGCCGAGGCGGCAGCGGATTGGGTCACGGTATTCATCATCATGTTCAAGCTTCCTGCATCGCGTAGGCGATCCAGCCATCCTTGTTGGCGCGCATGTCGTCCATGCGGTGTTTCAGCGCGTCGGCCGCGGCGGCTACTGCATCGGCGGCATGGTCGTGGGCTTCGCGCAGGCGCTGCAGGGCGCTGCGTTCGGCGCTGCTCAGCGGGCCGCCGGCGGCCAGCGCGTCGAGCTGCGGCGCCAGCGTGCGCGTCATCTGCGCCAGCTGTTCCCAGGCGGCGCCGTCGGCGGCGCTGCGCAGCGAGTCGGCGACCCGCAGGATGGCGGCCGACTTATCCATTGCGCGCCTGCACGCCGGCCCAGCCCTGGCGGATGGTGGTCATGATCTTCACGACTTCGTCGACCATCTTCGGATCCTGCTTGACGCCGGCCGCGTTCAGGTGGGTCGCGCAGAACTCGTACAGGTTGGCGAGGTTGGCCACGACCTGGCCGCCGCTCTCGAAATCGAGGGAGCTGGACAGGCCGTTGATGATGTCGACGCACTTGTTGATGCTGGCGGCGCGGGCTTCATAGCGCTTGCCGACGATGTGGGCGCGGGCGCGGGCCAGCTCTTCGAGCAGGCCGTCGGTGAGGAGCAGCACCAGCTCGATCGGCGAGGCGCGCGAAGTCTGGGCGTCCAGGTTGGTCGCGTGATAGCTGCTGTAGGCTTCTTGATAGGACATCGGAATACCTCTTAATTGGACTTGTCGCTGCTGAAGAGCGCGTCGAACAGCGACACATTGCTGGTCATGGTCGACTGCAGCGTCTGCAGCTGGGTGAATTGTTTCAGGTAGCGGCTGTAGGCAGAGTCGAACTGCGCATCCAGGTCGGTCTGGCGCTGGCTCAGCGTCGACTGCAGCTTGGTGACGGCGTCGTTGCGCTGCTTGATCTGGCCGGTGGCGCTGTTGCTCCACAGGTTCAGGTAGGTGTTCATCGAACCGGCGATGCCGGTCGGGCTGCTCGAACTGGCCGAGCCGATCAGCTCATCGAGACCGTTCGGATTGGCGGTCAGCTGCTTGGTCAGGCGCGTCGAATCGAGGCTCAGGGTGCCGTCGCGGGTGGCGACGATGCCGTAGCTGGCCAGCGAGGACGTGCTGGTCGAACGCACCAGGCTCACCAGACGGCTCTGCAGGGCCTTGATGCCGGCATCGTGGGCGAAGGCGCCCGCCGCCTGGTCCTTGCCCGGATCGCCGGCGTCGACCAGGGTGTCGATCGCGCTTTTCAGCTTGTTGTAGGCGTCGACGAAGGCCTGCACGTTGGACACGGTGCCGTTGGTATCGCCGGCCACCTTCAGCGTGATGTCGTTCTCCGTGGGCGCCTGGGCGCGCGTGAAGGTCATCGACACGCCGTCGATGTTGGTGAAGGTGTTCGAGGCCTGCTTGATCTGGGTGCCGCTGGCCTGGCCGCCCAGCTTGATGATCGCGTCCTGGGCCGCCGCGATCGTGGTGCGCGCGCCGAGGCCGGTCTGGAGAGCGGTGTCGGTAACGCCGGACGCGTCCAGCGACACGGTGTTGGCCACGCCGGTGTTCTTCGACGTCAGCACCAGGCGCGATTCGGTGCCGATGGTGACCACGCCGGCCGAGACCAGGCCGTTGTTCCCGCTCGAGCGGTTGATCGCGGCCGCCACTTCGCGGATGCTCAGCACGCCGTCCTTGTCGGTGTCGGCGCTGGCGCTTGATAAGTCGACATCGAAGCTGGCGGTGGTGGTGCCGGCGCCTTCGTCGGCCAGCTTGACTTTCAGGATGCCGCCGGCGCTGCGGCCGTCCGACAGGTTGTTGTACGAGACCTGGCTCGAGGTGGCCAGCTGCTGCACGAACACGCTGTAGCTGCCGCTCGGCGCGCCGGCCTTGGCGGTGGCGGTGCCGATGCCGGTGTCGGACAGGGTCGCGGTCTGCGCCAGCACCGATTTACCGAGGCCGGTCAGGGAGCTCAGGCTGGACTGGAAAGCGGAGATCGCCGAGCCCAGTTTCGACAGGCCGGTCGAGGTGGCGCCGGCGGTGTTCGTCTGGTTGGTCAGGATCTGCTGCGCGGCTGCAGTCGTCTTCTGCGCCAATGCCTGCGCGGTGGTCGTCGGATCGTAAGCTGGGGCGGTAATGCTGGACATGCGTGCTCCTTATTGATTAGCCAGCCACGATTGCGTGGCGATGTCGTCTTCACGTCTGCGCTGGGCGCGGTCCTGCTCGCGCGCATACGCGGCCTCGTGCTGGGCCAGCACCTTGCCGAGCAGCTCGCGTTTGGTCCAGGCCTGGGCCAGGTTGCGCTGCGAGACCGCCATGTTCGCTTCGTGCAGGTGCAGGTCGGTGCGCTGGGTATCGGCCAGCGCGAACACGGCCTGCTTGTAATTGCCGCAGTTGGCGGCCAGCGCCGGCGACAGCGCAAGGCCGGGCCGGGCCGACGGGCCGCTGCCGACCGCGAGATCGGTCAGGCGGTCGACGGTGGCCTGGTAGCGCGCGCGCATCGCCTCCTGCCTGGCCATGTCGGCCTGCAGGCGCTCGACTTCGGTGCTGCGCAGGCGCACCAGGGTGCCGAGGCTGTCGATTGTGTCGCTTTTGTTCTTCAGATTGCTCATGTCATCATCGCCATCAGCTGGTCGACACAGGGCGAGAAGGGCGCGTCTTCCTTGGTGCCCTGGCACAGGAAGGCCTCGATATGCGGATGCAGCTTCACCGCGCGGTCGGTTTCCGGATCGGCGCCCGGCTGGTAGGCGCCGAGCGGGATCAGGTCGCGCACGCGGGCGTGCCTGGCCATCGCGGCCTTCAGCTTGCGAGCCGCCTGCGAGTGCTCGGGCGAAACCACCTGGGCCATGCAGCGGCTGATCGACTGGGCGACGTCGATGGCCGGGTAGTGGCCGCGCTCGGCCAGCTCGCGGGTCAGCACGATGTGGCCGTCCAGGATCGCGCGGGCGCTGTCGACCACCGGGTCCTGCTGGTCGTCGCCTTCGGCCAGCACGGTGTAGATCGCGCTCATGCTGCCGTGCGGGTTCTCGCCGTTGCCGGCCGATTCGCACAGCTGCGGCAGGTTGGAGAATACCGACGGCGGATAGCCGCGCGTGGCCGGCGGTTCGCCCAGCGACAGCGCGACTTCGCGCAGCGCCATCGCGTAGCGGGTCAGCGAATCGCACAGCAGCAGCACGTTCTGGCCGCGGTCGCGGAAGTGGGCGGCGATCGAGTGGCACATTTCGGTGGCCATCACGCGCATCAGCGGCGATTCGTCGGCCGGGGCCACCACCAGCACCGCGCGTTTCAGGCCCTCGGGGCCGAGCGACTTCTCGACGAATTCGCGCACCTCGCGGTTACGTTCGCCGATCAGGCCGACCACGATCACGTCGGCCACGGTCTGGCGCGTGATCAGGCCGAGCAGCACCGATTTACCGACGCCGGAACCGGCCATCAGGCCGACACGCTGGCCCTTGCCGATCGTGAGCATCGAATTGATCGCGCGCACCCCGACGTCCAGCGGTTCCTCGACCGGCGCCTTGCGCAAGGGGTTGACCTTGGGAGGCGTGGTCGACAGGGGCTGGTCGCCGCCGAGGCGGCCCAGGCCGTCGATCGGCTCGCCCAGGCCATTCACCATGCGGCCCATCCAGGAGGGGCCGATCTGGATGCTGGACTGGCCGGTGACGGGCAGCACGCGGGCGCCGGTGACCAGGCCGTCGGCCTTTTTGAAAGGCATCAGGTAGGTGATCTTGTCGCGGAAGCCGACGACCTGGGCGTCGAGCCATTCACCGTCGACCAGTTCGACGCGGCAGCGCTGGCCGGTGTGCAGGCGTACGCCGACGCTCTCGAGCAGCAGCCCCTGCACCGCGACCAGGCGCCCGGTGGGCGTGGCCACCGGCACCGCGCCGATGTCGAGCGAACGCAGGGTCTGGGCCAGCGCGCTCATGCTTCCTCCTGCTGGGCGTCGGCGGTGGCCAGGCCTTCACGCACCTGTTCCATGCAGGCGGCAAGGCGGCCCTGGCAGCCGGCGTCGACTTCGTGGTCGCCGGCCTTGACGCGGCATTCGCCCGGTTCCAGGCGCGGGTCGGCCAGCAGGTTCCATTTCTTGGCCTTTTTCGGGTCCAGTTCCTGGATGCGCTTCATTTCTTCGGGGTTCAGCATGACCTCGACCTCGTCGCGGGTCGGCGGCATCGCGGACAGGGCTTCGTCCACCAGGGCCAGCATCTGCACCGGCTGCAGCGCCAGTTCGGCGCGGATCACCTGGCGCGCGATCTTGCCGACCAGGTCCACGACTTCCTTGCGCTGGGCATTCTTGTATTCGGTCTTCAGCTTCTTCAAACCACGTAGCATGGCGTCGACCGGCTTGGACATCGCTTCGAGTTCGGCCAGCGCCTGCTGGCGGCCTTCCTCGAAGCCGCGCGCCATGCCTTCCGCGTGGCCGGTCTCGAAACCATCCGCGCGGCCCTGCTCGACACCCACGTCATAGCCGTCCTGCTGGCCCTGGCGGAAGCCGTCGGCCATCGCACCCTGCCAGTCTTCTTCCGGAGTGGACGAGGACGGCGAGGGCGCATTGCCTGCACGGTTGGCCGCCAAAAACTGGGCCAGGGGCGGGAAGTGATAAGGCCGGAACTGCTTCATTCGGCAGTCGCCTCGGCGAACAGCTGGACTTCGATTTCACCGTTGTCGGCCAGGTCCTTCACGGCGGCCATGATCTCGCGGCGGGTCTGCTCGATGCGCGACATCGGCACCGGGCCGGAACGGCGCATCAGGTCTTCGAAGCTCTGGGCCTGGCGCTTCGGCATGGCGCCCAGGATGACGTCGCGGAGTAGCGGCTCGGCGCCCTTGAGGGCGACGGCCCACTGCTCCAGCGGGATCTCGTCCAGCAGGCGCGTGATGGTCTGCTCGGTCTGTTTCGACAGGATGAAGAAGTCGTACATCGACATTTCGATCTGCGACACGACTTCCGGATCGTGGGCGCGCAGCAGCTCGACCATGGTGGCACGGTTGTTCGGCAGACGGTTCAGGATCTCGGCCGCCTGGCGTACGCCTTCCACGGTGGCGCTCTGGGTATCGAGCGCGGACAGGCAGCGCTGCACCAGCTCTTCCAGCTCGGCCAGCAGTTCGCGGTCGATCTCTTCCAGGCGCGCGAGGTTCAGCAGCACCAGCTCGCGGCCTTCTTCCGGCAGCGCGTCGATGATCTGGCCGGCCAGCGCGGGCGGCAGGAAGGCCAGGAACACGGCCTGCATCTGTACGTGCTCGGCGGCGATATAGTCCGCCAGCCACTTCGGCGAGGCGTACTGCAGGCGCGCCATCATCGGACGGATCGCATCGCCGTAGATCGTGTTGAGCACGGAGTTGGCGATCTCGCTGCCCAGCGCCAGGTCGAGCGAGCGCTTCAGGTAGTTGCGCGAGGCGCCGTGCAGGCCGCTTTGCTGGCGGTAGTCGTCGAAGAACTTCTGGATCGAGTTCTTCACGGCGTCGACCTTGATGCCGCTCATCCGGCTCATCACCTGGGTCAGCTCGATCAATTCCTCGCGCTCGAGGCAGCGCAGCACGGCCGCCGCCGGTTCTTCGCCGATCGACAGCAGCACGATGGCAGCCTGTTCGACCGGGGTCAGCGCCACTTCCTGCACGTCGTTATTGTTCAGATCCGGCATTTTTCTTCTGCACCCATTGTTTGACCACTTCCGCCACCCGCTCCGGCTCCTTGCCGGCCAAGACCTTCAGGTGGTCGACCATTACGTCCACTGCCGAACCGGCAGGTGGCAAATCATAGTTTTCCAGCAGCGGCTGGACCGGCATCGCGCCGCCCAGCGAAGCCGCGCCCGCTGCCGCCGGCAGGGCCGCCGCCGCGTTGCCCGGCAGGGCCTGGGCGCCGGGAGCGGCCAGTGCGCCGGCCGCGCCGTTTGCAGCAGCGCCGCCCGGCAGCTGGGCCAGGGCCGGCGCATTGCCGCCTTGCTGCCTGCCGCCCGTCAGCATGCGCATCAGCGGACGCAGCACCGCGAACCAGGCGAACAGGGCGCCGACGATCCAGGCCAGGTAGCCGGTGATGTCGACCACGTTGTCGCGCTGCTGGTACCAGGGCTCGACCGGGGCCGGGGCCGGGAAGTTCAGCGAGGACACGGCCAGCACGTCGCCGCGGTTGGTGTCGATGCCCAGGCCGCCGCGCAGGATCTTGTCGATGTTGGCGATTTCGGCCGGGGTCCAGCCGGTCTTCGGCACCGAGGCCTTGGCGTTGTTCAGCACCACCGCCACCGACAGCTTCTTCAGGCGGCCGCGCGAGCGCTTGATCTGGGTGATCGCACGGTCGTAGGCGTACTGGCGGGTGGTGGCGTTCTTGCGCGCGCTGCCGTCGTCGGCCTTGGCCGCGTTCGGATCTGCGGCGGCCGGCGCGGCGGCCGCATTCGGATCGGCCGACACCGGAGGACGGTTCGACAGCGTGCCCGGCACGCCCAGCGCCATGCGGTTCTTCTCCATCTCTTCGCGCATCGCTTCGCTGGTGACCTTCGGGGCTTCGCCGTACTTTTCCTGGGTCTCTTCGATCTTGTCGTTGTCGACGTCGGCGGTCACGCTGACCTTGAAGTTGTCGGCGCCGAGGACGGGGCCGAGCAGCTCGTTGACGTTGGCGCGGACTTCGTCCTGGAAGCGCTTGGCGGCGGTGTCGCCCTGGGCGGCGCCGTCGAAGCCGTCGCTCAGGTCGACGCGCGAGGACAGGTAGTTACCGTTCTGGTCGACCAGCGAGACGCGGCTCGGCGCCAGGCTGGCGACGCTGCCCGAAACCAGGTTCACGATCGCGGCGATCTGTTCGTTCGACAGGGTATGGCCCGGCTTGACCGCGACCACCACCGAGGCCGAGGACTTGTCGCCGTCGCTGGCCACGAAGGAGGTCGACTTGGCGATCGCCAGGTGCACGCGCGCCGAGGCGATCGCATCGATCGTCAGGATCGACTGCGACAATTCACCCTCCAGGCCGCGCCGGAAGCGCACGTCCTGCACGAACTGCGACACGCCCAGCGGATCGCTCTTGTCCATCAGCTCGAGGCCGGCCGGCAGCTGCGCGGTCACGCCTTTCGCTGCCAGCAGCATGCGCACCTTGCCGAGCTGGGAAGAGGGGACGAGCACCTGGCCGCTGTCCGGGTGGACGCGGTAGGGCACGTGCTCGGCTTCCAGAACGGTCATCATGTCGGCGGCAGCGACCTTTTCGCGGGCGCCGAAGACCGGCTTGTAGTCGGCCTGGTCTTTCCACATGAAGAGCGTGACCGCGGCGGTGATGGCGATCGCCAGCACCAGCATCGGGGTCAGGTTTTTCGACAGTGCCGGCGGCAGCGCCGGCAGGCGTTTTCCGCCGATGGCGGATTTGAGAGCAGCAATCACGGTGAGCTTCTTCCTGATCAGACGGGGAGCTTGAGCAGTTCGTCGACGGCGCCCATGACCTTGTTACGGACCTGCATCAGCATCGAGAACGACAGGTTGGCCTGCTGCGAAGACAGCATCGCGCCGACCAGGTCGTCGCTCTTGCCGCTGTCGACCGCGGCCATCTTGTCGGCGGCGGCGCGTTCTTCGCCGTCGACGTGGGCGAGGGCATCTTTCATGCTTTGCGCGAAGGAGAAATTACCGGCGGCGGTGTCCTGGGCCGGCAGTCCCATGTCGACCGACGGCGCCACGGATAGGCGGCTGGCGTCGTTCGTCAGGGCTGCCAGATCGGCGCGGATCAGACCAGCAAGTTCAGTTCCCATCGTATTTCCCACTCCCATGCGTAAATATCGTGTGTGACGGTTGGTAGCGATTTGACAGTGTTTCCAGGTGTCAATGTGTCGCAATTTTGATGGCGCTTTGGAAATTGTTAAATTTTTAGGTTCTTCCTGACGCTTGGTTTCCATCGCGGAACCGGAGAGAATACCAGCTTCACTAAACGTTACCCAGTGAGAATTTCTCTCGTTCAGCAGCGAATACGAACATCTTACCGTACGGCAATGGCGAATTCAAAGAGGAATCTCAAGTACTGTGACACAATTTAGCAGGTATAATAGTTGCCCATGGGAATGAAAAGAAAGCATTCCCGCTTATTAGATTGTTAATTCCAAGATGCCAATCGCAAGCCCCGACTCCGCCGCGCAGTACCAGGTGCTCGACCCCTGTCTTCTAGGGCGTCCGGTGCACCTTCTGCCCCAGTTCGCGCTACGCCTGCAGGACGACCTCGACACCGCAATGCAGGGTCCTGCGCGCCGTTATTGGGGCGGCTGGCGTCTCGACAGCGTCGAATTCGGGCGTGCGCCGCAGGATGCCGGCCTGCGCTGGATGGCTGCAACGGGCGTCCTGGGCACCGTTTCGGTAGCATTTGAACGTGGCTTATTACTGACACTGTTGGAACGGCGCTACGGTGGGCGTGGTGCAGGCGCAACTCAGCGGGACCCGGGCAGCGAGCGGGTAACGGCCACGGAAGAGCGTCTCGTGGTCGTATTGACGCAACAGATGGTTGACCTGTTGTATGCGCGCGTCGCTGCCAGTGTGGCAATGGAAGTGGCGCCGGAGCCGGTGCCGGCCGGCGCCGTGGCCGCTTCGACAATGCCGGGCAAGAGCGCCTGGACGGTCTGCGGAACCTTGCGCGATGCGAATGGTGCAATGGGCCGCTTCTGGATTGCGCCGGATCAAAGCCTGATGGCGGCGATCCTGGGCAGCCTGCGCCCGGAACAGCCGCGCACCCATGCGGCGCGCGGCCCGGCCGAGCCGCTGTCGTCGAAGCTTCAGGTCAAGCTCGACGGCCGCCTGGTCAGCAAGGAAATCACGCTGGGCGCACTGTTCGACCTGAAAGTTGGGGACGTGATCCCGGTCAATGTAGGCCGGACCGACGTCCTGCTCGACGAAGCCTGCCTGTTTACGGCCGCCGTCGCCGAGCACAAAGGTAAGCTGTGTTTAACCTCTTTTGAAGATGCCGAATAAATGGACATGAACCTCAACGACCAAATCGCCGGTGGCGACATCATCATCGACGATCTGGAAGGCGCCGAGACCCCGGCTGCCGCAGCGCCGGCCAAGTCGGCCCGCCTGCCGCAGATGATGCGCCGGATTCCGGTGACCCTGACGCTGGAAGTCGGCTCGGCCCGCATCTCGCTGCAGGAGTTGATGGATATCGGCCCGTCTTCCGTGCTGCCGCTGGACGCGCTGGCAGGGGAGCCGCTGGTCATCAAGGTCAATGGCGCCGCCATCGGCCGCGCCGAAGTGGTGGTCGCGGGCGAGCAGTATGGCCTGAAGGTGATCGATCTCGATGGCCTCAACCTGGACCTGATCGCACCATGAGCTTCAAGCAGGGCGGCGCATGCCTGCGTCGTTTCGCGCCGGCCTTTGCCGGCGTTTGCCTTTTGCTGGCCGCCGGCGCGGCAACGAGTTCAGCGCATGCGGCGCCGCAGAATCCCGACCTCCTGCCCGGGATCATTCCCGGCACCGGCAGCGGCCTGACCGTGAAGTCGCAGATCCTGGTCCTGATGACCATCCTCGGGCTGCTGCCCGTGATGGTCATGATGATGACCAGCTTTACGCGCTTCGTGATCGTGCTCTCGCTGCTGCGCCAGGCCCTCGGCCTGCAATCGGGCCTGCCGAACCGGATCGTCACCGGGGTCGCGCTGATCCTGACGCTGCTGGTGATGCGCCCGGTGGGCGAGCAGGTCTGGAACGAAGCCTTCGTCCCCTACGACAAGGACAAGATCACGCTCGAGCAGGCGCTCAAGACCGCCGAGGTGCCGCTGTCGCGCTTCATGCTGGCCCAGACCAGCAAGGCGGCGTTGGCCCAGGTCGCGCACCTGGCCGGGGAGCCGGCCGAGATGGCGCCGATGGCGCGCGGCTTCACCGTCAAGCTGGCGGCCTTCGTGCTGTCCGAGCTGAAGAGCGCCTTCCAGATCGGCTGCATGCTGTTCATTCCCTTCCTGATCATCGACCTGGTGGTGTCCTCGGTGCTGATGGCGATGGGCATGATGATGCTGTCGCCGCTGGTGATTTCGCTGCCCTTCAAGCTGCTGCTGTTCGTGCTGGTGGATGGCTGGACCCTGACCGTGAACACGCTGGTCGGCAGCATCCACGGCTTCTAGAGAGGGATGAAGATATGACTCCCGATATCGCCGTCGACATCATGGTCGAAGCGCTGCAGCTGGTGATGCTGCTGGCGGCCGTGCTGGTGCTGCCGGGCCTGATCACCGGCGTGATCGTCGCCGTGTTCCAGGCCGCCACCTCGATCAACGAACAGACCCTGAGTTTCCTGCCGCGCCTGCTGGTGACCCTGCTGGCGCTGATCGTGGCCGGCCACTGGATGACCGGGAAGCTGATGGATTATTGCGTGCACGTGTTCCAGCGCGCCGCGCAGCTGGTTGGCTGAATGCTCGAAGTCGTCGGCTTCCTGCTCCCGCTGATCAGCGCCCTGTGGTGGCCCTTCGCCCGCTGCATGGCGATGTTCACCACCGCGCCGGTGCTGGGCGAAGCCTACGTGCCGCTGCCGGTGCGGGCGCTGCTGTCGGTGGCGCTGGCCTTCATGATGCTGCCGCTGACGAAGGGGATGCCGATGCCGGATCCGTTCTCGCTGGCCGGCGTGGTGGCGATGGTGGAGCAGGCCGTGATCGGCGGCGCGATCGGCCTGGCGATGCAGCTGACGATGGCGGTGGTGGGCATGCTGGGCTTCCTGGCCTCGAGCCAGATCGGCTTTTCGATGGCGCAGATGAACGACCCGATCAACGGCCAGCAGTCGGACGTCATCTCCGGCATGCTGGGACTGGTGGCGATCCTGGTGTTCTTCGCCATCGACGGCCACCTGGTGCTGGTGGGCGTGCTGGGGCAGAGCTTCCGCGCCTGGCCTGTGGGTAGCGGCTACAGCGGCCTGCTGCTGCACACCATCGCCCTGAACGTGGGCTGGGTGTTCGCGGCGGCGATCCTGCTGGCGCTGCCGATCATTTTTTCGACGCTGGTGGTGCAGATCGGTCTCGGCTTCCTGAACCGGGTGGCGCCCTCGCTGAACCTGTTCTCGCTCGGCTTTTCGCTGGTGACCCTGTTCGGTCTGATGATGCTGACCCAGGTAGTGCGCTTCGTGCCCGAGCATTACGTGCAGATGACCAACCAGGTGCTGGAGATGCTCCAGCAGCAGATGAGGGCGGCCCATGGCTGATCGATATGGCTGACAGCGGCAGCGGCGGCGACAAGACAGAAAAGGCTTCAGCCCAGAAGCTGAGGAAGGCGCGCGAGCAGGGCCAGGTGGTCCGGTCTAAGGATTTGGCCACCGCGGTCGGCATCCTGGCCAGCCTGAAACTGCTGGTGTTCCTGATGCCGGACTATCTGGAGTCCTTCCGCGCGCTGTTCCGCCTGGTGTTCGTGCCGGTGGGCGAGGCGGGCGCCATCGAGAATGCGCTGTCGATCGTGTTCAGCAGCGCCGCCATGTTATTGGTGAAAATGCTGCTGCCGCTGTTCGGCGTGACGCTGGCGGTGGTGCTGTCCAGCCTCGTGCCGGGCGGCTGGAACTTCTCGACCGCCAGCCTGATGCCGAACTTCGGCCGCTTCTCGCCGGTGTCGAATCTCGGCAAGCTCGCCTCCGGCAAGCACTGGAGCGACTTCGGGATCTCGGTCGCCAAGGCCATCGTGCTGGGCATCGTGCTGTGGTACGTGGTGCGCTCGGCGGCGATGTCGTGGATCGACCTGCAGCGCATGCCGCTGTCGGACGCCATGCTGCGCGGCGCGTCGCAGATGTTCGATGCCCTGATGGCGCTGATCTCGGTGTTCCTGCTGTTCGCCCTGATCGACGTGCCGCTGCAGTCCTTCCTGTTCGCACGCGGCCAGCGCATGAGCAAGCAGGAAGTGAAGGAAGAATACAAGAGCTCCGAAGGCAAGCCCGAGGTAAAGCAGCGCATCCGCCAGATCCAGCAGCAGCTGGCGCGCCGCAACGTGAACAAGACCGTGCCGGGCGCGGACGTCGTGATCGTCAACCCCGAGCACTACGCGGTCGCCCTGAAGTACGATGCCAACCGCGCCGAGGCGCCCTTCGTGGTGGCCAAGGGTATCGACGAAATGGCCCTCTACATCAAGGCGGTCGCCGCCAGGCATAAAATCGAAACGGTCACGCTGCCGCCGCTGGCGCGCGCGATCTACAACACCAGCCAGGTCCAGCAGCAGATCCCGGCGCAGCTCTACCAGGCGGTGTCGCAGGTACTGAACTATGTGCTGCAACTGAATGCATTCCGTGACGGCCGGCGCCAGGCGCCCCCACGGTTCCCGAACGAAGTCGTCGTCCCTGCCCATTTGAGTGAGGTATCCGCAACATGAACATGATTAACAGCTTGATGGCCGAGCTGCGCCGCCAGAAGTTCGCCACACCGGCGTTCCTGCTGACGCTCCTGGCGATGATCATGCTGCCGCTGCCGCCGGTGCTGCTGGACGTGCTGTTCACCTTCAACATCGTGCTGGCGCTGATCGTGATCCTGGTGTCCGTGTCGGCCAAGCGTCCGCTGGACTTCTCGGTGTTCCCGACCGTGATCCTCGGCACCACGCTGATGCGCCTGGCGCTGAACGTGGCCTCGACCCGCGTGGTGCTGCTGCGCGGCCACGAGGGCACGGGCGCGGCCGGCCACGTGATCGAGGCCTTCGGCAACGTCGTCATCGGCGGTAACTTCGTGGTCGGTATCGTGGTGTTCGTGATCCTCATGATCATCAACTTCATCGTGGTCACGAAGGGCGCCGAACGTATCTCCGAAGTCTCCGCGCGTTTCACTCTGGACGCGCTGCCCGGCAAGCAGATGGCGATCGACGCCGACCTGAACGCGGGCCTGATCAACCAGGAAAAGGCGCAGGAGCGCCGCAAGGACGTGTCCAACGAAGCGGACTTCTACGGCGCCATGGACGGCGCCTCGAAGTTCGTGCGCGGCGACGCCGTCGCCTCGATCCTGATCCTGCTGATCAACATGATCGGCGGCGTCGCCATCGGCGCGCTGATGCACGACATGTCGATGGGCGAAGCCTTCCGCCAGTACGCGCTGCTGACCATCGGCGACGGCCTGGTGGCGCAGATCCCGGCGCTGCTGCTGTCGGCCGCGGCGGCGATCCTGGTGACCCGCGTCAGCGATTCCGGCGACCTCGAAAAGCAGGTCGGCGGCCAGCTGCTGGCCCAGCCGGGCGTGCTGTTCTCGGCCGCAGGCGTGATGGTGGTGCTGGGCCTGGTGCCTGGCATGCCGTGGTTCTTCTTCTTCACCTTCGCCGCCGTGCTGGGTTATGTGGGCTACCGCCAGTCGCGCGAGATCAAGGAGCCGGACCGCGAGAGCGTCGCGGCGATCGAAGCCGCGCTGCGCGACGACCGCGTGCCCGACCTCGACTGGCAGCAGCTGCCGGTGGTGCAGCCGATCTCGGTGGCCGTCGGTTATAAACTCGTGCACCTGGTGGACAAATCGCAGGGCGAGGCCCTGACCAAGCGGATCAAGGGCGTGCGCCAGAGCCTGTCCGAGCAAATGGGCTTGCTGTTGCCGGCGATCGGCGTGCGCGACGACCTGACCCTGCGCCCGAACCAGTATTCGATCTCGGTAAACGGCACCGTGGTGGCCGAGGGCGAGGTGGTGCCGGAAGCGCTGATGGCGATCCCGTCGCCGACCGTGTACGGCCAGCTGGACGGCATCCCCGGCATCGAGCCGGCCTTCGGCATGGCCATCACCTGGATCGATCCGGAGCAGAAGGCGCACGCGCTGGGCCAGGGCTACCAGGTGGTCGAGGTGGCGAGCGCGATCGCGACCCACGCCTCGAAGATCGCCAAGGATTATCTGTCGGAGCTGTTCCGCCACGAGGACGTGCCGGCGATGATGGACCGCCTGACGGCGCTGTCGCCGAAGCTGGCCTCGGCGCTGGACAAGGCGCTGACCCACACCCAGCTGCTGCGCGTGTTCCGGGTGCTGTTGGCGGAAAATGTGTCGCTGAAGGACATCGTCGTCATCGCCACCACGCTGCTGGACAGCTCGGAATCGACCAAGGATCCGATCCTGCTGGCGGCCGAGGTGCGCTGCGCGCTGCGGCGCCAGATCGTGTCCGGCCTGTACGGGAAGAAGAAGGACATGCCGGCCTTTAACCTGTCCGGGGAGCTCGAGAACATGCTGCTCGGCTCCCTGAACCAGGCGCGCCAGAACAACGGCGGCAAGGTCGCGCTGGACAACTACCCGATCGATCCGCAGCTGCTGTCCCAGCTGCAGCTGAACATGCCCGTAGCGCGCGAGCAGATGAAGCAGCAGCATACGCCGCCGATCCTGCTGGTGCTGCCGCAGGTGCGACCGCTGCTGGCCCGCTACGCGCGCCTGTTTGCGCCGGGGCTGCATGTGCTGTCGTATAACGAGATTCCCGAGAACCGGGAAGTGTCGATTATCGGTACGGTGGGTTAATGCGCCGGTAAAACCAGCGCCATTTCCGCCATCGCCCGAAACACCGGCAAACTCAAGGCCGACGCCGCATCCGTCGACGGCAGCCTGATATGCGCCGGCCCCATCGGCAGGCTGTCCCGGTACTTCCATCCCAGCACGCGCAAGCCCGCGCGCGCTACCGCCGTTTCGAGTTCCGGCTGCAGCGCGCGCAGGCGCGCGAGGCTGGCCGCATCCGGCGCGCACAATTCCAGGCGCACGCCGTCGGCGAGCGGCTCGGCCTGCACGGTCACGATGGTGCCATCCTGAAGCACCAGTTCCAGGCGCAGGGCCGCACGTGCGCGACGGCGCTTTTGCTGTTGCTGCGCTTCCTGATCTTCCTGCACCACCCGTAAATGCTGGTCCTGGGCGCTGCCCGCGTGCACCGTGAAGCGCCAGGCATCGAAGGGCGCGCCTTGCTGATCCATCTGGCGCAGGACCCTCGGGTCCTGGCCGGCCTGCAGCATCGCCAGCGGCAGCTGCCCCGGGCGCGCCTGCAGATCGCGGTTCGTGAGCTGGGTGCCGTAGCTGCGCACCATGCTGCGCCAGGAACTGGCCAGGGTGCCGCCGTCCTGGTTCGGCCAGGTCAGCTGGCGCGCCATGACCAGCTGGTCCGGGCGCATCGCGGCCCCTTCCTGCATCGCCTCGGCGGTCGCGCCGGCGGCGGCCGGGGCCGAGGCCGATGCGCCGGGCAAGGGCAGGGGCAAGTTGTCCATCTCGGCCAGCAGCGCGGCCGGCGCAACGGCGGCCACGGGGCCGACAGGCAGCGCAGGCCCGGCGGGAACCGCGGGCAGGACTGGCGCAAGAAGAGGAGGGAAGGACAGGGAGGCCATGGCAATGCAGAGTAGCAAGTAAAAAGGCCAACCGCAAGGCTGGCCTTTGGAAGGAGCTAGTCCGAAATTACTGCAGCAGGGACATGACCATCGACGACATGCTGTTGGTCTGCTTCAGCATGGCGGTCGAGGCTTGCAGCAGCATCTGGTTGGAGGTCATGTCGGCGCTTTCCGAAGCGAAGTCCACGTCCATGATGCGGCCGGTAGCGGCCTTGGTGTTGCTGGTGATGTTCTGCAGGTTGTTGTACACGTGGTCCAGACGGTTAGCAGTTGCACCCAGGCTCGAACGCACCGAGCTGATCTTGTCGATGGCGGTCGAGATCAGGTTGATGGTGGCGTTGGCGCTCGAGGTCAGTTCGACACCGGCGGCTGCGGTCGAGGCGGTGGCGCCGGCGTAGGCCGAAGCGCTGCCCAGTGCGGTCAGGACGGTGCCCGAGGCGCCCATGTCGGCCGACAGGTCCAGGGTCATCTTTTCCGACGAATCGGCGCCGATCTGGAAGGTGATCGAGCTGGAGATGGTGCCCGATTTCAGCAGGGTCTGGCCGCCGAACTTGGTGTTCGACATGATGTTCTGGATTTCTTTGCCCAGGTTGTCGTATTCAGCCTGCATTGCAGTCTTGTCCGACGAGCTCGACGATGCGTCCGAAGCCTGGGTTGCCAGGTCTTTCATGCGGACCAGCATGTTGCCGACTTCGTCCAGCGCGCCTTCGGCGGTCTGCAGCATCGAGGTCGAGTTCTGGGTGTTGCGCATTGCGACTGCCATGCCGCTGGTCTGTGCTTTCAGGCGGGTGGCGATCTGCAGGCCGGCGGCGTCGTCCATTGCCGAGTTGATGCGATAGCCGGTCGACAGACGGGTCATCGAAGTGGTCAGCGAAGTCTGGGTCTTCGACAGGGACGATTGGGCGGACAGGGCGGCGTTGTTGGTGTGAAGGCTCAGCATGATTACTCTCCTGATGGGGTGTTCTGTTCGGGTTCGTGTCGTTGGAGCCGCGGTTCGTCGCGCTCTCACAAGTACAAGACGACCACTTTCTCAGGTTCATTAAATTCCACATGGAAATTTTTTGAATTTTTTTTCGCAGCCCATTTCATGGTCCCGGATGTCGGTGCGATGCCACAGTCGCGCTTGATATATCTTGCGCTTCCGGTACTTTTTTGCTCTACGGCAAGTATTGACCGTATACTGGCGCCATCGCACACATCTATATAGAGGTCGTTTCCATGACCGAGTCAGCCCAGCTTTCCTTCGCCGAGTCCGCCCCGGTGGACGTCCACGCCTTGTTTGCCGAAGGTCTGGCCCTGCACCGCGAGCAGCAGCTGGAAAGGGCGATGGCGGTCTACGAGCAGGTGCTGCGCCGGATGCCGAACCATGCGGGCGCCCTGCACCACGTCGGCCTGATTGCTTTCGCGGCCGGTAATTACAATATTGCGGCCGGTTTCATCCGCGGGGCGCTGGCGCTCATCCCCTCGAGCGCCGCGCACGGCGACCTGGGCAACGCCTATAAAGAGCTGGGCCGCCTGGAAGATGCGCTGGCCTGCTACGGCGAAGCGCTGGCGCTGGACGCCGGCAATCCCGACCTGCACTACAACCGCGCCACCGCGCTGCAGGCGCTGGGCCGTTTCGATGAAGCGCTGGCCGGCTACGACGCCGCGCTGGCCCTGAATCCGAACGACCCGGAAGCCCGCAACAACCGCGGCGTGGCGCTGAAGGAGCTGGGCCGGTACGAAGAGGCGCTGGACAGCTTCGAGCTCGCCCTGGCGATGGTGCCCGGCTATGCCGACGCCCACAACAACCGCGGCAACGTGTTCATCGAACTGAAACGCTTCGACGAGGCCCTGGCCTGTTACGACACCGTGGTGGCGCTCGGCGCCGCATCCGGCGAGACCCATTTCAACCGCGCCCGCGTGCTGCAGACCCGCGACGAGGACGCTGCTCTGGCCGCCTACGACCAGGCGATCGCCCTCGACCCCGAGCTGGCCAAGGCCTATAACAACCGCGCACTCATATTGCGCCGGCAAAAGCGCTACGAAGAAGCGCTGCGCGACTGCGAGATGTCGATCGCGCTCTCGCCGGACTATCAGGAAGCCCATATCGGCGCCGGCAACGTGCTGCGCGATCTGAAGCGCCACGATGCCGCGCTGGCCTGCTACGACGAGGCGCTGCGCCACGGCGAGCGCGACGCCGGCCTGGTCGACCTGCGCGGCATGACCCTGCGCGAGCTGCGCCGCTACGACGAGGCCCTCGAAGCCCACGAAGAAGCGCTGAAATCCGACCCGAACCTGGCCAACGCCCTGCAAAACCGCGGCAACGTGCTGCGCGACCTGGGCCGCTTTGACGAAGCGCTGGCCTGCTTCGACCAGGCCCTGCAGATGGAGCCGGGCAGCGCCCAGGCCTGGGTTAACCAGGGCGCGATCCTGGCGGCGATGGGCGATTACGAGGGAGCGCTGGCGAAGTACGACCGCGCGGTAGCGCTCGACCCGGAACTGGCGGTGGCCTACTGGAACCGCAGCCTGCTGCATCTCGAGCATGGCAATTTCAAGGATGGCTGGGCCGACCACGAATGGCGCTGGCAGACCCCGCACTTCCTGAATTCGCCGGACATCCGCCCCTTCGACGCCCCGCTGTGGCTGGGCCGCGAAGACATCGCCGGCAAGAGCATCCTGCTGTATTCGGAACAGGGCTTCGGCGACGTGCTGCAGTGCGCGCGCTACGCGCCGCTGCTGGCGCAGCGCGGCGCCACCGTGATCCTCGAGACCCACCGTCCGCTGGCCGGCCTGCTGGCGCGGCTCGAAGGCGTGTCCCAGGTGATCCCGCGCGGCGAACCCGTGCCCGTCACCGACTGGCGCTGCCCGATGATGAGCCTGCCGCTGGCCTTCGGCACCGAGCTGTCCACGATCCCGGCGCCGAATCGCTACCTGCGCGCCGATCCGGCGAAGGTCGAGGCATGGCGCGAGATCCTCGGCCCGGCCGGCAAGCCGCGCGTCGGCCTGGTCTGGAGCGGCAACCCGACCCACGGCAACGACAATAACCGCAGCCTGGCCTTCGAGCAAATGAAGGCGCTGCTGTCGGACCGCTTCGAATTCTTTACCCTGCAGCGCGACGTGCGCCCGGCGGACCAGGCGGCGCTCGATGCGGACGGCCGCGTGCGCGGCTTCGGGCACCAGCTGAAAGATTTCAGCGACACCGCCGCCCTGTGCGAACTGATGGACGTGGTGGTGACGGTCGATACCAGCGTGGCCCACCTGGCGGGCGCCCTCGGCCGTCCGACCTGGATCCTGCTGCCGGCGGTGGCCGACTGGCGCTGGCTGCGCGAGCGCCGCGACAGCCCCTGGTATCCGTCGGCGCGCCTGTTCCGCCAGCCGGCGGCAGGCCGCTGGGACCTGGCGCTGGGCCAGGTGCGCGCGGATCTCGAACGCTTCGCCAGCGGAGACATTTTCTCAACCACACAGAAATAAGAACATGAATAAAGCGACCCTGCGTCCTACCGCTTTCGTACTGGTCTCCACCAACCACGGCAGCATGCTGGTCAACCGTCACGACTACCGCCTGGTGGAAGGGGGCGCCTACGGGGTCGGACACCAGTTGTTGTCGACGACTTCCTTCGACCAGGAAGAAGTCGACATCGCGCTGAAGCTGCTGCAGGCGCGCCGCCAGCATTTCGGCGACGGCGTGGTCGCCATCGACTGCGGCGCCAACATCGGCGTGCACACCATCGAATGGGCCAGGTTCATGTACGGCTGGGGTGAAGTGGTCGCCTTCGAAGCCCAGGAACGCGTGTACTACGCGCTGTGCGGGAACATCACGATGAACAACTGCTTCAACGCGCACGCGGTGTGGGCGGCGGTGGGCGCGGAAAACGGCCAGATCGCGGTGCCGGTGCCGGATTACTTCACGCCTTCGAGCTTCGGCAGCCTGGAACTGCGCCAGCGCGAGAACAATGAATTCATCGGCCAGCCCGTCGATTACTCGCTAGACAAAACCAAGGCGACGCCGCTGCTGGCGCTGGATGGCCTGGACATGCAGCGCCTCGACTTCATGAAGATCGACATCGAAGGCATGGAGATGGAAGCGCTGAACGGCGCCCGCCAGCAGATCGAGCGCTTCAAACCGCAGCTGATGATCGAAAAGATCAAGTCGAACGAAGCAGAGATCGGCGGCTTCCTGGCGAATCTCGGCTACAGGACCTTCCCGCTGGGCCTCAACCTGCTGGCCGTGCACGGGAGCGATCCTGTAGCCGGGGAGATCCGCATCGGCTGAGGGTTTGCGGTAAAATCGACCCTTTGCCCGCATTCGAATCACCTTATGGAAGTCCCAAGCAAGCTGCCCAGCCGTCGCCTTTCGGTTGCCCCCATGATGGACTGGACGGACCGCCATTGCCGCGTGTTCCACCGCCAGATCACCCGCCACACCTGGCTGTACACCGAGATGGTGACGACCGGGGCGCTGGTGTACGGCGACGTCGAGCGCCACCTCCGCTACGACGGCATCGAGCACCCGGTCGCCCTGCAGCTGGGCGGCAGCGAGCCGGCCGACCTGGCGAAAAGCGCCAAACTGGGCGAGCAGTGGGGCTATGAAGAGATCAACCTGAATTGCGGCTGCCCCTCCGAGCGCGTGCAGAAGGGCGCGTTCGGCGCCTGCCTGATGAACGAGCCGCAACTGGTGGCCGACTGCGTGAAGGCGATGCGCGACGCCGTGTCCATCGACGTGACCGTCAAGCACCGCATCGGCATCGACTACAACGAAGACTATGGCTATGTGCGCGACTTCGTCGGCACGATCGCCGACGCCGGCTGCCAGACTTTCATCGTGCACGCCCGCAACGCCGTGCTGAAGGGCCTGTCGCCCAAGGAGAACCGCGAGATCCCGCCACTGCGCTACCAGGTCGCCTACGAACTCAAGCGCGATTTTCCCGACCTGGAAATCATCATCAATGGCGGGATCAAGACCAGCGACGAGATCGAAAGCCACCTGCAGCACGTGGACGGCGTCATGATCGGCCGCGAGGCGTATCACAATCCCTGGCTGATGGCCGACTGGGACGCTCGTTTCTATGGCGACGAGCAGGGCGGCCCGGCCTCGCGCGAGCAGGTGCTGGAAGCCATGATCCCCTACATCCGAGCCGAACTCGAGCGCTATGGACCGCTGGGCCTGCGCCTGAACAGCATCACCCGCCACATGCTGGGCCTGATGGCCGGCATGCCGGGTGCGCGCGCTTTCCGCCAGTTGCTGTCGGACTCGCGCCGCCTGGCCGAGGGCAATCCGGAACTGCTGCTGGAAGCCGCCGGCCGCATGCGCAAAGCAGCTTGAGTTATTGACTTTTTGTTACGGCGGCGCCAGGCAGGGCCGCCTCGTCTGTTCATAATTCACCACAGGGCCGCTTGTCTAGACAGCCGGTCATCTTCATTTTCCTTGCCCGACAGCAAGAATAGACCCATAATTCGGGCTCTTCTCCCCGCATGACCCGTCGTATTGTTGTAGTAGCGAAACAGTATTGAGATGGATCATGTTTACTCGATGCAACCGCCGAGTTTTGATTTATCCTGACGGAAATACACAAAAGTTCACGGAGAAGTTGAACTTTTAGTAATAAAAGCGACGCGCGGCGCAGAAACATCCGGGCGGATCCAATCATTTGAACCAGGGAAGACAGTAAATGAATTTATCCAACATGAAAGTCGGCATGCGTTTGGGCCTGGGCTTTGCGCTCGTGCTCGTGCTGATGGTCATCCTCACCGTCGTCGGCGTGGTCCGCATGGCGCAGATCCAGAACCGTCTGGATCACGTGGTCAGCGTGAACAACGTCGTGACCCGCCTGGTCGTCGACATGCGCAACAACGTCAGCGAGCGCGTGACCTCGCTGCGCACCCTGACCCTGATGACCGATCCGGCCGACATGGAACCGGAACTGAACAAATTCAAGGAGCAGACCGGCAAATACGACGCGCTCCAGCAGAAGCTGGCCGAGAAGTTCTCGGTCGAAGCCTCGGCTGAAGAGAAGGCCCTGCTGGCCCAGATCAAGGATGCGGAAAGCGTCGCCATGCCGGCCATCGCCAAGGCATCGGCGCTCTACCTCGCCAACAACGCGATGGACGCTACCCGCGTGATGGTCAAGGAAATTCGCCCGGCCCAGAAGAAGTGGCTGGACGCGCTCGATCAGCTCGGCTCGCTGGAAGACAAGCAGAACAGCCAGACCCAGACCGACGCGGAAGCCCAGTTCGTCAGCGCACGTAACTTCATGCTGGTCCTGCTGGCCCTGGCCGTCGCCATGGGCGTCGCTGCTGCCTACATCATCACCCGCGGCCTGCTGAAGCAGCTGGGCGCCGAGCCGAGCTACACCTCGAAGATCGCCACCAGCATCGCCGAAGGCGACCTGTCGATCGCCATCGACACCAAGTCGTCGGACCGCGGCAGCCTGCTGAGCGAAATGAAACAGATGCGCAACAGCCTGGTCGACATCGTCAGCCAGGTCCGTCGCGGCACCATCACCATTACCACCGCATCGCGTGAAATCGCCGCCGGTAACACCGACCTGTCCTCGCGTACCGAACTGCAGGCCAGCTCGCTGGAGAAAACCGCGTCGGCCATGGAAGAGCTGACCTCGACCGTGAAGCAGAACGCCGAGAATGCCCGTGAAGCCAACCAGCTCGCCGCCACCGCATCGGATGTGGCGCGCAAGGGCGGCGAAGTGGTGTCGCAAGTGGTCGGCACCATGGGTGAGATCAATAGCTCCGCCAGCAAGATTGCCGACATCATCGGCGTGATCGACGGCATCGCCTTCCAGACCAACATCCTGGCGCTGAACGCCGCCGTCGAAGCGGCCCGTGCCGGCGAACAGGGCCGCGGTTTCGCGGTCGTGGCTTCCGAAGTGCGTAACCTGGCCCAGCGTTCGGCTGCGGCAGCGAAAGAGATCAAGACCCTGATCGGCGACTCCGTCGAGAAGATCGGCCG
Organism: Massilia sp. Bi118; assembly: GCF_918697865.1. Lineage (GTDB taxonomy): Bacteria > Pseudomonadota > Gammaproteobacteria > Burkholderiales > Burkholderiaceae_D > Telluria. The sequence goes on along the minus strand of NZ_CAKKMV010000011.1, from coordinate 135,186 downwards.
CGGTTCCAAGCTGGTCGGCCAGGCCGGCGTGACCATGGATGAAGTGGTGGGCAGCGTCAAGCGCGTGACCGACATCATGAGCGAGATCGCCAACGCCAGCGCCGAGCAGAGCGCCGGTATCGAACAGGTCAACCTGTCGATCATCGAAATGGACGGCATGACCCAGCAGAACGCCGCCCTGGTCGAGCAGGCAGCCGCCGCCTTCCAGAGCCTGCAGGATCAGGCTGCCGAGCTGCAGCGCGTGGTCAGCATCTTCAAGGTCGAAGGTGAAGAAGCCGCGGCCGCGGCAGCACCGGCAGCGCCGGTCTCGACCGCGGTGGCAACCCGCGCCGTGGTCGCCCGCCCGGCCCGTCGGCCGGCCGCATCTCCGCAGCTCAAGAAGCCGGCCGCCGCCCGCAAGCCGGCAGCGCCGAAGGCAGACGAAGCACAGGCGCCGGCATCCGGCCACAGCTCGTCGACCTCGAAGAAAGTCGCCGCGGCAGCCGCCAGCGATGACTGGGAAGAATTCTGAGCCAGGACGGCTCGTCAAACGGCCGGTAAGCCTACCGGCCATTTAAAAAACTTTGTTATTTAGGGGAAATTAAAATGTCCAACAAGAAATTCGCCGCTGTCCTGTTTGCTGGCCTGTTCGCTACCGGTTTCGCTGCTGCCGCTGAAACCCCGGCTTCCTTCGACCCGTCGAAGTGCAAGGTCGAATACCCGAAAGCTTCGCTGATGAACGAAGAGCAGGGCGTGACCTCGATGTCCTTCCAGATCAACGCCGACGGTTCGGTCGCCGATTCGAAGCTGGAAAAGTCGAGCGGTTTCAAGGGCCTGGACAAGGCAGCCATGAAAAGCCTGTCCGCATGCAAGTTCAAGCCGGGCACCAAGGACGGCGCACCGACCCAGACCTGGACCAAGGTCGACTACGCATGGAAGCTGGACTAATCCTGCGTTTCTCCCAGATGCACCAGAAACCGGCCCCGCAAGGCCGGTTTTTCTTTTTACTGGCCCGGGCGTACCAGTCCACGTCTGAACACGTAGTCCGCCACCCGGTGGCCGACCTCCAGCCCCTCGACTTTGTCGAACCGGAAGTGGACGCCGAGGTAGATCCGGCTTTGCCCGGCTTCTTCCTCGGCCTGTGAGAACGTGCGGTAGCTGCGCGGCAGCTTCGGCCGGACCCAGCCATCGTTATCGCGCGTGATGCCATTCCACTCGTCCGAGACGAAGGTGAAAGGGACTCTGTCGCCGTAGAGCTTGCGCAAGGTCTCGAATACTGCGCCGCCGGTCACCGCGTGTCCCGATGGATAGGAGGGGAAGGCCGGCGTGAAGTCCGGCCCGGTCATATTGCTGGCCGGTGCGCCCAGCGGCGTCCAGTTCGGATCGGCCCTCGTGTCGGGATTGCCGTCGCCCTTGCCGGTCGGCCCGGTACCCGGATCCGCTTCACGCACGGCGTGTACGGGACGCCAGAAGCGGTAGTAATACTTTGCCTCCCAGGCGGCGATCGTCGAATCCGCCATTGCCACATTCAGCAGCGCCAGGACGCGGGCGAGTTCGAGTGGTTCCGATGTGCGTGTGAGCGCCAACTGCAAGCCGATCTGGTTGTACATGCGTATTGGCGAATCGAGCCAGGCTGCGTCGTCATATCACCAGAAAATGCCGATCCTGGTCTGCTCCTGGGTCCGCCTGGTTGCGGGGCCGTCGCCGCCCACCTGCTTCACCTCGTTGAAGTCGCGCGCGTAGACGGCGCTGGTCAGGGGTGGCGGCGGCGGTGCGCGAAACGCTGCGGCCGAAGGCAGCACGAAGGGCTTCACGTAGCCCCACCAGGCGCCCAGAGCGATCGGGCTCCGGCCCACCGGATCCGGCCGCCATTTGCCCGGTTCGGTATAGAGTGGGTAGTCTTCGCCGACGACCGGATTGGGGCGGTTCGATCCATCGTCGGCACGCAGCGCCAGGATTGCGGCTGCGGCCCGGCGGCCGATATCGATGCCGTTCTGTTTGGCGCGACCGTCCGACAGCCTGGCCAGGTCTGCTCTCAACACGGCGTGCAGGCGGTCGGCCTGGCGCGTATAGAGCGCGACGAGGACGTCGTGTGCGGCCTGGGCGATCGCTGCATCAGGCAGGCTGTCGGCGAATGCCGGCAGGGAACCACTATAGCCGGGAGAGCGCTTGTAGATCGCGTTCAGGGCGTCGTAGATAGCGATGTGGAAGATGGCCATGACGCGGCTGCTGCGCGTCCGTCCGCGCTGTTCGGCATACGTGAACGAGCCGGCCGGCGGCGGCGTGACATCGAAGACGGCGCTGCGCCAGGCCTGTTCGCTCCAGTAGGCCAGGCGCGCCTTTGCGTTGACGCCGGACGGGGCGCTGTAACGCGGCGGCAGTTCACGCGTGCCTGGCTGGGTCGGATAAGGATTGCGGTCCAGCGGCCTGTCGGCAGCCGGAGGAGGGGCGCCGGCACTGGCAGCCAGCATGGGAAGGAACAGAATGCAGAGCAATGGCTTGATGCGCAATTTCATGGCGGGACTCCGGTCGGAAACGCGAAGGGGCCGGCGTGCGCCCTGCGCCGCGCGAAACGCAATGGCGAGCTCGGTCATTCGACGTTACGGGGTCAGCCTTGCGGGGACAAGCACAACAGCAAGCGGCCTTGATCCGGCACAGTCGAAATTCCGCCAGGAATCGAAAGACGCTTAACCTGCCGCAACACCAATCCCTGTTACATATTTGTCGCGCACTGTGTCGATTGTAAAATCTTGCATCAAACTCACTGTGCGATAGCTCGGATCGCTATAGTGGAATCACACCAACCGAAAGGAGAAGCATCATGAAACGAATCCTCTGTGCCGCTGCCGCAGCCCTGATCAGCACCGCCGCATTCGTCCCGGCGCAGGCCTTCGCGAAAGGTGACGTGCTGGTCGTCCGTACCGCTCCGCCGGCTCCGCGCCACGAAGTCGTGCCCCATGCACGCCGCGGCTTCGAATGGGCCCCGGGCTACTGGAACTGGAACGGTCACCGCTATGTGTGGCAGAAGGGCCATTTCGAGAAAGTTCGCAAGGGCTACAGCTACCATCGTCCGGAATGGCGCCAGGATGGCAACGGCTGGACGCTGGTTCGCGGCGGCTGGCAGCGTGGCGACCGCGACGGTGACGGCGTACCGAACCGCCTCGACAACCGCCCGAACAATCCGAACCGTTCGTAAGCCTTCTTGGCTTTAGCTGATGCAAGAAGCCAGTCCGTGTGACTGGCTTTTTGTTTTTCGGCAGTTCAGCCAGTGAGAATGCGCAAGTCGGCCATATGCCGCGTGCCTAGCATGGAAAGTCCAGATATTGTCGGAATTACACCATGCGTTATATTGTTGGCAATAAAATCGGTTTGGCTGCGCTGTTGCTGTTTGCGTGCTCAGCGCAGGCTGCCGTGCTGGAATGCCCCATCAATGCGCCGGCTGACTGGAAGGCGCCCAAGTCGAGGCTGGACCGGGCGCGGGTGGTTGCCTATCTGCCCAGCACGCGGGCGGATGAACGTTCTTTGGAGAGGGATTACCCGAGAAGGAGTGGCAGACCGGCGGGACCTTGTACCAGGCCTGGAACATGAAGGCCGGGCCGCGTTCGATGATTCGGCAGGTTTATTGCAGTTACACGGGAACGGGCCGGTTCATTCGTTTCGATGCACGTTCGACGGCGCGCTGCCTTGCCAAGCGGCGGGTGCGGGGGGATGCCTTGATGGCGGGGTCGCTGGAGTTCCGGTGCAGGTGAGGCGCCACGAAAAACAAAAAGCCCGGTCTTGCGAACCGGGCTTTTCATCATATTCTTTGGGGTGGCTGATGGGACTCGAACCCACGACAACAGGAATCACAATCCTGGACTCTACCAACTGAGCTACAGCCACCACTGTCTTACTTGCTGTCTCGTTGTTGCCGAGACAGAACGAGATTATAGCGGCGACTTCTCCATCTGGCAAATCTAAATGCGCTGAGCAGTGCGGAGCTCGGCAAAGTCGGTCTCCTGCACCGGCACATCGATGCCAACCAGGCTGTTGAAGGCCGCCGACAGGGCGGTCGCGCTGGCGCTCGTATAGCCCTCCAGCCGCGCCGGTGCGGCCGTGGCGGAACCCGAGCGCAGCAAGCCGCCGGCTTCCAGCAAACGCCCCAGCTGGCGCGCGACGGCATCGCCGGTGTCGATCAGCGCTATGTCGCGGGCGCCGGCGGCAGCGATCACCTGTTCGATCGAGGCCTGCACCAGTGGATAGTGGGTGCAGCCCAGCACCAGGGTGTCCGCGCCCTGTGCCAGCAGCGGGTCGATGTAACGCCGCAGCATGGCGGTGGTGTCGTCGGAGTCGAGTTCGCCGAATTCGATCTGGTCGGCCAGGCCCTGGCAGGGCTGCAGCAGGAACTGGGCGCCGGTCGCTTCCGCGATCTGGTCGCGCAGTTTGAGGAACTTGGCGCCGGCCAGGGTCCGTTCGGTGGCCAGCACGCCGACCTTGCCGTTGCGGCTCGCGGCGGCCGCCGGCTTCAGGCCGGGTTCGACGCCGACGATGGGCATACCGGGATAGCGCGTGCGCATCAGCCTGACGGCCGACACGGTCGCGGTATTGCAGGCCACGACCAGCGCCTTGATGCCCCGATCAACCAGGAAGTCGGCAATCGCGAAAGAACGTTCGGCGACCACGTCTTCCGGCTTGTCGCCGTAAGGCGCGAAGCCGGAGTCGGCCACGTAGATCAGGTGTTCGTGGGGCAGCTGGGCGCGGATATGGCGCAGCACCGACAGGCCGCCGACGCCGGAATCGAAGATGCCGACCGGCGCGTCGGGGAGGAGGGAGTAGGGTGGGCACACCGTGCCCACCGGGATTGGTCGCGTCATGTTGGCGTACATGGTGGGCACGCAAATGAGGCCACTGGCCTCATTTGCCCCACTCTACGATTACGCGGTCGTGACCGGAATGCCCTTCAGCGACTCGATCTTGGCAGCCCATTCCTTCGGGCCGGTCGTGTGCACCGACGTACCGGTCGAATCCACGGCCACGGTCACCGGCATGTCCTTCACCTCGAACTCATAGATCGCTTCCATGCCCAGGTCTTCGAAGCCCAGCACCTTGGCCGACTTGATCGCCTTCGACACCAGGTAGGCCGAGCCGCCGACCGCCATCAGGTAGGCCGACTTGTGGTTCTTGATCGATTCGATCGCTGCCGGGCCGCGCTCGGCCTTGCCGATCATGGCGATCAGGCCGGTCTGCTCGAGCATCATGTCGGTGAACTTGTCCATGCGGGTCGCGGTGGTCGGGCCTGCCGGGCCGACCACTTCGTCGCCGACCGGATCGACCGGGCCGACGTAGTAGATCACGCGGTTGGTGAAATCCACCGGCAGCTTCTCGCCCTTGGCCAGCATGTCCTGGATGCGCTTGTGCGCGGCGTCGCGGCCGGTCAGCATCTTGCCGTTCAGGAGCAGGGTCTGGCCCGGCTGCCAGGATGCGACTTCTTCCTTGGTCAGGGTGTCCAGGTTCACGCTCTTCGACTTCTGCGTGTCCGGGGTCCATTGCACGTCCGGCCAGGTCGACAGCGCCGGCGGTTCGATGTACGACGGACCGGAGCCGTCCAGCACGAAGTGGGCGTGGCGGGTGGCGGCGCAGTTCGGGATCATCGCGACCGGCTTCGACGCCGCGTGGGTCGGGTACATGTTGATCTTCACGTCCAGCACCGTGGTCAGGCCGCCCAGGCCTTGCGCGCCGATGCCCAGCGCGTTGATCTTGTCGCACAGTTCGATACGCAGCTCTTCCAGCTTCGTCGAGGGGCCGCGCTGCTTCAGTTCGTACATGTCGATGTCTTCCATCAGCGACTCTTTCGCCATCAGCATCGCCTTCTCGGCCGAGCCACCGATACCGATGCCCAGCATGCCCGGCGGGCACCAGCCGGCGCCCATCAGCGGCACGGTCTTCAGGACCCAGTCGACCAGCGAGTCGGACGGGTTCAGCATCACGAACTTGGTCTTGTTCTCGGAGCCGCCGCCTTTTGCAGCGACCATGACGTCGACGGTGTCGCCCGGGACCAGTTCCATGTGCACGACGGCCGGGGTGTTGTCCTTGGTGTTCTTGCGCTCGAAGTGCGGGTCGGCGACGATCGAGGCGCGCAGCTTGTTGTCCGCGAAGTTGTACGCGCGGCGCACGCCTTCGTTGACGGCGTCCGTGATCGAGCGTTCACCGAAGCCTTCGAAGCGCACGTTCATGCCGACTTTCAGGAACACGTTGACGATGCCGGTGTCCTGGCAGATCGGGCGCTTGCCTTCGGCGCACATCTTCGAGTTGGTCAGGATCTGGGCGATGGCATCCTTGGCGGCCGGGCTCTGCTCGGCTTCGTACGCGCGCGCCAGGTGCTGGATGTAGTCGGCCGGGTGGTAGTAGCTGATGTACTGCAGTGCGGCGGCGACGGATTCGATCAGGTCGTCCTGTTTGATGACAGTCATTTCGTTCTCGTTCAGGTTAGTGTTTGGTGATGCTTGCGGTGTTGGTCATGATGCGGTCGGTATAGGCGATGGCCATGGCCGATACCAGGAAGGCAATATGGATGCAGGTCTGTGCGATCAGGACCTTTGGCTCGTACTCGATCGCGTTGATGAAGGTCTTCAGCAGGTGGATCGAGGAGATGCCGATGATCGCCATCGCCAGCTTGGTCTTCAGGACGGAAGCGTTCACGTGCGACAGCCATTCCGGCTGGTCCGGGTGGTCTTCGAGGTACATGCGCGAGACGAAGGTCTCGTAGCCGCCGACGATCACCATGATCAGTAGGTTCGAAATCATCACCACGTCGATCAGGCCCAACACGACCAGCATGATGGTGGTTTCGTTCAGCTTGCTTGGAGGTTCGGCGCCAGGCACGGCGACGGCCTGGAAGATGTGCTGCAGGGCGCTCTCGTTGCCCATCGCGGCCAGCACCAGGTCCTTCAGCTCGACCCAGAAATGGAACACGTAGACGCATTGCGCCAGGATCAGGCCGAGATAAAGGGGCAGCTGCAGCCAGCGGCTGGCGAACATGAAGCTGGCGAGGGCGCTGCGCTTGCGTGGTACGGAAGAGGGTTGCGATTCGATCATCTGTGATGAGTGCCGGTCGGGCGAGGACCAAGGTCGGGGTCAAGACAGCTCGACATTCTACACCCGGAACGGATGGCTGGCTTGCCTCTTCGTTGTTCCGCAAAGGTTGGTAGAATGATCTCGGGATGCCTGTAAGGGCTCAGTAAGCGAGCACCGATATGGTATGTGGCAAAACTACTACTAGGAGACAAGAATGGCTGAGACTGAGACCAACCAGCAGCAGGGTCTGCAAGAACACCGCGTGTTCAACCCGCCCGCTGACTTCGCCGCCAATGCAACCATCTCCGGCATGGACGCGTACAACAAGCTATGCGCGGAAGCCGCGAACGACTACGAAGGCTTCTGGGCGCGCCTGGCGCGCGAGAACATCGCCTGGCACAAGCCGTTCACGCAAACCCTGGACGAATCGAACGCCCCGTTCTACAAGTGGTTCGCCGACGGCCAGCTGAACGCCTCGTACAACTGCCTCGACCGCAACCTCGAGAACGGCAACGCCGACAAGACCGCGATCATCTTCGAGGCCGACGACGGCCAGGTGACACGCGCCACCTATCGCGAGCTGCACGAGCGCGTCTGCAAATTCGCCAACGGCCTGAAAGCCCGCGGCATCAAGAAGGGCGACCGCGTCATCATCTACATGTCGATGTCGATCGAAGGCGTGGCCGCGATGCAGGCCTGCGCCCGCATCGGCGCGACCCACTCGGTGGTGTTCGGCGGCTTCTCGGCGAAGTCCCTGCAGGAGCGCATCATCGACGCCGGCGCCGTCGCCATCATCACCGCGGACGAGCAGATGCGCGGTGGTAAACCGCTGCCGCTGAAATCCATCGTCGACGAAGCCCTGGCGATGGGCGGCTGCGACACCATCAAGGACGTGATCGTCTACAAGCGCACCGGCGGCAACATCGCCTTCCAGCAAGGCCGCGACCTGTGGCTGCACGACCTGGTGGACGGCCAGTCCGCACAGTGCGAGCCGGAGTGGGTCGACGCGGAGCACCCGCTGTTCATCCTCTACACCTCGGGCTCGACCGGCACGCCGAAGGGCGTCCAGCACAGCACCGGCGGCTACCTGCTGTGGTCTGCGCTGACGATGAAGTGGACCTTCGACATCAAGCCGGACGACGTCTACTGGTGCACCGCCGACATCGGTTGGGTCACCGGCCACACCTATATCTGCTACGGCCCGACCGCCGTCGGCGCTACCCAGATCATCTTCGAAGGCGTGCCGACCTTCCCGCACGCCGGACGCTTCTGGGAGACCATCGCCAAGCACAAGGTCTCGATCTTCTACACCGCGCCGACCGCGATCCGTTCGCTGATCAAGATGTCGAATTCGGATGAGAAGGTGCATCCGAAGAGCTTCGACCTGTCCAGCCTGCGCCTGCTGGGCACCGTGGGCGAGCCGATCAATCCGGAAGCCTGGATGTGGTACTACAAGAATGTCGGCAACGAGCGCTGCCCGATCGTCGACACCTTCTGGCAGACCGAAACCGGCGGCCACATGATCACCCCGCTGCCGGGCGCAACGCCGATGGTGCCGGGCTCCTGCACGCTGCCGCTGCCGGGCATCATGGCCGCGATCGTCGACGAAGCCGGGCATGACGTCCCGAACGGCAACGGCGGCATCCTGGTGGTGAAGCGTCCGTGGCCGTCGATGATCCGCACGATCTGGAACAACCCGGACCGCTTCCGCAGCGCCTACTACCCGGACGAACTGGGCGGCAAATACTACCTGGCCGGCGACGGCGCGATCCGCAACAAGGACACCGGCTACTTCACCATCACCGGCCGCATCGACGACGTGCTGAACGTCTCGGGCCACCGCATGGGCACGATGGAGATCGAGTCGGCGCTGGTGGCGCACCCGGTGGTGGCGGAAGCCGCCGTGGTCGGCAAGCCCGACGAAACCACCGGCGAAGCCGTGTGCGCCTTCGTGGTGCTGAAGCAGGCGCGACCGACCGGCGAAGAAGCGAAGAAGCTGGCGGCCGAGCTGCGCAACTGGGTCGGCAAGGAGATCGGTCCGATCGCCAAGCCGAAGGAAATCCGCTTCGGCGACAACCTGCCGAAGACGCGAAGCGGCAAGATCATGCGTCGCCTGCTGCGCGTGCTGGCCAAGGGCGAGGCGATTACCCAGGATGTGTCGACGCTGGAAAATCCGGCGATTCTGGAGCAGCTCAAAGAGTCGGCTTAACCAATGACGTCATTCCCGCGCAGGCGGGAATCCAAGTTCGATTGATAGCAGAGTTACGCCGCATCGCGAAAAACGATGCGGCGTTTTTTTTTGCGCTGCCTCAACCCTCCCAAATTGACGACTGGCAATGTATCAGCGTCACTTAACGTAAGGAGGGGAGAACATGAACAGAGCAAAATACGTCGAGTTCGCCACCGACGTGATGTGCAACCGGACCTGGCCGACCTCGTACAACTGCATCGACTACGGCGGCCGCAAGGAACTAAAGGTCCATTTCAAGGGCCACTTCACGGTCTCCATCCACTTCGTCGACACCTCGACGCGCTACATCTCGCAAATCCACGTCGACAACACCCTGTTCGGCAGCTACGAATGCTGGGGCACGCGCGCGGTGCGTAACGAAGAAACCGACCGCAACACCTGGTACGGCATCCCGGAAGCCAAGCTCGAATACTGGCTGGTCAAGGCCTGCCTGGGCGTGGTGCCCGACGACGTCAAGCAGGGCAACCTGCGCTACTGGGCCGGCAAGCGCGGCGACGTGCCGCAGAGCGAGGTGCAGGGGCAGCTGTGGTATCAGGTGCTGCTATCGCCCGACGGCAGCTGGGCTTGAGGCCTTAACTCTTGTCTTCGTCCGGAGAGCCGAACAGCGCATCGAGCGGGTTCGGCTTTTTTGGTGCTTCGGCCCCGCCGAACAGCGCGTCGAGTTCGGCACGTTGGCTGGCAACCGCAGCGCGCCCGCGCGTGCCGGCAAACTCTTCCTCGATATTGTCGCGGTAAAAACTCCAGGCGGCGCCCGAGGTCGAGAAGCGCTTCCAGATCTCGCTGCCCACGTTCGCGTAATCGATGGCGCTGCCGTCGTCGAATTCCACGCGCAGGGTGCGCTCTTTGGTGTCGTAGCCGATGGCGCGGAGTTTGCCGGCGTTGATGCGTTTCATGTCCATGATTGTTGTCCCCAAGTCCGTCGTCCCCGCGAAGGCGGGGATCCAAGTTCGCTGGCTATTCGCAAAACTTGGGTTCCCGCCTGCGCGGGAACGACGAGTTAAAGCTTTTCCAACTGCTGCCTGGCATACCCCGCAGTCGGGCTATTCGGCGCCAGCTCCAGGTAGGTCTTGTACGCCGTCCTGGCCTTCTCTCCCTGCCCAGCCCGCGCATACGCATCGCCCAGATTCATGTACGCGATCGCGCGCGACGGATCCATCTTGATCGCGTTTTCGAACCAGCGCGCCGCCTCCGCATACTTGTCCTGCTTGTAGAAGACGAAGCCGAGATTGTTGGCCGCCAGCGCAAAGTTCGGCCGCAGCTTCAGGGCCTCCGTGAACTGCGTCTCGGCCTGCGCATACTGCTTCTCCTTGTACAGCTGCAGGCCATGGTCGTTGGCGCGCTGGGCCTGCTGGCGGCTCGACACCGGCACGGCGGCGGGTGCGGTGATGGTCGCGGTGCCGCCCTGAAGGTCCTTCACCACCACGGTGGCGGAACGGGCCGAAGCCTTGGCGTCCAGCTTCGTATTCAGCGCGATCGCATCGTTCGACAGCTGGGCCGTATTCGTATTCAGGAACTCGGTCTCCTCCGGCAGTTCGAAGACGAAATCGCCGCCCTCGGAACCGGGCAGGCTGCCGAAGGCCGGCGTCTGCTGCGAGACGCTGGATACCGCCGGCGCCACATAGGCCGCCAGCTCCGTCGCGGTGATCAAGCCGTCGCCGTTCAGGTCGGCCTTGCCGCCCAGGCCCTGCAGCAGGGTCCAGGTGAACACCGAATGGCCGTTCGGGCCGCCGTCGGACACCAGCTGGTCGGTGCCGCCGGCGGTCAGCATCTGGCGTCCCAGGCGGCGGCCGTTCTCGCGCAGGAAGGACGCGTTGGCGCCGCCGCGCGTCAAACCGAGGCCGCTGTAGCAGGCGTCCATCACGAACAGCTCGTGCTTGGCCGGCAGGCTCTCCGCGATGTTCTGGATTTCGGTCATCGGGATCGCGTCCGTCGCCAGGTTGTCCGGGTCGGCATCGTAGGGAACGATGTAGCCGAGGTCGCGGCCCGAGCTGAGCTTGCGCGTTGCGCCGTGGCCGGCGAAGAACATGAAGACGCGGTCGTTCGGCTGCAGGCCGCCCGCGTTCTTGCCGCGCTCGAGCAAATCGTGGAAGGCGCCGAGGATGCCGGCGCGCGTCGCCTGCTCGTTCTTCAGCGTGATCACGCGCTCGGGTGCGAAGCCGAACTTCTGCACCAGCACCTGCCCGACGCCTTCGGCATCGCGCACCGCATACTGCAGGCGCGGCCACTTCTTGTACTCGTCGACGCCGACCAGGATCGCCCACGAATTTGCGTAGCCGGTGGTGGCCGCGCGTGGCACAGGCGCCGCCGCGGCGGTAGCGCTTACCTTGAATGTGCTGCCATCCCAGCCCGCGAACTGGTAGCCCTCGGCCGCCAGCTTCTCCAGCACCAGCGGCAGCGCTTTCACGGTGCGCTCGTGGATGTCGTGGAACAGGATGATGCCGCGGCCTTCCTTGTCGACGGAGCGCAGCACGCGGTCCGCAATCGAGGACGGCACCGGGTCGGCCCAGTCCAGCGAATCGATATTCCACATCACCGACTTCAGGTGGGCATCGGCCAGCATGTGCATGCCTTCCTTGTTGCGCGCGCCGTAGGGGAAGCGGAAAAGGGCGGAGCGTTGCGGGTTGACGGCCTTGAGCAAAGTGTCGGTGCCGAGGATCTCGGCCTTCAGGCCATCGCCGCTCTGCTTGGACAGTTGCGCGTGCGTCAGGCTGTGATTCGCCAGCACATAGCCGGCCGCCATCAGCTTGCGGCTGACCTCCGCGCCGGCGTTCAGGTGCGCCTCGCCCTTCGCATCGAGCGAGCCGATATTGCGGCCGACGCTGAAGAACACGGCCGGCGCGCCATACTCCTTGAGGATGGCGGCTATCTCCTCGCTGTAGCGGCGGTGCGGGCCGTCGTCGAAGGTCAGGACGATGGTCTTCTTCGGTAGCGCCTTGCCGAAGATTTCGTCTTCGTCTTTCTGTGGCTGCTGGGCCTGGGACGGCGTGCCCGGCTCCGCCGGTTCAGGCTTGGCAGGGTAGGGCAGCACCACGCCGTAATCCTTGAGGATGCGCTCGCGCTGGTACAGTGTCTTCAGGTAGGCGGTATAGCTGTCCCACTTCTCGCGCTTGAGAGCGATCGAGCGCGACTCGAAGCGCCCGAACACCGCGCGGATCTCCTTCTCGTAATTGCGCTCGATCTCGGCCAGCGCATCGAGGTCTTCCGATACACGCTTGTGCAGCTTGATGGCCGGCAGCGACGAATCCTTGGCCACCTGCCCGAGCAGCGACTGCATCAGCTCGCGGAAGGCGAGACGGTCGGCGTCATACAAACCCTCGCCCGACTCGACGTAATCGAGCAGGCTACCGACGGCATCGAAGCGGCGTGGATCGCCGGACGCCAGCAGCTTCGTGAGCGCCTCATCGACCTTGCCGATGCGTTCCTGGTTCTCGTGGAAGAGCTGCTGGCCGACTTCGTGCGTCTGCGCCTTGGCGGCGTCCGACAGCTTGTCGTCATCCAGCGTCAGCACGATCATCTTGCGGTAGGCATCGAGCATGCGCGCCAGGTCGGCCGAGATGGCGCTGACGTTCATGCCCGGCCCGGCGGCTTGCGGCGCCGCCGGCGGGTTGGACTTGCGGGAAGCGATCCAGGTACCTGAACCGGCGCCGGCAGCGGCGACGGCGAAGATGACGAGATAAAGGGCTTTGCGTTTCACGGCCGGGTGTCAAAAGTTTTAACTCGGCAACAATATCACCTGTTGGCGGATCTGGAACAGGGGAGGGCGCGAAATGCGTCAAACGCCAGCAAAAAAGCTGCACTACGCCCGGCGCCGGCGCAACAAAGCCAGCGAACCCAAACCAAGCAGCACCAGCGCAGTACTAGCCGGCTCCGGAACGTCAGCCGATTGGTTGGCATCCCCCGCCTCGATCGGGAAACCGCCGCTAACCAGCGTCAGCGAATTATCGTCAATGAAGGAATCCAGATCGAGACCAAAATTCCGATGGAAATACATCGTGTAATCCACCGACCAGGCCGACAGCGGCACATCGAAAATCCCCTGGTACTGCGTCCACTCACCGTCATGCGAATCGATCGTCGCGGTCGACACGCTCGAAATGACGCTGCCGCTTTGCGTGCGATAAGTCAGCGAGACATAGGCGTCATCGCTGGGAATATCCTGGTCCAGTCCCTGTTCCCAGAACGACACCGCCACCTGGCGCATTTGTCCAAAGCCCGGCAGCAGCACGTTCTGCGTCAGCGTGCCCCAGGCGCCGCTATAACCACTGAACATGTAATTGCCGGTGCGTGGGTTAATGCCCGGGTCGAAGCTGCCATCGTCGACGCGCGGATTGGAGACGCCGCCGACGGTCCAGCCCTGCAGATTGCCGGTCTCCGCGCCACCATTGGTCAGCAGGGTGGCATGGCCGGACATGGAAACCATCAGGGAAGCAAGGGCAACAGCGAGCTTGAGGCGCATGGGAACTCCGATTAAAGGTTGTGAAAGGTCGATGCTGGAAATCGCCGTCCGGCACGCATGACGCAAGCTGTCTTCGGTAGTTCGAGGGAGTTTTTGGCCCATGGATCCGATAACGGCGCGTGCGTTGACGACGGTTACCGGCAGGGATGGGGCCGATGAGATGCTGGAGCGGGCATCCGACTCGGCTGGCAGGGAGTGGATGCGGTTGGGCTCTGCTCAGCAGTGTAGCATGAATTATATTAACGTCGTCGTCCCCGCGTCTTTCTACGTCGTCCCCGCGAAGGCGGGGACCCAAGTTCGTCTTACGAAGACGACAGTACGAAGGTATTCCCATCCGGGTCCTTAAACTTCGCAAATGAACCCCAAGGCTGGACGGTCGGCGGATCGAGGAACTCGACCCCACGCGCGCTGAGCTGGCGATACGTCGCCTCCACGTTATCGCATGCAAACGCACCATTGAAGAAAGTTCCGATCCGGTCTTCATGCCCATCCGGCGTGAACAGCACGACGCGCGTGCTCGACATCGCCACGCGCAGCTCGATCCAGCGCTTGCCCGGGCCCATCGGCTGGTCGGTTGAAATTTCGAAGCCGAGTTTCTCAGTGTAGAACGCGAGCGCGCGGTCCTGGTCGGAAACGGGGATGCCGACGAATTTGAGTTGGGTGATCATCTTTGTTCCTGTTGAGCTTGTTCCGACCAGCATTATCGTGTCAGTATCGCCGTCGGTGTGCTTTTAACGACTATAGTATTTATGACTACCCTGAGTGCGCGTCAATCTACGCTCGATGCCTATGTGTTTGATGTGCTGATGCCCGATCTGGTGGGCCATGACCGGCGCCCGGCTGCTTTCGTCGTGTATTTGTTTCTGCTGCACAGCGCTCAGGCGCTGGGGCGGGACCAAGTGCCAGCCAGTTTGCAGACGATTTCGGTGAAGACTGGATTGTCGAAGTCAGCGGTGCAGGTGGCCTTGCGGCACCTGAAGCGGCGCGGGTTGATCGGTTCTGAAGAAACGGGGAGCCAAGTGAACCCGGTCAGGCATGTGCTCAGGCCATGGAGGCGCCGTCTGGAGGCCGTTGCGTGACGCGTGGACGGTTGCTCTTGTACTGCTGGGAATCCTTGCTATAATAGGCGGCTTCGCAGCGATGCGAAAACCCATCAGGAGAGATGGATGAGTGGTTTAAGTCGCACGCCTGGAAAGCGTGTGTAGGTTCATAGCCTACCGGGGGTTCGAATCCCCCTCTCTCCGCCAAGAACAAGCTTCAAGAAGTCCAAGAATGTCTAGAAACCCGCGACTCTCCCTGTGAGAGCGCGGGTTTTTTGTTCGCCAACGGTTTTTACCGTCCATTGAAATCCAGCAAGTTTGGCAGTATGGTTGACGGTATCTACTCATACCGCCAAAGCTCATACCGTCACCATGCCAAAACTTGCCGTTCCCCTTACCGACATCCAACCTCGCACAGCCAAGCCAAAAGACAAGCCTTACAAGCTATCAGACGGGGCGGGCTTTACCTTCTGGTCAATACTGACGGCGCGAATATTGACGTATGGATTACAGGTTCGGGGAGGCTCGGCGAACACTCGCATTCGGCAAATATCCCGAAGTGAGAAAAAACGGCTTTACCTGATGCCCTTCATTAAACCGGGCATGCATTTTTTAAAACCGATCCATATACACTTGAAACCGCAAACACCCACTATAAGAAATCACCTCTCGAACCCCTTAACCTCATCAATCGAACGATTGGACAAAATCCGACTAGGCGGCGATCAGTTGCTGATGTTGCCTATAAGGAGGGGGCTAAGTTGTTAGAAAAAAGTTTATCCCGTTTCTGCCCTTGGCGATCTAACTGAGCAAACGCCAGCAAAATAACCGCAAAGTAATCGGCCCTCACGCGATGACTCACTCCGTCAACAATTCTGGAATTCCCGCAAGTGTATTTACGTACTTTTTTACTATTTCTGTAAGTGTGGTGCGATTCTTGGCACACTCGCGAAGCTCATCCCGCGAAAATAGCAGGATGACACGATTTTGGACCGCGTATATCTGAAGTTTCGTCGCAATACTCCCACCCCTGCCTTTTCCTGACGCAGCTTTTTTGGTAATAAGAATACCAGCCGACGCTTTCTGGGCTACAAGGATAGCAATAAGCTGGTCAATCCAATCTCCATCAAAGCGTGTTTCATGGAACTTGCACTCACAAACAAAGTGTGCCCCCCATTCATTAAAAGCAGGGATAAGCTTTGCAAAGGGTTCCATCCTAACTAGCAAGTCAAGTTGGTTCACGGTAGTGGTGACGTTCTTCTCAACCTTAAAACACCGGATACCATCCATGATGAGTCCGGAAACCGCTTCGAAGAGTTTCCCTTTCTTTGCGCTCTGCTGTGAGCTGAAAGTCGCTTTTTTCATCGGCGCATGAACCGCAGCGTCGTATTTTTCAGCATCAATGACATCTAGTTCATCAAGCAAAGCTAAGATCGCTGGCCCATCTGTTTGGTCTAGCGAGGCATATATCCGTTCATTCGTGAAGCGTCCTGACGCAATTAGACCAACCACCATGTCTAAGGTGGCAGCGTCATCGCCTGAGACGGCACTGCTATGAGAAGGGATGACAACATGCGCTGAAGTAGGTGCTGGTTTCATTTCGCACCTCCAACAAGTTTGAAGCCCACCTCAACGTTTTTCGGATCACTTAGCTCAAGCCTGTTCCCAGAGATTGTCGTGACCGACGGCGGTAGTTCTCCCAATGAAGAAACCCAAGCGTTATCGCTGTCTTGAAGGTGCTCGCGGGTATGGAAGCGATAGCGAAGCTCCGCCTCGCCCTCCACCGTCTTTTCGAGTAAAAATTCTAATGCCGCCGGGAGGGCTACCGAGCCTGCTTGAGCCACGTCGCCAGGCACAACTAGGCCCCAATTCGACAGCCGCGCAAATGCGTCATCCAAACGACGACGCGCATCTCCCGACCAAGTTTCTGAATTTTCTACAAGCCGCTTAATAATATGGTCTGTAGTCGCAAGAGTCTTAGCCGAACCACGTCGCCAAAGGAACAGAATGTCTGACGTATTACCAACGAAATTGACACGGGTAGCCATTTTCAGCTGAGGCCACTTCAGCATTATGTTCTTATTTGTCCAAGGGGATACCGCAATAGTAGGGTTTATTCCAGGAAACGCTTCGGCGATAAAAGAGTTCAGATCGCCCTCATCGCTTTCATCTGCATCAATTGAAATGTTTCCGTTTTTAAAGCGAGATTTAATTCCAAACTGAGCGACTTCTTTTGGATGTTTGACCAGCATCGCTTCGATTGAGGAACGCAGAACCAAACCATCTACGGACTCGCCCAGCATTGACTCAACAGCATTCCGACAATCTTCTGCAATATCTGCGTAATCAAGCTTCTCTTCTAACGGAGTTTGCTTAGTTTGTTCGAAGCCATCAAAACGTACTTCGACGATGCCAAGCACGGGCTTAATCGCTATGATTACTGCGTGTCTTGCGTGACGTTGACGTAGTTCGAACAAAGTCTGGCTAACGCGTTCAATAACGTAATTGGCTACCGGCTGAACGAACCGCAGAGATATATATTCCCCAATGTGAAAGCTAAGGGGATACAAATTTGTATTCCCCATACACTTTTCGCTGTTCAAAGCGAACCACTCTACAACCACGGCGGTACTAATTTTCTTAGCCGCCGATTCGCTTAGACGAAAGATGTATGTATGTTTGTAAGCCTGCGTCAACTCTAGTTTTGCGAGCAGATCGTGAATGCCATCATCACGAATGCCCTCTAACACTTGGAGTAGCTCAGAGCGTGATCTAGGTATGTTTTCAGGACTTTTTGTATAGGCAAAGAGAAGGCTTCGCAGTTGCGCAACTTCAAAAGCTGTAAAAGGCGCATGTCGGAGTTCTTCAGGCAATATTTCGCTTGGTGCCATTTCTTACCTTTTAGTCATTGATCTACTCAAGTCGAGAGGGGCCGCAAACAGTAGAGCTGTGTTGCATCTTGGCATCATACATTAAAAGCAACTTATGTTGGAAAATTATATTGACGTCAACTTTTCAGGGCGGTGGAGTTACCCTCAACCAGCATCAGCGCCATGCTAGGGCAGAAGATCGGGCGGCTGTTGTGGATCACCAACAAAAAGAAATAGACCTACCAGTCGACCGTGGGCACTCTCGCTGGCGCTGGTCTACCAACATAATATCCGACGAGACCAAAATTTTTGACGGTATGGTTGACGGTATGATGCGAATTTGAATAGTTAAAACCTAGAATCCATGCGGGTCTCAAGGCATGATTCGACTTCCCCTCTCAGAGTAAAGAGGTGCAGTTAATTTTCTTTACCCCCAACCACCCTCAAAAAGATTGAGTTCGTGGGCGGTGACCTGAACTGAGCCCGCCATTGTGCGGGCTTTGTTGTATCTGGGCTCCGGCTTTTAGGCGTGCTCATACCCTCGGCAACATGGGACTTAGTCCAACACTTTAAATTTGAACAGCGCCAACCTGGATTAACGTCAACAGCACTTCAACCTCCTGATTGGGCTTGCGAAAGTCGGGCGCACTCGGCAAGCCGAACACACGTCTTTTTAGGTCTAGCTGTCGGGTGATTAACGATGGATCGGACATTAGCAGCTCCCTTGCCGTCAGCGCAAAGTCAGCCGAACGCTTACCTTCAGCCGCGGGACAGCCGCCGCCAGCGACATCTGCGACAAGCCCGCGATTGCAGAGGATGCTAAATGCCCATTTCGGGCATGTATGCTGTAGCTGGCTCTTCACCTTGTCTGGCGGGTACACTTCTCGGAGACCCTCAGTCCATGCCAGATCCGGCCGCATCCCCTGTCGAGCAAAGCGGTGGGCGATCAAAGTCACTTGCTCGACTTTTACTTCGCGCGTGATCACTTGCAGGGGTGTCTCCTCCTCGGGTTAAAGCCTCACCGACTCGCTTCGATGAAGAAAGGCCGCAGCGTCCTGCTCGGTAGGGCGAATTAAACGAATTCGTTCGAAAATCAGTTTTTTGTGAAGCCAAGATCCACTTCTTCGACTGGCTCCCATAGTGCAGCAACCAACTGTTTGTAAGCGTTGCTCATCAAATTAACGGAGCCACTTGTAAAGCTTGTACCCAGCAAAGGCTGTTACGCCGACCGCTGCCGCTGGCCAAGCCGCTGCTCCGACTAAAGTCATAACCCCTGCGCTCATTCCACCGCCACCTGCCGCCACAGCACCACCGCCGAGCGTGGCCAAAGCCGACGTGGTAGCCGCAGCGCCAGCTAGGCCACCTGCCTCGGCCGCCGCCACCGCCCCTGCGTACATCAAGCCAGCATTAGCAATTCCAGCGGCCGCCCCAGTAGCTACAGCTGAACCCGCTACGACTTTCTCTGTGCTCATGTTCAATCTCCAATTGATGAATTGTGTGCCGAACGACGCTGGCGTGGGATAAATCGTGGAGGTCGTATCTCGCCAGCTTTACTAAGTAAACCCGAGGTGTTGCCTGCAATCATATTACGTTTTACTGTCGTTTTTGCAACTTCAGCTTAATTACATCGCGTTAATATGTCGAAATGCCCAGGAAACGCAGGAAACTATGCAGCTCGAATTAACGGATTTTTGAGCAACCGCTTGAGCACGGGTTTTTAGGGACGAGACGAGCGAACGCAGTCCAGCTAGCGCGGTAAAAGAGTAGAGCCAGCGATGGCGGAGCGGCACCAGAAGCAAAGTGGGAATCGTCGGTGCCTTTCGATTCACACCGTCAAGGCGGTGGTCCAAATGTCACCGCGAGACGCACGCAGCAGGCTCAGCAAGATATACTAGACGAGTTGGGTGCAGTTGACTGTGGTAATGCGCCGATCCACCATTTTTACTGGCGCTGTAGTTAGCCATGCTTGGTTGAAGACGTAGGGTAATTCCGACCTTAATTTGCTGAGGAGACAGGATGACTGACGAGAACGAGAAAAAGCCAAGCAGTAAGGAAACGGGACAGGCGGCGATCGCCAATATTCGTCGAATGCTCGACGGGAAGGTGCCATTCCCCGAAAACGAGGCGGCGGCCACCGAGATGGTCAAGGCGGCTGAACCGATCCAGGTTGCGCCCCCAGAGGACCCACCTTTTCAGGGGACTGCTGAAGAGGTGGTGGCTGGCTTTGAATCCGCTGCTCAGCAATCCGGCGAGGGTGTCGAATTCTGGAGCGCACGGGATTTGATGACGCTGCTCGGTTACGGCAAGTGGCCGAGCTTCCAGGCGGTGATCGAGAAGGCGCAGATGGCATGCCATCAAAGCGGGCATAGGATTGCGGACCATTTTGCGGATGTCGGCAAAATGGTTGAGATCGGCTCGGATGCTGAGCGCTCGGCTGGTGATACTCATGTGACCCGATATGGCGCCTACCTAATCGCGCAAAGCGGCGACACGAGGAAGAAACAGGTCGCTTTTGCGCAAACCTATTTCGCTGTACAAACGCGCAAGCAGGAGGTTCAACAAGCCGACCATCAAGGACTCTCCGAGGACCAGAAGCGGGTCGTCTTGCGGGATAGAATTGCTGAGCACAACAAGGATTTGGCAAGTGCAGCAAAAATTGCCGGAGTAGGACGGCCTGTGGAGTTCGCCGTTTTCCAGAATCATGGGTATCAGGGACTCTATGGAGGTCTCGACGTAAACGGAATCAAGGACGTTAAGGGTCTGCCAGGTAAAGCGCAAATCTTGGACCACATGGGTAGTACCGAGTTGGCAGCGAATCTCTTCCGGGCGACACAGACCGAGGAGAAGCTGCGTCGAGAGAGTATTAAAGGTCGTGAAAATGCGAACGCAGCGCATTTCGTGGTTGGGCAGAAGGTAAGAAAAGCGATCGCAGACATTGGTGGCACCATGCCCGAGAGACTGGAGACTGCCGAGAATATTGACAAAGTGCGCAGGCGGCTGGCACAGAGCGAACCGCCCAATGCGATCGAATGACCAATTTTGGTCAGCATGTCATTCGATCTCATCGCCGACTTTCTCGGCCAAAAACAAAAGTCACCCAAGGGTGACTTTTGTTTTTGGCGTTGAAGCCGTTCTAGCTTCAGGGACGCCGACAGTCGCCTAACAAATCGACCCATACGTACTCTTTCCAGTCCTTAGATTGATCCCGAAATGACAGACATACGGTGACGATTTAGCGCCCTTGTCATATGTGCAGTCGAGATCCCCCTTTTGCCGCAGGCGCATTCCAGAGGAGGTACCGCAGGCATCCTTCAGATCGGGTCCGATGGATTCAAACAAGTTTTTTGCGACGTCCCCCTGAAGCATGAATGCAGCTTTGCGATCGGAAGATGTCGGTGCAGCTTCTTCGCCCAGATCGCCGGAGTAGATAAGATACTCGCCCCTGAACGCCGCATAGCTGCCATCCCAAGGCTTTGCGGCGTAGGCTAGGGAAAACACTGCCATCGCTGCGAGGACCGCCAAGGCCAGCTTCTTCATCTCATACCTTCAGTTCGACATGAAAATGGTGATCATGATGCACCAGGGGCAAAACCAAATGGTGAAGCTCCGGATCGTTGAAATAAATCTTTCCCACTCCAGGATAAGCACGGAAGAGCTCAATTAGCTTCGCTGTAGCTGTCTGATCGTACTGATCGCTCCATTGCCAGTACACCGGTATCCGCTTCCCATCCTTCCGTAGAGGACGTACATCGACTTCCAATCCCGTTTTGTGGGACCGGTGTTTTGCATATTCGCCACCGCCCGCCAAACTGATGTTCCCGATGACAAACTTCCGGCTGTCCAATGTCAACCACTGCCTTTCAACGAAAAGGAGCATGCTCATCATGGCTGGATGTGCGTATTGTCCCCCGCCTTCGCCTGGCGTCCCGTACACGTAATAACCCGCTCCTTCAGGCACTTGGGGCAACATGAAGTAACCCCGCTTGTCCTTTGGTTGGACTTCGAGCATGGCCGTCACCAATCAAGCGATCTTATTGCTCGCCAAGTCCCAGCCGCCGGATGTATTCCCGCCAGCTCCGCCGCCAATCTTCTGCTGGGTGTACTTCCATTTGATCTTGGAGAAGCGCAAAGCGACGGAATCCTGAAGCAGACCACCTTCATGGATCGCCTGGTTGACGCTGGCGATAAGCACATTTTCCATCTCGACTTCGTAGTATTTGATTCGCTCCCCGTGTCCATCGGCACGGAAGAACTCGAGCTTGGCTTTTGGGATCGTTTTGCCTGCCGAGGAAGTTTGCATCAGCATCGGCGAAGAGAGGTCAGCTAATTTCGTGAGTGTGACGCTCCGGTGTTCGCAGCGTTCGGCAGTATGGCCGCCCCCGGTCGATGCGGTTGCCGACTTGGGTTGATTAACCCCCCATTGAGCAGAAGTAATCTCGATCCAGTCTTTGTGCTTGTCGTCTTGGGATTCGCCCTTGATACCGTCGATCTGCAAATACACGTCAATTGCCATGTTGTTCTCCGAAGTTGATGAGGTCAGCGGATTCAAGAGCGCATTGTTGCGCTGAGCTGATCTACGGTATTTGGCTGGAGTCAACGCAAAGCACTTCGGTCCAAGAAGTTCTCTTTTAAGAGGACTTGTTTACTAGAACGAACGAGACATCCCTCAACAAATCCCCAACGCTAGACTTGCCCCCAACCCACTGCTAGCATGCCTCATCGACAACTCCCAAGGCACCGAGCATGGAACTCAGCGCAAGCCCGCAAGAAGAACAAGCGACCAGCTCGACCCGCGACGTCATTACCGGCATGCTCTTCGTCGGCCTGCTGTTCTTCATCCTCGGCTTCGTCACCTGGCTGAACGGCTCGCTGATTCCCTTCCTGAAGATCGTCTGCCAGCTCACCAACTTCCAGGCGCTGCTGGTCACCTTCGCTTTCTACATCGCCTACACCGTCATGGCCCTGCCGTCGGCGGCGGTGCTCAAACGGGTTGGCTACAAGAAGGGGATGACGCTGGGCCTGGGCGTCATGGGCATCGGCGCTTTGCTCTTCATCCCCGCCGCGCAGAGCCGGCACTATGAGCTGTTCCTGGCCGGGCTGTTCACGCTGGCCACCGGCATGACCTTGATGCAGACTGCGATCAATCCCTACATCGTCTGCCTCGGCCCGCGCGAGAGCGCCGCCATGCGGATCAGTATCATGGGCCTGTTTAACAAGGGCGCGGGCATCGTCGTGCCGCTCATCTTCGCCAGCCTGATGCTGAAGAATGTGGACACCGCATCCCAGGACGTGCTGGCCGAGCGCCTGATCTTCCCCTATGCCTGCATGGCCGCGGCGCTGTTCGCGATCATGGTGTTCATCCACTTTTCGAAACTGCGCGAGATTCCACCGGAAGTCGACGGCGCCGATGGCCGCATCGATGCGACCTCGGTGCTGCAGTTCCCGCAGCTGGTGCTGGGCGCGCTGGCGCTGTTCGCTTATGTCGGCGTGGAGGTGATCGCCGGCGACACCATCGGCCTGTACGGCCACGAGCTGAAGGTCGCGAACTTCGGCGTGCTCACTTCGTACACGATGATGTGCATGGTGATCGGTTACCTGGTCGGCGTGGTGGCGATTCCGCGCTATCTGTCGCAGCAGCGGGCGCTGGTGCTGTCCGGCCTCGTCGGCCTGCTGCTGACCATTGGAGTGGCGGTCGGCTCGACCCACAACACGGCGCTGTCGCAGATGCTGCTGGGCTGGACCGGCGCGCCGCTGGTGCCGAACACTGTCATGTGCCTGGCGCTGCTCGGCCTCGCGAATGCCATGGTGTGGCCGGCCATCTGGCCGCTGGCCCTGCAGGGACTGGGACGCCATACCGCCAGCGGTTCGGCCGTGCTGGTGATGGCGATCGCCGGCGGTGCGCTGCTGCCGCTCTTGTATGGCCATCTGTCGGACATCGTCACCCCGCGCAGCGCCTACTGGCTGATGCTGCCTTGCTATGCGCTGATCCTGTGGTACGCCGCGGCGGGCCACAAGATCCGCAGCTGGCGCTAATTGGAGAACACCTTGAGTCACCGACCACTGGCTGCGCGTACGCTGGCCTTGTTGATTGCGCTCGCCGCGCCGATGGCGATGGCGGAAGCGCCGGCCCCTGTGACGCAGCAAGCACACGCGAACCTGAACCAGGTCGCCAGCGCCACTAAACTTCAACTGCGCTGGGACCTGCAGCGCAACCTGTTCAGCGCCCAGGCCCCGCACGGCCGTACGCAGGCCCGCCTGATCCTGACCAACCACGACAGCCAGCCTTTGCCGGCGCAGGGCTGGTCGCTGTACTTCAACTGCCTGGACCGCCTGCAGCCAGGGCCGCTAAAAGGCAATTTAACACTCGAGCAGGTCGCAGGCTCCCTGTTCCGCCTGCGTCCGGGTCCCGGCTTCGAAGGCCTGGCGCCGGGGCAGACGCTCAACATCGACTACAACTACGCGGGCCTGGTCATCAAGCTGTCGAAGGCGCCGGTCGGCTTCTATCTGGTCTACGATGCCGCGCCGGACGTGGGCGTGGCGATCACCGACTTCGCGCTGCTGCCGGTCACGCGCCCCGAGCAGCTGGACCGCGGCACAAGCGGCCACAAGCCGGTGGTGACACCTGCGGACACCTACCGCCGCAACGCCCAGGCCGACCTGCTGCCGGTGAACGAGGTGCCCCCGGTGCTGCCGACGCCTCTGCACATCCAGCCGGGCGAGGGCAAGCTGCTACTGAGCGCCCAGCCGACGATACAAGCGCCGCCCGCACTGAAAAACGAAGCCGCGCTGGCGCGCTCGCTGTTCCGGCAGTCGCTGACGGCAGGCGGTCCGCCGCTGAAACTGAGCGTTGGCACGGTGCAAGGGCAGGCTTCGCCGGAAGCCTACCGCCTGACGATCCAAGCCGGCAAAGGCATCGCCATCGTCGGCAACAGCGCCGCCGGCGTCGCCTACGGCCTGCAAACCCTGCGCGACCTGCTGCCGCTGCCCGGTGCGAAAGAGCAGGCGCTGGATGAGCTGACCATCGTCGACGCCCCGCGCTTCGGCTACCGCGGCTTCCAGCTCGACGTCGCCCGTAACTTCCACGGCAAGCAGACGGTGTTCAAGTGGCTGGATCTGATGGCCCGCTTCAAGCTGAACAAATTCCACTTCCACCTCACCGACGACGAAGGCTGGCGCCTCGAGATCGCAGGCCTGCCGGAGCTGACGACGATAGGCGCGGTGCGCGGCCACAGCGCCAAGCCGGGCGTGCGCCTGCAGCCGGCTTACGGCTCCGGTCCCGATCCGAAGGACCCGAGTGGGAGCGGCTACTTCAGCCGCGCCGACTACATCGCCATCCTGCGCTATGCCCAGGCGCGCCACATCGAGGTGATTCCGGAAATCGAGATGCCCGGCCACATGCGCGCCGCAGTGCAGGCGATGGAAGCACGCTACTACCGCATGAAGGCGGCCGGACGCAAGGACGCGGCCAAATATCTGCTGAACGATTTCGAGGACCAGTCCAAGTACAGTTCGGCGCAGTACTTCAGCGACAACGTCATCAACCCCGGCCTCGATTCGACCTTCAATTTCATCGACCACGTGGTTACGCAGATCGTGGCACTGCACGTTGAAGCCGGCGTGCCGCTGCGGACCATCCACATGGGCGGGGACGAGCTGGCCAACGGCGCCTGGGAAAAGTCGCCGGCCAGCCTCGCGCGCATGAAGAAGGAAAAGCTGGCGACAACGGAAGACTTGTGGGATTACTTCTACGACCGCGTCGACGGCATTTTGCGCCGCCACGGCGTGTCGACCTCGGGCTGGGAGGAGCTGGCCGCGCGCAAAACGAAACTCGCCGGCCGCAGCAAGCTGATTCCGAATCCGCGCTTCACGACGCGCGGCTTCACGGCCTGGGTCTGGAACAACACGCGCGGCGCCGAGGATCTCGCCAACCGCCTGGCCAACGGCGGCTACGACATCGTGCTGGCGCCGGTATCAAGCATGTACCTGGACATGGCGGCCAATCCGAATCCGGAGGAGCCGGGCGTCAACTGGAACGACTACGTCGAACTGGACACCGTCTACGACTTCGTCCCCTTCGACATGCTGCGGAATCTGAGCGAGACTGCACGCGCAAGCAAGGACGGCCTGACCGACTACGGCAAGGGTCATGTGCGCGGACTGGAAGCGACCCTGTTCAGCGAGACCGTGCGCAACGACGAGCGCATCGACTACCTGGTCATGCCGCGCCTGGTCGCACTGGCGGAACGGGCCTGGGCTGCGGACCCGTCCTGGGCGCTCGAAACGGATCCGGCCAGGTCGGCTGCGCTGCACCGCAAGGCATGGTCGGGCTTCGTGAATGCGCTGGGCCAGCGCGTGCTGCCGCGCCTCGATCTCGAGCAGCCGGCGGTCGCTTACCGCATCGCGCCGCCGGGCCTGATGCTGGATGGCGAGCAGGTGCTGGTCAACCACGTCCTGCCCGGCATCACGCTACGCTACACCAGCGACGGCAGCGATCCCACCGCAGCCAGCAAGCCGGTCACGGGGCCGATCGCGGAGCATGGGCTAATCAAGGTGGCGGCCTTCGACCGCAGCGGCAGGCCGGGCCTGGTGGCCAGCATCGACCGCCGCTGAGCCTCAGGCCGTGGCCGCGGGCAGCTCCGCTTCCTTGCGGATCACGTGCAGGATCGAGATATCGAAGTGGTAGGACATCGCGGACACCGCGCCCATCGCATCGCCTTCGCAGATGCGGTCGACCACGGCTTCGTGGGCGTCGATCACGCGCGCCAGTTCGGCTTCGCTGCGGCGCCTGTCGGAGTGGATGCGCGCCGATGCTTCGAGCGGCGTGCGCAGGGCGGCCAGCAGGATGCTGTTCAGCGGATTGCCGCTGGCCTCGGCGATGACGGTGTGGATGGCGGTGTCGCAGGTGGCGCGGCGCACGTCGTCGGCGCCGGCCGAACGCATTTCGGCCATCAGCTCGCGCAAGGTCTGGCGCTGCTCGGGCGTGGCGTAGCGCGCGGCCAGCTGGGCGCTTTGCAGCTCGATGGCGCGGCGCGTTTCGATCACATGCGCGACGCTGACCTGGGCCGTGTTCAGCGCGTAGTCGAACACTTGCGCCAGCACCTGCGGGTCGATGGCGCGCAGGCGCGGGCGGCGGCCGCCTTCGATTTCCAGGATGCCGAGGGCGGCCAGCGTGCGGTAGGCTTCGCGCACGCTGCCGCGGCTGACCTTCAGGTCGAGGCCGATCTGGACTTCGCTGGGGACGGTATCTCCCGGGCGCAGCTGCTCGCGCTGCACCAGCGCCAGCAGGTGGCGCGCGACCTGCGCCGACAGGGTCGGGCGTTCGAGCGTGGAGATGGGAGCAATGGAATTCATCCGGCTAAGCCTAAACCCTGGCGCCTGACCTGTCAAACAGGATGGCCCGGCTGTGCGGGCGGGTAAACACGGTCGATGCGGCGCGACAGCGTCCAGAAAAACAGCCCGGTCAGCAGGTTGATGGAGGCGATCGCCGTCATCGCCATGCGCAGTCCACCGACGCCGCCGCCGGTGGTGTTCAGCGCATCGCTGAGCATCCCGACCAGCATCGGTCCCATGCCCTGGCCGATGATCACGCCGGCCACGCCGATGATGGCGACCGCGGTGGCACGCGCCTGCGGCGCCACCAGGTCCTGCACCGTGCCGAACACCGGGCCGGCCAGGGTGCCGGCCACCAGGAAGGCGACGAACAGCAGGGCCATCGCCACCAGCGGCTGCGGCACGTAGAAGCTGGCGATCAGCGGCACTAACACGCCCCAGCTGACCCAGGCCGAGTAGCGCGCGCCGAGCGAGCGGGACTTCTTCGCCTGCGCCACGCTGATCTTGCCGCCGACCAGGGCGCCGATGCCGCTGGCCAGGCCGATGCACAGGCCCAGGCCCAGGCCGATCATCGCCGGCGTGAGCGCGAAGGCGCGCTCGAAATAGCTGGGCAGCCAGGCCATCACCGAGCCTGCCAGGCCGACGAAGGCGAAGGCCAGCACCAGCATGAAGAAGCATTGCAAATCGCCCAGCTGGCGCCAGATGCCCTTGCCGATCGTGTGCGCGGGCGGCTGGTCGACGCGCAGCGGTTCGCGCACCGTGAAGTGGAAGACCAGGGCCAGCACCATGCCGCCGATGCCGAGGGCGATGAAGCCCATGCGCCAGCCGACCGTCTGCACCAGGATGCCGCCGCCCAGCATCCCGCCCAGCATGCCGAGATAGACGCCGCTGAAATGCGCCGCATAGGCCTTGCCGCGCAGCTCGCGCGGATAATAATCGCCCAGCATCGAGTGGCTGGCCGGAACGCAGCCCGCTTCGCCGACGCCGACGCCAATACGCGCCGCCAGCAGCAGCACGAAGCTGGTCGCCATGCCCGAGGCGCCGGTCATGAGGGTCCAGGCGATGAACGAGAGCACGATGATCCACTTGCGGTTGCCGCGGTCCGCCATGCGCGCCAGCGGAATCGAGACCAGCCCGCCGAGCAGCGAGAAGGCGAGGCCGTTCATCAGGCCGAGCTGGGTGTCGCTGAGCAGGAACTCCTTCTTGATCGGCTCCATGAACATCGAGATCACGACCTTGTCGACGGAGCACATGAAGCCGACCACGGCCAGCGCCACCAGCACGTAGGTGCGGTAGGCGGCGGACATCGGCTTGAGCGTCGCTGGCGACGCCGCTGCGGAAAGCATATCGGTAGCGGGCTTCATGCTGCCTCCTCGCGATTGCGATCGAGCGCATCGAAGCCGGCCGCCTGCCATTCGGAAGGCGGGCAGGCCATGAACACGCGCAGTTCGTCGGCCCACAGGGCGGCGTCGGCGCCGGATGCGAAGTGGCCCTTGTCGCTGTCCAGTTCCACATACGAGAAGTTATCGGCGCCCGGCAGCCGGCTCACCTCGCGCGCCAGCGCGGGCGAGAACATCGGGTCGGTGCGCGACAGCACGTACAGCACGGGAATGCCGGCTGCCGCAATCGCCGGCAGCGCGGGCCGCACGTCGAAGCCTTCGGCGGCGCGCATCAGGGTTACCAGCGACATCGGATCGAATTCCTCGGCCCATTCGCGCGCCAGGCGCGCCACCTCGGCGGCGCGCCTGGCCGGATCGGGAATGCGCGGCGTCAGCTCGGCATCGACGCCATATAAGGTCAGGGTCTTGATGCGCTGCGCGGTCAGGTAGGGCAGCATGGCTTCGCGGTCGCCTGCGCAGTAGGCGGCCCAGCCGGCGTCCGCCTCCAGTGCCTGCAGGATCGCCGACGAAGCGCCGGGCGGCCCCGGATGCCAGGGTGCGCCGACGGCCGCCACCACGCGTTCGACCAGCTGCGGATAGCTGGCCGCCCACTGGAAGGATTGATAGGCGCCGAAGGAGGGACCGGCCACCGCCGCCAGCTTCTTCACGCCCAGCCCGTCCAGCAAGGCCTTCTGCGCGTGCACGATGTCGCGCGCCGTGATGTCCGGGAAGGCCGGACCGTAGGCGCGCCCGGCGACGGGCGAGATGCTGGCCGGCCCGGTCGAGCCGTAGCAGGAGCCGAGCATGTTCGGGCAGATCACGAAGTACTCGTTCGAGTCGATCGGCTTGCCCGGTCCCACCAGTTCGGCCCAGGAACCTTCGGCCACGTTGGCGCCGGCTTCCAGCATGGTCGGGCCGGTGGTGTAGCCGTGCAGGACCAGCACCGCATTGTCGCCGGCTTCGTTCAGGGCGCCGAGCGTACGGTAGGCCACCGTCATCTCCGGCAGCACGGCGCCGCTCTCGAGGCGGAAGTCGCGCAATGTAAAGGCTTGTCGTGTCGTCATGGCGGATCCTGCGCTCAGAAGCGGTAGCCGAGTTCCGCGCCGATGGTGCGCGGGGCGATCACGCCGGCGGCGAACGGGCTGCCGGTCGGGGTCAGGGACATCGACTTCACGAAGGTGATGCCGCGCTTGTCGCCGATGTTCTTGGCGTACAGCGACAGGCGCCAGTTGGCGTTCTCGATGCCGCCGCTCAGATTGACCGTGGCGTAGGAAGGCACGTCGACCACGCCGCGCTGGCTGAAATCGGAGCGGCGCTCGCCGGTGTAGTTGACCGAGGCGCCGGCGGAGGCGGCCCAGTTGCCGAAGGCGTTCCAGCGGTAGTTGGCGCCAAGCGATCCGGTCAGCTTGGGCACGAAGGGCAGGCGGTCGCCCGAGATGCCGCCGGCCGCCGGCGCGTCTTCGGTCAGGTAGGCGTCGGTGTAGCCGGCGGAAGCGCGCAGCGACAGGCCGGCCATCGGGAACACCATGAGCGAGGCTTCGGCGCCGCGGCTGGTGGCGGCGCCGCCATTCACCAGGAAGTTGAAGCCCGAGGCGCTGGTCTGCACCTGGATGTCCTTCCAGCTGGTGTTGAACAGGGCGGCCTCGATCGAGACCTTGCCGCCCTGGAGCACCGACTTGTAGCCGACTTCATAGCTGGTGAGCGTGTCGGGCTGGAAGGTCTGCGGGGCGTTGGCGATGCCGGTCGGCGGCAGCGCGTTCGGGCCGCCCGGGCGGTAGCCGGTGGCGACGCGCGCGTAGAAGGCGTCGGTGGTCGAGGGCTTGTAGCGCGCCGTCGCCAGGTAGGTGGTCTTGTTGTTCTTCGAGCCGGAATCGATCAGCACGGGCGCCGGGCCGACCAGCAGGCCGCTGTAGTCCTGGTGGTATTTCTGGTCGTCCTTGCCGTAGCGGATGCCGCCGAGGATGTCGAACTGCGGCGTGATCGCATAGGTCGCGTTGGCGAACAGCGAGTATTCCTTGTAGTTGGTGTCGATCGAGGCCTTGACGATGTTCGGCAGCGGGTAGGCCAGGCCGGTGGTGGTCGAGAAGGGGTTGAAGCCGGGGATGCGGTTGGTGTCGTCTTCCTTGGTGTAATACAGGCCGCCCTCGTAGTCGAGGCGGTTGTCGAGCGCCGAGGAACGCAGGCGCAGTTCCTGCGACACGCGGTGCGTCGTGGTCGACTGCACCGATTTGATGCCCAGGTCCGGGATGCCGAAGGCCGCGCCCAGCGCCACGCCGTAGCCGAAGCTGCCGTCCGCGCCCTGGTCGGCATCGACATCCTGCACGGTGGTCGAGGACACCAGCTCGAAGGCGCCCAGCTGGCCGTGCACGGTGATGTTGGCGACGTCCAGCTTGACCGAGTTCGGCTCGCTGGTGAAGCGCTTCTGCTTCAGGTCTCCGTACAGCGGGGCCAGGGTGCCCGGCGCGACGTCGACCACGCTGCTGGCGTCCGAGCTCACGCGCTGGGTGAGGGCAGAGGCGTTGACTTTCCAGTCCGGGTTGATCATCCACGCGAAGGCGGCGCGGCCACCCTTGATGCGGGCCTTGTTGACGTCCTGCTTGCCTTTCACATCGTCGATGAAGCCGGCGTCGGTGCGGTCGAAGGCCGAGACGCGCAGCGCCATGTCGTTGTCGCCGAAGGGGATGTTGAGCGAGACGCGGCCCACCGAGCCGTTGCCGCCATTCTTCACCTTGCTGCCGCCGACGGTCACGCTGCCGTGCATCTTGCGGAAGTCCGGCGGCGCCGTCACGTAGCGCACCAGGCCGCCCATTGCGCCGGCGCCGTACAGCGTGCCCTGCGGGCCTTTCAGGATCTCGACGCGCTGCAGCTCGGCCGGGTCGATGTCGGGCGTGACCGCGCTGCCGGCGGTGTAGGCGTTGACCGAGCCGATCGGCGCTTCGTCGATGTAGAAGGCGGTGGTGGAGGCCGACTGGTTGACGCCGGTGGTGATGCCGCGCAGCGCGACCTGGGTGAAGCCCTGGCGATACGAGGACAGCGACAGGCCCGGCACCTGGGCCACGTAGTCTTCCAGCCTGACCTTGCCGTCCCTGGCCAGCTGTTCGGTGTTGACCGAGGTGACCGAGGCCGGGACGTCGATCGCCGCCTGTTCGCGCTTCTGCGCGGTGACGATCACCTTGTCGATGGTCTGGTCATCGGTGGCCTGCTGGGCTAGCGCGGGCAGGGCCTGGGCGGCGCATAGCAGGGCGGTGGCGGCGGCGATGGCGGTACGGGTAGTGCGCGGTGCGTTTTGCATGATGTCTCCAGTATTTTTATTTGAGTGCTGCGCCGAATATGTTTTCGGCTGCCGCTTCTTAACTACAGATCTTGCCGGGGTTGAGAATGCCATTCGGGTCCAGCGCCTGCTTGATCGACGCCATCAGGCCGACGACCTCGCCGCCGTATTCCTGCAGCAGCTTGGCCTTCTTGCCCATGCCGATCCCGTGCTCGCCGGTGCAGGTGCCGCCGGCCGCCAGCGCGTGCTCGATCAGCGCGCCATAGACGCGGTCGACGGCTGCATGCTCTTCCGGCTGGTCCGGCATCGGCATGAACAGCACGTGGAAGTTGCCGTCGCCGACGTGGCCGAGGATGGGCGCGATGAGTCCCTCTTTATCGATCATGGCGCGGGCCTCGCGCACGCAGTCGGCCAGCGCGGACATCGGCACGCAGATGTCGGCCACCACCGAGGTGCAGCCGGGACGCAGCGCCAGCGCCGCGAAATAGGCCAGGTGGCGCGCATGCCACAGGCGCGAACGGTCTTCCGGCCGCGTCGCCCACTGGAAGTCGATGCCGCCGTAGGACGCCGCGATCTCCTGCGCGAGTTCGGCCTGCTCCTTGACCGCCAGTTCGGTGCCGTGGAATTCGAGGAACAGGGTCGGCAGCTCTTTCAGGCCCAGCTGGGAATGCAGGTTGCAGGCGCGGACCTGGATATCGTCGAGGAATTCGATGCGCGCGAAGGGCACGCCGGTCAGCGACATCTCGGTGACGGCTTCCACCGCCGCATCCAGGGTCGGGAAGGCGCAGGCGGCGGCCGCCACTTCGGTCGGCAGCGGATGCAGGCGCAGGGTGATCTCGGTAATGACGCCGAGGGTGCCCTCGGCGCCCGTCATCAGGTGCACCAGGTCGTAGCCGGCCGAGGACTTGCGCGCGCGCGAGCCGAGGCGCACCAGGCGGCCGTCGGCCAGCGCCACTTCCAGGCATTGCACGTTGTGCGCCATCGAGCCGTAGCGGATCGTGGTGGTGCCGGAGGCGCGGGTGGAGACCATGCCGCCGATGGTGGCGTTGGCGCCCGGGTCGACCGGGAAGAACAGGCCGGTGCCTTTCAGGTGGGCGTTCAGGTCTTCGCGGGTGATGCCCGGCTGGACCACGCAGTCGCTGTCGGCCGGGTTGACCTGGATGACGGCGTTCATGCGCGACATATCGATGCACACGCCGCCGTAGGGCGCGCTGACGTGGCCTTCCAGCGAGCTGCCGGCGCCGAAGGCGATGACCGGCACGCGGTGAAGGTTGCACAGGGCGAGGATGGCGCAGACCTCGTGTTTGTCGAGCGGCCAGACGACGGCATCCGGCGCCAGGCTGGTGGCCAGTCCTTCGCCGCGCGCATGCTGCTCGCGCACCGCCCTGGCCACGCTGACGCGCTCGCCGAAGCGCGCCTGCAGCTCGCCGACGATATGGTCGACCGCGCCAAAGGCAGCCTGGGCCGGCTGCTGCGGATCGTGCTGATTCATGTGTCTCCTCGTTTTTAGGACTTGTTGAGGCGAGAGTAACCCCCAAATATCCAACCTGTCAAACATGTTAAACATGTTGTATCGGTGCGACTGCATTGGCTGTCATAGTCAGCACTTGCCTGCCAGCTCGGTGTAACCTGTAAGATAGGTTAATAAAAATATGAGAAGGAGACGACATGCAGCCGACCATCATCCTCATCCACGGCGCCACCCTGAACGGCGCTTCCTGGGCGCCCGTGCGGCGTCGCCTCGAATCCAGCTGGCGCGTGCTCGCGCCGGACCTGCCCGGCCACGGCAGCCGCCGCGGCGAAGCCTTCACGCTGCAGGGCGCGGTCGATACCGTGGTTTCAGCCGCGCGCTCGGCGGGAGGGGCACCGCTGGTGCTGGCCGGCGATTCGCTCGGCGCCTACACCGCGCAGGCCGCCGCCGCTTCGCTGCCGCGCGAGCAGCTCAAGGGACTGGTGCTGGGCGGCGCCAGCCAGGAATTCCGCGGCCCGCAACTGTGGCCGCACCAGCTGAAGGCGCTGATGTTCCGCCTGATCTTCGCTTTGAAGGACGAGCGCAGAATGGTCGACGCCAAAATGCCCGGCGCACTGCGCGATCTCGGGCTGGATGAGGAAGACGCGCGGGCGACCATGGACGCGGGCGTCAGCATGACCGTGTTCCCGCAGGCCGTGAAGGAACTGCGCGGCTTCGATTTCAAGTCGGCGCTGGCGGCGATCGAACAGCCGACGCTGTTCGTCAACGGCGACCAGGACAGCTTCCACGTACGTGGCGAGGCCGCCTACGTCGCGGCCGCACGTGACGCTACCGTGCACCGGTTCGCCGATTGCGACCATGGTGTCAGCCTGCGGCGTGCCGCAGGCTATGCCGACCTGGTCGACGGCTTCACGCGGCGCGTGTGCGCTTGAGCGAGCCGTCCTGCGCGTTGCCGCCCGCATCGCGCAGTGCGTCCAGGCGCTGCCGGTAGGCGTCCATCGCCTGCTGCTTGACTGGGCCATAGCCGCGGATGTCCTGCGGCAGGCGCGCCAATTGCACGGCGTTCGCGTGGCGCTTCCCGTCCA
This sequence comes from Massilia sp. Bi118, assembly GCF_918697865.1. Classification (GTDB taxonomy): domain Bacteria; phylum Pseudomonadota; class Gammaproteobacteria; order Burkholderiales; family Burkholderiaceae_D; genus Telluria. The sequence continues at coordinate 101,001 of NZ_CAKKMV010000011.1, read as the reverse complement.
GCGACGCAGCCTCGCTGCGCACCAGAGCTTCGAACTCGTCCACCAGCCGCCGTTCCATGCGCCGTTCGGCGCTGTAGCCGAATGGATCCCAGCGGGTGCCGCGCAAGGCCTTCATGCGCGCCAGCAGGCGAAAGGCCGTGAAGACCCAGGGGCCGAACTTGCGTTTGCGCGGCCGCCCCGTGGCCGGGTCGATGCGCGACAGCAGCGGCGGCGCCAGCCACAGCGACAGCTTGCCGGTGCCGGAAAACGCCGTGTCCAGGCTGGCGCGGAAAGCCGGTTCCGCGTACAGGCGCGCGACCTCGTACTCGTCCTTGTAGGCCATCAGGCGGTATGCGCTGAGCGCCACCTCGCGCGCGAATTCCTCGGACGGTTCGGGAAGGCGCCGTTCGGCGACCCGCGCCAGTTCGACCAGTGCACGATAGCGCGCCGCGTAGCGCCCATCCTGGTAGGCGCTCAGGTCGCGCACGCGCTCTTCGATCAGGCCGTCGAGGGTCGCGGCAGCGGGCGGCGCGCCACGGCCGCGCACGCGTTCCAGCACGTCCGCATGCATGGCGGCGATGCGGCCCCACAGGAAGGCGCGCCGGTTCTGCGCCACCGCGGCGCCGTTCAGCGCGATGCCGCGATCGATCGTCTCGTTCGACAGCGGCACCAGGCCCTTTTGCCACGCGTAGCCCAGCATCAGCGTGTGGGCCGTGACGGTATCGCCGAACAGGGCCTGGCTGAGCGAATTCGCCGGCAGCGTATGAAAGTGGCCCGGCATGCAGCGTCGGCGGATCCGCTCGGCCATGTCCGCCGACGGCTGGACGGCGTCGCGGTTGCGCACGATTTCCGACGTCGGGGTTTCGTCGCTGTTGAGCACTGCCGCCGAGCGCCGCGACGAGAGCCGGGCCAGGTTATCGGCGGCCGCGGCCACGACGGCATCGGCGCCCAGCAGCAGATCGGCGCCACCGGGCCCGATGCGGACTGCCTTGACGCCGTCCGGCGCCGGCGCGATCCGCACCTGGCTCACCACGGCGCCATTTTTCTGCGCGAGTCCGGTGAAGTCGAGCACGGTGGCGCCCTTGCCTTCAAGGTGGGCGGCGCCGCCGAGCAGGGCGCCCATGGTGAGCACGCCGGTGCCGCCGATGCCGGTCACCAGCACGTCGAAGCGGCCGCTGGACGCGAGCATGGCCGGCATCGGCAGATCGGCGGACAGCTCGGCTTCCAGTACCAGCAAGCGCTCTGCGTCGGGCTGGCGCAAGCGCGCCCCGGACACTTCGACGAAACTGGGGCAGAAGCCTTTCGCGCACGAGAAATCCTTGTTGCAGGCGCTCTGGTTGATCCTGCGTTTGCGGCCGAAGGCCGTTTCCAGCGGTTCGATCGAGATGCAATTCGACTGCACGCTGCAATCCCCGCAGCCTTCGCAGACGCGCTCGTTGATGAAGACGCGGCGGTCGGGGTCGGGCAGGGTCTTGCGCTTGCGTCGGCGCCGCTTTTCGGCCGCGCAGGTCTGTTCATAGACGATCGCGGTCACGCCCGCGATCTCGCGCAGCGCGCGTTGGACGGTGTCGAGCTCGGCGCGGTCGTGGACCGTGACCGAAGAGGCCAGTGCGCGTTCGCTGCGCCAGCGTTCGGGTTGGTCCGATACCAGTGCGATGCGCTCTACCCCTTCGGCTTCGAGCTGGCGGGTGATGCGGGCCGGGTCGAGCGCCCCCTCGGCTGCCTGGCCGCCGGTCATCGCAACCGCGTCGTTGTAAAGGATCTTGTAGGTGATGTTGGCCTTCGCGGCCACGGCCGCGCGGATCGCCAGCAGCCCGGAATGCTGATAGGTGCCGTCGCCGAGGTTCTGAAACATGTGCCTGGTGGCGGAAAAGGGCGCCGCGCCTATCCATTGCGCTCCTTCGCCGCCCATCTGCGAAAAGGTGGTAGTGCGCAGTTCCGGCTGCGCCAGCGCCATTACGTGGCAGCCGATGCCGCCGCCTGTGCGTGAGCCGTCCGGCGTCCTGGTCGAGGTATTGTGGGGGCAGCCGGAACAGAAATAGGGCGCGCGGATCGGGATCACCGAAGCGGATACTGGCTCCCGCGCGGCTTCCAGGGCGGCGAGCCGTTCCCGCAGCAGCGGCAAGGCGGCGCCGAAGCTGGACGCCAGCGCACGCGCGGCAATCAGCGGGCTGAATTCAGATACTTCCGGCAGCAGCGCCACGCCGCCGGCGGTGGATTTGCCGTCGATGCGCGGACGGTCGCCGGCCGCCAGATGGTAGAGCGCGTCCTTCAGTTGGGTCTCGACATTGGCGCGCTTTTCTTCCATGACCAGCAAGGCTTCATGACCACGCGCGAAGGCGGCCGCGCCTTCTGTCTCCAGTGGCCAGCTCATCGCCACCTTGTACACCGAGATGCCCATTTCTTCCAGCGCCGCGTGCTCGAGCCCGAGGTCGTCGAAAGCCTGCATCAGGTCCTGGTGCGCCTTGCCGACCGTGACGATGCCGAAGCGGCGGCGCGGCGCTTCGATGATGGTTCGATCGAGCCGGTTGGCGCGGGCCCAGGCGCGCGCCGCCGGCAGGCGCAGCTCGATCAGGCGGCGTTCGAGCTCGGCCCGCTGGCCCGGCCAGGCAATGGCTGGATCCCAGTTCAGGCCGGCCGCCGGGGCGCCGGCAGGATCGGCGAAATTCGGCAGGCCGCCGAGGTCGAACGAGGCCGCCGTCTCGACGACTTCGGCGATGGTCTTCAAGCCGACCCACAGGCCGCTGTAGCGCGACAGCGCAATGCCGGCCAGCCCGAGCTCGACGACTTCGCGAACGCTCGCCGGCTGCAGAACGGGTATCGACGCGGACTGGAAGATGCCGTCGGTCTGGTGCTGATACATCGACGATTGGGCCGCGTGGTCGTCGCCCGACACCGCCAGCACGCCGCCGAGCGCCGAGGTCCCGATGACGTTTGCGGTACGGAACACGTCGCCGCTGCGGTCGACCCCCGGGCCCTTGCCGTACCAGATCCCGAACACGCCATCGACGCGGGTGTCGCCGAAGGCCTTGTGCATCTGGGCGCCCCACAGCGCGGTCGCGGCCAGGTCTTCGTTCAGGCCGGGCTGGAACACGATGTCGTGCGCCGCCAGCTCCTTGCTCGCCTTCCAGAGCTGCTGGTCGTAGGCCCCCAGCGGGGAACCCCGATAGCCGGAGACCAGGCCGGCCGTGTTCAGGCCGCGCTCGCGATCGCGCCGCCGTTGCAGCATCGGCAGCAGGACCAGGGCCTGGATGCCACTGAGGAAAACGCGGCCCTGCGTGGCGGCGTAGGGACTCGTATTGGATGCTGCTTTGTTCATGGCTGTCGGTAGGTGGTGGCTAGTCGAAAAATATTAAGCCAAGGACCCGAGTAAATTTCGCCAATCTCGATTACGATATTCTATGAAATTAGTGAAAATGACTAACCGCGACGATTATTTGGGTAAATATGGCTAGTACAAGCGAGCTCGACAAGATTGACATGAAGATCCTGAAGGAGCTGGCGCTCGACGGCCGCCTTGCATGGAGCGCGCTGGCAGAGGAAGTGGGGCTGTCGCTGACGCCCACGCTGCGCCGCGTGCATCAGCTGGAGGAGGCAGGCTATATCAAAGGCTATGCGGCGCAGCTCGACGAGGCGCGCCTTGCGGGGCGCATCAGTGTGTTCGTGGCGGTTACCCTGAGCGCACAGGCCGAGGACGTGATTGCCCGCTTCGAGGAAAGGATCGCGCTCGCGCCCGAAGTCATGTTCTGCTTCCAGATGACGGGCGACGCCGACTATACATTGCGGGTGGTGGTGCCCGACCTCGAGGCTTACCAGCAGTTCCTGACACGGACCCTGACCCGTATTCCAGGCGTCGCCCACATCAAGTCGAGCTTTGCGCTCAAGACTGTACTGATGCGTCCTTCGCCATTGCTGTAGCGGCGTCCATGGCTGCGCGCACCGCCTGCTCCAGGCGCATATCGCCAGCCAGCTCGCCCCACAACAGGGGCTGGTCGCAAAATACTGCGACCGGATCGCCGGCGGCGCAGATGGCGCCGGCCACTGCCGCGTCATAGGCCTGGTCGCGGTAGTGCACTTCCAGCCGTCCCGCGTGCCAGCGCAGCAGCACCTGGAGGAACAGCGCGGGCAGCACGGCGGCGCTGTCCAGCGGCAGGCTGCGGCGGATGCGCTCGCGGATCGTCGGCACCACAAAGCCGGGCAGCTTCGAGAAGCTGTCGGCCAGCACGCGCTCCACCGTATCCCGGTTCGACACGCTTGCAAAGCGCTCCAGAATCGAATCGCGGTAGGCCTCGAGATCGATGGGGCTGGGGCGCAGGCAGTCGAATACGGCGTCCGTGATCCACGCGTGCGCGAGCGCGCGGATGCGGGTGTCGCGCAAGGCCTCGTCGATGAAGCGGTAGCCGGCCAGGCTGCCGGCCCAGGCGATCGCGCTGTGGCTGGCGTTCAGCACGCGGATCTTCGCTTCCTCATAGGGTTCGACCGCTTGTACCAGCTGCGCGCCCACGTTTTCCCAGGCTGGGCGGCCGTTGCGGAAATCGTCTTCGAGCACCCACTGGAGATAGCTTTCCGCGCCGACCGCGGCCAGGTCTTCGCGTCCCGTGGCGGCGCGCACGCGTTCCTGCAGGGCGGGCGTGGCGACCGGCGTGATGCGGTCGACCATGGTGTTCGGGAAGCTGGTGTTGGCCGCGGTCCAGGCGGCCAGTTCGGCGTCGCCGGCCAGCGCCAGGAAGTCGGCGAACGCGCGCTGCACGCGGCGCCCGTTGTGGCGCAGGTTGTCGCAGCAGAGCAGGGTGATCGGCCCGGCGTTGCGGTCGCGGCGAAGGCGCAGGATCGCGGCCAGCACGCTGTAGATGCTGCCGCCCGCGCGGCCGGCCTGGGCGTCCGCCACGGCCTTTTGCACCTCGCCGGCGGCGGCATCCAGGCGGCCTTCGCTGTCGAGCTGGTAGCCGGCTTCGGTGACGGTGAACGACACGATGCGCGTCGACGCTTCCGCGCCCACGGCCAGCAGTTCGCCCAGGCCGGGCGTCCAGGGCAGGGCGTCGCGCAGGGACGTGATGCGGCGCCAGGTGCGCTCGCCGGCCGGGCTCACGGTTTCCAGGGTATAGGCGCATTCCTGGCTGCGCAGGATGACGGCCGGGTCGAGCGGGTCGGGACGGATGTTCCCGCTGACGTAAGCCCAGCGCGTGTCGCCGGCATCGTGGAGATCCTGCATGGTGGCCAGCTGGTGGGCGCGGTGGAAGGCGCCCAGTCCGAGGTGCAGCACGGTCGACGTCATATTCGCAACCTGTCCGATAGGATTGATAAAAAATGCCAGGAAATTTGATCCACTGAGTAAATTCTACAGTAACATGTATGACAGGTTTAAACAATAAACGGAGGCGACCATGACCTTCCTGCGTAAATCGGAGACAACCCGCGCCGCCATCATCGAGCGCGCCCTGGACCTGGCCAGCCACGAAGGCCTGGAGGCGCTCACGCTCGGCTCGCTGGCGGATTCCATGAAGATGAGTAAAAGCGGGGTGGTGGCACGCGTCGGCTCGCGCGAAACCCTGCAGCTGGCGGTGCTGGACGATTACCGGCGCCGCTTCGAAGCCCAGGTGCTGCGCCCGTCCACGAGCCGGCCGCCGGGATTGCCGCGCCTGCGCCTGCTGTTCGAGATGAGCCTGGCGCAGGTGGGCGAGGGCCGTACCGCCGGCTGCTTCTACATCAGTTGCGCCGCCGAGTACGACGACCGGCCCGGCGCGCTCAGGATTGAGGTCAGCAGCAGCGTGGCCGCCTGGCGCGAAGCCTTCGAGCGCAGCGCCGCGCAGGCGGTGGCGCTCGGGCAGCTGGCGTCCGACACCGATCCGGCCCAGCTGGTCTTCGAGATCTACGCCCTGCTGCTGGCCGCCCAGCACGACACCCGCCTGCTGGAGCGCAGCGAGGGCATCGCCCACGCCCGCGCCGGCTTCGAGCGCCTGCTGGCGCGCTGCCTTCCTTCCGATAAAGCGACAATCGCACCATGAACCCACTCGAACCCATCATGCAGGCGCTGGCCGCCCAGCTGCCCGGCATCCCCGAGCGCGACCTGGCGCACTTCGCACGCGCCCTCAGCATCGCTGAACCCTACCGTGCGCAGGAGGTGGCGGACAGCGTCCCGACCGGGCAGCTGATCGAAAGAAGACACCGATCGGATAGCGTCTATCCCGGCGTCGAACGCGCCTACGTGCTTTACGTGCCGGCGCAATACGACGACAGCGTCGACGCCGGCCTGCTCGTGTTCCAGGACGGCGCCCGCTATCTCGGCCCGGAAGCGAATGCCGCCCGCGTGCTCGACAGCCTGATCGCCGAGGGCAGCCTGCCGCCGGTCATCGCCGTCTTCGCCGAACCCGGCGAGCAGGGACCGGGCCTGCCGCTGTACGGCGGCAGCGGCAACCGCAGCGTCGAATACGATGCCGCCGACGACGCTTATGTGCGCTTCCTGCTGGAGGAGCTGCTGCCCGAGGCGACCGCCGGCTACCGCGTGACGCAGGATGCGCGGCAGCGCGCCATCGCCGGCCTGAGTTCGGGCGGCATGTGCGCCTTCAACGCCGCCTGGGAGCGGCCGGACGCCTTCGGCAAGGTGCTGAGCCATTGCGGCAGCTTCGTCGACATCCGTGGCGGCCACCTGATGGCGCAACGGGTGCGGCGCGAGGCAGCCAGGCCGCTGCGCGTGTTCCTGCAGACCGGCGAGAACGACCTCGATATCGTCTTCGGCAGCTGGACGCTGGCCAACCGCACGCTGGCGGCGGCCCTGGCCTATCGCGGCTATGCGCACAAGCTGGTGGTGGGGGAGGGTGGACACTCCCTGAAGCACGGCGGCGCTTTGCTGGCGGAAGCGCTGCGCTGGCTATGGCGGGAATAGGCGTATTCAGCGCGCCCGCGCGCGGCGCGGCCCGCCGCTGCGGCGCTCCTCTTGCGGCGCCGGCTGGATCGCATAGGCCGGCATGGCGCCGTTGCCGTCGATGCCGAATTCGATCACGCGGCGCAGCCCGCGCAGCGTGACCGGCTTGGGCAACACCGCGATGCGGCCCGCGTGGTAATGCGGGACATGGGTTTCGTTATCGAGCAGGAGCACCACCGCGGCCTGGGGCGCCAGCCGGGTGATCTCGCCGATGAAGGAACGGCGGTCGTCCGCGTTGAAAGTGGTATAGGTCAGGACCAGGTCGAAGCGCACCGTCTGTGCCGTGTTCAGGGCAGCGCGTGGGCTGTCGGTGGTCGCCACGATGTATCCGAGCGATTTCAGCAGGGCTGCAATTTCCCCACAGGCTACAGGATCATGTTCTACGAGCAGTGCGCATCTCATTGGGTATCCTCCTGATGGATGGATGACGACTCCCAAGAGAAGTTCAAGCGCCGATTTGTAACAATTATTCTCATCCATACGCGCTGCCGGCCTGGCCCGGCAACGCGTTGGAGTCGATTTATCGCGGTGCGCGCTTCATGGTAGCGCCGCGGCGGCGCGCAAACCAGCCGGCCAGTCCGCCCGCCGCAAGAATGGCCAGGCTGCCCGGTTCCGGCAGCGGCTGTTCCTGGGGCAGGGGCCCCGTGCTGAACATCCGGCCAAGTTCGCCACTGCAGGGACGATAGGCAAAACCGCAGCCTTCCGCTTCGTCACTGTGGGCTTCCACCATCGTAAACATCGAACCGTCGCTCTGCATGGTGAAATCGGAAAAGCCATCGTTTGCCATGATCGAGCCGGCCAGGTGGCCATCTTCCAGGAATCGCAGCGTCATCGAGAACTGCTGCCAGCCCGGCAGCATTTCATCCCGGTACTTGTAATCGATCAGATTCCACGTTTTGTCGCCGTCGGGTCCCGCATACCAGTAGCGCAGCGACAGCAGACTGTCCTGTTGCTCCTCGCAGTATCCCGCCGACGCGCACAGGTTTGTGAAGGCTAGTGTCAGGTTGCGTTTGGCGACGGCAGCATCGCTGAAAGTCATTTCGAGGTGCAGACCGTCCGGCATGGTCGAAACATGTTGTACCTGCTGCCAGGAGTAGACGACATTCGCCGAAGCGGCTTGGGTAAAAAGGGCGGTGGCGGCCAAACAGAGAATCTTGCGCAACATTTTGTGTCTCCAAAAAAGATTCCATTTAACAAGCAAATATTGCGCCTGCATGTGCAACTTCTTGATTTGAAAAAGAATTTAACAATGATTTGTGATTCCACGTCACAAATGTGTAAAGCGCACCGACAGTGCCCAACCGTACATATCGCCATGCAGCATTTCGCGCCCGATTTTCGACGCTTCGTCGCATCGCCCTGTCGGGTGTACTTACTGCAGGGCATGATGCGGGCTCGATCAACCGCTCATCGCCACTACAACAAGAACCATGTCACGCCAGAATACGAACACCCTCGTCCGCCTGCTGCTCGCTTCGCCCGCCATCTTCGGCATGTTCAGCGCCCATGCGGCGGAGCAGGCCACCACCGCCGACAAGCCGGCCGCCGACAAATCCGCACAGATGCAGAAGGTCGAGGTAAAGGGCCAGGCTGCCGCCTACGACGCGCGCCGCGACGACACCGCCACCAAGATCGTCGTCAACCAGGAAGAGATCCTGCGCCATGGCGATACGACCCTGGGCGAGGTGCTGAAGCGCCTTCCGGGCATCACCGTGGGCGGCGTGCAGGGCCGCGGCGGCAACGTCCGCATGCGCGGCCTGGGCAACGGCTATACGCAGATCCTGCTGAACGGCGAGCCGGCGCCGCCGGGCTTCTCGCTGGACCAGGTGTCGCCGGAGATGGTCGAGCGCATCGAGATCATGCGCGCCGCCACCGCGGAGTACAGCACCCAGGCCATCGCCGGCGGCATCAACATCGTGCTGAAGCGCCAGGTACAGACGGCGCAGCGTGAACTGAAGACCGGCGTCCAGGCGGAGCACGGCGCCTACGGTGCGGTGTCGACCTTCCAGCTGTCGGACAAGAGCGGCAAGATGTCGTACGCGATGAGCGGCAACCTGCTGTACGGCCGCCAGGACCGTCCTTCGCACATCGTCACCGAAGGCTATGACGCGGCCGGCCGCGAAGTCCTGCACCGCGTTGCTTACGACGGCAACCGCGGCCGCCTGCTCGGCATCGGCCTGTCGCCGCGCATCAACTGGAACATCGGTCCCGGTGAAGTGATCACCTCGCAGAACTTCATCAACGTCGCCCGCTCGCACGGCGATGCGCCGGAAACCGTGGTGACTTCACTGGGCGCGCCGCCGCGCTACGTCGCCACCGCCACCGACGTCGAGAACAAGATGGAAATGCTGCGCAGCGACCTGTCCTGGACCAAGCGCCTGGAGCAGGGCGCCAAGCTGGACGCCAAGTTCGGCGTCAACTACGCGCACCGCGACAGCAACATGGGCCAGCAACAGTACTACGCCGACGAGGTGCTGGCGCTCGACCGCGACATCGCCAACGACGTCACCGAAAAGGGCTGGAGCAGCACCGGCAAGTATTCGCGTCCGGTCGGCGACGGCCATTCGATCGCGGTCGGCTGGGACGGCGCCTACAGCCTGCGCAACGAAGCCCGGCTGCAGCTGGAGACCACCACCGTCGGCGCGCCAATCAATAACCGCGACGAAGGCTTCGACGCCACCGTGCGCCGCCTGGCCCTGTTCGCCCAGGACGAATGGAGCGTGACCAAGCAATGGTCGGTGTACTTCGGCCTGCGTTGGGAAGGCATCCAGAACAAGAGCGAAGGCAACAGCTACGCGCCCATCGACAGCAAGTCGAGCGTCTTCAGCCCGGTGTTCCAGACCCTGTACAAGATCCCGGGCTCGAAGAACGACCAGCTCCGCGGCGGCATCACCCGCACCTACAAGGCGCCGAGCCTGGCTGCGCTGGTGCCGCGACGCGGCATCGCCTCCAACAACAGCCCGACCACGCCGGACACCATCGGCAACCCGCAGCTCAAACCGGAACTCGCCTGGGGCCTGGACCTGGCCTATGAACACTACCTGCCGGGCGGCGGCCTGCTGAGCGCCAGCACCTATGTGCGCCACATCGACGACATCACGCACTCGCGCGTGTTCTTCATCGATGGTTTGTGGGTGTCGATGCCGGTGAACGACGGCGCGGCGAACACCCGCGGCATCGAGCTGGAAGCCAAGCTGCCGCTGCGCCAGATGTTCCCGGGCTGGCCGGCGCTGGACCTGCGCGCCAACGTCTCGCGCAGCTGGTCCAGCCTGTCGATGGTGCCGGGCCCGGACAACCGCCTGGACCAGCAGACGCCGCTCTCCGGCACCTTCGGCTTCGACTACAAGTTCGACGGCCTGCCGGCCACCTTCGGCGGCAGCCTGAGCTTCCAGAACGGCGGCCCGGTGCGCATCTCGCAGAACCAGTACGGCTATGCGGGCGTGAAGCGCGCGCTGGATCTGTACGGCGTGTGGAAGTTCACGCCCAAGGTGCAGCTGCGCATGTCGCTGGCGAACACCCTGCGTCAGGAGAACGTGACGGCATCCACCTACGTCAGCGGCGACGGCAGCCGCCTGACCGACACCACCTTCACGCCGACCTTCGTGCAGGTGCGGGCGATGCTGGAGACGAAGTTCTGAACTGCTTGCGGTAGGCCGCCGGCGAGGTCTGGAGCGTGGACCTGAAATGCTGGCGCAGCGACAGGGCCGAGCCGAAGCCGGCCTGCTGCGCCACCCGTTCGACCGGCGCCTCGCTGGTCTCGAGCAGCGTACGCGCATGCTGCAGGCGCTGCTCCAGCAGCCACTGTTTGAAGGACATGCCGGTGGCTTGCCGGAAGTGGCGCGTGAAGTTGCGCCGGCTCATGGCGGCGCGCGCGGCCAGCGCATCGAGTTCGTGTTCGGCCTCGAGGTTGCGGCCCACCCATTCCAGCACCCTGGCCAGGCGGCCGTCGCTGGGCGATACCGGCAGCGGCTTCTCGATGAACTGGGCCTGGCCGCCCTGGCGGTGCGGCGCAACCACCAGGCGGCGCGCCACCGCATTTGCCGTTTCGGCGCCGCACAGGCGGCGCAGCAGGTGCAGGCAGCAGTCGATGCCGGCGGCGACGCCGGCCGAGGTCAGCACGTCGCCCTCGTCCACGTACAGCACTTCAGGATCCACCTTCACCTTCGGATGGCGGCGCGCCAGCTCGCCGGCCGCGGCCCAGTGCGTGGTGGCCGCGCGCCCGTCCAGCAGGCCGGCTTCCAGCACCGGAAACGCGCCCAGACACAGCGCCATCACGCAGGCGCCGCGCGCGTGCGCCTTGCGCAGCGCTTCCAGCAGCGCCGGCGGGGCAGGGCGGCAGTCGTCGTGCCAGGCCGGCATGACGACGATATCGGCCCCCTCCAGGCCGTCGAGTCCATGGCTGGGGCGGATGCCGAAGCCGGCGCTGGTGGCCAGCATGGCGGCGTCCAGTCCGCACACGCGCAGTTCGAAGCCCTGCCGGGCGCCCAGGCTGCTGCCGAACACCAGGCAGGGCACCGATAAATGGAAGGGCGTCATGCCGTCGAAGGCAATGACGGCAACATGAATGGTGTGTTTGCTTGTCATGGCCCGATTCTATCGCATGCTGGCTTGCGGGCCACTGTCAGTCCTGATAGCTGGCCGCGACAATGCTCCTGTTTTCACCTTCAACACAGGAGCCCTCATGCACATCCAGCAGATCCGCAACGCCACCCTCCGCATCGACTACGCCGGCAAACGCTTCCTGGTCGACCCCCTGCTCGCCGAACAGGGCGCGTACCCGGGCTTTCCAGGCACCGCCAACAGCCACCTGGCCAACCCGCTGGTCGGGCTGCCGGTGCCGGTGGTGGAACTGCTGGACGTCGACGCCGTCCTCGTCACCCACCTGCACGCCGACCACTGGGACGAGGCGGCGCGCCGCCTGGTGCCGCGCAGCCTGACGATCCTGGCCCAGAACGAGATTGACGCGACGGCCCTGCGCGCCGACGGTTTCGAGGACGTGCGCCTGTTCGGCGACGCTGCGTCCTTCGACGGCATCACCCTGCACCAGACCGGCGGCCAGCACGGCAGCGACCAGGTGATGGCCGTGATCGGCGACCGCATGGGTATCGTGAGCGGCGTGGTGTTCAGCCACCCCGGCGAGCCGACCCTGTACGTCGCCGGCGACACGGTCTGGAACCAACACGTCGCCGAGGCCCTGGCCAGCTACAAGCCGGACGTCGTCGTCCTGAACTGCGGCGATGCCCAGGTGCCCGGCCTGGGCGCCATCATCATGGACGAACATGACATCGTGAAGGTGGCGCAGGCGGCGCCTCGGGCCACCGTCATCGCCAGCCACCTGGAAGCCGTGAACCACTGCGTGCTGTCGCGCGCCGACCTGCGCGGCTTCCTCGATGCCCAGGGCCTGCGCAGCCGCGTGCTGGTGCCCGAGGATGGCGAGGTGTGCGCCTTCGAGGTACTCAGCGCGGCGGCGTGACGAAGTTGTATTCCCAGGCCCAGGGCATGTCGTTCTCGCCCAGCACGCGCCGCGCCAGCTCGGGGTAGATACGCTCGGCGCGCACGTCGTTGGACAGCATGAGCACGCAGCGGCGTTTCGCATCCAGGCAGATCACCATGTTGGCGGTGGTGTCGTTGTGGCCGCCCTTGAACCAGCCGGCGCCGCCGCTGCGGTCCTGGAAAGTCACGACGCCCAGGCCGGCGGCCAGCCGCTGCGGCCAGCTGGCGCTGCCTTCCTCGAAGGGCGGGAACTGGTGCCGCGATGCGATCGGCAGCCAGCCTTTGCTTAGGGCCGCGCGCGAGGCCGGGCTCAGGCCGTCGCCGCGCACGATGCCGGCCCACAGCCTGGCCTGGTCCTCGATGCTGGTGTCCATCGAGCCGGCCGCGCGGACGTTGCTGCGTTCATCGTGCGGCTCCATCTTGCCGTTTTCGTCGTAGCCGTCGGCCAGGTTGTCCGCGAAATCCGGGCGCCACTGCATGCTGGTGTTGCGCATGCCGAAGCGGTCGAACACGCGGCGCTGCATCTCCGCTTTCGTGTCGAGCCCGAGGCCCTGTTCCAGGATCAGCTGCAGCAGATAGAAGCCTTCGCCGGAATAGGCGTAGCGCGCGCCGGGATCGAAGTGGAAGCGCAGCTTCTTGTCCGGTTCGAGCCAGCGGAAGTTGGCGAAGCCGCTTGAATGGGTCAGCAGGATGCGCGGCGTGATCCGGCGCCAGCGTTCGTCACCGGCCAGGTCCGCGTAGTCGAAGGGCTTTTTGTACTCGGGCAGGGGGCGCGGCAGCAGGCGCTCCAGCGGCGCGTCGAGATCGAGCTTCCTTTCGTCGACCAGCTGCAGCAGCATGTAAGCAAAGGCGGCCTTGGTCAGCGAGGCGCCGTACATGATGGTGTCCTTCTGCAGCGGCAGCTTCTTCCCGGCATTGCGCCAGCCCCAGGTGCGCACGCTTTTTATTTCACCGTCGTCGATGACGGCCAGGGCCAGCCCTTGCAGCTGTTCGCGCTGCATGAGCTGGACGACCTCCTGATCGGAAGGGATGGGGGCCTGCGCGAGCGGCGTCGACGCGCAGGCGGACAGCAGGACAGCGAACAGCGGCAGGAAGCATTTCATCGGCATCTCCGGTTGAACGGCCAGACACCGATGATGCCACAGCCGAAGCGGCTACTCGAACTGCGGCGGTTTCTGCACCGGCACCTCCTGGTCGCCCAGCAGCAGCTTGTCCGGCGACATCGGCGTGCTGCGCAGGCGCTTGCCGGTGGCGTGAAAGATCGCGTTCGCCACCGCCGCCGACACGCCCACCAGGCCGATCTCGCCCACGCCCTTGGCGCCCAGCTGCTTGCTGACCACGCGGTCGTCCTCGTCGGCGAAGATGACCTGGATATCGTGGATGTCGGCGTTCACCGCCACATGGTATTCGGCGTAATTGTGGTTCATGAAGCGGCCCAGCCGGTGGTCGGTGTAGGTCTCTTCGTGGAGCGCCTGGCTGATGCCCCACACCACGCCGCCGACGATCTGGCTCTCGGCCGTCTTGGCGCTGATGATGCGCCCGGCCGCGACCGCGTTCACGACCCGCGTCACGCGCACGATGCCGAGCTTCTCGTTGACCCGCACCTCGCAGAACACGGCCGAGTGCACGGCGCGCGTGTACTTGCGCTGCTTGAGCATCTGCGGCGTGAGCAGGAATTTCTCCTCGACGCTGTCCTTGCCCGCATGCGCCAGCACCTCGGCCAGCTCGACGCCGTTGGCCGGCTGGCCGCGCAGGTGCAGGCGGCCGTCGTTGAATTCCACCTGGCGCAGCTGCAGCTTCTTGAAGATGGAGTCGGGCATGGCCTGGGCCATCTTGAGCAAGGCTTTCTGCAGCTTCTCGCAGGCGCCGGCAACACCCGAGCCGACCGTCGCCACGTGCGAGGAGCCGCCTTCGATAGGCGCCAGCGGCAGGGTCGAGTCGCCCAGCTGGAAAGTCACTTTTTCCAGTGGCATGCCCATGGCTTCCGCCGCGATCATGGACATCACGGTATAGGTGCCGGTGCCGATGTCGGAGGCCGCGCTGGAGACCACCAGGCGGCCGTCCGCATGCAGCACGGCCGACACGCGCGCCACCAGCACCAGCGAATCCCACATGCCGGTCGCCATGCCCCAGCCGACCAGTTCCTCGCCGTCCCGCATGCTGCGCGGCTCGAGCGGCCTGTCTTTCCAGCCGAAGCGCTCGGCGCCTTTCCGGTAGCACTGGCGCAGCTCCTTGGTGGAATAGGGCTTGCCGTCCATCGGGTTGACCTCGGCATAGTTCTTCAAGCGGAAGGCCAGCGGATCCATCTTCAGTGCATGGGCCATCTCGTCCATCGCCACTTCGAGCGCATGCACGCCGTGGGCGGCGCCGGGCGCACGCATGTCGATCGGCGAATAGCGGTCCTGGCCCACCAGCTTGTAGCCGAGCTTGATGTTGTCGCAGGCGTACATCTGGCCGGACCAGTTGACCACCACCTCGACGTAATCCTCCAGGCGCGAGGTCTCGTGCACCGCGTTGTGGACGATGGCCTGCAGCTGGCCGTCCGGGTTCGCCGCCAGCTTGACCTGCTGCCAGGTCTCGGGCCGGTGGCCGAAGCTGAACATCTGCTGGCGCGTCAGCACCACCCGCACCGAGCGTTTCAGCTGCAGGGCCGCCATCACCGCCAGCGGCAACTGGTACTGGGGGCGCAGGCCGGAGCCGAAGGCGCCGCCCACATAGGGATTGCGCACCGTGACCTTGTCCTTGGACAGGCCGAACACGTGCGAGACGTACCAGCGGCAGTTCTGCGAGCTCTGGTTCTTGTCGTAGACGGTCAGGTGGCCGTCCTCGCCATGGACGACGGTGGAGGCGAACATCTCCATCGGATTGTGGTGCTCGACGCCGTGGTAGAACTGGGACTCGATCTTCACCGGCGCGGCCTCGTAAGCCTTGTCGGCATCGCCTTTCGAGCTGGGCGGCGTGAAGCCGGCCTTCAGCGGGCGCGGCGTGTAGGCGCGCTCCAGGCTGGCCAGCAGATTGGTGTCGTGTTCTTCGACCTCGTAGGTCAGGCTGACCAGGGCGGCCGCATGGCGTGCGGCCTCGAAGGTCTCGGCCACCACCAGCGCCACCGGCTGGCCGCTGTAGAAGATGCGGTCGCTATATAAAGGGCGGAAGGGCGAGCCGCCCGGCGCCGTCATGTCCTTGTAGGCCAGGTCGTTGCCGCGCATCTTGACCTTGCGGTTCTCGTGCGTGATCACGGCGATCACGCCCGGTACGGCTTCGGCGGCGCCGGCATCGATGTTCTTGATGCGCCCCCTGGCCACGGTGCCGCTGACCACCACGCCATAGGCCAGGTCCGGCGCCCCATGCTCGGCGGCGTATCTGGCGGCGCCGGTCACCTTGGCGATGCCGTCCACGCGCGACACGTGCATGCCGCTCTTCACGCGGCCCGTGCCTGCCGGGGCGCTCGGGGTGCGCAGTTCTGGAATCAGGTCCGTCATTCTTTCTCTCCCCTGGCGTAGGCGGTGCCGCGCGTGGCGCTCATGAGTGCCTGCACGATGGCGTTCTTCGCCAGCGGCAGCTTGAAGTCGTTCTGGCCCCAGCCGCGCGCGCCCTCCAGGATGCGCTCGGCAGCCTGGGTGAACGCGGCCTCGCCGGCCTGCTTGCCTTCGAGTTCGCGCTCGGCTTCCTCCACTCGCCAGGGCTTGTGGGCGACGCCTCCCAGCGCAATGCGGGCGCCGCGGATGGCGTCGCCGTCGAGGTCCAGCGCGGCCGCCACCGACACCAGCGCAAAGGCGTAGGACAGGCGTTCGCGCACCTTGATGTAGGCGGAGTGGTCGACGAAGCGGGCGGCGTCGGGCAGGGCGATGTGGGTGATCAGCTCGCCCGGCTGCAGGGTGCTGTCGAGTTCCGGGCGATCGCCGGGCAGGCGGTGGAATTCGCCGAAGGGGATCTCGCGCCCGCCGTCCCTGGCGCGCACGTGGACGACGGCGTCCAGCGCGCGCAGGGCCACGCACATGTCGGACGGGTGGGTCGCGATGCAATGCTCGCTGGTGCCGAGAATCGCGTGCTGGCGGTTGATGCCGTGCTTGGCCGGGCAGCCGGTGCCGGGCTCGCGCTTGTTGCAGGGGACACCGACGTCATAGAAATAGACACAGCGGGTTCGCTGCAGCAGGTTGCCGCCGTTGGTCGCCATGTTGCGCAACTGCGGCGAGGCGCCGGCCAGGATCGCGCTGGACAGCAGGGGATAGCGCTCGCGCACCAGCGGGTGGTAGGCGGTATCGGCATTGCGGGCCAGCGCGCCCAGGCGCAGCCCTTTGCCGGATTCTTCGATGCGGTCCAGGCCCGCCGTGGCAATCGCGTTGATGTCGACGAGTTCCAGGGGCGTCATGCCTCCGGAAGGCGTGCCGTACACGCCTTCCTTCATCAGGTCCAGTAAATTGGTGCCGCCGGCGATCGGACGCGCGCCATTCGCGAGCCTTGCCAGGACGCCGTCGATGTCCTTCGGCTGGGTATAGGAGAAGGGATTCATACCAGCACCGACCCGGTCGTAAACGGCTTGCCCTCGTCGAGGGCGGAAGCGTCCAGTTCGAGCACCTGGGCCACCGCGCGCACGATCTGCGGATAGGCGCCGCAGCGGCACACGTTGCCGCTCATGAGTTCGCGCACGTCGGCGATGGTTTTCGCCTGGCCTTCAGCGATCAGGCCGGCGGCCGAGCAGATCTGGCCGGGGGTGCAGTAGCCGCACTGGAAGGCGTCGCAGGCGATGAAGGCCTGTTGCAGCGGATGCAGTTCGTCGCCCCTGGCCAGGCCCTCGACCGTGGTGACTTCATGGCCGTCCTGCATGACGGCCAGGGTCAGGCAGGAATTCACGCGGCGGCCGTCGAGCAGGACCGTGCAGGCGCCGCACTGGCCGTGGTCGCAGCCTTTCTTGGTGCCCGTCAGGCCCGCGCGTTCGCGCAGGAGATCGAGCAGGGTGACCCAGGATTCGACGTCGAATTCCCGGTCCTGCCCGTTCAGGCGCAGGCGGATCGGATGCTGCTGGTGAGGGTCCATGGCCGTCCTTTCGTCGTAAGACGCCCACCATACGGGGCCAGCCCTTCCTGCTCGGTTAGATGACACACATACTGTTTGATTACTTCGACGATGAGCGGTGTTGCCGTTTCGTTTATGTCCTGGTGTCCAGAGTATTGGAGAGAAGGCAATCTTTCATCTGTTCGCGCAGTGATCGTCAAATCGGGCTGTTGTGCCGGTCCAACTCCGCCGCAGGGGCGAGGCTAGCCGGAGGGTGTCGGCAAATTTGCCAAATCATGAAGAAGATTCCCGGCACGCCGCAGCGGGCGCGCGGCAAAACCGCGCGAAAGAATTGCGTTATGTGCAATAATTTCCGTATGGAAATCATAATGGATATACTGCACAGCTCGGTTGAAATCCTCTAGAATCGTTCCCCTCAGGCAAAGCGCCTGTGTTTTCGCGCTTTACCATCCCCCGGCTGGAATCTGCCGGTTGATTTGTTGGCCGCTCGGCGGTAAGGACGATTCATGCTCAGTCAACAGGAACACGCAGAAGAAGAGCGCGTCAGGGCCTTGCGCGCCCTCGGCGTGCTCGACACGCCGCAGGAAGACCGATTCGACCGCTACACCCGGATCGCCGCCGCCGCCTTCGGCGCACCGATCGCCCTGGTGTCGCTGGTCGACGCGCAGCGCCAGTGGTTCAAGTCGCGCGTCGGCCTGGAAGTCAGCGAGACGCCGCGTTCGATGTCCTTCTGCAGCCACGCGGTGGCCCTGGACGATCTGCTGGTCGTGCCCGACACCCACCTGGATGAACGCTTTGCCGGCAATCCGCTGGTGACGGGCGCCCCCTCCATCCGCTTCTATGCGGGCCAGCCGGTGCACAGCGTCGACGGCCAGCCGCTCGGCACCCTCTGCATCATCGACCAGCAGCCCCGCATGTTCGGTGACGCCGAAAAACGCATGCTGCGCGACCTCGCGCAGATGGTGCAGGACGAATTGAACCGCGGCGTGCTGGTGGCCGCGCGCGATGCGGCCCAGATGGCGCTGCGCGAGCTGAACGTACAGCTGGAACGCCGCGTCGAAGACCGCACCCGCGAACTGCATGCCAAGAACGCGCAGCTCGAACAGGAGGCGCAGCAGCGCCTGCAGGTCCAGCAGGTGCTGGAGCAGAAGCAGGCCTTGCTCGACGCCGTGCTGGAATCGGTGGACGTCGGCGTGGTTGCCTGCGGCGCCGACGGCGCCCTGAGTCTGTTCAACCGCGCGGCGCGCGACCTGCACGGCATGGACGCCGATGCCCTGGCGCCGGTGCAATGGGCGGGCCACTACCGCCTGTTCGAGGACGACGGCCTGACCCCGCTGGAAGAAGCCCGCATTCCGCTGGCGCGCGCCCTGCGCGGCGAGAACGTCAGGGATGCGACCATGGTGGTCAAGCACCCGCAAGGCCGCGTCCACCGCGTGCTGGCCAGCGGCCGCGCCCTGAAGGGAGCGGAAGGCGAGGCGCTGGGCGCCGTGGTGGCGATGAAGGATGTGACCGAGCTGGCCGCGGCGCGCGTGCGCGCGGCCGAGAACGAGGAGCGCCTGCGCACCATTGCGGATAACGTGCCGGCCCTGATCGCCTACATCGACACCGGCATGCGCTATGCCTTCGCCAACCAGCGTTACCAGGAATGGTTCGGGGTGAAGAGCGCCGACATGCTCGGCAAGACCGTGCCGGAAGCCATGGGCGAGGCTTTCTTCGCGCCGCGCCGCGCGGCCCTCGAACGCTGCCTGGACGGCCATGCCTCGGCCCTGGAGATCGAGGAAGAGCGCCGCGGGCGCCGCCGCGTGCTCAGCACGACCTACCTGCCGCACGTGCGCGACGGCCTGGTGCATGGCATCTACGTGCTGTCCACCGACGCCACCTCGGCGCGCGAGTACGAGCGCCAGCTGCACGCGCTGGCGCACTCCGACCACCTGACCGGCCTGCCGAACCGCCGCAGCTACGAAGAGCGCCTGGCGCAGGCGATCGCGCGCGCGCGCCGCAGCGCGATGGCGATGGCGCTGGTCTATCTGGACGTCGACCACTTCAAGCAGATCAACGACACGCTGGGCCACGCCAGCGGCGACGCCGTGCTGCGCGAATTCGCCAAACGCCTGTCGGCCAGCGTGCGCGCCACCGACACCGTGGCGCGCCTGGCCGGCGACGAATTCGTGATCGTGCTGGAGCAGGTCGGCTCCGCGCGCGAATGCGGACGCATCGCCGACAAGCTGCTGGAGGCGATGCGCGCCGACTTCCTGGTCGACGGCCAGCCGCGCCAGGTCTCGGCCAGCATCGGCATCGCCTGGTCCGCGCATCCGGAGCATGGGGCGCTGGCGCACACCGCCGACGAAGCCCTGTACCAGTCCAAGCGGGCAGGGCGCAATACGGCCTCGGTGCTGGTGGCCGGCGGACACTGAGGGGCGCTGGACTTATCGGGACAGGGCGTCTATCCTCCCCGATATCCCAGCCAGCCTCCTTGCCGATGCCGCCGAGTTCCGCGCCCCACCTCGATCACCTGGACCAGATACGCCGCCCGCTGGTGGGCCGCTCGATCGCCCTGCTGGCGGCGTTTTGCCTGCTGCTGGCCGGCGTGTACGCCTGGAGCCTGTGGTCGGCGCGCCAGGGCCAGCTGGAGCAGACCGCGGCCAGCACCTCGAACATGGCGCGCGCGCTGGCGGCCCAGGCCGAGACCTCGTTCAAGATCGCCGACGCGATCCTCGCCGAGACCGTGGAGCGGGTCGAGCATGACGGCATCGAAGGCGCGGCCGGCGACCGCCTGCACGAGCGCTTCCTGCACATCGCGGCCCATTCGGCCGAAGTGCACGGCCTGTTCGTGTACGGCGCGGACGGCAGCTGGCGCGTGACTGCGCTGGCCAACGCCGTCAACGCCAACAATTCGGACCGCGACTACTTCCGCTATCACCAGACCCATACCGACCGCCGCACCCACGTCGGCCGGCCGGTGCGCAGCCGTTCGAGCGGCGTGATGGTGATCCCGGTATCGCGCCGCATCGACCGCGCCGACGGCAGCTTCGGCGGGGTCGCGCTGGTGACCCTGGACCTGGGCTACTTCGGCCGCTTCTACGACCGCTTCGACGTCGGCCGCCAGGGCACCATCGTGCTGGCGCTGGACGACGGCACCCTGATGTACCGGCGCCCGTTCAACGAGAACCTGGTCGGCAAGGACATGAGCAAGGGGCAGGTGTTCCAGATGCTGCGCAGCGCAGGGCCGGTCGGCACCGCGATGCTGACCTCGGCCGTCGACGGCATCGAGCGCCTGTACAGCTACCGCCACCTGGAAGGCTATCCGCTGATCGTGGCCAGCGCGCAGTCGAAGGAAGAAATCCTCGGCCACTGGTGGAGCACGGTGCTCAAGATGAGCGGCGTGGTGGCCTTTGCGCTTGCCGTGCTGGTCTGGGGCGGGGTGCGCATGATCCGCCAGATCCGCATCCGCGAGCAGCTCGAGGACGAATTGCGCCGCGCCGGCGCCACCCTCGAGCAGCAAAACGCCGCGCTCAAGACCCTGGCCGACAGCGACGGCCTGACCGGACTGGCCAACCGGCGCCTGTTCGAAGACGCCCTGGCCGGCGAACTGGCGCGGGCGCGCCGCAGCGGCAGCCAGTTCGGGTTGATCCTGTGCGACGTCGATTTCTTCAAGAAGTACAACGACCGCTACGGCCACGTGGCCGGCGACGATTGCCTGCGCCACGTGGCCGCCGCCATCGCAGGCGGCGCGCGCCGTCCCGGCGACCTGGCGGCGCGCTACGGCGGCGAGGAATTCGCGGTGATCCTGCCGGACACCAGTCTGGAAGGCGCCATGGCCGTGGCCGACGCCATCCGCGCCTGGGTCGCCGCGCTGGCCATCGAACATGCGGATAACCCGGTTGGGACGGTGAGCCTGAGCCTGGGCGTGGTAGCAGGCAAGGTCGGCCCGGAGCCGGACAGCGCCTGGGTCGAAGCCGCCGATAGCCTGCTGTACGACGCCAAGTCCGGCGGCCGCAACCGCGTGGCCGCCTGTTCCGCATCGCTTGCAATCGGATAGCGCGCGATCTAACATCGCTGCATGGAATCGAACGAACCGAACCCGACCCCCTTGCTGGACGACCAGCTGTGCTTCGCGCTGTACTCGACAGGGCTGGCGATGAACAAGCTGTACCGCAAGCTGCTGCGCAAGCTGGACCTGACCTATCCGCAGTACCTGGTGATGCTGGTGCTGTGGGAGCGCGAGGGCGTGACCGTGTCCGATATCGGCGCCCGCCTGTTCCTCGATTCCGCGACCCTGACCCCCCTGCTCAAGCGTCTCGAAAGCGCCGGCCTGGTGGCCCGGGCCCGTTCCACGCAGGACGAGCGCCAGGTGGTGGTCAGCCTGACCGAGGCCGGGCGCGCGCTGCGCAAGGAGGCCGCGGCGGTCCAGGAAGGGGTAATGTGCGCGGCCGCCTGCGCGCCGGGCGACCTGCTTGCCCTCAAGGGCCTGCTCGAGACATTGCGTGGGAAGCTGGCATAAAAAAGGCGGACCCGCAGGTCCGCCAAGAGGTGACAACGCAGTGAAACGGTAAAGCGCTCAGAAGCGGTAGTTCAGCGAGGCTTCCCAGGTGCGGCCAAAGATCGGGCGCGCGTTGATCGGCCCGGTGCTGGCGCCGACCAGGCGAGAATTTCCCTCGGTCAGGCCGAGCGCGTTGTTGACGTTGGTGCCGCTCAGGCGCAGTTCCAGCTTGTCGGACAGCTCCGCCAGTACGCCCAGGTCCAGCATGTTATAGGCCGGCAGGTACTGGGTGTTGGCCTGGTCCGCCCAACGGCTGCCGATGTGCGAGTAGGTGCCGTACAGCTTGAACGCCATGTCGCCCACCGGGATCCGGTAGCTCGGCGAGAAGCGGTACTGGAACTTCGGCTGGCGCTGCACCGCATTGCCGTTGATGGCCGGGTTGTCCTTGTATTCCGAATCCTGCCAGTCGCCGGTCAGCTGCAGCTGCAGGCCGGCCAGCGGGCGCACCGCCAGTTCGAATTCCACGCCCTTGCCCTTCGAGCCGCTGACCGAGTACAGCACATCGGTGGTCGTGATCTGCTGGAAGGAGATGCCGGTGAAGTCGGTGAAGAAGGCGTTCACGTAGGCGCTGTACAGCGGCGTCGCGGTCTTGAAGCCGACTTCGTACTGGGTCACTTTCGGGTTCGGCACGCGGTTGCGGTCGTTGACCACGTCCTGGGTGCCGGCGTTGCGCAGGTCGTCGAAGTAGACGAAGGTGTGGCCCTGGTTGGCGCGCACGAACACGCTCGCATTACGGGTCAGCTTGTACAGGCCGCCCACCGTGAACGAGTTGGCCGAATCCGAGCGCGACAGGCCGGTATAGCTGCCGTTCGGCTGCGAGGTGCCGTTGTTGTACACGGTCAGCGGATTGTTGTCGGTGTCGCCGGAGGCCAGGTTCGAGATCGAGCCCGAGATGCGCTGGCGTTCGTGGCGCATGCCGGCATCGACCTTGATGCGGTCGTTGATGCGCCACTCGTCGGCCACGAAGACGGCCGTATTGTCGCCGCTGTAGGACGCGATCGGCGCGTAGAACACATTGCCGTCGGTGCCGTTGTTGGACACCACCACGCCGTTGTTCAGCTTCACGTTGATCAGGCTGGCGTTCGGGGTCGCCGTCATCAGGTGGCTGTTGCCGAGGTACCAGACGTCGTGCGAGGAGTAGTTGGCGACGTAGGCGCCGACGGTCAGGGTGTTGTTGTAGCCGATGTCCTTCGACACGCGGAACTCGTCGGTGAAGGAGCGCAGCTTCTTCTCGACCGCCCACAGGCCGGCCTGTACCACCTGCTGGCCGGGAGCGACTGCCGCGCCGCCGGTCGTATAGGTGATCGCGCCGCCGGTTGCGGCCACGCCGCCGGCCGCCGCCAGGGTCGCCGCGTTGCCGTTGTTCGACGCGATGGCCTGGGCCAGGTAGTCGGCCGCCGTCAGCGGATTATTACCGGTGAACATGGCGACCGTATTCAGGTCGCCGCTGAAGTAGTTCAGCTTGTTCGACACGTCCCAGCCGTTCAGCTTTTGCTGGAAATCGGCGCCGATCAGGTTCGAGTTCAGGCCGCGGCCGTTGCCCAGGTCGTAATTCAGGGTCTTGCCGGGACCGGCTTCGACCGTGAAGTTGCGCATCTCGTTGCTCATCAGGGTGCCGGTCAGCGGATCGAAGCCCGGGAAGGACGAGATCGTGTGGCCGTTGTTCGACGAGATCAGCGGCACGCCCGTGTAAAAGGCGTTCTTGTCGGAGGTCGAGCGGGCGTACACCGTCAGCTCGCCCTGATCCAGCTTGCGGGTCAGGGAAGCCGACAGCTGGCCGCCGTCGTCGGCCGGGAAGCCGGCGTCGCGCACACCATTGGTGGTGCGGTAGAAGCCGCCGATCATGCCGTACCAGCCGTCGGCGATCTTGCCGCTGTAGACGCCGTCGACGCGGCGCAGATTGCCGGTGCCGGTGGTGAAGCGCAGGTTGCCTTCCGCGGTGTCGCCGCCTTTCTTCATGATGAAGTTCATGGTGGCGCCGGGCTGGCCAACCGAGTAGATGGTACTCGGGCCGCCGCGCAGCACTTCGACGCGCTCGATCGTATCGTCCAGGCGGAACGCCGACGAGCCCTCGAAGAAGGACAGCACCGGCACCGGATAGACCGGGTCGCCATTCATCTGCACCGACACGAAGGGCGAATCGCTGCCCGAGGGGAAGCCGCGCACCTCGATGTTGGCGCCCGACTGGCCGCCGGTGGACTCGGCATACACGCCCGGCACGATCTTCAGCACGTCCGCGGTGCTGCTCGGCGACGCCATCTTGAGCTGTTCCTCGGTGGCGGCGGTGATGGAGAAGCTGGTGTCGATCTTGCGGGTGCCGCGTGCGGAGGCCGTGCCGGTCACGACGACCTGCTGGATTTCTTTCTGCGTGCTGTCCTGGGCAGGCAGGGGAGAGGATTCCTGGGCCATGGCCTGCGACTGTGCAACCAGGGCAAGCACGGCGAGGGCGACCGCGGACAATTGCGGGGCCGGGAACGGGACTGGGTTTTTCATGTTGTTGAGCTCTCTTTTTGGGATGGGGATCCGGCTGCTGACGGGGCGTCTCCTCCCCGTTTGTTTGCATTGAAACAAAGAATGTTATCGATGTCAACGAAATTGTTATCGATGTCATTCTTTGTCGACAAAGCAAAGAAATCTGTCATAATGCGTCCCGGCTCAGGCATTCTTCGATCACTCACGTTCTCATGGCGCAAGCGAAAAAAACAGCGGTCACGGCACCGCGTCCTGCAAGCGACTCCGCGGTCACGATGGAGGATGTGGCGCGTGTCGCCGGCGTCTCCACGATCACCGTGTCCCGTGCGCTGCGCGACAGTCCGCTGGTGACCGAGCAGACGCGCGAGAAGATCCGCCGGATCGCCGCCGAGCAGGGCTACCGCTTCAACATCAGCGCGCGCAACCTGCGCATGCGCCGCTCGTATTCGGTGGCGGTGGTGGTCGAGATGACGCCGGTGAAAGGCCGGCCCATGTCCGATCCTTATCCGCTGGAGCTCCTGGGCGGCATCACCCAGGAACTGACGACCGCCGGCTACAGCGTGGTGCTGACCTCGCGCCAGTTGCTGGACACCGCGCCGGTACAGGGCGCCGACGGCCTGATCCTGCTGGGCCAGGGCTCGCATGGCGAGGCGGTGCGCGCGCTGCAGCAGACCAGCATGCCCCTGGTCGTGTGGGGCGCGCCGGAACCGGAGTCCAGCTATGTGGTCGTCGGCAGCGACAACCGCAAGGGTGGGGCCAGCGTGGCCGAACGCTTCCTGGAGCA
The DNA here is from genome assembly GCF_918697865.1 of Massilia sp. Bi118. GTDB lineage: Bacteria > Pseudomonadota > Gammaproteobacteria > Burkholderiales > Burkholderiaceae_D > Telluria. Next base: position 75,798 of record NZ_CAKKMV010000011.1, on the reverse strand, counting down.
GGGCCGGCGCAAGCTGATCTTCGTGGGCGACGTCGACCACGCCGAGGTGCAGGAACGCTGCGCCGGCTTCATCGACGCCCTGTCCGGCCGCGCCACCGTGCACATCCTGCGCCCCAAGGCTTTCACCTTCGAGGCCGGCTTCGACTGTGTGAATGCGCTGCTGAAGAAGAAGGCCGGCCACAACTGCGACGGCCTGTTTGCCGCCAGCGATCTGCTGGCCATGGGCGCGATCCGCGCCCTGACCGAAGCCGGACTACGGGTGCCGGACGATATTTCCGTCATCGGCTACGACGATACGCCGGGTGCGGCCAGCTTCGTGCCGCCGCTTACGAGCGTCCACCAATACCTGCGCGACGGCGGCGTGCTGCTCGCGAAAAAAATGCTGGCCATGATCGAAGGCCAGCCTGCCCAGTCCGAAATGCTGCCCACGACGCTGATCGTGCGGCATACCTGAATCAATCCAATCGACGCAAAGCCAGAGCAAACCAGCATGCCTACAAATGATATCGATAACATTGGAGCCGGGCCCGGCATCGAAGCCGAGCCCTGGTGCATCCGCGAGCGCAGCCTCGATCCCGATGCGCGCTTCCTGCGCGAGACCCTGTTCACGCTGGGGAACGGCTACATCGGCATGCGCGGCACGCCCGAGGAAGGCAGCGCCGCGCCCAAGGGACAGACACTGGAAGGCACTTACCTGAACGGCTTCTACGACTCCGAGCCGATCGTCTATCCCGAGAACGCCTACGGCCTGGCGCGCACCAACGAGTTCATGCTGAATGTGCCGAACGCCAAGCGGGTGGGCGTCGAAGCCGATGGCGAAGTCTTCGGGCTGGAGCGCGGCAGGGTGCTGGCCTGGGAGCGTGTGCTGGATTTCCGCACCGGCCTGCTGACCCGCAGCGTCGACTGGGAGTCAAGCAGCGGCAAGCAGCTGCGCATCGTCAGCCGGCGCCTGGTGTGCTTCGCGCGCAAGCATGTCGCCGCCGTCGAATACGCGGTCACGCCCCTGAATTTTTCGGGCCGTCTGCGCCTGCTTGCCGACATCGACAGCCAGGTCAGCAACCTCCAGGCCGGCGACGATCCGCGCGTGGGCTCGGCCATCACCGGCCCCAGCCTGCAGCCGGCAGGGAGGGACAGTTGGGTGCGCGGCGCGCAGCATGGCGTGCTGGTCCTGCAGCGCACCCGCCACAGCGGCTTCCTGCTGGCCAGCGCCACCGAGTCCTGCGTAAGCGCTACCGCGCAGGTGGAGGCGCTGGAGCAGGGCCACGCGTTCGAGATCGACGCCGCCCAGGGACAAACCGTGGTGCTGCACAAGTTCATCGCCTACGCGACCTCGCGCGACATGGCGGAAGATGCGGTCGGCCCGCACGCACGCGCCGCGCTGGCGGGCGCCGCGCAAGCCGGCTTCGAGGCGCTCGCCGCCGAGCAGGCCGCCTGGCTGGCCGAATTCTGGGACCAGGCCGACGTCGGCATCGACGGCGACGACGCCCTCCAGCAGGGCGTGCGCTTCAACCAGTTCCACCTGCTGCAATCGGTGGGCCGCGACGGCCGCACCAACATCGCCGCCAAGGGCGTGACGGGCGAGGGCTACGAGGGGCATTATTTCTGGGACACCGAGATCTATGTGTTCCCCTTCCTGTTGTTCGCGAAGCCCGAGATCGCGCGCGCGCTGCTGCAGTACCGCTACACGATCCTGCCCAAGGCGCGCGTGCGGGCGCGCCAGATGGGGCATGAGCGCGGCGCACTCTACCCATGGCGCACCATCGCCGGCGAAGAATGCTCGGCCTACTTCCCGGCCGGCAGCGCGCAGTATCACATCAACGCCGACATCGCCTACTCGATCCGCCTTTACCTGCTCGCCACAGGCGACTTCGACTTTCTGGCCGAGCAGGGCGCCGAGATCGTGCTCGATACGGCGCGCATCTGGACGGGCATCGGCAGCTACGACCGCCAGCAGCGCTTCTGCATCAATGCGGTGACCGGACCGGACGAGTACACGGCCATCGTCAACAACAATTACTACACCAATGCGATGGCGCGCATGCACATGACCTTCGCGGCCGATGTGGCCGAGCGCCTGCGCGCCGAGCGCCCGCAGGACTATGCGCGCGTGGCCCAGGCGATCGGACTGGAGGAGGGCGAGATCGCGGCCTGGCGCGCGGCCAGCGGCGCGATGCGGCTGCCCTACGACGAAACGCTCGGCATCCACGAGCAGGACGACAGCTTCCTGTCGAAAAAGCCCTGGGACTTCGCCGCCACGCCCAAGGAAAACTATCCGCTGCTGCTGCACTACCACCCGCTGGTGATCTACCGCCACCAGGTCTGCAAGCAGGCCGACGTGGTGCTGGCCCTGCTGCTGCTGTCCGACGAGTTCACGCTCGAGGACAAGCGCCGCGACTTCGACTTCTACGAGCGGGTGACCACCCACGATTCCTCGCTCTCGTCCTGCATCTTCAGCATGGTGGCGAGCGAGGTCGGCTACCGCGACAAAGCCTACGCCTACTTCATGGAAACGGCGCGCCTGGACCTCGACAACACCCACGGCAACACCGAATACGGCGTGCATACGGCCGCCATGGCCGGCACCTGGCTGGGCGTCGCCTACGGCTTCGCCGGCATGCGCATCGACGGCGCCGGCCTGCGTTTCGCGCCGGTGCTGCCGGAACAGTGGCAAGGCTACCGCTTCAAGGTGCACGTGCACGGCGCGCTGCTGGGCGTCGAGGTCGGCGCCGGCGGCGCCAGCTACCGCCTGCTGCAGGGCGACCGGCTGCACTTTTCGCATTGCGGCCGCGCGGTCGCGCTCACCCCGCAGCAACCCGAGCTTCGCATGGAGGACAAGGCATGAACCAGCACCGATACAAGGCAGTGATCTTCGACCTGGACGGCGTCATCACCGACACCGCGCGCTTCCACTACCTGGCCTGGAAGCGCCTGGCCGACGAGGTCGGCGCGCCCTTCGACGAAGCCTTCAACGAACACTTGAAGGGCGTCGACCGCATGGGATCGCTGGCACTGATCCTGGCGCGCGCCCCGCGCACGTTCACGGACCAGGAAAAGCTGCTGCTGGCCGATGCGAAGAACCGCCATTACCAGGAACTGGTGGCGACGATGACGCCGGAAGACCTGCTGCCAGGCGCCCTGCGCGCCCTGGAAGAGGCAAGGGCCGCCGGACTGAAGATCGGCCTGGCCTCGGTCAGCAAGAACGCTTTTACTGTACTGGACCGTCTCGGCATCCGTGGCCGCTTCGACGACGTGGTCGATGCCGCGACCATCGCCAACAGCAAGCCGCATCCGGAAATCTTCCTGACCGCGGCAAGCCACCTCGGGGTGGCGCCGGCCGACTGCCTGGGCGTGGAGGATGCGGCCGCCGGCGTGGCCTCGATCAAGGATGCGGGGATGACGGCGGTCGGCGTCGGCGATGCGCAGGTGCTGGCGCGCGCCGACTACAACATCCCGGCGATGGACAGGTTCAGGCTGGCCGACTATCTGTAAGACCATCACTATAAAAACCTGGGTACCCGCCTGCGCGGGTACGACGACGACTTGATGGAGACACCCATGAACAACCGCCGCATCCTGCTGGCACTCTTCCTGATCTACTTCGTGTTCGCCATCCTGCTCAACAGCGTGGGGACGGTGATCCTGCAGGTCATCAACAGCTATGGCGTGGACAAGACCTCGGCCAGCGTGCTCGAAGGCTTCAAGGACCTGCCGATTGCCGCGGTGTCCTTTCTGGTCGCAGCGAGCCTGCCGCGCTTCGGCTACAAGAAGGCGATGCTGGCGGCGCTCGCCATCGTCGCCTGCGCCACCCTGGCGATGCCGATGTTGCCGGGTTTCGCCACCGCCAAGCTGCTGTTCCTGTGCGTGGGCGTGGCCTTTGCGCTGGTGAAGGTGTCGGTGTACTCGTCGATCGGGCTGGTGGCACAGGACCCGAAGCAGCACGCAGGCATCACCAATATGCTGGAAGGCTTCTTCATGGTCGGGGTGCTGAGCGCCTACTGGATCTTCGGCTTCTTCATCGACTCCAGCAATCCCGCTTCGCTCGGCTGGCTGAACGTCTACTGGCTGCTGTCCGGGCTGTGCGCGGCGACCTTCCTGCTGGTGCTGTTCACCCGCTTCGACGAGCACGCCGCCGCCCCGCCGCACAGCCGCGGCCCCGCCTCCGACTTCGTGGAGATGCTGCGCCTGTTCATGCGGCCGCTGGTGTGCGTGTTCGTGCTCACCGCCTTCCTGTACGTGCTGGTCGAGCAGAGCGTCGGCACCTGGCTGCCGACCTTCAACAACGAAATCCTGAAGCTGCCGGCGGCGATGAGTGTGCAGGTCACCAGCATCTACGCGGCCTGCCTGGCGCTGGGCCGCCTGTCGGCCGGCGTGGTGATGCGCCGCCTGAACTGGTTCCCGGTGCTGGCCGGCTGCATGCTCGCGATGGGCGCGACGGTGCTGCTGGCGCTGCCGCTGGCGCGCGGCATCGCCCACGATCCGAACGTCGGCTGGTCGACTGCGCCGGCTGCGGCTTTCCTGTTCCCGATGATCGGGCTGTTCATGGCGCCGATCTACCCCGGCATCAATTCGGTGATGCTGTCTTCGCTGCCGCGCCACCAGCACGCGCCGATGACAGGCCTGCTGGTGATCTTCTCGGCGCTTGGCGGCACCACCGGATCCCTGATCACGGGCTATGTGTTCGGCCGCTACAACGGCCATTTCGCGTTCTACCTGACCCTGGTGCCGATCATGCTGATGCTGGTGAGCCTGTGGTTCTTCAAGCGCCAGGTGGAATTTAAAAGTGTCATTCCCGCGAACGCGGGAATCCATGCTGAATAACAGGATTCGCCTACTTCGGCGGCTCAGTATGGATTCCCACCTTCGCGGGAATGACGATTTTAAGGCTAACTATTCGCCGGGCCGGCCTGGTCGCAGCCCGGATCCGCCTGCTGCGGCGCCGCACTCTGCGCCATCAGCAGGGTCTGGAATTCGCTGGCCGGCATCGGCTTGCCGATCAGGTAGCCCTGCAGCACGTCGCATTCGGTCGAACGGATCGCGCTGGCCTGCGCCTCGGTCTCGATCCCTTCGCAGATCACCGCCAGCTTGAGCGACTTGGCGAAGGCGATCACGCCGTTGACGATGTCCAGGCAGCGCCGGTCTTCCTCGATCTCCTGCACGAAGGAGCGGTCGATCTTGATCGTCGTGATCGGGAACTGGCGCAGGTAGGAGAGGTTCGAGTAGCCGGTGCCGAAGTCGTCGAGGGCGATCCGGAAGCCTTCTTCCTGCAGGGAGCGCAGCACGGCGGCGGCCTTGACGATGTCCTGGGTCAGCATGCTCTCCGTGACTTCCAGCTTGATGCAGCCGGTGTCCAGTCCGTAGTGCGCCACCAGGTTCTTCAGCAGCGGCGGCAGGTTCTCGTCGGTCAGCTGGCGCGCCGAGACGTTCACGGCCATCTGCAGCTGGAAGCCGAGCTGCTCCCACTCGCGCGCCTGGCGGCAGGCTTCCTCGCAGACCCAGGCGCCGACCGCGGTGATGGCCGGCGAATCCTCGAGCATGGACAGGAAGGCGCCGGGCGCAATCACACCCAGGCGCGGGTGGTTCCAGCGCAGCAGGGCCTCGGCGCCGACCACGGCGCCGTTGGCGGCGCTGATCTGCGGCTGGTAGAACAGCACGAACTGGCGCCGCTCCAGCGCGGAAAACACTTCCTGGCGCAGCTGCAGGCGCTCCTTGATCATCTGCGCCGACTTGGGCGAGAACACGCTGAAGGTGTGGCGGCCGTTGTCCTTGGCTGCGTACATGGCCGCGTCGGCGTTGTTCAGCAGTTCGTCGGCCGTGTGCTCGCGGGCTTTTCCGAGGGCGATGCCGATGCTGGCGCCGACCGTGACCTTCAGGTCCTCGACCGCGATCGGCTCGGCCATGCGCTGCAGCACGCTGGCCGCCAGCGCTTTTGCTTTCTCGACGCTGGCGTTGGCTTGCACGATCACGAATTCGTCGCCGCTGATGCGCGACACCGTGGTCTCGCCGTCCCCGAAAGCCGCCAGGCGGCGCCCGATCTCCCGCAGGGCAATGTCGCCGGCGCGGTGGCCGTGGGCGTCGTTGACTTCCTTGAAGTGGTCGAGGTCGATGAACAGCACGCCGACCATGCTGTCCGCGGCCAGGCACTCGTCGAGCGCGCGCAGGCAGCTGAAGCGGTTGTGCAGGCCGGTCATGCTGTCGTGGGTCGCCATGTGGACCAGGCGCGCCTCCGCTTCCTTGCGCTCGGAGATGTCGGCGAAGAAGACCGTCAGCCCATCGTGCGACGGATAGGCGCGTGCCTCGAGCCAAAGGCCCAGCGGTTCGTAGAAGGTTTCGCAGCTGGCGTATTCCTGGCACTCGATCGCGTGACGATAGGTTTCGTAAAAGGGACCGCCCACCGCGTCGGGAAACGCATCCCAGATCACCTTGCCCAGCAGCTCTCCGGCGGGACGCCTGAGCCAGTGGGCACCCTTGCTGTTGACGTAGGTGAAGCGCCACTCGCGGTCGAGTGAGAAGAAGCCGTCCGAGATGCTCTCGAGGACTGTACTGAGGTGCTCGCGCGTGCTCGTTACCTGGGCCTGGGCGCGGACCGCAGCGCTGACGTCTTCGAGGAAGGCGGCGAAGTTGACGGCACAGCCCTTGCTGTCCTTGATCGGGAACACGTGCATCCGGCTCCAGAACAGGCTCCCGTCCTTGCGGTAGTTGCGCAACGTGCAGGTGTGATTGCGGCCGGCCGCGATGGCCTCGCGCAGGCCGGCGAGCTCCGGCTGGCTGCGGTCGCCGTTCTGCAGGAAGCGGCAGTTACGGCCGATCACCTCGGCCAGCGCGTAGCCGGACACCTGCTCGAAGGCCGGATTGACCCAGGCGATCGGGTTATCGTCCTGCAGGGCGTCGGTGATGACGATGGCCGTGCTGCTCGCACGAATCAATCCCTTGAAGAATGACGCGGGCTTGTCCTCGAGGTTGACGAGGGGGAGCTGGTTGTATTCCCACGAAAAAGTCGACATGTTCCCTGCCTTGAGACTGGACGCTGGACAGCCCCAGTGTAATCGCCGCAGTCAATATGCGTAGCACGCAAGCGGACCCGGCCTTAGTCCATGGACGCCATCCCCAGCGCCGCCATTTTCTCGCGCAGGGCAAGGCGGTCGGCGTCGATCTGCGCGCCGTTCGTGCGGCTCGACAAAGCGCTTTTCTCCTTGCGGCCGAGGAAGTAGGCGATGCGTTCCATGTTCGCCCCGGAAGGGTGGGGCAGTCCATGCAGGATACGGCGTTCGTCGAGCATGCCTCGCCGCGCCAGCCAGCTCAGGGCCAGGCCGACCTTGGGGCCAAGCGGCACGAACACGGCGTCCCGGATTTGCGCCGCCTCCTGCCCGAAATAGTCGAGCAGCTGTTGCTGCAGCAGCGGTGTGGTCAGCATGTTTGGATTTGCGCCATTGTAGTTAAGGCCGTCGACGAAGACCGCCTGGCGCAGCGCCCCGGTCACGTGCATCAGGTGGGCGTGCTCGCCGAACAGGGTGGCGCAACTGGCGATGCCGAGCCAGCGCTGCAGGCCGATGTGGTCCAGCAGGGCCACCAGGTTGGGACGGATCGCGCCGCTGAAAGCGCCCGTGTACTTGGCCGCGCGCAGCAGCTCGGGCAGAGGCAGGCCGTCGCGCAAGCCCTGCTGCGCGGCGCGCATCGCGTTCTTCCACTGCACGAAGCCGGGCGAGATCCCGACCAGCACCACGCGCGCCTCCGGATTCACGTAGTCGAAGGGGATGTAGCGGGCCTCGACGCGGCCGGCGCGGGCGAGCAGGAAGGCATCCGGGATCAGGGCGGCGCTGGTGACGAGCTCAAGCTCGGTGGCGGCGATCGGGCCGGCGAAATCGGTGAACTGGGCAGGCATGGCCGCATTGTGCCACGGCGCGCCGGGCTTGCCGGGCCTCGTGCTAGGATCGGGACCATCATGCCGCCCCGGCGGCGCCCACTGACAGGATTTACCGTGCACGCGCAAACCGACATCACCCCAGGCATCACCCAGGCGCCGTTCGGCAGCTTGCCCGACGGCGCGCCGGTCACCGAATACACGCTGGTCAACCGCCACGGCATGCGGGTTGCAATCCTCGACTTCGGCGGCATCATCAGGCGCATCCACGTGCCCGACCGCGACGGCCGCTTCGCCGACGTCGCCCTCGGCTTCGACGAACTCGAGCCCTACCTCGGCGCCAGCCCTTATTTCGGCGCCCTGATCGGCCGCTACGGCAACCGCATCGCGAAAGGACGATTTGTGCTTGACGGTCACAAATACGAACTGGCGACCAACAACGGCAACAACCACCTGCACGGCGGCGACCGCGGCTTCGACAAGGTCCTGTGGCAGGCCGAAGCCGTGGGCGGCGAGCTGCGGCTGCGCTACTTCAGCCCGGATGGCGAGGAGGGCTATCCCGGCAACCTGGACGCCCGCGTGGTCTACAGCCTCACCGACGACAACGAGATCGTGGTGCGCTTCTCCGCCACCACGGACAAGCCGACCCCGGTAAACCTGACCCAGCACAGCTACTTCAACCTGGCCGGCATCGAAGGCTGCGGCGACATCCTCGGCCACGAGATCCTCATCGACGCCGCCGGCTTCGTGCCGATCGACGCCGAATCGATCCCGCTGGGCGGCGTGCGCCCGGTCGAGGACAGCGCCTTCGACTTCCGGCAGGCGCGCACCATCGGCAGCCGCATCGGCGAGCAGGACGAACAGCTCGCCAACGGCCAGGGCTACGACCACTGCTTCGTGCTCGACCGCCCGGCCGGCGGCCGTGCACTGGCGCGCGCGGTCCGGGTGCGCGATCCGGGCTCGGGACGGGTGCTGGAGCTGCTCACCCAGGAGCCTGGCGTGCAGTTCTACAGCGGGAACTTCCTCGACGGGACCCTGGCCGGCAAGGGCTGCGCCTATCCCTTCCGCGGCGGCTTTGCGATCGAACCCGAGCATTTCCCGGATTCGCCGAACCAGCCCGATTTTCCCAATACGATCCTGCGGCCCGGACAGACCTATGCGACCGAGTCGCGGTTCAGGTTTTCGGTGGACGATTAGACAATTGTGTACAGACGAGTGTTGCTACAACTACTCATCATTTAAAAATATTGCCATGGCTTAACTATTTTCTATCGACCTTGCACCAAGTTGGGTCGTAAGCTTGCGCGTCGTAGGTGTAGTCCTACAAATTTCATTAAAAGACGCGGAAGAATATGAAAATTACGGATATGAAGATCGGAACCCGTCTGGGCATGGCTTTCGGTGTTGTCTGCCTGGCCCTGGCGTTCACCGTTGGGCAGGGCTTGACCAGTCTGGGCCGGGTGAATGCCGCCAGCGACACCATCGTGGCCAAACGCATGCCGCGCATTGACCTGACCAGCCGCCTGCTGGCCGAAGTGAACGACATTGCGATCGCCTTGCGCAATGCGATGTTGAACGACGATCCTGCCGACCGTGCGAAGCAGGTCGACGAAATTATGTCCTCGCGTAAGGAAATCGAGACCGATCTCGCCATGCTCGACAAGATGCTGGAAAGCCAGCAGGGCCGGGCGCTGCTGGCCCAGCAGCAGGACTTGAACGCCAAGTACGTCAAGGCGCAGGACGAGCTGCTCCGCTTGATCAATGCGAATGAGCTGGACGGCGCCAAGGCCTACCTGACCAAGGAAGTGCGTCCGGTGCTCGCCGCCTACAAGAAGGCAGTCGCCGAGCAGATCGAGATGCAGAAGGGCCTGGCCAAGCGCGATGCGGACGAGGCCACCGTCACCTATGAATTCGCGCGCAATCTGTTGCTGGCGCTGGGCGTGCTGGCCGTGGCCGGCGCCGGCGCGCTGGCCTGGTGGATCAGCGCCTCGATCGTGCGTCCGATGCGCCGCGCACTGGACGTCGCCAACGCCGTCGCCGCCGGCGATCTCACCACCCGGGTCGAGGTCACCAGCAAGTGCGAAGCCGGCCAGCTGCTGGCTGCCCTGAAGACCATGAACGAGAACCTGGTGCAGACCGTCGCTACCGTGCGCAGTGGCACCGAGGCGATCGGCACTGCCTCCAGCGAAGTCGCGGCCGGCAACCACGACCTGTCGAGCCGCACCGAGCAGCAGGCCAGCTCGCTGGAAGAGACGGCGTCCTCGATGGAAGAGCTGACCTCGACCGTCAAGCAGAACGCCGACAACGCGCGCCAGGCCAATACCATGGCCGCGGCGGCATCCGGCGTCGCCGCCCGCGGCGGCCAGGTGATCCACGAGGTGGTCGCCACCATGGAGCAGATCCACGAAGCCTCCGGCAAGATCGCGGACATCATCGCGGTCATCGACGGCATCGCCTTCCAGACCAATATCCTGGCGCTGAATGCGGCCGTCGAAGCGGCGCGCGCGGGCGAGCAGGGCCGCGGCTTCGCGGTGGTGGCGGGCGAGGTGCGCTCGCTGGCCCATCGTTCGGCCGCCGCCGCCAAGGAGATCAAGACCCTGATCGACGACTCCAGCGAAAAGGTCGGCACCGGCAGCCGCCTGGTGCAGGAGGCCGGCAGCACCATGGGCGACATCGTCGACAGCGTGCGCCGCGTGACCGACATCCTCAACGAGATCAGCTCGGCCAGCCAGGAACAGAGTGCCGGCATCGAACAGGTCAACGAAGCCATCACCCAGATGGACACCGTGACCCAGCAGAACGCCGCGCTGGTCGAACAGGCGGCGGCTGCCTCGCAATCCATGCAGGACACGGCGGCGCAACTGTCGGCGGCGGTGGCGGTGTTCAAGCTGGACCAGCGAGTGGCGCCGGTGGCCGCTGTTGCTGCCGCACCGGTGGCTGTGCGTGCAGCCTTGCCCGCGGCGCGTCCGGCGCCGGTGAAGCCTGCGCGCCCCGCGCGTCCGGCCAAGGCCGCACCGGTTGCAAGCGATTGGGAAGAGTTCTGATCGTTACCGCGTAGGCGTCGTTCCCGCGAAGGCGGGAACCCAAGTTGCATGAGCTATCGAGATGCATCCAACTTGGGGCCTCGCGCAGCGAGGCGCCTCCGCGGGGACGACGTGACTCTCAAGCCGGCGCCGATTATGTTAGGCTGTCCGACGCGCCTCCCCTCGGTGCGCCCGGACATTGTCTTTACAAGGATCAGCATGACTGGCTTCGTCATCACCCCGCCCAACACGCCGGCGCTTGCCATCGCAGGCTCCGACCAGACCTTCCCGCTGCGCCGCGTCTTCTGCGTCGGCCGCAATTACGCCGCCCACGCGCGCGAAATGGGCGCCGACCCGGACCGCGAACCGCCGTTCTTCTTCTCCAAGCCCGCCGACGCGGTGGTGCCGGCCGTCGGCACGCTGGCGTATCCGCCCGCCACCAAAGAGCTGCACCATGAAGTCGAGCTGGTGGTGGCCTTGAAGGAGGGCGGCGCCAACATCGCTCCCGAGCAGGCGCTGGACCTGGTGTGGGGCTATGCGGTCGGCCTGGACCTGACCCGCCGCGACCTGCAGGCCGTCGCAAAGAAGGATGGCCGGCCGTGGGACATGGCCAAGGGCTTCGACGCCTCGGCCCCTTGCAGCCCGCTGCAGCAGGCGACATGGACCGGCCACCCGCACGAAGGCCGCATCTGGCTCGAGGTGAACGGCGAGCCGCGCCAGGAAGGCAATTTGAACGAGATGATCTGGCCGGTGCCCGACGTCATCGCCTACCTCTCGCGCTTCGTGACCCTGGCGCCGGGCGACCTGATCTTCACCGGCACCCCGGCCGGCGTCGGCGCCCTGCACCCGGGCGACCAGGTGCGCGGCGGCGTCGACGGCGTCACCACCTTCGAACTTACTGTCGGCGCTCAATGAAGCCGGGGCTGCTGCAGATCGGCAGCTTCCCGCCTGAGGTGCAGTCCCGGATCGACGCCGAGTTCGAGCGCCTCGATGTCCAGGACTTCGAGCGCGCTCCCGCGCGTGCCGGCGACATCCGCGCCATCGTCACGCGCAGCAACCTGGAAGTGCCGGCCGCGCTGGTCGAGCGTCTGCCCAGGCTCGAGATCATCGCCACCAATGGCGTGGGTTACGACCTGATCCCGCTCTCGCTGGCGGCGCGCCGCGGCATCGCGGTGTCGAACACGCCGGACGTGCTGAACGCCGCCGTGGCCGAGCTGTGCATCGGCTCCTTGCTGGCCCTGCTCCGACAACTGCCGCAGGCCGACCGCTACGTGCGCGAAGGCCGCTGGGCCGGCGCCAGCTTCCCCCTGACGACCAGCCTGGCCGGCAAGCAGGTCGGCATCGTCGGCCTCGGCCGCATCGGCAAGGACATCGCGCGCCGCCTGGAGCCCTTCGGCGTGGCGCTGGCCTACCACGGCCGCAGCGACCAGCAGCTGGCATGGCGCTTCGAGGCCGACCTCGGGGCGCTGGCGCGCGACGCCGACATCCTGATCGTGGCGGCGCCGGGCGGCCGCGAGACCGCGCGCATGATCGACGCACGCGTGCTGGATGCGCTGGGGCCGCGCGGTGTTCTGGTGAACGTGGCGCGCGGCTCGCTGGTCGACGAGGAGGCGCTGCTGGCGGCGCTGGCGGAAAAGCGCATCGCCGGCGCGGCGCTCGACGTCTTCGACGGGGAGCCGGACATCGATGCGCGCTTTTTCGGTCTGGAGAACGTGCTGTTGATGCCGCACATCGGCAGCGCCACGCAGGAGACGCGGGCGGCGATGGCGCAGCTGATGCTGGATAATTTGCGGAGCTGGTTCGGGAGTGGGCGGGTTTTGACGCCGGTGCCGCTGCCTGGGCGCTAAACAAGGTCGCAATCCTTAAGACCGTCATTCCCGCGAAGGCGGGAATCCAAGTTGCACGCGTATCGATAGCTCAAGCAGAACTTGGGTTCCCGCCTTCGCGGGAACGACGGTTTTACAGCCAACTTAATTCGCCATATTCTTGGCCACAATCGCATCCGTAGCCATCTGCGCCTCCTGCAGCGGCTGGCTCAGCACATCGGTCGCGTAGGTCTGCGCCGGCGTGGCCACGCTGCCCAGCGCGCCGCCGCCCTGGTTGGCGATGTCGATGTCGACGGTGGCCGACAGGCCCACGCGCAGCGGGTGCTGGGCGAGTTCCTTCGGATCGAGCGAGATCCGCACCGGCACGCGCTGCACCACCTTGATCCAGTTGCCGCTCGCGTTCTGCGCCGGCAGCAGGGAGAAGGCGCTGCCGGTGCCCGCCGCCAGGCCGACCACCTTGCCGTGGTAAGTGACCTTGCTGCCGTAGATGTCGGCCTCGATCGTGGCCGGCTGGCCGACGCGGATGTCGCGCAGTTCCGATTCCTTGAAGTTGGCGTCGATCCACAGCTGGTCCAGTGGCACGATCGACAGCAGCGGCGCGCCCGGAGCGATGCGGCTGCCCACCTGCACGCTGCGCTTGGCCACGTAGCCGCTCACCGGCGCGACGATGGCGTTGCGGCGCGCCGCCAGCCAGGCCGACAGGTAATCCGCTTTCGCCGCCAGCACGTTCGGGTGCTGGGCCGGGGCCACGCCGGCCACCGCCACGCGGGCCGCGGCCACCTGCTTCAGCGCCACGTCCAGTGCCGCCTTCGCATCGTCGACGGCGCGGCGCGCGTGCGCCACGTCTTCGCCCGAGACCACGTTGTCGGCGGACAGCGGGGCACGGCGCGCCAGGTCTTCCTGGGCGCTCTTGAGGGCCACGCGGCGCTGGTCGACCACGGCGTTCAGCTGCTCGACGTTGGAATAGCGCTCGCGCTGCTGGCGCACGGCCGTGCCCAGGCGCGCTTCGGCCTGGGCCAGCGCCACCTCGGCGTCGGAGGGATCGAGGCGGACGATCTCGGCGCCGGCTTTCACCAGCTGGGTCTCGTCGGCGCGGATCTCGATCACGCTGCCGGTCACCTGCGAGGACACGTTGACGAGGTTGCCGCCCACGTAGGCGTTGTCGGTCTCGACGCGCTTCGAGGCGACCAGCGTGTAGTAGGCGGCATAGGCCGCACCGGCGGCGAGGAAGGCGACGGTGATGCTGGCCAGGACGAGGCGGCGCTTGCCTTTGTTCGGGACTTGATTGGTATCGGTGCTCATGGTCTTGGGTTCTGAATTATTTGATTAGTTAGCGTGATAGCCGCCGCCGAGCGCTTTCACCAGCGCCACCTGGGTCTGCAGGCGGGCATCCACCAGCTGCAGATCGGTGTCCTGCTGGCGCAGGAGCGTCATCTTTGCCTGCAGCACGCCGGCGCGTTCCAGCAGGCCGCGCTTCAAACGCGCCTCGGCGCTGGCGACCAGCTTGCGGCCGGCCTCGAGCGCGGCCTGGTGGGTCCGGGTTTCCTGTTCCAGGCCCTGCAGGGTCGCGCCTTCCTGCGCGACTTCGCGCACGGCGGCCAGCACGGCCTCGTTGTACTCGGCCACCAGCTCGTCGCGCTGGCTGCGGGCCACGCCAAGCTGGGCTTTCAGGCGGCCGCTGTCGAACAGCGGCAGGTCGAGGGTGGCGCCGAGCAGCGGCGTGCGGCTCGGCCAGCGCAGCAGCTTGCCGAGCGAGACCGCGTCGAGGCCGAGCGCGCCGACCAGGTTGATGTCGGGACGGAAGGCGGCTTCGCTGGCGGCCACGCGGCCGAGCTGGGCCTCGACCCGCCAGCGCGAGGCCTGCAGGTCGGGGCGGCGCGCCAGCAATTCCATGCCGAGTTCGCGCGGCAGCGCATTCGCGCCAGGGGCGGGCTTGAAGCGGGCGAGGTCGGCCAGCGCCTGGGCGTCGCCGCCGATCAGGGCGCGCAGCGCTTCGCGTTCGCGCAGCGCCTGGGTGTCCAGGCGCGCCGACTGTTCTTCCAGCACGCCGAGGTCCAGCTCCGCGCTGCGCAGCTGCTCGTCGGTGGCCAGGCCGTGGGCGATGCGGGCCTTGCGGCCGGCCACGATCTCGCGCTGGATGCCGGCCAGCAGCTTCAGGTTGTCCTGGCGCGCCCACATCATCTGCAGGCGGAAGTAACTCTGGGCGACGCTGGCGGCGATCGCCTGCGCGGCTTGCGCGGCTTCGGCCTGGCGCGCATTCGCTTCGCCGAGGCTTGCTGCGACCAGCGCGCGGTGCTTGCCCCACCAGTCGACATCGTAGGAGGCGCGCAG
Source organism: Massilia sp. Bi118 (assembly GCF_918697865.1). Taxonomy (GTDB): domain Bacteria; phylum Pseudomonadota; class Gammaproteobacteria; order Burkholderiales; family Burkholderiaceae_D; genus Telluria. Next base: position 60,760 of record NZ_CAKKMV010000011.1, on the reverse strand, counting down.
CTGCACGTTGGCGTCGTTGAACCAGCTGCCGCCGATCGGCGCCGGGAAGAAGCCGTTCGAGGAATAGCGCTGGCGATTCAGGCCGGTCTCGAGGCCGACCTTGGCGCCTTCGTCGGCACGCTCGGCGCGCACCACCGCCTGGGCGCCGGCCACGCGCGCCTGCACCGTGGCCAGGCTGGGGTTGTCCTTGAGCGAACGCGCGATCAGGGCGTTGAGTTGCGGGTCGCCATAGGCCAGCCACCATTGTTCGGCGGGCCAGGCGTCGGCGGGGAGGACGATGCCTGGCGCGTGCTGGGCGCGCGCGGCCAAATCGATGTTGGCCGGCTTGTTCGTGTCGGCCGGGACGCTGATGCAGCCGGCCAGCAGCGCCAGCACGGCGCCTGCAAGCGCCGCGTTTTTCAGGATGAAGGAGGTATGTCGCACTTTGTTCTGGCTTTCCAAATTAATCGAGGTGCACGTCGACCGGGGCCGGGGCGCTCGCGGCCTTCGGCGGGCGGATCAGGATCAGCAGCGGAATCACGGCCGCGGTGAGCAGCATCATCAGCCAGTAGTCGTCGACGTAGGCGATCATCGAGGCCTGGCGCGTGACTTCGTTGTTGATCATCGCCGCGCCGAGCTGGCTGCTCATGTTGTAAAGGCTGGACGGGTCGTTCAGCGCCGGGTTCGCATTCGTCACCTGGGTGGTCAGCGAAGCATGCGCGATCTGGGTGTTGCGGACCAGGAGGGCCTGCACCATCGCGATGCCGATCGAGGAACCGATATTGCGGACCAGGCTATACAGCGCCGTGCCTTCCGCGCGCATCTGCGGCGACAGGGTCGCGAAGGTGGCGGCCGACAGCGGCACGAACACCAGGCCCAGGCCCACGCCCTGGATCACGCCGGGCCAGACGATGTCGGCCTGCGACAGCACCAGCGTGTACTGGGTCATCTGCCACAGCGAGAAGGCGGTGATCGCAAAGCCGGCGCCCAGCAGCAGTCGGAAGTCGACCTTGCCGGTCAGCTTGCCGACCACCAGCATGGCCGCCATCGTGCCCAGGCCCGAAGGCGCCGTCACCAGGCCGGCCAGCGCGGCCGGATAGCCCATCAGGCCCTGCAGCATGGTCGGCATCAGCGCGCGGGTCGCGAACAGCACCATGCCGACGATGAAGATCAGCAGCAGGCCGGTGACGTAGTTGCTGTTCTTGAGCAGGCGGAAGTCGACGAAGGACTGGCCGGCCGGGCGCGTCAGCGTGTGGCCGATGAAGTAGGACGCGGCCAGCAGCATCAGCACCAGCTCGACCCAGGTTTCCATCGACGCGAACCAGTCGTTCTGCTCGCCGCGGTCGAGCAGCATCTGCAGCGCGCCGATCGCGATCGACAGCGTGAGGAAGCCGAACATGTCGAAGCGCACGCGGCGCGCCGCGCTGGTCGGGTGGATGTAGCGCCAGATGCCGTAGAAGGCCACCGCGCCGATCGGCAGGTTGATGAAGAAGACCCAGCGCCAGCTGTAGCTGTCGGTCAGCCAGCCGCCCAGCGTGGGGCCGAGAATAGGGCCGATCATCACGCCCATGCCCCATACCGCCATCGCCGAGCCGTGCTTCTCTTTCGGGTTGATGTCGAGCAGGACCGATTGCGACAGCGGCACCAGGGCCGCGCCGAACACGCCCTGCAGCATGCGCGAGACCACGATCTCGGTCAGATTCATCGACAGGCCGCACAGCGCCGAGGCGATGGTGAAGCCGGCCACGGATACGAGGAAGACTTTCTTGAGGCCGAAACGGTCGACCAGCCAGCCGTTCAGCGGGGTGGCGATGGCCGCCGCCACGATGAAGGAGGTCAGCACCCAGGTGATCTGGTCCTGCGAGGCCGACAGCGCGCCCTGCATGTGCGGCAGGGCGACGTTGGCGATGGTGCCGTCGAGCGCCTGGATGATGGTCGCCAGCATGATCGACACCGTGATCATGGTGCGGTTGATGGGTGGGGCTGCGCTCACAGCTGCTCCTCGATGCGGGTACGCAGCAGTTCCAGCAGCTCGGTGGCGGCCTGGAGCTGGGCCGGGGCGATGTCGCCGAGCAGGGAAGTGCGCACGGCGTTCGCCTGCTCTTTCACCTGCTGGTAAAGGGTGGTGCCGGCGTCGGTCAGGTGCACCAGCTTGACGCGGCGGTCGGTGGACGAGGGCGCACGCGTCACCAGGCCTTCGCGCTCGAGGCGGTCGAGCATCGAGACCATCGACGGCCCTTCCACGCCGACCAGGTCGGCCAGGGCGCGCTGCGACATCGCTTCTTTCGACTTGGCGACCATGGCGATGGTCATCCAGCCGGCCTGGCCGATGCCCAGGTGCTTGAGCTGCTTGTCGATCAGGAGACGCCAGCCGCGCGCGGTGCCATGCACGGCGGCGGAGAAGCGTTCGCCGACCGGAGAATCAGGTTGATTACACATCATTAGCAATCGAATCGATAGGAATCTATCGATTTTATGTTATGCAACTTGCGTTGTAAAGAGCGATGCTCGGTGAGCGATCGTGTCAGAATTGTCTTAACGTAGAGTCAAGCTTGCTGAGGAGGCCGCCATGTCACAGACCGCACTGCTGACCGTCCATGGGATGGGAGAAACGCCGCGCGACTACGCCGAGAAATTGTTCGAGGCGGTGGCGGGGCGGCTGGGAGGGCTGGCGTCCCAGGTCGATTTCCGCTCGGTGTATTACCAGGACATCTTGAAACCCAACCAGGAAACGGTGTGGGCGCGCGTGGGCCAGACCGCCCACCTGCGTTATGCCGAGCTGCGACGCTTCCTGCTGTTCGGCTTCGGCGACGCCGCCGGGCTGGAGAACCGCAAGGAGATCGACGGCTCGGTGTACGAACTGGCGCAGGAAGCGATCGCGCGCCAGCTGCTGGGCGTGGCCAGGCACGACCCCTCGACCAGTATCGTCTTCCTGGCGCAGTCGCTGGGCGGGCAGGTGCTGTCGAGCTATATCTACGATGCGCAGAAGGCGCTGTCCGGCGGACGGGTGCAGGCCGGGATATGGAAGGACGTCGACGCCTGGGCCCTGCGCGCGCTGGGCGAGCGCCTGACCGAGCCCGAAAAGCGCTTCCTGGCGGGCGCCACCTGCGCCTCCTTCGTCACGACCGGCTGCAACATTCCGATCTTCTGCGCCGCGCACAAGCAGATGGACATCAAGCCGATCGCCCGGCCGACCGAGCGCTTCGAGTGGATCAACCTCTACGACCCGGACGACGCCCTCGGCTGGCCGCTGCAGCCGCTGTCGCCGGGCTACGCGGCGCTGGTCGACGACCGCCCGATCAACGCGGGGCAGGGCGTGGTGACCTGGATCCTGAAAAGCTGGAACCCGCTGTCGCACACGGCCTACTGGAGCGACGGCCAGGTGCTGGACGTGCTCACGCAGCGCCTGCGCCTCGAAGTCGCCTGAATTCCTAAATTCGGGGTCAGACCACTTTTTTAAATTTGGGGTCAGACCACTTTTTCGATCAATGTTTTGAAAGCATGTTTTGTCATGATCGGCAACGGATGTCCGCTGCGCGCTTCTATGGCGTCATCGCCTGGATGCGGTGCGAGACATGCGCCAAAGCACTTGCCCCAAAAAGTGCTCTGACCCCGAATTTACTGACCCCGAATTTTGACGCTGAAAAACCGGGCTCTGACCCCGGTTTGCGATTGCTTAAATCGGGGACAGTTCGGGCTTGAGGGTGAAGACGGCGCGGACTTCGCCGGCGATGTTGCCGCGGGCGTTGCGGATGGCGGGGGCGCGCCAGGGTTCGAGGAGTTCGCGGCGGTGGGCGTCCAGCAGGCCGAGTTGTTCCAGCGCGCTGAAGGTGGCCGGATGCAGGGCGCGCACGGCGCCGTCGGCGACCTTGATCGCGATGCCCAGGCCGGCCGAGCGGATGCCGATTGCCTGCACCGCGTCGGCGCCGATCTTCGCCACCCAGTCGCCCTGGCCGGCCGACATCCACGCGAGGTCGGTGCGCGCTTCGCCGGAGACCATGTCGGGCCGCTTCGTCATCGCATCGAACAGGTCGCCCAGCGCGCTGCCCAGGCGCGCATCGCGGCTGCCTTGCGCCAGCCGCGCATATAAATGGGCCAGGCGCGCCAGCGGCATCGCGTAGTTGGGGGCGGAGCAGCCGTCGACCCCTAGCGGCAGCTGGTCCTCGCCCATCTGCACGGCCTCGGCCAGGGTGCTGCGAATCGCCTGCTGCAGTGGGTGCCGCGGGTCGACGTAAGCCTTGGTCGGCGCGCCGTGCAGGCGGCACCAGGCCAGGAAGCCGCTGTGCTTGCCCGAGCAGTTGTGGTGCACGGTGCGCCAGCGCCGTCCGGCCGGGGGCGGCAGGCCGACCGCGTCGTAGTACAGCGGGGTGGCGCAGCCGCATTCGAGCTGGTTCTCGTCCAGGCCGATCTTGCCGAGGATGGATTCGACGCCCGCCAGGTGCATTTCCTCGCCCGAGTGGCTGGCGCACAGCAGCGCCAGTTCGTCGAGCGTGAGGTCGTAGCGCGCCGGGCCGTCGGCCAGCACGAAGGGCAGGGCCTGGAAGGGCTTCAGGGCCGAGCGCGTGAAGACCATCGCGTCGGGGTCGCCGCTGGAATACAGCAGGCGGCCGGCGGCGTCGACGACGGCGATCGAACCGAAGTGGATGTTCTCGACCGGGTAGCCGGTATCGGGATAGCCACGCGAGGTGGCGACAAGCGGGACTGGGTGCATCCGCCTAGTCTAGCGGATCGCGCCGGGCCGCGGTGCACGCCAACTTTTGTATGTATCGCCAGCAATCCGAGCCCGCTTTTCGACGTTTCATCCCGCGTTTTCGACGCTTCGGCGGATGCCCCCTGACGCTTGCGGGAAGCGTGAATACACTTGCATCACTCGCCGCACATTTTGGGATGCGGCGATATGAAAAACGGTGGACCTGCAGCGTACTCGACAAATGTTCAGCTAACGCACAACTGGTCCGTTATTTATATCGAAAAATGAATTGGAGCAATCATGCGTATCAAACAAGTCCTGGCTTTCATCGGCGCCGCTGCCGTCTCGACCCTGGCCCTGGCGGAACCCGCCGCGCCGGTTTCTGTCAGCGCCGACGGCAGCACCGTCTTCGTGCAGGGCGACCCCAGCCCGGTCTTCCGTTTGTCGCCGGGCCAGGCCGAGGACACCAATGGTTCCTTCAAACTGGATGACGGCCGTGTCCTGCGGCTGACCAGCCACCAGAACAAGGTGTTCATGGAAGTGGACGGCAAGCGCGAACAATTGCTCCCGCTGTCGCGCACCGAATTCGTGGCGAAGAAGACCGGCGCCCGGGTCGAACTCGATGAAGAAGCCTTCGCCGGCAAGGTCACGCTGACCCAGCTGCGGGCCAAGTGAAGAACGCCAGCCGGCCTGGCCACTGGGACCGGGCCGGCTTATTTTTTCGTAGGAAGCCTCAGATCGGCGCCCCGAAGCGCCCCGCCTGGTAGTCCAGGATCGCCTGGTTGATTTCTTCGCGCGTGTTCATCACGAAGGGACCGTGCGACACCACCGGTTCGCGGATCGGCTCGGCGTGCCCGAGCAGCAGCAGGCAATCCTGCTCGGCGCGGATCTCCAGCTCGTCGGCCACGGTGTCGAGTTCGGCCAGGTGGAAGGCGGTGATGGTGTCCGGCGCAATGTTGATCACGCCCCGCACCACGTAGAGGAACACGTTACGCTCCAACAGCTTGTCGAGGTAAAGCAGGCCGCCGGCCTTCATCTCCACCGTGCTCATGAAGACGCCCGTCAGCGACTCGAACGGGCCGGTCACGCCGCCGTATTCCCCAGCCACCAGCTGCATGCGCACCTTGCCGTCTTCGGATTCGATCACCGGGATCTGGTCGCGCTGCAGGCCCGTATAGCGCGGCGCCGTCATCTTCAGCGCGGGCGGCAGGTTCACCCACAGCTGCAGGATCTCGAGCGGGCCGCCGGCCTGCATGAATTCGCGCGGCGACACCTCGGCGTGCACCAGGCCGCGCCCCGCCGTCATCCACTGCACGCCGCCCGGCCCAATCACGCTTTCGTGGCCGGCGCTGTCGCGGTGGGCCAGCAGGCCGTCGAGGATGAAGGTGACGGTCTCGAAGCCGCGGTGCGGATGCGGACCGAAGGGCAGGCCGCGGTTGTGCGGCGGGTAGACCTGCGGTCCGTGGTGGTTCAGGAAAAGGAAGGGATCGACCTGCTCGATGCGCGGTCCCGGCAGCGGGCGCTGCGTGATCAGGTCGCCGATGTCGTCGCGCATGGCCGGGTGCAGGCGCTGGACGGTCTTGTAGCTCATGCCTTTCCTCTTGATGTTGTTCGTTTGCCTTCTACGATACCCGATTGCGCCGGACCGCGGCGGTCGGCACAGGCATGCTATGCTCCTTGCGCTTTAGAAATAAGGAGACACATGCAAACAAGAACCACCATCGCCGGCCTGCTGCTGGCGCTGATCGCCGGCACCGCCGGCGCCGCCCCGTCCACGGCTGCGGTACCCGGCGAGCCTTCCGTCAAGGCCGCCAAGCACGCCGTCACCGCCTACCGCGACGAAGTCGTCGATACGCTCGCGAAACTGGTCAGCTACAACACGGTGGCCGACAAGGACATTCCCTTCGAGCGCAATCCCCAGCACCTCGGTTTCAAGAAGTTCCTGAAGGAAGAAGCGGCGCGCCTGGGCTTCGATTTCGCCGACTATGGCCACGTGCTGGTGATCGGCCTAGGCCCGCAGGACGCACAGGAAAAGGTCGGCATGATCGCGCACGGCGACGTGCAGCCGGTCGACCCGTCCAAGTGGAAGAAGTCGCCCTTCGAACTGGACCGCACGAGCGAGCCCGGCAAGCTGCTGGCGCGCGGCGCCGAGGACGACAAGGGACCGATCGCCACCGCCCTGTACGCGATGAAGTCGCTGAAGGACCAGCAGGTGCCGCTGTCGAAGCGCATCGAACTCTACGTCTACATGGCCGAGGAATCGGACTGGGAGCCGCTGGTCGCTTTCGTCAAGTCGCACCCGCTGCCGCAGGTGAACATCACCCTCGACGCCGAGTACCCGGCGGTAACGGCGGAGAAGGGCTACGGCACGGTCGCAGTCACCTTCCCGAAGGCGGGCGTCGATGCGCCGGCGGGCGAGCCGGCTGTCGCGCAATTCAGCGGCGGCTTCTTCGGCAGCCAGATCCCCGAGGATGCGCAGGCCCTGGTCACGCATGCCAGCCCGGCGCTGGAAGCCCAGATCAGGCAGCGCGCCGCCAGGCAGACCGGTATGCGCTACACCTTCGAACGCAAGGGCGAGGACCTGGTGGTCAATGCGAAGGGCGTGTCCGCGCATTCCTCCAAGCCGGAGGACGGCCTGAACGCGATCAGCATGCTGGCCGATGCGCTGGCCGTGCGCACCTGGCCGGACAGCGCGGCCGGCGCGATGGTCAACTTCCTCAACGAGATGGTCGGCACCGGCTACCTCGCCGAGAAGTTCGGCAACATCGCCTACCGCGACAACTTCATGGGCCCGATGACGTTTGCGCCCACTGTGATCAAGCAGAACGCCGAAGGTCCGCAACTGGCCATCAACATCCGCCGTCCGCAGGGCAAGACCGCGCAGCAGCTGAGCAACGAGATCAATGCCGCGCTGGCGCAATGGCAGGGCGCGCACCAGGCCGTGCAGCTGGCGGACGTCAAGGTGCAGATCGGCGACCCGTGGATCCAGCAGGACGCGCCGCAGCTGCCGGTGCTGATGAAGGTGTTCTCGTACTTCACCGGCGTCAAGGATCCGAAGCCGGTGGCGGTGGGCGGCGGCACCAATTCGCGCCTGTTCCCGCATGCCGTCAGCTTTGGCCCGGCGATGCCGCACACGGTCTATACCGGCCACTCCGAGCATGAGTTCATCACGCTGAAACAGTTGCTGCTGAACCTGGAGATGTACACGGCCGTCCTGGCCGAGCTCGCGCAGTAATCCGCTCTGCCTTCCAGGGTCCCGCGGGCTCATGCCCGGGACCCTTGTCCGACCCCCGCCGTCCGCTTCGATCCCACGTTTCGCCGTGTAGGTCGGAGTCTCGCCAAAACCTGCGATTTTTTCTAATCGTTCTGTAGGTTTGGGCCTACAAAAGCCCTTGCTTCATAGGGAAAAATGCCCTCTGTTTCGTGCTCTCCCTAGGAGGGCAGGCAGGCGGGCCTGTCGCTGCTTTGGCGACTCCGCATGAGCTTGTTGATGCCCGGAAAACCTCTCGCTGACACCCGGAAAATGTGTCGAAAACGCCATGATAGGATCGTTCACCGACCCGTTATGAGCCGACCTATCATCGCCATGCACATCCAAGAACTCGTAAAACCAGACGGACGACAACTCACCCTCTACAGTAACCAGCCGATCCCGGCCGGCCTCGTTGCGCCGAGCCCGTTTCCCGACCCGCAGAATGCGAATCCGCACCTGCGCTGGCATCCGCTGCGCGGCGAGTGGGTGACCTATGCGGCGTTCCGCCAGAACAGGACTTACCAGCCGCCGCCGCAATACAACCCGCTGGCGGCGACCAGCGATCCGGCGCATCCGACCGAGATGCCGGCGGGCGATTACGAGATTGCCGTGTTCGACAACCGCTTCCCGTCGCTGGCGCTGGAGTCGCACGATCCGCCCACGCTGACGGTGCCGACCGCACCCGCCAACGGCAAGTGCGAAGTGGTGGTGTTCACCCAGGATCCGCAGGCCGCGCTGAGCCGGCTGCCGCTGTCGCGCATCGAGCTGCTGCTGCAGGTGTGGGGCGACCGCACCACGCGGATCGGCGGCCAGCACCACATCCAGTACGTGCTGCCGTTCGAGAACCGCGGCGCCGAGGTCGGCGTGACCCTGCACCATCCGCACGGCCAGATCTACTGCTATCCCTTCGTGCCCGCGGTGCCGGCGCGCCAGCTGGCGCAGGAACGCGAGTACTACCTGCAGCACGGCTCCAGCCTCCTGTGCGACATGGCGCGCGACGAAGCCGCCGACGGCAAGCGCGTGCTCTACCAGGACGAGCACGCGATCGCCTTCGTGCCGCCCTGCGCGCGCTACCCCTACGAAGTCTGGGTGATGCCGACCGGGCCCTGCAAGGACTTCGCGGCGCTGACCCCGCCGCAGCGCGCAAGCCTGGCGCGCGCCCTGAAGACGGTGCTGCTCAAGTACGACACCCTGTGGGACCGCCCCTTCCCCTACCTGATGGCCTGGTACCAGGCGCCCACCGACGGCGCCGAGCATCCGGAAACGCAGCTGCACTGCCAGTTCTACCCGCCTTACCGCACCCGCGACCGCCTCAAGTACCTGGCCGGTACCGAGCTGGCGGCCGGCATGTTCGCGATGGACGTGCTGCCCGAGACCACGGCCTACGAACTGCAGCAGGTCGAAGTCAATCTGGAGGAGCACGCATGAGCGTCACGGCCGACCCGCTGGCGTTGCGCGGTGCCGAGGCCGCGGCCAAGCTGGCATTGCTGCGCGAGGCGCTGGCCCAGGCCGGCGCCGGCGCGATCCGCCTGCGCGGCGAGGACTGGTTCGCCTGGGCGACCGCCGGCGGCCAGGTGCTGGCGCCGGGCGGCTGCGAGACCGGCAGCGTCGAGCTGCTGGTCACCGCCGACGAAGCCTGCGTCCTCACCGACGAGGTCGAGGCCGAGCGCCTGCGCCGGGAAGAAGCGCCGCCGGGCTTCACTTACCACATCGCGCCCTGGACCGACACCGAACTGCACGAGACCTATGCGCTGGGCGCGGCCGGCGGGCGCGCGGTGCTGTCCGACCACCCGCACAACGGCGACCAGCCCCTGCCGGCCAGCCTGAAGCTGCGCCGCATGGTGCTGGGCCAGGAAGAGCAGGAACGCTACCGCACGCTGGGCCGCGCGGCCGCCGAGGCGATCGGCGAAGCGCTGCGCGCTGCGCGCCCGGACTGGACCGAATACCAGCTGGCCGGGGAGGGCGCACGCGCCCTGCTGCGGCGCGGGATCCAGCCGGCCCTGATGCTGGCTGCGGGCGAGCGCCGCTCTGCGCAATGGCGCCGGCCGACACCTTCGCACGATGCCCTCGGCGCACGCGCCACGCTGGCCTGCTGCGCGCGCCGGCACGGCCTGGTGGCGAGGCTGTCGCGCTCGGTGAGCTTCGGCGCCGCGCCCGGCACCCAGCAGGAGCTGCTGCGCCTGGAAGCCACCGGGCTGGATGCGGTGCGCCCGGGGCAGTCGCTGGCGGCGGTCTACCACGCCTTCGACGCCGCCTATCGCCACGCCAACCAGCCGGATGCGATCCGCGAGCGGCGCCAGGGCGGCATCGCCGGCTACCAGGCCTGCGAGCTGGCCGCCAGCCCGAGCACCGCGACCGGGCTCGAGACCGGCATGGCCTTCGCCTTCAGCCCCGGCTTCGACGGCATCGGCATCGAAGACACTTTCCTGCTCGGCGATGCCGGGCTGGAGAACCTGACGCTGGACCCCACGTGGCCGGCGGTGAACATCGGCGGCCGCGCGAGGCCGCTCTGGCTGGAGCTGACATGACGAGTGCAGAAACCTTCTTCGGCGGCGCCCCGGAGGCGTGCGCACAGGCGCCCGGCCGGGTCAACCTGCTGGGTGAACATACCGACTACAACGACGGCTTCATGCTGCCGGTCGCAACCCCGCAGGGCACCACGGTGGCGCTGGCACGCAGCCAGGACGACCAGCACCACCTGTACTCGGGCACGCTGGACGGCAACGTCACCTTCGCGGCGAAGGGCGGCAGCCCGGCGCAGGGCTTCGGCAGTTATATCGAAGGCTGCATCCGCCTGGTCGAAGCGACCGGGGTCGAGGTGCCGCCGCTGCGCGTGTTCGTCACGACGAACCTGCCGGTCGGCTCCGGATTGTCCTCGTCCGCGGCGCTGGAAGTGGCGACCCTGCGTGCGCTGCGCCAGCTCCTCGGCTTCGAGCTCGACGACGTCAAGCTGGCGCAAATCGCCCAGCGCGCCGAGATCGACTACGCCCACGTCAACTGCGGGATCATGGACCAGATGGCGTCCAGCCTGTGCGACGAAAAGCACATGCTCTTCATCGACGCCCGCACGCTCGAGCACCGGCTGGTCGAGATGCCCGCCGGGACCGAGCTGATCGTGATCGATTCCGGCATGCCGCGCACCCTGGCCGCCAGCAAGTACAACGAGCGCCGCGCCGAGTGCGAGGAGGCCTCGCGCAAGCTGGGCGTGAAGGCGCTGCGCGACGTCACCGATCCGCAGCTGGTCGAACAGCTGCCCGAGCCGCTGCGCCGCCGCGCGCGGCACGTGGTGCTGGAGGATTTGCGCGTGCTGGAAGCGGCGAAGGGCGTGTCGGCCGAGCGCTTCGGCGAGCTGATGAACGCCTCGCACGCCAGCCTGCGCGACGATTACGAAGTATCGATTCCCGAACTCGACAAGCTCGTGGCTGCCTTGCAGGCTGCGCCCGGCGTGCTCGGCGCACGCCTGACCGGCGCCGGCTTCGGCGGGGCCTGCGTGGCGCTGTGCCGCGCCGGCCAGGCCAGGGCCGCAGCAGAAACCGCACTCTCCAATTACAACAAAGAGGGACGCAAGGGACGCATATTGATCCCGGTTCCCGCCCAAGGAAAGGAAAACAATGAGCCAGTTTGAGTACCCCCGCCCCCAGCTGGTACGCGACAATTGGATCAACCTGAACGGCAAGTGGCGCTTCCGTTTCGACGACGAGGTGAGCTGCAGGATGCCGCAAGGCGTGACCGGCTGGACCCATGAGATCAACGTGCCGTTCGCGCCGGAGACCGAGCTGTCCGGGATCCAGGACACCGGCTTCCACCGTTTCTGCTGGTACGAACGCGACTTCGAACTGCAGCCCTCCGAGCAGCGCACGATCCTGCATTTCGGCGCCATCGACTATTCCGCCAAGGTGTGGGTCAACGGCCAGCTGGTGGCCGAGCACGAGGGCGGCCACACGCCGTTCTCGGCCGACATCACCGAAGCCCTGAAGGCCGATGGCAAGCAGGTCGTGACCGTGTTCGTCGAGGACGACCCGGCCGACCTCGCCAAGCCGCGCGGCAAGCAGGACTGGCTGCTGGAGCCGCACTCGATCTGGTATCCGCGCACCACCGGCATCTGGCAGACCGTGTGGATCGAACAGGTCTCGCGCACCTTCATCCGCTCGCTGCGCTGGACCCCGATCTTCGAGACCTTCGAGATCGGCTGCGAGGTGTTCGCCGGCGGCGACATCCAGGAGAACATGTTCGTCGAGGTCAAGATCTGGCACGGCGATACCCTGATGGCGGATGACCACTACAAGCTGCTGCAGGGCGAGGCGAACCGCAAGATCGCACTGTCCGACCCCGGCATCGACGATTCCCGCAACGAGCTGCTGTGGAGCCCGGAGCGTCCGACCCTGCTAGACGCCGAGGTGATCCTGCGCTGCGGCGACAAGGTGGTCGACCACATCAAGTCGTATACCGCCTTGCGCTCCTTCCACATCAACCGCGACCGCCTGCTGCTGAACGGCCGCCCGTATCCGCTGCGCCTGGTGCTGGACCAGGGCTACTGGAACGAATCCTTCATGACCGCACCCAGCGACGAGCACCTGAAGCGCGACGTCGAACTGGCCAAGCTGATGGGCTTCAACGGCGTGCGCAAGCACCAGAAGATCGAAGACCCGCGCTACCTGTACTGGGCGGATAAACTCGGCCTGCTGGTGTGGGAAGAGATGCCTTCGGCCTACCGCTTCAGCCCGCATGCGATCAAGCGCATCGTCAAGGAGTGGACCGAGGCGATCGAGCGCGACTACAGCCACCCCTGCATCATCGTGTGGGTCCCCTTCAACGAATCCTGGGGCGTGCCGAATCTGACGCTGACCCAGGCGCATCGCAATGCGGTCGAGGCCCTGTACCACCTGACCCGCACCCTGGATGCGACCCGCCCGGTGATCGGCAACGACGGCTGGGAAGCCTCGGCCACCGACATCCTGGGCATCCACGACTACGACAGCGATCCGGAAAAGATCAAGGCGCGCTACGAGGTCAGCGACCCCGTGCGCACCCTGTTCGATCAGCGCCGTCCCGGCGGCCGCATCCTGACCCTGGACGGCTTCCCGCACCGCGGCCAGCCCATCGTGCTGACCGAATTCGGCGGCATCGCCTACGATCCCAACGCCACCCCCGAGGACGGCACCTGGGGTTATACCCGTTCCCGGACAGCCGAGAGCTATCACGCGCTGTACGAAAGGCTGCTGAAAGTGGTCAACGAGACCTTCATGTTCAGCGGCTTCTGCTACACCCAGTTCGCCGACACCTTCCAGGAAGCCAACGGCCTGCTCAACGCCGACCGTACCCCGAAGCTGCCCTTCGAGGTGATCAGCGCCGCCACCCGCAACGTCCCGCTGCAGCCGCAAAATCCGGAAAAGGATGGGGAGGGACAAGGCGGAGCCTGAGTACTTTTACAAGGTAACAGGGGCCTCGATAACCGTCGCGAGCGGCCGCAGGAGTGGCCGAGAAGCGGAGCCGTACTTCCGGTACGGCGAGCATCGCAGGCCGCTCCTGCAACGCGCAGCAGGTTAGCGAGGCTCCCACCACAGGAGCCATGTCATGAGCACGACTACGATCGTCGTTTTCAGCCATCTGCGCTGGGATTTCGTTTTTCAGCGGCCGCAGCATCTGCTGTCGCGGCTGGCCCAGCACTATCCGGTCCTGTTCGTCGAGGAACCGGAACACGATGATGGCGCCCCGTTCATGGAGCGGTCCAACCCCGCACCGAACGTGACCGTGTGCCGCGCGCACACCCCGATCCATGCCACCGGCTTCCACGACGACCAGCTGCGCCTGCTGCAGCCCATGATCGCGCAGCTGGCACCACCGGGCGAGCGCACCATCGCCTGGTTCTATACGCCCATGGCCTTGCCCCTGCTGCAGTCGCTCCAGCCCGCTCTGGTGGTCTACGACTGCATGGACGAACTGGCCTCGTTCAAGAATCCGCCGAAACAGCTGCTGCAGCGCGAGAGCGCACTGCTGAACATCGCCGACCTGGTGTTCGCCGGCGGTCCCAGCCTGTACGAGGCGAAAAAGAACCGCCACCCGAACGTGCACTGCTTTTCCAGCAGCGTCGACGTGGTCCACTTCCAGCAGGCGCTCGACCGCAGCCGCGTCCATCCGCAGCAGCGCGACATTCCGCATCCGCGCCTCGGCTTCTACGGCGTGCTGGACGAACGCTTCGACCCGGAACTGGTTGGCGAGCTCGCCGACGCCCATCCGGAATGGCAGCTGGTGCTGGCCGGCCCGGTGGTCAAGATCGACGAGGCGCGCCTGCCGCGCCGCGCCAACATCCACTATCTTGGCCAGCAGCCCTACAGCGCCTTGCCCGACCTGCTGGCCGGCTGGGACGTCTGCCTGATGCCCTTCGCGATCAACGAAGCGACCAGATTCATCAGCCCGACCAAGGTCCTCGAATACATGGCGGCCCAGCTGCCGATCGTGAGCACGCCGATCGCCGACGTCGCCAACCCCTACGGTCATGTGGTCGCCATCGCCAGCGGGGCGCGCGAATTCGTCGCCGCCTGCGAAGCGGCGCTGGCCCTCAGCCCGGAGCAGCGCGCGCACATGATCGCGGCCATGAACGCCGTGGTCGCCGCCACCTCCTGGGACAACACCGCGAAGCACATGCACGAGCTGCTGGACGCGACGCCCGCGCGCAGCGAAGGCACGGCCGCACAGCGCGCCGCCAGTTCGCATGCCGCCGTGCAGCCGGCGCCGCAGCTTGCCGGGGCCGCACCGAAAGTCAACGCGCTGCGCAGCCAGGGCGCGCGCCACGTCGGCACCGTCATCGTCGGCGGCGGCCCGACCGGGCTGTCGGCCGCCTACCACCTCGGCGCCGACACCCTGCTGCTGGACCGTAACGAGACGGTCGGCGGCTGGTGCCGCTCGATCGAGGACAAGGGCTTCACCTTCGATTACGCCGGCCACATCATGTTCTCGAACGACCCCTATGTGCTCAAGATGTACGAGCTGCTGCTGGGCGATAACGTGCACTGGCAGAACCGCGAAGCCTGGGTCTGGAGCAAGGGCGTGTACACCCGCTATCCTTTCCAGGGCGCGCTGTACGGCTTGCCGCCGAAGGTCATCACCGAGTGCTTAATGGGTGCGATCGAGGCCCATAATGAAGCAAAAGCGGACGCCAGCGATGCGCAGGTTTCGAATGACGCGAAGGCGGTCGAGGACTGCTGCGCCGACGGCACCACGGACGTCTGCAATACCGACCGCTCGGTGCGCGGCGAGGTGAAGAATTTCGAGCAGTTCATCTACAAGGTCTGGGGCAAGGGCATCGCCAGGCACTTCGCCATTCCCTACAACCGCAAGCTCTGGACCGTGCCGCCGTCCGAGATGGAGACATCCTGGCTGGGCGGGCGCGTACCGCTGCCGAACCTGGAAGAGATCGTCCAGGGCGCACTGGAGCCGGCGCCGAAGCCGGTAGGGCCGAACGCGCGCTTCGGCTATCCGCGCAAGGGCGGCTTCCAGGCCCTGATGAACGGCTTCCTGCCGCACATCAAGGGCAAGGTCGAGCTGGGCGCGGCGGTGGTGCAGGTGCTGCCGCGCGAGCACATCGTCGCCCTGGCCGACGGCCGGCGTTTCCGCTACGACGACCTGATCTCGACCATGCCGCTGCCGGAGCTGATCAAGGCGGTCGGCGAGGAAGCCCCGGAAGAGGTGAGGCGGGCCGCCAAAGGGCTGCGCCACGTGTCCATCCGCTGCGTCAACATCGGCATTGGCGTCGACAACGGGCGCGTGGTCACCGACAAGCACTGGATCTACTATCCGGAAAACACGATCTTCCACCGCATCTTCGTGCAGGGGAACGCTTCGCCGCAATGCAATCCGCCGGGCGGCTTCGGCTTCACCTGCGAAATTTCGTATTCGCCCACCAAGCCGCTGCCGCTCGATGGCGAGGAACTCATCGCGCGCGCGATCGAGGATTGCCGCCGGGTCGGCTTCATCCTGGACAAGGACCGGATCCTGGTGGCGAACCAGGTCGACCTGCCTTACGCCTACGTGCTGTACGACCACCAGCGCGCACGCAATGTCGAGACCTGCAAGGCCTGGCTGAAGCAGTTCGACATCACCCTGGTCGGCCGCTACAGCGAGTGGGAGTACTACAACTCCGACCACGCCTTGCTGGCCGGCAAGCGCGGCGCAGAGGCCGTGCTGGCCAAGCGCAGCCGCGCCCAGAAAGTCGGCGCGGAGTAGGCCATGCTGCCGTCCGCCTGGCGCCGCCGGGCGGCGGAAAACTGTGCCGCGCTGATGCTGGCGCTGCTGGCCTGCGCCGGCGTGCGGGCAGGGGAGGCCGCGCCCGCGTCCGCAGAATATCTGCCTTATGGCTCCGTAGCGGACAACCCGCGCCCGGTGGCGGCGCCGCACCAGGGCGGGCTGTTCCGCGTCAGCCAGGGCGGCCGCGTGGCCTATCTGTTCGGCACCGTCCACGTGGGCATGCGCGGCTTCTATCGCTTGCCGCCCGAGGTGGAACGCGCACTGGTCGGCGCCAACCGCATCGTCGTCGAACTGGACACGCGCGCCAACACGGCCTGGTTGCGCGCGCTGGCCCTGCACGGCAGCTATGCACCCGGCGACGACATCCGCCGCCATCTGCCGCCGTCCACCCTGCGCGCGCTGACGGACGCGCTGCACGCGCAGGGCATCAGCATGGCCAGCATGGCCGGCTACAAACCCTGGCTGGTCGCCAATCTGCTGCTGAGCATGGAACTGGAACGCAAGGGCTACCGCCGCAGCCAGGGTGTCGAGCAGGCCCTCTTGAGCCAGGCGCGGCGTCATGGGCTGAAGGTGGCCCAGCTCGAAAGCGCCGAGTACCAGCTGGCCCTGTACGACACCATGGGCGAGCTTGACGCGGCGCGCTACCTGGAAGAGGTGCTCGGCGGGCTGGAGAACGGGCGTGCGCTGCGCACCGCCCAGGCCGTCATCGAAGCCTGGTCCTCGGGCGATGCGCGCGCCCTCGACGTGGTGTTGCAGGAAAGCACCACCGGCCCGGGCGTGGTGGCCGAGTTCACGCGCCGCGTGCTGCTGGGGCGGCGCAATCCCGACATGGCCAGCCAGATCGAGCGCCTGATGCGCGAGGACAGCGTGACCTTCGTCGGGGTTGGTCTGCTGCACCTGCTCGGCGCCAATGGCTTGCCCCAGCTGCTCGCACGGCGGGGCTATTTGGTTGAGAGAGTTTACTGATCAGTGCTGGATCATCCCGCCGGCCAGGTTGACCCGGTCCCCGCTGCGGAAGTCCGGCGTGGTTTCCTGGGTGATGACCTGGGTGCTGCCGTCGTCCATGCGCAGCGTGACGCGGTAGACGCGGTCGCTCGAGGCGCTGCCGGTGGTGCCGGTGGCGCCGCTGCCGCCCACTGCCGCCGCGCCGACCGAGCCTGCGCCGGCGACCCCGCCCGCGGTGCGCGGTACGACTTCGACCGCCACGACCGTGGCGTTCGGGCTCGAGCTGGCCGCCGTCGAGGCGCCGGCGCTGGATGCGCCCATGGAACCCTGGCCGGTGGTGGCGCTGGCCGTGCCGCCGCTGGTGCCGGTGGTGCTGGTGCCCGTGCCGCTGCCGCTGTCCTGCGAGGTGCCCGAGCTGCCGCTGGTGCCGGAACTGCCGCTGGTGCCACTGCTGCCCGAGGTGCCGGAGCTGCCGGAGCCGGACTGGTCGTAACCGGAGCCAGTGGAGGTGCCCGAGCTGCCGGAGGTTCCCGAGCTGCCCGAGCTCCCGGTGCCGCCGCCCCAGCCGGCCGATCCGCTGCTGCCGGTGCCGGCGCCGGTGCCGGACATGCCGCCGCTGCCGCCGCTGCTGGTGGAGCTGCCGCTTTCCATACTGCCTTTGTCGCCCTGCATGGATTTACACGCGGACAGTCCGAAAGCCAGCGCCAGCAAGCCTGTCAGGAGCACGCTCTGGTGTTTTAGCTTCATGATCAACTCCTTCTGATGGGATAGATATGTCAGGTATGTGCGTGACGATGCCGCGTGCCACTCGGGTAAGAGGGGCGTTTGGAAGCGACGTTCCAGCTGACTCGGGTTGGGCATGAGCCACGTCAAGGACGCGGCAAGCTTGGGGAATTTAGCGTGGTGCTTTCGGCAGCGCGGCGCACAGGGCAAGCACGGCCAGGACCGCCGCCGTGCAGTCGACGGCCCAGTCGCGCACGGCGGCGCCGCGGTAGGGGAAGAAGCTCTGGATGAACTCGTCGCCGGCGCCCATCAGGGCGACCGCCAGCACCGCCTTGACGGCGCGCGCGCCCAGGCTGCCTGTGCTGCCCAGGAAGCACAGGCAGGCAAGCACGGCATAGGCGATGGAATGCAGCACGACGCCGGACGCAAAGTGGCCGATGTCCGCGCGTGCTCCCGGGATATTGCCCGCCACGACGATCAGGAGGTACATGAAGATGACGCTGGCGATGCAGAAGGAACGCAGGCGGGGATGCAGCAGCAACTGGGACAGCATGGCGGTCATGGCAGGCGAGAGCGGAAAACGCACACCTTACCATGACGCATGCCTGGACGTTGTTGCAGTTGGGATGTTGCCCCTGCACCGGCGCGCCGTCTTGCGGAACGTCGGCCAAGGGCGGGAGCGCGTCAGATCGTGAGCGCGGGCGTCCCGTTGGGGTAATGGGCGTCGTAACAGCTTTCGCAGTCGGCGCAGAAAAGATGGGCGACGCGTACGGTCTGCTGTCGCAATACGAGTTTGAGCTGGTGTGTCCGGCACTTCGGGCAGATCTCGCGGACGCTGCCGAAAGTCAGTACGTGAAGAGGCAATTCTTCATCGTCGAAATGGTCGATGACCATGCGCGGATTCAGTTCGCTGAGGACCAGGTAGTCGTCGGCGTTGTGCTGTCGGCGGCGCGATGGCTGGGAGTGCTGCTGCGGGGTGGGCGACATCGTTTCAGGTAAAGTCATAAGGCATGGCCTCCATGAAAAAACGCAAGCGCGACATTCATCATAGCGAAATCCTCGACCGGATCAAGCTCCGCGGTAAAAAAAAATGCCCGCCAACGAAGGACGGGCACAACCCAAGATAGGGCCAAGAGACGCAGAATCCGGTGCGGCGCACCGCTTTGCGGCACGCCTTTCTACGATCACGCATATCGGTTGCGTGTATGCAGATGAACCCAGTATAGGAGTCGAATGTGACCCGGACATGACACGCCTCAAGCGAACGCCGGGTTGAAAGCGAACGATCGCGGCTGAGACTGGTCTATCGCCGATACGGGCAAAAAAAAAAGCCCGCTTTGAGGGCGGGCTTCAAACTATTTTCTTGGAGGAGAATAGTGGAGACAGGTGAGATTATGCTGCGCTGCGATATATATGTCCAATTTTGAATTTGGATAGCAGACATTCGCCGCAGTGATAATTGCTGAGCTCCGATTACGCTTTTACCGGCACCGTGTAGTTCAGCGCCATCCGGCCGCCGTCGGCATACAGTGTCTGGCCGGTCATGTAGGAAGCGTCGTCGCTGGCCAGAAAGGCCGCGATGCCGGCGATCTCTTCCGGTTCGCCGCAGCGTCCCAGCGGGGTGCGCGACAGGATGGTATGGCGCGCCTCGGGGCTGCCCATCACCGCATTTTTCGCCAGCTCGGTCAGGATGGTGCCGGGGCCGATCGCGTTGACGCGGATGCCGTGCTCGGCCAGGGCAATCGCCGCCACGCGGGTCAGCTGGTTCACGCCGCCCTTCGAGACCACGTAGGGAATCTGGTTCGGGATGGTCAGTTCGGCGTTCACGCTCGACATGTTGATGATGCAGCCGCTGCCACGCTTCACCATTTCGCGCGCCACCGCCTGGCTGCACAGGAACATCGACTTCAGGTTGACGCGCAGGACGCGGTCGAAGTCCTCCTCGGCCAGTTCGAGAAAGCCGGCCGCATGGGTGACGCCGGCATTGTTGATCAGGATGTCGACATGGCCGAAGGCCGCCAGGGTAGCGGCCAGCATGGCGTCGACGTCCGATTTCTGGCTGACGTCGGCGACGACGAAGCGGGCGTTGTCGCCCAGCGCCTCGGCGGCCGCCGCGCCTTCCGGACGCACGTCGACCAGCATCACGCGCGCGCCTTCGCGCACCAGGCGCTCGGCGCAGGCATAGCCGATTCCGCGGCTGGCTCCGGTAACGATGGCGACTTTCTGGGCAAGTTTCATGGCGGGTGTTCCTGATGGCTATGGGAAAACGCCATTGTACCGGCCGGAGCCAGGCGCTAGAGCATCAAAGGCTTGTCCGGCAGCTCGTTCGGCCGCGCGCCGTTCGATGGGAAATGCTGGCGCAGCAGCGCATTGACCTGCTGGACGGCCTCGAGCGTGGCGTCGTGGAAGCGGCCCTGGGCAAAGCCGGCGGTCATGGTGTTGCAGATCGCCTGCCAGGTGGCGGGTTCGATGCGGCGGTTGATGCCGCGGTCGGCCACGATGTCGACCTTGTGGTCGGCCAGGTTGACGTAGATGAGGACGCCGCAGTTATCCTCGGTATCCCAGATTGCGTAGTCGGCAAACAGGGCCAGCGCGCGCTGGCGGTTGCTCATGGCATCCCACACCGCCGACAGCGGCAGGGATTTCTCGACGATCAGGCGGACTTCGCCGCGGTGGGTCTGTTCGCCGGCCGTGATCGCTTCGGCGATGGCTTCCAGGGTCGCCGGCGGAAACAGGCGGGCGGCTTCGGTCCGCGTGCTGAGCAGGTGGCGGAGGCTGCGCCTGAAGCGGCCGGGATTGTTCTGTGCCGTGTCCATTACCAGTCTCCCGAGGCGCCGCCGCCGTCGAAACTGCCGCCGCCGCCGCCGGAAAAGCCGCCGCCATCCGAAAAGCCGCCGCCGCCCGAGAATCCGCCGCCGCCGCGGTAGCGTCCGCTGTTCATGTTGCTGAGGATGCTGCCGAGGATGAAGCCGGTGGCGCCGCTGTTCCAGCCATTGTCGAAGCGCCGCCCGATGCCCGGCTGCGACAGCCGCGAACGGCGCGGGCTGAACACCGAGCGCAGCACCGTCAGGGCGATGACGATGAAGAAGATGCTCATCACGATGCCGGGGCCGCCGTCCTCGTCCTGGGCCTGCTGTTGCGCCTGGCCTTGCCCGGCCTGGGGCGCGGGGAATTTTTCCTGGTTGAGGAGGGCGGAAATCGCGCCGACCCCGGCGACCAGGCCGCCGTAGTAATCGTTCTGGCGAAAGTGCGGGGCGATCGTGTCCTGCAGGATGCGTTTCGACTGGGCGTCGGTCAGCACGCCCTGCACGCCGCGCCCGGCTTCGATGCGCAGGCGCCGCAGCGACGACGGATTGTCGCGCGCGACCATCAGCAGCACGCCGTCGTCGACGCCCTTGCGGCCCAGCTTCCAGGCCTCGGCCACGCGGATGCTGTACTGCTCAATGGCCTCGGGTTCGGTCGACTTCACCAGCAGCACGGCGATCTGGCTGCCGGTCTGGGTTTCATAGTCGGCCAGCACGCGCTCCAGGTTCTGGCGTTGCTCGGGCGTCAGCATCCCGGCCTGGTCGGTCACGCGCGCCGTGTACGCGGGCACGGTTTTCAGCTGCGCCGATGCCTGCCCGGCGTAGAGCAGGGCAAGCGCGAAGATCCAGAGCAGGCGCAGCAGCGGTTTCATCGTCCGGGCGTCCGCTTACTTGCCGAAGTCGACCTTGGGCGCGGTCGAGATCGAACGCTCGTTCTCGACCGTGAACGAAGGCTTGGGCGCGTAGCCGAACATCTTGGCCGTCAGGTTGGTCGGGAAGCTGCGCGCCAGCACGTTGTAGTCCTGGACCGCGGCGATGTAGCGCTGGCGCGCCACCGTGATGCGGTTTTCGGTACCCTCCAGCTGCGATTGCAGGTCGCGGAACTGGGTATCGGCCTTCAGGTTCGGATACGCCTCCGACACCGCCATCAGGCGCGACAGCGCGCTCGACAGCTCGCCCTGGACCTGCTGGAACTTCTGGAAGGCTTCCGGATTGTTCAGGACTTCCGGCGTGATCTGGAAGCTGGTCGCGGCGGCACGCGCGCGGGTGACGGCTTCCAGGGTTTCGCGTTCGTGGGTGGCATAGCCCTTGACGACGTTGACCAGGTTCGGAATCAGGTCGGCGCGGCGCTGGTACTGGTTGACCACTTCGCCCCAGGCGGCCTTGGTCGCCTCGTCCTTGGCCTGGAACTGGTTGTAGCCGCAGCCGGACAGCAGCGCTCCAGTCAACAGCGTGGCCAGGACCGTGGCCAACATTTTGGCGGCCCAGCGCGTGAACAGGGAAGGCGCCGCAGAAGATTTCTTCATGATGAAGTCCGTCGCGAGTTGTCGAATGACTAAAAATATACCTGAATTGGCCGAGCGGCGGCGTCCGGCCGAAACGCGGACGGCAGCGCCGGTTTAGCGCGGTACAATAGAGGGTTTGCAACAAGTGACCAAGGGCCTGCCATGAACTTCATCGACAAGCTGAACGCCGCCTGGCGCAGCAACGATTCCCTGCTGTGTGTGGGACTCGACCCGGATATCGAGCGCTTCCCCGCGCACCTGCGCGATCACCCGGAAGGCATCGCCGAATTCTGCAAGGCCATCGTCGACGCGACCGCCGACCTGGCCTGCGCCTTCAAGCCGCAGATTGCCTATTTCGCGGCGCTGGGCGCGGAAGACCAGCTGGAAACCGTGTGCCGCCATATCAAGGAGCACTATCCGCAGGTCCCGCTGATCCTGGACTCGAAGCGCGGCGACATCGGCGCCACGGCGCGCCAGTATGCGCGCGAAGCCTTCGACCGCTACGGCGCGGATGCCGTCACCGTCAGCCCCTACATGGGCTTCGATTCGGTGGAGCCCTACATGGAATGGGCGGACCGCGGCGTGATCGTGCTGTGCCGGACCTCGAACGCGGGCGGCTCCGACCTGCAGTTCCTCGACGTCGGCGGGCGCCCGCTGTACCAGCACGTGGCGCAGCTGGTGGCCGAAAAATGGAACAGGAACGGCCAGTGCGCGCTGGTGGTCGGCGCCACCTTCCCGGAAGAACTGGCCCAGGTCCGCGCCATCGTCGGCGACATGCCGCTGCTGGTGCCGGGCATCGGCGCCCAGGGCGGCGACATCGCGGCGACGGTGAAATCGGGCCGCACGGCGCACGGCGCGGGGATGATGATCAATTCCTCGCGCGCGATTTTGTACGCGCAGCCGCAGGGCGATGAGGATTTCGCCGCCGCGGCGCGGCGGGTGGCGATGGAGACGCGCGACGCGATCAACCAGTATCGCGCGTAATTTTCAATACCGCTGCGGGGCGATGGATTCAGCGTAATCGTACAGCGCGCCCAGAATCGCCTCCGCCCGCTCATCCGCCGTCTCCGACAGCGCATCGATCTCGGCAAACAACTGATCGATCGTCCTCGCCCCGCCGGCGCCCTCGAACAGGCGCGCGGCGCGGTGCGCTTCCCAGCTTTCCATTTCCGCTTCCTGCAAAGTATGCGGGAAGTTGCGGCAGCGATAGCGGAACAGGATCTCGGACAGCCGTTCATCCTCGAAACTCGGCTGCCGGTCCATCAGGCGGGCCGGATGCTCGCCGCGCAGCGACTCCAGCTGGCGCCGGTCGCCCTGCGAAACAAAACCGTTGTACAGGCCTTCGTCGACGTCGGTCCCGGCCCCTGACTCGCTCCCGGGTCGCTGGAACACCTTCTGCCACACCGCGCTCATGTCCGGCCCATCGGCGGCGATGCGCGCATGCGCCATGCACTGCTCGATATCCAGCTGCCATTTCGCCGCCAGCTTCGGGTCCAGCGTGCGCAGGTTCCCGACCAGCATCGGCGATTTATTCAGGTGCACGCTCTTGATCGGCAGGCGGGATACCCCTTCCGGCATCTCGGCGGCGCGCGTGAACAGGCGCTCGCGGATCGTCTCCACGCTCAGGCCAAAGAGCTCGGATGGATCGTGGCGGCAGTCCCAGACCAGCACCTCGTTCTTGTTGGTCGGGTGCGAGGCCAGCGGCCACACCAGGCCCAGGCAGCCGCGCTCGGCCGGGAACATGCCGGACACGTGCAGGACGGGGCGGCGCTGGCCGCGCTCCAGGTGCAGGCCCATCTCGCTGGCCACCTTGTCCTTGCGGCGCAGCTCCAGGCAGAAGTCGAACAGCTTGGGCTGCTTGCTGCGGATCAGGCGCGCCATCGCGATGGTCGCGCGCACGTCGGACAGTGCGTCGTGCGCGGCTTCGTGCACCAGGCCGTTGGCGCGGGTCAGGTCTTCGAGGCGGAAGCTGGGCTTGCCGTCTTCCTTCATCGGCCAGCTGATGCCATCCGGGCGCAGCGCATAGGTCATGCGCACCACGTCCAGCAGGTCCCAGCGGCCGCAGCCGTTCTGCCATTCGCGCGCATACGGGTCGATCATGTTGCGCCAGAAGAGGAAGCGGGTGACTTCGTCGTCGAAGCGGATGGTGTTGTAGCCGACCCCGATCGTGCCCGGCTCGCTGAAAGCTTCGCACACGCGTTTCGCGAACTCGTGCTCCGGCACGCCGTGCTCCAGGCAGTGCTGGGGCGTGATGCCGGTGATCAGGCAGGCCTGCGGATCCGGCAGGTAGTCGGGCGCCGGCTGGCAATAGATCATGACCGGTTCGCCGATCTCGTTCAGTTCCGCGTCCGTGCGGATCGCGGCGAACTGGGCCGGGCGATCGCGACGCGGCACCGCGCCGAAGGTTTCGTAGTCGTGCCAGAGGAAGGTATGGTTGCTCACGGAGGCGCTGCTCATGAATTGCGATATGCCATTCTAACTTGCCGCTCTGTTCATTCCCAAGCCCGGCCGCAAGCCTGAAAACGGAACCTTCACACGTGGATGCGGTCCCGTCCCGCCTCCTTGGCGCGGTAGAGCGCCGCATCGGCGGCCTCGACCAGGCTGCGCTCGTCCTGCTCCGCGCCCAGGCTGGCAACGCCGAAAGAGCCCGTCAGGTGGGGCAGGGCGATGCGCATGTCGTCGAACACGACCGCCTCGCGCATCCGCGCGCACAGGCGCTCGGCCACCATCATGGCGAGCGTGCGGTTGGTGTTCGGCAGGATCGCCATCAATTCCTCGCCGCCATAGCGCACCGCAAAGTCCGAGGGGCGCAGGGCGCTGCGGATCACGGCGGCGGCGGTGGCCAGGGCCGTGTCGCCGGCCATGTGGCCGTGGGTGTCGTTGAAGCGCTTGAAGTGGTCGAGGTCGATCATCACCAGCGACAGCGGGGTGCGGTCCATGCGCGCCCGCGCCACCAGCTTGGGCAGCATGTCGTTCAGCCAGGCGCGGTTGTAGAGGCCGGTCAGGCCGTCGTTCATCGACAGCTGGCGGTAGAACTCGCCCAGCTTTTGGCGCCGCCGCAGCAGGGCATTGGCGGCGCGGATGCGGAAAGACAGCAGGCGCAGCAGGTTGCGGGCGACGCCGTTGCCCTCGTCGATCAGGCGCCAGACCAGGGCCGGCTCGATCACCAGCAGCTCGCTGTCGTCCAGCGCCGTGATGGCGTCCAGGTTGGCCGCATCGTCCAGCACCGACTGCTCGCCCACGCTCTCGCCGGGCAGGACGCGCTGGATCTCGCCTTCGCCGGCGGCCGTCGCCGGCTGCACGCCGAGCGAGCCGGACAGCACGACGTAGAGGCGCGCGCGCAGGCCATCTTCGACCGGTTCGCCCTTCGCCACCTTCACCACCGGGCACGCAGCCAGCAGCGCCGCCACCGGCGGGGTGTCGGCATCGCGAAACAGCTCCAGCTCGCGGATGGTGTAGCGGGACGCGCCGAAGGCGCCGATGATCTTCAATGCAACCCCAGGTAGATGACGAATATTGACGAGCTCGAAATCATACCGCATTGCAACTTCTAAACCGACACTTGGCGTCCGATAAACAACAGTGTTTCAATACTGCCTATGAATCCATCGCCTACTTTCACCGACGCGCTCGGCCAGTACCACGCAGCGGCCCCGGACGCCCGCATCGTCTGCCTGGTGCCCTCGATTACCGAACTGCTGTGCGAACTGGGCCTGGCCGGTCGGCTGGTCGGGCGCACCGGCTTCTGCATCCACCCGCAGGACATCGTGGCCGCCATCCCCAAGGTGGGCGGCACCAAGGACGTCAACATCGACAAGATCCGCAAGCTGGCGCCGACCCACGTGGTGGTCAACATCGACGAGAACGAGAAGCCGACCGTGGACCGGCTGGCCGAATTCGTGCCGCACGTGGTGGTCACGCACCCGAACGCGCCGCGCGACAACCTCGACCTGGCGCGCCTGATGGGCGGGATCTTCGGTGCGGAGGACGCTGCCGAACGCTGGTGCGCCGCATTCGAGCAGGAATACGCGGCCTTGAAAGCGCTGCCGCCGGGACCGGCGAGGACGGTCCTGTACTGCATCTGGCAGGATCCTTGGATGACGGTGTCGGGCGAAACCTATATCGCCAGCATGCTGGCCGAACTGGGCTGGCAGGTGCCGCAACTTGGGAAGGGGGAGCGCTATCCGCGCTTCGAGTGGTCGCAGGCGCTGGTGGACGGGCTGGATGCGGTGCTGCTGTCGACCGAGCCCTACCGCTTCACGGAAGAACATGCCGACGCGCTGGAAAAGCAGCTTGGCATTCCGGTTTATCTGGTCGACGGGGAGATGATGTCCTGGTACGGCAGCCGGGCCCTCGAAGGCCTGCGCTATCTGCGCAGGCTCCGGGAGATGCTTGAAACTTATTGATTATCGGTCAGGCCCTTGACCGACAGCGGATCGACATCTTCCCCGATCGGCAGCGGTTCGCGCTTGGCCTTGTCGTTCAGGCGGCCCAGGGCGCTGTCCAGAGCGCGCTTGAGCTTGTTGGCCGCACCCGAAATCGACAGGTGCAGGTTCTCGGCGTGGGCATGCACGACCACCGCGTCGTAGCCGGCCACGCGCGCTTCCATCATGCAGTAATTGTCGCCGTCCGCGTGTTTCTGACCGTTCTGGTTGCTCAGGTGGACGTCCACGCGGCGGACCTGCTCGAAACGTCCGACGCTGGCTTCGACGGCTTCGCGCACGCGCTCGTCGAGGCCCTGGTGGCGGTCGATGGTGTTGTCGGTATTAACGTTGATTTCCATAAATCGCTCCAATAGTTGACACTGTTGAAACGATCTTACACCGTCCGGTGAATTCGCCGCGCCCAGATGAAAGCGCTCAGGCGTTCACCAGGCTGGCGGCGATATTGATCGACAGGCCGAGGATGGCCAGGTTGAAAAAGAAGGCCAGCACCGACTGGCCCAGCACCAGCTTGCGCATGGGGCGCGACATCACCGTCACGTCCGAGGTCTGGACCGCCACCGCGATGGTGAAGGAAAAGTAGAGGAAGTCCCAGTAGTTCGGCTCGAGGCGCGCGCCTTCCTGGTCCTGTTCCGGGAAGCGCAGCGGGCGGCGGTCCTGCGGCGCGCGGTAGTACAAATGGGCGTAGTGGAAGCAGAACAGCACCCCGACCAGCAGCCAGGAGCCGATCACGGTCAGCGCCGTGAAGGCATAGCGCAGCGCGGCCTGGTCGGACGGCAGGTGGTCCATGCGGGTCAGTTCGGAGACGATGGCGTACAGGCTCAGCACGGCTGCGACGACCAGGGTGAACAGCACCAGGCCGGCGTTCTCGTCCTGCCGGCTGGCGATCTCGCGCACCTTGCGATGGTCGGCGCGCGTCATCAGCCAGGCCATCCCGAGCAAATAGATCCAGACCCCGGCGTTCCAGCCGATCAGGGCACGGCGCAGCCAGGGATGCGAATCCGGCCAGGCCAGCCCGACCACAGCACCGAACCCGATCGCCAGCGTCAGGTGCGGGCGCGAACGGATGAAGCGGTGCAGCAGCAGTTTGTCCATCATCCCGCCTTGCGCGCGGCTTCCTCGGCTTCGTGGTGCGGGAAGCGGTCCATGCGGGACAGCACCGGGAACAGCTTCATCCAGGTGCCGGTGACCACCAGGGTGGCGGCGCCGCCGAGCAGGATCGCGCGCACCAGGCCGAACCAGCTGGCGGTAAGACCCGATTCGAACTCGCCCAGTTCATTCGAGGCGCCGATGAAGACGGAGTTGACGGCGCTGACGCGGCCGCGGATCTCGTCCGGGGTCTCGTACTGCACCAGCAGGTGGCGGACGTAGACGCTGACCATGTCGCCGGCGCCCAGCAGGAACAGGGCGGCGAGCGCGATGGCGAAACTGCTGGTCAGGCCCATCGTCACGGTGGCCAGGCCGAACAGCGCGACCCCGCCGAACATCCAGGCGCCGACCTTGCGGCGGATCGGGAAGAAGGCCAGCAGGATCGAGCACAGCGCGGCGCCGGCGCCGGGCGCGGTCCGCAGCAGGCCCAGGCCGGTCGGGCCGGCCGCCAGGACATCGTGCGCATAGGCGGGCAGCAGGGCGGTGGCGCCGCCGAACAGCACCGCGAACAGGTCGAGCGAGATCGCGCCCAACACGATCGGGCGCGACCACACGAAGCGCAGGCCCTCCAGCAGCGTGTGCCAGCTGACCGGCGCCTTGTTCATGACCTGCGGCGCGCTTTTCGTGGCGGCCATCAGCAGCACCGACAGCGCCAGCAGCACGCTCGATACCGTGTACACCACGTTCGGCCCGAACACGTACAGCAGGCCGCCCAGCACCGGGCCGGCGATCACGGCCACGTGGAAGGTCGAGGAGCTGAGCGCCACCGCCTGCGAGAAGTCCTGGGTCGGCACTAGGTTGCGCAGCACGGCCTGCGAGGCCGGCATCATGAAGGCGCGCGCGCTGCCGTACAGGACCAGGATCGCGAACACCGGCCACACGACGTGGCTGCCGGACAGCGTGAAGCCGACCAGCAGCAGGCTGCACAGCAGCTGGGTGCACATGCACAGCAGGATGATGGTGCGGCGGTTGTGGGTGTCGGCCACGTGGCCGGCCCACAGGATCAGGGCCAGGAAGGGCGCGAACTGCGCCAGGCCGATCAGGCCG
Organism: Massilia sp. Bi118; assembly: GCF_918697865.1. GTDB lineage: Bacteria > Pseudomonadota > Gammaproteobacteria > Burkholderiales > Burkholderiaceae_D > Telluria. The sequence goes on along the minus strand of NZ_CAKKMV010000011.1, from coordinate 31,979 downwards.
AGGTCGAACAGGCTTTGCGTGATCTGGTAGACCTGCCAGCCGACCGCCACGCTCTGCATCTGGACTGCCAGGGTGCCCAGGAAGCGGGCGGAAAGATAAAAGGAGAGATTACGGTTACGCAGGACGCCGAGTGACATGAGATGTAAAGAAGGTGCTGGCTGGAATGCCAACGCGCATTGTGCCTGATGTCGGATGAACTCGCAGTCCATACGCTTGGCGCTTGGACTCGTGCGTTGAAGCGTCGTTCCCGCGCAGGCGGGAACCCAAGTTGTATGCGCTAAGGCAAGGCCTGCAAACTTGGGTCCCCGCCTTCGCGGGGACGACGAGTTAACTCGCGGGGACGACGCGTTAACTATTTCTTGAATCGGACAGCAAACTTGTCGTCCGGCGCATCCATCTTGAAGAAAGGCTGCTCGTGCGGATCCGAGGCCACGTGCAGGTAATCGCTGCGGCCATCGACCTTGAAGCCGGCCTTGGTCACTTCGTCGACCAGCGTCTCTTCGTCGATGCGGTGCAGGGTCTTGGTGGCGGACAGGCCCGCACCCTTCTTGGCCGCGTTGTCGACGATGACCAGCAGGCCGCCCGGCTTTAGGGCCTGGTACAGGCGCTTGTTCATCGCCGCGCGGTCGGCCGGGGTGTTGGCGATGTCGTGGTAGGACATGTTGATGGTGATGAGGTCCAGCGGCGGCGTGCCTTTCGGGACCGGGTCGTTGAAGTCGGCCACCACTGCGTGCAGGTTGGGCAGGGTCGCGTTGCCCACGCGTTCCTGCAGCCTGGCGTTCGGCTTCGCGTTCTGGGCCCACACTTCGCCCTTCGGTCCCACCGCAGCGGTCAGCAGGGCCGCGGTGGCGCCGGCGCCGGAGGAGACGTCGAAGGCCTTCATGCCGGGACGGACCTGCGCGAAGGCCAGGAACTCGGCCGGCTTGCGCTTGGCGTCGGTCTTGCGGTCGTCGTCGGTGCGGATCGGGCTGGCGATCGCGGCCTGGTAACTGGAGGCGTTTGCCTGTCCGGCGGCATGAGCGGGCAAGCCGGCCAGCAGGGCGGCGGAAATAGCGGAGAAGACGAGGGCGGAACGAAGCGAAGTACGCATGGACAAGCCTTTCATCGATTGAAAAAGCAATCAGGACTGCGCGAGGTCGGCCTCCGTCGTGAATGCGTCCGCGTAGAATTCCTCGGCCGGCAAGCCGCACTGCGCCACGTAGTCGGATCTGGCCGAATCGACCATCACCGGCGCACCGCAAGCATACACCTGGTAGCCCGACAGGTCGGGAATATCCTGCATCACGGCGGCGTGTACGTAGCCGGTGCGCCCAAGCCACGCATCTTCCGGCAGCGCGTCCGAGATCACCGGTACGTAGCGGAAGTGCGGCAGCTCGCGCGCCCACTGTTCGCACAGCTCGTGCATGTACAGGTCCTGCGGGCGGCGGCCGCCCCAGTACAGGTGGACCGGGCGTTCGGACTTCAGGTGCATCATGTGCTCGACCAGGGCCTTGACCGGCGCGAAGCCGGTGCCGGAGGCCAGCAGGACGATCGGCTTGCTCGATTCTTCGCGCAGGAAGAAGGTGCCGAGCGGGCCTTCGAAGCGCAGGATGTCGCGCTCCTTCATGGTCGAGAACACGTGGTCGGTGAACAGGCCGCCCGGCAGATGCCGAATGTGCAGTTCCAGCGGGCCGCTGAAGGAGGGCGCGTTGGCGATGCTGTAGGCGCGGCGCTTGCCGTCCTTCAGCAGGAACTCGACGTACTGGCCGGCGCGGTAGGCCAGGGCTTCGTTGGCCGGCAGCTGCAGGCTGAGGATGGCGACGTCCGGCGCGGCGCGGCGCAGCGCGGTGACGCGGGTCGGCATCTTGCGCACCGGGTAGTCGGTGCTGCCGCCCACTTCGCGCGCCTCGATCGTGACGTCGCCTTCGGGCACGGCGCAGCACATCAGCGCGAAGCCCTGCAGCTTTTCCTGCTCGGACAGGGCGCGCGGCTGGTGCGGCTTGTGGTGGATCGTGCCTTCGACGACCTTGCCCTTGCAGGAGCCGCAGGCGCCGTTCTTGCAGCCGTAGGGCAGTCCGATGCCCGAACGGATCGCCGCCGCGAGCACGGTTTCGTCCTGCTCGCATTCGTAGTGGTGGCCGCTGGGCTGAACGGTAATCTGGAACGTCATACAATCCTCGGAATGAATACTCAAAATAAGATCAGATTCGATAAGCCGCGCCTGCTGATCGTCGGCTGCGGCGATGTCGGCATGCGCCTGCTGCCGCTCGTGGCGAAGCGCTTTCGCGTGTTCGCCGTCACCAGCCAGCCGGCGCGCTGCGCGGCGCTGCGGGCGGCGGGCGCGGTTCCCATCGTGGCCGACCTCGACCGGCCGGCGACGCTGAAGCGCCTGGCGCGGCTGGCGCCACGGGTGGTGCACCTGGCGCCGCCGCCGCGGCAGGGCGCGCTGGACCTGCGCACGCGAAATTTGACCGCCATTCTACCCGAGGGCACCCATGTCGTTTATATCAGCACATCGGGCGTCTACGGCGACCGCGGCGGCGCCCTGGTATCCGAGACCGCGCCGCGCGCCGCCCGCAACGCCCGCGCGCAACGCCGCGTCGATGCCGAGCAGGTGCTGCGCGCCTGGGCCGTCGGGTCGAAAGGGAAGCTGTCCATCCTGCGCGCGCCCGGCATCTACGCGGCCGACCGCCTGCCGCTCGAGCGCCTGCGCCAGGGCACGCCGGCGCTGGCGCCGCAGGACGACGTCTACACCAACCACATCCACGCCGACGACCTGGCCCGGCTGGCGCTACTGGCGCTGTTCCGCGCCCGCCCTGGCCGCGCCTACAACGCCAGCGACGACACGCACATGAAGATGGGCGAGTACTTCGACCTCGTGGCCGACGCCTTCGGGCTGCCGCGGCCGCGGCGCCTGGCGCGCGCGGAACTGGAACAGGCGGTGTCGCCCATGCTGCTGTCCTTCATGTCGGAGTCGCGCCGGCTCGACAATGGCCGCCTCAAGCGCGAACTACGCGCGGCGCTGCGCTATCCCCGGGTCGAGGAAGCGGTGCTGCAGATGGCGGCACAAGGCGAAATAAGGCACTCTTAAGCAAAAGATAAGGGGTCCGTGTATCATTTGGGCTTGCTGCTCCGCAGCCATATAAATACTACAAATACCCCAAAACTAGCTTATTTTTCACGACCCCACGAGGAAAGTGAAGAATATCCCACGGACTGTCATTTTCGAAGGAAGACCATGCCTATCAGAAGGATACCGGACGGTGGTGTCTACGACCCCAACCGGGTTCTCGACGCCATCATCACCAAACTCAGGCTGAAGAACGATGCCGCGCTGTCGCGCGTGCTGGAAGTTGCGCCGCCGGTGATCAGCAAGATTCGCCACAACACGCTGCCGATCGGCGCCACCATCCTGCTGCGCATGCACGAGGTGTCCGATTTCAGCATCCGCGAGCTGCGCGCGCTGATGGTGCGCCACGATGCGGATGCGGGCCTGGGCGCGGCCTGAGCCGCCAATGAAAAGGCCCGCCCGGTGAGGGCGGGCCATGACGGCGCGCGCCGTCGCGTGCTTCAGGCTGCCAGTGCCGTTTTGGCTTCGCGGCTTGCAGCCGTGGTGATCGCCGCGCCGCAGTAGGCGGTCGAGGCTTTCACGGCAGCGCCGCAATACGCGGTAGCCGCCTTGACCGCCGCGCCGCAGTAAGCGACGTCGGTCTTCACAGCGGCCCCGCAGTAAGCGGTCTGGGCCTTGGTGGCCGCGCCGCAGTAGGCGGTTTCGGCTTTTACGGCCGCGCCGCAATAGGCCGTCTGCGCTTTCACGGCAGCACCGCAGTAGGCCGTGGCAGCTTTCACGGCAGCGCCGCAGTAGGCCGTCTGCATCTTCACGGCAGCGCCGCAATACGCGCTGTCGGCCTTCACCGCCGCACCGCAGTAAGCGGAAGCCTGGCCGGCAATGTCTGCCCGCAGTGCCGGGTAGGTCTCGCCGAAGGTCGCCTCATACAGTTCGCGCATGCGTTCCCCGCTGTCGACGCGCACCTGCTCATCGGATTCGCCGCCCATGCCGACGTAGGGGTAGTGATGCAGGAAGTAGCCGAACACCCTTTCGCAGTCGGTCGCGTATTTCATGGTGTCGAGAATGTGGTAATGCCAGAAAGTGTCGACGTCCACCAGTGGGGCAGTATCCGCCTGCGGATACTTTTTCATCAGGCACAGGAAACGGCGGTATTCCTTCTCGACGGCGTTGGCCTGTTCCAGGCTCCAGCCTTCACCAGATTCGACATGCATGAGCTTTACCTTGATCGGTTCCAGATCGAGTTCCATTACTGCTTTGAATTGGTCGTTCGCATTCATGGTCGTCCTCATTTTTTCGAATGTTTTTTATGGAATTGCAGTCCCTAGTTTTGGTTGTCGACGTGCTGAATGGTGAGTCCTCTCTTTCTGCTGTCAACCAGCAAATGGGATTGTTGTCGTTGAGCTGCCTTGCAGGAATTCAATGTAGTTGAGCAAAAACTGAGGGTGCTTGTGCAGGCGCAAATCTTCTAGAGATGATTCCTAAACGTTGCGAAACCGGCCTACACCCGAATGAATAGTTTTGGAACCGTGTAACCAGAATATTCTTATTGACTACTGCAGAAAAGCATCGGCTAGACGACGACCGGACTTGCTATCGCGTCTTGGGGCGGGAGCGCCATATCTTGTACATGGTTCACCGGCACTGAGACACTGACGACCGTGCCGCCTTGCGCGCCGCTGTAGATGGCGCAACTGCCGCCAAGGATGTGCACGCGTTCTTCGATGCCGACCAAGCCGAATGAGCCATGCTTGTTACGCCCGCCGGGCGGCAGGCCGCAGCCGTTGTCGCATATCTTCAGGTTCAGCATGCCGTCGTTCACGGCCAGATCGACTGTGACCTCGGTGGCGTGCGCGTGCCGCACAATATTCGTCAGCGATTCCTGGAGGATGCGGAAGACCGCCGTCGCGCAATGATCGCTGAGTGCTACCTCCTCGTGATCGTCGTGCAGTGTGCAGGCCATGCCCGTGCGCCGCTGAAACTGGTTGACCTGCCATTCGACGGCGGCCGACAAGCCGAGGTCCAGTACGGTCGGGCGCAGGTCGTTGATGATCTGGCGTACGCTCTTGATCGTGGTGTCGATCTGCATCAGGGTATTGCGGGCGCGCTTGTGCAGGTGCGGGTGGTTGGTCCTGGTGCGCTCGGTTAGCATCTCGGTCTCGATCCGCAACGCGAGCAGGTTCTGGCCGAGATCGTCGTGGATTTCCCGGGCGATGCGCTTGCGTTCGAGTTCCTTGATCTGGTATGCGTGGTCGGCCAGACGCCGCAGCTTGTGGTGCGAGCGCTGCAGCTTGTGCTGGCTCTCCCTGAGTTCCCGAGTCATTTCCTGCGCAATACTCAAGGCTGCCCGACGCGAGGACGCCAGCGTGTACAGCAGCGCATACAGCAGGATCGAGCCGATGAAGCCGAAGCTCATCATGAATCGCGGCGAATAGGTATCGAGACCGGTGTACATGGCCGACTTGCGTACGCTGTAGGTGGTTTTCCAGGGCCGGCCGATGAAATCGAGCGGAAGGGTGACGGAGAAGGCGCTGTCGTCGCTGTCGAGCGGGGGCGTGGGGTTCGCGTGCGTCCCCGCGCTGTCGAACAGGATCCGTGGACTGAAGCGTGCAGCGTCCTTCGTGGCGTCGGCGCGCGGGCCGGTGTCGAACAGGGTCATGCGCATGCCGGGCACCGGTGTTTCGTCGAGCACGCCTTGCAGCAGTTTGGGGACGCTGAAGGCGATACCGATCGAGCCCTGGTAGTAGGTACGGCGCTGCTCCAGCGTGTCGAGCGGCGCTCCATGCCGGTAGATCGGCATGCGGATGCCGAGGAAGATGTTGTTCGGTCCCGACAGTGCGGCAATCGGGGTGCCGGAAGCCTGCATCTTCCCGGAGTCGCGAGAGGCCAGGATTTGCCCTGCAACCCACGCGTTGGCCATCAGGTCGATGCCGTAGTGCTCGGTCGTCCTGGGCACGGGTTCAATGTACAGCGTTGCCAGATAGTGCTCGCGTACGCCGGGCGGCTTGATCGCGCCCTGTATCGGGCGCTCCATCAGATCGCTCATTACCTTGGTCAGGCGGGCTTCGAAAGCGGCGCGCTGGGTGTCGTCGATGTACACGCCATAATTCAGGGTTTCGACTGCGGGATAATGCTTGGCGAGGTGCAGACGCTGCACATAATCGTGAAACTGGCGGTAGTCGATGAGATCGGCGCTGCCCAACATGCTGCCGGCGTTGCGAAGGAGATCGCTGTAGGATTTGAGGCGCACGTTGATGATGCCCTGGGCTTGCCTGGCGTGGTTCGTGAAGCGTTCTTCCGCATCGCTTTCGATCGAACGCTGGGTGACCTCGTACAGCAGGCCGCCAATCAGTGACGACAGCAGTATCCCGCTCCAGAACGAAAACTTGGTGACCGAGAACCTGTCTCCCAGTACCCTCAGCATAGCTGGCTCCCCCGCAACGTCCCGGCGGCACTGCCGAAGATCGCATTGCCTAAAATTACGGAATTCGGAGGCAATTGCCAGCCTATCAGGTTGGAGAGTTGCCAATCCTATTAAGACGACTTTTTTGATTGATTTTTGTCAATTTTGTGTCTGGATTGTGAATGAAGGTTTGTGTTGTCGCATGCGCTTGCGATAAAAAAAAGCCCGGTTCGCAACCGGGCATCGTCCTTTTCAGGCAGTTTGCCGACTCGGCTTACTTGCCCCAGCTATCCTTCAGCGTGGTCACACGGTTGAACACGGGCTTGCCCGGCTGCGAATCGACGCGGTCGGCCACGAAGTAGCCATGGCGCTCGAACTGGAAGCGCTGCTCCGGTTCCGCCGCCTTCAGGCCCGGCTCCAGGTAAGCGGTGACGGTTTCCAGCGCGTTCGGGTTGAGCACTTCCCTGAAGTCCTTGCCGCCGGCGTCCGGGTTCGGGTCGCTGAACAGGCGGTCGTACAGGCGCACTTCCGCTTCCAGGGCCTGCGCGGCGCTGACCCAGGTGATGTTGCCCTTGACCTTGTAGTTGTCGGCGCCAGGCGTGCCCGATTTCGAGTCCTCGAAATAGTTCACGTGGACTGCGGTGACCTTGCCGTTTTCGTCCTTGTCGTAGCCGGTGCACTCGACCACGAAGCCATACTTCAGGCGCACGCGGGCGCCCGGCTTGTCGGCGGTCGGCGGGGTGAAGCGGTGGTAGCCCTTGCTCGGGACTTCCATGAAGTCTTCCTGCTCGATCCACAGCTCTTTCGTGAACGGGAAGGAGCGGGCGCCCATTTCCGGATGGTGCGGGTGGACCGGGGCGCTGCACTCGACCGCTTCGCCTTCCGGGAAGTTGTCGACGATGAGCTTCAGCGGACGCAGCACGGCAATCGCGCGCGGCGCCTTCGGATCGAGGTCGTCGCGCAGCGCGCCTTCCAGCGTGCTCATGTCGATCCAGCCGTCGGCCTTGGACACGCCGATGCGCTCGGCGAACAGCTGCAGCGATTCCGGCGTGTAGCCGCGGCGGCGCAGGCCGACGATGGTCGGCATGCGCGGGTCGTCCCAGCCGGTGACGACCTGCTCGTCGACCAGGGCGCGCAGCTTGCGCTTCGACATCACCACATAGGTGAGGTTGAGGCGCGAGAATTCGTACTGGCGCGGCACCGGGCGCTGGAAGAAGCCGCCCTCGGCCAGGGTCTCGACCAGCCAGTCGTAGAAGGGGCGGTGGTCCTGGAACTCGAGCGTGCACAGCGAGTGGGTGATGTTCTCCAGCGCATCCGAGATCGGATGCGTGTAGTCGTACATCGGGTAGATGCACCATTTGTCGCCGGTGCGGTGGTGATGCGCGTGGCGGATGCGGTACAGGGCCGGGTCGCGGTTGGTCATGATGGGCGAGGACATCGCGTCTTCGCTCATCTTGGCGCGCAGGATGTGCTCGCCGTCCTTGTACTTGCCGGCCTTCATGTCACGGAAGATCTGCAGCGATTCCTCGGCCGGGCGGTTACGGAAAGGCGAGTTGGTGCCCGGCGTGCCGAAATTGCCGCGGTTGCGCGACATGTCTTCGGCGCTCTGGCTGTCGACGTAGGCATAGCCCTTCTCGATCAGGTACTCGGCCATTGCGTACAGCTGGTCGAAATAGTCGCTGGCGTAGTGCAGGTGTTCCTGGCCGCCTTGCTCCCAGGAAAAGCCCAGCCACTTGACGCTGTCCATGATGGTGTCGACGTATTCCTGGTCTTCCTTTTCCGGATTGGTATCGTCGAAGCGCAGGTTGCAGCGGCCCTGGTAGTCGCGCGCCAGGCCGAAGTTCAGGCAGATCGATTTGGCGTGGCCCACGTGCAGGTAGCCGTTCGGCTCCGGCGGGAAGCGGGTGATGACCGAAGGCATGCCTTCGCGCGTGTGGGTGCCTGCCGCGAGGTCGGATTCGACGATCGCGCGAACAAAATTCGACGACGGCGCGGGCGTTGCCGCAGCCGCGGTGTTCTTATCAATGCTCATGAAAAAGGTGTTTGGATGGGTTAGATGACAGGCATTTTACCGTAGCTATGTGGTCAAGCGCACGGTTTGCAAAGGACGCCTCTGGGCATACTTGGGGATATTGTCTCTCACCACAAGGCCAAGCATGCAGACGCCAGCTTCCCACCGCGACCTCGTCACCGCCTATCTGCTGGCCCTGGCAGGGCTGCCGTTCACGCTGCGCCGCGACGCCGCCGGCCGCCCCCGGGCGCTGCCGCTGCCCTTGCCGGTCAGGGTGGCCCGTCTGTCAAGATAGCGCTTTCTATAGCATAATCGCGGATTATTGTTTTTTTCGGGCACCAGCCGGAGACTTCCAAGTGGAAAATTTATACGCGATCCTCGGCGTCGCGCCGAATGCGACGGATGACGAGATCAAGAAAGTCTACCGTTCGCTCGCGATGCGCTACCACCCGGACCGCAACCAGGCGCCGGGGGCGGAGGCGCGCTTCAAGGCCGTCACCAAGGCCTACGAGGTGCTGTCCGACCCGGCCAAGCGCGCCGAATACAACCAGAGCGTCAACCACCGCATCGTCCTCGACGCCGAAGGCGAGGCCTTCGAGCTGTGGCGCTCGGTGTTCGCGCTCAATGGCGTGAACCTCCCGCATTGATGGCGGCATTAACAGACAGAGATTGAAGCAACCATGAAAAAAGTACATCCGGAATTCGCCTTCCAGTCGCGCGAACTCGAAGGCCAGATCGACGGCACGCTCGGCGACCCGCCCAACCGCAAGAACTACGACATGATGGTGCAGGCCCTGGTGTCGGAATACGGCAACGGCGACGGCCTCGACGACGTCAACATGATGGCCTTCGCACTGGTCGACCGCATCCGCTTTACGGACCCGAAAGGCCTGGTCCGCGAAGCCATGGATTATGAAAGCGACGACCCCGCCAAGGTCTTCGGGATGGCGAATTGCGACGGCGACGACGAAGGCAAGGCCATGTACGCGGCCATCTGCGACAACCATCCTGAACTGGCGCGCCAGGCCATCGTCACCGCCTTCCTGTACAAGAACCAGGCGCGCTGGGAAGACGACGACCAGTCGCTCGACCAGCTGGCGCGCGGCGACGAGGGCGACGACGAGGACCTCGACGAAAGCGCGGCCGGCGACGACTTCACCCAACTCTTCGACCAGGACGGAGGTGACCGCGAATGAGCGACGAATCTAAAGCCAATGAATCCAAATCGAACTTGCCGGCGCTGACCCGCCAGGTCAATGAACTGGTGCTGGCCGGCTCCCTGCAGCACGCCGAGGAAGCCCTGTCCAAGGCCGCCGACGAGCACGGCGACTATGCCGTGGCCGAGGTGCTGTCGACCCTGCCGCCGCAGGTGACGGCCCTGCACCTGGCCGGCTTCGACGGCGCCAAGACCTCGGTCGCGACCCTGCTGGTGCCGCCGAAGGCCTGGGCCGAGAGCCTGGCCTACCTGGCCGCCACCTGGCCGGACGACATGATCGAGGACGATCCCGAGCGCATCGCCGAGAACCTGTTCAACCACATGCACGGCGTGGTCTACGCCACCGACGACGAAGACCGCCGCCACGAGCTGCTGAGCGAAGCCTCGTCCTCGGACTGGGGCGCGACTGCGTTCGCGATCGTCTGGTCGCTGGCGCCGAAGGAAATCCTGGAAGTGGCGGGCGAGATCGGCAGCAAGGGCCGCTACGTGACCGGCCAGACCAGCGCCGACAGCGACATCGTGCCGCTGGCGATCGACCTGGCCAAGGCCAGCGAAGACGGCTGGGAGCGTTCGCTGCTGGAACTGTTCCCGGAATTCCGCAATGCCGCCGACCTGGCCGACGTCGAGCTGCCGGAAGACGAGGACGACGAGTCCGAGTTCCCGCACCGTAGCACCCGCGAACTGCTGTACCGCCTGCGCAAGCAGGTGCCGTCGGTGCGCAGCGCGCCCAAGCGCAGCAGCCGCCGCAGCATGGGCACGGACATCTTCTCGTGAGCGGAGTTTCTGCATCCATGCTGCCTGCGATCGTCATCGAGAAGCTGCCGCGCCTGGTCCGCGCGATCCGCCACCTGGCGCAAACCGCGAGTCCCGACGAAGCCGCCGGCCTGGCCGACGAGCTGGCCGGCATCACGGCGATGGTGGCCGAGAAGTTCACCAACGACCGCACCGCCGAAGGCATCCAGCGCGCGCTGCTCTTGAGCGTCGGCGGCATGTCGCTGGGCCTGGAATACCTGATGGAAGACGAAACCGACGACGAAGTCGGCGACAAGGCCGCGGCCTCGCTGCTGATCTCGGAAGGGGCGGAGCTCGTGTTCCAGCAGGGCTTCCGCCTGGTCCGCGAACTCGCCGCGCTGCCGGAAGACAGCCTGGTGGGAGAGTTCGACACCGATCCGGTCTACGCCCAGCGCCGCCTGAAGGAACTGTTCGTCGACCTCTGCACCGCCGACCCCGGCGAGACCTGGTCGGGCTACGAGCGCTACCAGGCCCAGCTCAAGCAGCGCAAGAGCGTGCAGGCGATCGTGCGCGCGGCCCAGTGGCTGCGCCGCCATCACTACGAAGGCGCGGTGCAGGACCCGGACCTGAACGCCGAGGGCGTGATCGCGCTGGCGATCGTGTTCGGCATCGAAGGAGCAGGGCGGATCGTCGCGCGCACCAACCACAGGGAGTTCGAAGCCCTCGTCAAGACGGTGCGCAAGCGGAAGCCGGACTTCGAGGCCGGCTGGGCCAAGCTGCTGGAGAACATCCCGGCACCCCACCACGTGGTCATCGCCGAGCGCATCGCCCTCTACCGCAACAGCGACATCCTGCGCGACATCGCAGGCAGCACGCCGATGAAGCAGCTGTTCGTCGAGCTGGAAAACTTTGCCGGTTCGGAGCTGGACGCCGAGTATCCGTAGTTTCCCCGATAGACATGCCGGCCCGGTTTGCGAATATGATAACCGGCATGTCTCATACTCCCATCTCGGCAGGCAGCCCTGAATTCAGGCGCATCAACCGCGCCATGGTTTTCGGCGGCTTCTCCACCTTCGCCCTCCTGTATTGCGTGCAGCCGCTGATGCCGCTGCTGGCCCACGATTTCCAGTTGACCCCCGCGCAAAGCAGCCTGGCGTTGTCGGTGGCCACCGGCACCCTGGCGGTGTCGCTGCTGGCCTCCAGCGTGCTGTCCGAACGCTACGGCAGGAAGCCCTTGATGGCCGGCTCGATGTTCTGCGGCGGCGTCCTGACCCTGCTGGCCGCCTTCGCCCAGGGCTACGGCCAGCTGCTCCTGCTGCGCGCGCTGCTCGGCCTGCTGCTGGGCGGGATGCCGGCCCTGGCCATGGCCTACCTGAGCGAAGAAATCGCCGGCCCCTCGCTGGGCCACTCGATGGGCCTGTACATCGGCGGCAGCGCCTTTGGCGGCATGACGGGCCGGGTGCTGGCCTCCGTCATCAGCGACTTCTACGACTGGCGCATCGCCGTCGGCGCGATGGGCGCGATGGGCCTGTACGCGGCCTGGGAATTCAATCGCAGCCTGCCGGCATCGACCAACTTCCGCGGCGGGCAGGGCGGCTGGCGCGCGCTGTTCAGCGGCACGGCGAAGCATGTGAGCGACGCCGGACTTCCCTGGCTGTTCTCGCTGTCCTTCCTGCTGATGGGTGTGTTCGTCAGCATGTACAACTACATCGGCTACCGCCTGCTGGCGCCATCCTTCGGCCTGCGCCAGAGCGCGGTCGGCGCCCTGTCCATCCTGTACCTGCTGGGCATCTTCAGCTCGGTCTGGGCCGGCAAGCTGGCCGACCGCCTGGGTCGCCGCAACGTGCTGTGGATGGTGATGCTGGTGATGCTGGGCGGGCTGCTGCTGACACTCTCGAGCATGGTGCTGCTGATCGTCGCCGGCATGGGCCTGTTCACCTTTGGCTTCTTCGCCTCGCACTCGGTGTGCAGCAGCTGGGTCGGCCGGCGTGCGCGTCCGCCCCAGGCGCTGGCCTCGGCCCTGTACCTGTTCTTCTACTACCTGGGCTCCAGCGTGGTCGGCTGGGTCTCGGGCATCGTCTGGGCCTGGGCCGGCTGGGCCGGGGTGGTGAGCATGCTGGGGGCGGTGCTGCTGGCGGCGATGGCGGTGGCCTTGCGGCTGCGTGGGTTGGCGCCGCTGGAGCCGGTCAAGGTGGGCTGAACACTCTTACTCGATAGTTGTTGCTAGGATATTTTTTGAATAGACTGGTGAGCAACCAGTCAACAGAAAAGACGCCATGACCATTCCGCCGTTCACCGCCTTCGATGGAAAGCTGATGGTGTGCTATGGGCAAGCCTACGTGCTCAGCGCCGAATGCGAGATGCTCATGCCGGAAGACGCTTTTGCCGGCCAGCGGAATGGCCTCGGCGCCGCCGCGGTGTCTGGCGGTCTGTTCCTCGTCACCGGGCTGCATACCGGCTTGAATTCGGCAAATATATCGTTAGAAAACAGCGATCTAGCGTAAAAGCCAATCAAATCCGGCAGATTTAGCCATCTCAACCATACCGTTCGTGCGCCGCCACTCCGTCAAGGGGTCTACCATTTAGCTCCTGTTTCAACCACTGCAAGGAGCACGTCATGTTGCAAGCAAACGAAATCCAGCAGCGTTTTACCCACATCCAGCAAACCATCAAGGAAGCCGAGCAGGCCTGCCGTTCGGGCGGTGCGCCGGACGACCTGAAGGATTGCATCGAGAAAATGGCCCGCGAATCCCAGCAGGCCCAGCAGGTAATGCAGTCGCAGGATCAGCAGCGCATGGTCCAGGCCGTCGATGACCTGGAATCGATGGGCGACGAAGCCAAGCGTATCAGCCGCTCGGCATCGAGCATGTCGCCGCAGCTGGAGACGGCGGTCAGCAAGGTGCATGCTGAACTGTCCCAGCTCAAGCACCAGCTGCATTGAGAAGCTAATCGTGGGCATGTAAGTCAGTCCCCCGGACTGACTTACTCAGTCCCCCGGACTGATTTACCCCACCCTACGATCAAAGAACTTTCTTCTCACGCAGAGCGGCAATCTCCTCGCCGCTCTTGCCCAGGATCTCGGCCAGCACCTCCTCGGTATGCTGGCCGAGCAGCGGCGGCGCCTTGTCACTGGTGGCAGGCGTCGCCGACATCCGCATCGGGCTGCGCACCAGTTTTACTTCACCCGCGGTCGGATGGGGCAGGGCGATCTCGATGCCGCGCGCCTTGACCTGCTCATTGGCGAAGACCTCGTCCAGGTTGTTGATCGGGCCGCAGGGCACGCCCTTTTCTTCCAGCATTGCAATCCACTCGTCGCGGCCGCGCGTGGCAACCATCTCGGCCAGCAGCGGCACCAGTACGTCGCGGTTTTTCACGCGCTGGGGATTGGTGGCGAAGCGCTCGTCATCGGCCAGTTCGGGCCGGCCGCCGGCTTCCACGAACTTCCGGTACTGGCCATCGTTGCCGGCGGCGACGATGATGTGGCCGTCCGCGCAGGCGAAGGTCTGGTAGGGCACGATGTTGGCGTGGGCATTGCCCCAGCGCCTGGGGCGTTTGCCGCTGTTCAGGTAGTTGCTGCCGACGTTCGCCAGCATCGCCACCTGGGTGTCGAGCAGGGACATGTCGATGTACTGGCCTTCGCCGCTGCGGTCGCGGTAGGTCAGCGCGGCCAGCACGGCGATGGTGGCGTACATGCCGGTCATCAGGTCGGTCAGGGCCACGCCGGCTTTCTGCGGGCCGCCGCCCGGCAGCTCGTCGCGCTCGCCGGTCACCGACATCAAACCGCCCATGCCCTGGATCAGGAAGTCGTAGCCGGCGCGGTGCGCGTAGGGGCCGTCCTGGCCGAAGCCGGTGATCGAGCAGTAGACGATGTCGGGTTTGACTTCTTTCAGCGATTCGTAGTCCAGGCCGTAGCGCTTCAGCTGGCCGACCTTGAAGTTCTCCAGCACCACGTCGCAATGCCTGGCCAGTTCGCGCAGCAGGGCCTGGCCGTCCGGGCTGGCGATATCGACCGTCACCGAGCGCTTGCCGCGGTTCGCGGACAGGTAGTAGGCGGCTTCGCCGGTCGCCTTGCCGTCCGCGTCGGGCGCGTAGGGCGGGCCCCAGGCGCGGGTGTCGTCGCCGCTGTCCGGGCGCTCGATCTTGATCACGTCGGCGCCGAGGTCGGCCAGGTTCTGCGAGCACCAGGGGCCGGCCAGCACGCGCGAAAGATCCAGCACGCGGATATGGCTCAGCGCGCCGGGCAGGGTGTTCGTCTCGGATGCCATCTTGTCCTCAATGGATGCGTTATTGTCGGGCTGGATTATACGGCGCTGCCCGGCGCCGTCAGCGTCTGCGCGAACTGGTCGCGCTCGCGGTCGACGATGCTGTCGACCAGGCGCTCGTCCAGCCCCATCGATTCCAGCACGAAGGCAGACAGCTGCAGGCTGGCTTCCAGGGTCTCCGGCACCACCACGCTGGCGCCGGCCAGTTTGAGGGCGCGCGCATGCTTCTCGTCGCGCGAGCGGGCGAACAGCTGCGCGTGCGGGAATTCGCGCCGGATCCCGCGCACCGCCTGCAGCGCCGAACTCGGATGGTCCATGGTCAGCACGATGGCCGGCGCTTCGTCGGCATGCACGCGGCGCAGCAGCTCGGGGCGCGAGGCATTGCCGAAGTAGACCGGCACACCCTTGGCATGCAGCTCGGACACCAGCTTGGCATCGTTCTCGAAAGCGACGTAGGGAATGCCCTGGCTTGCCAGGAGCTTGGCCAGCTGCTGGCCGACGCGGCCGAAGCCGGCGATCACCACCCGTCCGCGCGCATCTTCGAGCTCGCCCTGCGCCTGCTGCGTCTCCTGTTCGCGCGCCTGGCTTTCGGCGCGCTCGCCGATGCCCTTGCCGATGCGCGCCAGCAGCGGCGTCAGGAACAGCGACAGGCCGACCGCCAGCATCACGCGCCCGCCCAGGCCGGGTTCCAGCAGCTTTGAGCTGATCGCATAGCCGATCACGATGAAGGCGAATTCGCCGCCCTGGCCCAGCAGCAGGGCGCCCTCGACGGCGCGGCCCCAGGACAGGCCGCCAAGCCGCATCACCGGCGCGATCACGATGGCTTTCAACAGGACCAGCACGGCCACCGCGCAGGCCAGCCACAGCGGCGCATGGAGGATCTGCAGCGGGTCCATGCCCATCCCGACCGTCATGAAGAACAGGCCCATGAGCAGGCCCTTGAAGGGCTCGACCATCAGCTCGACTTCGTGCTTGAACTCGGTCTCGGCCAGCAGCAAACCGGCAATCAGGGCGCCCAGTGCCATCGACAGCCCGGCCATGGCCGACAGGCCGGCGATGCCGAAGGTGCTCAACAGGATCAGCGCCATGAACACGTCCGGCTGGCGCTGGCGGGCGAAGGCGCGGAACAGCGGGTGGATCACCCGTCCGCCGATCAGGTAGATGAGGGCGATGGCCAGCGCCGCCTTTGCCATCGCCAGCAGCGCGATCATCGCCACGTTGTCATTCGCCCCGCTGCCGCCGCCGAGCGCGCCGATCAGGATCAGGATCGGCACCACCGCCAGGTCCTGCAGCATCAGCACCGCGAACGCGGCCTGGCCCAGCGGGGTGCCGGTGGTATGGCGCTCGCTCAGCAGCTGCATCACCACCGCGGTGGACGAGAGCGACAGCACCAGGCCCAGCACCAGCGAGGCTTCCATGGACTGGCCCAGCAGCAGCCACACGGCGCCGCCGAGCAGCAGGGCGCACAGCACTACCTGGGCGCTGCCGGCCCCGAACACCCAGCGCCGCATCGCCCACAGGCGCGCCGCCGACAGTTCCAGGCCGATCATGAACATCAGGAACAACACCCCGAGTTCGGCCAGCATGGCCACGTCCTCGTTGTTCGGGAAGGTGAACCAGGCCAGCCAGGCATGATCGACGGCCATGCGCCCCAGGCCGAAAGGCCCGAACAGGGCGCCCACCGCCAGGAAACCCAGCACCTGGTTGATGCGCAGGCGCTGTATTAGCGGGATCAGGATGCCAGCGAGGCTGAGGAACAGCAGGATTTCCCGGAGGAAGGGAAAGGGGTGTTGCTCTTGCACGGATGTCGGCCTTTCATGAAAAACATTGCGCGCCATTGTATAACGCTGCATGTGCAAAACTGTTAATATGGCAAGTTTGCTCATATTCAGCAGTTTTCCGCTGCGCTGCCTTCTTGTTGGAAGAATATTTGATGAAGACACGCACTTACCTACTTTTAATGCTGGTGGCGATCATCGTCCCGGTCGCCGGCCTGTCGATACTCGGCCTGTCGATGCTGCTGCGCTTCGAGCGCGAAGCGCGCATCCACGCCATCGAGGAAGTGGCGCGTTCGACCTCGCTGCTGATCGACAGCGAAATCGCCATCGCCGAAGCCTCCATCAACAATATCGCGAATTCGCAGGACATCGCGAGCGACAATTTCGAGCGCCTGCACCGGCTCCTGTCCGCCACCCGCAAATCGCCGCTGAGCTGGACCCTGATCGCCGATTACGAAGGCAACGGCCTGATGAACACCTACGTGCCTTACGGGACGCCGCTCGCCAAAAAATCCGGCAGCTGGGCCGCCGAGGTCTACGACAGCCGGAAGACCAGGGTGAGCGGGTATTTTGTCGGCGCCAGTTCGAAGCGCGGCGTGGTATCGGTGAGTGTCCCCTTGCCTGTCTCGGCCGGGAAGAAATACGTGGTCACCCAGATCTTCGATCCGAATTATTTCAACAAGGTCTTCAAGCGCAGCAACCTGCCGGCCAGCTGGATCGTCGGGGTGTCCGGCGTCAAGGGCCTCACCATCGCGCGCAGCAGGAATGCGGAGCGCTTCATCGGCGAGCCGGTGCGCCCGGAACTGCGCGCCGCGTCGCAAGCTTCGTACAGCGGCGTGCTGCGCCACCCGACCCGCGAGGGCGTCGAGGTCTACGACGTCTTCGTGCGTTCCGAGTTGACCGGCTGGACGGTGGCGATCGGCGTGCCGGTCGCGGAAATCGAGTCGGCATCGCGCCTGACCGCCTGGTCCGCGGCGATGGCGTTGCTGGTGGTGCTGGGCGGCGCGGTCGGCATCGCCTTCCTGTTCGCCCGCCGGATCGACAAGTCGCTCGGGAATGCGACCCTGGCCGCCCATGCCCTGGCGCGCGGCGAAGTCACGCCGGTCACGCGCTCGCAGCTGAAGGAGGCGGACGTGCTGCTGGGCGAACTGCACCGCACCAGCGTCGCCCTGTCGCAGGAGAGCGCCGCGCGCATGGCACTGGAGCACGAGCGCGAACGGCTGCTGGACAGCGAGCGCGCCGCGCGCAGGCAGGCGGAGGCGCAAAGCGAGGCCAAGGACACCTTCCTCTCCATGCTAAGCCACGAGCTGCGCAATCCGCTGGCGGCGATCAGCGGCGCCATCGCCGTGATCCGCCTGCCGAACATGGCGCCCGCCAGGCTGGACAAAGCCTGGGAAGTCGCGCAGCGCCAGCTGCGCCACCTGACGCGGATGGTGGAAGACCTGCTCGACGTGCGGCGGGTCCTGTCCGGCAAGGTCACGCTGGCGACGGAGCGGGTCGACATCGGCAAGCTGCTGCGCTTCTGCTGCGATTCGCGCAGCATGGCCGAGACCAAGCGCCACCGGTGGGACGTGCAGACCGTGGAAGCCTGGGTGCTGGGCGACCGCACCCGCCTGGAACAGGTGGTCGACAACCTGCTGGTGAATGCGATCAAGTACACGCCCGAGGGCGGCAGCATCACGGTGCGTAACGCGATCGAGGACGGCATGGTCGTGCTCGAGGTCCTCGATACCGGCGTCGGCATCGATGCCGAGGTGCTGCCGACGATCTTCGATTCCCTGGTTCAGGGGCCGACCACCATCGACCGCTCCCAGGGCGGCCTCGGACTCGGCCTGTCGATCGCCAAGGGGCTGGTCGACATGCATGGCGGCGCCATCGCCGCCGGCAGCGAGGGCCTGGGCAAGGGCAGCGCGTTCAGCGTGCGCCTGCCGCTGGCCGCCGACAGCCTCAGTAGCTGACGGTCAGCGACAGGTTGAAGGGCACCACGCCGGAGCAGGGCTGGCCGCCGCACTGCGCCGGCTTGTACTTGAGCAGGCCGGCGGCGGTGCCGATCGCGCGCTTGATGTCCGGCGCCAGCTTGCCGAAAGTGGTGACGCTGGTGACCTTGCCGTTCGCATCCACCGCCACGTACAGCAGGATGTCGTCGCGCAAGTTGAGGCGGCCCGCCAGCGTCGACAGGGCGGTGTACAGTTCCTGCGCGCCCTTGAGCGGGTAGGGCGGATCGTCGCCGACGTCGAGCGCCGGGTAGTAGGAGCGCACGAAGCGCTGCTGGTCGGCCGTCAGCTCGTCGAAGCCCTTGTCCAGCGGCAGCGTGCCGTAAGCCACCTTGTTGGGCAGGTGGGAGCCGGTGGGCGCGTTGCCCGTCAGCGAATAGCTGGCCGACCTGGTGGCCGCGGAAGGGCGCTCCACCGGCACGTCGACGCGCTGGCCGTTTTCGAAGCGCACCTCGGCGCTGCGGCCGCTGCCGGCAAACGTCATGATGCCCTTGCCGTGGCGGCGGCCCTTCTTCCACTCGCCCTCGTAGGAGCCGCCCAGCATGTAAGTCATCTTGCCGGCGCCGTCGGGCAGCCCATCCTTCCATTCACCCCGGTAGCGGTCGCCCTTCGGGGACAGGGCCTCGGCCGTGCCGGTGCGCTGCCCCATGTGGACTTCGCCTTCGTACTGCGTGCCATCCGGGTCCTGGAAATAGCCCTTGCCGTCGGGGACGCCGTTGGTGACGGTGCCGATGTAGGTGCCGCCGTTGGGCAGCTTGAGCTGGACTTCGTTTGGCGCGGTGGCCGGCGCCGGTGCGGGCGCCTGGGCGAAGGCGGTGGCGGCAGGGCTCATAGCCAGGCCGAGGGAGAACAGGAGGGTGACAGGTTTCATGACGGGCGCCTTATCATTGCAAAGCATTGATGTGCAGTTTCAGGTTGAAGGGCACGATGCCCGGGCAGGGCTGGCGGGCGCATTTCGCCGGCTTGTACTTGAGCAGGCCGGCTGCGGTGGCGATCATTTCCCTGAACTTGGGTTCGAGGGGGCTGGCCGCGCTTACCGAGCTCACCTTCGCATCCGCGTCCACCGCCACATAGACGAGTACGTCGTCCTTCAGCGCGTGGTAGCGGATCATCGACTCCAGCAGCTTGTACAGCTCTTTCCCGCCTGTCAGCGGATAGGGCGGGTCGTCGCCGGCATCCAGCGCCGGGTAGTAGGAGCGAACAAGGCCCTGCTGCTCGGGCGTCAGATCGTCGAAGCCGCGGTCCAGCGGCAGGGGGCTGTAGACAAGCTTGTTCCGGATGTGGGAACCCGTGATCTCTTCGTCCGACAGCAGGAAGAATCCGGTAGCGCTTGGTGCCGGAGGCGCAGGGGCGACCGCCACGTCGATCCTGCGATCGTCTGCGAAACGCACTTCGGCACGGCGGCCGCTGCCGGCAAAGCTCATGACCCCCTTGCCATCGCGCAGGCCATTCTTCCATTCGCCTTCATACGCACCGCCAAGCGCGTAGCGCATGGTGCCGATGCCGTCGGGCTTGCCGTCCTTCCATCCACCCTTGTAGGTGTCGCCGTTCGAGAACAGGCCGTCGGCGACGTTGTTGGCGACAGTGCCGGCAAAGCTGCCGCGGCTGGGCAGCTTGACATACACTTCGGGTTGCTTCGGCGTGGTCGCCTCCGCGAAATTGGTGGCGGCACATCCCAGCAAAAGGCCAAGGGTGGTCAAAAAAGCGGTGGGCTTCACGGGCTGGCTCCTCACAATGTCGGGTGCATGATTTTCAGTTGACTTGTGACGGGCAGTCAACAATATTGCCAGGCTGTGGCACGGCCGCGCTGAAAGTGTGCGCCTGCGACATTCGGAGAGTTTTTTACACGACTAAACTGATAAGCTTGCCGGTTGACACCCGAGCCGCGGCACATCGACTTGCTGGACCGGATCTTGTTCACCAGGCTGGACCCGATCGGGCAGGACCAGTTCACCAGCGACACCTGGGCCATTTCCATCATGAGCCGCTCGCCATCCATGCAGCCGATCTCGCGGCTGCACTGAACGAGGCCAACGAGTTTCACGGCAAGGCCAGTAAAACGGATTTTTACCACGGCCAGGGTAACTTCAATGCGATCAAGGCCTGCTTCCCGACGCCAGCCGGCGACATCATCGTGACCGGTGGCGCCGGGCACAAGACCTCGCTGGGCATGTGCAAATTCTATGTGCCAGCCGAGACCGACGTGGGCGCCGGAGCCGAAATCGCGTTCAACACGGAACCCGATATCGTGGTGCTGCAGTCGGTCTCGCGCGTCGTGAGCGCGCGGGCGCCCTGACGCCGCCGCGGCGCGTCAGGAACGCTGCGCCTGGAAAGCCTCCACCGGCGTTTCCTCCATCTGGCGCTGCTCGCCGGCCACCGGCTGGCGGGTTTCCATCGCCCGGATCAGTTCTTCCATCTCCGGATCTTCCTGGTTGCGCAGCTCGAGGTAGCGGGCCAGGGCATTGTCCAGCGCCGGCAGCAGGATGCCGCGCTCGCTGGTCATGGCCGTGTAGCCGGGGCGCGCGGCGACGAAGCCGCAGTGTGCAGCCGGCTTCGCTTCCAGGCGGCTGGCGTCGATGCCGGCCGCCTGTGCCGCCTTCAGGGCCAGCTCGGACCAGCTGACGCCGCCGGCATTCGACAGGTGCCAGATGCCGGCCTCGCCGTCGATGGCGAGGTCCAGGCAGGCGTGCACCAGGTCGGGAACATAGGTCGGCGAGACCGTCATGTCGCTCGCGGCCGTGAAGGGCTCGCCGCGCTCGAAGGCCTGCAGGGCCAGGGTGACGAAGTTGTGCTTGTCCCAGGGCCCGAAGAAGGCCGAGGTGCGCACCACCAGCGCGCCCGGATGCTTGTCCAGCACGCGCTGCTCGGCTTCCGCCTTGCTGCGGCCGTACACGTTCAGTGGCGATACCGCACTGCTTTCGACATACGGGCGGTCCTGCGCGCCGTCGAACACCAGGTCGCTGGAGAAGGTCGTCAGGTGGATCCCGTGGCGGGCGCAGGCGGCGGCCAGGATGGCCGGGCCGATGGCGTTCTCGCGCATGCAGCGCTCGACGTCGTTCTCGGCCTCGTCCACGCGGACGTAGCCGGCGGTGTTGACTACCGCCCAGGGCTGGTGATGGGCCAGCGCGCGCTCGACCGAGTCGGGGTCGGTGATGTCCATGTCCTGGCGCGACAGCAGGCGGTAGGCCAGGTTGCGCTTGCGGCACAGGCGCGCGAAGGCACGGCCAAGGGTGCCGCTGGCGCCCGTGATCAGGATCGGACGGGAGCCTTTGCCGACCAGGGTGTGGCCGTCCGCTGTGATCGAGGTGAGGGCGGCCGGGGTCGCCACCGGCGGGCACAGGAAGCGGCCCGGACGGCGCCACCAGCCCTGGCCGCGCAGCACCGGGTGCGACAGCGGCCGGTTCGAGGCCAGCTCGCGCATCATGCGCGCCAGCGCGGTCGGGCGCGGCTCGGGCGAACGCACGTCGAAAGGACCCGGCTCGTAGTAGCCGCGGTTCTGCGTGACGAGGCTGTTCCAGTCGAAGGAGCCGAGCAGCGACCACACCGTCACCGCGCGCAGGTCGACGCCGTTGTTGCGCGATTCCTTGGCCGCTTCCCATATCTCCAGCAGCCACCGCAGCTGGTCTTCGCGATTCGCGTCGATATGGGCTTCGGTGATGGCCAGCGGGATGCGGTAGCGCTCCCAGACCTCGGCCAGCAGCGGGGCGATGCCGGCGGTGGGCGTGGCCAGCGCGCGCGAGGCTTCGATGTCGGCGCAGGGGATGCCGTCGGCCACGCCGCGGTGGTGCGGCGGGTAGCGGTCCGGGCGGTGATCGAGCCAGCGCTCGCTGGTCACGTAGTAGTTGACGCCGATGATGTCGGGCGGGCAGGGGTTCTCGCGGAACCACAGGAATTCGTCTTCCGCGATGCCGGTTTTGGTGAGATAGCCCCACAGCGGGTGCTCGGGGTTGACCATGCCGCACAACAGGTCCCAGGCCAGCCAGCGGCGCTCGTTGTAGAACTCGGCCACACGGGCCAGTTCCGGCGTGCTGTAGGTTTTACCGAGGTCGTCGGTCTGCACCAGCTTGGCGTTCGGGTTGACGGCGCGGATCGCGCGCATAGCCAGCACCACCGCGCGGCACTGCACCAGCAGGGCCTCGATGAAAGTGCGGTCGTCGCGGCCGTGCGGGTACCAGACGCCGTACAGGCCGGCGAAACGTGCAGTGGTACAGGGTTCGTTGACCGGGGTGTAGTACTCCAGCCAGGGATAGCGCGCGGCCACCGCGCCGGCATACTCGGCCAGCTGTTCGGCGAAGGCGGGGTCGACCAGGCTGGTGTGGCGCGGCCCGCTGCCGTGGTGCACCAGGCCGGCGATCGGCGTGACGCCGGCTTCGCGCAGGGCGTTCAGGCGCTCGTCCGGCCAGGACCAGTCGGCTTTATCGACGCCATCCGGCGCGGTGCGCTCCCAGATGATGGGGTAGCGGATCGCGCGGATGCCGAGCGAGGCGAAACGCTCGATGTCGGCCGGGCGGGTGGCGTGGCCGTTGCGGTCGAGCTGGTGGAAGTAGTCGTCGCGGACGCGGTTGACGGTGCATTCGAGACCGCCCCAGAGCTGGAGCGGATGTTGATCGTGGCTGTTCGTGCTCTTCGTGGAATTCATATTTCACCAATCTAGTTAATTTTATTGCAACAAAAAACTCATGGCGGTCCCCGCCAGTCCATATGTCCGGGATCGACGGCGCGCATTGACGGTTGACAGCGATGCGGCAACCTGCAACCATGCCATCCATGAATTTTTCGAATACACATTCCGTCCTCGTTTCCTGGTGGCGCCGCTGACAGCGCGCGGCCAGAGAGTTGAATGTGAATCACTAAACGCCGCCTCGATTCAAGGTGGCGTTTTTGTTGGCGCGGCAGGATCGGGGCAAGGATAAAAAGGAACCCCGATGAGTCTGCAAACCCCTACCACTCCCGCACCAGTCATCCTCACCGGCGACCGTCCGACCGGACCGCTGCACCTCGGCCACTTCGTCGGCAGCCTGCGCAATCGCGTCACTTACCAGGATCAATATCGCCAATTCATCATGCTCGCGGACGCCCAGGCGCTCACCGACAACATGGATGACATAGGTAAGGTACACCGGAACGTGATCGAGGTGGCGCTCGATTACCTTGCCGTAGGGATCGACCCAAGCAAGTCGACCATCCTGATCCAGTCGCAGATTCCGGAACTGGCCGAGTTGACCTTCTATTACCTGAACCTGGTAACCGTCGCGCGCCTCGAGCGTAATCCGACCGTGAAGGCGGAGATCCTCCTGCGCGGCTTCGAGCGCGACATCCCGGCCGGCTTCCTGACCTACCCGGCCAGCCAGGCCGCCGACATCACCGCCTTCAAGGCCGGCATCGTGCCGGTGGGCGACGACCAGATCCCGATGATCGAGCAGTGCAACGAGATCGTGCGCAAGTTCAACCGCACCTACGGCCAGGACAAGGACATCCTGGTCGAGGCCAAGGCGATCGTGCCGGAAGTCGGCCGCCTGCCGGGCACCGACGGCCGCGCCAAGATGAGCAAGTCGCTGGGCAACACCATCAACCTGGGCGCCAGCGCCGACGAGATCCGCGCCGCCGTCAAGCAGGTCTACACCGACCCGCTGCACCTGAAGGTGTCCGACCCGGGTCACCTGGAAGGCAACGTCGCCTTCATCTACCTGGACGCCTTCGACACCGACAAGGAGACGCTTGCCGAGATGAAGGCCCACTACACCCGCGGCGGCCTGGGCGATTCGGTCGTCAAGAAGCGCCTCGAAGGCATCCTGCAGGACATGCTGGCGCCGATCCGCGAACGCCGCGAGGAGTTTGCCAAGGACAAGGGCCAGGTCATGCAGATCCTGAAGGAGGGGACTTTCAAGGCGCGCGAAGTGGCGGCGCAGACCATGGATGAGGTGCGCAAGGCGCTGGGGCTGTCGTACTTCTAATGTGCGCAGGGTAGCGCGATACGAAACCTGCGGTAGCGCAAACTGCCTGGTTTGCGCTTTCCGATAGCACCCTGCTGTCATCGGTGGCAACCTGCGGTTTTTAAACTGACGGAGGCTTCGATGAACAAAGGTTTGCGCTTGACCGAGGCATGGATGCGGCGAGCCCTGTGGCTAGTCGCGTTCGTGTTTGCCTGGTTTCTGATCGGCCTGGGCAGCAAGGTAATCGACAACCTGGCCTACCTCGGACCGGTGCCGACGGAAGACGCCTTCGTCGATCCGGTCAAAGCCGCGCCGCTCAAAGCGGCAATGGCGCAGGCCGGGCAGACGCGCGAAGCTGCCGGCGACGCACTGGAGCAGGCACAGCACAAGCACGAGGTCGCCGAGGCCAACACGCGCAGCGCCCGTCAGGCCTTCGACAATTGGGTCGCCACCCGCCAGACCACCGCGCGGCCGGACCAGGACAGCGAATTGATCACGCGCACCCGCGAGCTCGACAAGCTGGTCGCGGCGGAACATGCCGCCCTGGAGGCGATTCAGGCACAGCAGCAGGTCCTGCTCGACGCAAAACAGGCCGAGAACCGGGCCAGGGATGCGTATGACGCCTTGCTTGAACCTTCCCGCAAGCTGGTGATGGAACAGACCCAGCGCGAAGTGCGCAAGGTCTTCCTGCTGCGCATCGCCGTGACGGTGCCGCTGCTGGTATGCGCCGGCTGGCTGTTCAGGCACAAGCGCAACGGCACCTACTGGCCGTTCACCTGGGGCTTCATCTTCTTTGCCCTGTTTGCGTTTTTCGTCGAATTGGTGCCTTACCTGCCGAGCTACGGCGGCTACGTGCGCTATGGCGTCGGGATCGTCCTGACCGTCGTCGTGGGACGCTACGCGGTCCGTTGGCTCCAGATATGGCTGGAGCGCCAAAAAGCGGCCGAGGCCCTGCCCGAGCAGGAGCGGCGCACGACCATGCGCTACGACCTTGCTCTGGAAAGGATGGGCAAGAGCTTGTGTCCGTCCTGCGAACGGCCGACCAACTTCAAGGACAAGACCCTGGCCCACTGTCCGCATTGCGGCATCGGCCTGTTCGACCGCTGCCAGGCCTGCCGCACGCGCAAGAATGCGTTCGCACGCTTCTGCTTTTCCTGCGGCACGCCCGCCAACGCCAGCCTCGCGGACTGACGCCGCGCCCTCAGGTCGCGCAAACCTGGTTGAACTCCCGCCCGTCGATCGGGATGTCGAGCGTGAAGGTGGTGCCGGCCTGTTCCGAGCTGTCGAGCACCACGGTGCCGCCGTGGCGCTTGGCGACTTCCTGGACGAAGGGCAGGCCGATGCCCCAGCCGGTCTTGTCCGACTCTTCGCCGCGGTTCAGGTATTCGAAGATGTCCTTGCGGCGTTCGTCCGGGATCGGATTGCCGCAGTTGTGGACCGAGATGATCACGCGGCCGTGGGTCTGGGCGACGTTCACGCTGACCTGCTTGCCGTCGCCGTACTTGGCCGCGTTCAGGGCCAGGTTTTCGAGCGCGCGCCGCATCGCGCTCTCGTTCCACCAGCCGACCACCGGTTCGCCGCTGACCTCGCAATGCGCCGGAGTCGTGTCGTTCACGTGCTCGCCGACCTTGACCGCCAGCGCCAGCGCGTCGACTTGCGCGAGCTCCAGCGGCGTGGCCTGCGCGGTCGACTGGCTGAGGGCGTCGAGCTGTTCCTGGAACATGCGCTCCAGGCGCAGGCCGTTGTCGAGGATCTTCTGGACGATCTTGTCCGACTTGCCGGGATGCGCCGCCAGCAGCAGTTCCGCGCCCGAGATGATGACCGACAGTGGGCTGCGCATGTCGTGCGTGAGCGAGGCCGCGACCCGTTGGCGGAAGGACCGCTGCAGGGCCGTGAATTCTTCGATGGCGTCGCGGATCGCCTGGTCGAAGGAGGAGCCGATGACGCGCAGCTCCTCATCGCTGAAGCGGATGCCGCGCGCGTGAGCGACCTCCAGCAGGGCGTCGCGCAGCAGCTGGTATTCATACACGATTTCGACCGCCTGGTACTCGGTCGTGCGGGCCCGCTCGCTGCCATGGCCGGTGGCGGCGCTCGAATCCGCGGCGGCGTTTTCCCGGTCGTAGCCGGGGCTCAGCGCTTCCGCGATGTTCCCGTAGAACAGGGGCAGGGTGTCGAGCAGCACCGGATGGCTGACCTCGTCGGCGCCCGTGAGCAGCTTGCGCACACGTTTTTCCCATTCGGCAAAAACTTCGTCGCGGATCGCCAGTAGTTTCCTGGACTGTTCGGACAGCTTGCTGCTGCTGGATTGTTGGTTTGTCGAGAGCATGTTCACCTTGAGGCTGCGGCGGGCGTCCGCCGCAGCCCTTGCCTCAATCCTGCAGGTCGGCCGGCACCTTGCCGCCGTTTTGCGCGAGCTTAGTCATGACCTGCTTGTGCAGCCAGATGTTCATGCTGGCCGAGTCGTTGGTGTCGCCGCTGTAGTGCAGCTCGGCCGCCAGTTCCTTGCGCGCCTGCAGGCTGCTGTCCAGGTTCAGCAGTTTCAGCAGGTCGACGATCGAGGTGCGCCAGTTCAGCTGCTGGCCGGACTGCTTCTGCATGTTGGTCAGGACCTCCTCGACGTCCACCTGCTGGTTCAGGGTCGCGGCGGGCGCAGCTGCGGCGCCGGCCGTGCCTGTGGCGGCGCCGGCCGCAGGGGCAGGAGATGGCTGGGCCGGCGCGGGCGCCGGTGCAGCCTGAGGGGCGCTGGGCGCTGCCGTGCCGCCCGTCTGCGCTTGCGTGTTGGCCGGATGGTGGCCAGGGAAGATCTTGTGGAAGATGTCGCCGAGGATACCCATTGTGTTCTCCTTTTACGTTAGTGACGTTGCATGCCTTGCGCCATGTGGCCCAGCGCGATCGCCAGTGCGGCGCCGCCCAGGGCTTTTACCAGGGTCGGATGGTCCGAGTAGAAATTGCCCATCTGGTCGACGATGCTTGGATCCTGTTTTTCCGCGTGGGCGGCGATGTCCTGCACCTGGTCCGGCGAGAGCTGGGACGCCTGTTCCGGCGTCACGCGGTTCTGGCCGCCGCCGAGCAGATTGCCGAGCGCGCCGCCGGCCACGCCGGACAGCAGTTGCGGGCCGAGGCTGGCGATCAGCTGGTTGAGCATGCCGGCGCGCTGGTTGGGGTCGCTATGGCCGAACAGCTGGCCGACCATCTGCGGGAAGGGCGGCGTCTGGTCCGAGCGCAGCGCCTGGGTCACGCCGCGCGCCACCTCTTCGCGTGGGGCCTGCTGCGCCACGCGGTCGAAGTCGTCGGTGGCTTGCGCCTGGTTGGCGTTGGCGCCGCCGCCCAGGTACTGGTTCAGCAGGTTGCCTAGATCAAAGCCCATGATTTCCTCCTGTGTTGGGACAGTCGAAGGGGGAGGGTAGGCGCTTCGGCGGAATCGCTCCGTACGTTCATTAACGGACAGTGCGGACAGTGCGAACAGGCGGTCCGCTTCGCCTGCGCGCACATCGTCTCTATAATTGCGTAATTACAACAACAATGGGCTCCGACGATGATGCGTTCCGCGACACTCCTTACCGTTTTGCTGGCGGCGCTTGCCTGCCTGCCCGCCGCCCGGGCGGCTTCCACGACCGGCGCCATGCAGGCCGGCGAACACCAGGCTGTCGTCAACGATGTGCGCCTGTGGTACAAGGTCGCCGGCCGGGCCGGTGCCGGGACGCCGCCGCTGCTGTTCCTGCACGGCGGCCCGGGCTACAACAGTTACAGCTTCGAGGCCCAGGCCGGCAAGGCGCTGGAAAGCAAGCTGCAGCTGGTCTACCTGGACCAGCGCGGCAGCGGCCGCTCCGAGCGTCCATGGACCGGCGCGTATTCGATTCCGGCCATGGTCGAGGACATCGAAGCCCTGCGCAAACAGCTGGGCGTTCCGAAGCTGGCGCTGATGGGCCATTCCTTCGGGGGCGCCCTGGCGCTGGAGTACGCGGCTGCCTATCCGCAGCATGTCAGCAAGCTGGTGCTGGTCAGCGCGGCCTCGAGCATCCCCGACGCGTGCGCCGCCCGCGTCGCCTTCCTGGACAAGCGCTATCCGGCCGATCTCGCCAGGGCGCGCGCCGCCGCCGCCGAGCGCAAGGAGACGCCGGACGACTGCTTCTTCGCCTTCAACTCGGTGGCCGACGACATCCGCGAACGCGTCAACGACGAGACCATGTTCCCGGACATGAAAAAAGTCGCGGAGCAGCGCGCCGTCGATGCGAAAAGCGGCCTGCGCAATACCGGCGAGCTGGGCGGGGCACTGTGGAACAGCGGCTTCCTGTCCTACCGCTTCAGCCGCTTCGAGCGCCTGACGATGCCGGTGCTGGTGCTGGCCGGGCAAGAAGACCATGCGATCGGCCTGCCGGCCCAGCGGCTGCTGGCCAAGCAGTTGCCGAAGGCGACGCTGGTCGAATATGCCGGCGCTGGCCACTTCCCTTACCTGGACGCGCCGCAGCGATTCAACGAAGACGTCGTCCGATTCGTCCGAGGCAGGTAGGCGCTTGCCTGATGGACACGCCAGGCGGCAACGCGTAAGCTGCCGCCATGACGCCCTACCTGCCCATCCTCGTGTTCGCGCTGCTGTACGGCGGCACCACTTTCGCCTGGCACGTGCCGCCGCTGGTGGGCGCCGCCTACCTGGTGATGAGCCTGGTCTGCTTCTGCAGCTATGCGCTGGATAAATCGGCGGCGCGCAAGGGGGAGCGGCGCACGCCGGAAAGTACGCTGCTGATGCTTGGCCTTTTCGGCGGCTGGCCTGGCGCTGTGTTGGCCCAGCAATGGCTGCGCCACAAGACGGTCAAGCAGCCCTTCCGCCAGATATTCTGGTTCACCGTCGCGGCGAACCTGGCGTTCTTCCTGTGGCTGTCGAAGAGGTAAGACCATGTGGCGATACCCGAAAGTCCTTGCCCACCGCGGCGGCGGCACCCTGGCCCCGGAAAACACCATGGCCGGCCTCCTGCGCGGCATGCGCGCGGGCTTTCGCGCCATCGAATACGACGTGATGCTGGCGCGCGACGGCGTGCCGGTGGTGATGCACGATCCCTTCCTGGGCCGCACGGTGCCCGGTTCCGGCCACGTTGTCGATTACGATGCGCTGGAGCTGGCCGGCATGGACGCCGGCGGCTGGTTCGGCCGCGAGTACGAGGGCGAGGGTGTGCCCCTGTTCGTCGAGTTCGCGCAGTTCTGCAAGGCCCACGGCGTGTGGATGAACATCGAACTCAAGCCGGCGCCGGGCCACGAGATCGAGACCGGCGGGGCGGTGGCGCGCATCGCGGCCGCCATGTTCGCCGACGAGCTGGAAGACCGGAGCACCCCGGGCCGGCTGGAACGGGCGCCGCTGCTGTCCTCGTTCAGCATGGACGCCCTGCTGGCGGCGCACGAAGTCGCGCCGCAACTCCCGCGCGCCTTCCTGATGAGCGAACTGCCGCCCGACTGGGAGCGCCGCGCGCGCGAGGTGGACGCCGTCGCCATCCACGTCAACCACCGCCACCTGACGCCACAGCAGGCGCGTGAGGTCAAGGCGGCCGGCTTCGGGCTGTTTTGTTATACCGTCAACGAAGCGGCACGCGCCGCCGAGTTGCTCGGCTGGGGTGTGGACGCCTTCTGCACGGACCGGATCGATCTGATCGGCCCCGACTTCATCACCCAGGTTAAATAATTGACATCTTGCCCTTCAGAATTGTAAGCACATGTCGTTAAGGACTGATTACTGCCCAATCGGCTCCCACGACGACCATGACCCTGTCGATCAATAACAATACCTTGTCGCTGCAAGCGCAGCGCCAGCTTGCCGAGCATACGGCCGCGGCCACGAAGGCGATCGCAAAGATGACGTCGGGCGCGCGCATCGACAGCGCCAGCGACGACCCCGCCGGGCAGGCGATTTCGGAGCGCATGTCCTCGCAGCTGCGCGGCATGAGCCAGGTCATGCGCAACATCAACGACGGCACCTCGATGCTGCAGGTGGCCGACAGCGCCATGGCCAGCATCGGCGACAGCCTGCAGCGCCTGCGCGAGCTGGCCGTGCAGTCCGGCGACGGCGGCATGTCCGACACCGACCGCGGCGCCCTGCAGCAGGAAGCGACCCAGATCCTGGCCCAGATCAGCGACGTCGGCAAGTCGACCCAGTTCAACGGCCAGACCCTGTTCTCGCAGGACACCAGCAGCATCGGCGGCGACGCCAAGGTGCGCAAGGTGATCGACGGCCTGAAAACCGGCTGGCTGGGCAACGCCGAGGCAATGATCAAGAAGTATTACGGCATCGAGGGCGATGGCGCGGACCTGAAACTCAATCTCAGCGCGATCGACGACGGTCAGTGGAACGTGCTGGCCTCGGTGTCCGGGTCCACGGAATCCAACGGCAAGGTCGGAACCCTGAGCCTGAACCTCGACATGTCGGACTTCGGCAGCGGCGATACGGCCGACGGCGGCACATCCTCGTCCTTCTATAACGACCGCACCATTGCGCACGAGATGGTGCACGCCGTCATGGACCGCTCGATGAACATGGTCTCGCTGCCGAAGTGGTTCAAGGAAGGCACGGCGGAGCTGATCCAGGGCGCGGACGAGCGCCTGGCCGGCGCGATCGCCGGCGGCGGCGTGGCGGCCGTCGTCGCCGGCGCGGCCGCGCCCGATCCCAGCTACGAGGGCGCCTACGCCGCCTCGCGCTACCTGCACGACCAGTTGAAGAAGTTCGGCGTCGAAGGCGGCATGAAGGGCCTGATGACCTACCTGCACGAGCACCAGAGCGCGAACCTGGACACGGCGCTGAGTGCTGTCACGAACAACAACATTGCCAGCGCCAGCGCGTTCATGAACGACTTCCAGACCAATGGCGCGGCCTTTATCGGCACCATGAACCTGAGCAATGCCGACACCGGTGCGATCGGCGGCCTGGATGCCGACGGCGGCCCGGTGCGCAATGCGAAAGACGTGGTGTCCGACATCGGCTATACCTCGGCCGACAAGCCGCTGCAGAGCTTCAACATGGACTTCGGCATCCTGGACGACGGCGCCGGCGCCGGCGTCAACCGGATGCAGATCCAGGTCGGCGCCGGCACCAGCAAGGACGACTTGATCAACCTCGAGTTCTCGGCCATGAATTCCTCGGCCCTGGGCCTGTCCGACCTGGACATGAAGAAGACCGCGGTGGCGCTGCTGCACATCGACCAGGCGATCGATTTCGTCGACAAGCAGCGGGTGGTGGTGGGCGCGGCCAGCAACCGCCTCGACGCGGCGGCCGCCAACACCCAGACCTCGTCGATCAACCTGGCGGCGTCGCAAAGCCGCATCCAGGATGTTGACTACGCCAGCACCACGGCCAAGCTGACCCGCTCGCAGATCCTGCAGCAGGCGGCGTCGGCGATGCTGACGCAGGCGAATGGGCAGCCGAGCGCGGTGCTGGCCTTGCTGCGCTAAATATTGCCGTCGTTCCCGACATTGCCGGAAACGACTTCCCGCGCAGGCGCACTGCTGTCCAAGATAGTTCGTTACCTCTTCGTTAAAGTCTACGTCGCTGTCTCGGTTGTAGTGTCCGGGCCTTTTTTCGACACGTTCGAAAAGGCTCGGGGTCGACAACAGGTGGCTCGAAG
>NZ_CAKKMV010000010.1 GCF_918697865.1 Massilia sp. Bi118 | reverse complement strand
GCTGGGGCCAGGGGGCGGACGGGGGCGGAAGCGCCGGCGCCCGCCGCGCCGCCGGCGCCGGTTCCGGCTGCCGTGACCGCGTCCGGATCCGCGTCCGCGGGGGCAAGCGCCGACGTGGTGGATGAGGCGCAGGCCGGCGCCACCATCGTCGACCTCGCGCCCGCGGAGACGGCCGAGGCGGCCGGGCCGGCGGCCCCGCTCACGGAGCTGCGTGTGCTGCCGCCGCAACAACATGCCGGCCGCATCGCCAAGAATGAAGGCCAGCGCGAACTGCATGCCGAGCGCCAGCGTCCGGCCGCGCACGCCGCCACGTTCAAAGCCGCGCCGCGCAGCGCCACCGGCAAGGCGTCCTCCGCTGCCGCCGTGCGCGGCGCGGCGCTGGCCCACGCCGAGCCGCGCAGCCGCCGTCCCGCTGCGCAAGCCAGGCCGGCGCCGGCCACGGTCGACACCGACGTCGCCCTGATCTCGGCCATCATCCAGCACGCCAACAAGCGCCAGGAGGCCGAGGAAGCCGCCAATAAGCCATAACAAAACGCCAAGCTGTCGTAAAAAAGCCCCGCTACTGCTGGGTAAAGCAAAGCCGCGCCGCTATACTGTACAAAGTTACAGTATGGTGCGACATGATCAGGGTTCTGGAAAACGAGTTTTATTATCTGGATAACTTCCAGCGCGTCCTCGACTGGATCGCCCAGCGCTACGCCGACCTCCTCGACGGCGAGGAGCTGACTTTCATCCAGGCCTTCGCCCAGCTGCCCCGCCCTGCCCAGGCCCTGTTCGTGCGCATGGTGATGCGCAAGGGCAGCCTGTTCCGCGCCTCGAAGATGAACTACCCGGAGATCGGCTGCCCGGTGGCCGCCGCGCAGGACCTGCTGCCGACCGGCTGGATCGTCGCCGATCCGGTGCTCGACATCGACGGGCTGTTCGAGCTGCTGGTCAAGCCCGAAATCGTCGAGGCCTTCGCCCTGAAAGCCCCGTTGAAGGCGGCGCGCAAGGACGAGCAGCTGGAAGCGCTGCGCGGGCAGCATGCCGAGCCGCGTCCCTTCTCGCAGTGGTACGCCGGCTGCTCCGACACCGTGTGGACGATCCAGGTGAAGCCCCTGTGCGACCGCCTGCGCCTGGTTTTCTTCGGCAACCTGCACCAGGACTGGACCGAATTCGTGCTGGCCGACCTGGGCCTGTTCCGCTTCGAGCAGGTCGAGTTTTCCGAGGCGTCGCGCGGCTTCCGTTCGCGCCGCGACATCGAGCACTACCTGCAGCTGCACGCCTGCCGCGAGCGCTTCTACGAGCTCGAACCGGGCGGCGAAGATTTTCGGGAGGTGCTGCAGGCAGTCCTGCAGGATGTGCCGCGCCACGGCTTCGACAACGACTGGCTGGACAGCCGCCGTGAAAAACTCCTGTTCGCCATCGGCCAGCAGTTCGAGAAGGACAAGGACTGGGAGACCGCCCACGCCGTCTACGCGGAATGCCGCTTCCCCGGCGCCCGCTCGCGCGCCATGCGCGTACTCGAGAAGGACGAGAAATTCGACCAGGCCTACGCCCTGTTCTGCGCGGCCGAACAGGCGCCGGAAAGCGAGGCCGAACGCCAGCACCTGCTGCGTATCGGCCCGCGCCTGGCGCGTAAACTCGGCCACGCCAAGGTGAAAGCGCGCAAGGCGCCGCCGCCCGCGCGGCTCGATCTGAACCTGCCCCGCATTTTGACTGACGCGGGCGGCGAATGGCGCGTCGAAGGCGTGGTGCTGGAGCACCTGCACCGCGACGAAGCGCCGGTCTTCTACGTCGAGAACACGCTGGCGAATACCCTGTTCGGCCTGCTGTGCTGGCCGGCCGTGTTCGCGGCCATCCCCGGCGCCTTCTTCCACCCCTTCCACCGCGGCCCGGCGGACCTCTACAGCCCCGACTTCCACCAGCGCCGCGCGCGCGAGTTCGAAGCCTGCCTGGCGCGCCTGGACGACGGCAGCCACATCGAGGCCATCCTCGCCACCTGGGAAGAGAAAGCCGGCATCCAGTCGCCTTTCGTGTCCTGGGACTATCTCGACCGCGCCATCCTCGACATCGCCCTGCACTGCATCCCCGCGTCTCACCTGAAGCTGTGGTTCCAGCGCATCCTGCAGGACGTGAAGGACAACCGCACCGGCTTTCCGGACCTGATCCAGTTCTTCCCGGCCGAGGGTCGCTACGAGATGATCGAAGTGAAAGGCCCCGGCGACCGCCTGCAGGACAACCAGCTGCGCTGGATCGACTACTGCAGGGAGCACGGCATGCCGGTGACCGTGTGCTACCTGCAGTGGCAGGAGGCGGCTTGACCGGCTACACCGTCGCGGTCAGGGCCCTGTGCGAGTTCACCGCCAAGCAGGGCGATCTCGACCTGCGCTTCACGCCCTCGCCCACGGCCCTGGAAGGCATCGCCGGCCACGCCGTGGTCGCCTCGCGACGCGGCGAGCATTACCGCGCCGAAGTCACGCTCGAAGGCGACTACGGCCTGCTGCACGTGCGCGGCCGCGCCGACGGCTACGACCCGGACCAGAACCTGATCGAGGAAGTGAAAACCTATCGCGGCCAGTTCACCAGCATCCCCGACAATCACCGCCACCTGCACTGGGCCCAGCTGCGCATCTACGGCCACCTGATGTGCGAACAGCTGGACATGGCGGAGGTCAACCTGGCCCTGGTCTACTTCGACATCGGCAGCCAGCAGGAGACCCTGCTCCGCGAGACCCGCACGCGCGCCGAGCTGAAAGCCATCTTCGAAGACCACTGCGGCCGCTTCATCGCCTGGGCCGAGCAGGAAATGCGCCACCGCGAAGCGCGCAACGACGCCTTGACCGGCATGCGCTTTCCGCACGCGGACTTCCGCCCGGGCCAGCGCCAGCTCGCCGAAGCCGTGTTCCGTGCCAACGCCGCCAAGCGCTGCCTGCTGGCCCAGGCACCGACCGGCATCGGCAAGACCCTCGGCACCATGTTCCCGGCCCTGAAGGCGGCGCCGAAGGAGAACATCGACAAGCTGGTCTTCCTGGCCGCGAAGACGCCGGGGCGCAAGCTGGCGCTCGACGCCGCGGCCACGCTCAAGACCGGCGGCACCGAATCTGGCACCATCGCGCTGCGCGTGCTCGAACTGACCGCGCGCGACAAGGCCTGCGAGCATCCGGACAAAGCTTGCCACGGCGACGCCTGCCCGCTGGCGCGCGGCTTCTACGACCGTCTGCCGGCGGCGCGCGCCGCCTGCCTGGGCGCCCCGCTGCTGGACCGCGAGACCCTGCGCAGCATCGGCCTCGAACACGATGTCTGCCCCTACTACCTGGGCAGCGAGATGGCGCGCTGGAGCGACATGATCGTCGGCGACTACAACTACTGGTTCGACGGCGGCGCCATGCTGTACGCGCTGGCGCTGGAGCGAGGATGGAAGGTGAGCGTGCTGGCCGACGAGGCCCATAACCTGGTCTCGCGCGCACGCGGCATGTACAGCACTTCACTGGAACGCGGCAGCCTGCGCGCGGCCCGCGCCGTGGCGCCGCCCGCCGTGCAGAAACCGCTGGAAAAGGTCGGCCGCGCCTGGACCGAGGCGGGCAAAAGCGCCCCGCTCCCCTACCAGGTGCTGGACGCGATACCGCAAAAGCTGCTGGACAGCCTGCAGAACGCCACCAGCGCAATCACAGAGCACCTCGCCGAATCCATGGCGGAAGGGGCCCTGGACCCGGCGCTGCAGGCGTTCTACTTCGACGCCCTGCAGTTCCAGCGCCTGGCCGAATCCTTCGGCGAGCATTCCCTGTTCGACCTCACGCGCACGGACGAGCGCGACACCACGCTGGCGATCCGCAACCTGGTGCCGGCGCCCTTCCTGAAGCCGCGCTTCGAGCTCGCCCATTCGACCACGCTGTTCTCGGCCACCCTGAGCCCCTGGCACTACTTCGCCGACCTGCTCGGCATGCCCGAGGACACCGCCTGGATCGACGTCGACTCGCCTTTCGTCGCGAGCCAATTGAAGGTGGAAGTGGCGCGCGGGATCTCGACGCGCTACCAGCACAGGAAAAGCTCGCTGGTCCCGATCGCCGACCTGATGGCGCGCCAGTACGCGGACAAGCCCGGCAACTACCTCGCCTTCTTCTCCAGCTTCGACTACCTCGAGCAGGCCGCGGACACACTCGCCCAGCGCCACCCGGAGATCCCGGCCTGGCGCCAGTCGCGCCGCATGAGCGAGATGGAGCGTACTGCGTTTCTGGAGCGTTTTACCTCCGAAAGCACAGGCATCGGCTTCGCGGTGCTGGGCGGCGCTTTCGGTGAAGGCATCGACCTGCCCGGCGCGCGCCTGATCGGCGCCTTCGTCGCAACGCTCGGCCTGCCGCAGGTGAACCCGGTTAACGAGCAGCTGCGCGAACGCCTGCAGGCGCTGTTCGGCGCCGGCTACGACTACGCCTATTTATATCCCGGCCTGCAGAAGGTGGTGCAGGCGGCCGGCCGCGTGATCCGCACCGAGCAGGACGAGGGCACGGTCTGGCTGATCGACGACCGCTTCGCACGGCCGGAGGTGCTCGAACTCCTGCCGGCCTGGTGGGACGTGGAAGCCCGCGCTAACGCATCAGCTCCCTGAGTTTGGCGTAACCGCTGCGGCTCACCGGAATGCGCGCCCCACCGCGCAGTACCGCGCAATGGCCATCCTTCCCGGACGGCTCGATGCGTTCGATAGCGGCCAGGCTCACGATGTAGGAACGGTGCACGCGCAGGAAGGCGCCCGGATCCAGCTGTTCCTCCAGCTCCGACAAACGCTGGCTCTTCAGCCAGGCCTTGCCGGCCGCGACCACCTGCACGTAGTCGTCCTGGGCCTCGATGTAGTCGATGGTGGACGCCATCACGACCTGCACGCGTGTGCCGTCGCGGATCAGGATGCGCTCCAGCGGTGCGCGCCTTTGCGCGGCTTCGCTGGCCGCGGCGACGGCTTCCAGCGCCGCGGCGCCGGCCTGCGGACTGCCGAGACGCTCGCGCGCATGCGCCAGCGCCTGCTCCAGGCGCTCGCGCGAAAAAGGCTTCAGCAGGTAGTCCAGCGCATGCACTTCGAAGGCGCGCAGCGCGAACTGGTCGTAGGCGGTGACGAACACGTATTGGGCGCATTTACTACCTCCTGCTCCCGCCAGTTCCACCACCTCGAAGCCGTCCAGCTTGGGCATCTGGATGTCGAGGAAGACCAGCTCCGGCGCCAGTTCGGCGATCGCCTTCACGGCTTCGAATCCGTTGGCGCATTCGCCCACGATCTCCACGTCCGGGTAGACGGCCAGGTATTCGCGCAGCACGGCGCGCGCCAGCAGCTCGTCGTCCACGATGATCACACGCATGCTCTCAGCTCTCCTCTATGGTTTCCATGGCCTCCGCCGGCAGCGCCAGCTCGACCCTGAAGCGATCGTCCTCGCGCGTCCAGTGCACGCTGGCTTCGATCCCGTAAGCGGCGGCGAGCCGTCTACGCACGTTCTCGAGGCCGACGCCGCCCGAGCCTTCGCTCGGGCCTTTCACGCCCACGGTATCCGGATCGACGTCGTTCGCGACCACGATGCGCAGCAGCGACCCCGCACGCAGCGCGGACAAATGCACGCGGCCAGGTTCGATCATCTGCCCGATGCCATGCTTGACTGCGTTCTCCACCAGCGGCTGCAGCAGCATCGGCGGCACCAAGCAGGACAGCGCGTCGGGCGCCGCCTCGGCCTCGAAGCGCAGGCGCTCGCCGAAGCGCACCTGCTCGATCGCGACGAAGTCCCGCACCAGTTCCAGTTCGCGGCTCAACAAGACCTTGCGCTCCGCATGCAGGCCCAGGCTGAGGCGGAAGAAGCCGGCCAGGCGCAGGGTCATCGCGCGCGCCGCGCCGGGGTCGATCGAGGTCAGCGCGCTGATCGAGTTCAGGCTGTTGAACAGGAAGTGCGGATCGACCTGGGTGCGCAGCATGCGCAGCTCGGCGTCCTGTGCCATCAGGCGCGTCTCCAGTTCGCGGGTCTCGAGCTGGCGCACGCGCTCGGCTTCGATCAGGAGGTAGTTCACGGCGGCGGCGAGGCCATACAGGATCACGCCCAGCGCGAACATGGTCGCCAGCCGCGCCGCATCCAGCTCGAACAACTCGCCTTCCGGCATGAAGGTGCGCAGCAGCGCGGCCCAGGCAGAGCCGATCGCGCACCACAGTCCCGCCGCGCAGGCCGCCGTGGCGCCGACCCCGCCGACGATCGCGGCCGGGTGCTTGTGGCCGATCGGGTAGGCGCGGCATACGTAATAGGCGGAGAAGGCGGTGGCGTTGGCATAGACGATCGCCAGCGGCACCGCGAACAGCAGGCTGGCGCCCCAGCCCGCGCCGCCGGCGGCCAGCAGCGCGGCGGTCGCCAGGCCCAGCATCAGCCAGGCCAGCATATAGAGCAGCGCCGCATACCACCTGGAGACCACGCCGTGCATCGTCCCGCCTTAGTTGCGGACTTCGACGCCGCCCATCACGGCGTAGCCGGTGACCACCAGGCGCTTGCTGTTGTCCGGCGGGCGCGCGGTCTTTTCCGTGAAGCCGCCCATGATCGGCGAGCCGTGCAGAACGACGGTCCAGTCGGCCGGTACCTTGATCGTGATCCCGCCCCAGATCGCGAAGACGTTGATCACGGCTTCGCCGGCCAGCCCGGCTTCGCGCAGGTCGATCTCGCAGCCGCCCATGATCGCTGTGATCTCGCCGCCGCGGAAGTCCGGCGTGCTGACGCGGCGCTCGAAGCCGCCGAGGATGGCGGTGATGTCGATCACGTTGTCGGCCTTGGCATCGTCCTTGGTATAGGGACCGGCATGGACGCGCACCACGCGCCCGCCGCCCAGCGTGCGGTACAGGATTAGCCCGCCCAGGCCTATCATCACCAGCGGCCAGAAGGTGCGCCAGCTGATGAAGTAGTAGCCGAGGCGGTTCATGGTCATCGCCACGCCGATCGCGATCAATACGATGCCGGTGATGCGGCCGCTGCGTGGGCCGTCGCTGAACAGGGCCACCAGGCCCGAGGCGACGAAGGCCAGCGGCCAGAAGAAGATCACGTGGCGCAGGTAGATGATGTTCAGGTTATCGAGCAGGAACAGCACGCCGAAGGCTACCACCAGCAGGCCGATCACGACCTGGCTGCCGGCGCGCGCGTTCTGGCTGGTTTCATTGGCCATGGCTGCCTCCCTTCTTGTCGAAGCAGCCCTGGCGGGTGCGGTCCGGGTTGGCGCCGAAGCGGCGCTCGGCGATCGGGCGCACGGCCATGCCGATGCCGCCCACGATGATGAACAGCGGCCAGCTGTTGAACCAGTTCAGACCGAACAGGCCTTCGAACACGGCGAACAGCCACAGGCCGATGAAGACGGTCCACAGGCCGTTGACGAATTCGCGTGCGCTCGGATAGCCGATGGTCTGGTTGATGCCGGCCACGACCAGCAGCAGCGGCGCGTAGTGCCACAGGCGGTCGATTTCGTAGATGTCGAGCTGGTCCAGCAGGAACGCCACGCCCAGTCCGATCAGCAGCAGGCCCCACAGGACCTGGCGCCGCAGGTGATACGATGCTTCGCTGTTCATTGAGTCCTCCTTGTTGGAATGAGGACAAGATAACCGGGGACGGGCCGGCAGCGGAAGTGCTTTTCGGCGAATGGCGGGGAAAGGCCGGCGAACGGCGGCGCGATCGGCGAACTACGGGCGAACTACGGGCGAACCGCGGGCGAACCGCGGGCGCAAAAAAACCCGCCGCGTCGCCGGGGCGGGTTTCTTGCGCTGGCGCTGGTCCCGGAACAGGTACCAGGCGCGCCCGGTCTCAGACCGCTGGTTGCGCGAGGACCATGTTCGGCTGGCCCTTTTGCAGATTGCGGTACTTGGCGCGGGCGATGGCCTGTTTGACGGCTTCGCGGGCGACGTTGGTCTTGTAGATCTCGGCACGTTCTTTCTTGCCGCGGTGCTGGGCGATGTGTTTGTTGCCGATTTTCTTGGTCATGGCGCTCTCCTGTGAGGCTGGGGTTGGCGCCCGTTCAGGAACGCGAGGAGCCCATCTTGTCGTCGTCGTGCGAGTGCATCAGCATGCCCCAGCCGAGCTGGCGCCGGATTTCTTCCGGCGTCGGCGGCGGTGCACTTTCCTTCGTGCGGCGCTCGAGGTACTCGCGCACGAGGTGCTTCGGTGGATGACTCGTCGTTGGCAAAGACATGAACAACCTCCGCTTCCCAAAGGGCGTGGAATCTGGTGCCGATCCTCGAGGCGACCGGCTAACCTGTTGAGGTGGTTGGCGGCCTGCGTATTCGCTGGCGTCCTCACTCAACGCCTTCATCTTATCGAAGCACGCCTGCGGACACCGTTAGGTGACGCACACTTCAAAAAAAAGGGGAGCCGGAGCTCCCCTTGAACGACAACGGAAAACGACGGCGCTTAGAACTTGTAGCGCAGGTTCAGGTAGTACTGGCGGCCGCTCACGTCCAGCTTCTGCTGCTCGTCTTCGCTGTAACGATAATAAGCGCGGCGCACGTTGGTGAGGTTGGTCGCGCTGAAGGACAGCGACATTTGCGGCGTCAGGTTGTAGCTCGCATTGAACGCCAGCGTGGTCACCGGCGAGGCCATGGTCGGCGCCGAAGGCATCAGGATGCCCTGCACGGTCGACTGGCCCTGGCTGTTGGCGGTCGGCGCCGGCGCGGTGCTGCTGTTGACGTACTCGCTGCGGTAGTTCGCCACCAGGCGCATCGACACCTTGTCGTTCTCGTAGTAGCCGCCCAGGTTGGCCGCCCATTCGGACGCACCGACCATCGGACGGCCGTCGTCGACCTTGGTCTTGGCGCGGCTCACGTTGCTGGTGAAGCCGAAGCCGGTGCTGCCGAACGGCTGCTCGTAGGACAGCTCGATGCCGCCGATGCGGGCGCCCTGCTGGCTCGAGGTGTTGATCGCATAGGTCTTCAGGCCACCCGATTGCGAATCGTACAGGTCGATGCTGGAGCCGCCGGTGGTGCCGGTCTTCACGTAACCGTTGATCTTCGAGTAGAACAGGTCGACGCCCACCATGGAACGGCGCGCGAAGTACCAGGCCCACGACAGGTCGAGGTTATCCGACGTGAGCGGGTGCAGGTCCGGATTCGGACCGGTCACGTGGCAGCCCTGCGCATCGCAGACCGGGGTTCCCAGGCCGGCACCCAGGATGTTGTAGTTCTGGCGGCCGATGGTGCGGCTGGCGCCGAAGCGTACCAGCATCTCGTTTTCGTCTTCCTTGCGCAGCTGGTAACGCAGGTTCAGGCTCGGCAGCCAGTTGTTGAACTTCTTGTCCGTTTTGGCATAGTAGTACATGTTGCCGGTCAGCGGATTGAACGGGTAGGTGGCCTGGTCGTCGTAATACTGCTGCAGGTCGCCCGCGGTCGTGATCGCGTCCGGGAAGGCCGCGCACGGGATCGCCGGCTGGTTCGGCGCCGAGCGCTGGCAGACACCGGCCGCGATCGGGGTCGGGATGTCGGCGTTGACGCGGGTCTGCACGAAACGCAGGCCGAGATTGCCGGACCACTTCTCGCCTTCGAGGTTGGCCATCAGGTAGGCCGAGGTCTGGCGCTCGCGCATGTGCAGTTCGGACGCGATGCGGCGCTCATACTGGTCGCTGGTTTCCTTGGTATTGGTGGCGAAGTAGTCCCGCAGCACTTCCGGCGGGAAGGTGTAGCCGGTATTGTCCCAGCCGGCCGGGCCGTTCAGGCCGTTGCCGAAGTCCGACGGCCACGGGATGGTGGTGGTCGGTCCGGGTGCCACCAGTACGCCGCCCACCGAGAACGGTGCGTGGTACGCCGGGTAGCGGCGTTCGCTGTCGCGGTGGTGGTCGGCGTAGCGCAGGCCGGACTCCAGCGATTCCACCCAGCCTTTGCGCAGCTTGTATGCGCCGTCGATCTGGCCGCTGATCTCGCGGTCGCGGGTCTTCAGGCCCGAGATGGTGCGTCCCACCAGCTGGTCCGGCTTGATGCCGGTGCCGTAGTACTTCACATAGGGCGCATTGTCCACGTCGCCGAGCGCGAACGAGGTGCCGGTGCCGAAGCTGGCGTAGGTCAGGCCCTGGTCGGCGTCGGTCTTGCCGACGCCGCGGGTGGTCGACAGCAGCGTCTTCAGGGTCAGGTCATCGTTGACGCGCCAGCTGCCGTTCAGGTCCAGGAAGGAACTGGTGGCGTTGGCGCCGTCGCGGTAGAAGCCTTCGGTGTTGCCGATATACTGCGGCACGGTCCCGGCC
Source organism: Massilia sp. Bi118 (assembly GCF_918697865.1). Classification (GTDB taxonomy): domain Bacteria; phylum Pseudomonadota; class Gammaproteobacteria; order Burkholderiales; family Burkholderiaceae_D; genus Telluria. The sequence continues at coordinate 228,817 of NZ_CAKKMV010000010.1, read as the reverse complement.
GGGAACATGATGTCGGCGCTCTTGAGCACGCGGATGGTGTCGCCGTACAGTGTGGTTTCGTTGACGATCACCGGGTTCTTGATCGAAGCGAAGACCTGCGCGCCGCCCGGCAGGCCGGTGGCGTTGGTGTTCGGTGCAGCGGCGCTGGTGGCGCCGTCCGCCAGCGAGGCTTTACCCAGCAGCATCGAGTACATCGCGCCGGCCTTCAGGCGGCCGTAGTTATTCGCGTTCATCGACGAGTGGAAGCCCGTCAGCGTGAAGTCCATGTCGCGGTTCGGCTTGAACTCCAGCGACAGCACGCCGCCCTTGCGGTCGCGCACGCCTTCGACGAATTCGGTGGCCATCGAGCCCGGCATGCGAACGCCGTTCAGGTCCGACGCCTTCAGGCCGGTGCCGGCCAGCGATTCGTCGGTGATGCCCTTCATGGTGCTGGTGTTGATCACATCCCAGCCGCTGCTGGTGCCGTAGGCCAGGCGCGAGGAAGAATCGCGTCGCACGTAACGCTTCTGTGCGAAGCCCTGGAAGATGAAGCCGAAGGTGTTCGCTTCGTTCTTCCAGTTGATGCTGGCGTCGATGTCGGGGCCGAACTTGCCCGGCAGGGTCGCGTAGCTGCTGCCGACGCTGACCACGCCCGACAGGCGCTCCTTGGCCGCCAGCGGCTTGCGGGTAGTGACATTGATGGTGCCGGACAGGCCGCCGTCGACGATGTCGGCCTGCGAGGTCTTGTAGACGATGGCCTGGTTCAGAACCGAGGACGGAATCAGCGACAGGCTGGTCGAGCGGCTGCTCGAGGCCTGGTCGCCGACGTACCAGTCGCCGCCGGACACGGTGTGGCCGTTGAAAATGATGAGCGACATGTCGGGATTGGTGCCGCGCATCGACACCTTCTCCGCTTCGTCGTAGTCGGTGCGGACCGCCACGCCCGGCAGGCGCTGCAGCGAGTCGGCAATGTTCTTGTCAGGCATCTTGCCGACGTCTTCGGCGGTGATCACCTCGACGTTGGCGGTCGCATCGCGCTTCACCGCCAGCGACTTCGCCATCGAGGCGCGGATACCGGTCACTTCGACGGTCTGGATGGCGTTCGCGCCAACGGTAGCCCCGTTCTGGGCCAAAGCGGGCAGCGCAGCCAGACCCAGCGCGACGGCGACGGCGGCTGCAAGCGGCTTCTGTTTCAACATTCTCACTCTCCTGAATAGTTATGCGAGGGCAGGTGTATCCCTGCCGCGCGCACAGTATTGACGATAGTGAAACTGTTGGATAATGATAATCAGTGTAGAAACCATAACCTCAGGGAATGTTTACTAGCCGATGAGAACACGGGGTTATACTCGTCCGCATAATTTTCATTTTGCAAATGCCTTACCGCCGCGCTAGCGTGCGGCATTGCATCTGCCTCGGAGACACCCATGCGTTTTGCCTGCCTCTTGCTCGCCGCCGCCTTCGCCGGCTGCGCCACGAAACCTGTTGCGCCGCCGCCCGCCGTGGCATCCCAGCCACAGGCCCCGGTCACGATCGAGACCATCCTGCAAAAACAGATCTATCAGATGAGCCCGGTTGAAGCGGGACGTTATGTGGCCTGGGTGCACCAGTCCGAGCCCGACCTGCGCAAGCGCATCGCGGCGATCGGCCGCAAGAACATCGGCCAGCCCTACACCCTGAACCTGCTGGGCGAATTCCCGTATGAGGTACACGACAACCTGCCGATGTTCAGTCTCGATCACAGCGACTGCGTGGTGTTCGCGGAACACACTTATGCGATGGCGCTGTCGAAGTCGTGGGAAGAATTCTTCTGGATGCTGCAGCGGATCCGCTACCGCGACGGCGTGATCGGCGTCGCCACGCGCAACCACTACACCGAGATGGACTGGAACGTCGCCAACCGCTGGCTGGTCACCGACATCAGCGCGGAACTGGCCGGCGCCGCCGGTCCGTCGTATTCGATGACGGTGGACCGGGCGCGCTTCCTGAAGACCCGCCACCACACCGAGCGCAACATCCCGGTCGAGACCAGCCGCCAGGCCTATGTGGCGAAGGACCAGGTGGCGGCCATCGCCGGCCAGCTGCAGGAAGGCGATTTCGTGAACGTCATCTCGACCCGCAACGGCGAGTACTGGGCCTCGCATGTGGGCCTGGTGGTCCTGGGCGCCGACGGCCAGCGCCACTTCCTGCATTCGTCCGAACCGCGGGTAGCCGAAGAGACCTTCGAGTCCTTCATCGCGCGCGCCGCGGCACGTGAGGAACGGAACCGCAAGGAAGGCAAGAACGGCCAGGTGCTGGCCGGTTTCAAGTTCCTGCGCCTGAACGAGAACATCGTGGTACCGCCGATGGCGCCGCAGCCCCGCCCGGGCGCCTGATCCTTTCTTCCTCCCCTCCTCCCTCGCGGGCCGCTCGATGCGGCCCGTTTTCTTTTGGGCTTTTCATTTCCTATTTTCATCTTTATTCCTGCAATTAGGAAATAAATTAAATCAGGCAATTAATTTCTCATTTCCAAAATAGCAGAGAAAGATTTAATTCCCTTATGCCGGTTGAGCATGGTCAAACCCATCAATCTTTCCAAATCGGATAATAAACTTACTCAGCAATAAGCAATCTAAAAAGCGGCCATTTTTACTCTTCCCAAAATTATTTCCGCGAAATAAGACATAAGAAATAAATACCAGCCTCGATTTAGCCAGGCTATATCCCCGAGAAAAAGATAACCCGCAACCACGTAGCCTTCCGAGATCATGCCAAAGCTAAATCAGGGCCTTGTCGGCCAGTTTTGCTCCAGGATGGTGTCCCTGCACCGCAGGACCAAAATCGCCATGATGGTGACAGCCGACCTGATCGCGCTGCCATTCTGCTTTCTCGTCGCAATGCTGCTGCGCGGCGGCGATCTGAAACTCGCATCCCATTTCGGCCCCGCTTCTTATGTATTGGTGGCGGTAGTGACGATTGCGGCCTTTTCCGTCTCCGATCTTTACCGCGCCGTCATTCGGTTTATTGATCAACGTCTATTGAGCGTCACGGGACTGGCATTGGCGGTCGCGATTTTATGCGCGTATATCGTGATGTTCGCGATTAACGAGGAACGATTCCCGCGCAGCGCCCTGACGATTTACTGGTTTATCGTGTTTTCCTATGTGGTCGCCTCGCGGGTGGGAATGCGTAATTTCCTGCGCAACCAGAATGCGAAACAGCGCTGCGCCGCCGAAGTGGTGGCCATCTATGGCGCCAGCGAAGCCGGGGCCCGCCTGGCCCAGGCCATGCGCGGCAGCGACGAATACCGCCCGGTCTGCTTTTTCGACGACAAGCACGCCCTGAGCGAGCGCAACGTCGCCGGCCTGCGCGTCTTCCATACCGACCGCCTGGCCGAGATCGTGCAGGCCATGTCCGTCCGCTCCATCGTGCTGGCCCTGCCGGGGGTGTCGCCGGAACGCCTGCGCGACATCATGCAGCGCCTGGCCCAGGCCGGCGTCGCCACTAAGATCCTGAGCCGCCTGGTCGATCTGTCCGACGACAAGATCTCGCCGCGGGAAACCATCCGCGAGCTGAAGTTCGAAGACCTGCTGGGCCGCCCGCCGGTGCCGCCGCGGGTCGACCTGTTCGCCCGCTGCGTGCGCGGCAAGACCGTGCTAGTCACCGGCGCCGGCGGCTCCATCGGCAGCGAGCTGTGCCGCCAGATCGTCACCGTCGCGCCCAGCCGCCTGCACCTGCTCGACCATTCCGAATTCGCGCTGTACACGATCCGGCAGGAACTGATCTCGCGCTTCCCCGACATTCCCATCGAGGCCCACCTGGGGTCGGCCTGCAACGCCGAACTGGTCGAGCGCATCCTGCGCGAGGGCAAGGTCGACACCATCTACCATGCCGCCGCCTACAAGCACGTGCCGCTGGTGGAAACGAACATCGTCGAAGGCCTGCGCAACAACGTGGTCGGCGCCCAGGTGATCGCGTCCCAAGCCGCCCGCCACCGCGTCGAAACCTGCGTGCTGATCTCCAGCGACAAGGCGGTGCGCCCGACCAACATCATGGGCGCCAGCAAGCGCATCGCCGAGCTCATCTTCCAGGCGGCCGCGGCCCGGCATGGCGCCCACACCACCTTCTGCATGGTCCGCTTCGGCAACGTGCTGGGCTCCTCCGGCTCCGTGATCCCGCTGTTCCAGCGCCAGATCGCCCGCGGCGGCCCGCTGACCATCACTCACCCGGAAGTCTCGCGCTACTTCATGCTGATTCCCGAGGCCGCGCAGCTGGTGATCCAGGCCGGCGCCATGGCCAAGGGCGGCGACGTGTTCGTGCTCGACATGGGCGAGCCGGTGCGCATCGTCGACCTGGCGCGCACCATGATCGCCCTGCACGGCCTGACCGAGAAGAACACCCAGAACCCGGCTGGCGACATCGAGATCCGCTACGTCGGCCTGTTCCCCGGCGAGAAGCTGCACGAGGAGCTGCTGACCGACGGCGTGGTCTTCCCCAGCGACCATCCGCGCATCATGCGCATGAAGGAAAACGCCCTCCATCCCAGCGTGCTGGAGACCTTCATCACCTGCCTGATGATGGCCTGCGAGACCCACGAGCGCGCCATGATCGAGTCGATGGTCAAGGCCATCGTCACCGAATACACCCCGCAGCAGGTCCCGAATGCGCCCGCGCCGGTGCCGGTGGCGGCAGCACCACGGCTGGGCCTGATAAGAAAATTCGTGCCGTTCCGTATTTAACTTTTTGACGAGGACACTCATGCGTGACGAAAGCAAACCGGCATATCTCGAACAGCTGACCGAGCGGCTGGACAAACGTACGGCCGTGATCGGCATCATCGGACTTGGCTATGTCGGCCTGCCGCTGACCCTGCGTTATTCCGAGGCGGGCTTCCGCGTCCTCGGCATCGACATCGACGGCGCCAAGATCGAGCGCCTGAACCGCGGGGAAAGCTATATCAACCACATCAAGGCGGCCGACATCGCCCGCGCCCGCGAACGCGGCTTCGAAGCCACCAGCGACTTCACCCGCGCCGGCGAGCCGGACGCCCTGATCATCTGCGTGCCGACCCCGCTGAACGCCTACCGCGAGCCGGACCTGTCCTTCGTGCTCGACACCGCCGACGCCCTGCTGCCCTTCATGCGGCCGGGCCAGGTGCTGTCGCTGGAAAGCACCACCTATCCCGGCACCACCGACGAGGAACTCAAGCCGCGCCTGGAATCGCGCGGCTTCCTGATCGGACGCGACGTGTTCCTGGTGTTCTCGCCCGAACGCGAAGACCCGGGCAATCCGAACTTCCACACCCGCACCATCCCCAAGGTCTGCGGTGGCGTCACCCCGGCCTGCCTGGAGGCCGGCATCGCCCTCTACAGCCCGGCGATCGACAAGGTGGTGCCGGTCAGCTCGACCCGCGCCGCCGAGCTGACCAAGCTGCTGGAGAACATCCACCGCGCCGTCAACATCGGCCTGGTGAACGAGATGAAGATCATCGCCGACCGCATGGACATCGACATCCACGAGGTGATCCGCGCGGCCGCCACCAAGCCCTTCGGCTTCACCCCCTACTATCCGGGCCCGGGCCTGGGCGGCCACTGCATCCCGATCGACCCGTTCTACCTGACCTGGAAGGCGCGCGAATACGGCCTGCATACCCGCTTCATCGAACTGGCCGGCGAGATCAACAGCGACATGCCGCACTGGGTGATCGGCAAGGTCACCGACGCCCTGAACCGGCGCGGCAAGTCGGTGATGGGCAGCCGCGTGCTGGTGCTGGGCATCGCCTACAAGAAGGACGTCGAGGACATGCGCGAATCGCCCTCGGTCGAGATGATGGAGATCCTGCGCGAGAAAGGCGCGGTGGTCGACTATGCCGACCCGCATGTGCCGAGCTTCCCGCGCATGCGCGAGCATTACTTCGACCTCAAGAGCGTGGAATTGGATCCGCAGTCCATCGCCTCCTACGACGTGGTGCTGCTGGCGACCGCCCACAGCGGCTTCGACTACGAACTGATCCGGCAGTACGCCGCCCTGGTCGTCGATACCCGCGGGGTCTATCCGACTTCGCTGCCGAACGTCGTGAAAGCCTGAGGACCGCCATCATGCGCCACTATCCCGCCCCCATCCAGGACCGCAAGATCCGCTTCGCCTTGGTCGGCTGCGGCCGCATCGCCAACAATCACTTCGAGGCGCTGCGCAAGCAACAGGACCGCGCCGAGCTGGTCGGCGTCTGCGACGTCGATCCGCGCGCTCTCGACCGCGCCGTCGGCCTGACCGGCGCCGAAGGCTACGGCAACCTGGAGCAGATGCTGCGCGAAATCGATGCCGACATCGTCGTGGTCACCACGCCGTCCGGCCTGCATCCCGAGCAGGCCATCCAGATCGCCCACAGCGGCCGCCACGTGATGACGGAAAAGCCGATGGCGACCCGCTGGGAGGACGGCAAGCGCATGGTGGCTGCCGCCGACGCCGCCGGGGTGCGCCTGTTCGTGGTCAAGCAGAACCGCCGCAACGCCACCCTGCAGCTGCTCAAGAACGCGGTCGACAAGAAGCGCTTCGGCCGCATCTATATGGTCAACCTCAACGTGTTCTGGACCCGCCCGCAGGAGTACTACCGCAGCGCCAAATGGCGCGGCACCTGGGAATTCGACGGCGGGGCCTTCATGAACCAGGCCAGCCACTACGTCGACCTGATCGACTGGATCGTCGGCCCGGTCGAGAGCCTGCAGGCTTATACCGCCACCCTGGCGCGCGACATCGAGGTCGAGGATACCGGCGTCCTGAGCCTGCGCTGGCGCAATGGCGCGCTGGGTTCGATGAACGTCACCATGCTCACCTACCCGCGCAACCTGGAAGGCTCGATCACCATCCTGGGCGAGCATGGCACCGTGCGCATCGGCGGCGTGGCGGTGAACGAGATCCAGCAATGGGAGTTCGCCACCCCCGACCCCGACGACGAGAAGGTGAGCGACGCCAGCTACGAGACCACCTCGGTCTACGGCTTCGGCCACCCGCTCTACTACGACAACGTGATCAAGGTCCTGCGCGGCGAGGCCGAGCCGGAAACCGATGGCCGCGAGGGGCTGAAGTCGCTCGAGGTGCTGATCGCCGCCTATAAATCGGCGCGCGACGGCAAGCGCGTGGCCCTGCCGCTGGAGTACTGATCGTGAACGCGCCTCTCGAATCCCATGCCGTGCACGCCAGCGCCATCGTCGACGAGGGCGCGGTGCTCGGCCCCGGCACCCGGGTCTGGCATTTTTCCCACGTCTGCGGCGGCGCGCGCATCGGCGCCGGCTGCTCGCTCGGCCAGAACGTCTTCGTCGGCAACGACGTCGTGATCGGCGACCGGGTCAAGATCCAGAACAACGTCTCGGTCTACGACGCCGTCACCCTCGAGGACGAAGTGTTCTGCGGGCCCAGCATGGTGTTCACCAACGTCTACAACCCGCGCTCCGGCATCGTGAGGAAGGATCAATACCGGCGCACCCTGGTGCGGCACGGCGCCAGCATCGGCGCCAACGCCACCATCGTCTGCGGCGTAACCGTCGGCGCCTATGCCTTCATCGGCGCCGGCGCGGTGGTCAAGCAGGACGTGCCGGACTTCGCCCTGATGGCCGGCGTGCCGGCGCGCCAGGTCGGCTGGATCAGCCGCTTCGGCGAACGCCTGCCGCTGCGCCTCAGCGGCAACGGCGAGGCCACCTGCCCGCATACCGGCGAGGTCTACCAGCTGGTCAACGGCGTCTGCAGCCTGCTTCCCTCGCACTCCCAACTCTGACCGGAGCGACAAGACATCATGGAATTCATCGACCTCAAGTCCCAATACCAGGCATCGCGCGAGCTGATCAACGGCCGCATCCAGGCGGTCCTCGACCATGGCCAGTACATCATGGGCCCCGAAGTCGGCGAGCTCGAAGCGCGCCTGGCCGAGTACACCGGCGCGCGCCACTGCATCACCGTGGCCTCGGGCACCGAAGCCCTGCTGGTCGCGCTGATGGCCCTGGGCGTGGGACGCGGGGACGAAGTGATCACGACGCCGTTCACCTTCATCGCCACCGCCGAGGCCATCGTGCTGCTCGGGGCGACCCCGGTCTTCGTCGACATCGATCCCCTCACCTGCAACATCGACCCGGCCCTGATCGAGGAAAAGATCACGCCCAGGACGCGGGCCATCATCCCGGTGTCGCTGTACGGCCAGCCGGCCGACATGGACGAGATCAATGCCATCGCCGAACGCCACGGCCTGGCCGTCATCGAGGACGCCGCCCAGAGCTTCGGCGCCAGCTACCGCGGCCGCCAGAGCTGCAACCTGTCCGGCATCGCCTGCACCAGCTTCTTCCCCAGCAAGCCGCTGGGCTGCTACGGCGACGGCGGCGCCCTGTTCACCAGCGACGACGAACTGGCCAGGGCCATGCGCGAGATCCGCGTGCACGGGCAGTCCAAGCGCTACGTGCACACCCGCATCGGCGTCGGCGGCCGCATGGACACCCTGCAGTGCGCCGTGGTGCTGGCCAAGCTCGAACTGTTCGACTGGGAACTGCAGCAGCGCCAGCGCGCCGCCGCCACCTACGACGCCCTGCTGCTCGGCAATGAAGCCGGCGTACGCCCCATCCTGCGGCGCGAGGACCGCACCAGCGTGTATGCGCAGTACACGGTGGTGCTGGAACAGCGCGCCGAGCTGCAGGCGGCGCTGGCGGCGGCGAAGATCCCGACCGCCGTGCACTATCCTGTGCCCATCCACCGCCAGCCGGCCTATGCCCACCTGGACCCAGCGGCCGCCTGCCCGGCGTCGGACGCCCTGGCCGGCAAGGTGATGAGCCTGCCGATGGGGCCCTACCTGTCGGACGCCGAGATCCGCACCGTGTGCGATACGCTGCTGCGCGCCGCACAGGAAACCGGCGCGGCCACCGCTGCGGTCTTGAGCGTATGAGCCTGCCGGGCTTCTGGAAACATGTCGGCACCGTACTGGGCGGTGCGCTCGGGGCCCAGGCCATGCCCCTGCTGGCCGCGCCCCTGATCACTCGCATGTGCACGCCCAGCGAAATGGGCGCCTTCTCGGTCTGGCTCGGGGTCGTCGCCGTCTCCGCCATCGCGGCCACCCTGCGGCTGGAAACGGCGATGATCCTCGACCACGAGAAGGAGCAGCAGCGGGTCTGCTTCAGCGTGGTGCTCTACACGGCCTCGATCACCGCGGTGCTGGTGTCGCTGGCTGCGATGGGCGCCCACGCCTTCGGGCTGCCCGCGCTGCGCGAGCAGTCCTGGCTGGCGCTGGCGGTGATCGGCCTGGGTACCTGGCTGACCGCCTACACCCAGACCACGCTGGCCTACGCCACCTCGCACAAGGCTTTCGGCAAGGCCGCCCGCGCCAAGGTCTGGGGCGCGGCCACGATCGCGCTCAGCCAGCTGGTCCTGCTGTACTTCGGCGCCGGCGAGTTCGGCCTGCTCGCCGGGCAGTTGATCGGCCTGACGGCCGGGCTGTTCGCCGCCAACCTGCTGCTGCGCCCACCTTCGCCGCGCCTCACGCTGCGCCTGGACCATTCGGCGACGGCCTATCTGCTGCGGCACCAGAAGTTCTGGCGCTTCTCGCTGCCCTCGAACCTGCTCAACGCCCTGGTCAGCCAGATGCCGCTGTTCCTGATCGGCATGCGCCATGGCGCCCTGGCCGCCGGCCTGTACGCCCTGACCAACCGCGTGCTGGCCGCCCCGGTTTCGCTGCTGGCCGCCTCGGTACTGGAAGTGTTCAAGCGCGAATCCGTCCAGGAATTCGAAACCGTCGGCAACTGCCGCCGCGCCTACCGCTACACCTTCAAGGCCCTGTCGCTGCTGGGCCTCGGTCCGGCCGTGGTGCTGCTGCTGTTCTCGCCCCAGCTGTTCGCCTTTGCCTTCGGCGCCAACTGGCGCCCGGCCGGCGAGCTGGCGCAGATCCTGGCGCCACTGTGCTTCCTGAACTTCATCGCCAGCCCGCTCAGCTATGTGTTCTTCGTGACCGGCCGGCAGAAAGTCGACCTGTTGTGGCAGGTCGCCCTGTTCCTGATGACCCTGTGCGCCTTCCTGGCCCCGGGAACGCTGCGCCAGAACGTGCTGTGGTACACGATCGGCTATTCGATGCTCTACCTGGTCTACCTGCGCATGTCCTACGAATGCTCCGGGAACAGGCTGGCGCCGGCATGAAGCGATGGACAGCACGATGAAAACGAGCACCCACAGGCCCGGCACGAACACGCGCGAACAGCTGCTGCTGAACTCGGCGTTCTTTCTGCTGTTCCCAGGCTTCTTCTATTACCACACGCTGCTGGGCACGGGCACCACCGGGGCCTTCCTGGGCGGCTACTTCTCGCCGATCTCGATCGCCTACATGCTGCCGCTGTTCTTCGTGTACTACCGGCGCATGCGGCTGGACGCCCGGCGCCGCTCCGCGGTCGACCTGCACTACGGCCTGTTCAACGCCTACTTCGTGGCCGTCATCATCGTCAACGCCGCGGCGGGCGCCAACCGCGCCATCATCGCCAACCACCTGGTCTGCATCCTGTTCATGGTGAACACCTTCATCATGTTCACCTTCATCGATTTCGAGCACCGCCAGTTCCGCCTGATGGCCCTCGCCAGCCTGGCCGGGATGTCCGCCATCGCCTTCAGCTTTTCCGTCAACGGCGTGTTCTACCTGGGCGCCCTCGGCATCGCACGGGACGCCGAAAGCCTGGCCACCTACCAGGGCTTCGCGCGCTCCTACCTGATGACCTTCCTGCCGGTGGTCGCCTACACCCGCTCGATGCCGCTGCGCCTGGCCCTGTACGCGGTCGGCGCGGCGACCCTGTTCGTGAATACCGCGCGCAGCGAGTTCGCGGCCCTGCTGTTCGCGATCCCCATCATCGAATTCTATTTTTCGCGCCACAAGCTGGTCTTCCTCGGCCTGGCGGTGGTGATCGGCATGGCCATCTACGTCCACCTCGACGACATCATCGCCCCCCTGCCGGAAAGCCGCATCCTCGAACTGGTGGACCTGTCGCATTCGACCTCGGCCAACAAGCGCCACCACCTGACCGTGTACGCGCGCCAGACCATCGCCGCCCATCCCATCCTCGGTGACTACGCCAGCTATGCGCCCGGCTATTACTCGCACAACGTGCTGTCGGCCTGGGTCGACCTGGGACTGTTCGGCTTCGTCTACGTGCTGGCCATCACCATCGTTCCCGCAATCCCGATGTTCTTCAAGGAGTACCTGGCGGGCCGCCGGCGCCCGGAATTCATCCTCGGCTTTTCCATGGCCTGCGTCACCGTCCTGCTCTTGATTTCTTCGCACTTCTTCACCGACATGCTCATCGGAGCAACGCTCGGCGCTTACTCGCAATACCGGTTCGAGAGAAAATATGGCAAATATCGTCCACCTCACCTCAGCCCATCCCCGCTACGACACGAGGATCTTCGTCAAGCAATGCCGCAGCCTGGCAGCTCGCGGGCATGAGGTCACCCTGGTCGTGGCGGACGGCCTGGGCGAGGAGCGGGCCGACGGCGTGCGCATCCTCGACGTCGGCCGCCCCGGCGGGCGCCTGCACCGCGTGCTGCGCACCACCGGCCGGGTGCTGCGCGCCGCGCTCAGCCTCGACGCCGACGTCTACCAGCTGCACGACCCGGAGCTGATCCCGGCCGGACTGCGCCTGAAGCGGCGCGGCCGCCAGGTCGTGTTCGACTCGCACGAGGACGTGCCAACCCAGCTGCTGGCCAAGCCCTACCTGAACCGCTTCTCGCGGCACCTGCTCTCGAGCGTCTTCGCCGCCTATGAACGCCGCGCCTGCCGCCGCTTCGACGGCCTGATCGCGGCCACGCCCTTCATCCGCGAACGCCTGGCCGGCATCAATCCGAACACGGTGGACGTCAACAACTATCCGGTGCTGCAGGAATTCGACGCGGCCCCGGACTGGGACCACAAGGCGATGGAAGTCTGCTACGTCGGCAGCATCTCCGAGATCCGCGGCATCCGCGAGCTGGTGCGCGCCTGCGAACTGCTGCGCACGCCCGCGCGCCTGTCGCTGGTGGGCAGCTTTTCGGAGGCGGCGCTGGAGCGCGAGGTCATGGGCTATCCCGGCTGGGAGCGGGTCGACCCCCACGGTCACCTGGACCGCGCTGGGGTGCAGCGCGCGATGGGCCGCGCCATGGCCGGCCTCGTCACCCTGCATCCGGTGGTGAATTACCTGGATGCGCTGCCGGTCAAGATGTTCGAGTACATGGCGGCCGGACTGCCGGTGATCGCCTCGCGCTTCCCGCTGTGGCAGGAGATCGTCGAAGGCAACGGCTGCGGCGTCTGCGTCGATCCGCTCGATCCGGCCGCGATCGCGGCGGCCATCGACGATTTCTGCCGCCACCCGCAAAAGGCCCGCCTGATGGGCGAAAACGGCCGCCGCGCCGTCCACGCCCGCTACAACTGGCGCGGGGAGGCCGACAAGCTGCTGGCCTTCCACGACGGCCTCGCCCTTTCACCCACCCGTACCGCCTGACCATGAACACCTTCCTGCGACGATACGACACCCTGAGCGCCACCCTGCGCGAGCTGCTGCGCATGCCCGTGGCGCGCCTGCAGTTCGATTCCCGCATCGAGCCCGAGGACATCGCGAAGACCTACCGCTACTACACGCGGCGGCATCCGCGCTACAAGCTCATCGGCAACAAGACCATGGGCGCGGCCCTGATCGACCTTGGCCGCTTTACCGGGCCGCCGGCCTATCTGGAGGAGATCCAGGGCAAGAACCGGGGCGCCTGGCACGCCAAGCGGGCCCGATCGCGCGGCTATGTCTGCACCGAGATCGAGCGCAACGAGTACGTCGACGCCATCCACGCGATCAACACCTCGCTGGAAGAGCGCCAGGGCCGGCCGATGGACGACAAGTACCGCGAGAAGGTCATGCGCTTCGAGCGCCAGCCCCACTTCAGCTACTACGGCGTGCTGGACCTTGAGGGCAGGCTGGTGGCCTACGCCAACATCGGCCACTACGGCAATTTCAGCGCCTTTTCCCAGCTGATCGGGATTCGCAACAACGACGGCATCATGCATTTGCTGATGGTCGACATCGTCAGCCGCCTGCTGGAGGAAAAGCGGGTGCGCTACGTCATGTACGACACCTTTTTCGGCGCCCAGCCCGGCCTGCAGCAGTTCAAACGCATCCTCGGTTACCAACCCTATCGTGTGAAGTACAGCCTGCAATGAAGAAGCTGCTCAACCGCTTGTACGCGGACTACCTGATGCCGTCACGGATGGCGGAATACGAAGCGCTGCTGCTCAAGGCGGCGCAGGCGGGCTACCGGCAGCTGTCGGTGCGCTCCTTCTACCGCGAGGTCCACGCCGGCGAGGACCCGGGCAAGGTGCTGGTGCACCGCCACGACATCGACAGCGACCTGCGCACCGCCCGCAAGATGTTCGACCTGGAAGTGAAGCATGGAGTCCAGGCCAGTTACTACTTCCGCCTCAGCACCCTCGACTACGGCTTCATGCGCGAGATCGAGGCGGCCGGGGGCGAGGCCAGCTACCACTACGAGGAAGTCGCTACCTATGCCAAGCGGCATCGCCTGCGCTGCGGCGACTCGGTGCGCGAGCGCTTCCCGGAAATCCGCGAAATGTTCGTGCGCAATTTCACCCGCATCCGCGAGCAGCTGGGCATGCAGATGGCGACCGTGGCCAGCCACGGCGACTTCGCCAACCGCCGGCTGAAGGTCATCAACCACGAGCTGCTGCGGGACGAACAATTGCGCCGGCGCTGCGGCATCGAATGCGAGTCCTACGACACCGAGCTGCTGCGCCACTTCGACCTCTACATCAGCGACCGCCCCTACCCGGTCTATTACTACCCGATTTCGCCCTTCGCGGCGCTGGGCCAGCACGAGCGCATCTGCTTCCTGACCCACCCCGTGCAATGGGAAACCAACTGGCTGGAAAGCACCCGCTGCAACCTGCAGCGGCTGGCCGAGGAAGTGGCGTGGCACCGATGAACATCCTGCTGATCAACCATTACGCCGGCTCCGTGCGTCACGGGATGGAGTACCGGCCCTATTACCTGGCGCGCGAATGGGTGCGGCAAGGTCATAAAGTGACCATCGTCGCCTCCTCCGAGTCGCACGTACGCACGCTGGCGCCGGGCATGGGCGGCGCCGCGCAGCTGACGGAAACAATCGACGGCATCGACTACCTGTGGCTGGCGACGCCGCCCTACCGCGGCAACGGCCTGGCCCGGGTGCGCAACATGGCGGCCTTCGTCATGCGCCTGCGGCGGGAAGGCGCGGCGCTGGCGGCCAGGCTGAAGCCGGACGCCGTGATCGCCTCCAGCACCTATCCGCTCGACATCTGGCCGGCGCACCGCATCGCCCGCCTGGCCGGCGCGCGCCTGCTGTTCGAGCTGCACGACCTGTGGCCGCTCTCGCCGATGGAGCTGGGCGGCTACTCGCGCTGGCACCCCTTCATCATGCTGCTGCAGGCCGCCGAGAATTTCGCCTGCCGCCGCGCGGATGCCATCGTGTCCATCCTGCCGCGCGTGCGCGAGCACCTGGAAGCGCACGGCATGGCGCCTTCGAAACTGCATCTGGTGCCGAACGGCGTCGATCCGGCCGAATGGGAAGGCGCCCCGGCGGCGCTGCCGGTAGCCCTGGCCGACACCCTGGACGAGTTGCACCGCCAAGGCAAATTCGTGGTCGGCTATGCCGGCACCCATGGGATCTCGAATGCCCTCGAAACCTTGCTCGACGCGGCGGCCAGGCTGCGCGGCCAGCCGGTGGCCTTCGTGCTGGTCGGCGGCGGCCCCGACAAGCCGGCCCTGCTGCGGCAGGCAATCGAGCTTGGCCTGGAGAACGTGCATTTCTTCAACCCGGTGCCGAAAGCCCAGGTGCCGGCCCTGCTGGCGCGCTTCGACCTCGCCTACATCGGCTGGCGGCGCCAGCCCCTGTACCGCTTCGGCATTTCGCCCAACAAGCTGATCGACTACATGATGGCGGCCCGTCCCATCCTGCATGCGGTCGAGGCCGGCAACGACCCGGTGGCGGAAGCCGGCTGCGGCCTGACGGTGCCGCCGGAACACCCGCAGGCGGTGGCCGACGGCATCCTCAACCTGCTGGCGATGGGCGCCGAGTGCCGCGCCGTGCTCGGCCAGCGCGGCCGCCGCTTCGCCCTTGCCAACCACACCTATCCCGTCCTCGGACGCCGCTTCCTGAACGCATTTGCTGGAGAACCTAGCCATGGCTGAACATCACGAGTCCGAAGCCGCAACTGTCGCCGCCGCTGCCGCTGCCGCCGTCACCGAGCCCGCGTCCTTCCTGCCCTTCGCCCTGCCGGATATCGACGAGGCCGAGATCGAGGCCGTGGTCGCCTGCCTGCGCTCGGGCTGGGTGACGACGGGACCGGCCACGCGCCAGTTCGAACAGGATTTCAAGACCTACCTGGGCGGCGAGGTCGAGACGATCTCGGTGAATTCCGCCACCGCCGGCCTGCACCTGGCCCTGGAGAGCCTAGGCATCGGCCCCGGCGACGAGGTGATCGTGCCCACCCTCACCTTCACCGCCACCGCCGAGGTGGTGCGCTATCTCGGCGCCAGGCCGGTCTTCGTCGACGTCGAACCGGAACGGATGAACCTGTCCATCGAAGCCGTCGAGGCCGCCATCACGCCGCGCACCCGCGCCGTGCTGCCGGTCCACTACGCCGGCCTGGCCTGCGACATGGACGCCCTGCTGGCCCTGGCCCGGCGCCACGGCCTGCGCGTGGTCGAGGACGCGGCGCACGCCTTCCCGACCCGCTACAAGGGCCGTCTGGTCGGCACCCTGGAGAGCGACATCACCGTCTTCAGCTTCTACGCGAACAAGACCATGACCACTGGCGAAGGCGGCATGGTGGTCACGCGCGACGCCGAACTGGCGCGCCGCATCCGCCTGATGCGCCTGCATGGCATCAGCCAGGACGCCTTCAACCGCTATGTCTCGCGCACCCCGGCCTGGTATTACGAGGTGGTGGCCGCCGGCTTCAAGTACAACCTGACCGACATCGCCTCCAGCATCGGCATCCAGCAGCTGCGCAAGATCGACCGCTTCTGGCAGCGCCGCGAACACCTGGCGCGGCGCTACCACGAAGCCCTGGCCGGGCTGCCTCTGCAGTTGCCGCCGCTGGCCGATACGGCGAACGGCAGCACCCACGCCTGGCATCTGTACGTGGTGCGCCTGGCGCCGGAAGCAGGCATGGGGCGCGACGAGCTGATCCTGAAGCTGTCGCAGCGCGGCATCGGCACCAGCGTCCACTTCATTCCGCTGCACCGCCAGCCGGTATGGCGCAATTCCTGCGAACTGTCGGCCTCGCAATTCCCGATCGCCGAAGCCTGCTACGAGCGGATCCTGAGCCTGCCCCTGTACACCAAGATGAGCGACGCCGACCAGGACCGCGTGATCGCCACCCTGCGCGAGCTGCTCGCATGATGGGCGGACTGATCAAGCGATCCTTCGACCTGCTGGCCGCCGGCGCCGGGCTGCTGGTGCTGGCGCCGCTGCTGCTGGCGGTGGCGCTGTGGGTGAAGCTCGATTCAAAGGGTCCGGTGCTGTTCCGCCAGGTCCGGATCGGGCGCCACGGCGTGCCCTTCGACATCTACAAATTCCGCACCATGGCCGATCGGCCCGACGGCGGGCGGCAACTGACGGTCGGGCAGGATCCGCGCGTGACCCGCGCCGGCCGCTTCCTGCGCCATTACAAGCTCGACGAGCTGCCGCAGCTGCTGAACGTGCTCGAGGGGAGCATGAGCCTGGTCGGCCCGCGCCCGGAAGTGCCGCGCTACGTCGAGTGCTATCCGCCAGCGGTACGCAAGGCCGTGCTCTCGGTCAGGCCGGGCGTCACCGACCTCGCGGCCATTCTGTACAGGGACGAGAGCGCGATCCTCGGCCAGGCGCAGGATCCCGAGCGCGCCTATGTCGACACCATCCTGCCGGTCAAGCTCGAGTACTACCAGCGCTACGTGCGCGAGCGCTCGTTCTGGCTCGACCTGCGGATCATCTTCCGCACCCTGGCGGCGATCCTGCGATGAGGACACCATGGCCTGGTCCCAGCTCCTGCACCTGGGCGACCTGTCGCTGACCCTGCCGGCGGGCGCCGCCATCGCGGCCTGGCTGCTGGCCGCCAAAGCCTGGCGCGCGGCCTTCGGCTGGAGCCTGGTGTTCGCGCTCGCCCTGGCGCTGGTGGCGGCGACCAAGATCGCCTTCCTCGGCTGGGCGACCGGTCTGCCCGCCCTCGACTACAAGGCCATCAGCGGCCATGCCGCCAGCTTCACCACGGTGTTTCCCGTGCTGACCTTCCTGCTGCTGCGCGCCAAAGGCACGATGCTGCGCCTGACCGCCACCGCCGCCGCCCTGGCGCTGGGGGCGATGGTGGCTGCCGCCCTGGTCCATGCTGGCGAGCACACGGCGGCCGAGGCGATCGGCGGCTGGCTCATCGGCGCCGGCGCCTCGGTGTGCGCGATCCACCTGACCGGCGACGTGCCCGCACCACCGCCACGCCGGGCCCTGGTCTGCTGCCTCGCCGCCTGGATCGCCGTCACCTGGATTCTCCGCTCGGCCTCGGTCGGCTACTGGATGATCAAGGTGGCGCTGGCCCTGTCCGGCAATCATTATCCAACGCCGTGGGACCACTGCGGCTAGCCCCTTTCTTAACTCCTTCACGACGGGAGACATTATGAGCAGCACCATCCTTCCCAAGATCCATTGGCAGCGACAGAGTCAGCTGGACAGCAACTCCGTCCACTCCCTGCTGATCTCGCTGATGCGCGGCCTGGCCGCGCTCCAGGTCGCAGCCGCCCACCTGCGCTCCGAGATGTTTCCCGGCCTGAAAGGGATGGTCGACCCGCCCCTGTATTACCAGCTGCTGGCCTTCGCCACCGGATTCGCCCACCAGGCCGTGGTCGTGTTCTTCCTGATCAGCGGCTGGCTGGTCGGCGGCAGCCTGCTCAACCGCATCGGCCAGCCCGGCGCCCTGCTCTCGTATGCAATCGACCGCGCCACCCGCCTGTGGACGGTACTGGTGCCGGCCATGTGCTTCATGCTGGCGGTGGGCATCTTCATCACCGACGCCGACCCGGGCCGCGCTGACTTCGCCACCGCGAACGAGTACTCGGCCACAGCCTTCTTCGGCAACCTGCTGGGCCTGCAAACCGTGCTGGTCAGGAACTTCGGCGGCAATTACGCGCTGTGGAGCCTGGCCAACGAAACCTGGTACTACATCCAGTTCCCGCTGCTGCTGTTCGTCTTCATGAGCCGCAGCCGCGTGGGCCAGGTGGCCGCCGCCACCGCCCTGGTGCTGATCGCCGGCGCCCTGCCGCAGGCCATCACCCTCTACTTCGCCCTGTGGCTGGTGGGCGCCCTGTTCTCGCGCGTGCGCATCGAGTGCGGCAACGGCCTGCGGCTGGCCCTGGTGGCGGTCGGCCTGGGGTGCTCGGTCTGGTTCCGCATCCACGGCAGCAACGACGATCTCACCTTCGATTCCTTCCTGCAGGACCTCGTCTACAGCCTGCCGCTGCTCTTCATCCTGGCCTCGCTGCAGCGCCCGCTGATCCTGCGCTCCGCGTTCAACCAGGGGCTGGCGAAGGTCGTGCACCTGCTGTCCGAGTTCTCCTTCACCCTGTACGTGATCCATATCCCCACCATCAAGCTGCTGCGCTACCTGGGCCTGCAGGAATTCGGACGCAGCAAGCTGGCCGTCGACGCGCCGCTGGACTACGCGATCTACTTCGGCATGCTGCTGGCCCTGCTCGGCACCGCCTGGGTCTCCTACCGGCTGTTCGAGTCCCATACCTTCCGCCTGCGCCGCGCGATCAAGAATGCCGTGCAGCCGCAGCGTGTTCGTCCAGCCATTGTTTCCGCCTCGGCTGAATAAAACGGTTTTACTCTTTATCGGCGCGCCCCACCATCGGTCGGGCGCGCCGCTTCGTTTCCGGCCCCTTCTCGGCGTGCAGTCGCCTTTCCCCTGGCCCCTTTTCGTTGCATCCTCCCTTGGCGCCCTGCTCTGGGTGTCGCGACAGGACGTAAAAAGCCGGCCTGACATCAGGCCGGCTCTCTTCTGCGCTGCTGCGCTGGAAACTCAGCTTGCCGAGAATCCGATCTGCCCCGCCGCGCCGAAGCGGTTGTAGGCGCCATAAGTGCCGAGCCGCGGCGCCATGTCGTTGAACAGCACGCCCTGCGGCGAAATGCCGGCGTGGTTAAGGCGCTTGATCGACTCGTGGATTTGCGACTCGTTGGTCTGGCCGGAGCGCGCGACGATGAAGACGGCGCCGGCATGCGCACCGATGATCAGGGCATCGGCCACGACCAGCAGCGGCGGCGGATCGATCAGCACCAGGTCGTAGTGGGCGCTGACCTGCTCGAGCATGCTGCCGAAGTTCAGGTGCAGCAGGAATTCCGAGCGGTTCGCCGGCAGCTCGCCGGTCGGCACGAAGTCCAGGTTCTCGACCACGTCGTGGCGGATGACTTCGTCGACGCGCTTCTTGCCCAGGATGGCGTCCGACAGGCCGCGCTCGCGCTTTACGCTGAAATAGCGGTGCAGCTGGCCGTTGCGCATGTCGGCGTCGATCAGCAGGACGCGCTTGCCGCTGGCCGCCATCACGGCCGCGAAGTTGGCCGAGACGAAGGACTTGCCGAGGCCGTGGGTCGGCCCGGCGAACATCACGATATTGTTGCGGAAGTGCGGCATCGCGAACTGCAGGGCGGCGCGGAAGCTGCGCAGGCTCTCGACCGCCGCGTCCTCGGGAATGATGCGGGCCAGCAGCGGCAGCGCGCCGCCGTCGCCCTTGGCCTTGCGCATCAGCTTGTCCTGGTTGCTGCTGTGTGGGATGGTGGCGTAGACCACGCGGGCGTGCAGCAGGCGCTCGATCTTCTGCGGATCGTCGATCCCGCCCATCATGGCCTTGCGCGCGAAGGCGATCAGGGTGCCGAGGAAGAGGCCGGTGACGACAGCCAGCGCGACGATCAGCGGCCGGTTCGGCTTGAGCGGCTTCTCCGGCGGCACCGGGGCGTCGACCATGCGCACATTGCTGACGCGGCCCACGGAAATCAGGCGCAGCTGCTGGGCGGTGTTCGACAGCGCCGTGTAGAGGTCGGTGTTGACCTTGATGTCGCGGGTCAGGCGCGCCTCGTCCTGTTCCAGCACCGGCAGGGACTTGATGCGGGCGTTGACCTCGTCGATCTCGGCCTCGACCTCCTTGCGCTGGCGGTTGATGGCCTGCACGATCGGGTGGTCTTCGGTAAAGCGCGCCATCAGCTCCGTCTTCTTCTGGACCAGATCGATGCGGCGGGCGCGGGCCGCCGCCGCCTGCGCCAGGCTCATGCGAGCCTCTTCCTGCAGGTCCACGGTGCCATGCTCGTTACGGAACTGGTTGTAGCGGTCCTCGGCCTGCTCGAGCTGGCGCTTCAGGATCGGCAGCTGCTGGTTCAGGAAGGCCAGCGACTTCTCCGCCTCCTCGGTCTTGCGGGCCAGGTTCTGGCGCATGTATTCGCGGCCGATCTCGCTCAGCAGCGTGTGGGTGCGGCGCGCGTTTTCGCCCTGCAGCTTGACCTCGATCACGCCCGACTGCTTGCCCTGCTCGGTGATGACGAGCGCCGTCTGGATCGCCTGGATCATCGCCACCCGCGAGATGCGGCGCAGGCGGAAGCGCGCGCCGGCGTTCGCCACCATGCGGTCGACCTTCAGCTCGATCACGCCGTCCGGCGTCGGCACGCGGTAGCGCAGGCCGACGTTGCCGTCGAAGACGATGCGCTGGCCGCCGCCGGAAAAGCGGTAGCGTCCGTTGCCGAGCGCGGTGAGCGCGAATTCGCGCCCCAGCCAGGCCTCGGGCACCTCGAACACCGAGACCTCGGCCTTCTCGGCACCCCAGACGTAGCCGCCGTAGCCGAACAGGCCCGGCTCGGACAGCGCATTGCCGTTCTGGTTGGCGAACCAGAAGCCGGCAATCGGGAAGTACTTGGGCTGGACGTCGATGTAGAGCTGCAGGTTGTCGACCGCGCGCGAGACCACCATGCGCGAACGAAGCAGCTCCATCTCCGCGATCGCCGCCTTCTTGGTCTCGAACAGCGAGGACGCCTCGCTGAGGATGTTCTTCGACGCGTTCGGGCTCTCCTCCTCGACGTGGATCATCAGGTTGGCCTCGAACACGGGCATGGCGACCAGGGCGTAGAGCACCGCCACCAGGGTGATGAAGGCCGTGATGCCGCCGATCAGCCAGCGGTTGTCGAACAGGGTGTGGAGATAGCCCTTGAGGTCGAAGACGGGTTCTTCGGACTGCCCGCCGACTGCGCGCGGATCGAAAGGCACGCTGACGATGGGCGGGGTACGGACGACAGGGGTCAGGGGGTGCGGCTCACCGGGGGTACTCATGTTCGTGCTCCTGTTTACTTCACGGCCTGTTGGTTGCGGTCACCGCCGAGGTCAGCGCGCCGGGGATCAGCAGGCTCAGGTTGCGGTTCCAGTTGGCCAGCGGCGATGCGGCCACGTAGACGATGTCCTTGGGCAGCAGTTCGAAGGACTCGGCCATCGCCAGCGAACCCGCGACGCGGGCGTCGAGCTGGAACACGCGCGTGCGTTCGGGCGTCTTGCGCACCACGTAGACCTGGCGTGCATCGCCGCTCAGGGGGCTGATGCCGCCGCTTTCGCCGAGCGCCTCGTTCAGGGTCAGGCGGCCGTCGTGCATGGTCAGAGCCTTGGGAGTCAGGACTTCGCCGGAGACGAAGACCTTGCTCTCGTCGCGCGAATGCACGCGGACCACGTCGCCGGGGGCCAGCATCACGAGGCCGGGGTTGATGCCCTTCTGTACCAGGTCGCGCAGGCTCAGCAGATAACGCTGCTGGCCGCGTTCGAGCACGATGCGGCTCTGGTCGGCGCTGGGCAGCAGTCCGCCGGAACGGTTGATCGCCTCGACCAGGGTCATCGGGATGTCGTTGATGGCCTGCAGGCCGGGCGACTTGACCTCGCCGTCGATGTACACGCGCTTGCTGCGGTAGGACTGCACGCGCAGGGTGACGTTGGGATTGGCCAGGTACTTCGCCAGCCTGGTCGTCAGCAGCGCGCGCGCCTGCTCCTCGGTCTTGCCGTCGACGCTGACCATGCCGATCAATGGAAACTGGATGCGCCCCAGGTGATCGACCACGAAGCCGGGCGGCGCGGTATTGGCGCCGCTGGGGTCGGGCGCGAGCGAGCCCGTGTTCATGGCGTTGCCGGCCAGTTCGGGGTGGTCCCACACCACGATGGAGAGCACGTCGCCGCTGCCGATGGCATAAGGCGGCGGATTCGGCACCAGCAGCTTTTCCAGTTCCACGTTCGCCTGTTCCCGGTGCTGCTGGCGCTCGGCCGCGATCAGCTTTTCGGTGATCATTTCCGTGGGCGGCGGCGGATCGTCCGTACCGGCCCCGTCCTGCGAGCGGAAATGGATGGAGGACGCGCAGCCCGCAAGTGCAAATGCGAAGCCCGCCGCCAGCACGGCGCGGTAGGCGCGTGCCAGAAATTGCGTATTGGAAGCGTTCATGTGTTGCCCGTCGAAATGTGCTGCCAGCCTCTGGCGATCAGAGTCAGGGTAAGCCCCCTACCCGGAATGGCTTTGGCGCACGTCAAACGGCAGGCTCAGGTCAGCAGTGAGCGCCCGGTAGCTTTCCAACAGGCACTCAGCGCACTTCTTCGACCAGGCGAAGGACCTCGGCGAAGGTCCAGACGCGGCGCAGTTCGATCACGTCGTAGTTGGCGGCCACGTTGGCCGGGAAGGCCGAGTAGCGCGCATTCAGGTTGACAATCCGGCGCACGACGTCGTCGATGTCCGGACGCCCGCTGGAGCGCAGTATGGTCACGTCCTCGATGCTGCCGTCGCTGCGGATGGCGATGCTGACCACGGGGTCGGTATGCACCGCCCCGCTGGACAGCTGGGCCTGGCTCACGATGGCGTTACGCTCGATCTTCTGGCGCACGCTGTCGAGATAGAGGCGCAGCGGGACGTCGCGGCGCGCGGCGTCCGCCAGCGCGCGCCGCACCGCCTGCCGGGCCTGCTCGGCGGCGCGCATGGCCGGCGGTACGGCCCTGGCGACGTCGATGCCGCGCAGCAGCTCGCGCGCGCGCGAACCGAAATCCTTGCCGGGCAAGCCGCGCGCACCGGCGCCGGCGCCCTGCCCGCCCCCCAGGTCGAGGCCGGCGCCCGATCCCGCTGCGCGGTCGGCACGCGCGAGGCTGCCGCCACCATCCGCGGCCGGCAAGCCCGGCGCCGCCTCCTGGCGGGCCAGGCGGCGCGCCGCTTCTGCCTCTGCCGCCTGCTGGCGCGCCAGTTCCTCGGCGCGCTGGCGTGCAGCGGCCTGCCGGGCGCGCTCGTCGGCCTGGCGCTGCTCGGCGAGCTGTTGGGCCCGCTGTTGCTCGGCCATTTGCTGGCGGGCCTGCTCTTCAGCGCGGCGCTGCTCGGCGAGCTGCTGCGCTCGCTGCTGCTCTGCCAGTTGCTGCCGGGCCTGCTCTTCGGCGCGGCGTTGCTCGGCCAACTGCTGCGCGCGCTGCTGCTCGGCCAGCTGCTGACGGGCCTGTTCCTCGACGCGGCGTTGCTCGGCCAACTGCTGCGCACGCTGCTGCTCGGCCAGCTGCTGGCGTGCCTGTTCCTCGATGCGGCGCTGCTCGGCCGCCGCCGCAGCGGCAGCTTGGGCACGCTGCTGTTCGGCCAGCTGCTGACGGGCAAGCTCCTCCGAACGGCTTTGTTCAGCCAATTGCTGGCGCGCGCTCTCTTCCGCACGGCGCTGCTCTGCCAATTGTCGAGCACGCTCCTGTTCGGCAAACTGCTGACGGGCTAGCTCTTCCGAACGGCGCTGCTCGGCCAATTGCTGGGCACGCTGCTGTTCGACCAGCTGCTGCCGCGCCAGTTCCTCAGTTCGCTGCTGCTCGGCCAAAGCCTGCGCCGCCATTTGTTGGCGCGCAAGCTCTTCGGTGCGCTGCTGCTCGACAAGGCGTTTCGCTTCCTCGTCCGCAAGCCGCTGCGCCAGCACGCGTTCGGCTTCGGCGCTTGCCCGTGCGGCTTCCTCTTCTTCCGCCTGCCGGGCCAGCTGCGGCGCGGGATCGGCCTTCTCTTCAGCCGATTCCGGGATCTCCGCAAGGGCCGGGAGTTCGGGCGGCGGCAGCACGAAGCTGGGATCCTCGCTCATCTGCCGCGCGATCACTTCGGTGTGCAGGGTTTCCTTTGGCGGCTGGGGCCGCGGGCGGGTGCGCCGCCGCAAGACGCGGCGCGTCGGCGGCGCAGGCCTGGGCGCCGGTGGCGCCGGCATGGCCGGCACTGGATCGCGCAGGGTAAAACCGCGGTGCAGCACCGGCACAGGCGGCGCGGGTGCGGCCTCGGCCGGCTCCGCCCTGCCCGGTAGGGGCGGCGGTACCGCAACACCAGGCAAAGGCGGCGCCGGCGAGGCGACCAATGGCGGCGGCGGCGCGGGCGAAGGCACAGGCGGCAAAACCGGCGCCGGCGGCGTCTGCATCGGCGGCGCCAGCACCACCGTCAAAGGCCCGCCCGCCCCTGCCCGCAATCCGGGAACGCCAAACTGCAGCAACAAAAGCAGTGCATGCAGCAACAGCGAGACCAGCAGGCCCCAGGCAAGCCGGCGGTTGGCAGGCGCAAGCGTGGCGGGCGCGCGCGGACCGGCGGTCGGGATCGCGATGAGCGTGGACATGCTGAGATTAGGTGGCGGTGGGAAATATTGTCTAAGTGTTACATAGCTTATCACTCGGCAGTAAGGACGCGCGCACGGTTCGGAACGGAAAATCTTAACCGGGCTACAATGAAAAGGACGCGTTCAAGATGAAAGGAGGGTGAATGTCGCCCGGATTTATCTTTGCCACTGGTATCGAAAACAGCAACCCGACCATCGAGCATGGGCGCGTCCGCATGGACGAACTGGAAAAGTGCGGCCACTACAAGCACTGGAAGACCGACTTCGACCTGGTCGAGGAGCTCGGCCTGAAGGTGCTGCGCTACGGTCCGCCACTGCACAAGACCTGGCTCGGCCCCAAGCGCTACGACTGGGAATTTGCCGACATGGTGTTCAACGATCTGCGCAAGCGCAATATCGCATCCATCGTCGACCTCTGCCACTTCGGCGTGCCGGACTGGATCGGCAATTTCCAGAACCCGGACTTCCCCGAGCTGTTCGCGGACTATGCCGGCACCTTCGCACGGCGCTATCCCTGGCTGCAGTTGTACACGCCGATCAACGAGATGTCGATCTGCGCGCTGTTCTCGGCCCTGTACGGCTGGTGGAACGAACAGATGACGACCGACCGGGCCTTCGTCACCGCGATGAAGCATCTGGTCAAGGCGAATATCCTGGCCATGCACGCGATCCTGCAGGTGCGCCCGGATGCCCTGTTCATCCAGAGCGAGTCGACCGAATACTTCCACGCCGAAAGCCCGGCGGCCATCGGCCCGGCCGAACTCTACAATGCGCGGCGCTTCCTCTCGCTCGACCTCAACTACGGCCGGCGCGTCGATTCCGAGATGTACGAGTACATGCTGGACAACGGCATGACGCGCGACGAGTACCACTTCTTCCTGAACAATAATCTGAAGCACCACTGCATCATGGGCAACGATTATTACCAGACCAACGAGCACTACGTCTCGGCCGACGGCCTGACGCGCTCGGCCGGCGAGATCTTCGGCTACGCGGTCATCACCCACCAGTACTACAACCGCTATCGCCTGCCTGTGATGCATACGGAGACCAACCTGGTCCAGGGTCCGCGCGGCGACGAAGCGGTGCAATGGCTGCGCAAGGAATGGGCCAACGTGCTGCGCGTGCGCAATAACGGCGTGCCCTTGGTCGGTTTCACCTGGTATTCGCTCACCGACCAGGTCGACTGGGACACCGCCCTGCGCGAGAACAACGGCAACGTCAACGCCCTCGGCCTGTTCGACCTGGACCGCAAGATCCGCCCGGTCGGCATCGCCTACAAGGAACTGGTGCGCGACTGGATGGAGGTCCTGCCGACCCAGAGCGTGTGCCTGCAGGTGCCGATCGTGATGCCGCACGAATTCCAGCGCGAGGTGGCGCCGTATACCGGCTGGCCCTTCGACGAGGACGCCGCACCGGCCGCGACGCGCGCCCCGGCGAAGGCCCCGCCGCCCCCGCACGGCGAAAAGGACGCGACGCTCGCGCCGCGCACCGAAGAGCAGGAATGATCAGCGCGTTCTGGGCTTGAAGGTGTAGGTCTCGCCGTGCGCGAGATAGCTCACCTGCTCTTCCAGCCCGGCCGCCTTCACTTCGCGCGCAAAATCCGCCAGCGGCGACTTGAACACGTCGTAGTCGTTGTAGTGGATCGGGATCGCATGCTGCGGGCGGATGATCTGCAGCAGCTGCACGCCGTCCTTGCCGTCCATCGTGACCTTGAACACGCCCAGGATGCGGGTGCCGCCCAGGTGCAGCAGGGCCAGGTCGATGCCGGGGAAGCGCTGTGGGATATTCTTCAGGTCGTCATAGACAAGGGTATCGCCGCTGATGTACATGCGGTAGGTCGGCGCCGCCTTGTTCGGGCCGAAGTCCAGCACCGAGCCCATCACGCTGGGCAGCAGCGCCTGCATGCCGGCCTTGCCATGGCGCCCGGGCACGGCCGTGAGGCGCATGCGCGACTCGCCCTTCTCGACCTCCACCTGGTCCCATTTCCCCAGCCCGATGCCGCGCGTGAAGCCCAGCTTCTCGAGCGAGGCCGCGGCTTCCTTGGTGGTGACGATGGGCGTGTCCTTCGGCAGCTTTTCCTGCACCAGCTTGTCGAAGTGGTCTTCGTGCATGTGCGACAGCACCACGAAGTCGATCGGTGGCAGCTTGTCGAGCTCGATCGCCGGATTGGTCAGGCGCTCGGCGGTGATGCCATAGCCCAGGTGCACGTGGTCTCCCTTGTGCAGGAAGTTGGGGTCGGTGAGGATGGTGAAGCCCTGGTAGCGGATCAGGACGGTGGCGGTGCCGATGAACTGGACGGTGCCGTTGGCCTCGTTTGCCGCCGGCGTGGTGGCGGCTGGCAGCTTGAGCGCGAACACCTCGCCATTTGGCGTCGATGTGGACGTGGCCGGCTGCTGGGCATGGACGGGCGCAGCGAGCAAGATGGTCAAGGCGGCCAGCGTCACAATGGCATTCCCCGCAGCGGCGGACCGTGTCAATCGGCAAAACGGCATATTCTTCCTCCAAATCCGACGATGTTGTCGGAATGGACAGTAACATGCCCGCCTTGGCGACGGCGTTCGCTAGCAAAGAGGAAATGAATGCGGATGGCCTGCCCAGCTGGGTTCGAACCAGCGACCCTCAGCTTAGAAGGCTGATGCTCTATCCAACTGAGCTATGGGCAGAAGACGACAGCGATGCTGTCGAGAGGAAATGAAAACGGGCCGTCGAGGACAGCCCGCGTTCAAAGATAATGGTCGGAGTACAAGGATTCGAACCTTGGACCCCCTGGTCCCAAACCAGGTGCGCTACCGGGCTGCGCTACACTCCGATAGAAACGATCATACCCCGCCGGCCCGCAAGCGTCAATGAACGCCCGCCAGCCGGCGAAGCGGCATCAAAGCTCGAAGCGCGCGGCGATGCGCTTGGCCATGCTCTCCGCCAGTTCCGCTTCCTTGGCCTCGACCATGACGCGCACCAGCGGTTCGGTGCCCGATGCGCGGATCAGCACGCGGCCGCGCTCGCCCAGCTCGCGCTCGACAAGCTCCTTCTCGGCCACCACGGCTTCATTCCTGGTCCAGTCGAAGCCCGGCTTCACGCGCAGGTTGATCAGGGTCTGTGGGAACAGCACCAGTTCCTTGCAGCACTCGGCCAGGCCCTGGTTGCTGCGGCGGAGCGCCGACAGCACCTGCAGGGCAGAGACAATGCCGTCGCCGGTCGAATGCTTGTCCAGGGCCAGCAGGTGGCCCGAGCCTTCGCCGCCGAACAGCCAGCCCTTCTCCTGCATCATTTCCAGCACGTAGCGGTCGCCGACCTTGGCGCGCGCGAAGCCCACGCCCATTTCCTTGAACGCGACTTCGAGGGCCATGTTGGTCATCAGGGTGCCGACAGCGCCTTCCACCTTGCCGGTGGCCATGCGCGCGCGCACCATCACGTAGAGCAGCTCGTCGCCGTTGTACAGGCGGCCGTTGGCGTCGCACATGATCAGGCGGTCGGCGTCGCCGTCCAGCGCGATGCCGAGGTCGGCCTGGTGCTCGACTACGGCCTGGGCCATGGCCTTGGGCGCGGTGGCGCCGATGCCGTCGTTGATGTTGAAGCCGTCCGGCTTGGTGCCCAGCTCGATCACTTCCGCGCCCAGTTCGTGGAACACGTGCGGGGCGATGGCATAGGCGGCGCCGTGGGCGCAGTCGACCACGATCTTC
Source organism: Massilia sp. Bi118 (assembly GCF_918697865.1). Taxonomy (GTDB): domain Bacteria; phylum Pseudomonadota; class Gammaproteobacteria; order Burkholderiales; family Burkholderiaceae_D; genus Telluria. Next base: position 200,513 of record NZ_CAKKMV010000010.1, on the reverse strand, counting down.
ATGCCGCGCAGGTCCAGCTCGTTCGGGAAGGTGCTCTTGCAGAATTCGATGTAGCGGCCCTGGGCGTCGCGCAGGCGGGTCGCGCGGCCCAGTTTCTCGGACGAGACGCAGCCCATCGGCTGGTCGATCGCTTCTTCGATCTCCAGTTCCACCGCGTCCGGCAGCTTGGTGCCGTGCTCGGAGAAGAACTTGATGCCGTTGTCCTGGAAGGGGTTGTGCGAGGCCGAGATCACCACGCCGGCCTGCAGGCGCAGCGCGCGGACCAGGTAGGCGATGGCCGGGGTCGGCATCGGGCCGGCCAGCATGACGTCGACGCCGGCGGCCGAGAAACCGGCCTCGAGCGATGCTTCCAGCAGGTAGCCGGAGATGCGGGTATCTTTACCGATCAGCACGGTGGGACGGCCGCTGGCGCCGGTGCTGCCCTTGGCCAGCACCTTGCCGGCGGCATAGCCAAGGCGCATCACGAAATCAGGGGTGATGGGGGCCACGCCCACCAGGCCACGTACGCCGTCCGTACCAAAATATTTGCGTGCCATATCGTTCTCTTATGTTCAGTTGTTCTTCACGCGCCGGAGGATGCGGCGTTCCACACCTTCAGCGCGTCCACCGTCTCCGCCACATCATGGACCCGCACGATGCGGGCGCCCTGTGCTACCGCAGCCAACGCGCCGCCGAGGCTGCCCGCCAGGCGCTGGTCGACGGGGCGCCCGGTCAAGGCGCCGATCATCGACTTGCGCGACAGGCCGGCCAAAACCGGCAGGCCCAGTTCATGCTGCATCTGGTTGATACCACGAAGCAATGCGACATTATGCTCGACAGTCTTGCCAAAGCCAAATCCCGGATCAATCGTGATGCGCTCCTGCGCAACACCGGCAGCCTGCAAGGCATCCGCGCGCACGCGCAGGAAGGCCGTCACCTCCCCCAGCACGTCGCCATAGACCGGCTGGGCCTGCATGTCTTGGGGCGTGCCCTGCATGTGCATGATGCACAGGCCGACGTCGCTGCCGGCCACCGCCTCGACCGCCCCCGGCGCGCAAAAACCATTGATGTCATTGATCATGTCGGCCCCGGCGATGATGGCTTCGCGCATCACTTCGGGTTTGCAGGTGTCGATCGACAGCGCATGGCCGAGCTCGCGCAGAGCGTAGATGACGGGCATGACCCGGTCGAGTTCTTCCTGCACCGGCACGCTGGGCGAGCCGGGACGGGTCGATTCGCCGCCGATGTCGATGATGTCGACGCCATCCTTGATCATCTGCTCGGCCCGCTCCATGGCAAACTCGAGGGCCTGGTAGCGGCCGCCGTCGGAGAAGGAATCGGGGGTGACGTTGAGGATGCCCATCACCAGCGGGCGCTGGGCGAGGTTAAAGCCGAAGCGGCCGCATTGCAAATACTGGCGCATGATAAAAAAGGTAATTTGAAAAAGAAAAAAAGACACCCCGCAGGGTGTCTTTTATAGGGGCTCAGCCGTCGATCAGGCCGGGGCCGGGGCGTTGGTCGCCACGCCGCCCGAATCGCCGCCGCTCGACGGACGCTTGGTCAGCTGGACCGACTTCGGCGGGGTCGGCTCGCGGCCGGCCATGATGTCGTTGATCTGCTCGGCGTCGATGGTTTCCCACTCGAGCAGGGCCTTGGTCATCATTTCGACCTTGTCGCGGTTCTCTTCCAGCAGGCGGCGCGCCAGCGCGTACTGCGAGTCGAGGATGGTGCGGATCTCGGCGTCCACCTTCTGCTGGGTCGCCTCGGAGATAGTCTTCACGGAACCGCCGAAGAAACCTTCGTTCGGATCGTCTTCATAGACCATCACGCCCATGCTCTCGGACATGCCGAAGCGGGTCACCATCGAACGGGCCAGCTTGGTGGCGCGGGCGAAGTCGTTCGAGGCGCCGGTCGACATCTGGCCGACGAAGATCTCCTCGGCGATGCGGCCGCCGAACAGGATCGAGATCTCTTCCAGCATCTTGTCCTTGTAACCGGACAGGCTGTCATGTTCCGGCAGCTGCCAGGTCAGGCCCAGCGCATAGCCGCGCGGCATGATCGTGACCTTGTGCACCGGATCGGCCTTCGGCAGCAGCTTGGCGATCACCGCGTGGCCCGACTCGTGGTAAGCCGTGTTGCGGCGCTCTTCCTCGCGCATGACCATGGACTTGCGTTCCGGGCCCATGAAGATCTTGTCCTTGGCGTCCTCGAAGTCGCTCATTTCGACCAGGCGCTTGCTGCGGCGCGCGGCGAACAGGGCGGCTTCGTTGACCAGGTTGGCCAGGTCGGCGCCGGAGAAGCCCGGGGTGCCGCGGGCCAGGATGTCGGCCTTCACGTCGGTGCCGATCGGCACTTTGCGCATGTGCACATTCAGGATCTGTTCGCGGCCGCGGATGTCCGGCAGGCCCACCATCACCTGGCGGTCGAAACGGCCCGGGCGCAGCAGCGCTTTATCGAGCACGTCGGCGCGGTTGGTGGCGGCGATCACGATCACGCCCGAGGAGGCTTCGAAGCCGTCCATCTCGACCAGCAACTGGTTCAGGGTCTGTTCGCGCTCGTCGTTGCCGCCGCCCATGCCGGCGCCACGGTGGCGGCCGACGGCGTCGATCTCGTCGATGAAGATGATGCAGGGCGAATGCTTCTTCGCGTTCTCGAACATGTCGCGGACACGGGAGGCGCCCACGCCGACGAACATCTCGACGAAGTCGGAACCGGAGATCGAGAAGAACGGCACTTTCGCTTCGCCGGCGATGGCGCGCGCCAGCAGGGTCTTACCGGTACCCGGAGGACCGACCATCAGCACGCCGCGCGGGATACGGCCGCCCAGTTTCTGGAACTTGGTCGGGTCCTTCAGGAAGTCGACGATCTCGGCGACTTCTTCCTTGGCTTCGTCGCAGCCGGCGACATCGGCGAAGGTGACGGTGTTATTGGTTTCGTCCATCATGCGCGCCTTCGACTTGCCGAACGAGAAAGCCCCGCCCTTGCCGCCGCCTTGCATCTGGCGCATGAAGAACACCCAGACCCCGATCAGCAGCAGCATCGGGAACCAGGAAATGAAGACTTGCTGCAGGAAGGAAGGTTCTTCCGGCGGCTTGACGTCGAAGCGCACGTTGTTGTCGCGCAGGTCCTTGATCAGGCCACGGTCGAGCATGGTCGCGGTGGCGCGGACCTTGCTGTCGTCGTTGCGGACCGCGGTGATGTTGGAGCCCTCGATCACGACATCCTTGATGCGTTTCGCCTGAACGTCATCGAGCAGCTCGGAATAAGCAATCGTCTTGCTGCCGCCCGCAACGTTGTGGTTGTCGAACTGCTTGAACAGCATGAACAACAGCAGCGCAACGACCACCCAGATGGCGGATTTGGAAAACATATTATTCACGAAAACTCCTCTGATGCGGACGCATCTTTTCCCATTGTTTCAAACGCGGATTTTACCGCAATAAGCAGGCGGTGCCACGCACGCCCGCTCGTGAAGCTTTGTCCCGTCACTATAACGGTTTTTTATTTCCGGCGCGCACGAATAAACTCCCATGCACACCATCCATTGGGCGATGTGCGGTTATACGGCCGAATATCAAGGGCGAGATCGTGAATAATCCGCATTTTTCTCTATGCAGGATTCTTGAGACCGCGGCCCAGCAGGAAAATTTCGGAAGACTTGTCGCGGCTAGCCTTCGGCTTGATCTGCTTGACCACCTTGAATTCCTTGCGGAAGAGCTCGACGATTTGCGTAAACCCCATGTCCTTAAAGCATTTTACTAACAATGCGCCGGACGGCTTGAGGTGCGCTTGAGAAAACTCAATAGCGATTTCGATCAAATGCTCCATACGGGCCGCGTCCGCCGTCGGAATGCCGGACAGGTTCGGCGCCATGTCGGACAGCACCAGGTCGGCCTGGCGCTCGCCCAGGATGTCGGCCAGCTGGTCCAGCACCGCGTCCTCGCGGAAGTCGCCCTGGATGAAGTGCATGTCGGCGATCGGCTCCATTGGCAGGATGTCGAGGCCGATCATGGTGCCCTTGATGCCGCCCTCCTCGCCGCCCGACAGCTTGCGGCGCGTGTACTGGCCCCAGCTGCCCGGGGTGCAGCCGAGGTCGACGATGACCTGGCCCGGCTTGATCAGCTTCTCGGCCTCGTCGATCTCTTTCAGCTTGTAGGCTGCACGCGCACGGTAACCCTCTTTCTGTGCCAATTTGACATACGGGTCGTTAATGTGGTCGTGTATCCAGTTTTTATTGAATTTGTTCTTGGCCATTCGCGTAAAATACTGCTTTTATTAGGTACATCAAAAAAGAACCATTATGATCAAACTTACACCGGCCGAGCGCGCGGCCCTCCGTGCGGAAGCTCACGGGCTCAACCCCGTCGTCATGATCGGCGAAGCCGGCCTGACCGAGTCCGTCAAAAAAGAAATCGCGTCCAGCCTGGACGCACACGGCCTGATCAAGGTACGTGTGTTCGGCGACGACCGCGAAGCGCGCATCGCCATCTACGAACAGGTCTGCGAAGAACTGGAAGCCGCGCCGGTACAGCATATCGGCAAACTGCTTGTCCTGTATCGCCCGAAGAAGGATGCGGTCAAGGAACGTACGGCCAAGGCCGGCAAGGGCATGCGCGAAGTCACCATCGTCAAGCCGAGCCCGAGCGGCACCAAGAAGCCGAGCGTCACCAAGGTCTTGCTGAAGGGGAACGAACGCGTGACCCAGGGCGGCAACATCAAGCGCGCCAAAACGCGCCAGGCCAGCACCAAGAAAAATGCGCTGAACAAGTAATTCTGCGCTGCTTCAAAAATCAACCGGGGCTTGCTCCGGTTTTTTTTCGACCGTCGCACGTGGGCACGGGAGCCCACGCCAAACATCACCGAGATTTGACGACCAGGATCGCGCCCAGCACGGACTCCACCAGATACAGCACCTGCGACACCCCGTGCAGCGCCGCGAACGTCCCCCACTGCGGCGAAGCCCTCACCCCGGCCGGGCCGGCGGCTTCGCGGATCGCCGCCATCATCGGCTGCAGGCCCAGGTAGACGGCCAGGCTGCAGGCCAGCATCCCGCACGCCAGCCACACCAGCCAGCGCCGCCTGCGAGCATCCAGATCGCCCGAGCGCCACACCAGCAGCAGCACCAGCGGCGCCAGCGCGGTCGACAGCCAGGCCAGGCGCGTCAGCATGACGCCGACCACGTTCCCTGCCTGCGTACTGTCGAGCACCGCGAAGGCGCTCGGCGCGGCCAGGTAGCTGACCGCCCAGACGCTGCCCGCCCACAGGCTTGCCAGCAGCAGTCGCAGCGTGGCGATCATCGCCCGCCTCAGATGTAGCGGACTTCGAGGATCTCGTATTCGCGCGGGCCGGACGGGGCCTGCACTTCGACCACGTCGCCGGCGTATTTGCCGATCAGGGCGCGCGCGATCGGCGAGGTGACGGACACCTTGTTCAGCTTCAGGTCCGCTTCGTCGATGCCGACGATCTGGTAGGTCACTTTCTGGCCGCTTTCCAGGTCTTCGAGGTCGACGGTGGAGGCGAACACCACGCGGCCTTCGGCGTCGAGGGTGCTCGGATCGATGACCTGGGCCGTCGACAGCTTGGATTCCAGTTCCGCGATGCGGCCTTCGACGAAGGCCTGGCGCTCCTTGGCGGCGTCGTATTCGGCGTTTTCGGACAGGTCACCATGCGAACGCGCTTCGGCGATCGCATCGATCACGTTGCGGCGCTCCTTGGTCTTGAGCTGGTGCAGCTCTTCCTTGAGGAGTTCGGCGCCGTGTTTGGTCAAAGGTGTGTTCATGGTCGTCGCTATAGTCGCTATCTAAAAGTAAAACCACACAGTCCTCGCGGCGCGCCGCGCGAGCTGTGTGGTCTGTAATGCTTGCTACTGTACTGCTTCTGACGCTTAGTTTAGTGTTTTATGAAGGCCTTGTAAATCATAGACCCGCAACTCGTCCAGGTGGCGCATGCCCTGCACCGCCGCTTCGGCGCCGGCGATGGTCGTGTAGGTCACGACGCGCGACTGCAGGGCCGACGTACGGATGGTGCGCGAGTCGTTGATCGCGCTGCGCTTTTCCTCGACCGTGTTCACCACCATCGCGATCTCGTGGTTCTTGATCATGTCGACGATGTGCGGACGGCCTTCCAGCACCTTGTTGACCGGCGCGACCGGGATGCCGGCGGCGGAGATCACCGCCGCGGTGCCCTTGGTCGCCACCAGCGAGAAGCCCAGGTTCACCAGGTCGCGCGCCACCTGCACGGTGCGCGGCTTGTCGGAACCCTTCACCGACAGGAACACGCGGCCCGAAGTCGGCAGGTTGACGCTGGCCGCCAGCTGCGACTTGACGAAGGCTTCGCCGAAGGTCATGCCCACGCCCATCACTTCGCCGGTCGATTTCATTTCCGGGCCGAGGATGGTGTCCACGCCCGGGAATTTCACGAACGGGAACACGGCTTCCTTGACGCTGTAGAACGGCGGGACGATCTCTTTGGTGATGCCCTGCTGGGCCAGGGTCTGGCCGACCATGCAGCGCGCCGCGATCTTGGCCAGCTGCAGGCCGGTCGCCTTCGACACGAACGGCACGGTGCGCGAGGCGCGCGGGTTCACTTCCAGCACATACACGGTGTCCTGGACCTTGCCGTCCACTTCCGCGCGCTGGATCGCGAACTGCACGTTCATCAGGCCGACCACGTTCAGGGCCTTCGCCATCAGCGAGGTCTGGCGCTTCAGCTCATCGATGGTCTCCTGCGACAGCGAGTAAGGCGGCAGCGAGCAGGCCGAGTCGCCCGAGTGCACGCCGGCCTGTTCGATGTGCTCCATCACGCCGCCGATGAAGGTGGTTTCGCCGTCCGAGATGCAGTCGACGTCGCACTCGATGGCGTCGTTCAGGAAGCGGTCCAGCAGCACCGGCGAATCGTTCGAGACCTTGACCGCTTCGCGCATGTAGCGCTCGAGGTCGCGCTGCTCGTGGACGATTTCCATCGCGCGGCCGCCCAGCACATAGGACGGGCGCACCACCAGCGGGTAGCCGATCTCGGTGGCCAGCTTTAGCGCTTCTTCTTCGGTGCGCGCGGTGCGGTTCGGCGGCTGGCGCAGGCCCAGCTTCTGCAGCAGCTGCTGGAAGCGCTCGCGGTCTTCGGCGGCGTCGATCATGTCCGGCGAGGTGCCGATGATGGGCACGCCGTTGGCTTCCAGGTCCAGCGCCAGCTTCAGCGGGGTCTGGCCGCCGTACTGGACGATGACGCCTTCCGGCTTCTCGAGGTCGACGATTTCCAGCACGTCTTCCAGGGTCAGCGATTCGAAGTACAGGCGGTCCGAGGTATCGTAGTCGGTCGACACGGTCTCCGGATTGCAGTTGACCATGATGGTCTCGTAGCCGTCTTCGCGCATGGCGAGGGCCGCGTGCACGCAGCAGTAGTCGAACTCGATGCCCTGGCCGATGCGGTTCGGGCCACCGCCCAGCACCATGATCTTCTTCTTGTCGGTCGGCGCGGACTCGCACTCCTCGTCATAGGTCGAGTACATGTAGGCGGTGTTGGTCGCGAACTCGCCGGCGCAGGTATCGACGCGCTTGTAGACCGGGCGGATGCCCATCTCGTGGCGGCGCTTGCGGATCTCTTCCGGCGTCACATGCATCAGGAAGGCCAGGCGACGGTCCGAGAAGCCCTTCTGCTTCAGCTTGTACAACACGTTCTTGTCCAGGCTTTCCAGCTTCTGGTGATCCAGCCACAGCTCGATGTCGACGATTTCCTTGATCTGGATAAGGAACCACGGATCGATCTTGGTCAGCGCATGCACTTCTTCCAGCGTGAAGCCCTGGGCGAAAGCGTCGCCCACGTACCAGATGCGTTCAGGACCCGGCTCGCCCAGCTCCTCCTCGATCTTCTCGCGGTCGCGCGTCTTTTCGTTCAGGCCGTCCACGCCCACTTCCAGGCCGCGCAGGGCCTTCTGGAAGGATTCCTGGAAGGTGCGGCCGATTGCCATCACCTCGCCCACCGATTTCATCTGGGTGGTCAGGTGCTTGTCCGCGGCCGGGAATTTTTCGAAGGTGAAGCGCGGGATCTTGGTGACCACGTAGTCGATCGAAGGCTCGAAGGACGCCGGGGTTGCGCCGCCGGTGATGTCGTTGCGCAGCTCATCCAGCGTAAAGCCGACCGCCAACTTCGCCGCGATCTTCGCGATCGGGAAGCCGGTCGCCTTCGAGGCCAGGGCCGAGGAACGCGACACGCGCGGGTTCATCTCGATGACGATCATGCGGCCGTCGGCCGGGTTGATCGAGAACTGCACGTTCGAACCGCCGGTGTCGACGCCGATCTCGCGCAGCACGTTGATCGACGCGTTGCGCATGATCTGGTATTCCTTGTCGGTCAGCGTCTGCGCCGGCGCGACGGTGATCGAGTCGCCGGTGTGGACGCCCATCGGATCCAGGTTTTCGATCGAGCAGACGATGATGCAGTTGTCCGCCTTGTCGCGCACCACTTCCATCTCGTACTCTTTCCAGCCCAGCAGCGATTCCTCGATCAGCAGTTCCGAGGTCGGCGAGGCTTCCAGGCCGCGCTTGCAGATCGCTTCGAATTCTTCTTCGTTGTAGGCGATGCCGCCACCCGAGCCGCCCATGGTGAAGGACGGACGGATGATGACCGGGAAGCCCAGCTCGCGCTGCGCCGCGCGCGACTCGTCCATCGAGTGCGCGATGTAGGAACGGGCGGAGCCCAGGCCGATCTTGGTCATCGCGTCCTTGAACTTGGCGCGGTCCTCGGCCTTGTCGATCGCTTCCGGCGAGGCGCCGATCAGCTCGACCTTGTACTTGTCCAGCACGCCGTTGCGGTGCAGGTCCAGCGCGCAGTTCAGCGCGGTCTGGCCGCCCATGGTCGGCAGGATCGCATCCGGACGCTCTTTCTCGATGATGCGCTCGACCGCCTTCCAGGTGATCGGCTCGATGTAGGTGACGTCCGCCGTTTCCGGGTCGGTCATGATGGTCGCCGGGTTCGAGTTAACCAGGATGACCTTGTAGCCTTCTTCGCGCAGGGCCTTGCAGGCCTGGGCGCCCGAGTAGTCGAATTCCACCGCCTGGCCGATCACGATCGGACCGGCGCCAATGATCAGGATACTTTTAATGTCGGAACGCTTTGGCATTTATTTTTTCTCCTGAGCTTGCATGAGGCTGATGAAACGGTCGAACAGATACGAAACGTCGGTCGGGCCGGGCGAGGCTTCCGGGTGGCCCTGGAAGCAGAACGCCGGCTTGTCGGTGCGCTCGAAACCCTGCAGCGAGTTGTCGAACAGGGAGACGTGGGTGACGCGGCAGTTGGCCGGCAGGGTTTCCTGATCCACTGCGAAGCCGTGGTTCTGCGAAGTGATCAGGACCTTCTTCGAATCCAGGTCCTGCACCGGGTGGTTGGCGCCGTGGTGGCCGAACTTCATCTTGACGGTCTTCGCGCCGGAAGCCAGGGCCATGATCTGGTGGCCGAGGCAGATGCCGAAGGTCGGGATGCCCGAATCGATCACCTGCCTGGTCGCTTCGATCGCGTAGTCACAGGCGGCCGGGTCGCCGGGACCGTTGGCCAGGAAGATGCCGTCCGGGTTCAGGGCCAGCGCCTCGGCGGCGGTGGCTTGCGCCGGCAGCACGGTGATCCTGCAGCCGCGCTCGGCCAGCATGCGCAGGATGTTGCGCTTGACGCCGTAGTCGAAGGCGACCACGTGGAATTGCGGCTTGTCCTGCTTGCCGAAGCCCTGGCCCAGCTTCCACTCGGTCTCGTTGAATTCGTAGGGTTCCTTGACCGACACGACCTTGGCCAGGTCCATGCCGTTCAGGCCCGGGAAGGAGCGCGCCAGTTCCAGCGCCTGCGCCTCAAGCGGCTCTGCGCCCTGCTGGGCGGTCAGGATCGCGCCGTTCTGGGCGCCCTTCTCGCGCAGGATGCGGGTCAGCTTGCGCGTGTCGATGCCGGCGATGGCAACCACGTTTTCCTGCCTCAGGTAGTCCGACAGCGACTGGGTCGAGCGGAAGTTCGACGCCAGCAGCGGCAGGTCGCGGATGATGAGGCCGGCGGCATGCACTTTCGATGCCTCCACGTCGGCCGGGTTCACGCCCTGGTTGCCGATGTGCGGGTACGTCAGGGTGACGATCTGACGCGAATAGCTGGGGTCGGTAAGGATTTCCTGGTAGCCCGTGATCGCGGTGTTGAACACCACTTCACCGGTCGTGTGACCGATGGCTCCAATCGAATAACCTTTGAAAATGGTTCCGTCTGCGAGGGCCAGGATGGCTGGAACGGCTGGGCCAGAAAAAAATGGCGGCAAGGGCAACTCTCCAATAAGGTTGCCGTAGCTGCGCCACGTCAGACTGACCTTCGGGTACGCCGCGACGATACTTTTCTACCGTGTGCGCGAGGTCTACAGAATGATGATGTAAGTGGGTATGCGCTACGGCAGGTGAGTGATGGATAAACTTCCGAATTATAGCGCGAATCCGCCTATCCGGCAATCCATGGTCCTTACATTCCCCTGCCGTTCCACCCGGAAATTACAGGCCGAGGGCGGCGATGCCGGCCTTGGCGATCTGCGCATCCTCAGCCGATTTCACACCGGAAACGCCGACCGCGCCGACGGTATGGCCATCGACCACGATGGGCACGCCGCCTTCCAGCATGCCGTCCAGTTCCGGCGCGCGCAGGAAGGAGTAGCGGCCGTTGTTGATCATGTCTTCGTAGATCTTCGATTCGCGGCGGCCCAGCGCGGCGGTCCTGGCCTTGGCCGGCGCCAGCTGGGACGAGATCGGGGCGACGCCGTCCAGGCGCTGCAGCCACAGCAGGTGGCCGCCGTCGTCGACGATGGCGATCGCGACCTTCCACTGGTTGGCCATCGCTTCGTTTTCGGCGGCGGCGGCGATCTTCTTGACCTCTTCGAGAGTCAGTACGGGCTTGGTTTGCATTTTCTTCTTCCTTGTTGTGGTCGTTGTTATCGGGTAGGCGCCGGGCTCAGCTGCTTGGCCTTGAGCTGGGCCTTCAGCTGCGACATCACGGACGCCGCCGCCTGCTCGCCGGCCAGCACCGCCAGGTTGCGGCCGTTGAAATCGGCGCTGCCCATGGCGCCCAGGGCCGGCGTGATGACGACGTCGGCATCCTTCAGCTCGTGCTGGTTGAGGCGCTGTCCCATGATGGTAAAGGTCTGCATCAGGACGTCAAGCGAACTGGCCGTTGCCTGGGCCTCGGTGGCGCTGGAGATGTTGACGGCGATGATGAACTCGGCGCCCATCTCTTTCGCAAAGCGCACCGGCACCGGCGCCACCAGGCCGCCGTCGACATAGGTCTTGCCGGCGATGCTGACGGGCTGGAACACGCTGGGCACGGCGGACGAGGCGCGCACCGCCATGCCGGTATTCCCGCGCCGGAACAGGATCGGCTGGCCGGTCTTCAAATCGGTGGCCACCGCGCCGAAGGGGATCTTGAGCTTTTCGATGGGCTGGTTGTGCACGGCCTTGTTGACATAGGCCTGCAGCGCCTCCCCTTTCAGCACGCCCGAGGACTTGCTGAAGAAAGGCAGGGCCCAGTCCGAAATCGACGCCTCGTCCATCTCCATCGCCATCTTCTGCAGCGTGAAGCCGTTGTAGCCATAGGCGTACATGGCGCCCACCACCGAGCCGGCGCTGGTGCCGACCACGAAGTCGGGCACGATGCCCTGGGCTTCCAAGGCCTTGATGACGCCGATGTGGGCGAAGCCGCGCGCGGCGCCGCCGCCGAGGGCGAGGCCGATCTTGACGTGGCGCGGCTGCGGCGCCACAGCGGGGGCGGCGGGAATCTGGGTGGGCGGCTGGGTGGGCGTGGAGCCGCAGGCGGCGAGCAGCAGGGCCGCGGCGGGGGCGAGCAGGAGGGAGCGTCTGGACGGCATGGATCCGGGGTTCAGTCGGTAAAGGGTCGATTGTAACCTGAGTCCGCCGGCTGCTGGCATAGGGGAGGCTTAAGCTGCGTGGCTGCGTGCTCAGTATGGATTCCCGCTTTCGCGGGAATGACGGGCTACCACCGTCATTCCCGCGAAAGCGGGAATCCATACCCACGCCGAACAGCCGGAAAATTAACCCGGCAAGGACGTATTCGGCAAAGAAGCCGTAAACACACTCCCCTTCCCCGCCTCCGACCGGATCGCCAGCTTGCCCCCATGCCGCAGCAGCACATGCTTGACGATCGCCAGTCCCAGCCCGGTCCCCTGGGTTTCGCGCGAGCGGCTCTTGTCGACGCGGTAGAAGCGCTCGGTCAGGCGCGAGATGTGCTGCTCGTCGATGCCGATGCCGGTGTCGGCCACCGCGAAGCGCAGGTCGTTCGGACCGCGCGTCCAGGACAGCAGGATGCGACCGCCCTCGGGCGTGTAGCGCACCGCATTGGTCGCCAGGTTGCCGAAAGCGCTGCGCAATTCGTCCCAGCTGCCCATCACGTCCGGCCCCTCGAAGGAGAACTCGATGTCGTGGCGGCCGTTCGACAGGGCGCGCGCATCCAGCGTCACCTGCTCGACCAGCGCGTGCATGTCGACCCGCTCGCGCTTGAGCGGATATTCGTCGGACTCCAGGCGCGACAGGGTCAGCATGTCCTCGATCAGGCGCTGCATGCGCTCGCCCTGCTCCGTCATCAGCTTCAGGTGGGCGACGCGGGTGCGCTCGTCCATGCCCGGGTCCATCATCGCGATCTCGAGGAAGCCGACGATCACCGTCAGCGGCGTGCGCAGCTCGTGCGAGGCGTTGGCGATGAAGTCGCGGCGCATGGCTTCGATGCGCTCGGTCTCGGTGGCGTCATGCGTCACCAGGATCTGGCGCCGGTTCTCGAAGGGGATGATCTGCACCACCAGCTTGCGGTTGCGGATCGCCAGCGTCAGCGGCTGCTCGTAGCGGCCGAGGATGATGTAGTCGATGAATTCCGGGTGGCGGATCAGGTTCGTGACGCGGCGGCCCTTGTCCTTGTCCAGGGTCAGGCCCAGGTGGCGCTCGGCGGTCGGGTTGCACCATTCGAGGAAGAGCACGTCGTCCATGATCGCCACGCCTTCCGGCAGCAGATGCATGGCCTGGCGGAAGCGCGCCAGCCATTCGGCCAGCTCTTCCTGGTTGCGCTCGTCGTCGCGGCGCAGCCTGTATAAACGGGCGAAGACGTCGGTCCAGGAACCCCAGCCGTCCGGCAGGCGGCTGCTGTGCGGATGGTGCAGCCACTCGCCCAGCTGGTGCAGGTAGGACAGCTGCACCACCAGCAGCGCCACGGTGATCGCCAGCGCCAGCGACAGCCCGGCCACCAGGCCGAACAGCCACCAGGCGACGCCGGCGGCCGCGAAGACGAGGCTCAGGCGCAGCAGCGCCGGCACCCAGAACAGCAGGCGCGGATGCATGCCCGCATGCACCGGCGCTTCGGGAACGGGCGTCGGCTCTGGCGGGGAATCCGGCGTGGCGTCGGGAGCGGCTTGCACTTACAGCTCTTTCTCGGTCAGCATGTAGCCCACGCTGCGCACCGTCTTGATCAGCTTCTCGGCTTCCTTCAGGGCTTTGCGCAGGCGCAGCACGTGGACGTCGACGGTGCGCTCCTCGACCGCCGAGGCGTCGCCCCAGACTTTATCCAGCAACTGACTCCGCGAGAACACCCGCTCGCGGTGGGCCATCAGGAATTTGAGCAGGCGGTATTCGGCGTTGCCCATGTCGAGCTGGCGGCCTTCCAGGGTGACGGTGCAGCTGCTTGGGTCGAGCACCACCGGACCGGCGTTCAGCGGCGCCTCGGCCAGGTGCGGACTCTTGCGCCGCAACAGGGCCTTGGCGCGCGCCAGCAGCTCCTTCGGCGAAAAAGGCTTGGTGACGTAGTCGTCGGCGCCCGTGTTCAGGCCGGCGATCTTGTCCTCTTCCATGCTCTTCGCGGTCAGCATGATCACCGGGATGTCCTGGAAGTCGCGGTCGCCGCGCAGGCGCGACAGCAGCCGCAGCCCGCTCTGGTCGGGCAGCATCCAGTCCAGCAGCAGCAGGTCGGGCCGCGCTTTCACGATCGAGTCCCAGGCCGAGGCCACGTTGGCGGCGGTGCGGATCTCCCAGCCGGTCTCGCGCAGCGAATAGCTCACCAGTTCGACGATGGCCGGTTCATCTTCGACGATCAGGACGCTCGTGTTGGACGCCATCGGCTCAGCCTTCCGCCTGGCCGGCCAGCGCCGCCGGCTTGGAGTGGCGGATGTCGCGGCCTTCGGCCACGTAGATCACGTATTCCGCGATGTTCTTGGCGTGGTCGCCGATGCGCTCGATGGCCTTGGCCACCCACAGCGTGTCCAGCGCGGACGAGATGGTGCGCGGATCTTCCATCATGAAGGTGATCATGTTGCGCAGGATGGTGCGGAATTCGAAGTCGACTTCGTCGTCGCGCGCGATGATCTGCAGCGCGGTCTTGCCGTCCAGGCGCGCGAAAGCGTCCAGCGCGTCGTGCAGCATGTCGGCGGTGTTGCGCGAGATGGTGCGCACGATGTCGTAGTGATTGAAGCTGACCATGCCGCGCTCGTGCAGGCTCTTGGCGGTGCGCGCGATCTTCGCGGCCTCGTCGCCGATGCGTTCGAGGTCGGTGATCACCTTGATGGTCGCCATCACGGTGCGCAGGTCGTTCGCGGCCGGCTGGCGGCGCACGATCAGGTGGCTGCAGGCGTCGTCCAGCTGGACTTCGAGCTGGTTGACGGCCTGGTCGTCCGCCATCACCTTCTCTGCCATGTCGGCATTACCGACGCGGAAAGCATCCAGCGCCTCGTCGAACTGGGTTTCCACCATGCCGCCCATGAGCAGCACCTTCGAGCGGATGGCCTCGAGCTCCTGGTCGTACTGTTTAGAAGAGTGATCGCCTACCATAATTTTTCCTGTCGAATGTCAGTATTTTAACGTGTTAGCACGGCGCTAGCGCCACGAGGGGCTCGACAACCGTAGCGAGCGGCTGCTGGGGTGGCCGAGAAGCGCAGCCATACTTACGGTATGGCGAGCATCGCAGGCCGGCCCAGCGGCCGCGCAGTAGGTTGCCGAGTCCCCTACCCAAAGCGGCCGGTGATGTAGTCCTGGGTTTCCTTGCGGGCCGGGTTCATGAACAGCTGGTCCGTCTCGCCGAACTCGACCAGCTCGCCCAGGTACATGTAGGCGGTGTAGTCCGAGCAGCGCGCGGCCTGCTGCATGTTGTGGGTCACGATGGCGATGGTGTAGTCCTGCTTCAGCTCGCTGATCAGTTCTTCGATCTTGGCGGTCGAGATCGGGTCCAGCGCCGAAGTCGGCTCGTCCAGCAGCAGCACGTCCGGCTTGACGGCGACGCCGCGCGCGATGCACAGGCGCTGCTGCTGGCCGCCCGACAGCGACAGCCCGCTCTTGTTCAGCTTGTCCTTGACCTCGGTCCACAGGGCCGCTTTCTTGAGCGCCCATTCGACACGCTCGTCCATCTCGCCCTTCGACAGGTTCTCGTACAGGCGCACCCCGAAGGCGATGTTGTCGTAGACCGACATCGGGAACGGCGTCGGCTTCTGGAACACCATGCCGACCTTGGCGCGCAGCATGTTGACGTCCACGCCCTGCTCCAGGATATTGCGGCCGCGGTAGAGGATGGAACCCTCGGCGCGCTGGCCCGGATACAGGTCGTACATGCGGTTCAGGGTACGCAGCAGGGTCGACTTGCCGCAGCCCGAGGGGCCGATGAAGGCCGTGACCTGCTTGTCGTGGATGTCGAGGTTCACGTTCTTCAGGCTCTGGGTCTTCCCGTAGAAGAAATTCAGGCCCTGCACTTCGATGGTTTTGGTCGTGGTCATTGCGGATTCTTTTGGCGGAACAGGGTACGCGACAGGATATTCAGGAGCAGCACGCTGAAGGTCACCAGCAGCGCGGCGCCCCAGGCGAGCGACTGCCAGTCTTCATAAGGGCTCATGGCGAAGCGGTAGATCACCACCGGCAGGTTGGCCATCGGCTGGTTCATGTCGGCGGTGAAGAACTGGTTGTTCAGGGCGGTGAACAGCAGCGGCGCGGTCTCGCCCGAGATGCGGGCCACCGCCAGCAGCACGCCGGTGACGACGCCTGCCTTCACGGCGCGCAGGCGCACCGTCATCGCCACTTTCCAGCGCGGCGCGCCGAGGGCGAAGGCGGCTTCGAGCAGGCTATTGGGAACGAGGTGCAGCATGTTGTCGGTGGTGCGCACCACCACCGGGATCGCGATCAGCGACAGCGCCAGCGTGCCGGCATAGCCCGAGAAGTGGCCCATGCGCGGCACCAGCAGCGCGTAGACGAACAGGCCGACCACGATCGAAGGCGCGGACAGCATGATGTCGGTGACGAAGCGCGTGACGGCGGCGAACTTGTTGTTCTGGCCGTACTCGGCCAGGTACATGCCGGCCAGGATGCCGATCGGGGTCGACACGGCGGTCGACAGGCCCACCATCAGCAGGCTGCCGACGATGGCGTTGCGGATGCCGCCCTCGCTGCCCGGCGCCGGCGTATCCAGCGAAAACAGGGTGTGCGAGAGCGCGCCGAAGCCATGCACCAGCAGGGTGAACAGGATCCAGGCCAGGAAGCCCAGGCCGATCGCCATCGCCAGCACGGACAATGCGATGCCGATGCGATGACTCAGCAGGCGGCGGCGATAGACGGAATTCACGGCGCCTTCCATTATTTTGCTCCTTCTTTGCGGGACATCCCCAGCAACATCAGTTTGGCGGCCGATAGCACGATGAAGGTGATCGCGAACAGGATCAGGCCCAGCGCGAACAGCGAGGACACGTGCAGCGACGAGCTGGCTTCGGCGAACTCGTTCGCCAAAGTCGAGGAAATCGAATTACCGGCGGCGAACAGCGACCAGGAGATCTCGTTGGCGTTGCCGATCACGAAGGTGACGGCCATGGTCTCGCCGAGCGCGCGCCCCAGGCCCAGCATGACGCCGCCGACCACGCCGGTGCGGGTGTAAGGCAGCACGATCTTGCGCACCACTTCCCATTTGGTGCAGCCGAGGCCATAGGCCGATTCCTTCAGCACCGCGGGGACGATCTCGAACACGTCGCGCATCACGGAAGCGATGAAGGGAATGATCATCACGGCCAGGATCAGGCCGGCGGTCAGGATGCCCAGGCCCATGGTCGGCCCCTGGAACACCGGGCCGATGAGCGGCAGCGCGCCGAGCGTCTTTTTCAGCAGCGGCTGGACATGGTCGCCGAACATGGGCGCGAACACGAACAGGCCCCACATGCCGTAGATGATGGAGGGGACGCCGGCCAGCAGCTCGACCGCGGTGCCCATCGGGCGGCGCAGCCAGGCCGGGCAGATCTCGGTCAGGAACAGCGCGATGCCGAAGCTGATCGGCACCGCCACCAGCAGCGCGATCAGCGAGGTCGCCAGGGTGCCGGTGATGGCGATCAGGGCGCCGAACTGGTCGTTGACGGGATCCCACTCGGCCCTGGCGATGAAATGCGCGCCGAATTCCTTGAAGGCCGGCGCGGCGCCGATCGCCAGCGAGACGATGATCCCGAGCAGCACCACCAGCACGGAGGCGGCAAACAGCAGCGTGATCTTGTGGAAGAAGAAATCCTGGATGCGCTGGGTGCGCATGGTGTTGCGCAGCCGGGCGTGGCTGGCGTCGTCCAGCGCGGCCTGGCTGGCCTCTTGGGTAACTGCGGCGTCTTGTGCGCTCATTTGTTTATTCACGTTAGCACGTCGTTCCCGCGAAGGCGGGAACCCATACTGAGCGTCCATATCCGGTTCAGCATGGATTCCCGCTTCCGCGGGAATGACGAGTCACTTCTTACCAGATCGCCTTGCCCGAAGCGTCCTTCATGTTCGCCTTCCAGGCGTCCTGCACCAGCTTGGCAACGCTGTCCGGCATCGGCACGTAGTCCAGCTCGGCCGCGGCGGCATCGCCGCTCTTGAAGGCGTAGTCGAAGAACTTCAGGACTTCCTTGCCCTTGGCGGCGTCCGCCTGCTGCTTGTAGACCAGGATGTAGGAGGCGCCGGTGATCGGCCATGCCGCCTTGCCCGGCTGGTCGGTCAGGACCACCGAGAAGCCCGGGGTCTTGGCCCAGTCGGCGTTGGCGGCGGCGGCCTTGAAGGCGTCGTCGTCCGGCTGCAGGAAAGCACCGTCGCGGTTCTTCAGCTGGGTGTGGCTCATCTTGTTCTTCTTGGCGTAGGCCCACTCGACGTAGCCGATCGAGCCCTTGATGCGCTGGACGTTGGCGGCGACGCCGTCATTGCCCTTGCCGCCCACGCCGGTGGCCCACTTCACCGCGGTGCCGGCGCCGATCTTCGACTTGAATTCCGGGTTGGTCTTCGACAGGTAGTCGGTGAACAGGAAGGAGGTGCCCGAGCTGTCGGCGCGGTGCACGACGGTGATGTCTTCGGCCGGCAGCTTGACGCCCGGGTTCAGGGCGACGATCGCCTGGTCGTTCCACTTGGTGATCTTGCCCAGGTAGATGTCGGCGACGACGGCGCCGGTCAGCTTCAGCTGGCCCGGTGCGATGCCGTCCAGGTTGACGACGGTGACCACGCCGCCCATGATGGCCGGGAACTGGAACAGGCCTGCCTGGTTCAGTTCGTCAGCCGGCAGCGGCATGTCGGATGCGCCGAAATCGACCGTCCTGGCCTTGATCTGCTTGATGCCGGCGCCCGAGCCGACCGATTGGTAGTTGAGGCCGTTGCCGGATGCCTTCTTGTACATCTCGGCCCACTTGGCGTAGATCGGGTACGGGAAGGTCGCGCCCGCACCGGTGATGTCCGCGGCCATCGCGTTGCTTGCGAAGGCGGCCGAGATGCCGATGATCAGGGTTGCCAGCAGTTGCTTCATGCGCATATCAAGTCCTTGTTGTGCTTGGTTAAGGGTGGTGACGCGGTGTTAATGCTGCGCAGTGTAGTGAGCAAATATGACGGCTTTATGACATGCCTGTCATGAAGCCAAACCCCATGTCACGGGGCGCCGGAAAAAGTCTCTTGTAAATACCGGCCCGTCTGCTAGCTTGAAGATGTGGAGGCGGATTGGAGGATTTATTCAGCGTGTGCATGCCGCGCTTGCAGAGCGTGCGGAATCGATCGGGGACTCGCCAAACGGCGTTTGAAGTCGATGTTTGTTTTGATTGTTACAGGTGTGATTGCAGGTATTGCCGGGCTCGTGCTCTTCGAAGCCGTTTGCGAAGGCCGGGGCTGTTCGGGAAAACTGCGCGACCGCTATCACGAATAGCGTATATGGCCAATTGGCCAAATTGAAAAAGCGGCGAGGCCCTCAGGGCGCTCGCCGCTTTCGTTTTCGGATTCCGATTCGGATAACTTGATTAACGCAGGAAGCGTGAAAGCTGGGTCATTGCCGTGAGATCGAGATTCAGGAACTGGAACCCGACCTTGAATTCGCCGCCGCTGAAAATACAGTAGATCACCCTGGCGCGCGCCGCAATCGGGGTCAGCTTGCCCTCGACCAGCAAATCGAAGCTCACCTGCCCCGTCTGCCCTACCTGCAGGGGATGCTGCACCGCTACGCTGACGCCGTTGGCGCCCACATCCGAGGTTTTCGCGAGCAAGGGCGCCCGGCCCTCCATCGCAAGAACCGCCTTCACTTTCACAATCTTGCGAGCCGATTGCCTTTGATCTGTCATTACGCTTTAACCTTGTGGTGCTAATATGGAACAAACCACAAATTATAAAGCCTGAGAGCGCCTGATAAAAGCCTCATGGCGGCGTTGCATCGTCTCGCCGTACTTATGTACTGTCTTCGACGATGCGCCTTGCCCTGAGGCTTTTTCAGGCGCTCTCTCAGTCGAGTTCCCGCAGCTTGTTGAAGGCTTCGTCGATGCGTTCGACGGCAACGATGGTCATGCCCTCGATCGGCTGCTTCGGCACATTCGATTTCGGGATGACTGCCATCGAGAAGCCCAGCTTGGCGGCTTCGCGCAGGCGTTCCTGGCCGCGCGGCGCCGGGCGGATCTCGCCGGCCAGGCCGACTTCGCCGAATACCACCAGGCCGCGCGGCAGCGGCTTGCTGCGCATCGAAGAATTAATCGCAAGCAGGACCGCAAGGTCGGCGGCCGGCTCGGTGATCTTGACGCCGCCGACCGCGTTGATGAACACGTCCTGGTCGAAGGCGGCAATGCCGGCATGGCGGTGCAGCACCGCCAGCAGCATGGCCAGGCGGTTCTGTTCCAGGCCGACGGACAGGCGGCGCGCATTCGGCAGGTGGCTGGTGTCGACCAGCGCCTGGATTTCGACCAGCAGCGGGCGCGTGCCCTCCTGGGTCACCATCACGCAGGAACCCGGTACCTGGCTGTCGTGTTGCGACAAGAACAAGGCCGACGGGTTCGACACGCCCTTCAAACCCTTTTCCGTCATCGCGAATACGCCCAGCTCGTTGACGGCGCCGAAGCGGTTCTTGATCGCCCGTACAAGGCGGAAGCTGGATTGCGTATCGCCTTCGAAATACAGCACGGTATCGACGATGTGCTCGAGCACGCGCGGGCCGGCCAGCGAACCCTCCTTGGTCACGTGGCCGACCAGGATGATGGTCACGCCGGTCTGCTTGGCGACGCGGGTCAGCTGGGCCGCGCATTCGCGCACCTGGGAGACCGAACCGGGCGCCGAGGTCAGCGCATCCGAATACAGGGTCTGGATCGAGTCGATCACGCACACGTCGGGCTTGACGTCGGCGATGGTGCCCAGGATCTTCTCCAGCTGGATCTCGGCCTGGAGCTTGAGGTCCTTCGCCTCGACCTGCAGGCGGCGCGCGCGCAGCGCGATCTGGGCGCCGGATTCCTCGCCCGACACATACAAGGTATTGCGGGTGGTGGCGAGATTCGCCAGCGCCTGCAGCAGCAGGGTCGATTTGCCGATGCCGGGGTCGCCGCCGATCAGCACCACGCCGCCGGCGACCAGGCCGCCGCCCAGCACGCGGTCGAATTCCTCGATGCCGGTGCCGAAACGCGGCACGTCGATCGCTTCGATGTCGGCGAGCGACAGCACCGGCGCGGTCTGCGCCAGGCTCTTGTGCATGCCGGGCGTCTGCGACATCCGGTTCAGGCCGGCGGTCTCGACCTGCTCGGTCATGGTGTTCCATGCCTTGCAGTCGCCGCACTGGCCGGTCCAGCGGCTGGCCACGCTGCCGCAATCGTTACAGACGAAACTGGTTCGGGATTTTGCCATTGCTTATATATATGGTTTAGTCGGTGCCTACGCGGCCCTCTGCCACGCGGACGCGCGGCGCCAGGGCGCACATCAATTCATAGCCGATCGTGCCGGCGCTGTTCGCCACCTCGTCGATCGGCAGCCCGTCGCCCCACAGGGTGACCTTGCTGCCCACGCGGGCGTTGGCGATGGGCGTCAGGTCGACGGTCATCATGTCCATCGAGACGCGGCCGACCAGGCGGGTCTTCACGCCGTCGACCAGCACCGGGGTACCGTGCTCGGCGTGGCGCGGGTAGCCGTCGGCATAGCCGCAGGCCACCACGCCCACCGTCATCGGGCCCGGCGCCTCGAAGCGGCTGCCATAGCCGACCGTATCGCCCTTTTGCAACTGCTGGATGCCGATGATCTCGGATTTCAGGGTCATGGTTGGCAACAGGCCGTATTCGCGCGCCGTGACGCCGCCGCCCGGGGTGCCGCCGTACAGCATCACGCCGGGACGCACCCAGTCGTTGTGCAGTTCCTTGGACAGTGCTGCCTGGTGCAGCACCCCGCCCGAATTCGACAGGCTGCGCTGCCCTTCCAGGCCCTCGGCGCCCTCGCGGAAGCGGCGCACCTGCTCGGCGATCGACAGGCGCGGGTTCTGGAGCTCGTCAGCATTGGCGAAGTGCGTCATCAGGGTGATGTTGCGGATGCCCGGGATCGCGCGCAGGCGCTTGTAGGCGGCCGCGTACTCGTCCGGGCGGAAGCCGAGCCGGTTCATGCCCGTGTTCATTTTGAGGTGGACGTCGATCGGGCGGTAGAGCTGGGTGTATTCCAGGATCTTGATCTGCTCGATGCAGTGCACGGTGCTGTTGATATCGTGCTCGGCCAGCAGCGGCACGTCGGCCGCGTCGAAGATTCCCTCTAATAAGAGGATCGGCTTGACCCAGCCCAGTTCGCGCAGGCGCAGGGCGTTCTCGGTCTCGATCAGGGCCAGGCCATCGGCCTGCGCGAAGCCGCGCATGCCGCGTTCCAGGCCGTGGCCGTAGGCATTCGCCTTGACCACCGCCCAGGCCCTGGCTGTCGGCGCGCAGGCGCGCGCCCGTGCCAGGTTGTGCTGCATGGCGTCGAGATGGATGATGGCGTGGAGGGGACGTGGCATGGGAGTAAGATGGGGGCGCGACTGTCGAACAGAAGTGCTATTTTAGCGCCAAGTTAGCGCCAACTTGGCGTCCGCTGTTGAAACGGGGCATTGTCGATTTCTTTGGACTGGCGGCCTTTCATGGTATAAAGCAACCCACACTGTTTTTAGAACGTCTCGAATGAATCGTGGTTTTTATACCATCATGGCGGCGCAGTTTTTCTCGTCGCTTGCAGATAACGCACTGATTTTTGTGGCGATCGGTCTGCTGACGGCGATGAAAGCCCCGCCCTCCCTGACGCCCCTGCTGAAGCTGTCGTTCGTGCTGTTCTACGTCCTGCTGGCTGCTTTCGTCGGCGCGTTCGCCGATTCGATGCCGAAGGGCCGCGTGATGTTCATCGCCAACCTGATCAAGGTGTTCGGCTGCTCGCTCATCTTCTTTGGCGTGCACCCGCTGATCGCCTGCGCCGTGGTCGGCTTCGGCGCGGCCGTGTATTCGCCGGCCAAATACGGCATCCTCACCGAACTGCTGCCGGCCGAGAAGCTGGTGGCGGCCAACGGCTGGATCGAGGGCCTGACCGTCATGTCCATCATCCTCGGCACCGTGATGGGCGGCGCCCTGGTCAGCGTCCATGGCGGCGCCTGGCTGATGACGCTCGACTTCCCGGTCCTGGAGACCGGCATCGACACCCCGGTCAAGGCTTCGCTGGCGGTGCTGATTGCCGTGTATGCGGTGGCCGCCGTGTTCAACCTGCGCATTCCGGACACCGGCGCCCGCTACGAGCACCAGGAACGCAATCCGGTCAAGCTGATCGCCGACTTTGCCGAGTGTTCGGCCACGCTGTGGAAGGACAAGCTGGGCCAGATCTCGCTGGCGGTAACGACCCTGTTCTGGGGCGCCGGCGCGTCGCTGCAACTCATCTTGCTGGAGTGGGCCAAGCGCTCGCTGCACATGCCGCTCGACAAAGCCACCACCCTGATCGGCGTGCTGGCGGTGGGCGTGGCGGTGGGCGCCGCGATGGCCGCCAAGATGATCCCGCTGAGGAAATCGCTGACCGTGATCCCGCTCGGCATCATCATGGGCATCGTCGTGATGAGCATGACCCTGGTGTATTCGGTGACCATCGCCACGCCGCTGCTGCTGCTCATCGGCCTGCTGTCGGGCTTCTTCGTGGTGCCGATGAATGCCCTGCTCCAGCACCGCGGCCACGTGCTGATGAGCGCCGGCCACTCGATCGCTGTGCAGAATTTCAACGAGAACCTGTCGATCCTGACCATGATGGCCGTGTACGCCATCATGCTCACCCTGCACCTGGACATGAACGTCATCATCATCCTGTTCGGCTTCGCTCTCGCCGGCCTGATGTACCTGATCGGCCGCCGCCACGCCGCCAACCAGCGCGAGCACGACTCGCTGGCGCTGATTGGCGAGCACAAGCACTGACTTAATTCGGGGTCAGAGCACATTTCCGCTTAAATTCGGGGTCAGAGCACTTTTCTGGGCAATTGCCCGGTGAAGTGCTCGCTCGACAACTCTCGAAATTTTATTTCATTTTCTGCATCGTTTTGACAGAATCTGTCAGAACGCGTAGCTACGACCGCGCGGTCTCTACTGCGCGGCTATTTCTTCAAAAAGTGGTCTGACCCCGAATTATCGGGAAAAAGTGCTCTGACCCCGAATTCAGGGGTGCAGGCGGGCGTCGGCGCGTTCGCGCCAGTCGTCGGGGACGATGAAGCCGCGCTCGGTTTCGACGATGCTGCCGGGCTCTTCGCGTACGACCGCGATCAGGACTGGCGTGCTCGAGGCGGCGAAGTGGTCGTCCAGCTCGGCCAGCAACTGGGCGCGGTCCAGCATCCAGGTGGCGGAGGAGGCGCGGAAAGGCGGCAGCCATTGCAGGCGCGGCAGGATCAGGAAGCGGTCTTCCTCCATCTGCGCGAGCTCGGACAGCGTGCACCAGAAGCCGCGGCAGTGGCCGGCCGTGATGCCGTCCATCGCAAAATAGGTCCCGGCCGGGTAGAACAGCCAGCCTTTCACCAGGGCGCGGGCGACCGTGACGGGCCGCGGCAGCACCGCCTGGGCGGCCGGATGCGAGCCGAGCTTCAGCTGGCGCTCGAACACCTTGCGCATCTTGCGGCCCAGGCTGTCGGCCAGGTTGGGGCCGACGAACTGATCGAAGCTGGCTGCGATGTCGCCATGAACTTCGCCCTGCAGCAGATAGAACTTGGTCGCGAACTCGATGTGCTCGAGCCCCTCCTGGCCGGCATCGAGCAGGAAGTCGAATTCGCCGATGGTGTCGTCGCGCGCGGCCCGCACCTGCAGGCCATGGGCGACCAGCCTGCCCTGCTCGGCGAAATAAAAGGCCATCAGCTTTTCGGCATACAGGCCGAGACGCGTAGTCACCTTGGCGCCCAGTGCAGCGTCGAGCGCGGACGGATCCTGGTCCAGCGCCGCCAGCCAGCGCTCGGTCTCGGGCCTCATCGGCCCCAGCGTGGCGATGCGTCCTTCCCAATGCGGATCGTGGATGTCGAGCAGGTCGGGCGCGTCCAGCAGCCAGGCCAGGGCCCGCACCCGGGCGCGCCGCAGGTGGCCCCAGCGGCGCTCGAAGCAAGCCTGGTAGTTGTCAGCCGCGTCCCGCACCATGCGTTCCAGCTGCGGATCCGCCCGCTGCGCGGGCCCGGCACAAGTCGGCCCAGGCCAGCGCTTTGTCAGCGCCGCGCCGCAGCAGTTCGCCCGGATGCAGGGTCGCGACCAGCGTCGCCGGGGCGCTTTGCAGCGGATAAGCCTTGCCGCGCACGCTGGCCAGCGGCTCCGCCAGCGGGCGTCCCAGCAGGGTGTTGGCGGCGATCTGGCCCAGGGTCAGCACGGTGCCGGCCCCGGTCAGCGCCAGCTCGCGTTCGAGATAGGGGCGGCAGGCCGCCGCTTCCGCCGCCGTCGGCGCGCGTTCGCCGCCGGCCGGCGTGGTCGGACGGCACTTGATCAGGTTGGTGATGTAGACATCGCGCTCGCGCGACAGCTCCACCGCGGCCAGCATGTTGTCCAGCAGCTTGCCGGAATCGCCGGCCAGCGGGATGCGGACCTTCTCGTCGGCGGCGGTCGAGGCGCCGGCCGCCACCAGCCAGCGCGCGGTCTTCGATCCCGTGCCCGGCACCGGCGCGCGGCCGTCGCGGCAGGCGCTGCAGCGGCGGCAGGCGGCGATGGCCAGGCCCAGCTGGTCCCAGTCCATCTGCGCGATCTCTTCCGGCGTGGCATCAAGCGGAAGCGCGGCGTCGTCCCAGGCCAGGTCTTCGGGCGGGACCGGCGCAAGGGCCGATACCGACTGGGCGACCCGCTGCAGCGGGCGCGGGCCCGGGGCGGCGAGTGCGGGTGCGGGTGCGGGCGCTGGCGGTGCCGGCACCGCAGCCTCGGCGAAGGCATCCCCGGTCACGGCAAACGCCGGCACCTCCGCGACATCCTCAACCACTTCTGCCAAAGCCGGCACCGGAGCGGAACCCACAGCCGGCGCATCCCGCAAAGTCCACAGCGGCGTAATCCCCATCTCCGCCAGGAAGACGGCATCGCGTTCGGCGAATCCGTTCATAGTACATACCTCATCACGATCGCATCCTCGCGCTTGCCCTCATGGGCTGGATAATACCCCTTGCGGCGCCCGATCTGCGTGTAACCATAGCGCTCGTAGACCTGCAGCGCGCGTTCGTTCGACGGCCGCACCTCCAGCAGGATCGACTCCATGCCCATCGCCCTCGAACGCGCCGCGATGCGGTCCAGCAGGAAGCGTCCCAGCCCGCTGCCCTGGCGCGCGCCGCTGACGGCGACGTCCAGCAGGTGCGTCTCGTCGACCGCATGCATGAGCAGGAAGTAGCCGGCCAGCGCGCCCTCGCCGGGCTCGCGCAGCACCCAGGCGTCGTAGCCGCTGGCCAGCGAATCGACGAAATTGGCGCGGCTCCACGGATGCGGGAACACGCTCTGCTCGAGCGCGTAGACCTCGTCGATGTCGGCAACCACCATAGTTCGCAGCGCCAGCCCCACCTGTTCCAGCGATGTCGCCATTCAGCCGCCCGCCTTGGCCGCGTTGATGGCCTGGCGCTCGGCGCTCGTGTAGGCGACCTTGTTGCGCAGGTAGAGGGGCTGGGCCTGGTCGGCCGGGACCGCAAGGCCGGCGGCCAGTGCGGCCACGCCCAGCACGGCCATGTCGCGCGCGTGCGGCAGCATGTCGCCAATGGCGTGCACGGCGAAGTCCTTGCCGGCAAACGCTTCCGGATAGGCCGCGAAGCCGTTGCCGCAAGCGGCCAGGCCGGGAACGAGCTGCGGCGACACGTCCTGCGGCGCGCTCAGGGCCGGCTCGCGGACCGCCGTCCAGGCGCCGTCCGCGTAACGGTATTGCGCCCAATAGACTTCGTTCATGCGCGCATCCAGCACGGCCAGCACCTCGGTGGCGCCGCTGCGTGCGCGGCAGGCTTCGGCCAGCGCTTCCAGGGTCACCATGGGCAACACCGGCAGCCCGGCGCCGAAGGCCAGGCCCTGGGCCACGCCGCAGGCGGTGCGCACGCCAGTGAAGGAACCGGGACCGGCGCCGAAGGCGACCGCATCGCAATCGGCCAGCTTGACGCCGGCCTCGCGCAGCAGTTCCTGCACCATCGGCAGCACGGATTGCGAATGGGTGCGCACGCCGGCGGTTTGGCGGGAATTGACAGCGGCCGGTGTCGTGTCGCTATTGAACAGCGCGCAAGACGCCAGCTCGGACGAGGTTTCGATGGCAAGGATGATAGGCATGCCGTATTTTAACCCGTGGCGCCTGCCGGCCAAAAGCCGTAAAATCCGCCCCATGCCCAGCTTGTTACTCGAGTCCGACAACCGCGACCAGCTCGCCGCCGCCCTGGATGGCGAAGGATGGGTCGTCGCCTGCCTGTGCGCCGCCTGGTGCGGCACTTGCTCGTCCTACCGCGCCGCCTTCGAAGGACTGGCCGCGCGCCATCCGGACAAGACCTTCGTCTGGATCGACATCGAAGACCAGGCCGACGTGGTCGGCGACCTCGACGTCGAGAACTTCCCTACCCTGCTGCTGCAGCGGCGCGGCAAGGTCGCCTTCTTCGGCACCATGCTGCCGGATCCGCTGCTGGCCGACCGCCTGGTGCAGGCGCAGGCCGCGCTGGCCGACGAAGAGCTGGCGCGCCTGGCTGCGTCCAGCGAGGAGCGGCGCGGCTGGCAGCGGGAGGCGAATTTGCGGGTGTTGTTGGCCAACGCCGACTAATCAGGCCAGCCGCAGCGGCAGGCTGCGCAGTCGCTGCCCCGTCAACTTGAACACGGCAGACGCCACCGCCGGCGCCACCGGCGGCACGGCCGGCTCCCCCATCCCTTCCGGCGGCTCCATGCTCGGAATGATGATGGTCTCGACCAGCGGCGCCTCATGCATGCGCAGCACCGGATAATCCCCGAAATTGCTCTGCTGGACCTGCCCGTCCTTCAGCGTGATCTCGCCGCCCAGCGCCGCCGACAGCCCGAACACCACCGCCGACTCCACCTGCTGCGCCACGATATTCGGGTTCACGACGATGCCGCAATCGACCGCGCACACCACGCGGTGCACGCGGATCTGCGCATCTTTACCTGCTCCCGCCACCGACACCTCGGCCACCTGCGCCACGATGGTGCCGAAGGACTGGTGCACCGCGACGCCGTGCGCCCGCCCTTCCGGCGCCGATCCCGCCCGGGCCAGCGCGGCCTCCAGCACCGCCAGGTGGCGCGGATGGTCGCGCAGCAGTTCGCGGCGCAAGGCCACGCCATCCTTGCCGGCCGCGTGCGCGACCTCGTCCAGGAAGCCCTCCTTGAAGAAGGCATTGTGCGAATGGCCGACCGCGCGCCAGTAGCCGATCGCCACCGGGCTGTCCGCGATCACGTGGGCGATGCGGCGGTTCGGGATCGCGTACTGCATGTCGTACTCGCCTTCGGCCGTGGTCTTGTCCGGGCCGATGCCGGGCAGGCCCAGGTTGCGCGGGAAATACTGGTGGCCGATGGCGCCGCTGACCGATTTGTTATCCCAGGCGAGCACCTTGCCGTTCGCATCCAGCTTTGCCGAGAAGCGCGCCAGTGCCTGCGGGCGGTAGGCGTCATGCTGGATGTCGTCTTCGCGGGTCCAGATCAGCTGCACCGGCTGGCCGCTGAGTGGGCCACTGAGCGCTTTCGCGATCGCCACCGCCTGCGCCACCATGTCGGTTTCCAGGCGCCGCCCGAAGCCGCCGCCCAGCAGCATCACGTCCAGCGAGACCTCACTGCGATCGACGCCGGCGACCTTGGCCGCGACTTCCACCGCCACGCTCGGCACCTGAGTCGAAGTCCACAGTTTCAGCTTGCCGTCCTTGAGCTGGGCGGTGCAGTTGATCGGCTCCATGGTGGCGTGGGCCAGGAAGGGCGCCCGGTATTCGGCGGTGATCGAACGCGCACCCTGCACATCCTGGCTGCCGCTCTCGAAATAGGTGAATCCCGATTCGCTGTCGAGCAGCTTCGCGAAATCGGCGAAGATCGCCTCACTGGACAGTCCAGCGTGCGGGCTGGCGCTCCAGCTCACCGGCAGCGCGGCCGCGGCCTGCTTCGCCTGCCACCAGGACTTCGCCACCACCGCCACGCCGGCGCCCGCCCCCGAATACCGGGGCAGCGCGGACACTTCGACCACCTTGAGCACGCCCGGCATCGCCATGACCCTGGACGCATCGAAGGAGGCAACGCCCGCCCCCACCACGGGCGCCATGCGCACGGCCGCATACAGCATTCCGGGCACGCGCGCATCGATGCCGAACAGCGCGCTGCCGTTCACCTTGGCCGGGCTGTCGCGGCGCGGCACCGGCTGGCCGATCAGGCGGAATTCGGAAGGCGATTTCAGGTGCACGTCGCCCGGCTCGATATCGGCGCCGACCACCGCCGCGCGCTCGGCCAGTTCGCCGTAGGGGAGGCGCCGCCCGTCAGGATGCAGCACGAAACCGTCGCGGGTGGACAGGCGCGAGGCGTCAGTCTTCCACTGTTCGGCCGCCGCGCGCACCAGCATCGCGCGCGCCACCGCGCCCGCCTCGCGCATCGGCACCCAGGCATCCTTCACGCTGGTCGAACCGCCGGTAAACATCAGCCCGAGCTCGCGCCCGACCTTGGCCATCACCCATTGCACGCCCTGCTTGATGCTGCCGCGGTCGTCGGGGTGGAAAGGCAGGTTCTCGCGCAGCACCGTCAGGTTGCCGAAGATTTTGTCGATCGGCGCCTGCGAGATGCGCACATTGGAAAGCGGCGCGTCGAGCTCCTCGGCCAGCAGCATCGGCAGCGCGGTGTTCACGCCCTGCCCCATCTCGCTGCGCGGGACCACGACGGACACGGTGCCGTCGCGCGCGATCGCCACCCAGCCATTCAGGGCGACGGCGCCCGCTTCCACGGCCAGCGGGCTGGCGCCGCGCAGGCGCTGGCGCGGCGGCGCGAGGCCCCAGCCGACCACCAGCACCCCGCTCGCGGCCAGGCCGCCCAGCAGGAAGCGGCGCCGTCCGCGCGCCGGTTGTTTACTAGCCTTTTCCGGCGCCTGAATATTCGAGTCGCGCATTATTGTTGTGTCCCCACTGTGCCAGCACCTGCTCCGGCGGCAAAGGCCGGGCATATAAGTATCCTTGCGCGCGACGGCAGCCGTGCCGCAGCAGGAAGGCCGCCTGCTCCACCGTCTCGACGCCCTCCGCGATCACCGCCAGGTTCATGCTCTTGCCGAGCTGGATGATGGCGATGGCGATCGCCTCGTCGTTGGCGTCGGTCGAGATGTCCTTGATGAAGCTGCGGTCGATCTTCAGGGTCTGCACCGGCAGCTGCTTCAAGTAGGCCAGCGAGGAATAACCGGTGCCGAAATCGTCGATCGCCAGTTCGACGCCGATCGCGTGCAAATCGTTAATATACTGCATCGCATCGCCGGTATTCATGATCACCGATTCAGTCACCTCGAGCTGCAGGCGGTGCGCCGGCAGATTGGTCTCGCGCAGCACCCGTTCCACCGTCGCGGCCAGGCCGCCGCGGTCGAACTGGCGCGCCGACAGGTTGACCGCGATCTTCGGCACATACAGGCCGGCCAGGTCCCAGCACTTCATCTGGCGGCAGGCTTCCTCCAGCACCCAGCCGCCCAGCTGGTTGATGAAGCCGATGTCCTCGGCTAGCGGGATGAAGCGGTCCGGCCCGACCGCGCCCAGTTCCGGGCTGTTCCAGCGCACCAGGGCCTCGACCCCGATCAGCAGCCCGCTGTCGATTTCGACCTGCGGCTGGTAGGCCAGCCAGATCTCGTTCTTCTCGATCGCGCGCCGCAGCAGCGCTTCCAGGCGCAGGCGCTCGACGCCCTCGCCGTCCATCGAGGGTGCGTAGAAGGCATAGCCGTTGCGGCCGCGCGCCTTGGCCTGGTACATGGCGACGTCGGCGTTGCGGACCAGGACATTCAGGTCGCTGGCATCCTGCGGGAACAGGCTGATGCCGACGCTGCCGGTGACGAACAGCTCGTAGCCGGACACCAGCGCCGGCTGCTCGAACAGGCGCATCAGCTTTTCCGCCACCAGGCGCGCACCGCGCTCGCCGTCGACGTCTTCGAGCAGCACGATGAATTCGTCGCCGCCCAGGCGCGCCAGGGTGTCGCCGTCGCGCAGGCAGCCGGACAGCGAGGTCGCGACCTGCTTGAGCAGCTCGTCGCCGACGTGGTGGCCGAGGGTGTCGTTGACGTTCTTGAAGCGGTCCAGGTCGATGAAGATCACGGCCAGCTGCTCGCCGGCGCGCGCCGCGCGTACCATCGCGTGCTGCAGGCGGTCGTGGAACAGCAGGCGGTTCGGCAGG
Source organism: Massilia sp. Bi118 (assembly GCF_918697865.1). Taxonomy (GTDB): domain Bacteria; phylum Pseudomonadota; class Gammaproteobacteria; order Burkholderiales; family Burkholderiaceae_D; genus Telluria. The sequence goes on along the minus strand of NZ_CAKKMV010000010.1, from coordinate 169,498 downwards.
CCGGTAAGCGGATCGTGGTGCGCCATGTGGTCGAGCTTTTCCTGCGATTCCTTCAGCTTGGTGATGTCGCCGAACACGCAGACGTAGTGCGTGACCGTGTCGGCGTCGTCGCGCACCGCGGACACCGTCAGCCACTCGAGATAGCCCTCGCCGTTCTTGCGGGTGCTCCAGATCTCCCCGCGCCAGAAGCCGGTTTCGGCGAGGTCGCGCCACATCGTATCGAGTAACTCATGATCCTGGCTGGCGCCGCGGGTCAGGTTCGATGCGGTGCCGATCGCCTCGATCTCGGTCCAGCCGGTGATCTGGGTATAGGCCGGATTGGTGGCGACGATGCGGCCGTGCACGTCGATCACCATCACGCCGTCGGCGATATGCTCCAGCACCGTGGCGGACAGGCGCAGTTTTTCCTCGGCCTGGCGGCGCTCCGTCACGTCGGCATACACCCAGATGCTGCCGGCCTCCGGCCGTTCGGGGTCGAGCAGGCGGCCGCTCACCTGGCACATGAACAGGCTGCCGTCGCGGCGGCGGTAAGGGCGCTCGGTGCTGTAATCGGCGCCGCTCAGCAGGAGCGGGCCGCTGGCCGCGATACCCTGCTCGTAGGCCTCCCAGGTCGGGAACAGCGCCGCGATCGACTCGCCGACCAGCTCCCCTTCCGCATAGCCGAACAGTTCATCGAAGCGGCGGTTGCTCGAGACGATGCGCAGCTCGCGTTCCTGGGCGATGCCGAACACCACGTTGTCCAGCACCGCGCCCTGCTCGGCCAGCAGCGCCTCGATGCGCATTTCGTTGTGCTTGCGCTCGCTGATGTCGGAGATGATGCCGTCGACCCAGAAGGCGGCATCGCCGCTCTGCGCCACCGGCTGGCCGCTTTCCAGCACCCAGCGCTCGACGCCGTCGGCATCGACGATGCGGTACTCGATCTCGTAGGCGCGCGCGGCCTGCAGCGCTTCCTTCGCCAGCCGGCGACGCATGCGGCGGTCCTCGGGATCGATGATGTCGGCCCAGCGGTCGGTGGTGGTGCTCATGAACATGCGCGCCGGGTAGCCGCAGATGCCCTCGATGGCGTCGCTGACGAAATCGATGCTGCCGCCGGGGCGGGCGCGGAACACGGCGCCCGGGACCTGGGTCACGATGGTGCGGAAGCGCTCCTCGCGCCGGCCGATGTCGTCGAACAGCTCGCGGATCGCGACCCGCATGCTGTCCATCTGCGCGCCCAGGCGCCCCAGTTCGTCCTTCGAGGACAGCACCAGCGGGGTATCGAAGTCGCCGCGCGAGAGGCGGTCGGAAAAGCCGGTCAGGCCGCTCAGCGGCGCCAGCAGGCGGCGCTTGATCAGCAGCGCGATCAGCAGCAGCGACACGGCCAGCTGCACCGCCAGCACGCCGGCGTAGCGCCACTGCTTGGCGCGCAGCTCGTGCTGGCTGCGGCTGTCGTCCATCTCGACCAGCACGCGGCCGATCGGCTGGCCATGCACGACCACGGTGCGCTCGGCGCGGAACACGCGGCCTTCGGGCGCGGCGGCGGCGTGGCGGTCGATGAAGTCGCCGTCGGCCTGGGCGCGCACCTGCACGCGCAGCACGGCCGGGTCGCGCATCACCGATTCGACCAGCGAGCGGGCGGCGTCGGCGTTCATGTTCCACAGGGATTCCTGCATGCCGAGGGCGAGAATGTCGGCGTCGCGCTGCAGGGTCTCGTCCAGCACCGTGCGCGCGGCCTGGCGCTCCTGCACGCCCATCAGGAAATAACTGCCCACCAGCGCCGGCACCACCAGGCCGCCGAACACCACCAGCAGCAGCGCCCCATACAGCGAGCGCCCGTAGAAGCGCAGCAGGCGCATCGGGAGCACGCGCTTGGCAAGGCTGGACAGGAAGCTTGGAGCAAACATGGCAGGCAGGGCGAAGCACCGGCAGGCGCTAGCTTTTTTGTGAATATTGGTTAGCGTGTGTTGCCAGATTATGCACACAAAGTTGCCGCAAGTCAGCAATTAGTCGCCGCCGGCAAGCGCATGGACGCGAAGCGTGACCGTGCAGCCACGTTTCAGTGTTGTTATGATGGGTGTCTCTATTATATGGATGGGAGTAAGGAACGATGAGCTTGTCGATGTACACCGCTTCGGTGCCGGTCTTCCGGCAGATCCTGGGCAGCCTTTCCGCGATCCTGGACAAGGCCGAATCCCACGCCGACCTGAAGAAGATCGAACCGGACGCCCTGCTGAAGGCGCGCCTGTTCCCGGACATGTTCCCGCTGCTGCGCCAGGTGCAGGTGGCGGCCGATTTCGCCAAGGGCACGGTGGCGCGCCTGGGCGGCGTCGAGGTGCCGCGCTACGAGGACAGCGAAACCGACTTTGCCGGCCTGCGCGAGCGCATCGCAAAGACCCTGGCCTTCATCGACAGCGTGCCGCGCGAAGCCATCGAGGATGGCGAGAAGCGCGAGATCACGGTCGGCAGCGGGGACAAGCAGCGCCAGTTCAGCAACGGCCAGACGTATTTGTTCCACTACTCGCTGCCGAACTTCTACTTCCACGCGACCACGGCCTACGACATCCTGCGCAATAACGGCGTCGAAATTGGCAAGCGCGATTTCGTAGGCAGCTTCTGATAAATCAAACCGGGGTCAGACCCCGATTTTTGGAAAGATCCGCTTAGATATTTCCAAATTTTGGGGTCTGACCCCGATTTGAGATTTATCAGGTATTGCGGCGCGGGTAACCCTGGGACAGGATGCGCTGCCAGACGACTTCCTTCTGCTCGGCCGTCATCGATACCCAATGCGCCACTTCGACCACGGTGCGGCCGCAGCCGCGGCAGATTTCGTCGAAGGTGGTCGAGCAGACCGCCACGCAGGGCGTGTCCGGGCGTTCCGGGAAGGGTGCGCCCATGGGATCAGCGGGCCGGTCCGACATCGAGCTTGTCCCAGCCTTCGTGGCCGAGCCCTTCCATCGTCTCGATATTCTTCTCGAAGATGGCCTCGGCTTCCGGAAAGGCTTCCACGGCCCGGTCGATGCTCTCTTCGCGCAGCAGCTGCAGGATCGGGTAAGGCGCGCGGTTGGTGTAGTTCGAGATATCGTTCTGGTCGGTATCCGCGAACTGGTAATCCGGGTGGAAACTCGCCACCTGCAACTCGCCGTCCAGGCTCATGTCCTCGACGGCGGCGTCCGCCACGTCCAGGAATTCGTTGAAGTCCAAAAAGTCATTTAACACGAACGGATGGATCAGCAGGGTCGTGTCGGTCGTTTCCGGATCGGTGTCGGCCAGGTCCTGCAGCTCGTTCATCAGGGTTTCCAGCAGCTCTTCCGGGGTGCGCGCCGGCGAGACCACATAGCGTACCTGCTCCTTCACATACACCGCCTTGGCGAACGGACAAAGGTTCAGGCCGATGACGGCGCGTTCCAGCCAGCGGCGGGTGGCGGCGATGATTTCGTCATCGTCGGCATTGAGGTTGGCAGTGCTCATGATCTTTCCAATATTGCAAAAAACGCGGTACGCAGAGCTGGCATTGTACGCGCACTTTGCGTGCCCTCATAGATCGACTGGCAAGCCGGTGTAACTTGGCAAGCATAGCCGTCGGCTCTGGTATTAGTTTTTCGATATGGGTTTTGACTTGTCGAAACGATCACGAAACGCCTTGCCTGTTCACTTTCTTTCCTAACATACCCCCCAGGGGTATCAGGTTTTACAAGCGCTTAATCAGCTATGAAAACGCGTATGACAGCTTCGGATACCCATCAAAAAATTGTCAAAGCACAAGCATGCGTTATCAAAATGAGTAGCCAAGAAAATTTGTAACCGTGCCGACATATTTCTTGACTGACGCGATAACTGGTCCGTACACTCCCCCCTTACTCGTCAGTCCTAACCGTTCCTGGACGCAACACTGGAAAGCTATGTACGAAACGACTCGCACCACCAAAGCCCTGGCCCTCGCGATCCTGCTGGCTCCCGCGATCAGCCTCGCCGCCGAAAGTTCTTCGAGCACGATCTCGCAAAGCAACACCAGCGTCAGCGCCGCAGCGCTTGCCAAAACGGCATCCCTGGGCGCCGTCAAGGGCGACGATTACAAGGACCCCGACCTGTGGGGCCGCATCCGCAGCGGTTACGCCATTCCCGATGTCGACAACAACCTGGTTGCCAAGCATGTGCAGTGGTATTCCAGCCGTCCGGAATACCTGGCGCGCACCTCGGGCCGCGCCTCGCTCTACCTCTACCACGTGGTGCAGGAACTGGAAAAGCGCGGCATGCCGACCGAACTGGCGCTGCTGCCGGTGATCGAATCCGCTTTCAATCCGCAAGCCCTGTCGACCGCCGATGCGTCCGGCCTGTGGCAGTTCGTGCCGGGCACGGGCAAGGATTTCAACCTCAAGCAGAACATGTTCAAGGACGAGCGGCGCGGCGTGCTGGCCTCGACCGACGCCGCCCTGACCTATCTGCAGCGCCTGTACACCATGTTCGGCGACTGGCAGCTGGCCCTGGCCGCGTATAACTGGGGCGAAGGCAACGTCCAGAAGGCGATCCAGAAGAACCGCGCCGCCGGCAAGCCGACCGACTTCGAAAGCCTGGCCGAGCTGATGCCGGCCGAGACCCGCAACTACGTGCCGAAGCTGCAGGCGGTCAAGAACATCATCGCGAATCCGGGCCAGTACGGCGTCATCCTGCCGGTCATCGACAACCAGCCCTACTTCACCACCGTCGACAAGACCTCGGACATCGACCTGGCCGTGGCCGCCCAGCTCGCCGAGATGTCGATCGACGAATTCAAGGCGCTGAATCCGCAGTTCAAGAAGCCGGTCATTACCGGCGAATCGACCAAGATCCTGCTGCCGAAAGAGAACGCCGAGAAGTTCCACCTGAACCTGGCACAATGGGGCCACGCACTGTCGTCCTGGACCACGCACAAGATCACCGGCGCCAAGGAAACGATCGCCTCGCTGGCATCGAAGTTCGGCACCACGCCGGACGTGATCCGCCAGGCCAACAACATCCCGCCGCAGATGCGCCTGAAAGCCGGTTCGACCATCCTGGTGCCGAAGACCAGCACCTCGACCGCCTCGGACATCGCCGAGAGCATCATCGAGAACGCCTCGATCGCGCTGGAAGCCGACCGCGGCAGCAGCAAGGGCCGCAAGCTGACCGGCGCCCAGCGCATCAAGGCCACCGTGGCCGAGCTCAAGAACCGCGTCACGGGCGGCAGCAAGCCGTCGGCACGCGTCAACGGCCGCAAGCATCGCTAAGCCTCCACCGCAGCCGCAACGCTGCTGCGGTGCGGTAATTGCACCTCCGCCAGCCGGCCTGCACTTTACGAGCAGGCCGTGCACGCTTTCCGAAACTACTGTATAGTGTCGTTTGTGCGCTGCAAAACGCGTTAGCGATCCAGTCGCCGCGGCAGCCCATTTGATGTAAATCAGCAGTACAACTAGCAGCTTCGCAAGCCCTGGTATCTCCGAGGATACCCTTTCATAAAGCCCTCCCGCCCTGCGTGCCGTCTTCATTGGCACCGTCCCGGCGCAAAGCTTTTGTGCCGAAATTTCTTTCGTTTCCGAGTCATTTCGTTTTGTTGGTTCGCGTTGCTATTTTGCGTTTCCGCAATTATGCGTAAACGCCCACAGATCTATCGAAAGTACACCAAACAATGAGTTTTGAAGCACTAGGCTTACACACGTCCATCGTCAAAGCAGTGTCGGTTGCCGGCTACGAAAAGCCGACCCCGGTGCAGGAGCAGGCTGTACCCGCAGGTATCGCAGGCCGCGATCTGCTGGTATCGTCGCAAACCGGTTCGGGCAAGACCGCGGCATTCATGCTGCCGGCCCTGAACAAATTCGCCAACCAGGAAGCTGCCCCGGCTCCGCGCACCCCGGCGCAGAACGCGCAGTCGGCGCGCGCCCGCGGCGAGCGCGTCCGTTTCACCCCGGCCCAGCCGAAAATGCTGGTGCTGACCCCGACCCGCGAGCTGGCCCTGCAGGTCACCAGCGCCACCGAGCAGTACACCGCCTTCATGCGCCGCATCCGCGCCGTGTCGATCCTGGGCGGCATGCCTTACCCGAAGCAGATGCAACTGCTGGCCAAGAATCCTGAAATCCTGGTCGCGACCCCGGGCCGCCTGATCGACCACATGGAGTCGGGCAAGATCGACTTCTCCCAGCTCGAGATCCTGGTGCTGGACGAAGCCGACCGCATGCTGGACATGGGTTTCATCGAAGACATCGAGAAGATCGTCGCCGCGACCCCGGATTCGCGCCAGACCATGCTGTTCTCGGCCACCCTGGACGGCGTGGTCGGCAACATGGCGCGCCGCATCACCAAGGACCCGCTGACGATCCAGATCGCCTCGGGCACCAAGCGCCACGAAAACATCACCCAGAAGGTGCACTTCGTCGACGACCTGTCGCACAAGAACCGCCTGCTGGACCACCTGCTGCGCGACGAAACGCTGGACCAGGCCGTGGTCTTCACCGCCACCAAGCGTGACGCCGACATGATCGCCGACCGCCTGAACATCGCCGGTTTCGCGGCCGCCGCCCTGCACGGCGACATGCACCAGGGCGCGCGCAACCGCACCCTGGACAGCATGCGCCGCGGCCAGGTGAAAGTGCTGGTTGCCACCGACGTCGCCGCGCGCGGCATCGACGTGCCGACCATCACCCACGTGGTGAACTACGATCTGCCGAAGTTCCCGGAAGATTACGTGCACCGCATCGGCCGTACCGGCCGCGCCGGCCGCAACGGCATCGCCGTCTCGCTGGTGAACCACGCGGAAGGCATGAACGTCAAGCGCATCGAGCGCTTCACCAAGCAGATCATTCCGGTCGATGTGGTGGAAGGCTTCGAGCCGAAGCGTTCGGCGCCGGCACGCAGCGGCGCCCGTCCGGGCTGGAAGCCGGGCGATGGCCGCAACGCAGGCGCCAAGCCGGGCCAGCGCAGCTTCCACAAGCCGGGCTCTGGCCCGCGTGAAGGCGGCTTCCGCAGCGAAGGCGGCTTCAATCGCGACAGCGCACCGCGCGAAGGCGGCTACAACCGCGAAGGCGGCCGTCCTGCAGCAGCAGGTGGCTACAATCGCGAAGGCGGCCCGCGCCGCGATGGCGGACCACGTGACAGCACCCCGCGCGAAGGCGGCTACCGCGGTTCGCACCCGCGTTCGGCGGACAACGCCCGCCGCACCTTCGGCGACCGTTAATCCTCCGGTCGCATGAATGAGAAAGGCTGCTTCGGCAGCCTTTTTTTATGGCGCGCAGCTACGGAAACCCACGAAGACATCGTCGCGTTCGGGCGTGAAGAAATTCCTGAACGCCGGGCTGCGGAAGCGCGCCGGGGTCGCGAACGAGGCGCCGCGCAGGACCTGGCGGCTGCCGAACCAGGGCGCCGAATACTCGAGATAGCGGTCGGGCGCGAAGCCGGCGTAGGGCAGGAAAGGCGTCGCCGTCCATTCCCACAGCCGGCCCCATTCGAAGCCTGGGTGGCTGGACGCGGCCGCGAATTCCCACTCGAGTTCCGTCGGCAGGCGCCGCCCTGCCCAGCGGCACCAGGCCTGGGCCTCGTGCAGGGTCAGGTGGCGCACCGGCGCACCCAGGACGAGCGGCTCGCGGCGGCCGAAGCGCAACTGCTGCCAGCCGTCCCTGCCCTCATCGCCGCGCCGCCAGTAGCGCGGCGCCGCCTGGCCGGAGGCCGCCAGCCACGCCTGTCCCGCCCCGCTCCACCAGCGCGCATCCTGGTAGCCGCCATCCTCGACAAAATCCAGGTAGCGCGCGTTCGGGACCAGCGAGGCATCGATCGCGAACGGCGCCACGCGGCACGCGGCAGCCTGCTTCTCGTTGTCGAACACGAAGCCGTAGGACTGCTCGCCGCCGCGCAGGAAAGCGCCGCCGGCAAAGGCGATCTCGCCTGCCGGCTGCGGCGCCGGCTGGGTGCCGGCCATCGCCGGCTGCAGCGGCAGGCCCAGGGTCTGCATCGTGTACAGCAGCGCCTCGCCGTGCATGTCTTCGTGGGCCAGCGCCAGGCGGTAGGGATAGAGCGCGGCATCCTCAATCGGCTCGCGCGCCAGCTTTTCAAGCGTGCGCGCGAGCACCTCCTCGCAATAGGTCTGGATCGCGCCCGGCGCCGGCAGGTCGAGCGCCCAGCGCGTGCGGTGCGGCACCAGGCTGGAGTCGAACCAGTCGTCGCCGCGCGCCAGCAGGCTGTGGCCGTTGGCATCGCCCGGCCGGCTGCTAGTGGCGGCGCGCAGCACGAACCATTCGGCAAACCAGGCCGTGTGCCCGAGCTCCCACAAGGGCGGATTGATGATGGGCAGACGCGGCACGCGCGCGGCATCGGCATAGCCGGCACTCGCCAGGGTGTCGAACAGCGCCAGCGTATAATGCCGCGCATCCCGCAGCATGCCTGCCAGGCGGTCGGGTCCGGCGTGCCGGAACGATGGGTCTTGTTGGTCCATGCGGACATTCTACGATCGTTTGATAATCAGTCGATGGCCCGACCCCATATTCTCATCGTCAGCCCCGCCTCCGCGCGCGAGAACAACGGCAACTGGCAAACCGCCAGCCGCTGGATGCGCCACCTGTCCGCGCATGCGCAGGTGAGGGTCGCACAGGGATGGCAGGCAGGAGAACGGGCGCCGGACCTGCTGATCGCCCTGCACGCGCGCCGCTCCGCGCCGGCGCTGGCCGCCTTCGCCGCAGCGCATCCCGAACGACCCAGCCTGCTGGTCCTGACCGGCACCGACCTGTACCGCGACATCCGCACGGATAACACCGCGCGCGCCTCGCTGGCCCACGCCACGGCCATCGTCCTGCTGCAGCCGCAGGGCCTGGACGAACTCGCACCTTCAGTGCGCGCGAAGGCCCACGTGATCTACCAGTCGGCCCCTCCGCTACGGCCCGCGCGCCCGCGAGCGGCCAGCTGCGACATCGCCATGATCGGCCACCTGCGCGAGGAAAAAGACCCGCTCACCTTCATGCGCGCGGCCGCGCTGGTAACGCGTCCCGAAGTGCGCCTGCTGCACGTGGGCGGCGCCCTCGACCCGGCCCTCGGCGAGGCCGCACGCAAGACGCAGGAAAGCACGCCGCGCTATCGCTGGCTCGGCGCCCTGTCCCATATGCCGGCCCGGCGCCTGTTGCGGCGCTGCCGTGCGATGGCGATCTGCTCGCGCATGGAAGGCGGCGCCAACGTGATCATCGAGGCGGTAATGAGCGGCGTGCCGGTGCTGGCATCCGATATCGGCGGCAACTGCGGCATGCTGGGCGAGGACTACGCAGGCTTCTTCCCGCCCGGCGACGCCGCTGCCCTGGCGCGGCTGATCGACCGCATCGCCGCCGATGAGCGCTTCCGCAAAACCCTGCTGCGCCAGTGCGCCGCGCGGCGCCGGCTGTTCGCACCGGGCCGGGAGCGAGCAATGCTGCTCGACCTGATAGATAATCTACTTTTAAGCAATCCCTGAAGAGACTTCCATGACCACTCCAGAACCAGCCATCAAACTGACCTCCTTCTCGCACGGCGGCGGCTGCGGCTGCAAGATCGCCCCCGGCGTGCTGTCCGAGATCCTCAAGAAGTCGACCGGCTTCCCGGTGCCGAAAGAACTGATGGTCGGGATCGAGACCGCCGACGACGCCGCCGTCTACAAGCTGAACGACGAGCAGGCGCTGATCGCCACCACCGACTTCTTCATGCCCATCGTCGACGATCCCTTCGACTTCGGCCGCATCGCCGCCACCAATGCCATCTCCGACGTCTACGCGATGGGCGGCACGCCGATCATGGCGCTGGCCCTGGTCGGCATGCCGGTGAATAAGCTGCCGCTGGAGACGATCGGCAAGATCATCCAGGGCGGCGAATCGATCTGCTTTGACGCCGGCATCCCGATCGCCGGCGGCCACACGATCGACTCGGTCGAACCGATCTACGGCCTGGTGGTGATGGGCCTGGTGCATCCCTCGAAGGTCAAGCGCAATGCGGACGCGCGCGCGGGCGACGTCCTGGTGCTCGGCAAGCCGCTGGGCGTGGGCGTGCTGTCGGCGGCGCTGAAGAAGGACAAGCTGGATGCCGAAGGCTATGCGGCCATGATCGCCAACACGACCAAGTTGAACAAGCCGGGCAAGGCGCTGGCCGAGCTGGCCGGCGTGCACGCGATGACCGACGTCACCGGCTTCGGCCTGCTGGGCCACCTGCTGGAACTGGCGCGCGGCGCCAGCTTGAGCGCGCAGCTGGACATGGCGACCATTCCGCTGCTGCCGGGCGTCGAACAGCTGGCCCACGACGGCTACTTTACCGGCGCATCAAGCCGCAACTGGGACGCCTACGGCATGGACGTGGACCTCGGCGCGAATGTGAGCGACACCCAGCGCGTGCTGCTGACCGACCCGCAGACCTCCGGCGGCCTGCTGGTGTCCTGCGACCCTGGCAGCGTAGCCGAGGTGCTGGCGCTGTTCGCGCGCGAAGGCTTCGGCCACGCCGCCGTGATCGGCCGCATGGCGGCAGGCGATGCGCGCGTCAAAGTCGAATAAGCACCGCTAAACGCTGAAGAGCCCCGCGTCCTTTTCCGGATGCGTGGCGTCGGGATCGATGCTCAGCACGATCCCGTCCGCGCCCACGATCCGCGCCGGCAGCATCTGGATGATGTCGTACAGCTTCTGCTCGGCGTAGCGCCGCGAGCCGGCAAAGCCCGACGATTGCGACAGCCAGCTCAGCGCCGCCATCTCGCGCTCGAGCAAGGCGCCGCAGCACAATCCCGACCCGTAGACCCCGACCCGGTAGGACGGCGCGCCTTCGTTGGCCACGTAGAGCGCCGCATGCACGCCGGTGAAGTAATTGCTGATGCCGCCGTCGATGTCGGCCTGGGTCGGATCGTAGTCGACCGCAAAATAGATGGCCGAGCCGAAGGGCTGGCCTATGCTTTCGCGCGCCATGCGGAAGGCCTGGGCGCCGTCCGCCAGGCCCTGGGCCCGCGTGAAGTAGGCGGCGTGGGTGCCGGTGGTCTCCCACACCACGCCCATCTTCAGGCCGGCCTGCGACAGGGCTCTGGCCTCGCCCAGCGACAGGTTCTTGGCCGCGTTGTTGCTGTAGTAGCGCATCGCGAAGTCATAGCCCTGGGACCTCAAGGCCTCGGCGTGGCGCGTCAGCTCGACGGTCGTGTCCAGCCCTCTCAGCGCGCTCATGCCCTTTCCTCCTGCTTGGGCTCGCGCACCCGCACCGGCACGCTCAGGGACAGCAGGATGCGCGCAAGTGCGAGCACAACCAGCACCGTCGCAACCAGCGCTAGGGGCATCGGCAGCTCGAAGATCGAATCCTGGCTCATCACATCTCCCGCTCAGGTTTTTGTCGCGCCCGTTTGCCGCGGCGCAAGCGTGTACTCTGCCATCGCCGAGGCGCACAGACTTGATCAACCACAACAATCTTTTGAGAAAACCTGTCGCAGGCACCAAACGCGAGCGCAACAAACGCTTGACACACCAAACAAAATTCACTTAGAGTGAAGAAATGTTCTCTCAACTGCCTCTGTCGACCCTCCTACTGCTGACCGGCGCCCTAGCGCCGGCAGGCCTGCTACTACGCGCGTAATCCACGCGCCGTACCCGCCCGGCACCCTGCCGGAACCCGCAGCCCCAGGAAAGTTGAACAGATGTTTGCCACCGCCTTCACCAGCCTCAGTTTCATCACCATCGCCGGAATCCTCCTGTCGGCCGCCGGCGAGCGCGCGCTGCTGCTATCGCTACCGATCGGTTGCCGGGCCTAGCGTTTCGTGGCCCGTCCGGCAGCCCACGCCACACCGTGCTTACCGAATTTACCATCAGGAGTTCCGCCATGTTGACCAATCCCGCCGCCAAGTACCGTCCCTTCCCCGCCGTCCCGCTGCTTGATCGCCAGTGGCCGAGCCGCAGCATCACCCAGCCGCCGATCTGGATGAGCACCGACCTGCGCGACGGCAACCAGGCCCTGATCGAGCCGATGAGCCCCGAGAAGAAGCTGCGCTTTTTCGAAAAGCTGGTGCAGATCGGCGTGAAGGAAATCGAAGTCGGCTTCCCGTCCGCCTCGCAGACCGATTTCGACTTCGTGCGCATGCTGGTCGAAGAAAATCGCATCCCGGACGACGTCACCATCATCGTGCTGACCCAGGCGCGCGATGAGCTGATCCGCCGCACCGTCGAGTCCTGCATCGGCGCGAAGCAAGCCATCGTCCACGTCTACAATTCGGTGGCGCCGGTGTTCCGCCGCGTGGTGTTCGGCATGGGCCAGGACGAGATCATGCAGATCGCCGTGAACGGCACCCGCCTGATCAAGGAGCTGGTGGCCCAGCACCCCGAAACCAAGTGGGGCCTCGAGTATTCGCCGGAATCCTTCTCGACCACCGAACTGGATTTCAGCAAGCGCATCGTCGACGCCGTCAGCGAAACCTGGCAGCCGACCCCGCAGAACAAGCTGATCGTCAACCTGCCCTCCACCGTCGAGGCCAGCACGCCGAACGTCTACGCCGACCAGATCGAATGGATGTCGCGCCACCTCGAGCGCCGCGACAGCCTGGTCATCAGCGTCCACCCGCACAATGACCGCGGCACCGCCGTCGCCGCCGCCGAGCTGGCCGTGATGGCCGGCGCCGACCGCGTCGAAGGCTGCCTGTTCGGCAATGGCGAACGCACCGGCAACGTCGACCTGGTGACCCTCGCATTGAACCTCTACACCCAGGGCGTGCATCCGGGCCTGGACTTCTCGGACATCGACTCGGTACGCCAGCTGGTCGAGGAGTGCAACCAGATTCCGGTCCATCCACGCCATCCCTACGTGGGCGACCTCGTGTTCACCGCCTTCTCCGGCTCGCACCAGGATGCGATCAAGAAGGGCTTCGCGGTGCAGAAGAGCGACGCGCTGTGGGAAGTGCCCTACTTGCCGATCGATCCGGCGGACCTGGGCCGCAGCTACGACGCCGTCATCCGCGTCAACAGCCAGTCCGGCAAGGGCGGCATGGCCTACCTGCTCGAGCAGGAATACGGCCTCGAACTGCCGCGGCGTCTGCAAATCGAGTTTTCGCGCGTGGTCCAGCGCCACGCCGACGCCAGCGGCCGCGAAGTCGCCGCCAGCGACATCCACGCCCTGTTCGCCCGCGAGTACTTCGAGCAGGACAGCCCGTCCTACCGCTACGTCTCGCACCGCATGGCCGAGGACAGCGAAGGCGAACACCGCGTCGACATCGACGTCTCGGTCGAGCACGAGCGCGTGACCAGCAGCTTCCACGGCCAGGGCAACGGCCCGATCGACGCCTTCGTGGCGGCGCTCGGCCTCGATATCCGCCTGATGGACTACCACGAGCACGCGATCGGCTCGGGCGCCGACGCCAGGGCGGCCTGCTACGTCGAGCTGCGCCTCGGGAACGGCCCGACCCTGTTCGGCGCCGCCATCGACAGCAACATCCTGACCGCGTCCTTCAAGGCCGTGCTGTCGGCCGTGAACCGGCAGATCGCCATGGCCGCGCAGGTGGATCCGCAGCCGGTGGCCCGCGCGGCTTGATGGGTTCTGAAGCGACTGCCAAGCGCTTGCCGCCGCGGCTCGATCTGCAGCCGGCGGCGGTGCGCGAGCAGAAGGCCGCGCAGGTGCGCGGCGTATCCTCGATCCAGGCGATGCGCGAGGCAATCCGTGCCGCTTCGCGCGCGCTGCCGGTCATCACCGCGGTGCCCAGACTCGGCAGGCTCGATGCCACGGCCTTCCGTGCCCGCGCCGCCGAGGGTCTGCCCTTTTTGATTTCCGGCGTGGTCAGGCGCTGGCCCCTGTGCGCGCTGACGCCGTCCCAGCTGCGCGAGCGCTACGGCCAGGTGCCGGTGCGCGCACGCGTCGGCGATTACGTGGCGACGGCCTTTGCGCCGGACCGCGCGATGCGGGACATGCTGCTCCGCGAGTACCTCGACATCAGCGAATCCCCGGCGGACGACCTGCCGCCCTATGTCGGCAACCTCGAACTGCGCGAATTGAACGGCATGTGCCACTGGCCGGGCTACTTCGACAAGATGGGACCGCCGCGCTTCTGGCTGGGCCCCGCGCGCACGGTCACGCCGCTGCATTGCGACTACGACGACAATATCTTCGCCCAGATCTGGGGCAGCAAGCGCATCTTCCTGGCGCCGCCGCACCACGACGAATACCTGTACACGCGGGAAGCCAACCCGGTCCTGTTCGGATCGCCCTTCGACCCCGAAGCCCCGGACTTCGATGCCTTTCCGCTGGCGCGCCAGGCGGCCGTGGTCGATGTGGTGGTGCAGCCCGGCGACATGCTCTACGTGCCGGCCGGCTGGTATCACCAGGTAAGGGCGCTGAGCTTCTCGCTGTCCTCCAACCGCTGGGCGCGCGCCGTGCCGCTGGCCTTGCCGGGCGGCGTCTAGTCCGCCAACGACCCGGTTCCCGCAGGCTTGCGCCCCCGGCGGCGCAAATCCTTCATCATGAACGCCAGAGCGTTCAACATGACGTGAGGAAAAATGCCTTCGGAGATATCGATTATCTATGCACGTCTGCATGCACTCGGCAACAGCGCGCTCCACGTGTTGCCGAATGTCGGCATCGCGGTGGCCGTGTTCCTGCTGTTCCTGCTGGCGGCGAGCCTGACACGGCGCCTGGTGCACCATTTCAATACCGGCAAATATCACAAGAACCTCGTGATCGTCCTGGGCCGCATGAGCCAGTGGGGCCTGATCCTGCTGGGGCTCCTGTTGTCGGTCACGATCGCCTTTCCCACCTTCACCATCGGCAACCTGGTCAGCGCACTGGGCATTACCGGCATCGCCATCGGCTTCGCCTTCAAGGACATTTTCGAGAACTTCCTGGCCGGCATCCTCATCCTGATCACCGAGCCCTTCGAGATCGGCGACCAGATCGTCTTCGGCGGCTTCGAAGGCGCCATCGAAGAGATCGAAGCGCGCGCCACCAAGATGCGCACCTATGACGGCCGCATGGTCATCATCCCCAACGCCGACCTGTACAAGGGCTCCTTCATCGTCAACACCGCCTTCCCGACCCGGCGCCTGCAATACGATGTGGTCATCGGCAACGGCGACGATATCCAGGCCGCCAAGCGCCTGATGCTGGACGCGCTGAAGGAGCTGCCCGGCGTGGAAAAGGAGCCGGCGCCCGATGTGCTGCTGCTGGACTACGCCGACAACGGCGTGAAGCTGCGCATCCGCTGGTGGATCACGCCGCCACGCAAGGCCGACGCCCTGGCCCTGCAGGACCAGGTACTGGAAGCCGTGAAGGCGGCGCTGACGGCGCACGGTGTCGACCTGCCCTATCCGACCCAGCAGATCCTGTTCCACGACCAGACCGAGACCGCCGACGGCGACCGGCGCAAGCAGCGCGAAGGCTGGCCGGCCGGGAGCGGCGAGGTGCCAGGGCCGGCGCGCGAGGCCGACCGCGCCGCTGCGGCGTCCGGCGAGCGATAAGCCGCGGGCTGCAGCGCCATGCGAGACCGTCTACGCTTCCTGCTCAGCCGCCTGCGCGAACGGCTCTGGATCAAGCCTCTGGCAGCCTGCCTGCTGTCGGTGACCGGCGTGCTGCTCGCCCACCTTGCCGACCGCTCCTTCGTCGACGGCCCGGTGCCGGACGTGTCGCAGGACTCCGTCGTCCAGCTCCTGAAGATCACCGCCGCAAGCATGCTCGGCATCGCCACTTTCGCCGTTGCATCGATGGTGTCCGCCTATGCGTCGGCCGGCCAGATGGCGACCGCGCGGGCCTTTCCCCTGATCGTCGCCGACGACGTGTCGCAGAACGCCCTCTCGACCTTCATCGGCGCCTTCATTTTCAGCGTGATCGGCATCAGCGCCGCCATGAACGACTACTATGGACGCGCTGGACGTTTCACATTGTTCGTGCTGATGGTGCTGGTCCTGGTGATCGTGGTCCTGACCTTCGTGCGCTGGGTCGACCGCATCGCGCGCCTCGGCCGCGTGGGCGCCATCGTCGCCAAGGTCGAGCATGCCGCCGCCGCCGCGCTGGCACGCCGCCGCCAGGCGCCCTGGCTGGGCGGCACCGAATCGCGCGGCCCGCCCTGCGGCTCGCCCGTGTATCCGGACAAGGTCGGCTACGTGCAGCACATCGACGTCGCGCACCTGCAAAAGCAGGCGGAGAAGTTCGATGTGCGGGTGCGGGTCGATGTCCTGCCTGGCGCTTTCGTGAGTCCTGCCGGGCCGCTCTGCCACCTGGAAGCAGGGCCGGACCGCGATGGCCAGCCGGACAACAATGGCTTCGCCGAGGCCTTCACGATCGGCCCGCAACGCCAGTTCGACGACGATCCGCGCTTCGGCCTGCTGGCGCTGTCCGAGATCGCCTGCCGCGCCCTGTCACCGGGCATCAACGATCCAGGCACCGCAATTGGCGTGCTCGGCTCGCTGCATCGCCTGCTGGCTGAAATGGCCGGCGGCGAGCCCGCTGCGCAGCCCGCGTACGAGCGCGTCGCCGTTCCCGCGCTGCCGCTCGACGATCTGTTCGACGATGCCTTTTATGCGATCGCGCGCGACGGCGCCGGCACGGTCGAGGTGATGATGCGCCTGCAGCGCCATCTCGGCGACCTGGGAAAGTATGACGCGCGCATGAAGGCCTGCGCGCGTCGCCAGGCCGGCCTCGCGCTGGCCCGGGCGGAACAGGCCCTGCACTTCCCGCCCGACCTTGCGCAAATCCGTGCCCGCCATGCCGACTACTGGAGCCGGGCCTGAGTTCGAACGGACGCTATCGGCACAGCGTCCCGAGCGTCTCCGCCAGCGATTCCGCCTGGCGCTGCGCATCGAAGTCCGCATGGCGCTGCGCGAAAACCTGCGCCGCCTGGCGGTAGCTTGCCTGCTCCAGCAACACGCGCACGATGGCCGGCCAATCGGGCGGCCGCGCCAGCTCGCCGATATTGATCCCCGCGCCCATCTCGCGCACCCGGCGCGCCGTCAGGAAAGATTCGGCCGATTGCGGCATCAACAGCAGCGGCCTGCCGGCCAGCAGCGCCTGCGACACCGTCGATTCGCCGGCATGGCAGACCACGAACTCGGATTCGGGCAGGGCCCGGGCCAGATCCACCGGCGCCCGCGCCCATGCGATGCTCTCCCCGTTCGCAGGCGGCCTGGCGCCGGCCGCCACTTCCGGCGAATAGCACAGCGTGCGGCAACCAGCCGCCTGCAGGGCCGCCAGCAGCGCGCCATGCTCGGGGTGCGGGCCGCTCAGGTAGGCGAACACCCTGGCGCCCTCGCCCGCCGGCCACTGCGGCGCGGCGGCGCCGGCGGATAACGCTATGTTCGGTCCATACCAGTACACGCTATCGGCCGGGCGGCGCCAGGGATCGAGTTCCGGAAAGGTGCACAGCAGCGGCGCATCGCCCAGCAGCAGGCCGGATGCCTGCGCCAGCGGCGGCGCACCGTAGCGGGCCAGCACCTTGTTCGCGCTGTCGAGCACGCGCGCCTCGCCGGCGGCCATGCGCTCGCGCTGCGCCGGTTCCCAGTCGCGCAGCGGCGGCAGGGCTTTCAAGGCCGGCGGCATGGTGAAGCCGGCGCCGACGGCGGCGCTGGGAATGCCGAGGCTGCGCGCGGCCAGCCTTGCGGTCGGCGCGTAGTCGCAGACGACCAGGTCCGCCTGCGTCGCCTGCAGCAGCGCGCGCCAGCCCTCCACCAGGCCGTGGACGGCGCCGGCGTCGATCCAACCGCAGGCCAGCAGGATGTCGGCCAGGCTGGCCTCGCCCGGCGGCAGGCCTTCGACGCGATGCTGCCAGAACGGCGCCTGGAACTTGGGGGCGTCGATGTCGTGCAGCAGGCGCTGGGTGTGGACCAGGTCGCGCAGCGCGAACGAGACTTCATGCCCGCGCGCGCGCAGCGGCAGCGCGAGGGATTTCAGGCGGCCGGCGTGGCCGAGGGCGCGGCCGAGCTCCCAGGACAGGAGGATGTTTGCCATGGATGGAGTTTAGCCGAGGCGCAGGCGATACCAGGCAAAACCCAGCAGCTCGTACAGCGCATACCACGACCGCCGCATGCCCTCGGCACTGGGCACGAGCGACGACGCCGACCGCGCCTGGTCGCCGAAGAACATGGTCGGCGCACTCACCACCTCCAGCCCTTCGTGTTCGAAGGCCATCCGCGCGCGCGGCATGTGCATCGCATCGGTCACGAGCAGGATGCGCTTGACGCCGTCCTTGCGCAGCATGGCGGCGCTGTTGGCCGCGTTCTGCGCCGTGTCGCGCGAGCGCGCTTCGATCCACTTGACCGGCACGCCGAAGTCTTCGCGCAGGGCGGTGGCCATGGCGTCCGCCAGGGCATCGGCCTCCCTGCCGGCCGCATTCGCGCCGACGCCGCCGCTGACCAGCACCGGCAGAGAGGTCGCCCGCTGCAGGTGGGCCGCATAGCGCAGGCGCGCCAGCGCCAGGTAATCGGGGATGTCGCGGCCGCCGTATTCCGGCGCGTCCTGCAAGCGTCCGGCCGCCAGCACGACGATTGCCTGCGCGCCGGCGCGCTCGGGCGACCGCAGCGGCGCCGTCATGCGCTCCAGCGGCCTGACGAACAGGGACGCGCCGGCCGTGGTGGACAGGAAGGCCAGCAGCGCCAGCCCGATGCCGGCGACGATGCGCCCGGCGCGCGGCCAGCGGCGCCAGACCAGCAGGCCGATGAGGATCAGCAGGAACAGGTTTGCGGGCGGCAGGATCAGTTCGCGCGGGATGGCGTTGAGCAGGTCTAGCATCGGGTCAGTGTAGTGAGCAATTCTAAAAGCAAACCGTGCTAGTGTAGCGGGTCGGGAGCCGGCAGGTCTGAAGGAGGTGTATTCGATGCGTCATGTATTTGCGCTTGCGGCGCTTGCACTGGCCTGCCATCCGGGCAGGGCTGCGGAGCCGCGGCAATACGATCGCCAGTCGCCGAAGTCCTACGATCAATTCATTGTCGGGATCGAGTGCAATACACGCGAGCAGCATCTCGAGATCGGTCTATTCGATTCAGATAACATCCCCGATAAACGCATGGACTTGTGGGACACCTGGGACCTGAAAAAGAACAAGCCAGGCGGCGATGCCGTCGACAAGGTGCTGACCGTCGCACGCGGCTGCACGCTTGGCGGCCACCGCTACCGGATCGAGCTCACTGGCCAACCGGCAAACTGGAACATGAACGGGCCAGCCGGCTCCCTGCCGGTGCGCAGGAAGGGAGAAACCCTGGCGGAGCTCCTCCGCTGACGCCGCATTTCACTCCACCGGCCGCGTCTCCATCTTCTTCGCCTGTCCCGGCGCCCCGCCCTGCCCGACCCGCTCGTACTCCGCAATCACCTGGGCCCCGAACAGCAGCAGCGCCGCCCCGATCTCGAGCGAGAACATGACCACGATGGCGGTGCTCATCGAGCCGTACACCACGTTCACCTTCGACAGCGTGGAAAAATACCAGACCAGCACATGGCGCGCGATTTCCCACAGCAGCGCCGCGGTCACGCCGCCGACCAGCGCGTGCGACAGCGACAGCCGGCCGACCGGCATCACCATGTAGATCGAGGTGAGCACCAGGATCTCGCCCGCCAGGCCTAGCAGGTAGAGCAAGGCGCCGGACACGCCGTGCAGCGACCAGCTGTAGCCGAACAGCTCGACGGTCTCGGTGCCGATCACCTGCAGGGTGCCGGCCACCAGGGTCACGATCATGATGCCGAAGCCCAGCGCCAGGATGTAGCAGTAAGGGAGCAGCGCCGAGACCATGAAGTGGCGACGCCGCACCGCCACGCGGTGCACGAAGATCACGCTCATCGCGTTCTCCAGCACCGTGAAGGCGAAGGAGCTGAAGAAGACCATGGTGGCGACCAGCACCCAGGTGATCAGGTCGCGCTCGTCGAGGAAGTGCGCGACCTCGGCGACGATCGCGGCGGACTGGCCGGGCAGCAGCAGCTCGAGGTAGCGCCGCAGGGTCAGCAGCAGTTCGGCCTCGTTCAGGAAGTGCGAGAGCACCACCACCACCAGCATCAGGAAGGGCACGATGGACAGCAGCGCGTAGTAGGCGACGGCGCCGGCCAGCAGCAGGCCCTGGTTGGCGCGGAAGCTTTTCAGTACGCCGAAAGTGAAGGCGAGCGGGTGGCCGACGATGTAGGCATTCGCGCGCCGGTTCAGGACCGCCAGGCGCAGGCCGCGCGCCCCCTTCATCTGGCCAGCCTGATGCCGGTGAACTGCCAGCGGCTGCCTGCCGGGAAGAAGTTGCGGTAGCTGGCGCGCGCATGGCCGTGCGGAGTGGCGCAGGAGGAGCCGCGCAGCACGTACTGGTTGACCATGAACTTGCCGTTGTATTCGCCCAGTGCGCCGGCGGCCGGCGCATAGCCCGGGTAAGGCGCGTAGCTGCTGCTGGTCCACTGCCAGCATTCGCCGAACATCTGGGCCAGGCCATCGCTGCCGGCCGCGCGCGGGTGCAGGTCGCCGCAGGAGATCGCGATGTCGCGCGCCGCGAATTCCCACTCCGCTTCCGTCGGCAGGCGCGCGCCGCGCCAGCGCGCGTAGGCGTCGGCCTCGTACAGCGAGACGTGGGTCACGGGGCGCGCCAGGTCGAGCGGCTGCAGTCCATGCAGCGTGAATTCCATCCAGCCGCCCTCCTCCTTGCGCCAGTACAGCGGCTGTTCGATCTCGCCGCTGCAGACCCGGTCCCAGCCCTCGGACAGCCACAAGGCAGGGTCGCGGTAGCCGCCGGCTTCGACGAACTCGAGGTAGTCGCCATTGGTGGCCAGGCGCGAGGCCAGCTGGAAGGGCGCGACGTACTGGCGGTGGCGCGGCAGCTCGTTGTCGAAGCTGAAGCCGGCGCCGCGGTGGCCGATCTCGGCCAGGCCGCCTTCGAAATCCAGCCAGCTCAGCGGCCCCACCGGACAGGATTCCGGCAGCGCGGAATCGAGGTAGGCGGGAGACAGCGGATTCTGCGCCAGCAGGTGCTTCAGGTCCGTCAGCATCAGCTCCTGGTGCTGCTGCTCGTGCTGCAGGCCCAGCTCCACCAGCATCGCCAGTTCCCTGTCGTCGGGCGCATTCTGCAAAAGGCGCACCATGCGTGCGTCGATGTCGCGGCGCCAGGCCAGCACCTCGTCGAAGGCGGGCCGCGTCAGCAGGCCGCGCTGGGCCCGCGGATGCCTGGCGCCGACGCCGTTGTAATAGGAGTTGAACAGTACCTTGAAGGCCGGGTGGTAGGCCTGGTAGCCCGGCTCGCGCCGCTCGAGGATGAAGGTCTCGAAGAACCAGGTGGTGTGGGCCAGGTGCCATTTGATCGGGCTGGCCTCCGGCATCGACTGCGCGCAGCAGTCCTCGCTGGACAAGGGCTCGGCCAGGTGCAGCGAGCGCTGGCGCACCTGTTCGAATTCGCGGGCCTGGCGGTGTTCGTTCGCTCCCATGGCGTCCTCGGCTCGGCTGTCAGTGCATGGCGCCCGGCGGGATGGCGCGCGCGTGGATCACGGCGAACCATCCGCGTTCGTCGGTCCAGACGCCGGCGGCGGCAAAGCCGGCCTGCTCCAGCAGTCCGACCGCGGCTGCGGGGCGGTATTTGTAGCTGTTCTCGGTGTGGATGCGCTCGCCGGCTTCGAAGCGCCGGCTGCCGCCCCGCCACGTGACCTGCTGGCTGCTCCTGGCTTCCAGGTGCATCTCGACGCGGCCTTCGCGTTCGTTGTAGAAGCCGTGATGGCGCCAGGCGCGGATGTCGAAGTCGGCGCCCAGCAGCAGGTTGGCATGGCGCAGCACGTTCAGGTTGAAAGCGGCGGTGACGCCGAGGGCATCGTCGTAGGCCGCGTCCAGCACCGCGTGCTCCTTGGCCAGGTCGATGCCGATCAGGATGCCGCCATCGGCGCCGCACTGGGCGCGCACGCGGCGCAGGAAGGCCAGCGCATCGTCCGGGCTGAAGTTGCCGATCGAGGAACCGGGATAGAAGAACAGGCGGCGCTCGCTGCGCACCACGTCGGGCAGGCGCCACTCGCCGCCTGAGAAGTCCATGCCGAGCGGGTTCATCTCGATATGGCGGAAGCGCTGCTGCAGGCGCTCGACGGCGTCCTGCAGGAAGTCGGCCGAGATATCGACCGGGACGTACTGCGCCGGATGCAGCAGCGGGAACAGGCGCGCCGCCTTGGCGCAGTTGCCGGCGCCGAGGTCGATCAGGGTCGAGCCGGTGCCGACCGCGCGCGCGATCTCGGCGCCGTGGCGCTCGAAAATGGCCGCTTCGGTGCGGGTCGGGTAGTACTCCGGGACTTCGCAGATGGCTTCGAACAGCTTCGAGCCGAGCGCGTCGTACAGGAACTTGGGCGAGATGCAGGCGTGCTGCGCACGCAGGCCGGCTTCGAGTTCGGCGCGCAGGCGCAGGCCCTCGGCCGAGGTGTCGAAGGGAACATCGAGAGCGGGCGCTTCGGTCGAACGGTTCAGCATCGGTGGGTCCCGGAATGTTGACGTTCTTGCCATCATACGCGAATCGGGAGAATGCCGTCGCCATGCTACAGTAGCGGACTATGCTTGAACTCGTCGACCTCTCCAAGTCTTATGGCGGCAGCAAAGTGCTGGCCAGCCTCTCGCACCGTTTCGCACCCGGCGAATTCGTCGCCGTGATGGGGGAATCCGGCGTCGGCAAATCGACCCTGCTGAACCTGATCGCCGGCCTGGACACGCCCGACAGCGGCCAGGTCGTGGTCGACGGCGTACCGATGTCCAGCCTCGACGACGATGCGGCGACGCAGCTGCGCCGCAGCCGCATGGGCTTCATCTTCCAGGCCTTCCACGTGCTGCCGCACCTGACGCTCGAACAGAACGTGGCCTTGCCGCTGCTGCTGAACGGCGGCGCGGACCCGGCGCGCGCACGCGCCATGCTCGATGCGGTGGGCTTGAAAGGACGTGGCGCCGATTTCCCGCGCCAGCTGTCCGGCGGCGAGCTGCAGCGGGTGGCGATCGCGCGCGCCCTGGTGCACCGCCCCGCCCTGCTGCTGGCCGACGAACCGACCGGGAACCTCGATCCGGAGACGGCGGACGGCATCCTGCACCTGCTGCGCGACGAGATCCGCCAGAGCGGCGCCGGCGCCATCATGGTCACTCACTCGCACGCCGCCGCCGCGATGGCCGACCGCACCCTCGTATTGACACGTTCCGGACTGAAATTAACGTAAGTTCCAAGCAGAAAGACGCATGTTATGGGCTTTTATTCATGAACAGTGCGTCAAACTTGTCAAAGTCGTAGTAGCATTCCAACAAACCCACCCAGCATACGCGGTATAGAAATCAGCAAAAATACGGTCGGGCAAACTCTCCAAAACAAGTCGGTCTGTCTTGAATGTTCCCTAACGGAGGAAGTTCATGAGCGTACGACAGAAAAAACAGGAGCTGCTCGAGGCGATGCACCGCGCCCGCGCGGCCGAGCCGTCGAGTTTCGTCCCAAATCCCTTGCTCGACACCCTGATCACCCGCATGCAGCTGAAGAACGACGCGGAACTATGCCGCGTCCTCGAAGTGCAGCCGCCCATCATCAGCAAGATACGGCACCGCAAGCTGAACGTCGGCGCCACCATCCTGCTGAGGATGCACGAGAAGTCGAATATCCCGATCCGCGAGCTGAAGGAACTCACGGCCGAGGCACGGGCGCAGCCGGCCGGGCGCACGACGCACTGAGCGGGACGCCACGCCGGCACGGAGCCGCCGGCTCATGCAGCTTGACGCTGCGGGGCCGGATCACTCCGTGGGCGGACGCCCCGTTTTGAGCTGAGGCAGATTGCCGAGTACCGCGCGCAGGCTGGCGGCGTCGAGCTGGCCCAGCAGGGCCACGCCAATGCGCAGCAATTCGCTCTTCTTGACCTCGAAGCCGGCCTTCAGGCAGGCCTGCTTGACCGCGCCCAGCACCGCATACTCCTGCTCGGGCATGGTGAAGCTGTCGCGCACCAGCGTGGGCCGCGCCTGGGCTGCGGTGTCGGGACGCACCGGTTCGGCGCTCCGGCTTGCGCGCGGTTTTGCTGCGGGCTTGCCTGCGGGCTTGCCTGCGGGTTTGGCTGCGGGCCTGGTTGCCGCCTTTACCGCGGCTTTGGCAGCCTTCGCGGCCGGCGTGGCGGCGCGCTTCGCGGCGGCCGATCTGGCCGCGGCCGGTTTCACCGCGGCCGGTTTCGCTGCAACGGCCTTCGCCGCGGCCGGCTTGCGCGCCGGCGCCGCTGCGGCCTTGCTCTTCTTGGCGGTGCTCTTTGCAGCCGTCTTCACGGCCACCCTGGCTGGCGGCATTGAAGCCCCTGCTGCTTTGGCTGCTGTCCTCGCCATCCCTTACTCCATCGTCAAACAAACCAAACAATATATATGATTTGACGCCTGGCCGGAAGGACGGCACGCCTGGAGCTGGCCTGGCTCGACCTGGCTCAATCGCCTTCGTCGGCAAAGGCGATGGCGATGCGCGCGAATTCCGGCTCGATTTCGAAGAAGGCGTCCAGCACCTCCGGATCGAAATGGCTGCCGCGGCCCTTGCGCATCACGTCCAGCGCCTGCTCGTGGGTGAAGGCCGGCTTGTAGACGCGCTTGCTGATCAGGGCGTCGTAGACGTCGGCCACCGCCATCAGGCGCGCCGACAGCGGAATCTGCTCGCCCGCCAGGTTCTGTGGGTAGCCGGAGCCGTCCCACTTCTCCTGGTGCGAATGGGCGATCTCGCGCGCGAACATCAGGAAGCTGTTGCTGCCGCCGATGTGGCGCTCGACCAGCATGATGGTGTCGCGCCCGTACACCGCATGCATCTTCATGATCTCGAATTCTTCGCGGTCCAGGTTGCCCGGCTTGAGGAGGATGCGGTCGGGGATGCCGACCTTGCCGATGTCGTGCAGCGGCGCCGAGCGGTACAGCGCGTCGATGGCCTCGTCGGTGAGTTCGGCCGCGAAGCGCGGATGGCTTTGCAGGTGGCGGGCCAGCGCGCGCACGTAGTTCTGGGTGCGGCGGATATGGTTGCCGGTCTCCTGGTCGCGGGTCTCGGCCATCGACGCCATCGCCACGATGATCGCTTCCTGCATCAGGTAGAGCTGGGCGGTGCGCTCCTGCACCAGCTTTTCCAGGTTCTGGTTGTGGTCCTGCAGCTCGCGGCGCGCGGCGCGCAGGTTCAGCTGGGTGGCCACGCGGGCGAACAGGATCGGCGGGCTGATCGGCTTGGCGATGTAGTCGACCGCGCCCAGCGACAGGCCCATGGCCTCGTCCTCGACCTGGTTCTTGGCGGTCAGGAAGATCACCGGGATCTCGGCCGTGACAGGGTTGGCCTTCAGCTGGCGGCAGGTCTCGTAACCGTCCAGGCCGGGCATCATCACGTCCAGCAGGATCAGGTCCAGGCTGGGCGTGGCGGCGGCGATCTGCAGCGCGGTGTTGCCGTTGTTGGCGACCTTGGTGTTGTACCTATCCTTCAACAGGCGCGACAGGAGCATGATGTTGTCGGGCGTGTCGTCGACGATCAGGATGGTCGGCCGCAGCTCCTGCCGGGTGGGATTGTGCATGAGGTTCATGGGGTTTCCGCTATGTCGGGACGCGCATCCGCTGCCTGCGGCAGCAGTTGGCGTGCCTCTTCGAATTCGTAACGCGACAGGTGCTGCTCCAGGCGCGCAAGCACCGGGGTCTCGAGCACGCCGGCGAGCTGGCCGCGCACCGTCTCGAAGTAATCGGTGGCGTCGCCGGAGAACTCGGCCAGCAGCTGTTCGAGCTGGGCGATGGCCTGCAGCGTATCGGCCGGCGCATGCGTGACGGCCTCCTGCGCGGGCGGCGCCGGCTGGATGGCCGCCTGCGCGGCGCGGCTGGCAAAGTACTGGTCGAGCGAGTGCATGGTGGCGTCGACCGCCGCATCCAGCGCGCGCACGCCGGCCGCCAGCCGGCCGCGGTCCGGCTCGGCCAGCGCCAGGCCCTCTTCCACCGCCTGCGCCAGGGTCTGCAGCTCGCGGGCGCCGATATTCCCGGCCACCCCGCGCAGCGTATGGGCGCGCGCCGCCGCCTGGGCCAGGCGGCGCGCCTGGTAGTCTTCGCGGATCTGGCTGCCGGCGTCGCGCTGGGTGGCGCGGAAGCGGTCCAGCAGCTGCACGTACAGGGCGACATTGCCGGCCACGTGGCGCAGGCCGAAGGCCGAATCGATGCCGGACAGGCTGGAAAGACCCGGCAGCGAAGGCCCTTCCGGCACTTCCGGCGCGAGCGTGCGCGGCAGCGGCGGCGGCAGCTGCGAGCCGATCCAGCGCGCCAGGGTCGCGTACAGCTTTTCCGGTTCGACCGGCTTGCTGACGTAATCCTGCATGCCTTCGCGCAGGCAGCGCTCGCGGATCTCGGCCAGCGCGTGCGCGGTCATGGCGATGATGGGCAGCTTGTCGAAGCGCGCATCCTTGCGCAGTTCGACGGTGGCCGCGTGGCCGTCCAGCTGCGGCATCTCGAGGTCCATCAGCACCACGTCGTAGGCCTCCGGGCCGCCCTCTGTCAGCAGGTCGAGCGCTTCGCGGCCGGTGGCGGCGACGTCCACCGCGATGTTCTGGGCCTGCAGCAGTTCCAGCGCGATCTGCTGGTTGACCTGGTTGTCTTCGACCAGCAGCACGCGCGCCACGCAATCCCCTAGTTCCTCGCAGCGGCCGCGCGCATTGCTGCTGCTGGGCGGCGCGAACAGGGTGACCAGGGTATCGACCAGCGCCGACTGCCCGAGCGGCTTGGTCAGGAAGCCGCGGATGCCGGCGGCTTCCGCCTCCTGCTGCACCTCCTCGCGGCCGAAGGCGGTCACCAGCACCACCGAGGGCGGATGGCGCAGCGCCGGGTTGCCGCCGATGCGGCGCGCCAGCGCGATGCCGTCCATGCCCGGCATCTGCCAGTCGGTCAGCACCACGCGGTAGGGATCGCCGCCGGCGTCGGCCGCCAGCAGCGCTGCTTCGGCTTCGAGCCCGCTGGCGGCGGTGTCGACGCGCAGCGGCAACGCCTGCAGGGCTTCGCACATGATCTCGCGCGCGACTTCGCTGTCGTCCACCAGCAGCAGGCGCGCGCCGTCCAGTTCCGGCGGCGCCACCGCCACCCGTTCGGGTTCGCCGGACAGCGGGAATTCGAGGTCGAAGTGGAAGGTCGAGCCTTTGCCGGGGCTGCTCTTGACCACGATCTGGCCGCCCATCAGGCCGACCAGCTGCTGCGAGATCGACAGCCCGAGGCCGGTGCCGCCGTATTCGCGGGTGGTCGAGCCGTTGGCCTGGTGGAAGGCGCGGAACAGCTTGCCCTGCTGCTGCTCGTTCATGCCGATGCCGGTGTCGCGCACCGCGAAGCGCAGGCTCACGCGATCGGCCTGGAGCGCGCTCGCGCCGGCGTCGATGCGCATGCAGGACAGTTCCAGCTCGCCGGCCGGGGTGAACTTGACCGCGTTGTTGACCAGGTTGATCAGCACCTGGCCCAGGCGCAGCGGGTCGCCGACCAGCATGCGCGGAATCGAGTGCGGCACGTGGAACAGGTATTCGAGCTGCTTGTCGGCGGCCTTCTGGCTGGTCACGCTGGCGACGTTGGCCAGCACGTCGTCGAGGCAGAACGGGATCTGCTCGACGTCCAGCTTGCCCGCCTCGATCTTCGAGAAGTCCAGGATGTCGTTGATGATCCCCAGCAGCGACAGCGCGGCGCGGTGGATCTTGCCGACGTAGTCCTGCTGCTTGGGCGAGAGCTCGGTGCGCAGCGCCAGGTAGGCCATGCCGATGATGGCGCTCATCGGGGTGCGGATCTCGTGGCTCATGTTGGCCAGGAATTCGGACTTGGCGACGTTGGCCGCCTCGGCCCGCACGTTGGCCGCCACCAGCGACTGCTCGCGTTCGCGGCGTTCCGAGATGTCGCGCAGGAAGGAGCAGAATTCGTAGTCCTCGCTGTCGGCCAGCTGCACCCGCGTGATCGCCAGCTCGATCGGGAATTCGGTGCCGTCGCGGCGCAGCGCATAGGTTTCGATGCGGGTGTCCAGCACCCCGCCGACGCCGCTGCGCTCGAAGCGCGCCAGGCCGTTGCGGTGGGCGGCGCGGTGGCGTTCCGGCACGATGCACTGGTCGAGGTCCAGGCCCAGCACCTCGTCGCGCGACCAGCCGAAGATCCTTTCGGCCTGGGTGTTCCAGCCGACGATGCGGCCCTGGCGGTCCATCCGCACCACGGCGTCGAGGGCGGTGTCGACGATCGCCTGCAGCTTTTCCTGGCTGTCGCGCGCCACCCGGATCGAGTCCAGCAGCTCGCGCGTGCGCGCCGCGATCTTCTGTTCGAGGTCTTCGTTCAGTTCGCGCAGCTGCTGCTCGATGCCGCTCTTCTCGCGCAGCAGGCCATTGGTCACCTGCTCGGCCTTGCGCAGCCGGTTCAGGGTGTCGCGGAAGCTGCGCACCGCCGAGGACAGGCGCCCGATCTGGTCGCGCCGGCCGATGCCGGACAGGTAGATGTCGGTCTCGCCGCGCGCCAGCTTTTCCAGCGCTTCCTGGATGTCGGCGAAGGGCTGGGTCATGCGGCGGCCGACCAGCAGCACGCAGCCGACGATGGCCAGGGTCAGGATCAGGTTCGCCATCACCGTCTGCACCATCTGGCGGCGCAGGTCTTCGTCGATCTGGCGGCGCGAGAAGGCCAGCTCGATGGTGCCGACGTGGAAGTTGCGGTTGCCGTCGTGGAAGCTGATCTTGCGCTGGACCCGGATCGCGTTCGGCTCGTCGTTGTCGGCGCCGAGCGCGGCCAGCACCGCGCCGTTCGGCGCCAGCACGTGCAGCATCAGCACTTCCGGCGTGGCGCCGAGCGAATCGACCACCGAGGACACGGCCGCGCTGTTGATGTCGAACAGCGGCCGCGCCAGCGCGTGCGAGAGCACCGAGGCCTGGCGCTCGACGCGCTCCTGCAGGCGCGTGCTGGCTTCCTCGCGCAGGGTCTGCATCACGTAGGTGGTGTAGACCCCGGTCGACAGCGCGACCGCCAGCACGATGCCGGCGCCGAGGCGGAACACGACGTTCTGGCGCCAGCTCTCGAGCACGCGCCGCGCCAGCGCGGCCAGTCCCCGGCCCTTTTTCAGGCGTTCAACGCTGGAATCCGGCATGCGCGCTTCCACTTCCAGGTTGCGGGAACACGCTCAGCTCGCGCTCGCGTTTGCGGTAGGCCGGGCTGTTGCGCACTTCCAGTACGGTGTTCCAGATCCGTTCGGCGAGCTGCGGCTGGCGTTTGACGAGATCGTTGGACAACAGCAGGTAATAGGGCTTTTCGAGCAAGGGCGCCGGCAGCAGCTCGAGCTGCTCGGCCATTTTGCCGCGCACCAGCCGCATGGCGTCGCCGCCGCCCAGGGCCGCCGCTTCCACGCGTCCGGACAGCAGCTTCTGCAGCAGTTCGTCGGAGCGCTGGCTGCCCTCGTCCACCAGCACGCCCTGGCGGCGCAGGAAATCGCCCACCGAGTAGCCGAGCTGGAAGCCGACGCGCCCATCGAGGTTCTGGAAGGCCTTGCCGTTCCAGTTGACGCGGCTGCCCTTGCGCCGCACCAGCAGGTAGCGGTCGACGTGCAGGCGGCGCTCAGGGTCCGGCTTCAGGCCGCCCGGATAGGCGCCCAGCTCCAGCCTCTCGGTCGAGAAGCTGACCGCGAAGGCGCCGTCGACCTGGTTGGCCTTGAGCTGGGCCAGGCAGCGCTTCCAGGGCATGCTCTCGTAGCCGAACTGGATGCCGGCGCGGCGCGCCACCTCGTTCAGCAATTCGAAATTCAGGCCGCCGCCGTCGAGGGTGCGCCAGGGCAGCACTTCTTCGCGTTCGAAACAAAGCTGGAGGGTGGGCTTGCCGGCGGCCATGGCCGGGCTGGCGGCAAGGCCGAGCAGGCAGAAAGCGAGGGCTCCGGTGGTAAAGATGCGCTGCATGTCGGTGGGGCCGGCATTGATGTTAGTTGGAAACAGAACACCAAGTATGCCAGACCCTGTTGAAATTTAGGAAATTTGTGACTGGCAGGCACAAATCGGCGTCGCCGCCCTGCCACGCCTCAGGCCGCGACCGTTTGCCGCTGACGGTGCAGGTCGTGCAGAAGGCCATGACGCAGCCCGGCATCGGTCTCCAGCAGGGTGCCGATCTCGAGTTCCTCCATCAGCGCGATCAGGATCGCCAGCGCGGCGGCGACGTTACGCGGCAGCAGGCGTCCGAGTCCGGCCAGCGGGCGGCCGCCGCCGGCATGCTCCAGCACCCGGGCGCCCAGGACTTCGAGGTCGGAGCGGCAGACGGCCATCGGGTCACCCGTGCCATCGCCGCCGTTTTCACGGGCCAGGCGCGCCAGGGTACGCACCGTGCCGGAGGCGCCGTACACGCAGTCGCGCGCGCCGGGGCCGTAGTCGGCCGCGTGGTCGGCCAGGCGCACGCGCGCCGAGGACACCGCGGCGGCAAAGGACACGGCATCGATGCGGCCGTTGCCGAAAAAGGTCAGGGCCTGGCGCACGGTGCCCAGCGCCACCGAGCCGGCGCGCGTGACGCGCATGCCCTGCCCCAGCGCGAACTGGGTCGAGCCGCCGCCGATGCCGATCACCAGCGGCCGGCTGCCTTCCGGCGCGGCGCCGGACACGCCCAGCCAGGTCAGCAGGGCTTCTTCCTCGCCCGACAGCACCTGCACTTCGTGGCCGAGGGTCTGCTGGGCGGCAGGCAGGAACAGGTGGGCGTTGCGCGCCATGCGCAGCGTGGACGTGGCGACCGCGCGCACCGCCGCCAGGGGACGCGCACGCAAGCGTTCGCGCAGGCGCGCCACGCACTCGAGGGCGTCGCGCATCGCGTCCTGGCTCAGGCAGCCGCTGGCATCCAGGCTGGCGGCCAGGCGCAGCGGCACGTGCTCGCCGTCCAGCGCCAGCGGGACGCCGTCGCGGTAGCTCGCCACCAGCAGGCGGAAGCTGTCCGAGCCCAGCACCAGGGCGGCGTAGGTGGGGTCGGCGGCGTGATCGCGATCGCTCATTGCAATGGAAGCTCCATGGAGAACGGCGCCACGATAGCGGCCCGGTATGACGCTTCGATGACAGCGCCGGCCAGCATCCTCATGCCTCGGCGGGAATGGCTTGCGCCGGCGACGCCAGCGCAACGCGGTCGCGCCCGCCCTCCTTGGCGGCGCGCAGGGCTTCGTCGGCGCGCGCCAGCAGGGTCACGCTGCTGTCGTCGGCGCGGATCGCGGTCACGCCGAAGCTGGCGGTCAGGGAGATCATCGCGCGCTCGGTCTTGACCTTGGTGGCGGCGATCGCGGCGCGCATGCGCTCGGCGACCATCGCGGCGTCTTCCTGGCTGGTGCGCGGCAGCAGGATCGCAAACTCGACGCCGACCAGGCGGCCCAGCTGGTCGCTGTCGCGCAGCTGGCGCTTGCAGACCTCGACCAGGGTGCGCAGCACGACGTCGCCGGCCGGGTGGCCGTAGCTGTCGTTGACGCGCTTGAACTGGTCGAGGTCGAACAGCACCAGCGCGGTGGGCGGGCCCGGACGGCGCGCCAGCGCCATCCACGGCGCCAGCACCTGGAAGAAGCCGCGCCGGTTGGCGCAGTCGACCAGCGGGTCCACCACTTCCAGGCGCGCCAGCTGGTCCTGTACATCTTCCTTCCCCAGCAGCAGCCAGCCGAAGCCGCCCAGCAGCATCAGCAAATACAGTGCGGCGGAATACAGCTGGCGCAGCAGCTCGTTGCTCATCCAGCCCCAGCCCGAGGGCGCCAGCAGCACCAGCGCGCCGCGCGCGCCCACCACCAGCGCCAGCAGCGCGGTGGCCAGCGCCAGGAAGCGGCGCAGCATCGAGGCCTGGGCCCAGCCGCGCGCCAGGGCGGCGGCGGCCGACAGATAAAAGGCGGCCAGGATCAGCGACGCCGCCAGCGCGCGCAGGCCGATCTCGTCGATCCAGTAGCACAGCAGGAAGGCGCCCACGGCCAGCACCAGCGCCGGCGTGGCGATGCTGCGCCAGCGCCGTCCGCCGGCGCGTTCCCACAAGGCCCCGGCTTCCCAGGCCACGCCGGCGATCACCAGTCCATAGGCCACCGGCAGCGCCAGGCGCTCGGGCACGATATTCGCGCCGCCGATCGCCAGCAGCAGCCAGCCGGCCGCCTGCATCTGGCGCGACCAGCCCCAGGCGGTCAGGGCCGCCGGGCGGCCGCCGTTTTCGTGTGGTTGTTCGAAAAAGAAGAGCGCGGCGCAAATCGCCAGGTTGCCGAGCGCCAGTGCGAGAACGATGGTGGTGGAATCCATGGCCGCCTCAGTACTCGTGGACCACGGAGGTGGTGCCGTCGCCGACCTTGCTGGCCCAGGCGCGCGCCATGTAATGCATTTGCGCCTCGCTGGGCGGCTCGTGCCAGAACACGATCAGGGTGCCCTTGTGGTCGTGGAGCTGGGTCAGCTTCTCGACGAAGGCCTGGTCGCCGTCCACGTCGGCCAGTCCCATCGCATAGCCATAGACGCGGTCGAGCCGCTCGATGCGGTCGGGCTCCGTCTGGCTGTTGGTGGCGGTGATGGTGGGATGGTCCAGGAACATGGGGTCTCCGTGAGGCTGCGGCGGCCAGCTTATCAGAAACTTATCCTTCGCAACAAGCTAGACTACAGCCATGAACAATCTTCCCAAGCCGCTGGTGCGCACCGAGGGCGACCGCCGCACGCTGGAGTTCACGCCCGGAGACATCCAGAGCGCGATGCGGCTGTCGCGCCCGCACAAGCTGGTGCTGGCCTATACGCGCGCCATGATGTGCTTCGGGCTGCTGGTGCCCCGTCCCGCGCACATCCTGCTGGTGGGCCTGGGCGGCGGCTCGATGGCCAAGTTCTGCCACCGCCATTTTCCGGACGCGCGCATCACCGTGCTCGAATTGCGCGCCGACGTGATCGCCCTGCGCGAAGCCTTCCTGGTGCCGCCCGACGACGCCCGCTTCCGGGTCATCCACACCGAGGCCGCCGCGTGGATGCTGGGCGCGGCGCCAGGCAGCTTCGACGCGATCGTGGTCGACGGCTTCGACGAGGCGGGCCTGCCGCCCGCCCTGTCCAGCCGCTTCTTCTACGACGTGTGCCGGCGCCTGCTCCTGCCCGGCGGGGTCCTGGTGGCGAATGTGTTCAGCTACGACAAGCGGCGCGGCGACGTCATCGCGGCGCTGGACGCCGCCTTCGACGGCGAGACCTGCCGGCTCGACAAGGCGGCCGGCAACAACCATATCCTGTTCGCCGGCGCCGCCACCCGGGGCCGGGCCGCGCGCCTGCTGCCCCGCCTCCCCTTCGGCTTGCTGAACCGTCTATGCGTGCGCCTGATCCTTAACCGGATTGCATGGCGTACTGTTTGACGCTCGCCACATCCGTGTCCATCCGGCTCTGCGATGTGACAATTTGTTTGCGGAAATATCGGTTTGTGTGACAAACTGGCGCGCACTTCATGCCCTCGGGCAAGTATTCTTTATAGGAAACTGGATGCCGCGTCGCCGATTGCAGCTGTCGCTCACGCTTGCCGCGGCCCTCACGCTTGGGGGCGGCCTGGCCACGACCGCCGTGCTGACGGTGGCGGTCAACCGGCTCGAAATCGACAACCAGTCGCTGGCCTTCGAACAGGGCGCGAACGTGCGCGTGGCCGCCCTGCGCCAGGGCATGGACGATGCGGTCGAGGTACTGAACGTCACCAACCAGCTGTTCGCCACCGTGCAGCCGGTCACGCGCTCGCAGTTCCACGATTTCACCACGCCCCTGCTGCTGCGTAACCCCTACATCAAGGCCTTCAATTTCCACCGCGCGGTCCAGGACAGCGAGCGCGCGGCATTCGAGGCCGAGCTGCAGCGGGTCCGTCCCGGCACCATCCTGCGCGAGAACGTCGACGGCAAGCTGGTGCCGGCGCCGCGCCGTCCGCACTACAACGTGGTCGACTATCTCGAACCGATGCAGGGCAACGAGCCGGCCTTCGGCCTCAACGTCGGCGAGAACGGCGAGGTGGCGGGAGCGCTGGCGCGCGCCCATGCGAGCGGACGCGCCTCCGCCAGCGGCCTGCTGCGCCTGGCCCAGGACCCTTCCGGCAAGCCCAGCTTCGAGGTGGTGATGCCGGTCTACGGCCCGGCCGGCCGCCTGCTCGGCGACACCGCCGCCATCATCGACGTCCAGACCCTGGCCCGCTCCACGCTGGCGCGCGCCGGCCTGCTGGACGACCGCAGCGTCCTGCTGAAGCTGTACATCGGCGCCCAGACCGGGCAAGCCGCCATGGTCTACGCCAACCACGACGCCGGGGAGACGGCGGCGCCCGAGCTGCTGCCGCTGCGCTGGCTGGCGCGCGCCGGTGCGCATGAGCTGGACCGCTTCGTGGCGGCCGGCCAGACCTGGACCGTGGAAGCGCATTCGGCGCCCAAGCCCTACCTGGCCGACCACCTGGCCTCGACGCTGCTGCTGGCCGGGGGTTTGTTGTCGACCCTGCTGCTGGCCGCCTTCGTGCAGGCCGCCGGCCAGCGCGCGCGCAAGGTCCAGGAACTGGTGCGCGAGCGCACCGCCGACCTGAAGCTCACCAACCAGCGCCTGATCGACGACGTGCTGGCCAGGAAGCGCACCGAAAAGGCGCTGCAGGAAAGCGAGCAGCGCTTCCGCCAGCTGGTGGCGATGTCGTCGGACTGGTACTGGGAACAGGACGAGCGCCTGCGCTTCGTCGCCGTGACCGGCCACTTCACGGAAAAATCCGGCATCGCCGTCGGGCGCATCCTCGGCAAGACGCGGGCGGAAATCGTGGCCGGCCTGGCCGACAGCGATGCCGGCCGCGAGCACATCGCCGCCATCGAGGCGCGCGAGCCCTTCAAGAACCTGGAATACCGCCTGCTCGACGATCTCGGCGAGGAGCGCTGGTACTGCGTCAGCGGCCAGCCGATGTTCGACGACAGCGGCCGCTTTACCGGCTACCGCGGCACCGGCAGCGACATCACGGCGCGCAAGATCACCGAGCAGCGCGTGCACCACGTGGCCCAGCACGATGTGCTGACCGGCCTGCCCAACCGCTCGCTGCTGCAGGACCGCCTCGGCCAGGCCGTCGCCTACGCCACCCGCAGCGGCCATCCGGTGTGGGTGATGCTGATCGACCTGGACCGCTTCAAGTTCGTCAACGACAGCATGGGCCACAAGGCCGGCGACGTGCTCCTGATGACGGTGGCGGCGCGCCTGCGCGGCTCCTTGCGCGACACCGACACCGTGGCCCGCCTGTCCGGCGACGAATTCGTGGTGATCCTGTCGCAGCACGAAGACCAGCCGCTGACGGGCGACATCGTGCAGCGCGTGATGGACTCGGTGGCCCAGCCGGTGATGCTGGGGCCGAAGGAATTCTTCGTCACCTGCTCCATCGGCGTGGCCGCCTACCCGAGCGACGGCACCCCGGCCGAGAGCCTGATCGAGCACGCGGACATCGCCATGTACCGCGCCAAGAAGCTGGGCCGCAACAACTTCCAGTTCTATACGCCGGCCATGAACGAGGAGTCGCTGGAACGCGTGCGCATTGAAAGCGCGCTGCGCAACGCCCTCGATCGCAACGAATTCGTGCTGCACTACCAGCCGCAGGTCGATTTGAAGACCGGCCAGATCGTCGGCATGGAAGCACTGATCCGCTGGAAGCATCCGGAGCTGGGCATGGTGCCGCCGACCCGTTTCATCGGCGTGGCCGAGGACACCGGCCTGATCGTGCCGATCGGCGCCTGGGTGATGCGCACCGCCTGCGCCCAGAACAAGGCCTGGCAGGATGCGGGGCTGGGCCATTTACGGGTGGCGGTGAACCTGTCGGCGCGCCAGTTCAGCGCCACCGAGCTGCTGCCGGGGATCGAGCAGGTGCTGGCGGAGACCGGCCTCGAGCCGTCCTGCCTGGAGCTGGAGCTGACCGAGAGCCTGTTCATGAGCGACGTCACGCCGGCGGTCGACCTGCTGCACCGCATGAAGTCACTCGGGGTGAAGCTGTCCATCGACGACTTCGGCACCGGCTACTCGAGCTTCTCCTACCTGTCGCGCTTCCCGATCGACGTGCTGAAGATCGACCGCTCCTTCGTCAACGACATCACCCACGACGCCAATGACGCCGCGATCGTTGCCTCCATCATCACGCTGGCGCACAACCTGCGCCTGTCCGTGATCGCCGAGGGCGTGGAGACGGCCGAGCAACTCGACTACCTGCGCCAGCAGGGCTGCGACGAAATGCAGGGGTATTACTTCTCGCGCCCGCTGCCGGCGCAGGAATTTGAACAGCTGTTGCGCCAGCGCCGGGGCCTGGCGGCCCTCGAAGACGAGCCGCAAGTGGCGGTTGCATAGCATTTTGTTGAACAAACGGCGCTAAGGCCTTGTATTCTTTATTTTATCTGCAATTTTTTGTGGCAGAAAAAAATACCTTACCCTACAATAGACTGAAAATATGGCAACAATGCTTTTCAGATAATAATGAGGGATGATATGAACTTCGAGACGGCCAGCCTCAGCGCTGCCCACAGCGCAGCAGACCGCAAGCAGCGCACCGACATGCGTACCCGTGACCTGGTCAACCAGGCCGTTGCGTCGATCCCGACCCTGGGCCTGCAGCGCGCGGCCGAATTCCTTGCGGCGATGAACGTGCCGGCCGAGATCGCGGTGCGCACACTGGTGTATCCGCACCGCCGCCGCTCGAACTGATCAGCGTTTCGGTTCCTGTGCACTGATGTCGGCCAGCGATTCGCGGCCGCGTTCGGTGAGTCCGTAGCCGCCGCTCGCCAAAGCGGCGATGTGCGACTTGCGCGACAGGAACTGCATCACATCCTCATCCAGCGCGCTCGCGGGATCCCGCTCGAGCGCACGCAGCGCTTCGATACAGCGCTTCAGGAACAGCACTTCCTGCCCCTTGTCCGTCAGCGACAGCGCGCCATTCTTCGCATACTGCACCAGCTTCAGCCCGGACAGGCGCTTGGCGTTCCGGCCTACGCAGGCGTTGACCTTGTCGGTGCGGGCGCCGCGCCGGATGAATTCGAGGGCGTCGTATTCGTCGCCCGTCAGTTTTTCATTCTTCATTCAAGCTTTCGTTGAGAGCAAAGGTCGCCATGGTAAGGCGGCCCGGGCTTGCCCGCAACTTACTTCAGTGCGCGCATCGCCGCCCACACGATGCCGGCGCCGGCCAGCGCGCCCAGCGCCCCCACCGCCAGCGCCACCTGCAGGCGCCGCGAGGCCAGCATCGAGTGCCGTCCGAGATAGATCTTGTTGTGCAGTGTGGTGCCCATGCTGTCCTCCCCGAGAGTGCTTGGCCGATGGACCATTATAAAAACTTTCTCGGAGGGCTATGTGCGCTGTCATACATAAAGCAAGGATTGTAGCCATAAAGCAACATGCTCCTCGCCTGTCTATCGAGCGCCGGGGGCCCGGGCTGGCTGTTAGGATCAGGTCAACACCCGAATCCCACCACCTGCAACCTTTGAGGAGCGCAACATGAATACTTCGACGCCCAAGCCGGATCCCGGCGCCAAAGCCCCGCCGATGATGCACGAAGGCGATATCGGCAGCGGCGAGATCACGCCGGCCCAGCACGAAACGAATGAGATGATCAAGGAGATTCCGCCGCTGCCGCGCAGTGGCGGCAGTCAGCAGGATGCCGGGAAGGCCGGCAACGCTCAGGGCGGCCGTTCGGACAAGCCCTGAGTCGATTGAAGCGCCCTAGCCGGCCTTGATGGGAGGCTGGGGCGCCCGCGGTTCTTCGATCGGCGCGCGGGCCGGCGCCGGCACGTCGTCCGGATCCGGACTCGGCTGCGGAGGCGGCTGGTTCGGATCGGTCGGATCGGGCGTGGTATGGGCGCGGAGTGCTACATCGCCCGGCATCGCTCCAGTCATCGTCCCTCCTTTTGCTTCGCCCCGCCGCCGGCTCCCTTCCCTTTGCCGGCCTTGATGGTGGTCTTTTCGTTATGGCTGCTCTTGTCCGGATTCACGCCGGCCCGGCGCTTGGCCAGATCCTCTTCCGAATCGTTGGCCGACTGCTTGTTCTGGTTGCCGCTGGATTTCGACTGGGTCATAGCAATTCTCCTCTGGTGAAGGGCTGACAAACGGATGACGTTTTGGCGCAGACTAGCATGGAAGACCGGGGCCGGCTTTCAATCGTGCGCGAGCTTGGTATGATGGCGCTCTTGCCGTTTTCGTACTGGATGCCCCGATGCTGCGCCGCCTGATTTCACTCGCCGCTTTTGCCTCCGCCTTCGCCGCCTGCGCCGGCGCCCACGCCGCCGCGCCCGCGCCCATGAAGCTGGCCGACTACCTGGCGCTGAAGGGTCCGGTGCCCAACGCCACTTTCGCCTACGGCAGCGCGCCTTCGCAATTCGCGGAGCTGTTCATTCCCGGCGGCCCCGGTCCGTTCCCGGTGGCGGTACTGGTGCACGGCGGCTGCTGGACCAAGGAATTCGGCGGCATCACCCAGTTGCGCAACCTGGCCGGCGCACTGGCCGAGCGCGGCATCGCGTCCTGGAACGTGGAGTACCGGCGCGTCGACGAGCCGGGCGGCGGCTATCCCGGCACCTACCAGGACATCAACGCGGCGCTCAGCATGCTGGCCCAGCAGGCGGGCCGCTATCCGCTCGACCTGAGCCGCCTGGTGGCGGTCGGGCACTCGGCGGGCGGCCAGCTGGTGCAGTGGATGGCGGGACGGGCGCGCATCCCGGCCAGTAGTCCCCTTTACCAGCCAGATCCTCTGCCCGTGAAAAACGTGGTGAGCCTGGGCGGCCTGGCCGACCTGCGCCGCGAGCAGGCCCTGATCAAGTCCAGCTGCGACCGCGAGATCGGCCAGCTGACCGGCGCGCCCAGCGACAAGCGGCCGGACGTCTTCGCCGACACCAATGCCGGCGACCTGCTGCCGAACGGCAGCCGCACCATCCTCGTCACGGGGGAACTGGACAATATCTCGCCGCCACGCGTGGCCCGCGACTACGCAGCCCGCGCCCGCGCCGCCGGCGATGCGGCCGAGGTCGTGATCCTGCCGGGCGCCAGCCATTACGACGAGGTGGCGGCCAGCTCGCATTCGTGGCCGCAGGTAGCGAAGGCGATCGAGTCGGCGCTTAAAAGGTGATTCGTTTGGCCAGGCGCTGCTCGACCACGACATCGCCCACGGGCACGGCCACGCAGGGCAGCACATAGCCCTCGCGCTTCTCGTCGAAGGATAAGCCCGGCCACTCGACCAGGTAGCGCACGCCGCCGCTCGCCAGGCGGCAGATGCAGGTGCGGCAGGTGCCGTTGCGGCAGGAGCTGGGCAGGTCGATGCCGGCCTGTTCGGCGGCGTGCAGGATGGTGGTGTCCGCGGGTGCGCGGACGCTCCATCCGGAGGGCTGGAAGGTGATCGTGGCTTCGCTCATTATCGCGATTGTACCTCTCGGGGGCCGTGTTTACGTGTGCCGGAAGATGGGTTCGTTCGCGCACAGACCCCCATCCGGCGCAGCACTACGCTGAGGTTTCCATATGTAAGTAATGCAGGAAGCCAATGAAATACATCACCGCCCCCACCCTCGCCCTGGTTCTCGGCAGCGTTTGCGCCGCGGCCGGCGCCCAGCAGGCCTACCCGGTCAAGAACAAGCCGGCCGCCGCCACAGAGCAGGCTCCCCGGCAAACCGCCCAGCCGACTGTGCAGGCGCGCATCGCCGCAGCCTCGAACGCCAATGCCCAGACCGCCGCCACGGCGCGCGCGCAGAACAGTGCCGTGCAAGCTGCGCCTGCCGCGGCGCCTGTGCAGGCGCAAGCACCTGCAGCGCCGACGCCGGTGCCGCAAACCGCCGCCACCGCCCCCGTCAACGCACCGGTCGAAGCGAGCGAATTCGACCGTCTGCTGCGCGCCCAGGTCCTGCTCGACCGCGCCCACTTCTCGCCGGGCGAGATCGACGGCGCCTTCGGCTCCAACATGAAGCAGGCGCTGTCCGGCTTCCAGAAAGCGCGCAACCTGCAGGTCACCGGCAAGCTCGACGAAGCCACCTGGAATGCCCTGAACCTTGATGCCGTCCCCACCGTCGTCGCCTACACGCTGGTCGACAGCGACGTCGCCGGCCCCTTCCGCCCGGTCCCCGAGGACATGATGGAAAAGGCCAAGCTGCCGACCCTCGGCTACGCCACCGTGCAGGAAGGCCTGGGCGAAAAATTCCATGCCAGCCCCGGCCTGATCGACAAGCTCAACAAGGGCAAGGACCTGAGCCGCGCCGGCGAGCAGATCATGGTGCCGAACGTGGTCGGCACCGCGCCGCTGCCGCCGGCGGCACGCGTCGTGGTCTCGCGCGATGGCCGCATCCTGACGCTCGAAGACGCCGCCGGCCGGCCACTGGCCCAGTACCCGGCCTCGACCGGCAGCGAACACGATCCGCTCCCGATCGGCAACTGGAAGATCGACGGCGTGGCCCGCAACCCGACCTACAACTACAACCCCAAGCTGTTCTGGGACGCCAAGCCGGGCGACGCCAAAGCCAAGGTCCCGGCCGGTCCCAATAACCCGGTGGGCGTGGCCTGGATCGACCTGTCGATTCCGCACTACGGCATCCACGGCAGCCCGGTTCCTTCGCTGATCGGCAAGACGGAATCGCATGGCTGCATCCGCCTGACCAACTGGAGCGCGGCCGAGGTCGCCGGACTGGTGCAAAAAGGGACGGAAGTCGTATTACAGGAGTAAATAGTAGACTGAAGAAGTATCACGGCAGGTAATACTAACAAAAGGAGAACGTGATGAGATGGCTGTTGACCTTCCTGCTCGGCGTCGTGGTCGGCGCCGGCGGCCTGTTCGCCTGGCTGCGCCAGATGCCCCATGAACCCGCGGCGGCGCCCGCCGTGGCCGCGAACACGGGCTCGCTGCCCGCGCCCGCCGGGCCCGACATCGAAAGCACGCTCCCGCCCGCCCCCAAGGTCACGCCCGACCTGACCGAACTCGACCTGCCGCTGCGCCCATCCACCACGGCCCTGCCCGTGGACAGCGGCGCCGGCGCCTCCGCCCTCCCCGCCGGCAAGCTGATGGTGCCGGTCGACGGCATGGCGCTGGCGAATATCAAGGACAATTTCGACCAGCCGCGCGGCGCCGAGCGCCACCACGAGGCGCTGGACATCATGGCGCCGAAAGGCACCAGAGTGCTGGCCGTGGCGGACGGCAAGGTCGCCAAGCTCTTCACCAGCAAGCCCGGCGGCCTGACCATCTACCAGTTCGATCCGACCGAGAAATACGCCTATTACTACGCCCACCTCGACCACTATGCCGACGGCATCAAGGAAGGCATGGACATCAAGCGCGGCGACCTGATCGGCTACGTGGGCGCGACCGGCAACGCCGATCCGAACGCGCCCCACCTGCACTTTGCCGTGTTCGAGCTGACGCCCGAGAAGCAGTGGTGGAAAGGGACGCCTGTTAATCCCTATCCGCTGCTGGCGCAGTGATCAAGCCTTGCGACGGCGGCGCAGCAGGCCCATCAGCGCCAGGCCTGCGATGCCGGCCGTGAAGGCTTCCGGTTCCGGCACGTCGTTCGGATCCGGATTGCCGCCGCCGTTGTCGATCAGGCTCAGCAGCACGTCGGAGCACTGGCCATTCGCCATGCAGCCGCGGGCGGCGATCTGGCCCTTGTCGTTGATGTCGCCGGCATAGACCAGGTTCAGGCCGAGGGTCGGATCGATCAGGTCGTTCAGGTCCTTCAGTACGCCGCCGCTGTAAAGAAAGGCGTGGTAGCCGCCGACGCCGCCCGCGCTGAAGTTCGAAGCGCCGACCACGTCGCCGGCCGCGTTGATGCCGGTGGCATAGCTGTCGTCTCCCCCGAGATCGCCGATGTCGACCAGGCCCGCGTTTGAATACAGGAAGGCATGGGACTCGGTGTTGCCGGCAATGTAGGAATATCCGGCCACCATGCCCGCATTGTTGATGGCATAGCCCTGCGCATAGTCACCGCCCAGCGTGCCGAGAAACTGCATGCTTCCATCGATCGTATAGATATAGGCACGGTAATCGCCGAGGGCATTGATCTCGGCGTAACCGGTAACGGCGCCGGCATCGTTGATCGCGTTGGCGGCGCTGCTGCCGCCGCCATTCGTCGGGCCGATGCCGACCAGTCCCCCGTTTCCTGTGGAGACGAAGCCGATCTGGGCGCCGTCGGACGTGTCGCTGATGCCCACGACCTGGCCGCTTGCGTTGATGCCGTACCCATAGCTGTTGTGCCCGCCCAGTGTGCCCAGCGCATGCACCGTACCATTCGAGAACACCGTGGCCTGCATCCAGTTGCCGACGCTGCTCGATCCGACCACCGCGCCGCTCTCGTTGATGCCCCAGGCCTGGCTGTTGCCGGTATTCGGGTCACCCTGATGCAGGCTTGTCGCCGCGCCACTGCTGCTGACATAGGCATTGATGTGCCCGCCCGAGGTGTAGTTGTAGCCCACCACCGTACCGGCGTTGTTAAGGCCATTTGCCTGGCTGGTCAGGCCGCCGAAATTGCCGACGGTAGCAACGGTGT
The DNA here is from genome assembly GCF_918697865.1 of Massilia sp. Bi118. Taxonomy (GTDB): domain Bacteria; phylum Pseudomonadota; class Gammaproteobacteria; order Burkholderiales; family Burkholderiaceae_D; genus Telluria. The sequence goes on along the minus strand of NZ_CAKKMV010000010.1, from coordinate 127,238 downwards.
ACAAGGGCGCAGCCTGGGCGGCCAGCGGCGCGATGGAAAGTGCAAGCAGAGCGGAAAGCAGGGACAGGCGTGGCATGGCGATCTCTTCCAGGTGCGTTTAAAGAAGGCCATGCTACCGATGTTCATGTATTTATTGCAACAAATTAAGCGGCCACCTAGCAGTTTGGAGAGGTGGCCGCAGCTTGCCTGTTTACTCGTCGACGTCCGCCCCGACGTTGATCGCCGCGTAGGCCCGCTGCACGGCGATCGCCTCCCTGCCACCCTTGCCGTACAACTCTTCCGCTGCCTCGATCATCTTGGCGCGCGCGTCGGCGTAGTTGGTGCTCGAGGTGAACTTGGTCGTGTTGGCCTTGAACCAGATCCGGTAGGCCTTGTCGAGGCCGATGCCGCTCATGCTGGCCGGCGCCTTGACCAGGTACTTGCTGTAGTAGTCGCTGGCCTTGTCCGCGTTCGAGCCCTGAGAGAGGAAGTAGAACATGCGGTTGTTCGGGCCGCTGCTGTAGTGCACGTCGATGCGCTTGATCGACGTGCTCCAGGCGTCCGGGCTGCTGCCGTCCTTGCTCGGCTTGTACATCCAGCGCAGCGGCGTGCCGCTCTTGCTGATCTCCTTGCCCAGCACCCAGTCGTTGCCCTCGGCCGGAATCGTCTCGCCCTTGCCGCCGGCACGCGCATAGGCTTCGACGACTTCACCGTTGATGTCGGAAGCCGATTCGTTCAGTCCGCCCGATTCGCCTGAGTAGGTCAGGTTCGAGGTGGCCGCCGTGACGCCATGGCCCATTTCGTGGCCGATCACGTCGATCGAGCCGAGGCTGTAGAAGCTGGAGCCGTCGCCGATGAACATGCAGCGGCAAGTGTCGCTGTAGTAGGCGTTGTCGTAGGCCGTGTTGACGTGGGCGGCGATGTAGGTGGCGGTGTTGTGGCCGTCCAGCGACTGCCAGCCGAAGATGTTCTTCAGCGCGTCGTAGGTGTTCATCAGCCCCCACATCGCGTTCACCGCCGCGGTCTGGCCGTTGGCGTCGGTAGTCGAGCCTTTCGGGATGTAGTTCTTGCCGTCGCCCCAGGTATTCGTGTCGTTGACGTAGACGTTGCCGGCGCTGGTGCCGTGGTTGGCGTTGGTGATCGCCATCGCGCCGAACTTGCCGCCGGTGCCGCGGGTATCGTCGATCATCTTGTACTTGCCGTCGACCAGGGTGGTGTTGATCGGCACCTCGCCGTTGTACTGGCTCTTGCCGACGCCGATCACGGTCTGCAGCATGTTCCACTGGTCGAGGATGCTGCCGTCGCGCGCGCTCACCACGGTGTCGTGGTAGACCGGCTTGTCGCCCACCTGCATGCGGGTGTGGACCAGGTAAGCCAGCTCGTAATGGTCGACCACGTCCTCGACGTCGAGCGCGTTCAGTTCGTATTCCTGCTTGTCGCGCGCGGCCGCGGTGCGCTCGGTGCGCATCACCGGATACACGATCAGCTCGGCGGTGGGCGGGGCCACATGGCTCGCGGTCGCGCCGAGCGAAGCCAGCGCCTTGTCGATTGCCTGTTTGGCCGTGAGGGCCGGGACCACGCTGAAATCGGCGGCCGGACCGTTGGCAGCGGCGGCCGTTCCCGCGTTCTTGCCGAGCCCGATACGGCGTTCCGAGCAGGATTCGGACTGGATGCGGCCGTTCGCATCCAGCACCACCACCGATTCGGAACCGAAGATGGGCACGCCCTTCCAGGTATGCGCGACGCGCGCCACCTGGGTGCCCTGCATGCCAGGATGCGTGACCAGGACCGCGAAGCCGTGGCGCGCATCCAGGCCGCGCTGGGCCCGGCGCGCTTCGAGTTGGGCGACGATGCCGGCCTTCGCCTGCGGCGAGACGGCCACCGGCGCGCTCATCATGGTGTTCGGCAGCGGCGCCGCGGCAAGGGCTGGGCTGAGGAAAATTGCAAGAAGTGTGAGGGAACGCTGGTTCATCTCTCGTCTCCAATCGGTTGGGCAGCCGTAAGCAAGCTCTGCTTTGGGCACCATCAGAGTGTGGACGAGGTTCCGTTAAAAGATTTGCTCAAGCGCAAAAAGCCCCACAGCGGCGGCGGGCCGGTGTGGGGCGTATTAGGAGACGGTACTCCTGGTATCGTCGCCCCCGCGCAGGCGGGGGCCCAAGTTTGTTGGCGTTTCGACTACGCTCGCAGAACTTGGGGGGATGGTGCCGGGGGCACCATCCCGCCTTCGCGGGGACGACGTGCTTGGGTCAGCGGTCCCTGCGGCGCATCAGGTAAACGGCGGTGCCAACCACCGCCGCGCCAATCGCCGCCTTCTTCACCAGCCCGGCCTTGTTGTGCTCCCATTCGGACTTGATGCCCATCTCGGCCAGCACGTTCGGCACCTTGCCCTTGGCCAGGTCTTCGCCGATGCCCTCGACCACGTTGACGCGGTCGGCGGCCAGCAGGATCAGCCAGTGGCGCATGTCGTTCTCGGACCAGCGGAAGGCCAGTCGGCGCAGCATGCCGGACAGGCCCTTCGGCGGCTGCACGGTGCCGAAGATCGGCGTGATGCCGGGGCGCTCGGTCGAGGTCAGGATCTCGACGGTTTCCGGCTGCTGCGGCAGCTTGCCTTCATGCGCGTGGATGAAGCGCGGCGGGGTGCGCTCCATCGGCACGGCCGGACGGTTCTTGCGGTCCAGGTCCGCGCCCCAGCCCTTGATGTGGGCCAGCTGTTCGCGCGAGGGCCGCTGCGGCACCATCGGGTAATCCTGCTGGTGCTCGTCGGCGTGGCCGGTGTGGTGGTGCTGGTGCGAATGTTCGTCGACTTGTTCGTGGGTTTGCATGGAATCTCCTTAATGCAGTGCGCTGGCCTGGACGGCGCGGACCTCGTGGGCGCGCGGCGGGATGAGGACGGTCTTGATGCAGCCGTCGAGTTTGCTGGAGAAGATGTGATAGGCATCGGAGATTTCTTCCAGCGGCACGCGGTGGGTGATGATTTCCTTCGGGTTCAGGCGGCCCTCGCGGATGTGCTCGATCAGGCGCGGCAGGTGGCGCTTGACGCTGGCCTGGTTGGCGCGGATCGTCAGGCCCTTGTTCAGCACGTTGCCCATCGGGACCATGTTGAAGGTCGGGCCGTACACGCCGACGATCGACACATTGCCGCCCTTGCGCACCGAGTTGATGCACCAGTGCAGCACGGTGGACGAACCGGCCTGGGCCTTCATCAGGCGCCCGGTCAGGGTCTGGGCGATCGAGCCGGCGGCGTCCCCGCCCACGCAGTCGATGCAAACGTCGGCGCCCATCCAGTCCGTCATCTTCTTGATGTGCTCGGCCATGTCGTTGACCTCGCGGAAGTTGACCACCTCGCACTGGGCCCAGCGCTTGACGAATTCAAGGCGGTATTCGACCTCGTCGACCACGATCACGCGCCCCGCCCCCATCAGCCAGGCCGACTTGGCGGCAATGATGCCGATCGGGCCGGCGCCGAAGATCACGACGGTGTCGCCTTCGCTGATGTCCCCCATCTCGGCCGCCTGGTAGCCGGTCGGCGTGACGTCGGTCAGCAGCACGGCGTCGTCGTCGTGGATGTCGTCGGGGATCACCATCGGGCCGACGTCGGCCATCGGCACGCGCACGTATTCGGCCTGGCCGCCGTCGTAGCCGCCGGCCGTGTGCGAATAGCCGTAGATGGCGCCGACGGCGGTCGATTCCGGATTCGTGTTGTGGCAATTGCCGTACAGTTCGTGCTGGCAGAAGAAGCAGGAGCCGCAGAACAGGTTGAACGGCACCATCACCCGGTCGCCCACCTTCAGGGTCTGCACGTCGGAGCCGACGTCCTCGACCACGCCGATGAACTCGTGGCCGAAGGTATGGCCGACACGGGTATCCGGCACCATGCCGTGATACAGGTGCAGGTCGGAACCGCAGATGCAGGTCCGCGTGACGCGCACGATGGCGTCGCCCGGGTGTTCGATGACCGGATCGGGCTTGTGGTCGGCGCGGACGCGGTAGGGTCCCCGGTAATTCATTGCCAGCATATGTCCTCCTCGATGGTTAGCGGCCCGCCTGTCGAGATCAGGCCTTTGACTGAACCTTATGACAAAACGCCAAGAAAGGCGATATGCGCATGGAAACGTGCGCGGGTTTTCGAACAATTAACTATGTAATTGTTTTTAAAGGGAAATTTCTTAAGATTTGGAAAGAAAAACGGCCGCACGCGGCGGCCGTTCGGTGGGGAAAGACTAGCGTCAGAGCTGACGTGCTTCGAAGGTATTGCACTGCTCGACAGAGCCGGTCTGCAGCCCCTTGGTGAACCAGCGAACCCGCTGCGCCGAGGTTCCGTGCGTAAACGAATCCGGCACGACCTCGCCGCGCGACTGGCGCTGCAGCGCATCGTCGCCGATGGCGCTGGCCGCCGCCAGGGCCGACTCGACGTCGCCCTGTTCGATGATCTGCTTGGCCTCGTTGGTGTGGTAGGCCCAGACGCCGGCGAAGCAGTCGGCCTGCAGTTCGACCCGCACCGAGAGCGCGTTGGCTTCGGTCTCGGACAGGCGGTTGCGCATGCCGTCGACCTTGCCGGAGATGCCCAGCAGGTTCTGCACGTGGTGGCCGACCTCGTGGGCAATCACGTAGGCCTGGGTGAACTCGCCGCCGACCTTGAAGCGCTGCTGCATCATGCGGAAGAAGGTCAGGTCGATGTAAACCTTGCGGTCGGCCGGGCAGTAGAAGGGTCCGACGGCGGCTTCTCCCATGCCGCAGCCCTCGGTTTTGGTGTGGTCGTCGTACAGCACCAGCACCGGTGGCTGGTAGCTCGCGCCGTTGGCCTTGAAGATCTGGGTCCAGGTGGTTTCGGTATAGCGCAGCACCGTGCGCACGAACTGGGTTTCCTGGTCGTTCGCGGGCGGATGCGACGGCGCCTGCTGCACCTGGGCCGGCGAGCCGCCGGACAGCAGGCTCAGGATGGTGCTCGGCGAGACGCCGAAGAACCAGGAACCGAGCAGCGCGATGACGATCGACCCGATCCCCACCGTGCCGCCGCCGATACCGAAGCCGCCACCGCCACCGCCGCGCCGGTCCTCCACATTGTTGCTCTGTTCGTCGCCTTGCCAACGCATCATCTTCTCCTTATCGCCCAAGCGGGCGCCTGAGGCTCACGGCCCCTCTTTGTTCCCGCGCATCCTTGAGGCGGAACTCCTCGTCCACGGCCAGGCCCGCGCGCTGCTCGTCATGCAGCTCGCGCTCGTGGCGTTCGCGTTCGACTTCACGGTCCAGGCGCGTCTTCGGCGCCGTGTCAGGCATTCTCGTGCTCATGGTGTTCCTCCCTGGCGCCAGTATGCGCAAGCGGGCACACCGGGTATGTTCGAGCTTTCACATATCGGCAATTTTAATGGAAGGGCCGCTATGTTCGCTCGCGCACGGAGCGCCCGCGCGCGGCACTTCATGCTGGCGCAATGACCCTCGATCTCCGCTCCCCAGCCGCCCTCGCCGCCCTCGGCCGCCGCCTGCGCGACCAGGATTACCGTTTCACGACCGTCACCCCGGCCACCCACCGGCGCGTCAACCGGCGCGCGGAGAACGCCTGGGCCCACGGCCTGCGCGACGTGTTCGGCTGGAGCCGACCTTACCGCGACGGCGTACTGCCGGCCGAGATCGACGCCCTGCTGGTGGAAAGCGGGCTGCGCGAGGACATCGGACAGGAAAGCGAAGCCGGCCACCGCCCCCGCATCCGCGCCTCGACCATAGCCGGGCAGCTGTATTTTCACTCCGCATTCCCGACCGACGACGACGACGCCGTGTTCTTCGGCCCCGACACCTATCGCTACGTCGCTGCCCTGAAGCGCGCGCTGGCCTCGCCCCTGCTGAGCCGCCCGGTCCGCCGCGCGGGCGACATCGGCTGCGGCGCCGGGCCGGCCGCCATCGAGCTGGCACTTTGCTGTCCAGACGCCGCCGTCTATGGCGCCGACATCAACGAGGACGCGCTCACGCTCACTGAAATCAATGCCGAGCTGAACGGCGCGACCAGGCTTATCCCCTGCCGCAGCAACCTGCTGGACGGCGTCGACGGCCACTTCGACCTGGTGATGTCGAATCCGCCCTACATCCTCGACCCGGACGAGCTCCCCTACCGCCACGGCGGCGGCGAGCATGGGGCCGAACTGTCGATCCAGATCGTCAAGGCCGGGCTTTCCCGGCTGCATCCTGGCGGCAGCCTGTTGCTGTATACCGGCGTTGCGATCGTCGCCGGCGAAGACCCTTTCCTGACGGCGATCCGGCCGTTGCTGGACGAAGCCTGCGGGGAATGGCGCTATGAAGAGCTGGACCCGGATATTTTTGGCGGGCAGCTGGAGTGCGAGGGGTATGAAAAGGTGGAGCGGATTGCGGCGGTCTGGCTGCATGCGGTGAAGCGGGGGTGATGCCTTCTGGAACCACAGGAAAACGAAAAGGGCTCCCGAAGGAGCCCTTTTTGCTTGATGCTGGCGGAGAGGGTGGGATTCGAACCCACGGTACGGTCACCCGTACGCCTGATTTCGAGTCAGGTACATTCGACCACTCTGCCACCTCTCCTGGTAACCGGTCGCTGTATTCGCGAGAGCACGCATTATAGGGGGTGGTTAGGTTTCTCGCAAGGGTTGAACGGAGGCGGCTGTTTTAGCACTGGAAAGTCAGATTGTACGTGCGCACGCCCTCGGCGCGCGGCGCTGCCCGCCTCGCGGGCAGCAATCTGGCGATTCGGGCGGGTTGGGCTTGCAAGCCCAAGCCCTTCGAATCCCACACGGGAAGCGCGCAGGCGCTTCCCTCCTCACCGCCAAAACAAAAAGGGCCCCCATTCGGGAGCCCTTTTCTTTTTTTGGCGGAGAGGGTGGGATTCGAACCCACGGTACGGTCACCCGTACGCCTGATTTCGAGTCAGGTACATTCGACCACTCTGCCACCTCTCCTGGTAACCGGTCGCTGTATTCGCGAGAGGCCACATTATAGCAGCCTCAAGCGAAAACGGAAGAGCTATTTAAGCAGCAGGCGCCAGACGCTCCAGGCCGCCCATGTACGGACGCAGCACTTCCGGAACGACCACGCTGCCATCCGCCTGCTGGTAGTTCTCCAGCACTGCCACCAGCGTACGGCCGACCGCCAGGCCGGAGCCGTTCAGGGTGTGCACGAGTTCCGGCTTGTTGTTGGCGTTGCGGAAGCGGGCCTGCATGCGGCGGGCCTGGAAGGCTTCGGTGTTCGACAGCGAGGAGATCTCGCGGTAGGTGTTCTGCGCGGGCAGCCAGACTTCGAGGTCGTAGGTCTTGGCGGCGCCGAAGCCCATGTCGCCGGTGCACAGGGACATCACGCGGTACGGCAGGCCCAGGCTCTTCAGGATGAACTCGGCCTGGCCGACCATCTCTTCGAGGGCTTCGTACGATTTTTCCGGATGCGCGATCTGCACGAGCTCGACCTTGTCGAACTGGTGCTGGCGGATCATGCCGCGGGTGTCGCGGCCGTAGCTGCCGGCTTCCGAGCGGAAGCACGGGGTGTGGGCGGTGACCTTGAGCGGCAGCTGGTCCAGCGGCACGATCTCGTCGCGCACCATGTTGGTCAGCGAGACTTCCGAGGTCGGAATCAGGTAGAAGTTCTCGCCCTCGCCTTCGACGCCGCCCTTCTTCACGGCGAACAGGTCTTCGCCGAACTTCGGCAGCTGGCCGGTGCCGCGCAGCGAGGCTTCGTTGACCATGTAGGGGGTGTAGCACTCGGTATAGCCGTGCTGGCCGGTATGGGTGTCCAGCATGAACTGGGCCAGCGCGCGGTGCAATCTCGCGATGCCGCCCTTCATGACCGAGAAGCGCGAGCCGGTCAGCTTGGTCGCGGTGTCGAAGTCCAGGCCCAGCGGGGCGCCGATGTCGACGTGGTCTTTCACTTCGAAGTCGAACTGGCGCGGGGTGCCGACCTTGCGCACTTCGACATTGCCGCTTTCGTCCTGGCCGACGGGCACGGACTCGTGCGGCAGGTTCGGGATCGCTTCCATGAAGCGCGCCACTTTCTCCTGCACCTGGGCGAGCGACACTTCGTTGGCCTTCAGCTCGTCGCCGATGCCGGCCACTTCCGCCATCACGGCGCTGGTGTCTTCGCCTTTGCCCTTCAGCATGCCGATCTGCTTGGACAGGCTGTTGCGCTTGCCCTGCAGTTCCTCGGTGCGCGTCTGGATCGCCTTGCGCTCTGCCTCGAGGGCGTTGAAGCCGGCGACGTCGAGCTGGAACTTGCGGGTCGCCAGTCGGGCGGCGACGGTGGCTATGTCTTTGCGGAGAAGTTGGATGTCAATCATGTCGGGGTTTGCGTTGCGATTGGTTTTATCGAATGCGCAATTGTACCAAGCCGACAGGCTCCAGGTCCGCGAGTTTCTTCGATCGAATCCTCGACCGGTCCAGCGCTTAGTTCAGTGCGGCTTTCTCGGCGGCGCTCAGGCGATGGGCCTTGACCATGACCACCGGCACCTTGGTATCGATGACGGCGGCGGCCGGGGCGGCGCGGACGACTTCCGGGGCCTGTGCCGAGGCCACCGCGTAGCTGGCGAAGTTGGTGACGACGGCGGCGACGAGGAAGACGGCTTCGAGGTTTTTACGCAGTTTCATGATGTGCTCCTTTGGGTTCGGTTGATTCGTTGGATGCTTCGGTATGGTTGAACTTTACCGATTCGAATCCCCGACCTCCACCTGCTTGCGATGGATTGCCCAAAACACGGCATGAACTGCGAAAAAGCGGGTCCAGGCTCTTATTCGTCCTTGCCTTCCCCTCGCGCCTCGTCGTCCAGGCTGCGCAGCCAGGCCAGCTTGTCCGCGATCTTGGCCTCGATCCCGCGCGGCACCGGCTGGTACCAGCCGGGCTCGGGCATCCCGTCCGGCAGATAGGTCTCGCCGGCCGCATAGGCGTTCGGCTCGTCGTGAGCATAGCGGTAGGCGTGACCGTAGCCGAGTTCCTTCATCAGCTTGGTCGGCGCATTGCGCAGGTGGACCGGCACCTCGCGCGACTTGTCCTTCCTGACGAAGGCCATGGCGGCATTGAAGGCGTTGTAGCCGGCATTGCTCTTGGCGGCGATGGCGAGATAGATTACGGCCTGGCCCAGCGCCAGCTCGCCTTCGGGCGAGCCGAGGCGCTCGTAGGTCGCGGCGGCATCGTTGGCAAGCTGGATCGCGCGCGGGTCGGCAATGCCGATATCTTCCCAGGCCATGCGCACGATGCGGCGCGACAGGTACTTGGCGTCGGCGCCGCCGTCCAGCATGCGGCACAGCCAGTACAGGGCCGCGTCCGGATGCGAGCCGCGCACCGATTTATGCAGGGCCGATATCTGGTCGTAGAAATTGTCGCCGCCCTTGTCGAAGCGGCGCGCGTTCAGGGTCAGCGCGTTCTCGACGAACTCGCGCGTGATCCGGGTGACGCCGGCGGTGTCGGCCGAGGTCTTGGTCTGCTCGAGCAGGTTGAGAAAGCGGCGGGCGTCGCCGTCCGCGTAGCCGACCAGGGTATCGACCGCGACCTCGTCGAACTGCAGGTCCTGCAGCACCCGTTCCCGCGCGCGCTCGAGCAGCTGGCGCATCTCCTCGTCGTTGAGCGCCTTCAGCACATACACCTGGGAGCGCGACAGCAGCGCCGAATTCACCTCGAACGAAGGATTCTCCGTGGTGGCGCCGATCAGGGTCACCAGGCCGGATTCCACGAAGGGCAGCAAGGCGTCCTGCTGCGACTTGTTGAAGCGGTGGATCTCGTCGATGAAGAGGATGGTGTGCTTGCCGCCGGCCAGGAAGTGCTCGGCCTGTTCGATGGAGGCGCGGATGTCCTTCACACCCGACAGCACCGCCGACAGCGCAATGAATTCGCAGTCGAAGGCGTTCGCGGTCAGGCGCGCCAGGGTCGTCTTGCCAACGCCCGGCGGCCCCCACAGGATCATCGAGTGCGGGCGGCCCGACTGGAACACCAGGTTGAGCGGCTTGCCCGGCCCCAGCAGGTGGCTCTGGCCGATGACTTCGGCGATGGTCTTGGGGCGCAGGGCTTCGGCCAGCGGTGCTGCGGGTTCGTTTTTGAAAAGGTCGCGGTTGTCCATGCCGCCAGTGTAGCCGAAGGGCGTCACTTATATAATGTTCGCCATGGCAGAGCGAAAACCCGTACTCATCATGCAGGACACATGGCTGCGCTGGACCAAGGCCACGCGGGCCGCCGCCGACGCGCCGGCCCGGCTGGCGGTGCCGCGCGTGCACCTGCTGCCCCAGCTGGCCAACGAGGGTACGCTGCGGCACGAGGTGGCGGCCTTCGAGGAAAACGGCTTCGAACCGCTGCAGCGGGTCCGCGCCATCATGGACCCGGCCTGGGCCCAGGACCTGCCGATCCGGCCCGACAACGTGGCCGTGCGCCGGCGCGGCGACGGTTTCGAGGTCCGCCTCGGCCGCCCCTTCGAGAGCATGCTGACGACGGCCTGGCCCGGGCACCTGCCCGCGCCCCTGTTCACCGGCGCCGTCGGCGACGCGCTGCGGATCGACTGGAACGGGCGCTTCCGCTCGTCGATCGGCGGCTCGAACCGCTCTTATTTCTTCGAAGAGCACACGGTGTGGGTGGCGTTGCTGGACAGTCCGACGGACAAAGCCCTGCTCGCGCTCAGCCCGCGCAAGCACATCGACCTGCGCACGCAGATCTACTGAGCGGGTCTAGCGCAGCAGCACGCGGCCGTAGACCGTGTCGGTGCGCTGTCCCTTGATTTCCGGGTCGAAGCCGAAGCGGCAGCTTTCCACATACTTGATGAGCGCGTCGAAGGTCTGCGCCGGCAGATTGATGCCCTCGGTCTTGACACCGCGCGGCTGGCCCAGCGCGTCGACCAGCAGGCGCACCTTGACGCCGTCCGATCCGCTCGGCTTGTTGTCATAAGCCTGGAAGCCGGCAAAGCGGCCGCTGGCCGGACAGCTGCCCGGCACCAGGTGCGGACGGATGCTGTGTTCGCCGTCGAGGCTCCAGACGTACTGCACTGGCAGCGAAGCACCGCCGGCCCTCGCCGCCTGCCCGGGCGGGAAGTTGCAGGCCTGGAGAGTGCGGATCGCGGCACCGTCGAGCAGCGCCCAGCCGCTCGATTTGGCGACTTGCACCTCGCCCACGCCGCCGCCGGGCGCCAGCTTGAAGCGGAGCGTGGTGATGCCTTCGAGTTCGTAGCGGATCGCTTCGCGCGGGTATTGCGGGCCCGGACAGGACCTGGGCGGCCTGACGGTGGTGGGCGCCGGCGGCGCCTGGACCGCGGCGGACGCCGCCTGCACGGCGGCCGCGCATATGGCCGCCGCGGCCAGCGTCAGCGCGGCAGCGCCACGCTTCACTGGCTGACCACTTCGGCCCCTTTCGGAACCTCGAACCTGAACTGCTGGGCGCCGAGCGGCGGGTTGCGCTGGAAGCTGGTGAACTTCAGGACCGAGGTCTGGCCGAAGGAATCCTTCAGCTCCATCGCCTGCGGCACGCCGTCCTTCAGGCCGATGCCGATGCTTTCGAAGCTGGTGTCCTTGGCCTTCGGCGTGGCGGTCAGCCATTCGAGGCCGTCGCGCGAGCCTGCTTCGGCCAGGGTGAAGTTGTTTTCCAGGTCGTTACTGCCGAACAGGATCGCGGCCGGTGAACTGCCCAAGGCGTTGCCGAGCTTGCGGGTGGTGACCTGGTTCAGGTCCTTGTCGTAGACGTAGAGGGTGTCGCCGTCGGCCTGCAGCACCTGCTCGTAGGGCTTCTGGTAGGTCCAGATGAACTTGCCTGGACGGGCGAACACGAAAGTCCCGGTCGACGGCGGCGGGGCCTTTGCGCCCGGCTTGCTGCGGACCTGGATCTGGGTGAAATCGCCGCGGGCGGCCTTGGTGCCGGCGACGAAGGATTTGAACTGGTCGAGGGCGCCGGCGGAGGCGGAGGCGGCCAAGGCCAGGGCGCCGGCGGCCAGCAGGGTGTTCAGGGTGAGTTTCAGCTTCATGTTCATGCGCTTTTCCTTTTTATATGGTCATGAAGGCGGCATGCCGATGCGGGCAGCGGTTGAGCGCGTGGGCACGGGGTGCCCACGCGTTACATTCGCGCCGCGTTATTCGGCGCTGGTTGCCGGCACCAGAATGTCGCGGTTGCCGTTCGACTGCATCGGCGATACCAGCCCGCTCTGCTCCATCTGTTCGATCAGACGGGCCGCGCGGTTGTAGCCGATGCGCAGGTGGCGCTGCACCAGCGAGATCGAGGCCTTGCGGTTCTTCAGCACCACCTGCACGGCCTGGTCGTACAGGGCGTCGGATTCGCCGCCGCCCTCGCCCGCCGCCGCGCCGTCGGCACCGCCACCGCCCTCTTCGAGCGTGCCGCCTTCGAGGATGCCCTCAATGTAATTCGGTTCGCCAGTCGATTGCAGATGTTTTACAACTCGATGCACTTCGTCGTCCGAGACGAAGGCGCCGTGCACGCGGACCGGCAGGCCGGTCCCCGGCGGCATGTAGAGCATGTCGCCCATGCCCAGCAGGGTCTCGGCGCCCATCTGGTCGAGAATCGTGCGCGAGTCGATCTTGGACGAGACCTGGAAGGCGATACGGGTCGGGATGTTCGCCTTGATCAGGCCCGTGATCACGTCCACCGACGGCCGCTGGGTCGCAAGAATCAAGTGGATGCCGGCGGCGCGCGCCTTCTGCGCGATACGGGCGATCAGTTCCTCGACCTTCTTGCCGACCACCATCATCAGGTCGGCCAGCTCGTCGATGATGATGACGATGGTCGGCAGCTTCTCGAGCGGCTCGGGATTGTCCGGCACGATCGAGAACGGATTCGGGATGTGCTCTTCGCGCTTGGCCGCTTCCAGGATCTTGCTGTTGTAGCCGGCCAGGTTACGCACGCCCAGCTTGGACATCAGCTTGTAGCGGCGCTCCATCTCGTTCACCGCCCAGTTCAGCGCGTGGCCGGCCTGGCGCATGTCGGTGACGACCGGCGCCAGCAGGTGCGGGATGCCTTCGTAGACCGACATCTCCAGCATCTTCGGGTCGATCAGGATCAGGCGCACGTCGTCCGGATCGGACTTGTACAGCAGCGACAGGATGGTGGCGTTGATGCCGACCGACTTGCCGGAACCCGTGGTACCCGCCACCAGCAGGTGCGGCATCTTGGCCAGGTCGGCGATGACAGGCTTGCCGGCGATGTCCTTGCCCAGCGCGACCGTCAGCGCCGAGGCACTGTCGCCATAGACCTTGGAGCCGACGATCTCCGACAGGCGCACGATCTGGCGTTTCGGGTTCGGCAGCTCGAGCGCCATGTAGTTCTTGCCGGGGATGGTCTCGACCACGCGGATCGAGGTCAGCGACAGCGAACGCGCCAGGTCGCGCGCCAGGTTGACGATCTGGCTGCCCTTCACGCCCGTGGCCGGTTCGATCTCGTAGCGGGTCACGACCGGGCCCGGATAAGCGGCGACCACCTTGGCTTCGACGCCGAAGTCGGACAGCTTCTTCTCGATCAGGCGGCTGGTGAATTCCAGGGTCTCGACGGCCACGGTTTCCTGGGCCGGCGGCGCTTCGTCCAGCAGGCCGATCGGCGGCAGCGGCGAATCGCCCGGCATGCCCTGGAACAGGACGTTCTGCCTTTCCTTCTCGGCGCGCTCGGAACGCGGCACGCTGACCACCTGGGGTTCGATCTTGATCGGCGCCACGGCGGCGGCGGATGCCACGGCGGCGGCCGGTGCAGCAGGCGGCGGCGTGAACGCAGGTTCGCGCGCTGCGCGCGCGCGCGGGGTCACCACGCCGTCCTCGTCGATATCATCGTCCAGCATCGGCTCGGCGCGCGGCTCGATCTTGGCGTCCGGCTTCGGCTCCTTCGCGGCCTTCTCGCCTTTCGAGGAAACCCTGGACATCACCTTGGCCAGGAAGCCCGGCGCCGCGGCCTCGTCGCCCTCCTCCAGCTGCGGCTCGGCCTTCGCGGCCAGGGCCGGCGCGGCGTGCTTCTCGACGTACTTGGCGCGCTCGTTCACCACGACTTCGTCGCGGCGGCTGGCCGCAACCTCGCCGTGGCGGCGGTCTTCGCGGTCCTCGATGCGCAGGCGGAACCAGTCCACACAGGATTCGATCGCTTCGCCGATGCGCTCAGCGACGGCCAGCCACGACACCTGGAAATACCAGGAAAAGCCGAGGCCGAAGACCAGAAGCAGGAGCAGGGTCGCACCGGTCATGCCAAAGGCGGTGTACGCCGGGTGACCGATCACCTGGCCCAGCACGCCGCCGGGATCGCGCGGCAGCTCGACCTTCAGCCAGCGAATGCGCAAGTATTCAAGGCTGACGCTGCCCGCGAACATGAGGGCAAAGCCGACCCAGCGGATCACCGCCTCGCCCTGGTGCTCCGGCTCGGGCTCGGCGGCCTCGATCACGAAGCGGTTGTGCAGGCGCCGGTAGCCCTTCCACACGGCGCGCGCGAAGCAGACGCACAGCCACCAGGCGGAAAAGCCGAAGATGAAGAGCAGCAGGTCGGCCAGCCAGGCGCCGGCGCGGCCGCCCAGGTTGACCACGTGGGGCACGGCGGCCTCGTGCGACCAGCCCGGATCGGCCTTGTTATAGCTGAGCAGGATCAGGACGAAGTACAGCAGGGCCGCGGCCGTGGCCAGCCAGCGCGCTTCCGACAGCAGGCGCACCAGCCGGTTCGGCATCGGCTGCCGGGGCGGCGCAGGCTTGCGGGTATAGGTCGAAGTTGTCGATTGACTATTCTTGCTCATGCTGATTGAAACGGATGCTGCGAGGTAGTTTCCTCAAAGATCGACCATTCTAAGCGATATATTGCTGACAGGCCCCATGATTCATGCTTGGTTACATGATCGACTATAATGTCCGCCACACATGCACTTGATAAAGCGGCTTTCCAGCCCCAGTTTCCCTCCTCACCAATAAGACGAATTCCTGCAATGACCACTCGCAAACACGCCAAAGTCCTGATCCTCGGTTCCGGCCCCGCCGGCTATAGCGCCGCCGTCTACGCCGCGCGCGCCAACCTGAATCCGATGCTGGTGACCGGCGTCGAACAGGGTGGCCAGCTGATGACCACGACCGACGTCGAGAACTGGCCGGGCGATCCGCTGGGCGTCCAGGGCCCGGAACTGATGCAGCGCCTGCTGCAGCACGCCGAGCGTTTCAATACGGAGATCGTGTTCGACCATATCCACACGACCTTCTTGAACGAGAAGCCGATCCGCCTGGTGGGCGATTCGCACGAATTCACCTGCGACGCCCTGATCATCGCCACCGGCGCCTCGGCGCAGTACCTGGGCCTGCCGAGCGAGCAGGAGTTCATGGGCAAGGGCGTCTCCGCCTGCGCCACCTGCGACGGCTTCTTCTACCGTAACCAGGAAGTCGCGGTGATCGGCGGCGGCAATACCGCGGTCGAGGAAGCCCTGTACCTGTCCAACATCGCCAGCAAGGTCACCCTGATCCACCGCCGCGACAAGTTCCGCGCCGAGCCCATCCTGGTCGACCGCCTGATGCACAAGGTCGAGGAAGGCAAGATCGCGCTGGAACTGAACCAGACCCTGGACGAGGTGCTGGGCGACGCCAGCGGCGTGACCGGCCTGCGCCTGAAGTCGACCAGCGGCGACGCCACCAAGGACCTGACCGTGCACGGCCTGTTCGTGGCGATCGGCCACAAGCCGAACACCGGCATCTTCGACGGCCAGCTGGAAATGCACAACGGCTACATCAAGACCCGCAGCGGCACCGAAGGCATGGCCACCGCGACCAGCGTCGAAGGCGTGTTCGCGGCCGGCGACGTGCAGGACCATGTCTACCGCCAGGCGATTACCTCGTCGGGCACGGGTTGCATGGCGGCCCTGGATGCGCAGCGCTACCTGGAAGCTTTAGAGTAAACCAACTTGGGTCCCCGCCTTCGCGGGGACGACGGACACAATGGCGGGCTTGAAAGACTTCTCCGATCTCAAATCCCTGCGCGACCAGCTCAAGGACGATCAGCGCCAGCGCGCCATCGAAAAGGCCGTGCGCGAGCGGCGCGAACGCATCGAACGCGAACGCGCGGTCGAGTTCCGCGCGGCCGTGAAAGATGTCACGCCGATGCCGGAGTCGGACCGCTACGTCTGGCGCCCGGCCCAGGAAGCCGAACTGCGCGCCCTAAGCGCCGGCCAGCGTGCCCCGCAGTTCCGCACCGACGAGGAAGAAATCGCGGCGGTGCTGAAGGAATCGATGCTGTCCGACCAGTTCGACGTCGAGGGCCTGCTCGACGAAGACCCGACCCTCAGCTGGGCCGCGCCCGGTGTCGGCCCGGACGTCGTCAAGCGCCTGCGCAAGCGCCACTGGCAAGTGGAGGACGAACTCGACCTGCACGGCTACACGCGCGACCTGGCGCGGCGCATGGTCGATGCCTTCCTGCGCCGTTCGACCAAAAACGGTGTGCGCTGCGTGCGCATCATCCACGGCGTCGGCTACGGCTCGGCGGGCGGCGAGCCGGTCCTGCGCGGCATGGTCCACAGCTGGCTGGTGCAGACCGCGGAGACGGTCGCCTTCTGCGTGGCGAACCGCGCCGACGGCGGCAACGGCGCCTTGATCGTCCTCCTGCGCCCTGCCCTCGAACAGGACGAATGAACGCATTTGTTCAAATTTTTCGCCTAATCAACGCGAAATTCCTCTCACTGTCGTGTTTTGTTGAAAAGCACCGGACGTGCGCAGTGCGAAACCTGTAATATGCACACTAAGCAAAACCGTGTTGGTTCTTGCACGAGAAGGGGATGATGCGAATTGAAGTCCAGTACTCCAGTGCCGATGGGCAACCCGGCGCGTGTCGACCTGCTCAACTGTGCAGATGAACCGATCCACGTACCGGGTTCGATCCAGCCGCATGGAACGCTGATCTTCTTCACCACGGCCGGCGAACTCGAAGGCTGGAGCGCCAACGCCGCCGCCATGCTCGCCCTGCCGCTCGACGCCGGCCGCCCCTTTGGCGCGCTCGGCCTAGCCGGCGAAGTCACCGAGCTGATCCAGGAGTGCCTGGACAATATGAGCGAAGGCGAGACCGCGCCGATGTTCACGGCCATCGTGATCGAAGGCGCCGACTACGATTGCGTGGTGCATGGCTATGGCGGCCGCGTCATCGCCGAGTTCGAGGCGCGCGAAGTCGCCACCGATACCGTCGCCCAGTTCGCCATCAAGGCGCACAGCTCGATCGACCGCCTGCGCCGCCAGAAATCCGTCGACACCCTGCTCGAGACCGCCGTGCGCCAGGTGCGCGAGTTCACCGGCTTCGACCGCGTGATGGCCTACCGCTTCCGCAGCGACGACAGCGGCGACGTGGTGGCCGAGGCGCGCCGCGAGGACCTCACGCCCTTCCTCGGCCAGCGCTATCCGGCCGGCGACATCCCGCCCCAGGCGCGCCGCCTGTACGTGCTGAACACCCTGCGCATGATCGCCGACGTCGGCTACCACGCCGTGCCCCTGCTCGGCGCGCCGGGCGGTGCACCGCTGGACCTGAGCTTCGCGGTGCTGCGCAGCGTCTCGCCGATCCACATCGAATACCTGCAGAACATGGGCGTCGGCGCCTCGATGAGCGTGTCGATCGTCATCAACGGCCGCCTCTGGGGCCTGATCGCCTGCCACCACATGTCGGCCAAGCGCGTGCCCTACTCGATCCGGATGGCGGCCGACGTGCTGGCCCAGGTGATCGCCTCGACCGTGCAGAGCCTGGAATCGCGCGAGGAGTCGAGCCTGGTCGAACGCGCCGCCAAGGTGCGCACCAGCCTGGTCGAATCGCTGCTGCTGGAAGAAGATCCGCTGGAAGCCCTGATCGAGCACGCCGACGGCATGATGGAAGCGGCCAGCGCGCAGGCCATGATCGCCACCCAGTTCGGCCGCATCGTCTGCCGCGGCATCGACCAGTCCTGCGGCGAGACCATCGTCGCCGCGCTGCCGGACGACGTGCACGAACTGCTGGCGCGCGGATGCGTCGACGACTGGCCCGTGGAGGCGCGTAAGGGCCTGGGAAAGTGGGCCGGCATGCTCGGCCTGCCCTTCGACCCGCCCAGCCAGGGCTGGTGCCTGCTGCTGCGCCCGGAGCAGGTCGAGCAGGTGGCCTGGGGCGGCCGCCCGGACAAGAGCGACCAATTCGGGCCGATGGGCGAGCGCCTGACCCCGCGCGGCTCCTTCGACGCCTGGATCGAGACCGTGCGCGGCTGCGCCCATGCGTGGGAAGACGGGGTCATCACGCATGCGCGCATGACCCTGGGCGAACTGGCCCGGGTCTCGAACGCGCGCCGCGCGCAAACCGAAGCCACGCGCGCCCAGCTGCTGGCGATGCTGGGCCACGACCTGCGCGACCCGCTGCACTCGATTAACATGGCCGGCATGGTGCTGGAGAAGACCGACGCCGGCAGCAGCGACAAGAGCACCACCCTGGGCAAGCGCATCCAGTCGTCCAGCAACCGCATGCAGCGCATGATCGGCCAGGTGCTGGACATGAGCCGCATCGACCGCGGCCTGGCGCTGGGCGTGACCCTGGAGCCGGTGGACCTGGCGGCGCTGGTCGAGGACATGGTGGAAGAGGCGCGGCTGGCCTACCCGACCATCGTCTACGAGCTGCAGGTCGACTGCCCGGCCACCGTGATGGCCGACAGCGGCCGCCTGAGCCAGGTGCTGTCCAACCTGCTGAGCAATGCGCGCCACCACGGCGAGCCGAACCAGCCGATCGGGATCCGCCTGTGGCAGGAAGGCGGCGAAGCGCTGGTCTCGGTCGCCAACGCCGCCGCGCCGATCCCGAACGAGATCGAGTCCAGCCTGTTCAATCCCTTCAAGCGCAGCTCGCTGAACAACCCGCGCAACCGCACCGGCATGGGCCTGGGCCTCTATATCGCCCAGCAGATCGTGCGCGAGCACCAGGGCGAGATCGCTTACAGCCACGATGCCGGCGCCGGCGCCGGCGGCCGCGTGCTGTTCACCGTCAGGCTTCCTTTGGCCCAGCCGGCATAGCGCGCTTACACTGTCGGGCTCGGCATGTTAGTCTAGCAACATCGCCACTCGCCCACATTGCATGAGACTGGTCACCGTCATTGAAATCACCGCCGTCCTGGTCGGCGCGTTCTCGGGCTTCATCGAAGCGCGCCGCAAGCGCATGGACCTGGTGGGCGTGTTCACCGTCGCCTTCATCGCCGCATTCGGCGGCGGCACCCTGCGCGACATCCTGCTCGACAGGCGGCCGCTGTTCTGGGTCCAGCACCAGGAATACGCGATCCTGATCTTCGTGCTGGCGCTGGTGGCCTCGCCCTTGATGAAGACCTTGCGCCACATCGTCTCCGAACGCCTGATCGTGATCGCCGATGCCCTGGGTCTCGGCCTGTTTTCCGTCGCCGGCGTGTCCTCGGCACTGGAGGCCCACATGCCGATCTTCATTGCCTCAATGATGGGCGTGATCACCGGGATCTTCGGCGGGGTCCTGCGCGACATCGTCTGCAATGAAGTGCCGATGGTGTTCCGCGACGGCAAACCCTATGCGATCTGCGCCTTCCTCGGATGCTGGCTGTTCCTGCTGATGGGGATGTATGGCATTCCCAGGGAGTTCGCCCTGTGGTCGAGCGCCTTCTTCATCAGCGGCCTGCGCCTGCTGACCTGGCGCTTCAATGTGCAGGTGGGACGCTGATTTTCAGAGCACGGTTTCGAGATGCTCGACCAGGGTGTCGAGCGAGACCGGCTTGGGGAAGAACGCGACGCCATCCAGCATCGGCCCGACGTCGATCGGATTGGCCGAGATCATCACAGCCGGCAGGCCCGGCTGCATTGCGCGCAGGCGGCGCAGCAATTCGTCGCCGTTCATGCCCGGCATCTTGTAGTCGCTGATGACCAGATCGGGCAGGTCCGCCTGGAAGCTTTCCAGCGCCTGTTCCCCGCTATGGGCCACCGACACGCGGTAGCCCTTGATCGCCAGGTAGCGCTCGAAAACGTAGCCGACCGCCTCTTCGTCGTCGACTACCAATATGTGTTTTCCCGTCAACTCATCCACGCATCTGCCCGGCCTATGGCCTCGTGTAACATTTAAACAAGAAATGTAACATGAGGCCGATAGAAACGCCAAGCGTGTTCTAGACAGCGTCGGGACCGGTTTCCCCGGTACGGATACGGATCACCTGCTCGACTTCCTGCACGAAGATCTTGCCGTCGCCGATCTTGCCGGTGCGCGCGGCCTTGATGATGGCGTCCACCACCTGTTCCGTCATATTGTCGTCGACCACGACCTCGATTTTTACCTTCGGCAAAAAATCGACCACGTACTCGGCGCCGCGATACAGCTCGGTGTGACCCTTCTGGCGGCCGAAGCCTTTTACTTCGGTCACGGTCAGGCCGGTGACGTTCACTTCGGCCAGGGCCTCGCGCACTTCGTCCAGCTTGAAGGGTTTGATTACGCAGGTGATCTGTTTCATGGTTTTCTCCTAGTCGTTGGTTATGCCTGGTCCGGGATCTTCGCCAGCTGTTCCATCCACACCGTGGCTTCCGAATCGCTGGGCGCACGCCAGTCGCCGCGCGGCGAGAGGGAGCCGCCGTTGCCGACCTTCGGTCCGTTCGGCACGCAGGAACGCTTGAACTGGCTGGTCTTGAAGAAGCGCCACAAGAAGATGCCCAGGTTTTTCTTGATGGCCGCGAGGCCGTATTCGTTGCGCGCCGGGCTGCCGCCTTCCGGCCACGGACCCACGCTGCGGTCACGCCACGCGCTGTACGAGAGGAAGGCAACCTTGGTCGGCGCGAAGCCGTAGCGCAGCGTGTAGTAGAGATTGAAGTCTTGCAGCTCGTAGGGGCCGATGAAGTCTTCGGTCACCTGCGATGGCTTGCTGCCCTCGTCGCTGGCTTTACCGGGCACCAGTTCCGGGCTGATCTCCGTCTCCAGCACCTTGATCAGCACATCGGAGCCCGTATCCCCGATCTGGTGGGTATCGGCCACCCAGCGCACCAGGTGCGAGATCAGGGTCTTGGGCACGCTGGCGTTCACGTTGTAGTGCGACATGTGGTCGCCCACGCCATAGGTGCACCAGCCCAGCGCCAGCTCGGACAGGTCGCCGGTGCCGATTACGATCGCGTGATGGTGGTTCGCCAGCCGGAACAGGTGGGAGGTGCGCTCGCCCGCCTGCACGTTCTCGAAGGTGACGTCGTACTCTTCCTTGCCCTCGGCGTAAGGGTGGCCGAGGTCCTTCAGCATCTGGATGCAGCTGGGGCGGATGTCGATTTCGTGGGCGGTGGCGCCGACCACTTCCATCAGCTCGCGCGCCTGCCTGAGCGTGCGTTCGCTGGTGGCAAAGCCCGGCATCGTATAGGCGAGGATGTTGGTGCGCGGCAGGCCGAGGCGGTCCATGGCCTTGGCGCAGACCAGCAGCGCATGGGTCGAGTCCAGCCCGCCCGAGATGCCGATCACGACCCTCTGGTGGCCGGACGATTGCAGGCGCTGCAGCAGGGCCTGGACCTGGATGTTGTAGACCTCGGTGCAGCGCTCGTCGCGACGTTTGCCGTCCGCCGGCACGTAGGGGAAGCGCTCGATGGTGCGATCCAGCGGCAGGTCCTTGTGCAGCGGCAGTTCGAGGGCGAAGCGCGTCGTGCGGAATTTCTCGACCTCGCCGGCATGGCGGCGCACCGACTGCGCAAAGGTGGTCGTGTGCATGCGGTCGAGCGAGAGGCGCTCCAGGTCGACGTCGGCGAAGATCAGGTGCGACTCCTGCAGGAAGCGCTCGGACTGGGCCAGCAGGTCGCCCTTTTCGTAGATCAGCGACTGCCCGTCCCAGGACATGTCGGTGCTCGATTCGCCCAGGCCGGCCGAGGTGTACAGGTAGGCCGCCAGGCAGCGCGCCGACTGCTGGCTCACCAGCTGGTGCCGGTAGCCGCTCTTGCCCACCACCACGTTCGAGGCCGACAGGTTGACCAGCACCGTGGCGCCGGCCAGGGCCGCGAAGGAGGACGGCGGCACCGGCACCCAGACGTCTTCGCAGATCTCGACGTGGAAGCGGAATAGGGGGTTATTTTCTAATTCGAACAGCTGCTCCGGGCCGAAGGGCACGTCCTGGCCGAGCAGCGTAATACGGTCCACCGCTGCGTTGTCCGCCGCACTGAACTGCCGGCTTTCGTAAAATTCGCCATAATTGGGCAGGTAGCACTTCGGCACCACGCCCAGGATGCGGCCGCCGGCCACCACCACCGCGCAATTGAACAGCACATGGTTCACGCGCAGCGGCGCGCCGACGACCATGGCCAGCGGCAGGGTTTTCGAGGCCTCGACGACTTTGCCCAGGGCGTCGACGACGGCTTCGAGCAGCGCGCGCTGGTGGAACAGGTCGTCGCAGCTGTAGGCGGACAGGCCCAGTTCCGGAAAGGCGACCAGCACGGCGCCCTGATCGGCCGCTTCCTTCGCCAGGCGCAGCGTCTCCTGGACGTTGAAAGCGGGGTCGGCGACGCGGCAGCGCGGGCTGGCCACTGCAACGCGCGCAAAGTCGTGCGAGTACAGATTGAAGAATCGCTTGTCCATGTTCAGCTTTTCATTATTCGGAAGTCATCTTGAATTATCGCACGCATATCGCTTCCTCCTTGTCCGAGATCGGCCAAACGGCCTGGAACGCCCTGGTAGCCCGGCAGTCCAACGCCAACCCTTTCCTCTCCTACGCCTTCCTGCACGC
The DNA here is from genome assembly GCF_918697865.1 of Massilia sp. Bi118. GTDB lineage: Bacteria > Pseudomonadota > Gammaproteobacteria > Burkholderiales > Burkholderiaceae_D > Telluria. Next base: position 104,659 of record NZ_CAKKMV010000010.1, on the reverse strand, counting down.
CCTGCACGAATCCGGCAGCGCCAGCCCGGAGACCGGCTGGCAGCCGCAGTTCATCGTCCTGTATGAGGGCGACCAGCTCGCTGCCGCCCTGCCGCTCTACGTAAAGGGGCATTCCTACGGCGAATACGTGTTCGACTGGGCCTGGGCCGACGCCTACCAGCGCAACGGCCTCGAGTACTATCCGAAGCTGCTGAGCGCAATCCCCTTCACGCCGGTAACGGGTCCGCGCCTGATGGCGGTCGACGCTGCCGCGCGCGCCGCCCTGATCGAAGTCCTGCAGAGCGTCCAGCAGGCGTCCGACGTGTCCTCGACCCATCTCCTGTTCCCGCCCGAAGAAGAGGCCAGGCAGCTGGCCGAGGCGGGCTATCTGCTGCGGAGCGGCGTGCAGTTCCATTGGATGAACGCCGGCTACGCCTCGTTCGAGGCCTTCCTCGCCACGCTGGAACAGAAGAAGCGCAAGAACATCCGCGCCGAGCGGCGCAAGGTGCTCGAGGCCGGCATCACCATGCGCCGGGTGCGCGGCGTCGATGCCCTTGACGAGGACTGGCGCTTCTTCACGCGCTGCTACCGCCACACCTATGCAGAGCATTTTTCGAAGCCCTACCTGAACCTGGAATTCTTCCGGCGCATCGGACGCGAGATGCCGCGAAACCTCCTGCTGGTGCTGGCGGAGCGGGACGGCGAGCCGATCGCCGCCTCGCTGGTCGTGCACGACGAGACCACGCTCTACGGCCGCTACTGGGGCGCGCTCGAGCACGTGCCCTGCCTGCACTTCGAGACCGCCTACTACCAGCCGCTGGAATTCTGCATCGAGCAAAAGATCCAGGTGTTCGAGGGCGGCGCCCAGGGCGAGCACAAGATGGCGCGCGGCTTCCTGCCGACCCGGACCTGGTCGGCGCACTGGCTGAAGCACCCGAGCTTTGCGGATGCGGTGGAGCGCTTCCTGGAGCGGGAAAGCGGCGGGATCGACGAGTATATCGATGAGTTGAACGATCGTAATCCATTCAAGCCAAATACATTTGCACAAACATAACGTGGCGCGGCTCCTGGCCGCCTGGTGCTAAGCTTCACTACTCCTGGCAAACGCAAGGAGCAGCCATGAGGGACCCGGCACAGGAAGTGGTGGTGATCACCGGCGCCAGCGCGGGCATCGGCCGCGCCGCGGTGCGCGAATTCGCCCAGCATCACGCAAGAATTGCGCTGATCGCGCGCGAGCCCGATCGCCTGGAGGCGGCGCGGGCCGAAGCCGAGCGCCTCGGCTCGCCGCAAGCCATCGCCATCGTCGCCGATACCGCCGACCACGCCCAGGTCGAAGCCGCCGCGCAGCGCGCCGAGGCCGAGCTGGGGCCCATCGACATCTGGGTCAACAATGCGATGGTCACTATGTTCGCGCCCTTCGCCGACATCTCTCCCGAGGACTACCGCCGCGTCACCGACGTCACCTACCACGGCTTCGTGTGGGGCACGATGGCGGCGCTGAAGCGCATGCGGCCGCGCGGCCGCGGCACCATCCTGCAGGTCGGCTCCGCCCTCGCCTACCGCTCGATTCCGCTGCAGTCGCCCTATTGCGGCGCCAAGCATGCCATCAAAGGCTTCACGCAGTCGCTGCGCACCGAGCTCGAACACGAGCACAGCAAGGTCCACCTGGTGATCGTCGACATGCCGGGGGTGAACACGCCGCAGTTCGACTGGTGCAAGACCACGCTGACGCATCACCCGAAGCCGACCGGCACCTGCTACCAGCCGGAAGTCGCCGGCCGCGCCATCTGGTGGGCCGCGCATTCGAAGCGCGCCGAGATCTGCGTCGGCTACCCGACCCTGGGCGCGGTGCTGGCCGAGAAATTCGTCCCGCGCCTGCTCGACCGTTACCTGGCGCGCACCGGCATCGCCGGCCAGCAGAGCCTTGACCCCATCCCGGCCGACCGGCCCAACAACCTGTGGACGCCAGTGCCCGGCCCCTACGCGGCCCACGGCAGCTTCGACCGCGACGCCTGGACCGTCAGCCCGGAATTCTGGGCCGCGAAGCACCGCGGCTGGCTGTGGGCGGCGGCCGCCCTGGGCGCCGGCCTGTATGGCTTATCGAAAAGGAGAAGTGCATGAGCAAAACCGTCGGTGACTTTTTCGTCGAACGCCTGTACGACTGGGGCGTGCGCACCATCTTCGGCTACCCTGGCGACGGCATCAACGGCGTGCTGGGCGCCCTGCAGCGGGCCAAACACAAGATCGAATTCATCCAGGTGCGGCACGAGGAGATGGCGGCTTTCATGGCTTCGGCCCACGCCAAGGTCACCGGCGAGCCCGGGGTCTGCCTGTCGACCGGCGGCCCCGGTGCGGCCCACCTGGTGACCGGCCTGTACGACGCGAAGATGGACCACGTGCCGGTGCTGGCGATCTGCGGCCAGGCCCCGCGCACGGCGCGCGGCGCCCACTACCAGCAGGAGCTGAACCTGGAGCGCCTGTTCCAGGACGTGGCCGACTACGTGCACGAAGCCGCGGTGCCCTCGCAGGTGCGGCACCTGCTGGATCGCGCGATGCGCACGGTCATCGCCCGCAACGGCATCGGCGTGCTGGTGCTGCCCAACGACCTGCAGGACCTCCCGAATGAGGACCCGCCGCGCAAGCACGGCTCCATCCTGTCCGGCATCGGCTACAGCAAGCCGCGCGTGGTGCCGCAGGAGGTCGATCTGCGACGCGCGGCCGAGGTCCTGAACGCCGGCAAGAAGGTGGCGATCCTGGTCGGCGCCGGCGCCCTTCAGGCCACCGACGAAGTGATCGCCGTGGCCGACCGCCTGAATGCCGGCGCCGCCAAGGCTTTGCTGGGCAAGGCTGCCCTGCCCGACGACCTGCCCTGGGTGACCGGTTCGATCGGCATTCTCGGCACCAAGGCCAGCTGGGACCTGATGACCCACTGCGACACCCTGCTGATGATCGGCACCGGCTTCCCCTACGCGGAGTTCCTGCCCGAAGAAGGCAAGGCGCGCGCGGTGCAGATCGACATCGACCCGACCATGCTCAGCATCCGCTATCCGGCCGAGGTCAACCTGCACGGCGACAGCGCCGAGACCCTGCGCCTGCTGCTGCCGCTGCTGCAGCAGAAGGACGGCGACTGGCGCCGCCACGTCGAGGAGCAGGTCAAGGATTCCTGGCAGCTGCTCGAGAACCGCGCGCTGCAGCCGGCCAATCCGCTCAATCCCCAACGCGTGGCCTGGGAGCTGTCGCCGCAGCTGCCGGCGGACGCCATCGTCACCAGCGACTCGGGCTCCTGCGCCAACTGGTTTGCGCGCGATTTGCGGGTGCGGCGCGGCCAGATGTATTCGCTGTCCGGCGGCCTCGCTTCGATGGGCGCGGCGGTGCCGTATGCGATCGCCGCCAAGTTCGCGCATTCGGGCCGGCCCGTGATCGCCCTGGTCGGCGACGGCGCCATGCAGATGAATAACATGGCCGAGCTGATCACGGTGTCGAAGTACTGGCGCCTGTGGAAGGACCCAAGGTGGATCGTCTGCGTCTTCAACAACCAGGACCTGAACCAGGTGACATGGGAACAGCGCGTGATGGAAGGCGACCCGAAATTCGACGCCACCCAGCAGATCCCCGACGTGCCTTATCACCGCTTTGCGGAGCTGATCGGCCTGAAGGGCATCTACTGCGATAACCCGGAAGAAGTGGCGACCGCCTGGCGCGAGGCGTTCGCGGCGGACCGCCCGGTGGTCCTGGAATTCAAGACCGATCCGGAAGTGCCGCCGCTGCCCTCGCACATCACGCTGGAGCAGGCCAAGTCCTTCATGAGCACGATCGTAAAAGGCGATCCGAAGGAAGGCTCGATGCTGGCCGGCGTGGCGCGCCAGGTCTTGAGCGGGATCCTGCCCAAGGATAAATCGTGAACCCCGCGCCCGAAGCGGGGCCCAGTCCGGCGGCGCTGGCGCTGGGCGCCGCCGCGCTTGGACTGAGCCTGGCGGCGGTGCTGGCCACGCGATCACGTCCGCGCCCGGCGCCGCCGCTGCCTGCGCCATTCCAGCGCGAGGATGCAGATAACCGCGCCGCCGGCCAGCTCTACCTGTCCTCCGCCATGCTGGCCGCCTCGGTGCTGAGCGACAGCGCGCTCGAACACTACCGCGGCGGCTTCGAGAATCCCGGCATGTTCGCGCCGCTGGCCAGTGCCGCGCTCGCATTGGCCGGCGCCGCGCAGGCAGCGCGCCGGCCCGCGCGCGCAACCTCCCCGCTACCCTTTGGCGCTGCCTGCGCGGTGGGCGTGGCAGGCTTCGGCTTCCACATCTATAACGTGCTGCGCCGGCCCGGCGGCCTCTCCTGGGGCAACCTGTTCTATGCGGCGCCGCTGGGCGCGCCGGCGGCGCTGTCCCTGGCCGGCCTGCTGGGCCTGGCCGCGCGCGAGGTCGGACGCGGCGCGCCGACCCTGGCGCATCTGCCGCGCCGCCGCGCGCTGGGCCTGCTGACGGCCGCCGGCCTGGCCGGCACCAGCATGGAAGCGGCCCTGCTGCACTTCCGCGGCGCCTTCCACAACCCGGCGATGTGGCTGCCGGTGAGCCTGCCGCCCGTTGGCGCCGCCCTGCTGGCAGCGGAGACCGTAGGTCCGCGCGCCGCGCCCTCGCGACTCACGCGGGCCTGGCTGGCGGCCACCGCCCTGCTGGGCGTGGGCGGCACTGCCCTGCACGCGCGCGGCGTCGCACGCCAGATGGGCGGCTGGCGCAACTGGAGCCAGAACCTGCTGAGCGGCCCGCCGCTGCCGGCGCCGCCCAGCTTTTCCGCGCTGGCCCTGGCCGGGCGCGCCGCACTGGACCTCGGTCCGTCGCCACGGCGCGCACGGGAGGCCGCATGAAGTCCCATCATCCCGCGCGTTATCCGGGCTACGAGGTGCTGGCGAAATGGGACAGCCCCTCCTTCGACGACACCACCCGCAGCGTCCTGGCCCAGCGTCTGCATCGGGTTCCGCCGCGCCGCTTCCTCAGCGAAGCCGAGTGGGATTTGCTCGAAGCCGTCAACCGCCGCCTTCTGCCCCAACCCGACCGCGCGGAACCGATCCCGATCACGCCCTGGATCGACGCCATGCTGCACGAGAATCGCGGCGAAGGCTACCGCCATCCGGACATGCCGCCCTTGCGCGAATGCTGGCGCCTGGGCCTGGCCGCCCTCGCCGATGAAGCGCAGGTCCGCCATGGTCGCGGCTTCACCACGCTCGACGGCGCGGAACAGGACGCGCTGCTGCAGGCGCTGGCCGCGAACGAGGCGCGCTCACCGCAATGGCAAGCCGTGCACGCCGAGCGCTTTTTTACCCACTGGCTGCTGAAAGCCGCCGCCGGCATCTACTACGCGCATCCCTTGGCCTGGAACGAGATCGGCTTCGGCGGCCCGGCCAGCCCGCGCGGCTACGTGCGCCTCGGCTTCGACAGCCGCGATCCGTGGGAGGCAAAGGAAGCCCGCCGATGAACCGCCAGCCACGCACCGGACAAGGACGCGCACCCGACGTGTTCGCACGCGGCGGCTGGACGCCCATGCGCGAATACGGCGACGATGAAGCGGTCGACTTCGCCATCGTCGGCGCCGGCGCCGGCGGCGCCACCCTGGCCTGCAAGCTGGCCGAAGCCGGTTTCTCGGTGGTCGTGCTCGAAGCCGGGCCGTTCTGGCGCCCATTGGAGGACTTCGCCTCCGACGAGGAATCCCAGCAGCAGCTGTACTGGCTGGACGAGCGCCTCACCAGCGGCGACGACCCGATCGCCCTCGGCGGCAACAACTCCGGCTGGGGCGTGGGCGGCTCGACGGTCCACTTCAGCATGATCTCCTTGCGCTTCCGTCCCGAGTGGTTCCGCTCGCGCAGCCTGCTGGGCTACGGCGTCGACTGGCCGCTCAGCTACGAGGAGCTGGCGCCCTATTACGAAGAGGCCGAGCGCGCGCTGGCGATTGCCGGTCCGCTGCGCTATCCCTGGGGCCCGCCGCACCGCCGCTATCCCTACCACGAGCACGAGATGAACGCCGCCGGCCTGGTGCTGGCGCGCGGCGCGGAACGCATGGGCGTGAAATGGGCGCCGGTGCCGCTGGCCACCGTCTCCGCGCCGCGCGGCAAATCGCCGCCCTGCGTCTACCGCGGCTTCTGCAATTTCGGCTGCTCGACGAATGCCAAGCAGAGCGCGCTGGTGGTGTGGATTCCGCGCGCCCTGCGCGCCGGCGCCGAGGTGCGCGACCTCGCCATGGCCGGCCGTATCGAACTGGGCGAGGATGGCCTGGCCAGCGGCGTGCATTACGTCCGCGACGAGCGCTGGCGCTTCCAGCGCGCCCGCAACGTGGTGGTGGCCGGCTATGCGATCGAGACCCCGCGGCTGCTGCTGAACTCCGCCTGTCCGCGCTTCCCGCAAGGCCTGGCCAACAGTTCCGGCCTGGTCGGCACCCATCTGACCACCCACGCCGGCCCCGGCGTGTGGGCGCGCTTCGACGAGGAAATCCGCTGGAACAAGGGGCCGCCCAACATGGCCGTCTGCGAGCACTGGAACTACGCCGACGCCGGCAAGGATTTCGACGGCGGCTATGCCTTCATGAGCCAGGGCCCGCTGCCGCGCGCCTGGGCCCAGCTGGTCGCCACCTCGCGCGGGCTGTGGGGCATGCCGCTGCGCGAAGCCATGCGCGACTACAACCACATGAGCGGCCTGGTGGCGGTGGCCGAGACCGAGCCGCGCGCCTGCAACCGCGTCATGCTGGCCGAAGAACGCGACCGCCACGGCCTGCCAATCGCCCACGTCGCTTTCGGCTATTCAAGCAACGACCGCCGCATGCAGCAGCACGCGCTGGACTTCATGGGCCGCATGCTGGAAGCGGCCGGCGGCAAGGACCTGTGGACCAGCGAGGACACCAGCCACATCCTCGGCAGCTGCCGCATGGGCAATCGTCCTGATAACAGCGTGGTCGACGCCGACGGCCGCAGCTGGGACGTGCGCAACCTGTGGATCTGCGACGGCTCGCTGTTCCCGACCTGCGGCGGCGTCAATCCTTCCCTCACGATCCAGGCCCTGGCCTGCCGCATCGGCGACCGTATCCGGACCCTGGCCGCACGCGGAGAACTATGAAATGAGCAAAATCGCCAGCATCTTCGACCTCGAGACCCTGGCCCGTGAACGCCTGCCAGCGGTGCTTTTCGACTACATCCACGGCGGCAGCGAGCAGCAGCTGACGGTGCAGCGCAACCTCGACGACATGCGCGCCCTCGCGCTGCGCCAGCACAGCCTGCGCAACGTGGCCAGCCGCGACACTGTCGTCAGCATGGCCGGCGACCCGGCTCGCATCCCGCTGGCCATCGGGCCGACCGGCCTGGCCGGCCTGATGTGGCCGAACGGCGAGTGCGAGGCGGCGCGTGCGGCGGCCGACTACGGCGTGCCCTACTGCCTGTCGACCTGCTCGATCAACTCGATCGAGGACGTGGCCGAGGCCACAGGAAAACCCTTCTGGTTCCAGCTCTATCTCATGAAGGACAAGAAGGTCAACGAGAGCCTGATCCGCCGCGCCGAGCAGGCCGGCTGTTCGGCGCTGGTGCTGACCATCGACCTGCACACCCAGGGCAAGCGCTGGGCCGACGAGAAGGAAGGACTGGGGGTGCCGCCGCGGCTCACGCCGAAGAACGTGCTGGACATGCTGACCCACCCGCGCTGGCTGGCCGGCATGACGGGCAGCAAGCGCCACACCTTCGGCAACCTCGAACACGAGATCGAGGAAGGCGGTTCGGTGGGCTCGCTGTCGAAATGGATCGAGGCCCAGTTCGACCCGACCTTCGACCTCGACACCGTGCGCTGGGTGCGCAGGCAGTGGCCGCGCAAGCTGATCCTGAAAGGCGTGATGCATCCGGACGACGCGCGCAGTGCCCTCGATATCGGCGCCGACGCCATCATCGTTTCCAACCATGGCGGCCGCCAGCTGGACAGCGCACCGTCTTCGATCTCGGTGCTGCCGCAGATTGCCGAGGCGGTCGGCGGCCGCATCGAGATCCTGTTCGACGGCGGTATCCGCACCGGCGGCGACATCGTCAAGGCGCTGGGCCTGGGCGCTTCAGCATGCCTGAGCGGGCGCGCCTGCCTGTACGGACTGGCGGCGAAGGGCCGCGACGGCGTGCATTGCGCCCTGACCCTGTTCGAGCAGGAGCTGCAGGACTGCATGATGCTGACCGGCCTGTCCAGCGTGGCCGAAGTGCCGCCCGGCGTGGTCACCGCACAGCCACCGCTCGGGGGCCGCCGATGATCCCATTCATGTTCGCCAGCGGGGTCGAGAACAGCAATCCGACCATTGCCCATGGCCGCATCCGCCGCGACCAGATGGCCGAATGCGGCCACTACGACCACTGGCAGCGCGACTTCGAACTGGCCCGCCGGCTCGGCATCCGCTTCTTGCGCTACGGCGTGCCGCTGCACCGCAGCTGGCTGGGTCCCGGGCGCTACGACTGGGACTTTGCCGACCGGGCCTTCGGTGAGCTGCGGCGGCTCGGTATCGAGCCGATCACCGACCTGTGCCACTTCGGCGTGCCGGACTGGGTCGGCAATTTCCAGAATCCGGATTTCCCGGCGCTGTTCGCGGTTTATGCGGCCGATTTTGCACGCCGTTATCCATGGGTGCGCCTGTACACGCCGGTCAACGAGATGTACGTGTGCGCACGCTTTTCGGCCCTCTACGGCTTGTGGAACGAACAGCTGTCCGGCGAGCGCGCCTATGTCACGGCCTTGAAACACCTGGTCAAGGCCAACCTGCTGGCCATGCACGCGATCCGCGGCCGGCAAGCCGATGCGGTCTTCATCCAGAGCGAATCCAGCGAATACTTCCACGCCACCGCCCCCGAGGCGGAGACCATCGCCGAAACGCGCAACCTGCGGCGCTTCCTTTCGCTCGACCTGAATTACGGACGCACGCTGGAACCTGACTTGCGCAGCTTTGTGCTGGACAACGGGATGCTGGAGGACGAGCTGCGCTTCTTCGAAACGCATGCCCTGCACGAGCACTGCATCCTCGGCACCGACTACTACCGCTCCAACGAACACCACGTGGATACGGACGGCAGCATGCGGCCGGTGGACGAGCTGCTGGGCTATGCCCTTATCGCCAGGGAATACGCGGAGCGCTACCGCCTGCCGCTGATGCACACCGAAACCAACCGCGACGACGGTCCGGACGGCGAAGCCTGCGCCTGGCTGGCGAAGCAATGGGCGCTGGTGCGGGGCCTGAAGCGGGCCGGCGTTGCCGTCACCGGTTTCACCTGGTACTCGCTCACCGACCAGGTGGACTGGAACATCGAGCTGCGCGAACAGCGCGGCGTGGTCAATCCGCGCGGCCTGTTCGACCTGGAGCGCAGGATACGGCCGGTCGGGGAAGCCTACGCAAAGCTGATCGCGGACTGGAACGGCAAGCTCGGCGCCGTCTAATTACTCATGCGCGCCGAGGCGCGGCGCCACCGTCGACGGCTGCTGCCACGGCGCCGGCGCTTCGGTGCGGGTGGCATAGTCGGCGCCCGACAGCAGGAACAGCAGCGCCATGGTCAGCAGGCCAGCCAGCGCCGTCATGCGCAGCAGCGGATGGCCGGCGCGCAGGCGCATGAAGACGACGGCCACCAGCAGCGCCTTCACGGTCGCCACCGCCAGGCCGATCGCGGTATTGATCCAGCCCAGCGGGATCCAGGCCGTGCCCGCGCTCAGCGCCAGCAGGGCCAGCAGCGCCAGCCAGGTCAGTACGATGGGGCGAGTGCCGCGTTCCATGCTAGCCCCCCGCCCTGCCGACCAGGTAGAGCAGCGGATACAGGAAGATCCACACCAGGTCGACGAAATGCCAGTACAGGCCGGCGATTTCGACCGCTTCGCCGGACGGCGCCGCCGGCGCGGGACGGCGCAGCAGAAAGGCCAGCACGATGCAGACCATGATGCCGATCGTCAGGTGCAGGGCGTGCAATCCAGTCAGCGCGAAGTAGAGGATGAAGAACAGCTCCATGCCGGGCTGCTCCTGCGGATGTCCACCATGTTGAGGATGGAAATCCACGCCCGGGAACAGCTGTTCCTGGAATTCGCTGCGGTATTCGAAGCCCTTGATGACAAGGAAGGCGATGCCCAGCGCCGCCACCGCCAGCAGCAGTTTTGAAGCCTGCGGCCGCCGTCCGCCCTTGGCCGCATGACCGGCCAGCGCTATCAGGAAGCTGCTGGTCAGGAGCACGGCGGTGTTGACGGTGCCGAGCAGGAAATCGGTATGGCGGCTGGCCGCCGCGCTGGCTGCCGGGTAGTGCACGCGCAGGTAGAGGTAGCCGAACAGCAGCGGGCCGAAAAACAGCAGCTCGCTGGCGATGAAGACCCACATGCCGAAGGTGGACGCGAAGTCCTGCTGCGCGCGGCTGCTGAACTGCTCGGCGTGGGGCTGCTTGACCGTGTCCATGGCGCTCATTTGCTCGCTCATTTGCTAGCGTATGCGTAAGGCTCGCGCACCACCACCGGCTGCTGGGCGAAGTTGTGCTCGGGCGGCGGGGAGGCCGTCTGCCATTCGAGGCCGGTGGCCTGCCATGGATTCGATGGCGCCTTGCGGCCGTAGCGCAGCGACCAGCCCAGGTAGCCGAGGGGCAGCAGGTAGCCGACCGCGAGCAGCACCGCGCCGGCCGAGGACAGCACGTGCAGCATCTGGAATTCTTCCGGATAGCTGTGGTAGCGGCGCGGCATGCCGGCATAGCCCAGCAGGTATTGCGGGAAAAAGGTGAGGTTGAAGCCGGCGAAAATCACCAGCGCCGCCACCCTGCCCCAGGCTTCCGAGTACATGCGGCCGGTGATCTTCGGCCACCAGAAGTGGATGCCGCCCAGGTAGGCCATCACCGAGCCGCCGACCATGATGTAGTGGAAGTGGGCCACCACAAAATAAGTGTCGGACAGGTGCACGTCGAGCGCCAGCGCGGCCAGGAACAGGCCGGTCAGGCCGCCGACCGTGAACAGGCCGACGAAGCCGAGCGCGTACAGCATCGGCGCACCAAAGGTGATCCGGCCCTTGTACAGGGTGGCGGTCCAGTTGAAGACCTTGATGGCCGAGGGCACCGCGACCATGAAGGACAGCAGCGAGAACACCATGCCCGCATACACCGACTGGCCGCTGACGAACATGTGGTGGCCCCAGACCAGGAAGCCGATCACGCCGATGGCCAGGATCGCGTAGGCCATGAAGCGGTAGCCGAACACCGGACGGCGCGCGTAGCAGGGGATGATCTCGCTGGCCACGCCCATTGCCGGCAGCACCATGATGTAGACGGCCGGATGCGAGTAGAACCAGAACAGGTGCTGGAACAGCAGCGGGTCGCCGCCCAGCGCGGGGTCGAAGATCCCGACCTGGAACAGGCGCTCGATCGCCACCAGGATCAGGGTCATCGCCAGCACCGGCGTGGCCAGCACCAGGATCAGTGAGGTCGCGTAATTCGCCCACACGAACAGCGGCAACCGGAACCAGCCCATGCCGGGCGCGCGCATGGTGTGCACGGTGACGATGAAGTTCAGGCCCGTCAGGATCGAGGAGAAGCCGACCACCAGCACCCCCACCAGGCACAGCACCACGTGCGAGTTCGAGAACATGGTCGAGAACGGGGTATAGAAAGTCCAGCCGGTGTCGACGCCGCCGGCCAGCAGCGCCCACAGGACGATGGCGCCACCCGCCATGTACAGGTACCAGCTGGCCAGGTTCAGGCGCGGGAAGGCCAGGTCGCGCGCGCCGATCATCAGCGGCATCAGGAAATTCCCCAGCACGGACGGGATCGAAGGAATCAGGAACAGCCAGACCATGATCACGCCGTGGGCGGTGAACAGCTTGTTGTAGGTATCCGCGCTCACCAGGTCGCCCTGGGGCGTGGCCAGCTCCAGGCGGATCAGCGCCGCCGCCACGCCGCCGAGGAAGAAGAACAGCGTGATCGACACCGCATACAGGATCGCGATGCGCTTGTGGTCCTTCGTACCGAGCCAGGACCACAGCGTGTAGCCCTCCTTCAGGTAGCTGGCGCCGGCCTTCTCGCCCTTCTCTTCGAGCTCAAGGTCGCTCTGCGCGCTCGTCATGTCCGCTCTCCCTGATGTATTCGATGATCGCCAGCAGGTCTTCCTCGCCGATCTGGCCGGCGAAGGAAGGCATGATGGGTTCGTAGCCGGCCACCACGTCCTTGCGCGGCACCAGGATGGAGTCGCGCACATAGGCTTCGTCGGCGACCAGCTCGCGGCCGTCCTGCAGGTGCACGCGCCGTCCCAGCAGATTGGTGAGATCCGGCGCATGCACGTTCGACCCCGCCGCGTGGCAGCCGCTGCAGCCGTAGCTGCGGAACAGCGCGAAGCCGCGCTGCGCCATGCCGGGCTGGCGCGGCCCCTCGGCCAGCCAGCGCGCGAATTCCGCTGGCGGCTGGACCACGATCTTCCCCGTCATCATGGCGTGCTCGGTGCCGCAGAACTCGGCGCAAAACAGGCGGTACTCGCCGGCCTTGCTGGGCGTGAAGCCGATCGAGGTGTAGCGCCCCGGCACCGCGTCCTGCTTGATGCGGAAGTCGGGCACGAAGAAGCTGTGGATCACGTCCTGGGAGGTGAGCACCAGGCGCACCGGGCGTCCCAGTGGCAGGTGCAGCTCGCCGACCTCGCGCCGGCCGTTGCGGTGCTCGGCCTTCCACATCCACTGCTTGGCGACCACGAAGACCGGCGTGGCGGCCGGGTCGGGCCTGTACAGGGCGGCGTAATCGACCGCGCCCCAGGCGTACAGACCGAGGAAAAGCAGCAGCGGGATCAGGGTCCAGGCCACTTCGAGACCCAGATCCTTCTCGCGCGCGCCGGCACGGTTGGCGTGCGAGGCCGCGCGGTAGCGGATGCAGAACGCGATCATCATCACCAGCAGGATCAGGACCACCGCGCCGGTCAGCAGCAGCAGGCACAGGGCCAGGCTGTCCAGGCGGGTGGCCGACTGGGCGCCGTCGGCAGGCAGCAGGTGGAAGGGGACGGTCATGACCGTCTCCCTGCGCGGCGATACCATATCCAGCCGCCCAGGCTCAGCGCCGCCAGCAGCGCCACCGTGCGTACCGCCGCCATCGCCGCCGCGCTGTGCGCACCAGTGGCGGGGTCGTAATGGGAACAGAGCAGCAGCAGGCGCTGGCCGAGCGAACTCGCGGCGGCGGGCTGCCCATCCTGCGCCGCCTGCAAAGCCGTGCGCAGTGCGGCCGGCTCGAAGCGCACGCCCGGGAAATAGCGGACGATGCGCCCTTCCCTGTCGGCCACCACGAAGCCGGCGGCATGGGCGAATTCGCCGCTTTCCGCATCCTGGGTGGCGCGGTAGCCCAGCGCCTGCTCCAGCCGCGCCAGCGTGGCCGCATCGCCAGTCAACATGCGCAGGTCGGCCGCGCCGCCCGGCAGCAGCGATGCATAGGCGGCACGCTTGCCGGCCGCGGCCTGCGCGCCGTCGCGCGGATCGATCGAAAAGCCGGCCAGGCGGTAGCTGCCGGGCGCCATCCCGCTCAGCGCCAGCGCCTGCAGCACGCCTTCGAACAGGGTGCTGCACAGGTTTCGGCAGCTGTAGTAGCCGGGCACCAGCACCACCGGCGCCTTGCCGAACAGTCTGCCCAGGCGGATCGGCGCGCCTGCTTCATCGCGCAGCATGGCGCCAAGCGGCAGTTGCGTGCCGAGCGTGGGCGCGAAGCCGGCTTCCGGCTGTGGCGGCAGGCGCAGGGCCTGGGCGCCGGCGGCCTGGGACCAGCACACGAACAGGAAAAGCAGGCCTTGCAGCACGCGCCTCATGGCTTCGCCTCCTTTTGTTGGCGCGCTGCTTCCAGCCGCATTGCCTCGTCCAGCGGAATGTGGGCGATGCCGGCGCCGCGGTCGACCCAGCCGGTGCTGTCCAGGCGCTTCTGCTTCTCGGCGAAGTAGGCGGCGCTGTCCTGCTGCGGCGCCGGCTGCAGGCGCGGCGCGGGGATGGCCGCCGGTGGCTGCGCCGTGTTCGCGGCCGGTCCCAGGATGTGCAGCAGCCACCAGGAACCGCCCACGGCGAACACGATGCCGCCGACTATCGCCAGCGCCCCGCGCCGGATCGCGCGGAAGTGGATGCCTTCGTCTTCGCTGTTGTCAGCCATGAACAGCCCTCCCCACTGAAGGCAGCACCAGCCACCAGCAATCCAGCACATGGGCCGCCAGCAGCACCACCGCCAGCGCGCCCAGCACCCGCGGCGCCTGCTTGGCGTGGCGCGACAGCAGGATGATCAACGGCCCTGCGCCGTGCAGGGCCAGCAGGCCCCAGGCAACGGCGTGCCAGGCGGGCGTGTCGCGCCGCAGGTACCAGGCGATCTCGCGCGGCAGGTCGGCGGCCCAGATGATCAGGAACTGCACATAGGCCAGGTAGGCCCAGGTCAGCACGTACATCATCAAGAGGTTGCCCAGGTCCGGCAGGCGCTGGCGCGCGGCTTCCCTGTCGATCAGCAGGACCGCCAGCGCCAGCCCGGCCAGCATCTGGCCGGTGGCGGCCAGCCAGCCGAACACGCTCGAATACCATTCCGGCTGCAGCGACATGATCCAGTCGGCGGCGGCCAGGCTGACCGAAAAGCCATAGGCCAGCAGGCAAGCGGCGGCGCGCGCCGCCGAGCGGCTGCGGGCGCGGGTCTCGATCCAGGCGAGCAGGCTCCATATGGCCAGGTACAACACGCTGCGGACGATGAAGAAGACGGGATCGAACCACCACCGGCGGAAGTCCGTCGCCGGTTCCGGCACCTGCCCGCCGGCCCAGGGATACAGCAAGCGCATCCCCAGCAGCACCGGCAGGAACAGCAGGCAGGCCAGCGGCAGCCAGCGCGCGGCGCGCAGCAGCGGCGGCCTTATCGTCTCGCCCCAGGCGCCGCCGGTCAGCTGGTGCAGCCAGACGTTCGCCAGTCCGCCCAGCAGCACGCCGATGCCGAACCACCACAGCGCCAGATAGCCGGCCAGCAGCGCGCGCAGGTCCGGGCGCCAGGCCATGCCGGCCACGGCCAGGATCAGCAGCGCGCCGGCGGCGACGGGCATCGGCATGCGCTTCATGGCGCGGCTCCCGGCTGCGCTTCCAGTTGCGCTTTCAAGGCCGCCGGCAGGCTGTCCGCGGGTGCGTGCTGGCTCAGCTGCAGGGCGCGGATGAAGGCGGCGATGGCCCAGCGGTCGGCCGGCTCGACGCGGTCGGCATAGGGCAGCATCACGCCGTAGCCCTGGGTGATCACCTCGTAGATGTGGCGGTCGGGCGCATCGCGCAGGCGGTCCTGGTGGAAGCTGGGCGGCGCCGGGAAGCCGCGCCGCACGATCATGCCGTCGCCGTCGCCCACCGGGCTGTGGCAAGGCAGGCAGTAGATCATGTAGCGGTCGCGGCCCCGCTCCAGCAGGCGCAGGTCGACAGGATACGGATTGCTCTGCGCCTGTTCGGCCGCGATATCGGTGTTCACGGCCGCAGCCCCTACCCGTCCGCCCGAACTGTCGGCGAAGGCGCCGCGGGCGCGCGGCTGGGTGCCCGCGGGCGGCATGCGCGCCGTGGCGCCGTCCGGGAACAGGGTGCTGCCGGCGAAGGTCTTGTAGCGCGGCTGGTCGTACATGTCCTGTTTCGCGCGCTCGCAACCCGCCAGCGCGCCGCAGCAGCACAGCAGGATGCCAAGCGCCGCCCTCATGCCGGCACCTCGCGCAGCAGCATGGGCTGCAATCCTTCGAGCAGCGTGCGCGCCGGCCCCGGTGCGAACACCGGGTCGTGCGCGGGCAGGCAGAGGAAGAATCGGTTGCGGCTGGCCAGTTCGAATTCCTCGACCTCGAACAGCGGATGATGGAGCCTGGGCAGGCCGTTCTGGACGAGCATGACCAGCACCGCCGCCACCGCCGCGCCGAGGATCGTGATCTCGAAGGTGGCCGGAATGAAGGCCGGCCAGCTGTGCAGCGGCCGCCCGCCAACATTGATCGGGTAGTTGACCACCGCCGCATACCACTGCAAAAAATACGTCCCCACTCCTCCCAGCAGGCCGCCGATCAGCGCCGCCGGCGCGGTGCGGTCGGTGTTGTTGCCGAGCGCCGCGTCCAGGCCCTCGATCGGGAAAGGGCTGTAGGCCTCGGCCCGCGTGTAGCCGTTGTCGCGCGCCTGGCGCGCCGCCGCGCACAAGGCCTCGGCGCTGGGGAATTCGGCCAGCAGGCCCCAGGTTCGCGCGCTCATACTTTACCCTTGGCGCTCTCGCGCACCAGCTCACGCATCTCGGCCATCGAAATCAGCGGCAGGAAGCGCACGAACAGCAGGAACAGCCAGACGAACAGCGCGATCGAGCCAAAAAGCGTGATCCAGTCCCAGATGGTCGGGTAGAACATGCCCCAGGCGGACGGCAGATAGTCGCGGTGCAGCGAGGACACCACGATCAGGAAGCGCTCCATCCACATGCCGGCATTGATCGCGAGGCTGAGCATGAACAGCGCCGGCACGCTGTGGCGCACGCGGCGGCTCCACAGCAGCTGCGGCAGCAGGATATTACAGGCCAACATGGACCAGTACACCGGCGCGTAAGGCCCGGTCCAGCGGTTGATGGTCATGTAAATCTCGTACTTCTCGCCGCTGTAGAAGGCCGTGAAGATCTCGGACAGGTAGCCGTAGGCGACCATCCAGCTGGTCGCCAGCAGCACCTTGGCCGCATTCGCCAGGTGGCGGCCGGTAATGAAATCCTGCAGCCCAAAGGCTGCGCGCAGCGGGATCGCCAGGGTCAGCACCATCGCGAAGCCGGAAAACAGCGCGCCGGCCACGAAGTAAGGCGGGAAGATGGTCGAGTGGTAGCCCGGCGTGTTCCCCACAGCGAAGTCGAGCGAGACGATGGTGTGCACCGACACCACCAGCGGCGTCGCCAATCCCGCCAGCAGCAAATACGCGTTCTGGAAGCGCGCCCAGTGCCGCGCCTCGCCGCGCCAGCCCAGCGCCAGCAGGCCGTAGGCGATCTGCGCGCCGCGACGGCCGCGTGTTCCGGCGCGGTCGCGCAAGGTGGCAAGGTCCGGGATCAAGCCGACATACCAGAACAGCAGCGACACCGCCAGATAGGTGGCGATGGCGAAGAAGTCCCACACCAGCGGGCTGCGCCACTGCGGCCAGACGTTCATCACGTTCGGGTAGGGCACCAGCCAGTAGAAGAACCAGGGACGGCCCAGGTGCAGGATGGGGAAGATGCCGGCGATGCTGGCCGCGAACAGGGTCATGGCCTCGGCAAAGCGGTTGATCGAGGTGCGCCATTTCTGGCGCAGCAGGAGCAGCACGGCCGAGATGAAGGTGCCGGCGTGGCCGATCCCGATCCACCAGACGAAATTTCCGATCGCGAAACCCCAGGCCACCGGGATGTCGACGCCCCAGATGCCGATGCCCTTCACCAGCAGCCAGCTGACCGCCGCCAGCAGCGCCAGCACGCCCGCGCTGGCTGCCAGGAAGGCGCTCCACCACTTCCAGCCGAAGCGCCCGGACAGCACGATGCCGGCGATCTTGTCGCTGACGTCGGCGTAGCCCCAGCCGGCGCGCAGCACGGCGCTGTCGCGCGAGCGCGGCTGGTCGCCGCCGGGTTCAAGGGAGGAAGGCGGCGCGCTCATCCCAGCTCCGGGTCGGGGTTGATCACGCGCGTGATATAGCTGGTGCGCGGGCGGGTGTTCAGTTCCTCGAGCAGCACGTAGTCGAGCCTGGAGGCCTTGGCCGCCACCACGGCGCTGTTCGGATCGTTCAGGTCGCCGAAGTGGATCGCCGAAGTCGGACAGGCCGCCTGGCAGGCGGTTATCACTTCGCCGTCGGCGATGCGGCGGCCCTGCTTTTCGGCGTCGATGCGGGCGCGCGTGATGCGCTGCAGGCAGTAGCTGCACTTCTCCATCACGCCGCGCTTGCGCACCGTGACTTCCGGGTTCTGCAAGGCTTTCAGGCTCTCCAGCTTCTCGTTCGAATACTGCAGGAAGTTGAAGCGCCGGACTTTGTACGGGCAGTTGTTCGAGCAGAAGCGGGTGCCGATGCAGCGGTTATATACCTGCACGTTCAGGCCTTCGTCGTCGTGTACGGTGGCGCCGACCGGGCAGACTTCTTCGCAGGGCGCGTGCTCGCAATGCATGCAGGGCACCGGCTGGAACAGGCTGCGCCCATGTTGACGGTAGCGGTCGACGCGGATCCAGTGCATGCTGCGCCCGCGTATCACCTCGTCCTTGCCGACCACCGGGATGTTGTTCTCGGCCTGGCAGGCGACGGTACAGGCGGCGCAGCCGATGCAGGCGTTCAGGTCGATCGCCATGCCCCACTTGTACTCCTCATATTGGCGCTCCGGATACAGCGAGGTCTTGCCGCCCTCTTCCTCCTTGCGCCGCGCGGCTACGGGCCGCCCGAGCTCCTTCACGTGCACCGGATCGCGCCCGTGCATGTCGACCTCGCGCTGGCGCAGCGCGAACACGTGGCCGGCATCGGTACGCGCCATGCGAACCGCGACCGGCGCCCGCATCGCCTTTTGCGGGCGCAGGCGGTAGGCGTCGAAGCCTACCGCGTTGCCGACCGAACCGGCGCCGCTGCGGCCGTAGCCGAGCGGCAGCGTCACCACGCCCTCGGCCTGCTCGGGCAGCACCAGCACCGGCGCCGTCAGGCTGCGGCCGTCCACTTCCAGGCGCAGGACCTCGCCGTCGTGCAGGCCGGCGCGTTCCGCCGTGCCGGGGCCGACCAGGGCCGCGTTGTCCCAGGTGAGCGAAGTCAGGGGCCGCGGCAGTTCCTGCAGCCAGGCGTTGTTGGCGAACTCCCCGCCATCGACTGCCGGATCGGGCGCAAACACCGCCACCAGCGGCGGTGCCTGCAACGCGGGCTGCGTCATCGGCGGCGCCGTGCGCACCTTCACCGTGGCGGCGGCGCTGTCCGGCACCAGGCCGCGGCGCAGGCTTTCGCGCCAGGCTTGCTCGAAGTCCTCGCCCGTCCGCCAGGTCGAACGCACCAGCGCGCGGCCGTCGCGGCTGACCTCCCCCAATGCCAGCGCCAGCACTTCGTGGACCGAGCGTCCGCCGTACAAAGGCGCGATCAGCGGCTGCACGATGCTGGCCGTGCCTTCGTGGGAACGGGCGTCGCTCCAGGCTTCGTAGCAGTGCGCCAGCGGCAGGTGCCAGTTCGATTCGCGCGCGGTCTCGTCGCGGTACAGGCCCAGGTGGGCGCTCAGCGGCACCCGGCGCAAGGCCGTGGCGAAATCGAGCGCGGGCGGCGCGGTGTAGACCGGATTCGTGTCCAGCATCAGCAGGCTGTCGACCCGGCCTTCTCGCATGTCGGCTGCCAGTTCGGCCAGGCCATCGGCATGCGCCGGCGCGCCCAGCGCTACCGGCTCGATATAGCTCACGGCGCCGTCCTCCGCGCCGAGGCGCTGGTTCAGCAGGTGCGCCAGCGCGCGGCTGGCCGGGCTCAGGGTCGGGCCGGCCACGACCAGCGCCCGTCCTTTCGCCTCGCGCAGCGCCTTGGCCACCGCGGCCTCCCAGCGGCCTGCCGCGCCGTCGGGCGCCGTGCCGCCGCCGGGTGCCGCGCCCAGCAGGCCGGCGATGCGCCACAGCGCCGCCTCGATCTCGTGCGGCGCCCGCGCCAGGCGCTGGTCGGCATAGGCGCCGGTCAGGGTCGGCGTGGATTCGATCGCATACAGGCGCCTGGCGGCGGGGTCGAGGCCGAGCCGGCGCGGCGCCGTGAAGGCGCGCGCATGCGCCAGCGCGCCGCCATGCGAGCCTTCGGCGCCGAACAGGTCGGCGTCCAGGGTCAGCAGCACCGCCACGTGCTCGAGCCGGTAGACCGGATCGAGCGGGCGCCCGAAGGCCAGCGTGGAGGCCGCCGCGGCGCCGTCGTCATGTAGCGGGTCCCACGCATGCCAGCGCATGGCCGGGTAGCGCTTTTGCAGCGCCGCCAGTTGCAGGGCAAGGGTCGGCGAGGTCGCCGGGCCGCTCAGGATGCGCAGACCCGCCCCGCCGTCGCGCGCCAAGTGTGGACGGCGCGCTTCCCAGGCCGCCTCGAAGGCCGCCCAGGTCGACAGTTCCGTGCCCCGTTGCACCGTCTGCGAGCGGTCCGGGTCCCACATCTGCAGGATCGAAGCCTGGGTGAAGACGTCGGTGGTCCCCAGCGAAACCGGGTGCTCGGGATTGCCCTCGACCTTGGTCGGACGGCCCATGTTGGTCTCGACCAGCACCCCATGCGCAAAACCGCGCCGCACGAAGGCGCTGGCGTAGAACAACGGCAGCCCGGGCACGTCCTGCTCCGGCATCCGCACATAGGGCACGATGGTCTCGGCCGGCGGCCCGCTGCAGCCGGCGCCAGCCAGGGCCGCGGAGGCCGCCATCAGCTTCAGGAAGCGGCGCCGCGCCGGCTCGTCTTCACCGTGATGCGGGCCGTGGATGGGGATGACGGGATGGTGATGGTGCGTCATCGGTGGCAGGTCGAGCAGTTGGTCAGCGCATTCGCGCTGCGCAGGCGGTACAGGCGGTCCAGCTGGCGCACCTCTTCCGGGGTCAGGGGCCGCTGCGGCGCCATCGACAATACTTTGCTGAGCGGCCGGATGTGCTGCGGCGCGTTGCGGTGGCAGCCCAGGCACCATTGCATCTCGAGCGAGGCGGTGCGCCAGGTCAGCGGCATCTGGTCGACGCGGCCGTGGCACTCGACGCAGGCCACGCCCTTGTTCACGTGGATGTCGTGCTCGAAATAGACGAAGTCCGGCAGGTCGTGCACGCGCACCCACTGGACCGGGCGACCGGTGCGCGCGCTTTCATGCAGCGGCGCGAGCAGGGGCGAATCGAGGAAGAGCTGGGAATGGCAGCTGAGGCAGATCGAGGTCGATGGCATGCCGGCAAAGCCCGATTTCTCGACCGAGGTATGACAGTAGCGGCAATCGATGCCGTCGTCGCCGACATGGTGCTTGTGGCTGAAGGGAATCGGCTGCGCGATCGGCTCCAGCACGCCATAGGCCGGCCGCATGCGCCAGTGCGCCGCCGCGACCGCCGCCACCAGCAGGCCGAGGATGGCCAGCAGCGTCAGTTTGACGGCGAGGACGGCGGGCTTGGAGAATGGCGCGGCCATTGCGAAGGCGACTCAGGTCGGATAATGGATTTGTATAATTGCAGTTGTGTTTTTCACCACCTCGATAAGTATAGACCTCCGCCGGCAAGGGGCCCGCACGCTTGGATTAGCGCTTGCCCAGCAGGTAGTAATCGAGCGCCTTGCGCGCGATCGGCGCGGCCGATGCGGCGCCCCACTCGCCGTTCTCGACCACCAGCGCCAGCACGATCCTCGGCTTGTCGGCCGGCGCGAAGGCGATGAACAGGCCGTTGTCGCGCAGGCGCTCCGGGGTCATGCCGCGATTGTATTTGGCGCCCTTCAGCCCGACCACCTGGGCGGTGCCGGTCTTGCCGCCGGCAACATAGCCGGCGCCATGGAAGGCCTTGTAGCCGGATCCGGCCTGTTCGGTCGTCACCCCGACCATCGCGCGCCGGATGAAGTCGACGTTCTCCTGCTTCAGCGGGATACGCCCGGCGGCCCGCGGCACCGTCGGCGTGCGCGCATGGCTGGCCGCATCCTCGAGCATCCTGACCAGGTGCGGCTTCATGATCACGCCGTCGTTGGCCAGGGTCGCCACCGCATGCGCCAGCTGCAGCATGGTGTAGTTGTTGTAGCCGTTGCCGATGCTGATCGAGATCGTGTCCCCGCCCACCCATTTCTGGGCGGCGCGATTGTTTTTGAACCGCGCCCGCTTCCATTCCTGCGAAGGCAGCACGCCGCCCTTCTCGTGGTCGAGGTCGATGCCGGTCGGGGAACCGAAGCCGAACTGCTTCATGAAGGTGCTGATCAGGTCGATGCCCATCTCGTTGCCGAGCTGGTAGTAATAGGTATCGCAAGAGACGACGATCGAGCGGTACATGTCGACGTAACCGTGGCCGCCGGCGACATCGTCGTTGAAGCGGTGCCCGCCCAGCATGAAATAGGCCGGGTCCTGGACGCCCTGCTCGGGACGGCGCTTGCCGAGTTCCAGCGCGGCCAGGGCCATGAAGGGCTTGAAGGTCGAGCCGGGCGGATAGGTGCCGGACAAGGGGCGATTCATCAGCGGCTTGTCGAGCGAAGTATTCAGTGCGTTCCAGCTTTGCGGATCGATGCCGTCGACGAACAGGTTGGGGTCGAAGCCGGGCCGCGACACCCAGGCCAGCACGTCGCCGGTTCCCGGTTCGATCGCGACCAGGGCGCCGCGCCTGTCGCCGAAGGCCTGCTCGACGACCTTCTGCAGCTCGATGTCGATGGACAGGATCAGGTTCGCGCCCGGCCTGGGGGGCGTGCGCGACAAGGTACGGATCGCACGCCCGCCGGCCGAGCGCTCGACTTCCTCGTAGCCGGTGACGCCATGCAGCTGGCGCTCATAGCTCTTCTCGATGCCTTCCTTGCCGATGTGGTCGGTGCCCTTGTAGTTGGCCGCGTCCTCGCCCGCTTCGATCGCCTTCGCTTCGTTCTGGTTGATGCGGCCGATGTAGCCCAGCACGTGCGAGGCCACCTCGCCCAGCGGGTACTGGCGGAACAGGCGCGCCTGCACCTCGACGCCGGGGAAGCGGAAGCGCTCGGCGGTAAAGCGGGCCACCTCCTCGTCGCTCAGGCGGGTGCGGATCGGCACGCCGGCAAAGTTCTTCGATTCTTCGAGCAGATGCCTGAAGCGCTTGCGGTCCCTGGGCTCGATGGCGACCAGCTTGGCCAGCTCGTCGATCACGGAGTCGAGATTGGCCTCGAGTTTCGAGGGCGTGATCTCGAGCGTGTAGGCCGAGTAGTTGCTGGCCAGGACCACGCCCTTGCGGTCCAGGATCAGGCCGCGGTTGGGGACGATGGGCAGCAGCGAGATGCGGTTGTCCTCTGCCTGGGCCATGTACTTGCCGTGCTTGACCACCTGCAGCCAGACGAAACGGGCCACCAGCAGGCTGAAGCAGATCAATACGAACAGGCCCAGCAAGCTCAGGCGCATGCGGAAATGGTGGATCTCGCGATCGCTGTCTCTCAGTTCGGTCATGGCGCGGGAGCATAGCAGATCATGCAATTGGGAAATGCGCAAAATCCTGCTGTGGGACGAATGGCAGAATTGGTGCCATTAAGTGATGCAATTAATTACATTAGAGAATTGCTTCCTGGCGCATAATCTATCCATGACTATCTCGACCACGAACTTGGCACTGGGCCTGGGCGGCACGAGCGGCCACCTGTCCGACCTCTACACCAGCGCCACCAAGTCCCTGCTGGCCCAGAATCCGGGCATCAAGACCATAGCCGCCCAACTGCGCCGCGACGACGCGCGCCTGTCCAGCCTCGGCAAGATGGCCCTGGCCCTGGACGGCTTCCGCAGCGCGCTCGGCGGCTTGTCCGCGGCCGGCCTCGACATGGCGGCCAGCAGCAGCGCCAAGGGTGTCGATGCGAAGCTGAGCGGCGCCGGCGCCGTGGCCGGCACGCATACGGTCGAGGTCAGGCAACTGGCCCAGGCCCAGCAGCTGATGAGTAAAGCCCTGCCCGACCGCGCCGCGGCCCTGGGCACGGGCGCGGTCGCCACGATCAAGGTCGAGAGCGGATCGAGTTCCACCACCGTGAAGATCGACAGCAGCAATAACACCCTGGACGGCATTGCCAAGGCCATGCGCGAGGCCGGCCTCGATGCCCAGGTGGTCCAGGACGGCAAGGGCTATGCGCTGAGCCTGAACGGCAGGAGCGGCGCTGCGAACGGCATGCGCATCGGCGTCAGCGGCGATCCGGTGCTGCAGGGCTTGTTCGCCTACGGTCCCGGCATCAACAGCGCGATGACGCAGAAGACCGCGGCCCAGGACGCCCAACTGAGCGTCGACGGCAAGGCCGTCAGCGCAAGCACCAACAAGCTCGATACCGCCATCGCCGGCGTCTCGCTGACCCTCGGCGCTATCGGCAAGAGCGAGATCAAAGTGGCGCGCGACCCAGGCGCGATCGGCGCCAACGTCAAGGAGTTCGTATCCGCCTTCAACAGCATGAGCGGCAAGCTGGCCGCCCTGCGCAGCGGCGATGCGGCGTCCGACTCGGCCTTGAATCAGGTGACGGCGCAAATGGGTCAGCTGATCGACGGCGCCGACGGCAAGGCCCTGGCCGCGATGGGCATCACGCGCAGGAACGGCGGTCTGGTGCTGGACGAAGCGAAGCTGAAGGCGGCCATCGCCGACGACCCCGAGCGGGTCATGGGCGTGTTCGTGAAATCCGGCGGCGGCCTGGCCGAGCAGATGGCCAGGCGTGCCGGCCAGCAGATCGGCAGCGGCGGCGCGGTGGCGAATCAGGCGGCCGCGGTGCAGCAGGAAGTCGACAAGCTGAGCGACAAGAAGGACAAGATCACGGAGGCCGTGAGCCGCCAGGCGGCCATGCTGGCGCAGCAGTACGCGCTGGCCGGCGCCGGCTACGGCGGCAGCACGCTGTTCGGCAATGGCCAGGTCAAGCCGATGTCGGTGTTTGACTATCTCGCGTGAGCAGCAGCGCCGGCACTGCCGCCGCGTCGACCGGGCGCGCGAACAGATAGCCTTGCGCTTCGTCGCAACCCAGCTCGCGCAATAGCGCCAGCTGCATCTCCGTTTCCACGCCTTCGGCAACGATACGCATCTTCAGGCCATGGCCCAGCGCCACGATGGCGCGCACGATCGCCGTGCTGTCGTCATCGCGCCCGAGGTCGTGGACGAAAGCGCGGTCGACTTTCAGGCATTGCACCGGGAAGCGCTTCAGATAGGCGAGGCTCGAATAGCCGGTGCCGAAATCGTCGATGGCCAGCTCGACCCCGAGCGCGCGGATGCCCGCCAGCAGGCGCTCGACGACGTCGATGCGGCTCATGGCGATGCTCTCCGTGATCTCCAGCGCCAGCGCATCCGGCGCCAGCTCGGCGTCGGCCAGCGCGGAGGCGATCGTGTCCAGCAAATCCTTCTGGTAGAACTGGCGGATCGAGAGGTTGACCGCCACCCTGGGCTGGAAGCCGTATTCGCGGCGCCAGGCGCTGGCCTGTTCGCAGGCGCTGCGCAGGACCCAGTTGCCGATGCCGACGATCAGGCCGGTCTGTTCGGCGATCGGGATGAAGCGCGCCGGCGAGACCTGGCCGAGCAGCGGATTGTGCCAGCGCAGCAGCACCTCGAAGCCGGTAATGTACCCGCTGGCGATGGCGATCTTGGGCTGGTAGACC
Source organism: Massilia sp. Bi118 (assembly GCF_918697865.1). Taxonomy (GTDB): domain Bacteria; phylum Pseudomonadota; class Gammaproteobacteria; order Burkholderiales; family Burkholderiaceae_D; genus Telluria. Next base: position 79,509 of record NZ_CAKKMV010000010.1, on the reverse strand, counting down.
AGGCTGAATTCCCCGCGCTCCAGCGCGCGGCGCAGCTGCTCCTCGACCAGCAGGCGCTCGTCGAGATGGGAATGACTGGCGTCGGAATGGAAGTGCACGGGCTCGCCGCCGTCGCCGCGCGCGCGGTGCTTGGCGATGTCGGCCAGGCGCATCAATTCGTTGACCGAGCCGGCGTCCTGCGGATAGGCGGCGACCCCGATCACCGGCTCCAGGTGGAACTCGCGCTCGCGCACGCGCACCGGTTCGGACAGCCGCGCGTGCAGTTCGAAGGCAAGGCCGTCGACCGCCTCCCCTGCCTGCGCGGTCCGCACCAGCAGGCCGAATTCGTTGGTCCTGACGCGCGCCGGGCACATCGCCTCGGGCGCCAGGCGGCGCAGGCGCGCGGCGGCCTCGCGCACCGCCTCGTCGCCGGCTTCGTGGCCCAGCAGGTCGCCCACTTCGTGCAGGCGTTCGAGCGCCACCAGCACCAGCACCACCTGTCCGCCCTCGCGGGCCGCGGCGTCCGTCGCCTCGCCGAGCGCGCGGCGCAGCCGGTTCTGGTTGGACAGGCCGGTCAGCGGATCGAAATCGGCCAGGTAAGTCAGCCGGTTCTCGCTGGTCTTCAAGCGTCCGATCAGGGCCGCCTGGCGCTCGGCTTCGCGCCCGATGCGCCAGGCCAGCAGCGCCAGCGTCGAGGACAGCAGCAGCCAGGCCAGCACGCCCACCCACAGCCAGCCGCGCCATACCGCCAGCGTGTCGGCCTTGTCGCGCCCGGTGATGATCACCAGCGGATAGCCGGCGACCGCGCCGTAGCCGTACAGGCGGCGCTTGCCGTCGGTGGGGCTGGTGGCCTCGAAGGCGCCGGCCGGCATGCGCGGCAGGTGGACCTGGAACAGCGGCGTGTTCAGGAAGGAGCGACCGATCGCATCCGGCAAGGTGGGACTGCGCACCAGCATGACACCGTCGCGCCGCAGCAGGGTCACCGAGCCGCCGCTGCCAAGGTCGCTCGATGCGAAGATGCGCTGGATGTAGGATACGTCGGTGTCGATGGCGACCCGCCTGGCGGCGCCGCCGTCCGCGGCCGGCAGGCTGCGGACCAGCGTGATTGTCGTGCGGCGGCCGGCCCTGTCCGGCGCGCCGAGGGCGACCTGCGGTACGCTGTCCGGCGCGGCGCTGTCGCTGTCGATGGACCGCGCCAGCCGCGTGTCCAGCGCCAGCATCGCGTAATGGGTCTGCGCGGCATAGGCCTCGGCCAGGTTGCGCAGGTTGGTCTCTTCGCGTTCTATCGTGCTGCGGTAGCTCGAGACCAGCAGGCCGGTGAGCGCCATGGTGATGGCGACGATCAGCAGCCCCGCCACGGCGAGCGCGCGCGGGACGCGATGAGTTTCGGACAGGGGCGTGGGCGGGCTTTCCGGCATGGTCGTCAATACACTGTGGTCCGTGCACAGTATAACGTGGGCCGCCGGCAGCCGCGCCACGTCGGCCGGCCGCGCTATGCCGGCAGCTCGAATGCCGACGGAATATCCGCGGCCGCCAGCACGTAGCGCCCATAAGGCACGCCGCGGATAGGCGCCAGGTCCCGGTCGCGCACGAAGCCGATCGCCTCGTACATGCGCTGGGCCGAGGCCATGACCGGGCTCGTATGCAGGCCGATGAAGGGGGCGCCGGCTTCGCGGGCCAGCCGCAGGCAGCCCGCCACCAGCGCACGCCCGGCGCCCTGCCCTCGCCGCGCCGGATCGACCACCAGCATGCGGATCACCGACCACTCGTCCGGGAAGAAATCGGCGCGCGGCTTGCCCGGCGCCACGTGGGCCACCGCGCCGACGATTTCGCCATCCTGCTCGGCCACCAGCAGGTCGGCGTTCGCGGACAGGTCCGCCATCCTTCCGATGCCCTCGATGAAGCTGGGCCAGTCTTCGTAATCCCGCGAATACTGCGCGAATGCCGCCCGCGCCACCGCATTCACGGCTTCATGGTCCGCTTCCGTGTAAGCACGGACCCGCATCAGGCCGCGCGCCCGATATCGCCCTTCACCCACCACAGCGAAGGATTGTTGTCGGCCAGGTCGCGCAGCAAATCCCACACCACTTTCACGCGGCGCAGGCGGTACAGGTCGGCCGGTGCGGCCAGCCAGAACGAGCGCTCGGCGTAGAAGCCGGGCAGCACCGGCACCAGGCGGCCGTCGTCCGGAATCGCATAGGGCGGCGCCATCATCAGGCCCATGCCCAGCGCCGCGGCCTCCACCTGGGCGCCCATGCCCAGCGAGCAGAAGCGCCGGCGCGGCGTGAAACCGAGTTCGTTCAGGTAGGACAGTTCGCGGCTGGCCAGGCGGTCCTGCACGTAGTCGACGAAGTCGTGGCGTTCGAGGTCGGCCTGGGTGCGGATGGGCGGATGCCGGTCCAGGTATTCGGGCGAGCCGTACAGGTAGAAGCGGAAGGAGGCCAGGCGCGTGACCACGTAGCGGCCGGTGGCGGGCGGGTCCAGCATCACGCCCAGGTCGGCCTCGCGGTTGGCCAGGTTGGCGAAGCGCGCCAGCGACAGCATCTCGATAGCCAGGTCCGGATGGGTGTCGAGCAGCTTGACCAGCAGCGGCGCCACCACCCTGATCCCGAACACGTCGGGCACGCCGAGGCGCACCACGCCCTGGGCGCCGAGCTCGGTCCCGCCCAGCTGCTCGAGCGCGGCCAGCGAGGCGCCTTCCATCGCTTCCGCGTGCGGCAGCAGGGCGTGGCCCATCTCGGTCAGTTCATAGCCTTCGCGCGAGCGGTCGAACAGGGTCGTGCCGAGCTGGCTTTCGAGGCGGTCGATGCGCCGCGCCACGGTCGTGTGCTCGACTTCCAGCCGGCGCGAGGCGCCCGACAGCGTGCCGGCGCGCGCGAGTTCGAGGAAAAAACGCAGATCAGTCCATTCGGGCAAGGTATGCATGTGATGATTGTCTGATATCAGCAACAGTTATTGTGCACCAGTGCACATTTCGACGCCAAGAATTTCCTCGGTGCAGCTTCAAAGCAGCACTTCGCCAGAGTGAAACAGGCGCTTCCCCGGCTCGTGTATGCACGGTCTCAAAGCCTGCCTGTGCATTTTTGCACACCTGCTGAGCGCGTTGTTATCTATTCAACCAGTCTTGTGCGCGGCAAACTTCAACCGTGCGAAAAACCTGAACGCATGCTGCTATCAAAAATACTAGGAGACATACGATGCGTCGTACCGAAAAGAAACTGATGTTACTGAACCGTTCCGCCATCTCCACCGCCGTCCTGCTGGCGCTCTATGGCGGTTCGTTCGGGGCAGCTCATGCCCAGGAAGGCGCTGACACCGCCACCACCACCGCCGCCGCAACCCCTGCCGCGGCCAACGACAACATCAACCAGGTGGTCGTCACCGCGCGCCGCCGCGCCGAGCTGATCCAGGACGTGCCGGGCGCCGTCACCGCGATCTCGGGCGCCGAGCTGGAAAAGAGCGCGATCCCCGACATCACCGCCCTCACCGACACCGTCCCGAACACGACTCTGAAGGCCTCGCGCGGCACCAACACCACCCTGACCGCCTTCATCCGCGGCATCGGCCAGCAGGATCCGGTGGCCGGCTTCGAACAGGGCGTCGGCATCTACCTCGACGACATCTACCTGGCCCGCCCGCAAGGCGCGCTGACCGACATCTACGACCTCGAACGCATCGAAGTGCTGCGCGGTCCGCAGGGCACCCTGTACGGCCGCAACACCATCGGCGGCGCGGTCAAGTACGTGACCCGCAAGCTGGCGCCGAAGCCGACGCTGGACGCCAAAGTCACCTTCGGCAACTACGGCGAGAAGGACCTGGTTCTCAAGGGCAGCATGCCGATCTCGGACATCCTGCGCATCGGCGCGACCGTCGGCACCTTCAACCGAGACGGCTTCGGCCACAACATCCTCAACGGCCGCCAGAACTACAACAAGGACGTAATGGCCGGCCGCGTCAGCCTCGAGCTGACCCCGACCCCCGACCTGTTCATCCGCCTGGCCACCGACAAGACCGTCGACGATTCGGAAGCGCGCCAGGGTCAGCGCCTGACCCTGGGCCCGGCGCCGGGCAACATCCAGCCGGCTTCCGGCACCTACGACACCCGCTCCAACCTGTACACAGTGCTGGGCCACGAGCAGCAGGTGACCACCGAAGGCAGCTCGCTGCTGGCCGAATACACGATCGACCCGACCCTGTCGGTGAAGTCGATCACCGCCTACCGCAAATCGAAGTCCTATGCGCCGATCGATTTCGATTCGCTCGAAGTGCCGCTGTGGGAAGCACCGTCCTTCTACAAGGACAACCAGACCAGCCAGGAATTCCAGCTGACCTACACCGGCCAGAAGGTGCAGGGCGTGGCCGGCCTGTTCTACATGAAGACCAACGCCTACAACGACTTCGACGTGCTGTACAACGCCGCCGGCGGCCTGTCGCTGCTGACCCACGACGACATCGATTCGAAAACCTGGGCCGCCTACGCCGACGCCAGCTACAACGTGACGGATGCCTTCAGCGTCACGGTGGGCGGCCGCTATACGGAGGACGAGCGCCGCGCCGAGATCTTCAAGCAAACCTACCTGGGCCTGAACAGCTCGCCGCGCCTGGGCAATGCCGGCGCCGTCGCCTTCGGCGCCCCGAACACCAACCTCGGCAAGGATGCGCTGCACCGCACCGACAAGAAGTTCACGCCCAAGCTGGGCTTCGGCTACAAGCTGACCCCGGAGCACAATCTGTACACCACCTGGTCGAAGGGCTTCAAGGGCGGCATGTTCGACCCGCGCATGGACCTGGCGGCCACTGGCGGCCCGACCTCCACGGTGTCGCTGGCCAAGCGCGCCGGCGTGGCGCCCGAGGAAGTCAGCAGCATCGAGCTGGGCGTGAAGTCCTCGATGAACGGCGGGCGCCTGCAGACCAACGCCGCGGTCTTCTACACCGACTACAAGAACGTGCAGATCCCGGGCTCGATCCCGACCTTCGACGCCGCCGGCAACGTGAACGGCTTCGCCGGCTCGCTGACCAACGCCGGCAAGGCCAAGATCAAGGGCCTGGAACTGGAAGCCGTCGCCTACGTGACCAACCAGCTCAGCGTCAACGCGATGTACAGCTACATCGATGCCAAGTACAACGAGTGGATGGTGGCGAACGGCGCGTCCCTGGTGAACATCGCCGGCAGCACCGAATTCCAGAACACGCCGAAGAACTCGGCCAACATCGCCGTCAACTATGAATGGCCGATGGCGGTGATGGGCCGTTCCGGTTCCTTCAGCCTGTCGAACAGCCTGTCCTACAAGGGCAAGGTGTACCAGACCGAGATCGCGCGCAGCACCGGCGTGGCCAGCCTGGACGCCACCATCCCCGGTAACCTGATGCTGGCCCAGGATGGCTATGCGCTGTGGGACGCGGGCCTGGTCTGGACCAGCAGCGACCGCAAGATCCAGGTCGGCCTGCACGGCCGCAACCTGACCGACAAGCGCTACAAGACCGCCGGCTACAACTTCTCCGGTTTCTTCAACACCGTCACCGCGTTCTACGGCGACCCGCGCACCGTGCGCGCCACCGTCAACGTGAAGTTCTGATCCGCCCCCGTAAGACGGCCACAGGGGCGTCCTGCGGGACGCCCTCTTTTCAAGACATAACGGGGTCCAATGTCCAACTACACTGAACTCAGCTTCACGAGCGATGACGGCTTGCGCCTGTACGCGCGCGATTACGCCGGAAGCAGCGGGCCGGCGCGCCTGCCCGTGATCTGCATCCACGGCCTGACCCGCAACTCGGCCGACTTCGACGAACTGGCGCCCCTGATCGCGGCCTTGTCGCGGCGCGTGATCGCGGTCGACGTGCGTGGACGCGGACACTCGCAGCGCGACCCCCGGCACGACAACTACAACCCGGTGGTCTACGCCGGCGACGTGGCCAGGCTGATGCACGAACTCGGCATCGCGCGCGCCGTCTTCATCGGCACCTCGATGGGCGGCCTGATCACCATGACCCTGGCCGCGCAGCACATCGACCTGGTGGCGGCGGCCATCCTCAACGACATCGGCCCGGTACTGTCCGAGAAGGGCCTGGCGCGCATCGCGGGCTATGCCGGCAAGGCAGTGGCACTCGGCAATTGGGACGACGCCGCCGGTTTCATCAAGGACATCAACCTGTGCGCCTTCCCCGACAACTCCGAGGAGGAATGGGGCAAGTGGGCGCGCCGCGCCTTCGAACAGGACGAAACCGGCAGCCTGAGCCCGCGCTACGATCCGAACATTGCCATTGCACTACAAACCGGTAAACTGCGTCCGACGTCCCTGGCGGCGCGGATGGCCTTCCGCCGGCTGGCGCGCAAGCGTCCCGTGATGCTGGTGCGCGGCGAACTGTCCGACCTGGTGGAAGCGCGCCAGGCCGACTGGATGCGCCGCGCGGCGCCGAACATGCAGTACGTCGAGGTGCCGCAGGTCGGCCACGCGCCGATGCTGACCGAGCCGGCGGCGCTGAAGGCGATCGCCGAGTTCCTGGCGACCGTGCCCTGAACAGAACACAGCAAGAGAAACGAGGAGACCACATGAAACGCATCAAGCCCATGATCAAGCCAATGAGCACCGCCCTGCTGGCAGCCTTCATCGCCACCGCGGGTTCCAGCGCCCTCGCCGCCCCGGACCTGAAGGTCGCCCTCATCGCCGGCAAGACCGGCGCCCTGGAAGCCTATGCCAAGGAAACCGAGACCGGCTTCATGATGGGCCTCGAATACCTGACCGGCGGGAAGATGGAAATCAACGGCCGCAAGATCAAGGTGATCGTCAAGGACGACCAGGGCAAGCCGGACCTCGGGCGCACCCTGCTGGCCGAGGCCTATGGCGACGACAAGGTCGACATCGCGGTCGGCACGACCTCGTCCGGCTCGGCGCTGGCGATGCTGCCGGTGGCGAAGGAATACAAGAAGGTGCTGATCGTGGAGCCGGCGGTGGCCGACGAGATCACCGGCGCCAAGTGGAACAAGTACATTTTCCGCACCGCGCGCAGCTCGATGCAGGACGCGCTGGCGGCGGCATCGACGCTGAAGAGCGGCAGCGTGGCCTTCCTCGCCCAGGACTACGCCTTCGGCCGCGACGCCGTCAAGGCCGGCAAGGAAGCCCTGGCCGCCACCGGGAGCAAGGCCAGGGTCGTGCACGAGGAATACGCGCCGGCCACCTCCACCGACTTCACCGCGCCGACCCAGCGCATCTTCGACGCCCTGAAGGACAAGCCGCAGCCGCGCGTGCTGGCCATCGTCTGGGCCGGCCCGAACCCGCTGAACAAGATCGCCGACATGAAGCCCGAGCGCTACGGCATCGCGCTGGCCCCGGGCGGCAACATCCTGCCGGTGATGAAGACCTGGAAGGCCTACGCCGGCACCGAAGGCACCATCTTCTATTACTACGGCTTCCCGAAGAACAAGATGAACGACTGGCTGGTCGCGGAGCACACCAGGCGCTTCAAGGCCCCGCCCGACATGTTCACGGCGGGCGGCATGGCGGCGGCCGGCGCGGTGGTCGCGGCTTTGGCCAAGGTGCCGAACGCGAACGGCGACCAGCTGGCGGCGGCGATGGAAGGCATGTCCTTCGAGACCCCGAAGGGCACCATGACGTTCCGGAAGGAGGACCACCAGGCGCTGCAGCCGATGTACCACTTCCGCATCAAGAAAGACCAGAAGAACGAGTGGGACATCCTGGAACTGGTGCGCGAGATCCCGGCCTCCGAACTGCCGCTGCCGGTGCGGAACAAGCGCTGACATGGCTGCCGCACCACAGCCATCCCTTTCCACCCGCGACCTGACGATCCGCTTCGGCGGCCACGTCGCGGTGAACGGGGTGACGGCCGAGTTTTATCCCGGCACCCTGACCGTGATCGTCGGTCCCAACGGCGCCGGCAAGACCACCTACTTCAACCTGGTCTCGGGCCAGCTGGCGGCGACTTCCGGCAGCGTGCACCTGGCAGGCAAGGACGTGACCAGGCTCGGCCCCGCGGCCCGCACCCGCCTGGGCGTGGGCCGCGCGTTCCAGCTGACGAACCTGTTCCCGCACCTGACGGTGCTGGAAAACGTGCGCCTGGCGGTGCAGAGCCGCGCCGGCATTGGCCTGAACATGTTCTCGGTGTGGTTCGGCCACAAGGCGATCATCGAACGCGCCGAGCATTACCTGGAGCGGGTGTCGATGGCCGCCAGGCGCGACCTGCCGGTCGGCACCCTGCCCCACGGCGACCAGCGCAAGCTCGAAGTGGCGATCCTGCTGGCCCTCGAGCCGGAGATCCTGATGTTCGACGAACCCACCGCCGGCATGAGCGTGGACGAAGTCCCGGTCGTGCTCGACCTGATCCACCAGGTCAAGGCGGAGCGCAACAAGACCGTGCTGCTGGTGGAGCACAAGATGGACGTGGTGCGCTCGCTGGCCGACCGCATCATCGTGCTGCACAACGGCACCCTGGTGGCGGACGGCGAGCCGCGCGAAGTCATGCAATCGAAAATCGTACAGGAAGCCTATCTTGGAACACCTGAACATGCCTGAACCGATATTGACGCTGTCGGGCGTGCACACCCACATCGGCCAGTACCACATCCTGCAGGGCATCGACCTGATGGTGCCGCGCGGCGGCCTCGCGGTCCTGCTGGGCCGCAACGGCGCCGGCAAGACCACTACCCTGCGCACCATCATGGGCCTGTGGAAGGCCAGCGCCGGCAGCATCGTGTTCGACGGCCGCGACATCACGAAACTGTCCACGCCCGACATCGCGCGCGCCGGCATCGCCTACGTCCCGGAAAGCATGGCCGTGTTTTCGGAGCTGACGGTGCGCGAGAACCTGTACCTGGCCGCGCGCAACGGCCCACTGGACGAAGCGCGCGTCGACTGGATCTGCGGCTTCTTCCCGGCCCTGAAGAAATTCTGGAACTACCCGGCCGGCAACCTCTCCGGCGGCCAGAAGCAGATGGTGGCGATCGCCCGCGCGATCGTCGAACCTCGCCGGCTCTTGCTGGTGGACGAGCCGACCAAGGGCCTGGCCCCAAGCATCGTGCAAAGCCTGATGATGGCTTTCCGCGAGCTGAAGGACACGAATACCACCATCCTGCTGGTCGAGCAGAACTTCAACTTCGTGCGCACGCTCGGCGATACGGTCAGCGTGATGGACGACGGCCGCGTCGCCCACGCCGGCCTGATGCACGACCTGGCCAGCGACGACGCGCTGCAGCAGCGCCTGCTCGGCCTTTCACTGGACTCTCACCAATGAGCGCAAGCCTTCCCCTCGCGAAGCAGGCCGACGCCCCGCTGCCGGCGGCAAAGCGCGACCTCGCGCCGCTGCTGCTGGTGCCGGCGCTGGCGCTGGCCGTGCTGCCCTTCGTCTCCCTGCCGACCTGGGTCACGCTGACCGTCGCCGGCCTCGCCATGGGCATGATGATCTTCATCATGGCTAGCGGCCTGACCCTGGTCTTCGGCCTGATGAGCGTGCTGAATTTCGGCCATGGCGCCTTCGTCTCGGTCGGCGCCTTCAGTGCGACGCTGGTGCTGCTGCCCATGCGCGGCTGGCTGGAAGCGGATTCGCTGCTGGCCAACCTCGGCGTGCTCGGGTTGGCCGTGCTGGTGGCGATGCTCGTCACCGCCCTGATCGGCTGGGCCTTCGAGCGCATCGTCATCATGCCGGTGTACGGCCAGCATTTGAAGCAAATCCTGATCACCATGGGCGGCATGATCGTGTCCGAGCAGCTGATCAACGTGATCTGGGGCGCCGAGCAGATCCCGCTGCCGCTGCCGGCCACGCTGCGCGGCGCCATCTTCATCGGCGAAGCCGCGATCGAGAAATACCGCCTGCTGGCGGTCGTTGTCGGGCTGGTCGTCTTTGCCGCGATGTTCCTTACCCTGAACCGCACCAAGATCGGCCTCCTGATCCGCGCCGGCGTCGAGAACGGCGAGATGGTCGAAGCCATGGGCTACCGCATCCGCCGCCTGTTCGTCGGCGTATTCGCGGCCGGTTCCGCGCTGGCCGGCCTGGGCGGCGTGATGTGGGGCCTGTACAAGGAAACCCTGGTGGCCAGCATGGGCAGCGAGATCATGGTGATGGTCTTCATCGTCGTCATCATCGGCGGCCTGGGCTCGGTGGGCGGCTGCTTCATCGGCGCCCTCCTGATGGCCCTGCTGGCCAACTACGCCGGCTTCCTGGCGCCCAAGCTGGCGCTGGTGTCCAATATCGTGCTGATGATCGCCATCCTGCTGTGGCGTCCGGCCGGCCTGTATTCGAAGTCGCGAGGCTGACATGCTGATCAAACTTCTTTCCGGCGACCTGCCGCGCAGCCGCGCCCTGAGCGCCCTCCTGCTGGTGGTCCTGTGCGGGCTGCTGCTGGCGCCCTTCCTGTTCTCGGGCGCGCGCCCGCTGAACACCGCGGCCACCATCTGCGTCTACATCGTGCTGGTGGCTTCCTACGACCTGCTGCTGGGCTATACCGGCATCGTCTCCTTCGCCCACACGATGTTCTACGGGATCGGCGCCTACGGCATCGGCATCGCCCTGGCCAGCGTCGAGGAGCCGAGCTGGGGCATCGTCTTCACCGGCCTGGGCCTGGCCCTGCTGCTGACCGTCGCGCTGGCCTTCGTGATCGGCCTGTTCGCGCTGCGCGTGCGCGCCATCTTCTACGCCATGATCACGCTCGCCGTGGCGTCCTCGTTCGCGGTGCTGGCCTCGCAGCTGTCCGACTTCACGGGCGGCGAGGACGGCCGCACCTTCAGCGTGCCGGAGATCCTGTCGCCGGGCTACACGCTGATGGAGAACGAGGTCTTCGGGCGTTCCATCGACGGCAAGCTGATCACTTATTACCTGGTGTTCTTCGGGGCCCTGGCGCTGTTCCTGTTCCTGCTGCGCCTGGTGAATTCGCCCTTCGGCCGCGTGCTGCAGGCGATCCGCGAGAACGAGTTCCGCGCCGAAGCCCTGGGCTACCGCACCGTGGTCTACCGCATCTGGGCCAACGTGCTGGCGGCCGTGGTCGCCGCCTTGGCCGGCGCCCTGATGGCCCTGTGGCTGCGCTATGTCGGGCCCAAGACTTCGCTCGGCTTCGAGGTGATGACCGACATCCTCCTGATCGTCGTGATCGGCGGCATGGGCACGATGTACGGCGCGGTGATCGGCGCCGCCCTCTTCATCCTGGCGCAGAACTACCTGAAGACCCTGATGGGGCAAGCCTCGGAGGCGCTATCCGGCATCCCGGTACTGGCCGCCGCCCTGCACCCGGACCGCTGGATGCTGTGGCTGGGCGTGCTGTTCATCCTCTCGATTTACTTCTTCCCGGTCGGCATCGTCGGCAAGCTGCGCTTCCGCCGCAAATAGAAAGTCGCCCCCGCACCTCCCCCGTCGCCCCCGCGCAGGCGGGGGCCCAAGTTGGTGCGTGACCAGGAACAGATGTTCGTACTGGTCTACGAACTTGGGTCCCCGCCTTCGCGGGGACGACGGTTTCTCCTCCCCAGTCCCACTCCACGCCCCCGGCCGGCCCGCACGGCAGTACCTTGCATCACGCATGAAGTCCAGTCCGCGACTTAGCTAAAGATCAATGCCTGTTGTCATCTCAACCATATGATGAACTCAGCATGGCCTCGTCGACTAGCCAGCGCGAGTGATTTCTCCATCCTACTGGCTTCCAAGAAAGGGCTTTTCATGAAACCCGTCAATAGTTTGTTTGCGGCAGCCGCGTTCTCGCTGGCCGCACTCGGCGCCCCGGCCGCGCAGGCCCAGAGCACCGAGGTACTGAACGAAGGATTCGGCAATGTCAGCGGCCTGAGTGGCTGGGTCCAGGTCAACAACAGCGTTCCGCCGGGCTCCGCCTGGTTCCAGGGCAATGCCGGCCTGTTCACGGCCCAGGCCGGCGCGGCCGATTCCTATGCCGCTGCCAACTACCTCGGCGCCGCCAACGGCATCGGCACGGTCGACAACTGGCTGATCACCCCGGTCCTGAACCTGACCGGCGAGTCGGTGCTGAGCTTCTACACCCGCCAGACGGGCGACCCCGGCTTCAGCGACCGGCTGGAAGTGCTGTACTCGTCCGGCTCGGGCACCGACCTTTCCGGCTTCACCAGCCTCGGCATCATCGGCGCCGGCGATTATCCGGCCGACTGGTCACAGTACAGCGCCACGGTCGACGCCAGCGGCGAAGGCCGCTTCGCCTTCCGCTACTACGGCCCCGCCGATACCTTGAACTATGTGGGCCTGGACACGGTCAGCGTGGTAACGGCCGTGCCCGAACCGACCACCTGGGCGATGCTGGCCGCCGGCCTCGGCCTGTTCGGCCTGCGCCGCCGCAAATTTCACGCCTGATCGGAGATCGCCATGTCCAAGCAGAAGATGATGACCCTGAGCATGCTGGCCGCCCTGTGCGTGCTGGCCTCGCTGAGCATGCATGCCAAGGCGCAGGAAAGGAAGGAAGCGCGGGAAGGCATGGTGGTGGTGCGCGACCCGCAGACCGGCAAGATGCGCGCCCCGACCCCGGAAGAACTGCGCCAGCTGCGCGCCAAGGCGCCGCCGTCCGCCGCCGCTATCGCCGGCGCGCCGCAGGAGGGCAAGCAGCTGTCGCGGCGCGACGGCGCGCGCGGCGTGCGCCTGGGCGAGAAGACCCTGGTCTACGACGTCGTCACGCGCGGCGCCGACGGCAAGCTGTCCGAGCAGTGCGTGCAGGGCGAAGCCGCCGCCCAGGAAGCCATGCAGCATCCCACCAACGCCGAGCACAAGGAGCATCGCCATGAAGCCCGCTGATTCTGAAAAGCCCGGCCATCCGCGCCTGCAGCAGGCGGCCGCCGGCATCGTCGCCACCCTCGCCTGCGCCCTGGCCCTGGCGGTCGGCGCGATGACCACCGCGCACGCCGCCGCCACCATCGTGATCGTCAACCAGAACGCTGCCGGCGAAGGTTTCAACGACCCGACCCCGGCCGTACCGGTGGGCGGCAATCCCGGCACCACGCTCGGCCAGCAGCGCCTGTACGCCTTCCAGCGCGCCGCCGACATCTGGGGCGCCACGCTCACCAGCAGCGTGCCGATCCGCATCGGCGCGTCCTTCGTGCCGCTGTCCTGCACGGCCACCAGCGCCGTACTGGGCTCGGCCGGCGCGAACGAGATCTGGAGCGACTTCACCAACGCGCCGCGCGCCAACACCTGGTACCCGGCCGCCCTGGCCAGCAAGCTGGCCGGCGAGGACGTCGCCACCCCGGGCGAGCCGCACATCATCGCGCGCTTCAACTCGCGCCTGGGCCTGTTCCAGGACTGCCTGCCTGGCAATGGCTTCTACCTCGGCCTGGACCGCAACTTCGGCGACCAGATCGACCTCGTCACCGTGCTGCTGCACGAATTCGCGCACGGCCTGGGCTTCCAGACCTTCACCGACGACGAGACCGGCGAGGAAATCCTCGACATCCCCTCGATCTGGGACTACTACCTGCTGAACAACCGCACCAATCGCACCTGGGTCGAGAGCACCGCCGCCGAGCGCGCCGCCTCGGCCGTGACCTGGCGCGGCCTGTCCTGGAACGGCCCGCGCGTGACCGCCGCCGTGCCGCAGGTGCTGGACCCGATGTCGAACCTGGCGATCACGGGCGCCGCGGCCGGCTCGGCCGCCGGCAACTACGAAGTCGGCGACGCTTCCTTCGGTCCGCCGCTGGCCAACCCGCCGGTGCAGGGCCAGCTGATGCCGGTGGTCGACCAGGCCAACGGCGCCGGCCTGGCCTGCGATCCGCTGAACGCCCTGAACGCGCTGGCGGTCCGCGGCAACATCGCCCTGGTCGACCGCGGCACCTGCGACTTCGTCACCAAGGCGAAGAACGTGCAGGCCGCCGGCGCGATCGGCATGGTGGTGGCGGACAATGCCCCGGGCGACGTCGCCGGCATGAGCGGCAACGATCCGACCATCGCCATCCCCTCGGTGCGCGTGACCCAGGCCGACGGCGCCACGCTCAAGGCCAGCCTGCAGCGGCGCTCGCGCACCCAGTCCGGCGTGGTCGCCAGCCTGGGCCTGAACACGGCCCGCCTGGCCGGCGCCGACGCCCAAGGCCGGATCCTGATGTACACGCCGACCATCTACTCGCCGGGTTCGACGGTGTCGCACTACACCACCGAGGCCAAGCCGAACCAGCTGATGGAACCGGCCATCAACGACGACCTGACCCACGAGGTGACGCCGCCGCGCGACCTCACCTTCCCGCTGCTGCAGGATATAGGCTGGTGATGATCGGCTGGTGATGATCGGCTGGTGATGATCGGCTGGTGATGATCGGCTGGTAATCTGAAAAGGAAAAGGGCCGGCCCCTCGCGGGTGCCGGCCCTCCTGTCTTCGCAGGCGGCAGACGATTACTTCGCCTGGCCTTCGTAGCTCTTCACGCCGTTGACGATCTCTGCCTTGGCGGCGTCCGGGCCGGCCCAGCCTTCGACCTTGACCCACTTGCCCTTTTCCAGGTCCTTGTAGTGCTCGAAGAAGTGCTGGATCTGGCGCAGGGTCAGTTCCGAGACGTCTTCATGGGTCTTGATGTTGGCATACTGCGGCGCCAGCTTCTCGACCGGCACGGCCAGGATCTTCGCATCGCCGCCGGCTTCGTCGGTCATCTGCAGCACGCCCAGTGCGCGGCAGCGCACGACCACGCCCGGGATCAGCGGGAACGGGGTGATCACCAGCACGTCGCACGGGTCGCCGTCGTCGGCGATGGTGTTCGGAACGTAGCCGTAGTTGCACGGGTAGTGCATCGCGGTGCCCATGAAGCGGTCGACGAAGATCGCACCGGATTCCTTGTCCACTTCATATTTGACCGGGTCGCCATTCATCGGGATCTCGATGACGACGTTGAAATCGTTCGGCACATCGCGGCCGGCGTTGACGTTGTTCAGGCTCATGGTTGGTCCTTGATTGGCTTGCTTTAGGAATAATAAAGGGGGCCATTATAGCGAATTGGCATAAGCTTGTGCGCCGCACAAGTTCGCCCCCTTTCAATTCGGAATCAGAGTACGGTCGCCAGCGCGCACAGGCGGAAGTGGCGGCTCGCCTCTTCCTGCTGGCCCAGGGCTTCGTGCAACTGGGCCAGCTTCAGGTGGGCTTCGCGCACCTGGTCCGGACCGACCGCATCGATCAGGGCCTGTTCCAGGTAGCGCTGGGCCTTGCCCCACAGCTTCTGGCGCAGGCACAGGGCGCCCAGGGTCAGGGCCAGCTCGGCGTCGCCCGGATGCGCGCGCAGCCAGCCTTCGCACTTCTCGATCTGGGCCAGCAGCGTGCCTGAACCTTCCGGTCCGGCGGCTTCGCGGTAGGCGCGCACCACGCGCTCGTCCCACTCCGCCTTCAGCGCATCTTCGACGATCACGCGGGCTTCATCGTGCAGGCCGCGGGCATTGAAGGCGCTTGCCGCGCGCGCTGCGATGTAGGGCTTGCAGCGGTCCGCGTTCGGCACCGTCGCCCACATGCGTTTCAGGCTTTCGGCATCGTGGCCGCCTTCGCCCAGCAGGGATTCATAGGCCATCTCACGCAGGCGGCTGGACAGGGCTGGATGCAGGGCGTTGCGCTTGTCCAGGGTGCGCACCAGGCGCAGCACCTCGGGCCAGTTGCGCGCCTGCTGGTTGGCCTTCATTGCCCACTGCAGGGCGTGGATGTGGCGCTGGCCGCTGGCGTTCAGCTCCTGCACCGCTTCCAGCGCGGCTTCCGGCTTGTGCTCGTCGACCAGCAGTTCGGTCACCGTCATCAGACGCGCGGTCTTCAGCGACGGGTCGTGCAGGACGCCGGCCAGCCAGGCGTCGCGGCGGGCCGGTTCGCGCATGCGGTGGGCGGCGCGGGCGCCGATCAGGGCGGCCAGGCCGGCGTTGTCCGGCAGTTCGGCGGCGCGCTTGGCGGCCTTTTCGGCGTGGCCGAAGCGGCCCTCGAACAGGGCTTTCAGGGCCTCGCGCAAGCCGCGGTTGGCTTCGCGCTCGCGCTTGCGCAGGCGGTACTCGGCCACCCGCGCCGGCATGCCGAGGGTGGCCCGCACCGCCCGGGCCAGCACGTAGAGCACCAGGAACAGCAGCGCCGCCAGCACCACGAACAGGTTCAGCGACAGGTCGATCCGGTGCGGCGGGTAGAAGAACACCACGTTGCCGGGGTTGAAGCGGGCGGTCACGGCGATGCCGATCGCCGCGGCCATCAGGGCGACTAACCAGAGGAGCAGGCGCATGGTCAGCTCCTCACGGTTTCGATTTGTAGTTGCGCACGGCGTTCAGGCTTTCCGACAGATCCGGCACCTCGATGGTGACGTTGTTGGCCTGGACCTGGCGCAGCAGGCTTTGCACCGACTGGGTCGAGCGCGCCTTGGTGTCGAAGTAGCGGCCCAGGGTCTGCTGGGCGCTGCCGATGTCGTCGCGGAAGGTGCCTTCGTTGCGTGACAGCAGGGCAAGGCGCGCATTCAGCAGGCGCAGCTTCAGGTTCTCGCGCACGAAATAGGCCTCGCTCGGAGACAGCATCAGCGCTTCCGGCTGGTCCACGGTGCGGACCCGGATCAGCTGGCGCATGTCGTCCCACATCTCGTGGCTCCAGTTGCGCCAGGTGTCCACCATGCGGCGGCCCAGCGAGAGCTCCTCGGCCGGCGCCGGCGCGGCGCCTTTCGCAGTCCTGGCGACTTTGGCCGACGGATTCACGCGGCTCGGCGCGATCGGCTCGGCCGGCTTTTCGTCGGCCAGCAGCGGCAAGTTGTCGATCTGGGAGATGACGTTATCGAGGCGCAGCGCGATGCCGGCCTGGTCGACCTGGGGCAGCGCCTTCAGCTTGTCGATGTCGCGCGCGATGGCGCGGCGGATCGTGATGAATTGCGGCTTGTCGGAGCGCGACAGCGAGCGGTCGGCGTTCTGCAGCGCGATCAGGGCGCCCTGCACGTTGCCGGCCAGTTGCAGCTGCTGGCTGGCGGTCGACAGCACCTGCTCGATCTCGGACAGCGCCCATTCGTCGCGGTTCTTCGAGATATCCTGGTACATCTGCTCGAGCGCGGCCTGCTGGCTCTGCGACTCGGACTGGCGGCTTTCCAGCACGCCGACCTTGACCTGCAGCTCCTTGGCCGTCTCCTGGGTCTCGCGGACCAGCTGGGCGGTCTCGGCGTTCGAGGCGTTGTCCTTCTGCAGGGTCCTGGCGACGTCTTCGCGCAGGCGGTTGAAGCGGCTGTGGGTGGACCAGGTCTGCAGCCCCAGCAGGACGGCCAGCACGATGATGGCCACGTTCTGCGGCTTGTTCAGCAGGCCGCCGACGCGGGTCGTTTCCGGCACGCGCGGCTCGGCCGGCGCAGGCGTCACATACGCCTCCGGCGGGACCATCTGGCCGCCCTTGCTCGATTCTGGATTATTGGGCAATTCGTTCATGCTTGTGATTGTAACGCGGCAAGGAGGCGTTCGTCGCCGGAACCGGTCAGGACCAGGCGGCCGAAGCCGAGCGCGAGGGCTGTTTCATGGATGCGGGCATGCGGAACGATCAGGCGCTGCTGCCGCAGTTGCGTCGTCAATTCGCTCGATGCCAGCCCGTCCACCAGGGACACCAGCCCGCGCAAGGCTTCCGAGCTCGTGATTATCCAGTCGTTCGGCCCGGCCAGCAAGCCTCGCAGCCGTGCCGCCAGATCCGGACTCGGGGCCGGCACCGCGCGGCGGTAGCTCGCGACCGTCTCGACCGTGGCGCCGGCCCGGCGCAGCGCATCGGGCAGCAGCTCGCGCCCGCCCTCCCCGCGCACCACCAGCACGCGGCGGCCGGCCAGCAGGGCCAGGTCGAGCGCCTGCAGCAGGTGCTCGGAATCGCTGAAGGCGGGGTCTTTGGGGCAATGGATGCGGACTTCGCTCTTGACACCGTGTTTGGCCAAAGCCGCGCGGCTGCCCTCGCCGACCACGGCAATATCGACGCCCCCCGGCCAGGCGTCGATGTGGGCGAAGGCGGCATCGATCGCGTTCGGCGAGACGAAGGCCACCAGCGCATACGACGCCAGGTCGCCCAGCACCCGCCGCAGGTGAGCATCGTCCGCCAGCGGCGAGATCTCCAGCAACGGCAGCAGCACGGTCTCGCGGCCGAGGGCGGCCACGGCGCGCGCCAGCGGCTCGGCCTGCTGGCGGGGTCGGGTGATGACGACCGCCCCGGTCATCAGGGTGCGGCCGCCTCGGCCTTGCACTCGGCCAGGATGGCGTCGGCGTCCTGTTGGCGCAGAAGTGCAGAAATTTGCTCGCCCAGCTGTTCCGGCAGATTGGCCGGGCCGCTGCCTTCGGCGAAAGCGCTGCGGCGGCCGTCCGGCGTCGCGACCATGGCGCGCAGCTGCAGTTCGCCGCCCTCGACGATGGCGTGGGCAGCCAGCGGGATCTGGCAGCTGGCGCCGAACACGCGCGAGACCTTGCGCTCGGCGGCGACGGCGCGCGCGGTGTCTTCGTGGTTCAGCGGCGCCAGCAGCGCGCGGAGGTCGACGCCGTCATTTCGCTTGTTGGCCCCAGCGGCGGCGACGATCTCGATCGCCATCGCGCCCTGGCCGGCGGCGGGCAGGCTCTCCCCGGTTTCCAGGTAGGCGCGGATGCGGCGCTCCAGGCCCAGGCGCTTGAGACCGGCGGCGGCGAGGATGATGGCGGCATAGTCGCCGCGGTCCAGCTTGCCCAGGCGGGTGTCGAGATTGCCGCGCAGCGGCTTGATGACCAGCTGCGGGTAGCGCGCGGCAATCAGGGCCTGGCGGCGCAGGCTGCTGGTGCCGACCACGCTGCCGGCCGGCAGACCGGCCAGGCTGTCGAAGTCGTTCGATACGAAAGCGTCGCGGGCATCCTCGCGTTCGAGGATGGCGGCCAGCTCGAAGCCGTCCGGCAATTCCATCGGCACGTCCTTCAGCGAGTGCACGGCCAGGTCGGCGCGGCCTTCATGCATGGCCACCTCGAGTTCCTTCACGAACAGGCCCTTGCCGCCGACCTTGGACAGGGTGCGGTCGAGGATCTGGTCGCCGCGGGTGGTCATGCCGAGAATGTCGATTTGGCAATCCGGATATAATGCAGCGAGGCGGTCGCGCACGTGCGTGGCCTGCCACATGGCCAGCCGGCTTTCGCGCGATGCGATAATGAGGCGAGAGGGTACGCGCTGCGTCGTGTCCTTAGTCTTCAAAACAATTTCTTTCACTGTCGTTGTGCCTGGATCGGCCGACGCCGGTTGGCGGCATGCCTGTAACCACAAATTCTAGCATGCGGTCCCTTGCAGAAACCGTGGCATCCACCACGG
This sequence comes from Massilia sp. Bi118, assembly GCF_918697865.1. GTDB lineage: Bacteria > Pseudomonadota > Gammaproteobacteria > Burkholderiales > Burkholderiaceae_D > Telluria. Next base: position 60,323 of record NZ_CAKKMV010000010.1, on the reverse strand, counting down.
CAACGTTGTACACGAGAGCCCCTTCTGGGACCCCCGAACATTCAACCTGTGCTCGATTATGAACAAAGCTGCAAACCCTGATCCCCTGGCCGCCCCGCAAGTCCAGGCCCCTGCATCGATCCCGACCCCGTCCAGCGACAAGGACGCGCCACTGAAAGAAGACATCCGCCTGCTCGGCCGCCTGCTGGGCGACGTGCTGCGCAACCAGGAGGGCGAGGCCGTGTTCGACGTGGTCGAAACCATCCGCCAGACCGCCGTGCGTTTCCGCCGCGAGGACGATCCGCAGGCCGGCGAGGAACTGACCAGCCTGCTCAAGAAGTTGACACGCGAAGAGACCAACTCGGTGGTCCGCGCGTTTTCCTACTTCTCGCACCTGGCCAACATCGCCGAGGACCAGCACCACGTGCGCCGCCGCCGCGCCCACCAGCTGGCCGGTTCGAAAGCCCAGCCGGCCAGCGTGGCCTACGCGCTGGCGCGCCTCGAAGATGCCGGCGTCGACCGCGAGCAGGCAGCAAGCTTCCTGCGCGAAGCCTTCATTTCGCCGGTGCTGACCGCCCACCCGACCGAGGTGCAGCGCAAGTCCACCCTGGACGCCGAACACGACATCGCCCGCCTGCTGGCCGAGCGCGACCTGCCGCTGACGCCCAAGGAACGCGCGCGCAACCTGACCCTGCTGCAGGCCCGCGTGGCGACGCTGTGGCAGACCCGCATGCTGCGCTACGAAAAGCTGACAGTGGCCGACGAGATCGAGAACGCCCTGTCCTACTACCGCACCACCTTCCTGCGCGAGCTGCCGGCCCTGTACGACGACATCGAGGAAGAACTGCAGGTGTCGACGAAAGGCGCCACCTACCTGCAGATGGGCAGCTGGATCGGCGGCGACCGCGACGGCAACCCCAACGTCAACGCCGCCACCATGCAGCGCGCGCTGGTGCGCCATGCCACCACCATCTTCGACTTCTACCTCGACGAGGTGCACACGCTGGGCGCCGAGCTGTCGACCTCGACCCTGCTGGTGCCGGCCGACGCCGCCCTGGAGGCGCTGGCGGCGGCCTCGCCGGACACCTCGCCGCACCGCAGCGACGAACCCTACCGGCGCGCCCTGATCGGCATCTATGCGCGCCTGGCCGCCACCGCGCGCGCGCTCGGCGCGACCAATCCGCTGCGCAAGGAAGTCGGCCACGCCGATGCCTACGGCGGCCCGGCCGAGTTCCAGGCCGAGCTGCAGGTGCTGGCCGATTCGCTGGCCAACAACCACGGCACCATCCTGATCAAGCCGCGCCTGGCGGGCCTGCTGCGCGCCGCCGCCATCTTCGGCTTCCACCTGGCGTCGCTGGACATGCGCCAGAGCTCGGACATCCACGAGCGCGTGCTGGCCGAGCTGTTCAAGCATGCCGGCGTCGAAGCCGGCTACGCGCAGCTGGACGAAGCCGCCAAGGTGCAGCTGCTGCTGGCCGAGATCGCCCATCCGCGCCTGCTCTACACGCCCTATGCCGAGTATTCGGACGAGACCCAGTCCGAGCTGGGCGTGCTGCGCGCGGCGCGCGAGATCCGCCAGCGCTACGGCGCGCGCGCGATCCGTAATTACATCATCTCGCACACCGAAACCGTGTCGGACCTGCTCGAGGTGCTCCTGCTGCAGAAGGAAACCGGCCTGCTGCGCGTGAGCGAATACGAGAAGCAGTGCGACGTGATGGTGATTCCGCTGTTCGAGACCATCCCCGACCTGCAGCGCGCCAGCGAGATCATGGGCGAGTGGATGGCCCTGCCCATCGTGAAGGAGCTGATCCAGCACCAGGGCCAGCTGCAGGAAGTCATGCTGGGCTACTCGGACTCGAACAAGGACGGCGGCTTCCTGACCTCGAACTGGGAGCTGTACCAGGCCGAGCTGAAGCTGGTGAAGATCTTCGAAGAGGCCGGCGTCAAGCTGCGCCTGTTCCACGGCCGCGGCGGCACCGTCGGCCGCGGCGGCGGTCCGAGCTACGACGCCATCCTGGCACAGCCGCCGGGCACCGTGAACGGCCAGATCCGCCTGACCGAACAGGGCGAGATCATCTCCTCGAAGTTCTCGAACCCCGAGATCGGCCGCCGCAACCTGGAACTGCTGGTGGCGGCGACCCTGGAAGCGGGCCTGATGCCGCATGGCGCGGACCGCGAGCAGGTGGCGCGCCTGGCGCGCTATGAAGCGGTGATGGCGGAGCTGTCCGAGCGCGCCTACAAGGCTTACCGCAACCTGGTGTACGAGACCCCGGGCTTTACGGACTACTTCTTCGCCGCCACGCCGATCGCCGAAATTGCGGAGCTGAACCTCGGTTCGCGCCCGGCCTCGCGCAAGTCGACCCGCCGCATCGAAGACCTGCGCGCGATTCCCTGGGGCTTCTCCTGGGGCCAGTGCCGCCTGCTGCTGCCGGGCTGGTACGGCTTCGGGGCGGCGATCTCCGGATGGCTGGCGGACGGCGAGCGCGAAGAACGCCTGGCGCTGCTGCGCGAGATGTTCCAGCAATGGCCCTTCTTCGCCACCCTGCTGTCGAACATGGACATGGTGCTGGCCAAGACCGACCTGCCGATCGCCCGCCGCTACGCCGAGCTGGTGCCGGATGGCGCGCTACGCGAGAACATCTTCAAGCGCATCGCGGCGGAATATGGCGAAACCCTGCGCTGCCTGGAGCAGGTGACCGGCAATGCCGAGCGTCTGGCTGCGAACCCGCTGCTGGCGCGCTCGATCCAGAACCGGTTTGCCTACCTGGATCCGCTGAACCACCTGCAGGTGGAGCTGATCCAGCGGCACCGGGCGCTGGCCAAGGATCCGGAGCAGATCGATTCGCGGGTGCATCGGGGGATTCATTTGTCGATTAACGGTGTCGCCGCGGGTTTGAGAAATACCGGCTGATTAGTGTTACGTCGTCCCCGCGCAGGCGGGGATCCAAGTTCTGCCTGAGCAGTCGAGACGCGAACAAACTTGGGTCCCCGCCTTCGCGGGGACGACGTTCATTAGCCGCAGGCCCCCAGCTTCGCCCCCTTCCGCAACATCGCCGGCACCGCATTCTCACTCACACAAACCTGGCTGCCCGGATTGCTCGCCGACCCGGTCGCATTGCACACCAGGACCTTGTCCCCCTTGTTCCCGCAGCGCGCCTCGATCACGTTCACGGTTTTGGTGGTACTCGCCGCGCAGCCGTTTTCGCTGGTCGCCAGCACGCTCAAAGTAAAGCTGCCCGCACCGTTCGGCGCGAAGGTGGCGCCGGCGCCGTTGACGGACAAGCCCGCAGCAGGCGTCCACGCGAAACCATCCGCACCGCCCGCATCGACAGCGTTCAGGCTGACGGTCTGCGCGCCATAGCCCAGTGCGATCGCCTCCACCGGCAGCCCGGTCTCGATCCCGCTGCGCGAGACTTGAATGGAAGGCTGCGGCACCCTGCCCTCGACATTCACCGCGGCTTCGGCGGAAGCCGCGTTGCCGCCCTTGTCAACCGCCATCAAGCTCACCCTGGCCGCGCCGATATCCGAGCAGCTGAAGCTCGAGCGGCTCACGCTCAGCGACTCGATGCCCCAGTTGTCCGTGCTGCCGCCGTCGACGTCCTGGGCCGAGATCGAAGCCTGGCCGTTGGCGAGCGTGCGGCTCACCGCGCGGGTGGTGACGACCGGCGGCTCGTGGTCGTTGGTCGCCAGCGCGGCGGGCGTGCTTTCGCTGCTCAATCGGTTGACGGCGGTGACGGTGTAGTACCAGTACTTGCCGGCGCCGGCGTTCGCATCGACGAAACCGGGCGCGGCGCCATCGGTCAGGGCGATCATCTTGCCCGGCGCTTCGAGGTCGAATTCGCGCGTGTCGGAGCGGTAGACGGCGTAGCGGCGCACCTTCTCCAGTTCGTCGCTGGCATCCGGGGACGCCGTCCATGACAGCTGCACGGCGTCGTTCGGGGCCGCAGCCGCAGCCAGCGCGGAAGGCGGCAAAGGCGTGCCGCTGCCCTTCCAGGCCATGCCTGGGGGCAGCGCCGGCGCATGGTAGGTGCTCTGCTTGAGCGCCGTGCGGTAACCCAGCGCGTCGGCCTGCAGGAAAGCGTGGCGGAAGTGAATCTGGCCGAACACGTTCGCGTTCGCGCGGTTCATGCCGATCTGGTCGGCGATCTGCGCCGGGCTGGTCCAGCCCGCGGTATTCATCTTGTAGTCGGCCAGGCCGATGTAGATGTGGCGGCCGAAGGCGTTCTCGTTCCACCACGGGACCAGCAGCTTGTAGTCGGAGCCGGCCTGGCCGATGTACCAGTAGACCTGGGGCGCCAGGTAGTCGACCCAGCCTTCGCGCAGCCACTTGCGGGTGTCGGCGAAGTTCGTGACGTAATGCTGGGAGGCGCCGGCGGAGGTCGGCGAACCGACTGCCGGGTCAAGGCTGCTGCGGTAGATGCCCGAGGGCGAAACGCCGAACTTGACCCAGGGCTTGGCCAGGCGGATCTCCGCGCCGACGCGCTCGATCAGCATGTTGATGTTATCGCGGCGCCAGTCCGCGCGGCCGGCGGTCGTGGCCGCGAAGCCGCGCGGGTCGGCGTTGTAGGCCGCATCGTCCGCGATCGTACCGCTCGGGTAGAAGTAGTCGTCGAAGTGCAGGCCGTCGATGTCGTAGCGGCCGACGATGTCCTGGATCACGCGGCTCACATGATCGCGCACCGGCGCCAGGCCCGGATTCAGGATTTTGACCGTGCCCACCGTCAGCATCCACTCGGGATGGGTGCGCGAAACGTGGGTGCTTGCATACTGCGCGGCGTTCGATTCAGTGGCCGTGTTGGCGACCGCGCGGTAGGGGTTGATCCAGGCGTGGAATTCCATGCCGCGCTTGTGCGTCTCCTCGATCGCGAAGGCCAGCGGATCCCAGAACGGCGCCGGCGCGCTGCCCTGATTGTTTGTTAAATAGTAGGACCAGGGTTCCAGTTCGCTCGGGTACATGGCGTCGGACTGGCTGCGCACCTGGAAGAACACGGCGTTCATCCCGGTCGCCTTGTTGTGGTCGAGGATGGCGGTGAGCGCGGCGCGCTGCTGGGCCGGGGCCTGGGTGCGGTTCGGCCAATCGAGGCTGAGGTGGGTGCTGACCCACACGCCGCGCAGTTCATGTTTCGGGGAAGCCTGCACGTCCTGGGCCCGGACTGCGGCTGGCGCGAGGGCTGCGGACGCCAGCAGGGCTGCCGCGAGTGCGGCATAAAGGCGGGTTGTTTTCATTCTCGTCTCCTCTTGAATTGTTATGCGGATGGCCCTGGTCTTGCCAACCGTTCAAGAGATTACGTCGCGATATTTACGGCTGCCAATGAAATTACTTGCCTTTTCCATAACTAAGTCATATGACCCGCACGAGGGCCTGACGCGGATCATGGACGCAGTCAACAGACACGTGGAAATTAAGCGGGATGCGCTCACAAGGGCGCCGACCTGAGCGGAGGCCATCCATGAACGGCATCACCCCGAAGCGGAAATACCTCATCGTCCTGCTGGGCACGATCGTCACCGTGTCGCTGCTGTACCAGGTCGTCAAGGGCTGGAATACCCTGGACTTCGTGCTGCGCGTCGGCTTCGTCACCGCCATCGCCCTGGTCACGCGGCGCAGCAGCGAAGTGTTTTTGCAGGCCTACGCCGGCTCGGAGCGCCGCCTCGCCACCCATGCTGCATGCTGGGTGCTGGCTGCGCTCGCGCTCTTCGCCGGCCTCATGCTGAGCGCCTGAGGCCGTACGCGGCCGTGTTCAGTGCGCTTTCTCGGCCGGATACGCCTCGGCAATCATCTTGATGATCTCCCGGCTCTGGTCGATATAGCTCTGGTAGCGCTCGTACAGCTGTGGCGTCGTGCTCATCTCGCGCAGCAGGCGCTTGCCCTTGGGCGAGGTCGTTACGCGGAACAGCGACTGCTCGTCGTCGCCTTCGAGCTGCTCCTCGCGGTAGTCGCGCAGCTTGCGCTGGCGGGTGGACCAGCCACCTTCCGAGGTCTGGATCTGCGGCAAATCCATCTGGTACAGGGACAAGATGGCGGTCAGCAGCTTCTCGTTTTCGATGTTCGTCAGCCGCCCGCTCATCAGGAAGCCCTCGTAGCGGCTCTTGACCGGAATGAAGTACCAGTTCGCATTGCTTCTCGCATAGGCCGCCTTGAACTTCTCCCAGTCAGGCTTCTGCGCGGGATCGATGCCGGCCAGGTAGGCGTAGTTTGCGTCGAAGCCCTTGTACCCTTCCTTGATCTCCGTGAGCTGCTTGATGTCGCCCTCCAGGTCGCCCTTCAGGCCGATCAGGAAGCTGCGGACTTCCTGCTGCTTGTGGTGATGCTCGCTGAGCCCATGCAGCCAGATGCTCATGCTGACGGCAAACACGATGATGGCGATCTCGAGGGCGATTTCGCGCAGCTTGTGCGCAAGCTTGTGCTCCTTCTTGCCCATCAAATGGATGACGTTCTTGCCATGTTTTGCGACTTCCAGCTCTGCCATATCCTGCCCACAGGGAATGTTAAATTAAAAATATCCTAACATGCCTGATTGCAATATTGCAATTTCCCGACACCGGTGGACACCACGCGTGGGGGAAGCGCGGCGGCGGCCGTCCGCAGGCATGCGCGAGGCCGTAGAATCGCGCCCATTCCAACCACGAGGGACAAGAACATGAAACCGACTTCGATTGCCGCTGCCGCCATCCTCGCCATCTCCCTGTGCGCCTCCCCTGCCTGGGCCGGCAGCCCGGACGAACACTTCGTGCTGACGCCGGCGCTGGTCCAGAAGCTCAAGGCCGCCACCCGCGAACTGGGCGACATCGAGGAAACCGAAGCCGAGAAAAAGGAAAGCGACAAGCATCGCAAGGACGGCATGCTGCCGGTCGAGTACTACATCCGCGCGATCGAAGCGAAGCCAGGGGTCAAGGCAAAACTGGCCAGGCACGGCCTGACGCCCAGGGATTTCGGCCTGACTTCCTACGCCCTGGTGCATGGCGCGATGTACCTGGGAATGGAAACGGCGGTCGACAAGAAAGCCGCCGCCGAGATGATGGGGAAGTTCACCAGGGAGCAGCAGGCCAACATCGCGCTGCTGCGCAAAATGGGGCCGGCTGCTTACTCGCTCGAGTAAGCGACGGCTAGCGCCGCACCGACAGGCCGAACGCCAGGCTGAGATCCGGGCTGCGATGGTTCAGCCCATGCATCAGCTGGACATCGAGCTGGCAATCCTTGTTCAGCAGCCAGGTCAGGCCGGTGTCGAAACTGGCCTGGGTGCCGCCGTGCGGCGCGCGCGCAATCTGCGGCGCGGCCAGCTCCACGAAGCCGTGCAGGCGTTCGCTGAACTCCTTGCCCAGCGATGCGGCCAGGACGCCGTAGCCGTAGCGGGCGCCGTCGTCGTCGCTGTCGATGCCCAGGCCCGGCATCACGCCGAGCGACATGCCTTGCGGCAGCTCCCATTCCGCCACCAGCCGCAGCGAAGGACGCAGGCCATGACCGCGCAGCGCGCGGCTGCCGCTCGGCAGCGCGGCATGCAGCAGCACGCCGAGCGAGGGCGCGCCTTCCTGCTCGTCCGGCGCGTTCCGCAGCTGCCACTTGAGGCCGACCTCGGTATCGGCCCAGCCGGCCGTCACCGTGTGCTGGCCGGTGGCCGGATCGCTGGCGTGGACGATGTTGCGGCCGTCGGTTTCGAAGCGCAGCTCGGTGCTTTCGCCGAAGCCGACGCGCAGCAGGGTCGGCGATGCCAGCGTGCGCTGGTGGCTGCTGTCGTCGCGCCGGCGGTCCCACTCGACGCTGGTTTCGAGCTGGACGCGGCCCTTGCCGACGACCTTGCTGGTCTCGGCGATGCCGGGGCGGTCGGGGTTGATGGTATCGTCGCCGGCAGCGGCGCTGGCGCTCGTGCAGAACGGCAGGCAGAGCGCCGCGAGGAGGATGGAAGCGGAAGCTGTGCGGGTCATCGTTGCGGGTTGTGGTGAATGGGGCGGGCCAAGTATCCGTGAGGCCGCGGCGCGGGTCCAGTGCCGCACGTCCGGAGACGAAAAAAAACTCCCCGGCCTGTGCGGCACGGGGAGCTGGGTCCGGCAATGCCGGGCAGTCGTGTCCGGCATTGCCGGACCCGACTAACTGTTTTACTGGTTCTGCAGGAAGGTCTTCAGCTTGTCCGAGCGCGAAGGCTGGCGCAGCTTGCTCATCGCCTTGGCTTCGATCTGGCGGATACGCTCGCGGGTCACGTCGAACTGCTTGCCCACTTCTTCCAGCGTGTGGTCGTTCGACATCTCGACGCCGTAGCGCATGCGCAGGACCTTGGCTTCGCGCGGGGTCAGCGAGTCCAGCACTTCCTTGATCACGCCGCGCATCGAAGCGTGCATCGCGGCTTCCAGCGGCGCCAGGGTCGCGTTGTCCTCGATGAAGTCGCCCAGTTGCGAATCGCCGTCTTCGCCCATCGGGGTCTCCATGGAGATCGGCTCTTTTGCGATCTTCATGATCTCGCGGACCTTCGATTCCGGCATCTCCATCTTGGCCGCCAGGGTCGCCATGTCCGGCTCGCTGCCGGTTTCCTGCATGATTTGGCGCGAGATGCGGTTCATCTTGTTGATCGTCTCGATCATGTGCACCGGCACGCGGATGGTGCGGGCCATGTCGGCGATCGAGCGCGTGATCGCCTGGCGGATCCACCAGGTCGCGTAAGTCGAGAATTTATAACCGCGGCGGTATTCGAACTTGTCGACCGCCTTCAGCAGGCCGATATTCCCTTCCTGGATCAGGTCGAGGAACTGCAAGCCGCGGTTAATATATTTCTTGGCAATGGAGATCACCAGGCGCAGGTTGGCCACGGTCATTTCGCGCTTCGCGGTGCGGGCGCGCTTTTCGCCGGCCGCCATCTGCTTGTTGATCTTGCGGAGATCGGCCAGCGGCAGCGCCACGCGGGCCTGCAGGTCGATCATGCGGCGCTGCAGTTCCATGATGGCCGGCGCATTACGCGACAGCACGGCGCTGTACGGGTAGGCGCAATCGACTTCGCGCTGCACCCATTCGAGGTCCGTCTCGTTGCCCGGGAAGACCTTGATGAAGTGGGCGCGCGGCATGCCGCAGCGGTTCACGCAGATGTCCAGCACGGCGCGTTCGATAGCACGCACTTCGTCCATCTGGCCGCGCAGGGTGTCGCACAGCTTTTCGACGATCTTGGCGGTGAAGCGGATGCCCAGCAGCTCGGTCGAGATCACGTCCTGGGCCGCGATGTACTGCAGCGAACCGTAGCCCTGGGTCTTGAAGGCGTGGCCCATCTTGTCGAACTGCTTTTCGATGGTGGCGAACTTCTCCATCGAGGTCTTCTTCAGCGCGGCCAGCTGTTCGGCCGAGTAGCCGGCGGCGCCGCTGGCGGAGGTAGCCCCTTCTTCCTCTTCCTCGTCTTCGATCTCTTCCTCTTCCTCGTCATCCGAGGAGCCGGCGGCCGTCGCCGCGACCGGCGCGGCGCTGCCTTCGTCCGGCGACATCAGGCCGTCGACCACGTCGTCGATCTTCAGCTCGTCGCTGGCGATCTTGTGCGACAGGGCGATGATTTCCGAGATCGTCACCGGGCAGGCGGAGATGGCCTGCACCATGTCCTTCAGGCCTTCCTCGATGCGCTTGGCGATCGCGATCTCGCCTTCGCGGGTCAGCAGCGACACGGCGCCCATTTCGCGCATGTACATGCGGACCGGGTCGGTGGTGCGGCCGAAGTCGGAGTCGACGGTCGACAGCGCGGTCGCGGCCGCGGCCTCGACTTCGTCTTCGCTGGTCGGGGTCACGACGGCGTCCGACAGCAGCATCATTTCCGCTTCCGGGGCGCGCTCGTAGACGGCGATGCCCATGTCGTTGAAGGTCGCGATGATGCCTTCGATCTGTTCCGGATCGATGATGTTTTCCGGCAGCTGGTCGTTGATCTCGGCATGGGTCAGGTAGCCGCGCTCCTTGCCCATGTTGATCAGGTTCTTCAGCTGGGTGCGGCGCTTTTCCAGTTCCTCGCTCGAAAAGCCCTGCTCGGCGCCCAGCATCCCAGGGACGCCCTTGGCCTTGCGCTCGCGCAGCTTGGAGGCTGCCTTCATCTCGGCGCGCTCGACCGCGTTCAGCGCGGCGATCTCGTCGTTCTCCGGCACGAACTCGCTCGGCTTGCGGCCGCGGCGGCCCGGGACCTTCACCTGCGGCAGCAGATAGCCCGAGGTGTCGATCGCGGCCAGCGTGGCGGCGTCGGTGGTGGTGCTGACGGTGCCGGTCGGGGTGGCCGTCGCGGTGGCGCCGGATGCGCCCGGCTCGATACGGCGGGTGCGGGTGCGCACCACGCGCGGTGCCGGGGCTTCTTCGGCGGCCGGGGTGGTTTCGACTGCGGGTGCGGCGGCCGACGAGCTGTCGACGCCGGTGTCGGCAGCGGCGGCTTTCAGGGCCGCCAGCTTCGAGGTGCGCTTGCGCACGATGACCGGCGGCGCTGCAGGGGTGGCCGGGGTCGGGATGAAATCGGCCTCGTCGGCGGCGACGGCGGCCACTTGGGCGACGGCTGCGGGCGCCGCATCGTTGACAGTTTCGGCCAGGACCTCGGCGGCTTCGACGCCTGCCTCGACGGCGTTGTCGAACTGCTCCGGCTGGAGTTGCGCTGCCTGCTGTGCTTCGGCAGCTTGCTCGGCCTGGGCCGCTTTCAGCGAGGCCAGGCGCGAACGCGTTTTAACCACCGTTACCTTGGCCGCCGGCGCGCCGTCCGCCACTTCCGTTTCCAGGAAGTAGGAGGTCGCGGTTTTCGGCACTGCCAGCTGGGCCGTGCTCTTGGCCGGCGCCTTCTTGGCGGTCAGTGTCAAGGTCTTGGCGGTGTTTTTCATGATTCACATTCTCCAGTCGAGGCGAGACGCGCGCCTGCGAAGTCAATAAGCCACCTGGTCCGCTTGCGGACCCTTTGGCGAGAAATTACGGGATGGCCCTAACTTAGGGCAGATGGCCAGATATCAAGCACAATCAAAGCTCTGCCCGGGCGTCGGGGACGCGTGGACGGTGGCAGGGAGCATCTGAATTGTGGTTGAGATCGCGGTTTAGCATGTCGGAACGAAAAAAAGCCCGTCAAGGAACGGGCTTGAGCTATTTTCCCAAGAGAGAAATAGAGGAGACAGGCATATTATGCACCAGGGAAAGATTTAGTGATAATTGAAATATCCGATAATGGATATAACGAATTCACATACTCCCAGGCTTTAATCCGGCCCCTGACCGTCTGCGTGGGCGCAAGCCCTACGCAAGGAAAGGGGCGGATCATACACGATTTCTTGCTGACGCGCCCGCCGCACACGAAGGAAATCACGGTCGGCCGGCAGCGACGACGAACCCTTACACGGCTCAGCGGTACATCCACCGCCTTGCCATGCTATCCTTCCGCTTCCTGTTCTTACCATGAAGTCAATGAATACGATTAGTAACGTCGCCGAAACCCCTGAGGCCAACGAAAACACCGCCGCCAACGCCACGCCCGAGACCGTGGAAACCGTGGACAGCGCGGCCCCGGCCGCTGCCGCCCCTGCTGCCGGGCCCGCCGCGGATTCCCCGCGCGCCCTGCTCAAGCAGCTGCAACAGGAGTTCGAGGCTTTCCGCAACTGCCTGCCGCTCGAAATCGGCATCGACAAGCAATTGCTGGCCCGCATGCCCACCCTGAACCGCAAGCTGATGCGCGCCGCGCTGGGCATCCACACCGGCTCGATGCGCTACCTGCGCGCGATGGAAAAGGCCACCGTGCGCTACGACCTGGACGGCAAGCCGGGCGCCGAGGTGACGGATACCCACCGCCTGCACGCCAAGGAACTGCTGCAGCAACGCTTCAAGAAAGAAGCCGAGCGCAAGAAAGCCGAGCGCGACGCCGCCGTCCAGCAGGAAGCGGAACGCAAGCGCCAGGAAAAACTGCAGCAGCTGGCGTCGAAGTTCTCGAAAAAATAGTCATTCGAGCGACTGGAACCGATCAGATGAGCGAAAACGCACCGGACACCGAGGACACGCTACCGCCCTACGCGGGCATCGCCCTGTCCAAGGTGCGCCTGGTGCGGACCAGGGAGGATGTGCAAGCCGCCCTGGACGCTTTGCTCGCCTGTGACGCCATCGGTTTCGACACCGAGTCGAAGCCGACCTTCCAGAAAGGCGAAGTGTCGACCGGGCCGCACCTGGTGCAGCTGGCGGACGACACGAACGCCTGGCTGTTCCAGATCGGTTCGCCGTCCTCGCCGGCCGTCGCCCTGTGCGTGGAGGTCTTGCGCCCGGTGCTGGAATCGCCGGACGTCCTGAAAGTCGGGTTCGGTCTTGGCGACGACCTGCGCCGCCTGCGCGCCAAGCTCGGCATCGAGACCCGCAACGTGGTCGACCTCGCCACCGCCCTGCGCCGTGGCGAGAAGAACGCCTGGGGCGCGAAAACGGCCGTCGCGCGTTTCTTCGGCCAGCGCCTGCAGAAATCGCGCCGCATCACCACTACCAACTGGGCCATGCCGCGCCTGTCCGAGCAGCAGATCCAGTACGCCGCCGACGACGCCCACGTCGCCCTGCGCATCTACCGCCACTGGCGCCAGCATTTTGCGGCCGCCGCGGAGACTGCCGTCGCGAATGCCGCCCGCCTTGCCGCGCGCGATGCAGCCAAGGCACGCGCCGAAGCCGAGGCCCAGGCCCAGGCTTGAAGCCGCCTCGCCGCCTATAATCGCGGCATGAAGTTTCTTCCCCTTCTTTTACTACTCCCGGCACTGCAAGCCTGCGCCCCCTCAGGCACGGACGCCGCCACCGGCGAGCGCGCCTTCAAGCAGTGCGCCTCCTGCCACCAGGTCGGCGCCAGCGCCCGCAGCGGCTTCGGCCCGCAGCTGAACGGCCTGTTCGGCCGCCGCGCCGGGTCCACGCCTGACTTCGCCTACTCCGAGGCCATGAAAACCTCGGGCATCGTGTGGGACGAGCGCAGCCTGACCGCCTTCCTGCACGATCCGGCCAGGCTGGTGCCGGGCACCAGGATGCGCTTCTGGGGCATAGCCGACGAGAACGAGATCAAGGCGCTGCAAGCCTATCTGCGAACCTTCCAGGACGCGCGCTAGCGCCCAATGTCCGCAGGCATCCCGGTCGTTTATTCGATTACAATATTGCGTGGTAGACAAACAACGCACCGGGACTGGACTATGCGAGGCTTTACCCGATTATCCGCTTATCTGGCCGCCGCCATCGCCATGTGCACGGCAGCGCTGCCGGCTTCGGCCCAGCAGCAGGAGGTGCCCGGCACGCCTGGCCAGCGCCTGGCCGCCTGCATTTCCTGCCACGGCAGCGCCACCACACCACCGGCCGCGATCGGTTCCGGCGGCACGCGCCAGTACTACCCGCGCATCGCCGGCAAGCCGGCCGGCTACCTCTACAACCAGCTGACGAATTTCCGCGACGGCCGCCGCCAGTACCCGCTGATGACCTGGATGGTGCAGCACCTGTCCGACGATTACCTGCACGAGATCGCGGACTATTTCTCGACCCAGCACGCGCCGGCGACCGTGCTCGAGCGCGCCAGCCTGCCGGCCGCCGAGCTGGAGCGCGGACGGCAGCTGGTCACGCGCGGCGACACCGCGCTCAAGGTCCCGGCCTGCATCGCCTGCCACGGCGAGCGCCTGACCGGCGCCCTGCCCGCCATCCCCGGCCTGACTGGACTGCCGCGCGACTACATCAACGCCCAGTTCGGCGCCTGGCGCAACGGCAGCCGCCACGCCCTGGCGCCCGACTGCATGGGCAGCATCGCCCAGCGCCTGAGCCTGGCCGACGTGTCGGCGATCTCGGCCTGGCTGGCCAGCGAGCCGCTGCCGGCCGACCCGAGCCCGGCGCCATCCCTGAAGCGTCCCTTGCCGCTGGCCTGCGGCGGCGCACCGGAGCCGCAGCCATGAAGTACCGCCTCCCTCTGGCGTTTGCCGCCTTCGTACTCATCGCCATTGCCGCCCTGCTGCTGGCCTGGCCGCGCGCCCAGCACATCCCGTCAAGCTCGCCGCAAGCCTGGGCGCCCACCGCCGGCAACATCGCCCGCGGCGCCTACCTGGCCCGCGCCGGCGACTGCGCCGCCTGCCACACGGCGCGCGGCGGCCAGGCCTATGCCGGCGGCCGCGCGGTCGACACGCCCTTCGGCCGCGTGATGGCGCCGAACATCACGCCCGACGTTGACACCGGCATCGGCGCCTGGACCGCCGACGATTTCTGGAACGCCCTGCACAACGGCATAGCCAAAGACGGCCGCCTGCTCTACCCGGCCTTCCCCTACCCGAATTACACGAAAGTGTCACGCGACGACGCCGACGCCCTGTTCGCCTACCTGCGCAGCCTGCCGCCGGCTCGCCAGCAAAACCAGCCGCACGCGCTGCGCTTCCCCTACGACAGCCAGGCGGCGCTGGCGGCCTGGCGCCTGCTCTACTTCAAGCCGGGCGTCTACCAGGCCGAGCCGGCGAAGGGCGCGGACTGGAACCGCGGCGCCTACCTGGTCGAGGGCCTCGGACACTGCGCAGCCTGCCATAGCCCGCGCAATAACCTGGGCGCGAGCGGCCAGGGCCTGCACGGCGGCCTGATCCCGGTGCTGGGCTGGTATGCGCCTTCGCTGGCCTCGAAGGACCCGCACCTGGCGCAGTTGCTGCAGACGGGCGTGTCGCCGAACGGCGCTGTGTATGGGCCGATGGCGGAAGTGGTGCGCCAGAGCCTGCAGCACCTGTCGGCATCGGATGCCGGTGCGATGGCTGCCTACCTGCACACGCTGCCGGCGGAGCGCGCAGCGGCGCGGCCGGCGCCGCTGCCGTCGGAATCGCTGATGAAGCTGGGGGCGCAGATCTACGACCGGCATTGCGTCGACTGCCACGGCAAGGATGGCCGCGGCGCCCTCACCACGGACGGCGCGCCCGCCTATCCGCCGCTGGCCGGCAATCGCACGCTGGCGGCAAGGGAGCCGGTGAACGCGATCCGCATCGTACTGAACGGCGGCTTCGCGCCGTCCACGAAAGGCAACCCGCGGCCCTACGGCATGCCGCCCTTTAGCCAGGTGCTGGACGATACCGAGGTGGCGGCGGTGGTGAGCTATGTGCGCGCCAGCTGGGGTAACGAGGCGCGGATGGTGACGGCGCCGGAGGTCAACGGCTACCGATCGGTGCCGCTTGAATAAGCAAATTGAGGGTAGCCCCAAGCACGGCCCTTAAGGAAGCATATGCTTAGGAGTTTATTGCAAACCCAGTTGTAAAGTTTCCGCAAAACACCTAAGGACAACAGTAAGTGTTTTAACATGTCGGTTTGCCTAGAAAATACAACTACTTAAGAGCCGACTTGAAACGACATATCCAACAAAACTGTCGAAATTCCTTCAATTAAGTTCATATTGCGATCCTCGCAAGACTGTTCGAACCTTCCAAATCCCACTCGTATTCTTCTCAAAAACCATAATCCACTGCGACTAAGTACAGAGAAGGTTTCCAATACACAACGCCATTGAATAATTTTATGTGTGGCGATTATGCACTGTGAATATTAGCTAAAATCTCCGATCCTGTCTTGACATCGATGTGCACCAGATATAAATTTGACTAGCGATTAGAGTTTGAGCAGGAGGGGCCTATCACTCCACCCCGAACCCAATCCAGCGGAACAAGTTTTTAAACTTCTCAGCGGCAAAAAATATTAAATCGCGAGGAGCCCACGTCCCAACCACATGTTTGAGGATATTATGAACGAGCTGTCTTGGAAAAAAACTTTTGACAGCCGAGCGGTAGAGCAAGGAAAGCAGACAAAGTGGCAAGTGCACCCGCACCTGCCAACATGCTTGCCTAATCACGGCTTTCAGCTAGGGCAGCCGAACTCGTTAATTCTGTCTTTGGGGTTACGACGTATTGTTCTTTCGATTGAATTTGCAAACGACTTGGTAATTGTGGCGGCTGCCATAGGCTCTAGAGCTACTGCTGATGAATATTACGCGGAAGTTCAAAGCGTCAACGGAATTCAGCCGATCGGCGTCATTAGGGTTGAAGAGAGCCCAACTCCGGTTTCGGTTATCACGTCGAACAAATATAAATCACCGTTCTCAATTTTGATTTTAGCAAATCCTACGCTGCGCTCGCCGGACAGATTATCGCGTCGAGACCCAATATTTTTAGACCACGAAAAATATTCCACTAGTGTTATCGATATTCTACGTAGCCTGCTGTTTGCAACAGAGGACATTCTCAGGAATGCTGCGTCGTCGGAGAAACTTAGAATTGCGATTTTTCCAGCAATGTCCGAAACGGACAGCAGCACACCACTCGTTGAAGAAGTAATGCCAAACATAGCTCGGCCACTACAACACGAAATTTCACAATATTGTTTAAAGCTCGGACTGCAGATGGACGTGGTTCTCGTATTGCATGGCTCGCTAGACTATACTCGCGCGTCGGCGCAGTTCACCGTTGATGGAAAACAGGGAAGGAGCACGTCATTTCGCTTGGACGGGAAAACCTTCCGGCACCAAAGCTCAACCGAGCTTCCTGGCGCAGCAACGATTTCCTATTTTAGTTTCGACATTTCGCATACGCCTCTACATGAGCTTGGGCATGCCGCCTCTGAACTATCCAATGGGCAGATCATAGATCTTTACAATGACAACATAAATAGTCGCGGCATGAAAATTAATAAGAAGCAAGGACGGCCGATCCCAGCTTTTTTTGGAAACTATAACGGCGAAAAATACCGCTCAGATCCGGTAAGATCTCAAATAGGTTATCCAGCCGAGTGGCAAACATTTCACCCTGAATTGCGAGATCAGATGGAGCCAAATTTGATGGATGACTATTGGTTAGCCAAAAAAGATCCTTTGGAATGTCAATTTGACAAACTAACATATAAGTGGCTTGCAGAACGAATCGATGCAAAAACAGAGTAGGATATCTGAAATGTTACATCCGCTGATACGAGCCGGCATCGTGGCTAAGCTAGGCCTGACCCCATCCCAAGAGGCTGCACTCCAGCAACTGTATGGCGATTGCATCTTATCAGAACTAATACCGCCAAACACAGCTCAAGCTCTATTGCCATTTGAAATTGAAGTGATACATGCAGCTTATTCTGAAGTCGAAAAGGAATTAAGGGCCCGCCGAGAACTTCAAAAGAAAGGAAATAACAGTATGAGCTTTTACTTAAGTCATCGCCCACGCCGTAATATGGTGATCAAAGAGGTTCCCCCTGATTTTTTTGAGAGTCATGGGATACAACTGACACCTTTTGCGGAAGAGAAGTGGGTTGCAACAGTCCCGCCTGCGATCAGCTTAAGGTCTGGAATGTCGGATGCTAAGGATCAGGGTCCTGCGGGCCATTGCACAAGCTTCGCAGTTATCGGTTGCTTGGATTATCTTCACGGAAAAATCGATTTATCCGAGTCCTCTTTGACACATGAAGCCGAACGCAGGCATGGTGATTGCAACGAGGGATTAGCGCTCGCCCACGCCTTCGAAACTGCAACAGCATTAGGTGTTGTAGCGCAAACGGATTGGCAGAATGACCCAAGACAAACTTGCTGGACTAACCCACCTAACACAGCCGGTAAACCGCGCTACAAGTTCAATGCGAATCGCCTTGTATTCTATCGCCCGGCTGAAGCGGTTTTAGCTGTGATGGAAGGACAACTCCGAAACGGCATCCATAATTCTTGGGAGCATCCTGTCGAGCAATATTCACTTGAAAAATTTACAGACCCTGCTTTTCCACAACCACAGAACTTTGTACGTCTTCTTAAGGCAACCTTAGCAAATGCAAAAACACCTGTAGCAATCTCATTACCAGTATGGTGGGAAGGTGATGGACATTTCAGTGCAGGATGGGAGGATGGTCCTGACATCCAAATGCCAACACCTGTCCATCTTCAAAACTTTCTACAAAACGCAAGCCCGCCGAACGTGTCCGGATGGCATGCAGTAGCCGTGTGTGGATACGATGACCGGACGGGACGTTTCGAATTCAAAAATAGCTGGCACAATTGGTGGGGTGATCAAGGTTTTGGCACCCTCCCTTATGACTATGTCACTGCATACGCCCGGGAGGGCATGCACGGTTGGCTTTGATCAGTTCTTTAGCGAAGCTCAACAATATTCGAGGCGTTTAAAAAATCTTATTCCAGGAATAAGGATAAAAATGGAAGAGATTGAAAAAGACATCCAGTCGTTCATAATCGATCAAGGAATAGGCAAAATCGACTTATCGACCGCTTTTACAGGGCGAGGTCGGCCACAGTTCGCTCAATATCGCAGCTTTAAAGACCTTAATGTGTTGCGTATTCTTGAAGACTGGGAAGTTGTTGGCGTTATGGTCGAAGAACGTGGTGGCGAAAACCCGTTTTCGCTATCGGTTAACTCGGCTGCACGAATCTTAAAATTTAGCTGGGGAAGGATAGATTGGACAGCATCCTTGGATGGCCCCCAGCTTCGAGTGCTGAATTCCGCAGCCTCAGGAGAGTTACTAATTCGTTACGCCCAATCGGTAACCGTGGCCATTCCGCCATGGAATGCAACGACTCATCAAAATTCCTATCTGTACTTCAAAGCCTAATAACGCAATATGCGCAATTTGCTAACGAAGATATATAAGCTCGTGCCACGGATTTTTTCTAAATGCAATAATGGAACATCTTTATATGGCTCGACTTTAAGGAGCTTCTTTGCATTAAACACTGGAAGTCTGCTTTGCTTTTCGCTTTAGATTGGGGTAGAAGGCAGGTCGGTGCATAAGTGCGACCCGAACTCCAACTGGAAAACTTTAACATACAACCCTAGACCATCTCGGCAAAACCAATCCGGTCGGTCGTCGCCGCCCGCGCATCGCTCACATCCACCTTGTGCGAGGCCAGCAAGCCTTCCAGCACGCTGTTCATCGTATGGCAGCCCGGCTCGCGCCCGGCGTTCATGTGCGCGCGGATCGCGCCCAGGTCGCCGGCTTCGATCATGCCGGCAACGGCCGGGCTGATGCTCAGGCACTCGGTGGCCAGGTGGTAGCGGTTGCCCTGCTTGGACGGCAGCAGCGCCTGGCATAGCACGCCGCGCAGGGCGTGGGCCAGGGCCTGGCCTTGGGCGTCGGAATTGCCCAGCAGGCGCAGCATCTTCTGCAGGCCGAGCTCGGTCGAGCGCGCGTGCAGGGTCGCCAGCACCAGCGGGCCGCTCTCCGCCAGCGCCAGCGCTTCCTGGGCGGTCTGGGCGTCGCGGATCTCGCCGATGACGATCACGTCAGGGCGTTCGCGCAGCGCATCCAGGGCGCCGAGGTAATAGCTGTCGACGTCGCCGTCCACGCCCACTTCGCGCTGGGTGATGATGCACTTGCGCTGCGGGATCAGGGTCTCGACCGGGTCTTCGATGGTGATGATGTGGCCCGAGCGCTGGCGGTTGATCTCGTCGAGGATGGAGGCGATGGTGGTCGACTTGCCCTGGCAGGTGTCGCCGATGATCAGTACCAGGCCGCTGGTCATGCGCGCGAATTCCTGCTCGTCCGGATGCAGGCCCAGTTCGGCAAGCAGCAAAGGCTCCTTCGGGAAGCGGCGGATCACGCAGCCGAGGCGCTTCTTGCCCTGGAAGCTGAAGCAGTTGGCGCGGATGCGCGCCGTGTGCAGGTCGATCGACCTGTCGAAGGCGCGTTCCTGGATCCGCTCGGCCCAGTTCGGCTCGATGACGTCGAAGAACTCTTCCAGCTCCTCCTTCGTGATCGGCGAATCCGTCACCGCCACCAGGCCCTTCGGCTGGCGCAGCATCAGCGGGCTGTTCTGGTGAATGATGATGTCCGAGAACACCAGCTTCGAGTTCAGCAGGTGCAGGATCTGCTCGACCAGGGTACCGAAAACCGGATGGTCTTCGTTTTCGATGTACGAAAGAGTGGGGATCTGCGAGGACTGGTGGTATTCCATCGGGCGGTCGATGATTCAACTGGAAACTTAAGATGCATTAATTATAAAACCAGCCGCGTCTGAAAGTTCCACTTGGAAAGATAAATTTTCTTGTGAAAAACTTACAACAAGTCAGCGCTCCAAAGCCGCCGCGATGCGGTCGCCGAACAGGGCCAGGGCCACGCCGACGATCATGACCGCCGCGCCCAGCAGCCTCAGGGCCGAGACCTTGCGCATGGCGACGTTGACGAGGCCGAAGTGGTCGATCGCCATCGAAGTGATCAGCTGGCCGGCGATGACGAGCACGACCAGGTTCAGCAGGCCGATGCGCGGCACCAGCATCACGGTGCAGAAAATGAAGGCGGCGCCCAGGAAGCCGCCAGAGAATTTCCACAGCGGCTGCTGCGGCAGGGCCGCCAGGGCGTCGGGCAGGCCGCCGCGGGCAAAGGCGACCACGGCCAGCGCGGCGGTGCCGCACAGGAAGGAGATCAGGGCGGCCACCACCGAGTTGGCGCCGACGGCCGCGGCCATCTGGCTGTTGATGGCGGCCTGGAAGGAGACGGCGATGCCGGCGCCGAATGCGACGAGGAACAGCAGGAGATTCATGAGTCGGGAAGGAACGGAAAAAAGCCGAGGATTGTAGCGAAAACGGCCGGGCTTGCGAAGCCGGGCGCCGAGGATGCTGGTCAGGCAACATTGTCAACGCGTATACTGAACGCTGTTTTCATTTACCTTGGCCCGATGACAAGCCCCCGCGATCTCTCCGTCCCCGACCAGCCACTCCGCTGGCCCGTCCTGTTCTTCATGTTCAGCCTGCTGGCCCTGACCCTGATGGTTTGGCGCTGGGGCGGCACGATCGAGGATTCGCAGGCCTATTTCGACACCGCCCGCTGGTTCCGCGGTGAAGTCGGCATCGAGACGCTGCGTGCGCCCTTCCCCTACCGCACCCTGGTGCCGGCGCTGGCCGCCGCCCTGCCCGGCGACCTGCGCCAGGTGTTCGCCGGACTGAACTGGCTGTTCATGACGGCCAGCGCCTGCCTGATGACGGCCACGGCGCTGCGCGCCGGCATGGATGGCAAGCGCGCCACCGGCGCCGGCGTGCTCATGCTGTTCGCGCTGCCGACCTTCTGGTACGCGCCTTATCTGCTGGTCGACCCGGGCTCGATCCTGGCCCGCAGCGCCTTCGTGCTGGCGGTGCTGTCCGGCCAGCCCTGGCTGGCGGCCCTGGCCGGCCTCGCCGGCACGGCGGTACGCGAGGAAAACATCCTGCTGCTCGTCTGGCTGCTTGCCACCCGCCGCATCGGCCTCGCCAGCGGCCTCGCGGTGCTGGCCGCGGCCGGCGCCTGGCTGGTGGCCGTGCGGTTCTGGCTGATCGCCGGCCTGCCCTCGTACACCTGGGAGCCGAGCTGGTGGACCGTCAATCACGCGCTGCACGACGTGCGCTCGCTGCTGTCGATCGCCGGCGCCGCGCTGACCGTCGTCCCCGCGGCCATCATGGGCTGGCGCCACGCGCCGGCCGCGCTCAAGCCCCTGCGCAGCCTGCTGGTCCTGATGGCCCTGCCGCCGCTGTACGCGGCCCTGTGCGTGCGCGTCGAAGGCCGCATCGTCTGGGGCCTGTACCCCTTCCTGATCCCGTTCGCAGCGGCCTACGGCCTCGATAAGGCAGTTCGTCGCAAAACCGGGGCATCCCCGGGCGGGCTTGCTTAAGATGGCTTAACCGATCACCGATCACCGACAACAAGACCAAGGAGAACACAGCATGACCACCAGCCTTTCCCGCCGCCGCCTGCTGGCCGCCTGCACCCTCGCCGCCGCCGCTGCCGCCATGAGCGCGCCGCCGGCCTTCGCCTTCGATTGGAGCTTCGGCAGGGGCGAACAGGTGAAGGGCAACGGCAAGATCAAGCGCGAGGCGCGCCAGGTCGCCAACTTCAAGGGCGTGGCCTTGTCCCTGCCGGGCCAGGTCGAGGTCCGCACCGGCAACAGCGAAGGCCTCACCATCGAGACCGACGACAACCTGCTGCCCCTGATCGAGACCGTGATCGAGGACGGCACCCTGAAAATCCGCAGCAAAAAGAAATACAACATCAATACCCGCAACCTGAAGATCGTGGTGCAGACGCGCGGCGTCGACCGCCTGTCGCTGGGCGGTTCCGGCAACATCGACGCCGACCGCGTGCAGGGTTCAGACCTGCGCTTCGACGTCGGCGGCTCGGGCAGCATCAAGGTCGGCAAGGCCGAGGGGCAATCGGTCAACATCAACCTGGGCGGCAGCGGTAAGCTGAGCGTCCTCGACGGCGCCGCGCGCGAGCTGAATGCGACGATCGGCGGCTCCGGCAATATCGATATGGCGCGGGTGCGCTTCGACACCGCCAACGTGACCATCGCCGGTTCGGGCGACGCCACGATCTGGGTGAACAAGTCCCTGGACATGACGGTCGCCGGCTCCGGCGACGTCAACTACTATGGCGACCCGCAGGTCAGCAAGACCGCGGTCGGGTCGGGCAGCGCGCGCCGTCTGGGTGCAGCGCCGCGTTGATTTTTTTGGCACCCGGGCACGGGTGTCCCCCCCCGTGCCCGCGTCACAATTCAATGGGCTGCTGGTGCGGTATAGGTCAACGGCTTCACCGACACCGTCACCGCAACATTCTCGCGCTTGCCCGCCGCATCCTGCACCACCAGCGTCAGCGGCACCTGCTCGCCCTCCTTCATCTGCTGCTTCAGGTCGAACAGCATCACGTGGTAGCCGCCCGAAGCCAGGTTCACGGTCTGGCCGGCCGGCAGCTCGATGGCGTCGACCGCGCGCATGCGCATGGTCTGGCCTTCCATCGCCATCTGGTGCAGCTCGACGCGGCCGGCGACCGGGCTCTTCACCTCCACCAGTTTCACGGTCCTGGCGGACTTCAGCTGCATGAAGGCGCCGGCCACCTTCGCCTGGGGCACGGTAGCGCGGATCCACGGATCGCTGACGCTGACCTGGGCCAGGGCCGGAAGAGAAACGAGGCTGGCCAGCGCCAGCGCGAGAAGACGTCGGTTCATGTTCGGTGTCCGGTTAATACTTGCGTTCCGCAAGCAGGGTTTCGCGCTCGACCTGCACGGTGTCCGTGCCGTCGGTCAGCCATACCTGGCCGTCCTGGATCGTGCACTGCAACTGCATGTTGCGCTTGGCCATGCGCTCCAGCGCGGCGCTGGATTCGGCGGCGATGTTCACGATGGTGATATTGCGTGCGCGGTCGATCTGCTTGGCGATCTGCTTGAACCAGATGTGGCTGACGGCGCTGTAGCTGTACACGACCACGTGCTCGGCGCGGCCGCTGGCCTTCATCAGGCGGCGTTCCTCGGGCTGGCCGACCTCGATCCAGGTATCGATCGCGCCGGTCAGGTCCTTCAGCCACAGCGCCGGTTCCTCGACGTCGAACAAGTCCTTGCCGTAGGCGAGCGCCTCGTGCGCGTGCAGGGCGAAGGCGAGCAGGCGGATCATCACCCGCTCCTCGGTTTCCGAAGGATGGCGCGCGATGGTGAGCGCGTGCTCCTGGTAGTAATTGCGGTCCATGTCCGCAATATTCAGTTCTGCCTTGTAGATCGTTGCTTTCAGGGCCATGCTTTATTTATCTTTCTGTTCAGCTGAAGACGACGGTCTTGTCGCCATTCAGCAGGATGCGGTGTTCCACGAACCACTTGACCGCGCGCGCCAGCACCACGCTTTCGACGTCGCGCCCGATCGCCGTCAGCGCATCGACACTCATCGCGTGGTCGACCCGCTCGACGTCCTGCTCGATGATCGGCCCTTCGTCGAGGTCGCCCGTGACGAAGTGGGCGGTGGCGCCGATCAGCTTGACGCCGCGCCGGTGCGCCTGGGCATACGGGCGCGCGCCCTTGAAGCTGGGCAGGAAGGAGTGGTGAATATTGATCGCCCTCCCCCGCAAAGCCTCGCACAGCCCCGGCGACAGGATCTGCATGTAGCGCGCCAGCACGACCAGGTCGACCTGGTGCCGGTCCAGCAGCTCGATGATGCGGCTTTCCTGCGCCAGCTTGTCGGCTTCGCTGGCGCCAGCCTCGAGCGGCAAGTGGTGAAAGGGGATATTGTAACTGGCCGCGAGCTGGTAGAACTCCATGTGGTTCGAAACGATGGCCGGAATCTCCACCGGCAGCAGCCCGCTGCGGTAGCGGAACAGCAGGTCATTGAGGCAGTGGCCGATCTTCGAGACCATGATCAGCACCCGCGGCTTGCGGCCGGCATCGTGCAACTGGCCCTGTGCACCCAGGTGCGCGCACAAGGCATCGAAGCCGGCGCGCAGGGTCGAATCCGAGACATTCGGCTCTTCCAGCGCGAAGTGAATGCGCATGAAGAACAGCTTCGATTCCGGGTCGCCGAACTGGTCGGAGTCGATGATGTTGCAGCCATGCTCGGCCAGGAAGCCGGACACGCGCAGGACGATGCCGCGCTGGTCCAGGCAGGACAGGGTCAGGATGTATTCGGGGTGCGTCATGGGGCGCTCTGCTGAGGTTTGGATGGGGTCGGTGGGATATTGTCGCATGAGTTGCAAAAGCGGCATGTACGCAACAGCCGCGCCGTCATTCTTGCCCCGCCGTCGTTCCCGCGAAAGCGGGAACCCATGCTGAGCGTCTTCGGCAAGCTCAGTATGGATTCCCGCCTGCGCGGGAACGACGTGCGTATCTTTCCGCTATAGTTGGCAAGTCCACATCCCAAACAAGGAGATCCCATGTCCACGCCAAGCAACCAGCAATTCCGCCTCGCCTCCCGCCCCGTCGGCCTGCCCACCGACGCCAACTGGCAGCTCACGGACGAGCCCCTGGCCCCGCTGGAAGACGGCCAGGTGCGCGTGAAAGTCCTCTACCTGTCGCTCGACCCGGCGATGCGCGGCTGGATGAACGAAGGGAAGTCGTATATCCGCCCGGTGGCGATCGGCGAGGTGATGCGTGCCGGGGCGGTGGGCGTGGTGGCCGAATCCCGTTCCCCGCGCTTCACGGTCGGCGAGCACGTCAGCGGCGGCTTCGGCGTGCAGCGCTACTGGACCGGCGCGGCCGATGACAAAACCAATCCGCTGGTGAAGATCGATCCCGCGCTGGCGCCGCTGCCCGCCTGGCTGAACGTGCTGGGCATGCCGGGCATGACGGCGTATTTCGGGCTCACGGACATCGGCCAGCCCAAGGCCGGCGAGACAGTGCTGGTATCGGCCGCCGCCGGTGCGGTCGGGGCGACGGTCGGCCAGGTCGCGAAGCACCTGGGCTGCCGCGTGGTGGGCATCGCCGGCGGCGCCGACAAATGCCGCTTCGTGGTCGAGGAACTCGGCTTCGACGCCTGCATCGACTACAAGGAAGGCCCTATCGGCCCGGGCCTGAAGCAGCACTGCCCGAACGGCGTCGACGTCTATTTCGACAACGTCGGCGGCGAGATCCTGGACGCCGTCCTCACGCGCATTAACATGAAGGCGCGCATCGTGATCTGCGGCGCGATCTCGCAGTACAACAACACCACGCCGGTGCGCGGCCCGGCCAACTACCTGTCGCTGCTGGTGAACCGGGCGCGCATGGAGGGCATGGTGGTGTTCGACTACGCCCAGCGCTATCCGGAAGGCGTGGCCAAACTGGCCCGGTGGCTGCGCGAGGGCAGCTTCAAGCACCGCGAGCACGTGGTCGAGGGCCTGGAGAACTTCCCCTCCGCCCTGCTGATGCTCTTTGAAGGGAAAAACTTCGGCAAACTGGTATTGAAGATCGCCGACGCCTGAAAGGGTTTGCCACTGAGCGCGCGGCCAGCGCAATCGAGATTCACGTCAGCCGGAACTATCGCATTTCCTGTGTCTCTAATCGCACGAGCGCATCCGTGACGCTCTCGGGTTTGATTGTTCACCGACAGGCACAAGGAGATCGATATGGCCACAAGCAAGGACGGCGGCAAGAGCGCGAGCTCGGGCGGCAGCGAGCAGAAAAGCCAGCCTGCCAAGCGCGGTTTCGCTGCGATGGACCAGAACCAGCAGCGTCAAATCGCCAGCAAGGGCGGCCAGGCCGCCCACCAGAAGGGAACGGCGCACGAATTCGATTCGGAGGAAGCGCGCCGCGCAGGCCAGAAAGGCGGGGAAGTGGTCAGCCGTAACCGCGCCCACATGGCCGACATCGGCCGCAAAGGCGGGGAAAGCCGGCAATCGGCCAACCGCGCCGCGGCCGCCGCCAAGGGGGGTAACCGCCAGGGCGGCAAGGCGGAGTGAGATAAGGTAAGCAGCAACGCCGGGCTCCTTGTCTGACCAGGGATGGCATCGAGCGGTGCCATCCCCTTACCGGTTGATCTGCGCCGGCTTCCTCACCGGGTGCGCACTCTGTGCTAGAGTGCGCAACCCATGTCCGACCTGAAATACCTCAACGCCTATCCCCCCCACCTGCTCGACCAGGTCCGCCGCCTCATCGCCGACGGCAAGCTGGCCGGCCACCTGCGCGGCCGCTATCCGCACGCCCACGCCGTCCGCACCGACAAGGCGCTGTACAGCTACGTGCAGGACCTGAAGGACGCCTACCTGCGCAACGCCGAGCCGGTCGCCAAGGTCGCCTACGACAGCAAGATCGGCATCGTCCAGCAGGCGCTCGGCCTGCACACGGCCATCTCGCGTGTACAAGGCGGCAAGCTGAAAGCCAAGCACGAGATCCGCATCGGCAGCGTGTTCCGCGACGCGCCGCCGGAATTCCTGCGCATGATCGTCGTGCACGAACTGGCGCACCTGAAGGAAAAGCAGCACGACAAGGCTTTCTACAAGCTGTGCTGCTGGATGGAGCCGGATTATCACCAGTTCGAGTTCGACCTGCGGCTGTATCTCACCCAGCTGGAGCTGGGCGGCGAACGCTTGTGGGACTGAGATGAATAGCCGGCACCGGATACGCAAGCATGGGAAGGTCAAGCTTTTCGCTTACTGCCAGATCGAAAAGCTCTAGCCGCCCGGCACATAACGAACTGTCAAGGCGCCCGCGCAACAAAGTCACAAAAGTATCCACGCAGAAATAGTTTCCATGCAGCACGCATGCTAGGATGTGCTCATCGGTAGCCCACGTCCCCGGCGCCGCGTCTCCACCGGCCCCGACCCTGCCGTTCTCCGCCTGAATTACTGGAGTGGCCATGCACCATCCCATCATCGCTTCCGAACAAGACCGTCTCAAGGCACTCGACTCGCTGGACGTCCTCGACACGCCCACGGAACAACGTTTCGACCGCTTCACGCGCCTGGCCGCGCGCGCCTTCGGCGTGCCGATCGCGCTGGTGTCGCTGGTCGACGGCGAGCGCCAATGGTTCAAGTCGCGCTGCGGCCTGGACGTGGCCGAGACGCCGCGTTCGATCGCCTTCTGCAGCCACGTCGTGGCCCAGGGCGAAATGATGGTGATCGAGGATGCGAAGCAGGATCCGCGCTTCGCCGCCAATCCGCTGGTGCTGGGTGCGCCGCACGTGCGCTTCTATGCCGGCCAGCCGCTGTTCAGCGATGGCCAGCCGGTCGGCACCCTGTGCATCATCGACCGCGCGCCGCGCCGCTTCGATGCGGAGCAGCGCCAGGCCCTGCGCGAGCTTGCGGAGCTGGTCGAGAACGAGTTGCAACACGTGAAGGTCGCCACCGCGCGCCTGATGGCGGAGCAGGCCCTGAAGTCGCTGAACAAGGAACTCGAACAGCGGGTCGCGGCGCGCACGGCGGAGCTCGAGCGCAAGCTCGGCGAGCTGTCGCAGGAAATCGCGCGGCGCAAGGAGATCGAGGTCTCGCTGCAGCACAGCGAGGACTGGAATCGCACCATCGTCGCCTCCTCGTACAGCGGCTTCGTCGGCGCCGATGCCGATGGCCGCGTGATCGAATGGAATGCCTCGGCCGAGCGCATTTTCGGCTGGCCGCGCGCGCAGGCGCTGGGGCGCAAGCTTTCAGAGCTGATCGTGCCGCATGCCTTGCGCCACGCTCACGAAGCGGGCATGAAGCGCTGCCTGGAAACCGGTCACGGCAGGGTCCTGAACAGCAAGATCGAGCTGCCGGCGCTGACTGCGAGCGGGCGCCAGATCACGGTCGAAATGACCATCAGCAGCTATGAATGGAAGGGCAAGCGCTGTTTCGGCGCCTTCCTGAACGATATTTCGGAGCGGATTCGCACCCGCCAGCAGCTGGAAGAGAAGCAGGAGATGCTGGATGCCATCCTGGAATCGATCGACGTCGGCGTGGTCGCCTGCGACGCGGTGGGCAACCTGTCGCTGTTCAACCGCGCCGCGCGCACAGTCGCCGGCCGCGACCTCGAGTCCATCGTCCCGGCCGAGTGGTCGCAGCATTATTCGCTCTTCCACGTCGACGGCCGCACGCCGCTGGCAATGGACGAGATTCCGCTGGTGCGCGCGCTGAAGGGCGAGACCGTGCGCAACGAGGCGATGGTGATCGCGCCGGACGGCGGCGCGCCGCACACCCTGCTGGCCAGCGGCCGCCCGCTGCGCAGCGCCTCCGGCCGGCCGCTCGGCGCGGTGGTGGCAATGAAGTGCATTACCGAACTGAACGCCGCGCGCGAGCAGACCGAAGCCAGCGAGCGCCGCCTGCGCGCCATCACCGAGAACCTGCCGGCGATGATCGGCAAGGTGGATGCAAACGGCCGCTTCGTGTACCTGAACGGCCATGCGCTGGCGGCCTATGGCAAGAGCGCCGCCGAGCTGCTCGGCCAGGACGTCTCGGCCGCCTACCGCCCCGAGGACTACGTTCGCCTGCGGCCCTGCCTCGAACGGGCGGCGGCCGGCGAGCATGTCGCCTTCGAATACGTCGGCGGCGCGCCCGGACGCGAGCTGCACTACCAGTGCTGTTTCGTCCCGCAGCGCACCGCCGCCGGCGCGCCGGACGGCTATTACGCGATGGCCATCGACGTCACCGAGCGCAAGCTGGGGGAGCTGCGCCTGGCCGAAAGCGAAGAAAGGCTGCGCACCATCACCGACAACGTGCCGGTGCTGATCGCCCACCTCGACAGCGCGCGCCGCTACGTGTTCGCGAATGCCGTGCACCAGTCCTGGCTGGGCAAACCCGCGGAGCAGATCCTCGGCAAGACCATGGAGGAAGCCTTCGGCGCGGACTATGTCGAGCCCCAGGCCAAAGCCCTGGCCCAGGCCTGGAGCGGCCAGGCCTCGCAGTGCGAACACGAGATCGTGCGCAAGAAGCACACCCGCATCGCCCACACGACCTTCCTGCCGCAGCTGCGCGACGGCCAGGTGGCCGGCGTCTACGTGCTGACCCTCGACGCCACCGCTTCGCGCCTGCATGAGCGCAGCCTGCACGCGCTGGCGCACACCGACACCCTGACCGGCCTGCCGAACCGGCGCCACTTCGAAAGCGCGCTGCAGGGCGCGGTAAAGCGCACGCCCCGTCTGCAGCGCGGCACCGCCCTGCTCTACCTGGACGTCGACCACTTCAAGCAGATCAACGACCGCTACGGGCACGCTGTCGGCGATGCCGTGCTGGTCGAATTCGCGCGCCGCCTGCGCAGCGCGGTGCGCAGCTCGGACCTGGTCTCGCGCCTGGCCGGCGACGAATTCACGGTGCTGCTGAACGACGTGGCCGGCGAGGCCGACGTCGAAGCGGTGGTGCGCAAGATCCAGGCCGCGATGCGCCCGCCCTTCGAGCTGGACGCGGTGGTGCTGCAGGTCGGCACCTCGATCGGCGCGGCGCTGGCCGAGCAGCCGGAGCCGCCGCCCGAGCGCCTGCTCGACACCGCCGACCGCGCCCTGTACATGGCCAAGGAAGCCGGCCGCAATACCTGGGCCATGCTGCGGCTCGGCCGCAGCCACAGCCTGGCGCTGGTCCACGGCTGATCCGCGTCAGGCGGCGCTGGTGGCGGCGCCGCGCTGCCGCCAGTGCAGCGCCGCTTCGATCGCGATCACCACGGCCGCGCTCCAGGCCAGCAGCGGCATCAGCGCGCACATCCCGACGGCCACCAGCACCGCCGCCGGCGGCGCCGCGCGCCAGGCGCCGGGCAGCAGCTTCGGCAGCCCGAGCGCACCGGCGCGGCGGCGCTTGAAGAACATCACCCAGCCCGACACCAGCGAGAACAGCACCCCGGCCGCGAACACGAACAGCAGCAGCTGGTTCCAGACGCCCAGCTCGCCGCGGTGGAAGGGAATACCGACCGCGGTGGCCTTGCCGAAGGCCGTCTGGCTCTCCCAGCCCGCCTGGTACAGCACCCGGCCGTCGTAGGCATTCAGCACCAGGTCGAAGCGACCAGCTGGATGGCGGCGGTCGGCCGAGCCGGCGCGCCACACCCCATGCGGGCCGCGCGGCGGCGTCAGTTGCGGCGGCGTGTCCGGCACCAGCGCGCGGGTGCGGTCCCAGGCCTGCTGGTAAGTCAGTTGCTCCCCTTGCGGCATCGAATGCAGCCGCGCCGGCGCCTGCGGCGAGGCCTGTCCCGACCAGTCGCGCAGCGCGCGCACGTTCTCGCCCGCGTATTTGCTCCAGGTGATGCCGGTCAGGACCATGGCCAGGCTCAGCACGCCGAGCAGCACGCCCAGGAAGGCATGCCACTGCTTCCACCCCGCTCTCCCCCGCACGGTGCGCGGCAGCGCCGGCTGGCCGGGCTGCGGCCACCACAAGACCACCCCCGTCAGCAGCATCACCAGCATCCAGCTGGCCGCCAGCTCGATCATCCAGCGCAGCGACTCGCCCTGCAGCAGGCGCGAATGCAGGCGCCGCGCCCATTCGCTGAAGCGGTCCTGGTCGCGCTGGCTGCCCAGCACCTGCCCGCGATAGGGATCGACGAAGACGGTGAGCCGCTCGCCGCCCTGCCCCGGCCGCGGGTTGGCCGCCGCCGGTGCGGCCGCGGCGTCGCCATGGCCCGCGTGTGCGCCGGCGCCAGCTCTTGGCGGGCCGAAGCCGACCCGCACCGCGTCCTCTGCACGCGCCGGCGGCGTCACCGCCTGCACCTCGAAGCCGGCCGGCGCCGCCTTGCGCGCGGCATCGACGGCGGCGTCGAGCGGCAGGCGCGCCCCTTGCGGCGCGACCCGCTCCAGCTGCCCGTACAAGGCGGCTTCGATCTGCGGCGTGAAGATGTAGAGCGTCCCGGTCAAAACCGCGACCAGCGCGAACGGCGAGGCGATCAGCGCCGCCCAGAAGTGGATGCGCCAGAACAGGCTGCGGCGCCGCGCGCCTGTCGTCACAGGTCCCATTTCAGCTCCGCCACCCAGGTGCGCTGGGGATAAGGGTGGAAGTTCCAGTACTTGTAGTTGTTCAGGTTGTCGATGCCGACAGCCACCGCCCAGTGACTGTCGATCCGGTAGACCATGCGCAGGTCGGTCGTGAAGTACTTGCTGGCGCCCTGGTAGGCGAAGCCATTGGGGTCCGAATTGTCCAGGGTCGAGTACTGGCGGCCGCTGTAGCGCGCCGCCAGCGTCGCCGCCAGCCTGTCGCTGGCGCGCCAGGTCGCCTGGGCCGCCGCGCGCCACTCGGGTATGCGCGGCTGCCACTTGCCGACGCTGGCCGGGAACTTGTCGTTGCGGTCTATCTTCGAATCGGTCCAGGTCAGGCTGGCGTTCAGGTCCAGGCCGCGAGTCCCAATGTCGCTGGCGCCCCAGGCGGCTTCCAGACCTTTGGTATTGATGCGGTCGACGTTCTGGACATTGGTGACATTGGGCGTGACCAGCACATTGGTCTGCGAATACAGGGCGTCGCGGGTGCGCTCGCCAAAGGCGGTCAGGCGCAGCTGGCCCGTCTCCAGCTTGCGTTCGGCCGTCAGTTCGCCGGTCCAGGATTTTTCCGGCTTCAGGTTCGGATCGTTGTTGATCAGGGTGCCGGCCGCGTTGATGCCGCCCTGGTACAGCTCGGACACGGTCGGCATGCGCACCGCGCGTCCCAGCGATGCCTTCAGCAGCCAGTCGTCGCTCAGCTGGAACGCCAGCGCGGCCTTCGGCGACAGGGTGTTTTCGCTGCGGCTGCCGTGGGCGACGGTGGTGCTGGCGTTCGAGGTCCGGCCTTCGCGCGCTTCCCAGTGCTCGAAGCGCAGGCCCAGCACCGTCTTCCAGCGCGGCGCGAACTTCCAGGTGTCCTGGGCATACAAGGCGTCGATGCCGGTGCGGCCGCTAAAGGCCTGGTTGCGTGCGCCGGAACTGCCGGCGATCCAGTCCGTCGTTGCGTTCTCGATGCTGCGCAGCTTGTAGGCTTCGCGCTGCCAGCCGAATTCCGCCACATGCGCGGGTGCCGGGCGCCACACGCCCTTGGCCGCGAAGGTATGCCAGCCGGTGCCGCCCTGGTCGACGATGCGCCCCGTCCCGCCGCCGGCGGCGGCCGGCAAGGCCACCGTGGGCGCGCGCAGGATATCGCGATCGTAGTCGTACAGGCTGGCGGCCAGCTCCCAGTCGAAGGCGCCGTGGGTGTTGCTCTTCAGCGTGAGGCCGTGCATCAGGTGGCGCAGGCTCTCGTTGGACTGGTTGAAGTCGGTCGGCGCCAGCGTGTAGGCGCGGCCGGCGATGTTCACCGTGCCGCCGTACACCGGCTGGCCGGCGGCGTCGCGCAGATAGCTGCGCGGACGGCCCTGCGCATCGTTGTCCCACAGGCCGAACACATAAGTCGCGCGCAGGCCGGGCGAAAAGTCGTAGGCCAGCTTGGCCTTCAAGTGTTCCTGCGTGGTGGTGTATTGCGTTGCCGCGCCGAGGATCAGCCAGTCGCGCCCCATGCGGTCCTGGCCGGGCACGGCGCCCGTCACCGCCGTTCCCGCCGCCGAGGTGCTCGCGGCCGGGTACCTGGTCGGGAAGGTCAGCGGC
Organism: Massilia sp. Bi118; assembly: GCF_918697865.1. Lineage (GTDB taxonomy): Bacteria > Pseudomonadota > Gammaproteobacteria > Burkholderiales > Burkholderiaceae_D > Telluria. Next base: position 27,752 of record NZ_CAKKMV010000010.1, on the reverse strand, counting down.
TGGCCCTCGCTTTCCAGGCGGCTGACATCCAGATACCAGGACCAGGCGCCGGCGCGGTTGCCGAGCGAGACGCTGCCCTGGCGGCCGTGATACGTATCGTCGGTGCCGTACAGCTTGAAGGGCTGGTACGAAGCCGCCAGCTTGGCGTGCGCCTCGAAGCGCGAGGGCATGCGCGTGACGTAGTCGACCACGGCGCCCACCGAATTGCCGCCGTAGGCCGCCGAGAAGGGGCCGTACAGCACGTCGACGCGCTCGATTTCTTCCGGGCTGACCATGCCCCAGCGCGGCGCGAAGCTGGCGCCGTTGCCGAGGTAGTTGGACAGCAGGATGCCGTCCGCGTACACCGCCGAGCGCGCGCTGTTGCCGGTGCCGGAAGCGCGGGTGGACAGCACCGCGTGGTTGTAGTCGCCGATGTAGCGCTTCCTCACCAGCAGGCTGGGCAGGTATTTGAGCGCATCCTCGGCGTCGCTGGCGTTGATGCTGCGGGCGATGTCCTCGCCGGTGACGGTTTCGATCGTGGTCGGGATCCGGGTCGGCAGCGAGGTGGGCCGGTTGCCGGTGACGATCACGGTGCCCATCTCGCGCTGCTGGCGCGGCCCTTCCTGCGCGTAGGCGCTGGACATGGCGGCGGCCAGCGCCGTCAGCGTCCACAAGGCCGCCGGCGATCTGCTTGCATGTTTCATTTTTGTTCCTGGTTTATTCGCCCGGTGGGGCAATCGGCACGCGTCAACGCCCATCCGGATGCGGCCGGATGGCATGACGGTGCGCTGCGATGCGGGAGCGGCGCAGGGCCGCGCTCAGGCGGGAGGGGGCGCGCGCGATTGCGCCAGCGACCACGGGAACAGCGGGCGCGGGGCGTGGTAATACAGGGGCGAATAGACGTCGCGCCCGGCGGGGGCGACGAAGGCGATGGCGGCAGGCGGCGGCAGGCCGTGGCTGGCCGCATGGGACACGCAATAGCCGCAGTGGTTCATGGCCTTGTGCAGCCTGGCGGACGATGACGCATCGTCGCCGTCCGGGGCCAGCACCAGCGGCATGGTGGTCATGCCCATCGCCGTGCAGACCTCCATCGTCATGGCGGCGGACGCGGGGGCTGCCATGGCATGCGACACCAGCGGCGCGAACGCATTGAACAGGATGGCCAGGCAGGCGATCCAGGCAATGCGTGCGCGCATGAAGCGATGCCGTGTCAGGGTATGCATGCTTGCATTATAGGCCACGATTCCATCTCTTGCACCGCGTTGCCACCGAACAACGATTATTGCCTTTCATTCGCCGGCGTTAGAACTTATCTATCGACTTTCGGTATCCCTCCATATAAAGTCAATCTCGCGATACTTGCGTCCCCGTTCAGCCCTTTGCCCGCCCTAATGATGCCGCAACACCCTCCTGGCCGTCTTCTGTCTCCTTCCCTGTTCGCGCTCGGCATGCTGCTCGGCGCCGCCGCGCACGCGCAGGACGACGGCGCCGCCGGACCGGCCTGGACCCTGTCCGGCTTCGGCACCATCGGCGCCGCGCACTCCAGCGAGCGCAATGGCGACTACACCGCCAATGTGCTGAAGGCCAACGGCGCCGGCGCCACCCGCAGCTGGAGCGCGAACGTCGACAGCCGCCTCGGCGCCCAGCTCGACCTGCGTTTTACGAAAGCCTGGTCGGCGGTGCTGCAGGTGGTCAGCGAACAGGGACTGGACAACAGCTACCGCCCGCGCGTCGAATGGGCCAACCTGAAATACCAGGCCACGCCCGACCTGGCCCTGCGTTTCGGCCGCATCGCCCTGCCCATGTTCCTGACCGCGGATTACCGCAAGGTCGGCTACATCTATCCGTGGGTGCGTCCGCCGGTCGAGGGCTATGGCGCCCTGCCCTTCACCAGCAGCGACGGCGTCGACGCCACCCTGCGCTGGAGCGCCGGCGCGGTACAGAACAGCTCGCAGCTGTTCTACGGCCGCGACGACGTCCGGCTGATCGACCCGTTGCGCGCCACGGCGCGCGGCATCGTCGGCATCTCCAACACCAGCGATTGGGGCGCGCTCAGCGTGCGCGCCAACCTGATCAGAGCCGAGATCACGACCGACATCGGCAGCGCCCTGTTCGACGCCTACGAGGCTGCCGGCCCGGCCGGCGTTGCCATCGCGCGCAACTACAGGATCGACCACAAGCACGCCACCATCGCCAGCATCGGCATGAACTACGACCCAGGCCGCTGGTTCCTGATGGCCGAGGCCAGCCGCACGCGCTCCGCATCGCTGCTCGGGTCCACCCGCAGCATGTATGCCAGCGCCGGCCTGCGCATCCGGTCCTTCACGCCCTACCTGAGCATCGCACAGGCGCGCGCCGTCAGCGCAACGCATGAAGACGGCCTGCCGACCGCCGGCCTGCCGCCTGCCGCGGCAGCCCAGCTGGCGCAGCTGAACGGCGGCCTGAACCTGCTGCTGGCCACCATCCCCCAGCAGGACACGCAAGCCCTCGGCGTGCGCTGGGATCTCGCCGCCAACGCCGCCCTCAAGCTGCAATACGACCGCGTCACGCCCCGCCTCGGCTCGCGCGGCACGCTGATCAACCTGACGCCCGCCTTCCGTTCCGGCCAGACGGCCCACGTGACCAGCGTCGCCCTCGATTTCGTGTACTAGGATGGCGACCGTTCGCATCCGGCGCCTGTTCGCGGGCGCCCTTCTTGTCCTTGCCGCCGCGGCCGCCGGCGCCGCCGACCTGGTGGTGATCGTGTCGGCCAGGAGCCAGGTGAGCGCGCTGCGCCCGGACCAGGTGGCCGCGATCTTCCTCGGCCAGACCGCGCGCTTCCCGGACGGCGTGGAGGCGGTGCCGCTCGACCTGCCGCTCGGCTCGCCCCTGCGCAACGAGTTCTACCTGCGCGTGACCAGCAAGACCCCGGCCCTGCTGAAAGCCCACTGGTCGAAGATGGTGTTCACCGGCCGCGGCCAGCCGCCCGCCGAACTCCTCGACAGCGCCGCCGTGCGCCGCCGCGTGGCCGAGGATCCTGAGCTGATCGGCTATATCGACCGCGCGGCGCTGGACCCGAGCGTGCGCCCGGTGCTGATGGTGCGATGATGGACAACACCCTTAAAGCCAGGCGGCTTTCCCGCCGACTGGGCCGAGCGCTCGAAACCTATATTGCGCTGCCGCTGTTCGCGCTGCTGCCGCTGATCGCGATCTGGATCGCGACCTTCCACTTCATCGCCGTCGAACGCGAGGGCGCCATCGCCACCGCGCGCGACGAGGCCCGCGAGCAGGTCGACACCTACGAAGCGCAGATGGTGCGCAGCCTGACCGCCATCGACCAGACCCTCAAGGTGCTCAAGTACGCGGTCGAGCAGCACGGTCCCGCAGGGGCGCTCGACAAGCTCCGCGGCCAGGGCCTGTTGCCGCCATCGCTGGTGTTCGTGGCCGCCATTGCCGACCGCGACGGCCATATCGTGGCCAGCAACCCGGCCTCGCCGCCGCAGGACATCGGCGCCGAACGCTATTTCACGGTGCACCGCGACGGCGAGACCGGCGCGCCCTTCGTCAGCGAGACCATCGGCGACCGCGTCAAACCCGAACACCACCTGCATTTCACGCGCCGCATCGACGACGCCGCCGGCAACTTCGCCGGCGTCGCCATCGTCGAAGTCGACCCGGCCTATTTCACCAGCGCCTACGAGCGCTCGCGCGCGGGCGAGCACGGCCTCATCGGCCTGATCGGCAATGACGGCGTGGCGCGCGCGCTGCGGGTCGGCGACAAGGTGAGCTGGGGCCAGCGGGTCGCGCTGGAGCGCATGCACGACGACGCCATCGAGCCCTACCCGACCGCGCCCGACGGCGTGCCGCGCTATGCCAGCGTGCGCCATCTGCACGGCTTTCCGCTGACCGCCGTGACCGGCCTGGCCGAGAGCGAGGAGATGGCGCAGTACCACCGGCGCCGCGGCAACTACATCGTCGCGGCGGTCGCCGCCAGCGTCCTGCTGATTGTCGTGGTCGGACTGGTCAGCGCCTGGTCCTGGCAGCTGTCCAAGGCCAGGCGGCGCGAGCGGCGCGCCCAGGAAACCTATGCCGCCGCCTCGGAGGCCAGCCTGGACGCCTTCTTCGTGCTGCGCAGCGTGTTCGATGCAGACGGCAAGGTGGTCGACTTCCTGGTCGAGGAAACCAATTCGCGCGCCGAGCAGGTCACCGGCGTCCCCAAGGAGCAGCTTCGCGGCCGCCTGCTGGGCGAGTTGCTGCCCTACTACCGCGTGAACGGCATGTACGATGAGCTGATGCGCGTCGTCACCGATGGCCAGGCGGTCGAGACCGAATGGCAGGCCGCCAATTCGCCGGCCGTCGGCCGCTGGCTGCAGCGCCAGATCGTGCCGGTCGAAGGCGGCGCGGTGGCCACCGTGCGCGACATCACCGAGCGCAAGCTGGCCGAGGAAAGGATCCGCCACCTGGCCCACCACGACGAGCTGACCGGCCTGCCGAACCGCAGCCTGATCCGCGACCGCCTCGACCAGGCGGTGCTGAACGCCCAGCGCAACGGCAAGCATCTGGCGCTGGCCTTCGTCGACCTGGACGGCTTCAAGCTGGTCAACGACGGCCTCGGCCACAATGCCGGCGACGAGCTGCTGAAGGTGGTCGGCCGCCGCATGGGCGCCTGCCTGCGCCGCAACGACACCCTGGGCCGCCTGGGCGGCGACGAATTCGTGATCCTGCTGCCGGACGTGCCCGGCGAGGCGCTGGCGCTGACGCCGGTGCTGGAAAAGATCCGCCAGGCGGTGACGGAGCCGGTGCTGATCGATGACCAGGCGGTGCAGGTCAGCTGCAGCATGGGCGTGGTCATGTACCCGCGCGACGGCGAGGATCCGAAGACCCTGATGATGAACGCGGATGCGGCGATGTACCGCGCCAAAGACCTGGGCAGCAACAACTTCCAGTTCTATACGCGTGAAATGAACGCGAGCGTGGAGGAAAAACTGATGCTGCTGGAAGGGATGCGCAAGGCGTTCGATGCGACCCAGTCGGGCGCGCCGGCAGCGGGGCCGGCCGGCCATTTCTTCCTGATGTACCAGCCCAAGGTGGACCTGCGCACCGGCCGCATCTTCGGCGTCGAAGCCCTGATCCGCTGGCGCCATCCCGAGCACGGCATGGTGCCGCCGCCGCGCTTCATCTGCCTGGCCGAGGAATCCGGCCTGATCGTGGCGATCGGCGAATGGGTGCTGCGCACCGCCTGCCGCCAGGCCCGGCTCTGGCTTGACGCCGGCCTCGGTCCGCTGACGGTGTCGGTGAACGTGTCGGCGCGCCAGTTCGAAGAGAAGCACCTGGTCGAGCGCATCGCCGTGGCCCTGCGCGACACCGGCCTGCCCCCTGGCGCGCTGGAGCTCGAAGTGACGGAATCGCTGCTGATGCGCGACCAGAACCAGGCCATCGAACGCATGCGCGAACTGAAGGACATGGGCATCTCGCTGTCGATCGACGACTTCGGCACCGGCTATTCGAGCCTGTCGGCGCTGAAGTCCTTCCCGATCAGCACCCTCAAGATCGACAAGTCCTTCGTGCGCGACCTGGCCACCAGCGCGGACGACCAGGCGATCGCGCTGGCCGTGATTTCGCTCGGCCACCGCCTGCACTTGCGCGTGATCGCGGAAGGCGTGGAGACCGAGGAGCAGCGCGAATTCCTGGCCGCCAACGAGTGCGACGAGATGCAGGGCTACCTGTTCTCGCCGCCGGTGCCGGCCGACGGCATCACTGCAATGCTGCAGGCGCAGCTGCAGCCGGCGGGCCCCGCATGAGCGCATCGGGACTGTCCCGGCTCCTGTTCGGCGCGGACCCCAAGCTGCGCCGGATGATGTTCTATTGGAGCGCCACCGCCGCGCTCTACACCGTGTTCATGGGCCTGCTGGTCGAGGTCGGCCAACGCGGCCTGATCGACCGCGGCGATGCGCTCGGACTGACGGCCTACGCCGGCGGCGGCATCGTCCTGTCCTATCTGCTGGTGCGCCTGGGCGCCCGGCATGGACTGGCGCCGACCGGCGCCGCGGCGCTGCAGGCCGTCTTCGGCATCACCTGCAATATGTGGGCCTACGTTATTACCGGTCCCTTTCGCGCCGCTACGCTGATGGGCCTGATGGTGGTGGTGGTGTTCTGCACTTTCGCGCTGCGTCCTCGCCAGACCCTGGCGCTGACCGCCGTCGGCCTGGTGGGCATGGGCACGACCATGTGGTGGCACCAGTTGCACGACCCGGCGCACTATCCGCCGCTGGTGGAAGCCGTGACCTTCGCCATCATGGCCGGCTGCTCGCTGGCCGTGACCGTACTGACGGGCGAAGCCAGCAAGCTGCGTGCGCGCCTGAAGGCGCAAAAGGAAGACTTGGTGAAGGCGCTGGACACGATCCGCATCCTGGCCACCGTGGACGAACTGACGGCGCTATCGAACCGGCGCCACATGAACGAAATGCTGGCCGAGGAAGAGCGCCGTCACGTCCACGGCGCCGGGTCGCCGGACCGGGAAACCTGCATTGCCCTGCTCGACATCGATTTCTTCAAGCAGATCAACGACCGCCACGGCCACGCCGCCGGCGACGAGGTACTGCGCAGCTTTGCCGCCGCCGCGCGCGCCGAGCTGCGCGCAAACGACGTGCTGGCGCGCTGGGGCGGCGAGGAATTCCTGCTGATGCTGCCGGATACCGGCGAAGCGGCGGCGAAGCTGGTGGTCGAGCGCATCCGCGCGCGCGTCGGCCGGCTGCTGGTGGACGGGGTGACGGAGGAACGCGGCATCAGCTTCTCGGCGGGCCTGACGGCGCGCCGCGGCGCCGAGGCGCTGGCCGATACGGTCAACCGCGCCGACAAGGCGCTGTACCAGGCGAAATCGTCGGGACGCGACCGGGTTATCGTGGCGTAGGGTGGGCACCCTACACGAGCGTATCGGCGCGCGGCGCCGCCGCAGCCTGCAAGCGCGCCACCAGCGCATCCGGATCCGCATCCAGCATCATCAAGCCCGCATGCGCCGGCCGCACGAAGCCCTGCTCCACCATGTGGTTCACGAAGCCGGCCAGGCCATCGTAGAAACCCTGCGCGTTCAGCAGGCCGATCGGCTTGGCGTGGATGCCCAGCTGGGCCCAGGTGACCATCTCGAACAGCTCTTCCAGCGTGCCCATCCCGCCCGGCATGGCGATGAAGCCGTCCGCCAGGTTCGACATCATCGCTTTCCGTTCGTGCATGTCCTTCACGACGAACTGGCGCGTCAGGCCGGTGTGGCCGACTTCGCGCTCGAGCAGCGCGCGCGGGATCACGCCGGTGGCTTCGCCGCCGAGGCGCAGGACCTCGTCGGCGATCACGCCCATCAGGCCGACCTTGCCGCCGCCGTAGACCAGGCCGATATTCCGTTCGACCAGCACCCGCGCCAGGCCGCGCGCGGCTTCCGCATACACAGGGTCAAGGCCCGGCGAGGCGCCGCAATAGACGGCGATGGCTTTCATGCTTTCCCTTCCTGCGGCAGCTGTTTCAAATAGTCTTCCGAGAGGCGCTGGAACAGCTCACGGGTCTCGCCGCGCAGGTAGGGACCGACCATCGAAAGCACCTGGTAGCAGCCGCGCGCGAGGGCGTCGGCGATCGCCTGCTGCTCGCTGTACTTGCGCGGGTTGCGCACGTATTCGTAGGACAGCCAGTAGGTCGCCACCACCACCATGTTGGTCGCCATGGCGCCGATCTGGGCCTCGCCCGCTTCCAGCGAGCCTTCGCTGCGCAGGTCCTCGCACAGCTGGCGCGCGACCTTGATCTTGTGCGCCAGGATGGCCTTGAAGTGCAGCTCCAGCTTGCGGTTGCGCGACAGGAGGTCGTTCAGGTCGCGGTAGAAGAAGCGGTAGCGCCAGATCAGTTCGAACATCATGCGCAGGTAGAGCCAGACGTCTTCCAGGTTCGAACGGCGCCCGGCCGGCACGGTCAGCATGCGCCCGATCTCGGCCTCGAACTGGACGAAGATCGAATTGACGATGTCGTCCTTGTTACGGAAGTGGTAATACAGATTCCCCGGAGAGATGTTCATCTCTTCGGCGATCACGGTGGTCGTGATGTTCGGCTCGCCGAATTCGTTGAACAGCCTGAGCGACAATTCGAGAATCCGTTCGCGGGTCCGGCGGGGAGCTTTCTGTTGCATGGAAGACGGCATGGTTGAACTCACCCGCAAGGATAACACCGACGGTCCGCCGCGGCCACTTCAAGCGATCGCCTTTGCCTCAACGCGTGGCCGCGCGGCGGCGCTGCAGCTGGAAGGCGGCGCGCAGGTCTTCGCGCAGGGCGCCGGCAGCCCAGGGCTTGACCAGGTGGCGGTCGGCCTGCCCGGCGGCGCAGGCGCGTTCGATCGCTTCGAGCTCGGAGGGCCCCGACAGCCCCGATAGAATCAGGCGCACGGTGTGCGGGTAGTCGCGGCTGACGCGGGCCATCAGTTCGCTGCCCTGCATGCCCGGCATGCTCTGGTCGGACAGCACCACCTGGATGGGATGGCGCGCCAGCAGCGCCAGCGCTTCCTCGGCCGAACCGGCGCTGAGGATGCGCCAGGGTTCGCTCTCGAGGGCGTCGACCAGCACCTCGCGCATGAAGGCGTCGTCGTCGACCACCAGCAGGGTCGGCGGCGCCGGCGCGGCTGCTTCGGCGGGTGCGGCCGGCAGGAAGGCCTCGACCTCGGCGACGAAGCTGGCCGGTTCGATCGGCTTGCACAGGTAGCCGTCGAAGCCGGCCTGCCTGACCCGCTCGCGGTCGCCGTCCTCGATCAGGGCGCTCACGGCCAGCAGCGGGATGTGCGCGCAATCGGCATCCGCCTTGAGCGCGCGCGCCACCGACCAGCCGTCCAGCGACGGCAGGCGCAGGTCGCAGATCAGCAGGTCCGGGCGGGTGGCCAGCGCCAGCTGCAGGCCGGCCGCGCCGTCGGCTGCATCGCTGATTTCGTGCCCGGCTTCCTGCAGCAACAAGGCCATCAGCTCACGAGTGGAAGGGTCGTCTTCGACGATGAGTATGCGCGCGGGCATGGCTGTGTCTCTCCGTGGGTATTGTATTTACTGCCTTTGTATTTACTCTAACACCGCGGCGCTCAGGAAACCAGTGCGGCAAGCTCCTGCATGACGGCGGCCAGCACGCGCGGATTGCTGCCGAGGGCGACGTGGCCGACGCCGCCGAATTCCAGGTTGCGCGCGCCTTCCAGGCGGCTCGATTCCTGCGGCGAGACGATGTTGTCGTGGTGGGTGTAGAGCGAGCTGACGAGCGCCCTTGTGGCGGCATCCTCGCCGGCCGCCAGCGCGCGCAGCCAGGCGCTGTCGTCACGCATCTGGAAGGCGTTCTGCCCGAGGCCGAAGCGCGCCAGCGCGGTGCCGTGGTGCGGCGAGCCGAGGGTGATCACGCGCGCCACTCCGGCTGTGCCATGCGCGCGCATCCAGGCGCGGGCGACCAGGCCGCCCATGCTGTGGGCGACGATCGCGATCTGTTTTGCGCCTGTCGCTGCCTGAAGCTCGCGCGCCGCGCGTTCGACCAGCGGCACGTAGCCGTCGATGTCGCCGGCCACCGGTTCCAGGTCGACGCTCGCATGGCTGATGCGGGCGGCGTCCAGCAAGGGCGTCAGATGCGCCCAGTAGCCGCTGTTGCAGCCGTAGCCGTGCAGGAGCAGCACGGGGACCTGCTTGCTGTCCGGGTAGATGCGGGTGGCGGCGCTGGCGCGCGGCAGCTGCCATGAGGTGACCACCATGCTGGCCCTGAATTCTTCGGCCAGCAGGCGCAGGCGGTCCTTCAGGCCGAGGTGGAAGCCGGGCGGCGTGGCGCTGGCGAAGCGCGCCGCCATCGCGAAGTTGTTCATGTTGATGAGCAGGCGCACCAGCACCACGCTGGCGACGCCGGTCAGCGCCGCCTGCCAGCCGGCCATCCCGAAGCGCGCCATTGCCGCCCAGGCGATCAGGATGGCCGCGCCCAGTTGCACCAGCAGCAAAGTGCGCGACAGCTGGCGGGCGCTTTTCATGGTTTCCTGCGGCTTTTCATGCGGCCTTGATCGGCACCACGCCGGCCGGCATGCCGGCGTCCGGCGCCGCTGTCGGACGTGCAGCTGCGCGGCCGGTCAGCGCCTGCGCCAGCTGGCTGGCCAGGCGCGCCGTGATGCCGTAGATCGACAGCTGCGGATTGGCGCCGATCGAGGTCGGGAACAGCGAGCCGTCGTGCACCGAGAGATTCGCCAGGCCATGGTAGCGCCCATCCGGGCCGGTGACGCCGGCGCGAGGATCGCCGGCCATCATGCAGCCGCCCATCACGTGGGCCGAGGCCACCTTGGTCAGGTGCGGCTTGTACGGCAGCGCGGCGATACCCTGCTTTGCTTCCTGCCAGGAGGCGTAGCGCGGTGCGGTCTCGTGCGCCACCTGCACGGCGCTGGCGCCGGCCGCGAACTGGATCTCGGCCATGGTCAGCAGCGCGCGGCGGGCGCCGTCCCAGAGCGGGTCGGTGAGCGGGTAGTCGAGCACCGGCGCGCCCTGCCCGGCCAGTTGCACCGTGCCGCCCTGCGAATCGGGATGAAAACCGTCGCGCAGCAGCGCCAGCATGCCCTGCAGGTGCGGGAACTGGCGCATCATCTCCGCGTGCTGGACACCGAAACCGGTCATGGTGGTCGACAGCAGCACCGGATGCAGCGGCGGCGCTTCCAGCTTGTAGCCGAGCGCACCGTCGATCGCCTGGGTGTGCAGGAAGTGATCCGAGTAGACGGTCTGCGGCGCGCCGGCATAGCCTTCGACGCGCTGCGGGAACACCGCGGCCGAGATCAGGGTCGGGTGCAGGAAGGTGCGCCTGCCCAGCAGCCGGTTCGGATCCGGCGCCTTCGAGCGCAGCAGCAGCGCCGGCGAGTTGATCGCGCCGCCGGCCAGCACATAGTGCCTGGCGCGCAGGCGCAGCCGGCGGCCGGTCGCGTGGATGCCGGCGGCGTCGATCGCGCTGCATTCGAGCGCCTCGATCTTCTCGCCCTGGATCAGGAAGCGCTCGGCGCGGGCGCGCGTGACCAGGGTGGCGCCATGGTCGAGCGCCGAAGGTATCGTCGAGACCAGCATCGACTGCTTGGCATTGGTCGGGCAGCCCATGCCGCAATAGCCGAGGTTCCAGCAGCCGTTGACGTTGCGGCGGATGAAGCCGGTCGGAATGCCCAGCTTGTCGGCGCCGCGCCGCAGCAGGTCATTGTTCTCGTTGGGCGGCGCCTGCCAGTCGCCGACGTGCAGGCGCGCTTCCATCAGTTCGAACCAGGGCTTGAGTTCCTGTTCCGAGTAGGTGTTCAGGCCGTAGCGCTGCTGCCAGAACCTGAGCGTGTCGGGCGGGGTGCGGAAGCTCGAGGTCCAGTTGACCGTGGTCGAGCCGCCCACCGTGCGGCCCTGCAGGATGTTGATCGCCTTGTCTTTCGTCTTGCGCGCGGCCGACTCCTGGTAGAGCGCGGGATAGGCCTCGGCTTCGCGCATGCGGAAGTCGCGCGAGGATTGCAGCGCGCCCTCTTCCACGATGATGACGGACAGGCCGCTGAGCGCGAGGATCTCGGCCGTCACGCCGCCGCCGGCGCCGCTGCCGACGATGACGACGTCGGCGTCGAGCTTGCGGTCGCCATCCAGGCGGGCGCCGTCGACGACCTTCCAGCCGCGCGCCAGGCCGGCCGCGATCGGGTCGGGAATGATGTTCGGGTTGCTCATGCCAGCTCCTTCAGCGGTCCAGGATAGCCGATCGCCGCCCAGTTGGCGGCATCGCTGTACCAGCTGCCCAGCACCAGGTCGTGCAGGGCCTGGTAGGCCGTGCGCAGCAGCGCCAGCCGGTGGGTGCGCCAGTCCTGCAGCCAGTTTGCCACCTCGGGCTCGGTGGCTGCGCTCCAGCCGTGCGGGATGCCGGTCAGCAGGCGCCGCGCCGGCCCCAGTGCGAGAAGGCCGAACAGATCCTGCACCTCCTGCTGGGTGGCTAGCGGCAGGCCGAGGATGGTCTGGTTCAGGCGCTCGGCCGTATTGGCAATCGCCCGCGCGCGCGCGCCGGTCCCGGTCGGCAGCACCCCGGCCAGGATCGCCGGCACGATGGCATGCATGGCCGCGCGCGCCTCGCCATCGAGCACGAAGCCCTTGGGCGCCGGCGGATTGGCATAGCGGTAAATGCCGCCGCCGGCGGCCAGCACGAGCGCAGCCAGGGCGCCGGCCTTGAGGAAGGATCTGCGGCTAGTCTCCATATCGAACCTTTATCTTGCTTTTTTGCCTAGTGTAAGCGAAAGATTCATGTGGAAAACGCCGAAAACTAGAGCCCTTCGTCTAGCCACCAAAATTCGGGGTCAGAGCACATTATTGTTGAAATTAGGGGTCAGACCACTTTATGCGTTTGCGCGGCGGGCAAACGTCGTTTGCAACAGCAGGCAAAGAACCGAATATCGTTTGCACCACGGCGCGGATCGGCAAAGCTTCTGTGCAATCCGTTCCTGAGCGCCATTGCCAAAAAAAGTGCTCTGACCCCGAATTTTGGCAATAAAGTGCTCTGACCCCGAATTCACTGACCCCGAATTCATTCGCGGCGCTTTTGCATGTGGCGGGCGATGCCGCGCAGGATGTTGACTTCTTCGGTTTCGAGCTGGGTGCGGGCGAACAGGCGTTTCAGGCGCGGCATCAGTTTTTTGGGGTTGTCGGCATTCAGGAAGCCGATGGCGACCAGGGCTTCTTCGAGGTGGGCGTACATGCCTTCGATCTGGGCCATGCTGGCCGCTTCGCCCTGGAAGCCGACGCCGGCCTGGGTGCGGCTCGCTTGTGATGCGTCCCCTTCCGCGGCGAGGCGGCATTCGTAGGCCAGCACCTGGGCCGCCTGCGACAGGTTGAGCGAGGAGTAGGCCGGATTCGCCGGGATGTTGATCAGCACGTTGCAGCCGGCGACGATGTCGTTTGGCAGGCCGACGCGCTCGTTGCCGAGGATGAGCGCCGGGCGCAGGTCGGCGCTCAAGGCCACGTGCGCGGAAAATTCGCGCGGCGTCCACACCGGCGGCGAAAATTCACGCAGGCGGGCCGATACGGCGGCGGCGAAATTGCAGCCTTCCAGCGCCTCGGCGACGCTGCCGACGATGCGCGCCCCTTCCAGCACGTCGATCGCGCCGCTGGCGAAGGCGACCGCTTCCGGATCGGTCAGCGGCTGCTCGCAGCGCGGCGCCACCAGCACCAGTTCGGAAAAGCCCATGGTCTTCATGGCGCGCGCAACCGAGCCGACATTGCCCGCGCGGCTGGTTTCCACTAGCACAAAGCGTAGCCGTTTGAAAAGAGAGATGTCAGTTTCGGTCGGGTTCATTGTAAAATAGCGCCATCGCGCGGTGACGAGCGGTTGAAATGCGGCCAGGATCGAGGATCCGGCGGCGATTTTAACGGTTTCGGCACCGCTTTGCTCTTTGTCATTCTCATCGCTATTTGATCGTTCACGGCGCGCAGGTATTCCACTGCGGCGGTGGGCGTCAGCATTCTTCAGGAAGCTCTTATGCACCCAATGCTCAATACGGCCATCAAGGCCGCCCGCCGCGCCGCCACGGTCATCAACCGCGCCTCGTTCGATCTCGACCGTATCACCATCAGCGAAAAAAACCACAACGATTTCGTCACCGATATCGACCAGGCATCGGAGCAGGCGATCGTCGAGACCCTGCTGAAGGCCTACCCCGACCACGCCATCCTGGGCGAAGAGTCCGGCCCGACCGCCAACCTGAACGACGATAGCGAATACGTCTGGATCATCGATCCGATCGACGGCACCACCAACTTCATGCACGGCTACCCGAACTACTGCATCTCGATCGCGCTGCAGCAGCGCGGCGTGATCACCCAGGCCGTGGTCTACGATCCGGTCCGCAACGACCTGTTCACCGCCACCAAGGGCGCCGGCGCCTACCTGAACGAAAAGCGCATCCGCGTCCGCAATCCCGACCGCATCAACAAGGCCCTGATCGGCTCCGGCCATGGCGCCGACCCGCGCGCGCTGGCCGAATACCTGCGCATGTACGAAGTGGTGGCGGCGCGCTGCCACGGCGTGCGCTCGAGCGGCTCGGCCGCGCTGGAACTGGCCAACGTGGCCGCCGGCCGCGTCGACGGTTACTACGAAAAGGGCCTGAAGATCTGGGACATTGCCGCAGGTTCCCTGCTGGTGACCGAAGCGGGCGGCATCGTCGGCGAATTCAGCGGCGAATCCGAGTACCTGAACAAGGGTGACATCATCGCCGCCGGCCCGAAGGTCTTCGCCGGCATGGTCCAGGTCCTGAAGCCGTTTGCCTGATTGATCGAGGGGCGGGAACCGTCGCCCCCGACGATATTGGCCCGTTCAGCGGGCTTGATCGCTTTCGCGTAAAATACCCGTCTGCTTCCGGCGCTCTGCACCGTCGTTGCACTGCGCCGCGTCTCCCTGCCTCATCAGCCCGACGGCTGCGCTAAAATTTCCCCAGCGAAACATTTTGAATTATAATCGCGTGGTCCTTAACCTTTGTGTTGATGACTGCGACACGGCGTACCGGCACCAGTACCGGCCGCCCTGCCTTGTGTAATCCGATCGGCCTGACTGGCGCCTTCGAAGCGAAAGCGACGCGCCGATCCCTACAGAAAATCTATGTCATTCAATACTCTCGGTCTGACCGACGCCCTCGTCCGTGCCGTAACTGAAGCCGGCTATACCTCGCCGACCCCGATCCAGGCACAGGCCATCCCGGCTGTGCTCGGCGGCGGCGACCTGCTGGCCGGCGCCCAGACCGGCACCGGCAAGACCGCCGGCTTCACGCTGCCCGTGCTGCACCGCCTGTCGACCGACAAGGCCGGCATGGCGCTGACCAACAAATCCTCGAAGCGCGCGATCCGCGCCCTGGTGCTGGCCCCGACCCGCGAACTCGCGGCCCAGGTCGAGGAAAACATCCGCACCTACGCCAAGTACACCAACCTGAATTCGGCCGTGATCTTCGGCGGCGTCGGCATCCACCCGCAGATCAAGCTGCTGGCCAACGGCGTTGACATCCTGGTCGCCACCCCGGGCCGCCTGCTCGACCACGTCGGCCAGGGCACCATCAAGCTCGACAAGATCGAGATCCTGGTGCTGGACGAAGCCGACCGCATGCTGGACATGGGCTTCATCCACGACATCAAGAAGGTGCTGGCGGTGCTGCCGCCGAAGCGCCAGAACCTGCTGTTCTCGGCCACTTTCTCGGACGAGATCAAGGCCCTGGCCGACAAGCTGCTGAACAACCCGGCACTGATCGAAGTGGCGCGCCGCAATTCGACCGTCGAAGTCATCGAGCAGATGATCCACCCGGTCGACCGCGACAAGAAGCACCCGATGCTGGCCCACCTGATCAAGACCAACAACTGGAAACAGGTGCTGGTGTTCACCCGCACCAAGCACGGCGCCAATAAACTGGTCGAGCAGCTCGGCAAGGACGGCATCGGCGCGATGGCGATCCACGGCAACAAGAGCCAGTCGGCGCGCACCAAGGCGCTGGCCGAGTTCAAGGACGGCAGCCTGACCGCCCTGATCGCCACCGACATCGCGGCGCGCGGCATCGACATCGACCAGCTGCCGCACGTGGTCAACTACGACCTGCCGAACGTGCCGGAAGACTATGTGCACCGTATCGGCCGCACCGGCCGCGCCGGCGCCACCGGCGAAGCCGTGTCCCTGGTCTGCGTCGACGAGCACCAGATGCTCAAGGATATCGAGAAGCTGATCAAGCAGACCCTGCCGCGCGCGGTGATCCCGGGCTTCGAGCCGGACCCGAACGCCAAGGCCCAGCCGATCCAGCTGCGCAGCGGCGCGCCGGGCCATGGCAACCGCGGCGGCCGTCCGGGCGGCGGTCGTCCTGGCGGTGGCGGACAGCCGCGCGCCGCCGGCGCGGGCGCAGGCAGAAGCGCTGCCCCGAACGGCCAGCGCAGCAGCGCCCCGGCAGGCGGCGCAGCGCGCAACGGCGGCGGCCAGCCGGGCAACCGTAACGGCGCCAACGCCGGCGGCCGTGGCAACGGTGGCGGCAACGGTGGCGGCGGTCGTGGCGGCCAGGGCCGCGGCCCGCGTCCGGCAGGCGCACGCAGCGGCGGCGACCGCTGATCGCCGATCGCTGATTCCAACGTGCACTGAATAGAGCCGCGCTACCTGCAAACGGGTAGCGCGGCTTTTTTGTCGCCTTTTTAGATACTTGATTACTCAAGTACTTGCAAAGTGTCGAAAAAGAGGGATATACTTGATTAATCAAGTACTCTTCAATTATCAGGAGATCCTCATGGACGACACCCTCACCACCGAATTCTGCCTGCGCATGGGACGCGCCTGGGCCACGCTCTCGCGCCGCCTGGACAGCGCCTTGGGTGGACACCACGGCATCAGCTTTGCCGACTACCAGTTGCTGCTGCACCTGCAGCGCGCCCCCGGCGGCCGCCTGCGCCGGGTCGACCTGGCCGAGAAACTGGGCCTGACCGCCTCCGGCGTCACCCGCTCGCTGCTGCCGCTGGAAAAGATCGGCCTGGTCGACCGCCAGAGCGATCCGCGCGACGCCCGCGTCGGCTACGCCATCATCACCGCCACCGGCAGCGAGCTGGTCACGAACGCGACCACCGTGGTCGACAACATCAGCCGCGCCATGCTGGGCGCCCCCTCGCGGGCCCAGCTGGAAGCGACCTCGAGCCTGCTGGCCCAGCTGGCGGGCACCGGACAATAAACGACATCCTGAAGAGACATGAATAACAAGAACTTGCTTCGCGATCCGAATTTCGCCTGGCTGATGAGCGGCGGCGTGATCTCCGCCCTCGGCGACCAGTTCACCATGATCGCCCTGCCCTGGCTGGTCCTGCAGCTGACCCGCGATCCGCTGGCGCTCGGCGCCATGGTCGCCCTGCTGGGCGTGCCGCGCGCGGTGCTGATCCTGTTCGGCGGCGCCCTGGTCGACCGCCATTCGCCCAAGCGGGTACTGATGCTGACCAAGCACGTGAACACGGTCCTGCTGGGTCTGCTGGCGGCCCTGGTGCTGAGCGGCCGCGCGACGCTGCCGCTGGTGACTGTGCTGGCCATCGTCCTCAGCCTGGCCTCGGCTTTCAGCATTCCGGCCGGCACCTCGATGCTGCCGCACGCCGTGAAGCCCCAGCAATTGCCAGGAGCGAATGCGATGATGATGGCGGTGCGCCAGGTAACCATGCTGGCCGGGCCGCTGCTGGCGGGTCTGCTGTTCGCGCTGGCCGGCGACGGCAGCAGCGGCATGCAGGAAGGCCACGCACTGGGCCTGGGCCTGGCCTTCGCCTTCGACGCCTTCAGCTTCGCGCTGTCCGCCTGGACCCTGGCCAAGGTCAGGCCGCTCCTGCCCGATCCGGCCGCGCGCACGAATCAAGCCGCGCCGGCGCCATCGGTGCTGCGTTCGGTCGGCGCCGCCCTGGCCGCGCTGTGGCGCGACCTCACCCTGCGCACCGCCTTCCTGTACTGGGGGCTGTGCGCTTGCGTGACCGGCGGCGTGATGCAGGTGGCGATGCCGCTGCTGGCCAGCGAACGCCTGCACGGCGCCGCCGCCCTCGGCCTGCTGATGGGTGCGCATGGCGCCGGATCGCTGGCCGGCATGGCCCTGTCCGGCATCCTGAAGGGCCGCCGGCTCGGCAATCTCGGCCTGACCCTGCTGCTGGTGGACGGCCTGGCCGGCGTCCTGCTGATGCCGCTGGGCCTCGTGACAAGTAGCTGGCAGGGCATGCTGCTCCTCGGCGGCATCGGCGTACTGGGCGGCTATATCCAGGTGGCCGTGTTCACCTGGATCCAGCAGCGAGTCGCGCCCAACATGCTGGGCCGCATGATGAGCATCTTCATGTTCGTCTTCATGGGCCTGGCCCCGTTGACGGCGGCCCTGGCCGGCTGGATGGCCAGCGTGCTCAGCCTGGCGACCCTGTTCACCGGCGCCGGTTTGGGCCTGAGCGTGGCGGCGCTGGCGGCCTGGCTGTTCACGCCGATGGCAAGACTGGCCGACATCACCCCGGAGAAATCCGACGCGGCTACGCCCACGCCGACACGCTGACAAGCCGGCGTCCGACAGGCAATCGCGCCGTGGCCTCCCCACGGCGCGTTGCTATTTCGGCTACACTATGGCATGCCAAAATTTGCTGCCAACCTGAGCCTGATGTTCAACGAACTCGGCTTTCTCGAGCGCTTCGCCGCGGCCCGTGCGGCCGGTTTCGACGCGGTCGAGTTCCTGTTTCCCTATGCCTTCGAGCCGGAACAGATCGCCGGCCGCCTGCAGCGCTACGGCCTGCAGCTGGTGCTGCACAACTTCCCGCCCGGCGACTGGGCCGCGGGCGAACGCGGCTTCGCCTGCGATCCGCGCCGCATCGCCGAATTCCAGGACAGCGTCGAGCTGGCCATCGATTACGCGACCGAACTCGGGGTGCCGCGCCTGCACTGCCTGGCCGGCAAGCTGCCGCCCAAGGTCGAGCCCGAGCGCGCCCATGCCACCTTCGTCAGTAACCTGCGCTTCGCCGCCGAGGCCTGCGCCCGGCACGGCATCGAGGTCCTGGTCGAGCCGATCAACGACCGCGACATCCCCGGCTATTTCCTGACGCGCAGCAACCAGGCCGCGGAGATCATCGCCGAATGCGGCCTGGACAACCTGTTCCTGCAATACGACTTCTATCACATGCAGCGCATGGAAGGCGACCTGGCGCATACCCTGCGCGAGCGCCTGCCCATCATCCGCCACGTCCAGCTGGCCGACGTGCCGGGCCGCCACGAGCCCGGCACCGGCGAAATCAATTTCCCCTTCCTGCTGAAGCTGTTGGACGAGCTCGGCTATGACGGCTGGGTCGGCTGCGAATACATCCCGCAAGGCAACACCATCGAAGGCCTGGCCTGGCTTTCACAGGTTGACTTGATACGAGGCAAGGTAGCCAGCAGGCAACTTTGAAAGAATGGGCTTTTCGGGCTCGGCCTTTTGCCGCCTAGAAAGGACCCATGAACATCAAACTGTTTTGGCGCCCTTGGCTGCTTGTTCTCGTCGCCAGCCTGCTGCTGGGCGGCTGCGCCAGCACCGGCGGACCGGTCAGCCTCGCGGAAGTGCGGGAATTCGCCGACGCCTCGGCCCGCCTGGGCGGCTATGCCGAGCTGTCGAAGC
Organism: Massilia sp. Bi118; assembly: GCF_918697865.1. GTDB lineage: Bacteria > Pseudomonadota > Gammaproteobacteria > Burkholderiales > Burkholderiaceae_D > Telluria. The sequence goes on along the minus strand of NZ_CAKKMV010000010.1, from coordinate 8,674 downwards.
GCTACCGCGACACCTACGAACGCGAGCAGCCCTATCTGTCGCCCGCCGCCGACCGCATCGCCAGGGAAAACGACGCGCGCCGCAAGGCCGTCTACGACGACTTCATCGCCATCCAGAAGAGCCTGGTGCTCTACATGCAGACCCTCAGCCTGCTGGCCGGCGAAGCCCGCTACGACCTGTCGACCCAGCTCGACGATCTGGGCAACGGCCTGAAGGCGAACAGCGAATCCGGCCTGCAGCAGCGCCACATCGTCGCCTATACCGGCCTGACGCGGCTGCTGACCCGGGTGATCGCCTCCGGCTACCAGAACCGCAGCGTCGAGACCATGGTGCGCGACGGCGACGCCGACGTGCAGGTGCTGCTGGAAGCGATGATCAACCTGACCCGCCTGTACGCCAAGACCAACGAGAACGAGAAGAAAACCATCCTCGGCATCTTCGACGTCGAGATCCCCTTCTCGACCAGGAACTCGGACCGCATGCTGGTGACCCTGGCCAAGGTCCATTACCTGAACAAGTCGACCGAGTACAAGCTGATCGACAAACGCTACGACCTGGCGCTGCAGGGACTCACCAAGGTCGCGCTCGCGCACCAGAAGCTGCGCGAACACCTGCACGACCTGCGCGCCGACGAGACGCGCAAGATGATCGCCGCCTATGGCCGCGACCTGCGCGCGCTGCGCGACGCCATCTCCGAATAACCTCGAGGAAACCACATGGCTAACGACAAACCCGCGAACCTGCCGGCGGCGCCCGGCAAGCCGGAAGCGCAGACCCCGGCCCAGGCGCTCTCCACCGCGAAGCAGGTCGAGGAACTGGCCGACCGCCTGTCCGCCTGCGCCGACAGCATCCACGAACGGGTCATGCGCGACATCCGGCGCAGCCAGGAGCAGCACCATGGCGAGGTGCCGGAAGCGGAGCAATCGGTGGCGCGCGCCCTGCTGGACGCCGAGATCGAGCTGCGCCAGCGCGCCAACCGCCTGTATGCCGACGCCGCGGCCTGCATCGTCGCGCCCCTCGGCCAGTCGCAAGCCCACCTGGTGGCGCTCACCGCGGACGCCGCCGACAAGATCAAGAAGATCACCCGCATCGGCGACGGCATCACCCTGGTCGCCCGCCTGCTGGGGCTGGCCGCCGCGGCCGCCACCGGCCAGGTCGTGCCCATCCTGGCCGCCGTGGACCAGCTCAAGACCCAGCTGGATGTGGTGGCCGTGCACGAGGCACCGCCGGCTTAAACACGTCAACGGCAGCAGCGTCCAACAAAGCCCCCAGGGCGGCGTTGCACCGTCTCGCCGTACTAGAGTACTGTCTTCGACGGTGCGCCTTGCCCTGAGGGCTTTGTTGAACGCTGTAAGTTTGCGCTACACTGGTCCTCCGCGAGTCGGCTTTTTCGGGGGACCTTCCAATGAGCGTCAATCCTATTGTCCAGCCCCAGGCGCTGGATCCGGAACAGTTGCCCCTCCTGAAAGCCATGCTGGAACAGCGCCTGCGCGCGCTGGAAAGCATGGAAGCGGCGCCCGCTGTCGAGGGCGAGCTGCCGGTCTCTGAAGTGGAATCTTCCCCGCTCGACCGCGCCACCGTGCGCCTGCTGAACGACCTCAGCCGCGAGGCCGCCGGCCATCACGCGGCCGAACTGCAGGTGCTGCGCCATGCGCTGGCCAGGTTCGAGGACGGCAGCTATGGGCTGTGCGAAGTCTGCGGCCAGCCCATAGGCGCCTCGCGATTATTGGCCCGACCCGAAGCGCGCCTGTGCATCGCCTGCCAGACGCGCTCGGAGCGCAACCCGCGCGCTTAATACATGTGCTGCCCGCCATTGATGGCCAGGTTCGCCCCGGTCATGAAGGCGGCCTCTTCCGACACGAGATAGGCGACCAGCCCCGCCACCTCGTCCGGCTCGCCCAGGCGGCCCATCGGGATCTGCGGCAGGATGCGCTCGTTCATGACGTCGGCCGGGACCGCCTCGGCCATCTTGGTGCGCAGGTAGCCGGGCGAGACCGTGTTCACGGTGACGCCATGGCGCGCCATTTCCAGCGCCAGCGCCTTGGTGAAGCCGTGCATGCCGGCCTTGGCGGCGGCGTAGTTGGCCTGGCCGAAGGCGCCCTGCTGGCCGTTGACGGAGGAGATGTTCACTACCCGGCCCCAGCGCCGCGCCATCATCGGCTCTATCGCCTGCTTGCTCAGGTTGAAGACGCTGTCGAGGTCGGCCCGCAGCACGGCCTGCCAGTCATCCAGGCTCATCTTGCGCAGGCTGCGGTCGCGGGTGATGCCGGCATTGTTGACGAGCACGTCCAGCCGTCCCATCTCGGCCAGCAGCTTCTGCATCATCCATTCGCAATCGCCATAGTCGGTGACGTCGACCTTGTAGGCCTTGAAGCGGTAACCGTCGTCGCGCTGGGCCGCCAGCCAGGCTTCCGGCGTGGGATTGGACGGCGAATGAGTCGCCGCCACCCGGAAGCCCTCGTCGTGCAGGCGCCGGCAGATCGCCGTGCCCAGTCCACCCATTCCGCCCGTTACCAAGGCTACTTTCGTCGCCGCTTTATCATCGTGCATGGCTGTCGTCCTGTCGTCGGTAAGGCCGCGAATACGCGGCGGGAAATACCGAGTCTAGGATTGCCATCAGGCTGAGCTTTGATGCAGCTCAAACGAAAAATCTTGCCTAGCGGATGATGTCCGGTGCGCTGCCCGGGTCGAAGTCGGCCCAGTCGCCGTCGACAATATTGCCGCGCGCACGCTCGATCTGGGTGGCGCCCAGGCCGCGCAGCACGTCGACCGCCTGGCTTTCGAGGCCGGTGTCGTCGAAAGCCACCGCGACCAGCATGCCGGCGTGGCGGTTTTCAATCGGCGCACGGCCGCCCTCTTCCTTCTCGCCGGCTTCCTTCATCTTGGAGAAGCTGAACAGCGAGCCCACGTGGGCGCCGACCAGGCCGCCGACGATGGGGCCCAGCGGCCCGGTCACCGGCGCCGTCGCCGCGCCCGCCACCGCGCCGACCGCGGCGCCGGCGCTCGCGCCCTTGGCCAGGCCTTCCGGCGTTTCCCTGGCGCCCGGCGACTGGATATGATCGCCGCCGATCGGGGTCTGGTCGTGCTGGCCCGGCTGGCTGAGATAGAAGCCGCTGATGCGTTCGCTCGAGAAGCCGGCGTCGAGGAGCGCGCGGCGGGCCCGCTCGACCTCCTCCTGCAACTGGAAGTGCCCTGCAATGATCATGGACATGTGTAATCCTCCTGGATTCTTCAGTACTGCAGAGCATGCGCGCGTAGCGGCCTGCTCTCTGTACGCAAACGCACGCTGTCGAGCGCCCAACAATACCCCATGGCGGCGTTGCATCGTCTCGCCGTACTATCGTACTGTCTTCGACAATGCGCCTTGCCCTGGGGCATTGTTGAACGCTCGATTATTGCCACTGCCCGTAGACCAGCCCGTGCGGCTCCGTTTCCTGCCATTGCGGCTGCGGGAACCAGTCGCGCGGGTCGACGCGGAAATAGCGTTCGAATTCGGCGTAGAGCTCGGGATGGCGCGCCGCCAGCGCGTGCGGCTGCTCGAAGAAACTCTCGGTGGCGACCGCGAAGAATTCGGCCGGGCTGCTGGCGCCGTAGGGGTCGAGCACGTCGCGGTAGCCCCACCAGGTATCCCGCTGTAATTGTGCGAAATCGCGCGCCAGGGTTTCCGACCAGCGTTGATAACGCTCGGCGCTGCCGAGGATGGGCGCGCCATTGGTGCTGCCCGATTCGCTGTCCAGCTGGTGCGCGAACTCGTGCAGCACCACGTTCTGCGCGCCTTCCGGGTCGTGGCCGGCGCGGCGCACATGGTCCCAGGACAGGATCACGCGGCCGTCGCCCCAGGATTCGCCCAGCAGATCCTGGCGCGTCTCGGTGACCACGCCGCCGGCGTCCACCTGCTTGCGCGGCACCAGGAAGGCGCCCGGATACACCAGCACCGCATGCAGGCCGGGATAGACCCCGGTCCTGCGATTCAGCAGCAGCAGGCAGGCCTGGGCCGCGATCGTCACCCGCATCTCCTCGGTCAGCTCCAGCCCGGCGCAGCCGACGAAGGTCTTCTCGTGCAGGAAGCGCTTGACCAGGCCCTGCAGCTGCTCGCGCATGGCCGCCGGCATGCCCCGGTATTGCACGACGTTGCGCTCGATGATGCCCAGCTGGGCGCTGCTCAGCGGACGGGCCAGCGCCTGGCGCAGGCGCCAGCGCGGCATGCCCCAGGCCAGCAGCAGCCCGCTTGCGATGGCGGCACAGACGAGGGCGGCGCCGGTGTCCATCACGCAGTCGCCGCGCTGTCGGCTGCGCCGCCGCCGGCCGGGGGCGCAAAGTGCGCCTCGACCGCCTCCGCGCCGCCAATCCGGGTGCCGCCGATGAAGACTTGCGGCCAGGTCATTTCGCCAGACACGGCGCGAAGCACGCTGGTATTGATCTTCTGGTCCTGGGAAATATCCGTGTAGGTGATTCCCTTCGCCTTCAGCACGGCCTTGGCGCGCGCGCAGTAGGGGCAGCCGGGCTTGGAGAACATGACCACCGGCTCGCGCGGCCTGGCCTCCGGATTGATGTGGCGGAGCATGGTGTCGGCATCCGACACTTCGAGGGGGTCGCCTTCCTTGTCCGGCTCGATGAAGATCTTGTCGACGATGCCGTCCTTCACCAGCATCGAATAGCGCCAGGAGCGCTTGCCGAAGCCGAGCTCGCGCTTGTCCACCAGCAGGCCCATGCCTTCGCTGAAGTCGCCGTTGCCGTCCGGGATCATGGTGATGTTGTCCGCTTCCTGGCTGCGCTGCCATTCGTTGACGACGAAAGGATCGTTGACGGTGATGCAGACGATGTCGTCGACCCCATTTTCGCGCAGAACCGGCGCCAGTTCGTTATAGCGTGGCAGATGGGCACTCGAACAGGTGGGCGTATAGGCGCCCGGCAGGGCGAACACGACCACGGTCTTGCCCTTGAACAGCTCGTCGCTCGTGATGTCGCGCCACTCGTCGCCCGGGCGGGCCTTGAAAGTTACTTGGGGTACGGGCTTTCCTTCCAGCGATTCGGCACTCGGTAACATGGGTTCTCCTGTGTTGGCAGCGCGGCGGTTTGCCGCTTCCCGCCGCATATGGGAACCCTTATCGGTTTTTCAATTGCAAAAAAAAACCACCGCCCGTGGGCGGTGGCGTGCATCGTGCCGTTTCCTCGCATGGCAGCCGTCAAGGCCGCGTACGGGTCAGGGCAGATTCGGTGCTGGGCCGGATCGGACTGCCTTATTTGGCAACCTGGCTCGGGGCCGGGCCAAACAGGGCTGCGACCAGCGGATCGCGGGTGACCGGGCTGCGGTTCACGCGGATCGCGTAGTGGGTGTCGTCGGCCAGAATGTGGAAGTGGCGGCCGGTGCCGGCCATGCTCTGCTCGCGCAGGCCCGGGCGCTCCTTGCGCGGGGCGGCGCCTTCGCGCTTCGGCTGGCAGATCGCGGCCAGGAAGGCCTTGACGCGCTCCGGATCCGGGGAGATGCGGTAGACCGCCTTGCCCAGGTAGGTGGCGGTGCCCTCGATGTAGCGGGCCAGTTCGATCACGCCGGCTTCACGCAGGTCGCGGATGTATTTGCGGGCGCCCGACGGCGAGAATTTCAGGAACCAGGCGATCTCGTCGGCAAGCATTTCATGCGTTTGCAGCTCGCCAATCAGCTTCTGCATGTTTTCGATACGGCGCTGGGTGGCCGAGGTCGACCGCACGCGCTCGATCGGCGCCAGCGAAATCGGGGCGCGCTCGGTCGGCTGGGGCGGGACACGTTCGATCAGTGCAGAGTTGCTGGACGTGTGCACTGCGCTGGTGTCGCCTTGCACCGCATTGTGGTGAGTCGCTGCATGCATGTTGGTTTACTCCATGTTATGAGACTGTGTTCGGTATGGCCCGGACCGGCGTTTATCTGTATGACCCTGAGACAACTTGCCGGTTCCGCTTAACTGGATACAAGATTGCCTGCATCAGACCCGGGCTTCTGTGCGCCAGCCAACATTGCCGAAAATTTCTCAAAGTTATTTTTCCAATGCCGTATTGACGCGGCACAGGCGCATAATTGCGTAAAACGGGGAAAACCGACGGTTTTTATGGCATGCCCGGCAAGGGCTGCCTGTAGAAACGCTGACATTCCGGAACCAGGTGAAGGGATGTGACTTGCCGATCCTGCAATTATTACAAATAGAAACAATTCATTTCGGAAATGCTTCCGCCCGTTCAATCTTCCGTCGGGGAAATAAATGGCCGACAAAGAGCGACGATCGGGCATCTTAAACCGAATTTAATGGCTGAGCAGGGCAAAAAGGGAACTGCCGCGTTGCGTAATTGTCACAAACACGGGTGGCTAGGTGCGGTACCGCACGGACCCTTGGACACACGGGCTTGTATTCTTGACCACAACATCACTGCTAGGCACGCGATGTCAGTACTTTTACAACCTATGGGAGTTACCTGTGAATAATATGAAGAAGATCGCTCTTGCTGCTGCCCTGCTCTGCTCGGCTGGTTCGACGCTGGCTCAAGAAGTCATCAACCCGTCGTGGTACATCGCACCGACCGTCGTCGGCATCAAGCCGGACCACGATTTCGGCGTCGGCGACAAGGACTGGGGCGGCGGGTTGAAATTCGGTAAGCCGGTGCACCCGCTGTGGGACATCCAGATCGGCGCCACCGAAGCGCGTGCCGACAACAATCTCACCAAGTACCGCCAGACCGTGGTCGGCGTCGACGCACTGCTGATGCTGTCGCGTAAGCAGATCCGTCCGTTCCTGCTGGTCGGTGTGGGTGGCGAGCGTGACCGCGCAACCCGTCCGGGCTTCAAGGCTTCCGGCTGGTCGCCTTACTACACCGCCGGCCTGGGTGTGCAGGCCAGCCTGAACGACCGCTGGTCGGTGCAGCTGGACGGCCGCGCCATGAAGAGCAACCTGAACGACGACGACAAGTTCGGCTTCTCGAAGGCCCTGACCAAGTACGTCAGCTTCAGCCTGATCTACGCCTTCAACCCGCCGCCGGCGCCGCCGGCACCGGCTCCGGTGGTCGAGCCGACCCCGGTCGCGCAGGCACCGGCCCCGGCGCCGGAACCGGCACCGGCCCCGCCGCCGCCGGCCCGCTTCGAGAAGGTGACCCTGGACGCCAGCAAGACCTTCGAATTCGACAAGGCTACCGTGATCCTGCCGGCGCCGAAGCTGGATGAGATCGCCGCTGCCCTGCAAGCCGACACCTCGATCACCAATGTCGACATCACCGGCTATACCGATCGCCTGGGTTCGACCAAGTACAACCAGAAGCTGTCCGAGCGCCGCGCCAACGCCGTGAAGGACTATCTGGTCGGCAAGGGCATCGATGCCAACCGCCTGCGTGCCAGCGGCAAAGGCGAAGCAGACCCGGTTGTCACCGACTGCAACCAGAAGAAGAAGTCGGAGCTGATCGAGTGCCTGGCGCCGAACCGCCGCGTCGAGGTCGAGCAGATCACCATCGAACGCCGCGTGCAGTAACAGGCATCATGGGAGTCTCCACGCTCCCTTGCTGACCGCAATCAACGCGCCTTCGGGCGCGTTCCTGTTTTGGAGGAAGCGATATGGATCTAAAAAAATGGCTGCCGCCCCCCCGCAAGCTCATGCACGTGATGCGCTGCTCGGTGACGGAATGGATGGAACACCGCGCTGCGAGCAAGGGCGCGGCCCTCGCCTATTACTCGCTGTTCTCGCTTGCCCCCATCCTGGTGCTGGTGATTGCCGTCGCCGGCTTTTTCTACGGTACCGAAGCGGCCCAGGGGCAGCTGATGGGCCAGCTGCGCCACCTGGTCGGCCCGAAGGGCGCCGAGACCATACAGGCGATCGTGGCCGGCGCCCGCAACAAGGACAGCGGCCTGTTCGCGACCATCGTTGCCGGCGTCCTGCTGATTGTCGGCGCGACCAGCGCCTTCTCCGAACTGAAGGACAGCCTGGACGAGATCTGGGACGTGCCGCCGCCGAAGGACGCCGGCTGGTGGGACACGGTGCGCACCCGGCTGCTGTCGTTCGGCCTGATTTTGACTTTGGCCCTGCTACTGATGACCTCGCTCGTGATATCGGCCGGCCTCAACGTGGTCGAAGACTTCATCGGCGGCATGTGGCATGACGCCACCATCGTCCTGGGCTGGGTCGCCTCGCTCTTCAGCTTCCTGGTGATCGCCGTCATGTTCGGCGCCATCTACAAGCTGCTGCCGCGCATCAAGCTGTCCTGGCACGACGTCACCATCGGCGCGCTCGGCACCGCCCTCATGTGGACGCTGGGGAAGTTCGCGATCGGCCTGTACATCGGCAACAGCGGCACCACCGACAGCTTCGGCGCGGCCGGCTCACTGATCGCGCTGCTGCTGTGGGTGTATTACTCGGCGCAGATCTTCTTCCTCGGCGCCGAATTCGCGCGCCAGTACGCGATCCAGATGGGCAGCTTGCGCAAGGACGCCAAGGAGAATGAGGTGTCGCCGCTGGGCGATTTGCCGGATGGCCGTCCGGAGCGGCGCATGCGCGAGCGCAGGACTTCGGGGTCGCGGGACCGGCGTACGGCCGGGGCGCCGGATCGGCGGCTGGGCGTGGCTGTGGGCCAGAACGCCTGATTGGCATTCCGGGCATTGCCCTGCATGCCCCCCGCGAAGGCGGGGGTCACTCGCCCAACAACTCCGCCACCACCTCCATCC